>JAEWJK010000004.1 GCA_023386555.1 Bacteroidota bacterium | reverse complement strand
AAAAAATACTGTAAAGCTAAATCAGTACTATTGTAAATATTGTAAAGTTCCACTAGTACTAAGAAGAATACTGTAAAGCCTATGCAGTAATAATCAAAAGGTGTAAAGCTTTTTCAGTACAAGACAGTGGTGAATATGTTAGATCAAGAATGTACAGAGTTCGATCTTTATTCGGATGGAAGTCGTGGGCGGATATTGAAGCCGGTTTTTCATTCTAATAGAATTTCGGAATCAAGTATCTTTAAAATTCCTGAGACGGTTAATTCTGAAATTTTATCTTATACTGGAATTAAAGCCCCTGAGGATGAATTTGTAACCGCCTATAATAAAAGTAATTTGGAAGGTCTAAAGTTGGAACTAAAATACTCCGATGAAATCTCCTGATTTAAGACTTTCCTTCTAAGCAATGTCTCCCAGCTATAGCCGCCAAATTCAAGTAGCCAGCCAATGGGGACATTGCGTTATTCATAGCATTGCAAATAAACATGTTTCCTTCTCCGCAATGTCTCCCATCTATAGTAGGCAAAATTCAAGTAACCAGCCAATGGGGACATTGCGGCATCAAGGTACAACTGCCTGGTTAAATTTAAAAAGTTAAGTACATTCATAGTGATGAGTGTTCGTAAACAAATATCAGATCCTGATGGTGTGTACTTCATTACATTTACCTGTGCAGATTGGCTACCATTATTCACTCTTAATTATAATATTGTATATACCTGGTTCAACTATTTAAAGAGTAACGGGCATTATATTGTTGGCTATGTTATCATGCCAAATCATCTGCATGCAATCATTGCATTCAGAAATACAGGTAAGTCAATCAACACAATTGTATCGAATGGAAAACGGTTTATGGCTTATGAAATAGTGAAATACTTAGAGCAGAAAAAACAGGTTACGATTCTGGCACAGTTGCAAAGCCTTTTATCTGCAACAGAGCGAAAGCAGGGTAAATTGCATAAGGTGTTTGAAACTTCATTTGATTGGAAAGAATGCAGGACTGATGATTTTATTATTCAGAAGCTAAATTATATTCATTGGAATCCCTGTAAGGCTGGATTGTGTAAGTTACCTGAAGATTATGAATACTCTTCTGCAAAGTTCTATATGACTGGTGAGCATGCTGCATATAAGATAACGAGCTATAGCGAACTGAGGGATGTTGACTTAACTGTACCGCAGTGATACCGCAATGTCCCCGTTGGCTTGATGTTAGGTTTGTGGATGAGTATAGGGAGACATTGCGAAGAAGGAAAATTGCCGCTGAGAAACTTAGACCTTTTTGGGAGCTAGCCGGTGAACTTTTGCCGTGTTCTTTAGAAGATGGAACACCGATTTTTTTCTAAATGTTCTTAAAATCGTGAATATGCTTAATAGTAAATTAACTCAATTCGATTATTATGAGGACGGCACCCGAGGAAGAATTTTAAAACCAGTCTTTCATGAGAATAGAGTTGCCGAGTCTTCGTTATTTAAGATTCCCGAAACAGTTAAAACTCAAATATTGATCTATGAGGATATAAAAGGTAAGGAAGATGAATTCAAATTTGCCTATAATAAAAGTGGGTTACAAGGTTTGAGATTTGAACAAATTCATCCGGCGGAATATTGAGATAGCAGTGTAAAAAGCAAACTCACATTATTGCCATATAGCTTGTTACCTATACACTTCCTGTTAATCTGTTATATAATCAATTTAGCTTTCATTCCTTGATGCCGCAATGTTCCTATTTAGAAATGTAATAAATTCAACTGTGATGGTGGGAGACATTGATGAAAGAAATCAAATAGCCAAGTTAATAAGAAGCTTGGAATAAAATAACAAGTATGAATGTAATAAAAAGCAATCATCTTTTAAGCCTTTCAATATATTGGCAGAAAGTAAAAGAAACTGAACGTTATTACTATGCATATCAGAATGATGAACTTTTGCTATTACGAATGAATAATTTTCCAGATGAACCATTATATACACTGATTAATAAACTTCAGATATCTGACTTAGATAATCTGCCCAATACGTGGGTGCTTCCTGCATATTTGTGATCGCCTTCTCCGCAAGTCTCCCACCGATAGCAGCCAAAATCAAGTAACTAGCCAGTGGGGACATTGCGATGTTGGGCTAAAGCCCAGGAAAGGGTTGGTCTTATTGTCTCCAGCCTAAAGGCTGGAGCTATTATCTGTGTACATCTGTTTAATCAGCGTTATCCGTGTTCTTATCTCTCGCAGAAGGCTGGAGTTATTATCTGTGTACATCCGTTCAATCAGCGTTATCCGTGTTCCTATCTCTCCGACATAAGGCTGGAGTTATTATCTGTGTACTTAGGGTAGTTTATAGCTCACTACTTTTATTTGTATAGAATCAGCTTCTGTAGATGTGGTTTTGAAATTGATCCATCCTTCTCTTTTTGATTTTTTGGGAGAAAAAGCAATTTGTAATTCTGAACGATCGAGAACTGAGTCTTTTTTCAATAAATAAGCTTCAATAAATACGTCTTCTGCCGTTTCACCACCACGATTTTCCAAATAGATATTATAAGAATAGGAGTTATGATTAGCTGTATCCCGGGTGTATTTTATATGCAGATCCGGAGGATTTACTTTGTGCGTAAATGTTTCATAGGATAAATATCCTACCAGGCACAATAGTAATAACGAACTTAATGCAAAGACACTCCATTCAAGCTTATTCTTCTTGAATTCTTCTTTATTTGATTTTTTAGAGTTGACATTGTTTTTTGCCGGCATGTTGTATACTATTGTTGTTTGATCAAAAGCCTCCCAGCTGAGGCACCTAAAACAGCAGGTAAACCTAAGACGATCACTTGTGCAATAATTGTTGAGTAATGAATTTCATTAAATCTGCCAAAGAACCATAACATAAAGGCAGAACTGCCTAAGGCAATAATATAGGCTGTGAATGTTTCAAACGTAACAGCCAAAGCCATTTTAGCTGGTGGCAGTTGATGTCCTTTTTTAAAATTGCTAAAGAATAAAATAACAGCACCAAGTAGCATTGATATTATTACCAGCATCAGCAATCTGAGAGGTGTTGTTTCCATCGCTATCAATTCAATTTCTTCTGTAGGAGCAACATTTCCTGCTATCAACACACTGCCGCATAACGCTAATACAGCATGACCTATACCACTAACATTTCTATCATTAGTATCATCTTTTGCTTCTTCTCCACCCAATTGTGCAGTACCAACAGAAACACCAATAGCTACGGTCATTGATTCCAGAATGGTCTTACCCATTATTTCATTCATTCTCATCTCAGAAAAATCTATTCTTCCAAGTAGCCAAAGAACAATGATTGATAATATAAACCCTATGCCTATCTCTTCTATAGAATCAATAACCACTTCTTTCCAGGTAGCATCTTCATGAACACCTGCATAATTATTATACCCAAGTAATAATAAAAATGTAATAACAATATAAATAAGGAGTTGGTAAGGCTGAATGGAAAATCCTAACCACCATACTTCCATTGTATAAAGCAATGGAAGGCTGAATAATAATCCACCGGTAATTCCTCTTGCATATTCCTTTAACGAATCGGAAACGGATTTCATATAATGTCTTAAGCAACAGTAAAGACATCAAATATTAAACCAGTAAAAATTAGATCATTAATTAACTGTAGAATGAAAAGCCGGCGATGGCGATAATTCTAAGTCCACCTGCTCTGTATCATTAAGATTAGTTACAAGGAAGTTTTTAAAATGAGTCCATGATGTATTCCGGATATATTGTTTGATTAATTGTTGATCAATATAGTTCCCTGATGCTTTTAATTGAACCAGGAGATCAGCAAGATCTTCAAAAGTATCGTAAGTGTAGATCAACCCTTTTTTGCCAAGTTCTTTAAAAGCTCCGATGTTAGGACCAATGATCGTTTTACCATACGATAAGCTTTTGCATAAAGCTGCAGAACTTAATACAGAAGCTGAACGGTAACAAAAAAGTATATACCTGCTTTTTGCAAAAAGATCTATGAGTTCATCCTCTTCAACCATCTTGTTCCTTAACTCCAGGTTTTGCTTTTGATAGCGAAGTATGTTATTATAGAAATCTGGGGAGGAAAACTTTCCTGCTATTAATATTTTTAGTGAATCCAGTTTATTACTTAAGTGATTGAACTCGGTAAACTCAAGAATTCCTTTGTATGGACTTACAGCACCCCAGACCAATACATCATAGAGAGGAGTGGAAGGATGTTTTACAAAGGAAGTATCTTCAATCGGGTGCTCAAAAATTCTTATTTCAGGCATCTTTTCCAGTAGTGGAAGTTGGCTTGAATGAGTGAATGCAACATCTGCAAACATTCTCATCATTCCCTTGATCATTTTTTTTGCAAACCAGTTCTTTTTAGTATGAGAAATATCATTATGAATGAACCAGGCAATTTTTATATTAAATATCTTACAACAAATAAGTATGAATAACAATACAGGTATTTGAATATATCCCAATCTCTTATCCGCTATATCTTCAATCCAGTTAAAATATACAATATTGCATTTCGGAAGTTTACGAAGCAGATCAAAGATGCCAAGCCTTGTTTGTTTATTGATGACAGTGAAATCCTCATTTAAACAATCAATGAGCTTAATGATATAATTATTTGCTCCTTTTACAAATACAGCAGGTGTTATAGGATAAAGAAAAATTGACTTTCTGCACGAAATTTCTTTAGCGCCTACTTGTATGAGAGCAGAACTAATATTCTCTTCCATATATTCACTTAATCTAACAGGTGGATAAATTCTAATAATGAATGTAATGCTTAGCAAATAGGATGCTATTTTAATGGAATACAGCCTTTAGTAGGTGAATTTTTAGACACTGTGTAAGATTTTACCTGTTTGATTCATATCGGAACTCTTTGGAAAATAGGATATTAACTATCATATTCTATTCGAACTCTCAAGATTAAAATGAACAAACATTTGTATAGATAACATACCAATTACTTATTTAAACTGAGATCATCTCTTAAGAATCCACATTTCCATATTATCACTCATAAGGATAAATGTTTGTCTTTTTCAGTCAATTTCTTCTTTAGTTACAAGTAAATTTGCCCACTTCAATATGGAAATAGGCGTTTACACTTTTGCAGATGTTGGAATTCATCCAATAACCGGAGAAAACATAACGGCACATCAGCGTATTCAGAATTTACTCGAAGAAATTGAACTGGCAGATCAGTTAGGTCTTGATGTTTTCGCAGTAGGAGAACATCATCGACCTGATTATAGTGTATCAGCTCCTGCTGTTATCCTGGCGGCTGCGGCAGTTAGAACGAAGCAGATTAAGCTATCAAGTGCTGTAACAGTTTTAAGTTCAGATGATCCTGTTAGAGTATTTCAGCAATTTTCAACAGTCGATCTTTTATCTTCTGGCAGAGCTGAAATAATGGCTGGCCGTGGCTCTTTTATAGAATCATTTCCGCTGTTTGGATATGATCTTTCGCAGTATGATATATTGTTCTCTGAGAAATTGAAAATGTTACTTGAAATTAATGAATCAGAGAAGATCAAATGGAAGGGAAATCACACTCAATCATTAAATAATCTTGGTGTTTATCCAAGACCTTACCAGGAAAAATTGCCTGTATGGGTAGCCGTTGGTGGAACACCTGAATCTGTTGAAAGAGCCGCATCTCTTGCATTACCTATGGCTCTTGCAATTATTGGTGGCAGTCCAGACAGGTTTGTTCCATTTGCTCAGCTGTACAAAAGCAGTTATGAAAATGCCGGACATGATATTTCCAATTTGCAATTAAGCATAAACTCACTTGCATACATTGCTGATGATTCACAACAAGCCCGTGATGAATATTTTCCGGTTTATGCAGCTTCGATGGGTAAGATCGGAAAAGAGAGAGGATGGCCACCGGTTAGTCGTCAACAATTTGATATGACCACTTCACCCAAAGGTGCATTGATTGTTGGTAGTCCACAGGAAGTAATAGATAAAATCTTGTATGAGCATGAATTGTTTGGGCATACAAGGTTTCTTGCACAGATAAGTTTAGGTGCAATGCCACATAAACAAGCTATGCATGCGATTGAACTACTTGGAACAAAAGTGGCTCCAGCGGTAAAGAAACACATCAGTAAACAAGCAATGTTAGTGGGCTAACAGCAGGAATGCTATTTAGCTTCGTTGTGTCACTCACTTCAGGGCCTTTATGTGTACTCAACAATTTCAGCTGCGATCAATATTTCGCAGGTTGATCTTTCTTTGGCAATGTTTTCGCAATAAAAATTCTCAGGTCTTCATTGCTCACTTCAAGATCAGGTTTTCTCAGGTACATCATATGACCACTTTCATAACCTTTCCAACTTAATCTGTCTTTCATCTTTCCACTAGGATCCAGTTGCCACATGCTATATTTTGCATTGAAGTAATCACAGGCACCATCGTAGTAGCCGGATTGTATCATAACATGCAGATAAGGATTTTCAGCCATTGCTAATCGTAGGTTTTCACCGGTTCTGTCGTTTGTATTATCCCATGGACGAACAGGACCAAATACATAATATTTCAAGTCTGTTTTGTAACCAAGTTCATTTCGTAAATAATGATTCATGGCCGGAGTAAAAGAATGTTCCCATGCAAGCAGTTCAGCATTAAAATCAGGAGATTCACCACCTTCCTGCCTGTCTATGCCACGATATCTTGAATCGAGTCTGCCAACCGAGAAGCCTTTATCTCTTAATAACTCTTTCCAGAAAAAGTTTGGAGCAATGACGAGGTTTCTTTGCAAGATTACTTTTTCAGAAATGCCCGAATACCTTGCAATTTTTGCTGCAATCGTTTTTCTCTTTGCATCATCAAGAAAACCACCTTTCGCTAATGCAGGTATCAATTCGTTGATAGTAAATTCTTCAACTTCCGGCAACATTGCAGTTAAACTTTTACTTTGCAAGTCTGACGGTAACATTTTATGATACCATGCTGTTGCAGCATAGTAAGGTAAACGTAAAGCAGCATCTAACGGGCCATCTCTTTCAATACCTAAAGTAGTTGGAGAAACTAATATCACTCCATTTAAAAACATCCAATGGGCATTTTGTAATTCCAATGCAAGGCCAGAAACTCTAGTAGTACCATAACTTTCGCCGATCAGGTATTTGGGTGAAAGCCACCTGTTATTTCGTGTTACGAATGTGTTTATCCACTCAGCTAAATATTTAATGTCTGCATTCACACCAAAAAATTTTGAACCTGGTGTATTACCAATGATCCTTGAATAACCAGTATTTACAGGATCTACATAAACAATATCGGCTACATCTAAAATTGAATGAGGATTTTCTTTAAATCCATACGGTTGTATCGGATAACCTTCATCATCAATATTCAGAATTCTTGGACCTGTATAACCAAGCTCCATCCAGATAGAAGTTGTACCAGGGCCTCCATTGAAAGAGATAACAAGTGGCCTGGTACTTCTGTCTTTTATATCGCTTCTTTCATAATACGTGTAAAAAACGCCTGCTATGGTTTTACCTGAATCATTCCAAACAGGAATTGTTCCAGTGAATGCTTTATAGGGAATTTTCTGGCCTTTAACGGTTACAGAGTTTTCTGTGATGATAGAATGATCAGGATGAAGTTGATTAAGGGAATTGTTATTGGTTATTTCTTTTACAGCATTTCCTTTATCCTGGCTAAAAGCAAGCTGGGCGATGCAAACTAAAAGCATCGGCAAAACAGATATTTTTCTCATATGCAGTATTAATTCAATTTGAAGATAATTAATTGCCATAACCAAGAGAAATTCACTTATAAAATCACAGATTCAGTTTCTTTGTTTTGCTTATGAGTTTATTTGTAACATCATTGAATAGTGGAAGTAACGGTAATTGCTATTACATTGGTAATAACAATGAGGCCGTTTTAGTTGACGTTGGCATCAGTTGCAAAGAAGTTGAGGCAAGGATGAAAAGGCTTGGGCTTAATTTGAATAAGTTAAAAGCCATCTTTATAAGCCACGAACATGCTGATCATATTAAAGGTGTTCAGATGTTGAGTAAAAAGTACCAGCTGCCTGTATATGTTACTGATGCAACAAGAAGGAATGGACATTTAAAACTAGAAAAGCATCTTTCAAAAACGTTTGTTTCTGCTGAACAGGTAAAAATTGGCGAGATCATTATCACTGCATTTAATAAATTTCATGACGCTATAGATCCTCATAGTTTTATAGTGAGTTGTAAAGGAATAAATGTTGGCGTTTTTACAGATATTGGAAAACCTTGTGCAAATCTTATTCATCATTTCAAGCAATGCCATGCAGCGTTCCTGGAATCGAATTATGATGAAGAAATGCTTCAGAAAGGTAACTATCCATACTATCTTAAAAACCGTATAACAGGTGGACTTGGTCATTTAAGTAATAGTGAAGCCTTAAATTTATTTAAGACTCATAGATCATCTTCATTAACTCATTTATTCTTATCTCACTTGTCTAAGAATAATAATTGCCCGAAATTGGTCCAGCAGTTATTTGATAATCATGCAGAAGGGGTGAAGATGATCATTGCTTCAAGGTATGAAGAAACACCTCTCTTTGCGATATCGGATGGTATGAACATCCCTTTTAATACTCCTTATCGGGTTGCATCCACTTCAACACAGTTGCAATTAAGCTTCGTTTAAGCATTTGATTAAAAATGAGTTGAAGAGATGTTGACATGACGATCTCTTAATATTTATTATATCTTCGTTACGATATTGCTTAGGTTTAAGAACAAGCAATCCCTTAAATACAACTCCCATTCCATGAAAACCGTAATTATTGGTGGCGGTATTGCCGGACTATCTATCGGGATATTACTCAGGAATAATAATAATGATATTGTGATCTGCGAAAGATCACAGGAATTACCATCAAAAGGACATGCTTTCCTGATGCACACCGAGGGAAAGAAAATTTTATCTGAACTGAATAATGGAATGGCAGATGGTTTGCCTGGCTTTAAAGTAGAAGCCTTTAGTCTGAGGAGGCCTGGCGGAAAAGAGATCAAACACCTGAAACTGCAGCACTGGAAATGTATAAAGCGATACGATATGATGCAGTTCCTTTATTCATTAATTCCTTCAGATGTAATAAAATTTGATAGAACTTTTTCTCATTTTATCTATGAAAATGATAAAACCATTGCAGCGGTATTCGAAAATGGAGATATTGAATATGGCGATGTATTTATTGGTGCTGATGGAAGTCAATCCAAAGTCAGAAAGGAAATTTTCGGCTTAGTTGAATATTCACCAGTTACCGTTAAAGAGATAGTGGGTACTGTTAAGCTCACTAATTCATTGCATGATATACCGGATACGTTTGTCAAATACCAGCATGGAGAAAAAGGTCTTGCATTCGGATTAATTCCAACAGCAAGGAACGAATATGTTTGGTTCATGCAGTATAATCCTGAAGATGGAGATGTTCAGGTAGAGAATGCAGCTTCATTGGAATCTTTTTGCAAAAACCAATTGAAAGAATTTCCTGAGTTAGTGAATAAAGTGATAGGTGAAAACAATTTTGAAACAAGTTATATCTGGCATACAACTGATTTTGATCTGCTACCAAAGTTTCATGATAAAAACATTGTGCTTATAGGTGATGCTGCACATCTTGCACTTCCGTTTACCAGTACAGGAACAACAAATGCCCTATTAGATGCTAAAATGTTAGCGGCATGTCTTAACAACAAACAAAATGTTGAAGATGCATTTAATGAGTATTACCGATCAAGATATTCAGATATCGCAAAGCATATTGCTGCCGGCAGAGAGCTGAATGAATTCTTCCGTCATCCTTCCAGGTTAGAGGATGATGAAATACCAGTACCGCTTATTCCGCCAAAACCACAAAAGGCTGGTAAGAAACCAATACAGGTGTTATACTTTACCGATCCTGTTTGTTCAACATGCTGGATCATTCAGCCATTATTGCGAAAGCTTCATCTTGAATATGGTAAATATCTCGATATAAAATATTGCATGGGTGGTTTGCTTCCTTCATGGGAAAATTACAATCGGGGAATGATCAAACAACCTTCAGATGCGGCGAAGCATTGGGAAGACGTTTGCAAACAATATCATATTCCTTTAGATGGTGATGTTTGGATAGAAGATCCATTACCTTCTTCATATCCTCCTTCCATTGCTTTCAAAGCAGCACAGATGCAGGATACTGATAAAGCAATTTTGTTTTTGAGAAGAATAAAGGAAATGTTGTTCCTTGAAAAAAAGAACATCATAAAGTGGGAATACCTAGAAAAAGCTGCATTTGAAACAGGATTGGATTCTGCACGTTTAAGAAGAGATTTCGAGGGAAGAGCTCCGGAACTTTTCAGGGCAGATCTTCAGTTGGCAGATGATCTTTCAATAAAGGTTTTTCCTACACTGATATTTTCTGATGGTTCTGGTAATCTCTCAAGATTGGCAGGCTATCATCCTTATGAGAAATTTGAATCCATCATCAAGAAAATATACCCCGGTGCAGAAAAGGAATCTATATCTGCCGATCCGATAGCTTTATTCAACATCTTTTTCTCAATGACGGATAAAGAATATTCATTGATCACTGATACATCTGATGAAGAAGCAAGACATCAATTAATGTCTTTATTTGAAGAAGGTGTTATCGATCGTTTTGACAGTAAGAATGGCACTATTTGGACAAGAAAAGCAGTAGAGAACTAAACTAGATATTTAATCATTCAGTTTTACCTCGAATAATGCCGGCCATTTTTTTCCGGTGATGTAAAAGCTATTCTTTGCAGAGTCATAAGCAATACCATTTAACACATCCGCATTCTCATAAGTCTTTCCACTTTTTTGAAGTAAGCCTGTGAAATCAAGCTTAGATTCAACAGATCCTGTTTCTGGATTGATCACTGCTATATAATCACTGCCATATATGTTTGCATAGATCTTTCCGTTTACATATTCCAGTTCATTAATATCACCTAAAGGGCCATAATTGCTGTTCACGCTAATGGTGTTCAATATTCTGAATGTTTCAGGGTCTACAAAATAGATATTGTTGCCTCCTGTGCTAATCAATAAATCCTTTCCATTGTTAGTAAGTCCCCATCCATCATAATCCCAATGAAACTCCTTTAGTTTTTTTAGTGTGGCAAGATCATACACAAACACTTTATTATTCTTCCATGTTAGCTGGTATATTTTGTTATTGATGATGGTGATTCCTTCACCAAACAAAGTATTATCAATACTAATTTTTTGAACAGGTTGACCATCTTTTAAATTCACTTTCATCAAACGACTTTGACCTTCCAATCCTGTTCCTTCATATAAAAATCCATTATGCCACTGTAAACCTTGTGTATATGAAGATGTATCGTGAGGGTAAATATTTACAATATTGTAGCTGATGGTTTTAGGTTCAGGAACATTACTGACTACAGGTTTGTTATCTGGCTTAGGATCATTGTTACAGCCAAGTAAAACCAATACTGCAGTTATTGCCAACAAATGTTTCATACAGGAATATTATAACAAAAATAGGGGAGAGAAGATAGCTTAAGCACATCAGGTTATCATTTCACAAACTTTTTGAGCAATTACTGGAGCTAAAGCAACACCCATTCCATTGCATGACACAGCAACTGAAACCTTATCATCAATTCGTTTTATCAACGGTTGTTTATCATCAGTAAAACCCATAATACCACTCCATCTTTGTTCAATTAAAAATTCTTTATTAAGCAACAAATGTTCAGCAATGAATTCTTCCAGTCTTTGTTGTATCACCTCACTGGTTTGCATTTCAGTAGTTGTTTCAGTTTCGAACGAACAATTTCTTGCTCCACCTAATAATATCCTGTTACCAAGGTTTCTGAAATAATAAAAGCCTTCTTCGTAATGAAATGTGCCTTTCATCTTCAATCCTTCGATTGGTGCAGTTAAAATTACCTGGCCTCTTGCCGGTATTATCTTTTCTGGTAATAGATCTGAAGTAAATGCATTGGTGCAAACCAGTAATTGATTGGTTGCAAATTTTACTGAACTTGAAGTATCAACTTCTATTTCATGATTTGCTTTATTCCATCCTGTAACCATTGCATTGGTAAAAACCTGTACACCTAATGATTGTACCTTTTTTAATAATAATTGAACTAGTTTCCCACTGTGAACATAACCTTCCAGTTTATTTTCTATCATCGAACTAAAGCCTGAAAATCCAAACAGACTAAGTTTTTCATTGCTCCAACTAAAGCACGAATCATTCCCTGTAATCTCCTTCAGGCCTTTATTAAGCCAAACAACATTTTCAGCAAGGTCATTTGTGAGTGTTCTTGAATTATATACTTCATAGCCACCACATCTGTCAAAATCAATGATGTCATCTTTCAAAATGCGAATCATCTTTTCCATACCCTTGTATCGCAATTCAACGATGCTCCACATTTTATCTTCACCTAAAATATTTCTATCGTGAATTAATTCTGACGGACTGCCAAAACATGCAAAGCCGGCATTTCTTGTAGAAGCACCGCTTGGTATAAAACCTCTTTCAAGTATAGTTATCTTTAGTGCCGGGTTTTTTGTTTTTAATTCTAATGCACTCCATAAACCCACTAATCCACTGCCAACAATAATGATGTCTTGTTTGTCAAAAAATGTTTCTTTCTCCCAAACTGATAGTTGCATACAACGAAAGTAAAATTTTTTGATACCAACTTTAGTTTTCATGGCAACGTTCCTTGTGTCACTCACTTGTACTTTTAAAGATTATGGCATCTTTTTAACCACACCTTACCATTTCTCTCTACTATATTTGAACTTCAACACATCGTATGAAAAGATCAGTATTTCTCCTTTCATTTCTCCTTATCGGAATTATATTAAATGCCCAGGGCTTAAAGGGATTGATGAAGAAAGTTGCATCCAAAGATTCATCCGGAACAATAAATAAAATGATCTCCGGTACAAGTAAAGATTCTTTAACCACCAATGATGTGATATCTGGATTGAAAGAAGCACTTGAAACCGGAACTGCAAGAAGTACTCAAAAGCTTTCTGCAACCGATGGATTTTTTCGTGATGCGGTAATTAAGGTGATAATGCCTGAAGAAGCTAAAAAAGTAGAGAGTACATTACGAAAATTCGGTTTAGGTAAACAGGTTGATAATGCTATTCTTTCCATGAACCGTGCTGCTGAAGATGCTGCAAAAGATGCAGCTCCGATCTTTGTAAATGCCATTAAAGGAATGACTATACAGGATGCCTGGGGAATTTTAAAAGGAGGTGATTCTTCAGCAACAAAATATCTCAGGGAAAAAACAACTGCATCTTTAACTGAGGCTTTTCGTCCGGTAATTGAAAGCTCCTTGCAAAAAACAAATGCTAGTAAGCATTGGAATACACTTTTCTCCAGCTATAATAAATTCAGTAAAGACAAAGTGAATACTGATCTCGCAGCTTACGTAACAGAAAAGGCTTTGTTCGGAATTTTTTACCAGGTAGCACAGGAAGAAATGAAGATCCGCAAAGACCCTGTTGCTAGAACCAGTGATATTTTAAAGAAAGTATTCGGGAAATAGGCTATTATCTATAGTTTTTAGTTTGAAGCCTGGCATAGCCCAGGCTTTCTTATTTGAAATAATCCAGACATTAAGAATTCAGCACCACAAAACTTCTTAAAGATGCTAATTAACACTCCAACTTTTTAATCTGGCATAGATTTTAAAGTCAATAGGAAAAATAATTATTATGAAGAAGCTTTTACTCATTGCTTTTCCTTTCATGCTTCTGGCCAGTAGTTGCAGCACCATGAACAGTGTATTAAATAATAGTGGATTAACACAGTCAGAAATAGCTTCCGGTTTAAAAGAAGCATTGATCATCGGATCACAAAGTAGCAGTAGCAAATTGTCTGTTGTGGATGGATTTTTCAACAACTCATTACACAAAATATGGATGCCGGCTGAAGCACAGAAAGTAGAAAGTGCATTGAGAGCAGTAGGACTTGGAGCTACAGTTGATAAAGCCATTCTTGCAATGAATAGGGCAGCAGAAGAAGCAGCAAAATCAGCCGGGGCTATTTTCGTTGATGCTATCAGGCAAATGACGATACAGGATGCTGTTAGAATATTGAGAAGCGGAGATACTGCAGCAACTGCATTTTTCCGTCAGGTTACTACACAGAGGTTGTTCAGTACATTTCAACCGGTAATTAATAATGCCCTGGCTAAAACACAGGCAACGCAGTATTGGTCAGAAGTATTTAGCTTGTATAATAAGATATCTAATAAGCCTGTAACAACAGATTTAAGTGCTTATGTAACAAACAGAGCAATTGATGCTTTATTTCATGAATTGAAGAACGAGGAAATAAAAATAAGAACAGAACCTGCAGCAAGAGTTACGGAAATATTGCGAAAGGTTTTCGGAAGTTCCTTAGCACAGCAAGGATAATCGTTTATAGAAATTGAAAAAGTCCCGTTACCGGGACTTTTCTTTTTTAGTATTCTCTTATTTCAACCGTGGGTACTCCATCAGTAATTCTTACTATGAAAATTTTATTATAAACAGACTCATCAAGATCTGCGTATTTTGAATTATCGCCAATCAACAAATTCACTAATCTGGGAACTGTGTTTGAATGTCCGGCTACCAAAATAGTGCTTCCCTCCATTGCTTTTAATTTGTCTGCAAATGCCTGTTGGTTTCTTGCATCATACAATTGAATGTCCAGGCCAAGTTTCTTTGCAACAGGTGTAACAGTAGTTCTCGTTCTATCATAATTAGTAGAGAAAACCGCTGCAGGTGTAAACTCTTTTAATGCTGTTACAAGATTTTCCGACCTTGTTTTCCCTTCAATAGAAAGTGGCGGATCAGCTTTCATTTGAGGATCATCAACAGTTACCACTTGTTTTTCTGCATGGCGAACAACGATGATGGTTGTTGTTTTAGATTGTGCCTGCACAGTAAATGAAGATGTAACGATACAGCACAGCAATAATGAACGTAGGATTGTTTTCATGGATTAAAATTAAACGAAAACATTAAATCATAGGTTCCACTCATCAAAGTTTTACAGGTACAGTATTTTTTATATTTTGATGTCTGAAAATCAAAAGCCATGGCAACCAAAGAGAAAAAGATCGACGAATACATTCATAAAGCTCAGCCTTTTGCCCAGCCAATTCTCACTCATCTGCGAGAACTGGTTCACAAAGCTTGTCCGGAAGTTGAAGAAAAAGTAAAATGGGGTATGCCATTCTTTGATTATAAAGGGCCAATGTGCCACATGGCTTCTTTTAAGCAACATGCTGTATTCGGTTTCTGGAAAGCTGCCTTGATGAAAGATAAAGACCTGATGGAGATGGCAAAATCTGAAGTAGCCATGGGTCACTTAGGTAAACTAACTTCATTAAAAGATCTCCCTTCAAATAAACAATTGACAGCTTATATTCAAGAAGCTATGCAGTTAAATGAAGAAGGAGTCAAACTTCCACCAAAGAAAAAATCTGCGGCTGCTCCTATTGAAGTTCCGGCAGAGATGATTACTGCATTAAAACGCAATAAGGCAGCTAAAGCAACATTTGATGCTTTCAGTAATTCGCACAGAAAGGAATATATACAGTGGATCACTGAAGCTAAAACAGAAGCAACAAGAGAGAAACGACTAGAGCAGGCTGTTGAAATGATGGCTGAGGGGAAAAGTAGGAATTGGAAGTATGAGAAGAAATAAAAATCTCACAAAAAGGACTACAATCGTAGTCCTTTTCATTAACACCCATTAGATTTTATTAGTGTAATTAGTGTGTTATATATCTATCGCCTCACCATAAGCCACAGCAGTAGCTTCTTTCAACGCTTCACTCATAGTAGGGTGAGGGTGTACTGCATTCAAAATCTCATGGGCAGTGGTTTCCAGTTTTCTGGCTACTACAGCTTCAGCGATCATCTCAGTAACATTATTACCGATCATGTGACAGCCTAAAAACTCACCGTATTTCGCATCATAGATCACTTTTACAAAGCCTTCGGTTGCACCTGAAGCACTTGCTTTACCGGAAGCCATGAAAGGAAACTTACCAACCTTAATTTCATACCCTGCATCTTTTGCTGCTTTTTCCGTCATACCAACGGAAGCGATCTCAGGTGAGCAATAAGTACAACCTGGAATATTGCCAAAATCCATAGGCTCTGGCTGGTGATTGAATTTCTTTTCGTTGAAAGCAATATGTTCTGCAGCCAGAATTCCTTCTTTAGATGCTTTATGCGCCAATGCATGATTTGGAACACAATCACCAATGGCATAAATACCTTGTACAGATGTTTGACAGTATTTATCAATAACGATCTTTCCTTTTTCAGTCTTAATACCCATTTGTTCCAAACCAAGATCTTCTACGTTAGCAACCACACCAACAGCACTCAATACAATATCAGCTTCTAATGTAACCATGCTGCCATCCTGTTTTTTCACAGTAGCTTTTACACCATTGCCGGCTGATTCAACTTTCTCCACAGATGCATTGGTCATGATCTCAATGCCCTGCTTCTTGTACTGTTTTTCCAGTTCTTTAGAGATATCATCGTCTTCAACAGGAACGATCTTCGGCATAAACTCAACGATGGTAACTTTTGTTCCCATGCTGTTATAGAAGTAGGCAAACTCAACACCGATGGCTCCACTACCGACAACAATCATAGATTTAGGCATTTCAGGTAACACCATTGCTTCACGGTAACCGATGATCTTCTTACCATCGATCGGAAGATTCGGCAATTGTCTTGCTCTTCCACCTGTTGCTATAATAATGTTCTTAGCTTCAACAATTTGTTTTTGTCCGTCTTGTGAAGTCACCTCAACCTGGCCTTTCGCTTTGATCCTTCCATAACCCATTATCACATCGATCTTGTTCTTCTTCATCAGGAACTGAACACCTTTGCTCATCTTATCAGCCACACCACGGCTACGTTTGATAACAGCACCAAAATCTGCCTGTGCTCCACTGATATTAATTCCATAGTTGCTGCCATGTTTTGCATATTCATACACCTGTGCAGACTTCAGCAAAGCTTTGGTAGGAATACAACCCCAGTTCAAACAAATTCCACCAAGACTTTCTTTTTCTATGATCGCTACTTTAAAGCCAAGCTGAGAAGCACGAATAGCAGCAGGATAACCACCAGGACCACTACCGATAACAATTACGTCGTAAGCCATATAATTAATTTGAGTCATTTAGTCAATGGTCAATAAGTCATTTTGAATGTTTTGTCTTATTGACTTGTGACTTACTGACTTGTTTTTAGAGGTGGCAAAAATACTCTCAAATAGCCAAACAGAAAAATAGAGGAATATCAATCTCTTGTATCAGGATGTTCACGGCTTTTTGTTTTTCTTCCCTCAAAACTGAAGAGTAATGACGTGTGGAAATAATCTTTGAGAGTTACAGCACCTGAATTGCGATAATCATATTGATGCATGATACCTGTTTGAAAGGCAAAAATGTCTGTGAACTGGTAACCAATGGCACCAAACAATCGATTTCGCTCAAAATGCGATTTTGTATTAGTTAAGAATATCTCATCAGAGATATTAAAGTAAAAAGCACCTTTCTCCACTTCTTTTTTGTTAACAGGAATGGTTGCACTGAGTCTGTAACGATAACGGTTCCTGTATTCTTCTGCCGTCCATCTTTGTTCTACCCTGAAACGATGATCCACCTTTACTCTTCCGACATTTCCCTTCAGTGTAAATTGCTGAAACAAACGAAATTCACTGCTGGTAACTGATTTTAAATTCCCAACAGGAGTATAATAAACATACTGACCGGCAGCCAATGTAACATTGAAGTTCTTTGCCACATTATAACCAAATCCACCTTTATATTCATGGTAGAAAAAGTTGTTGTACATCTGTTGACTTCTTATCTGAGCCTCGAAGAATGAAGTCCATTTGCTGTCGAAATCTTTACTGAAGTTTATCAAGTTCCACGTACCCAATCCTGGTGTTTGAGCACTGCTGCTATTGAATAAAAACAAAGCCATCGAAAAGATGATGGCTTTATATAAATTGTTCTTTCTCATCATTACCATGTTCTGTTTGGATCCCATTTTTCTAATTCCTTTGCTACCTCTGTTAAGAATGATGCTCCTAAACTTCCATCTACAATTCTATGATCGTAGCTCATGCTTATGTACATCATGTGACGAATACCGATAGTATCACCCTGTGGAGTTTCAATTACTACCGGACGTTTTTTAATTGCTCCTACAGCAAGAATTGCTACCTGAGGTTGATTAATGATCGGTGTACCCATCAAACTTCCAAATGTACCCACATTCGTTAATGTGAAAGTGCCACCTGTTGTATCGTCTGGTTTTAGTTTGTTGTTTCTTGCATTTTCAGCCAAACCATTTACTGATCTGCTTAAACCAACAAGATTCAGCATATCAGCATTCTTAATAACCGGAACGATCAGGTTACCACTTGGTAAAGCAGTAGCCATACCAATATTGATATCTTTCTTAATAATGATCTTATCACCATCAACAGAAGCATTGATCATTGGGTGACGTTTGATCACTCTTACAATACATTCAATAAAAATAGGCGTGAAGGTTATCTTGGTGCCTTCCTGTTTTTCAAATGTCTTCTTTACTTTCTCCCTCCACAATACCATATTGGTAACATCAGCTTCGGTAAAGCTTGTTACGTGTGGTGAAGTATGCTTGCTGTCAACCATGTGTTTGGCTATCAGCTTACGCATTCTATCCATCTCAATGATCTCAACATTACCTGAAGGATATTGCGTAGATGCAGTTGGTTGTTGAGTAGTGGCCGTTTGTTGTTGAGTTGCAGGTGTTGATTGTTCCTCCTTCGTATCTCGTACCTCTGACTTCGTACTTGTCTTGCCTGCTTTTTTATCAGCTACATATTGCAGGATATCTTTCTTAGAAACCCTTCCTTCATTACCTGTACCCGGAATATTTTCCAGTTCCGACATTGAAATGCCTTCGCTGTTCGCAATATTTAATACAAGAGGAGAGTAGAACCTGTTAGCTCCACCTGACTTTGGTGCTATGGTTTGTTGTTGTGGCACAAACGGAACTTCTTCTACCGTTTTATCTGGCTGAGGAGCCTGTGCCGGTTTTTGTTGTGTGGTTTGTGGTGCCGCAATTGCAGATTGTCCACCCGTTTCAACTCTTGCGATGACAGTACCGATAGGAACAACATCATTTTCTTTGAAGAGAATTTCAGTAATGGTTCCTTCAGTAGTAGATGGTACTTCACTGTCAACTTTATCTGTTGCAATTTCAAGAACCGTCTCATCCTGTTTAACCTGGTCACCAACTTTTTTGTGCCATTTAAGCACGGTAGCTTCCATTATACTTTCGCCCATTTTAGGCATCACCAGTTCAGCTATGGCCATATAGATCGTTTATTTTTATGATGCCAGCGGTGGTATTTCAATCAATCTTCGTTGTGTCACTCACTTGTACTTCTTGTTCGCTGAGCATCAAAACCGAGGCAAAGAAAACAACATGGCAGCTTTTTAGCAAATCTACCTTTAAACAATTGAGGATATTCACCCC
Source organism: Bacteroidota bacterium (assembly GCA_023386555.1). Lineage (GTDB taxonomy): Bacteria > Bacteroidota > Bacteroidia > Chitinophagales > Chitinophagaceae > JAEZDC01. The sequence goes on along the minus strand of JAEWJK010000004.1, from coordinate 200,432 downwards.
TAAAAGCAATGGCAGTAAGGTTTTGAAGGCAAAAAGTATAAATATCAGCTACTTACCCATTGTTTTGCTTCTTCTAATTGTGAATGATCAAATCCTTTGGCCTCACCAGGAGCTATGTAACTGAAATAATCTGTGAACTTAATAACACCTGCTTCTTCAGAAACGATAGCCATTTTATGCCATTTGGTGAAGTGTTTCAGCCCAACACCAAGGTCTTTTAATAATGCACCGATCGTAAAGTTTTTCATGGCAGTATCCACGATCAATAAGAAATTAATGGAGTCCTGTTTAGTTACTAAAGCATCAATAGCAGGTATTACTATTTTATCGTAATCTTCTTTGGTCACTTCTCCTGTAGCACGAAACGCTACAACATTGGAAGGGTAATCTGTTAAGTGTGTTATCATTGAAAATTTTCCCTTTCATGCTCAAATGTTATACCCGTTATCGAAAACAGCTTTGTTATTATCTTCAAAGAATGAAATGGATAACATTTAGTTTAACAATGATTGTTCTTTCGGCTTGTTCAACTACACAGAAAACGGATGTATATAAAATTGCATTTGGCTCTTGTGCAGAAGAGGACAGGCCTCAACCAATTCTTGACCTTGCTGTACAACACAAGCCTGATCTGTTCATATATCTGGGCGATAATATTTATGGCGATACCTACGACATGAACGTTCTAAACGCCAAGTACAATCAACTGGCTGCTAAACAGGAGTTTCAAAATCTGAAGCGTAATACTAAAATACTGGCTACCTGGGATGATCATGACTTTGGCTGGAATGATGCAGGTAAACATTATCCTTTTAAGAAAGAATCAAAGGAGATATTCCTGAACTTCTTTGAAGAACCGCAGAATTCAGATAGAAGAAAACATGAAGGCATTTATACTTCTTATATGTTTGATAAGAACGGAAGAAAATTGCAGGTGATCTTACTTGATAACCGAACATTCCGAAATGATCTCAGGCCTTATCGTAACGAGTTGAAGGATGATAAAAAGTTCTTTTATTCACTTGACTATTATCCATACGAAACCACAGATTCTACTTTGTTAGGTGCAGAACAATGGAGATGGCTGGAAGAAGAATTGAAAAAGCCGGCTGATCTTAGAATCATCGGTTCGGGTTCACAATTCGGTATATCGTTTAATGGATATGAAGCCTGGGCTAATTTTCCGCATGAACAAAAAAGGTTTTTAGAGTTGATTAAAAAGACTAAATCAAATGGTGTGATTTTCATAACAGGTGATGTGCATTATGGTGAAATTTCAAAGCTTAATTACAATGGATTGTATCCTATTTATGATATCACTTCAAGCGGCATTACTTCAACCTGGCATTTTGCCACGCCAAACACTAATAGGATAGAAGGACCAGTTATGGATAATCACTTTGGTTTGCTTACAATTGATTGGAAATTAAAAGATCCGTCTATAAAAATGGAGATATGGGATGTGAAGAACAACCAAAGAATTGAACATACAATCCTTTTAAGCGAAATATCCTTCTAAATGTTTTAAGGTTTATAGCTGCTTGACTTTTAGTGGTCAACATTTAATTTTATGCTTCAGGCCAAAAGAAGAGCGGATGAATTATTATGAAATAGCTTCCGAAGCTGTAAAAGTTTTAGAAGAAAAATTACAGGAAAAACTATACGAATTTGATCAAGCTACCAATGAAGGTAAACCTCAGTCTCAGTTGAATGCTATTTACCAGGAGATAAAAGATATCACTCACCAGATCGATTTTGCCCAACCATATTTAAGACAGGCTGCAGGATAAATATAACAGAAGATAAAACTAATACCAAGAGTAAAAAGAAACTGCCTGGAGAACCAGGCAGTTTGCACAACAATCGAAATAAAGGCCTACATCCACTTAACTAAAAAATTAAAAAAATTATCTTTCAACTCATCATTAACGATTCTGTTTGCATGCATCTGCAGGCTAAACGTTTTTGAAGAAGGATTCAACTCAAATTCAGTTTCCCATTCTTCATCCGGAAGTGGCTCATTCTCCAGTTCCGTTTTCATTTTATGAAGCCATCTTTTCTGAATGGAAAATGATTCAGAAAAATGGTCAATCATTTTAATGACTTCTTCTGATTCATTGAAAATTTGCAAATCAGAAAGATGTTTTTTCATGATGTTGATCTGGTCATTCAGAAAAGCTAATTCCTTAAGCCACAATTCAACTTCAAGGTGGTGTTTAACGGTATGAGTAGCTACGGCTGACATACGTTTTATCTTCTTTGTAAAGATGTTCACTCTCAACGATCTAAAAGATGATTTTTGGCATTCAAAAACATGATCCTCATCAGGATGGAAAAACCGAGGGCTAATATATGTTCCTAAACTTTTCATACGTTTGCAAAAAAAGTTGAATATGAGAAATACATTTTTGCTTGTTCTATTAAATTTTTTCTTGTTTAGTGCATCTGCACAATTGAAAACGCCGGCTCCAAGTCCCTTACAAACAATTAAACAGGATTTTGGTATTGGTAATATTGAATTAAGTTATAGCAGACCAAGTGCTAAAGGCAGAACAATTCTTGGAGATATTGAACCTTTTGGCACAGTTTGGAGAACAGGTGCAAATAATGCAACAACACTTACATTCAGCGACGATGTTAAGATTGGCGATAAGGATATTAAGGCTGGAAAATATGGCTTAGTAAGTATTCCGGGAAAAAATGAATGGGTGTTTATTATTACAAAGGATTTGAACGTTACGTCTGCAGCGGCTTACAAGCAGGAGAATGATATTGTTCGAGTGAATGTAAAGCCTTCTACTCTTCCTAACCACGTTGAAACACTTACAATGCAATTTGGTAATCTTACCAATAGCTCTGTGGATCTTCAGTTAATGTGGGAGAAGACGATGGTTTCTTTACCAATCACAACTAACACCGATGCTAAAGTGATGGCACAGATTGAAAATACATTGATCAAAGACAACCGTCCTTATTTCGCTGCGGCATCTTATTATTATGATAATGGAAAGGATATGAACTTAGCAAGACAGTGGGTTGATAAAGCTGTTGAAAATAGTCCGAAAGCTTTCTGGATGCATTTGTTAAGAGCAAGAATTGCTGTTAAACAAGGAGATAAATCTGCAGCTAAAGCGAGTGCAGAGAAAACAAAAGAATTGGCTGCCGAAGCAAAGAATGATAACTATGTAAGAATGGCAAATGAAATACTTGCTTCTTTATAATTTATAAAAACTAGATAGTTAAAAAGCCATGTTCTACATGGCTTTTTAATTTTCTATAATAAATTTTCGCAGAAAATTCAATGCATTAGTTGCAGTTATCTCAATATTTCTTTGACGGTCGAACCGAAAATTAAATGATCTTGTAGCAATTTGTTCTTTGTTATTGGCTATAGCGATCCAAACCAAGCCGACAGGTTTATCTGACGTACCACCACCTGGCCCCATTATTCCACTTACAGCAATTGAGTAAGTACTGTTCATTAATTTTACAGCATTCAATGCCATTTCCGTTACTGTTTCTTCGCTGACTGCTCCTTTTGATGCTAAGCTAGATTCTTTTACATTCAGCAGACTTGTTTTAATACGGTTATCATAACAGACTACTGAACCGAGATAATATTTTGATGACCCTGCAACTGCTGTGATGAGATGAGCTATAAAACCACCTGTACAACTTTCGGCCGTGCACATGGTTTCATTTCTTTCTAACAGTAGTTTTCCAATAGCAGACTGTATAGGAATGTCTTCATCAGCAACAAGTATATCTTTCACATAGGTTTTAAGTGATGTAAAAAGTTCATTCATTTGCTGAGATAAAATGTTTTTATCAGCACCATGACCGGTAAGCCTTAATCGCACTAACCCAAAATGTGGTAGATAAGCCAACTTTACATTTGGTGGGAGAGATGTTTCGAAATCTAAGATATGTTCTGCAAGAAAAGATTCACCCATCCCCATTGTAACAAGTGTCCGATGTTCTATTGCAGGTGTTTGAAACTTTTGCTGAATAATGTTTATTACCTGTGGCATCATGGCTTTCATCTCGAAAGGAACACCTGGCATCGAAACGAAAATGCATTTATCTTTTTCAAAAAGCATTCCTGGTGCAGTGCCTTTTTCATTTTTGATGACAGTACAAACATCCGGAACTTCTGCCTGCTTACGATTTCTATCAATCATCGGACGATTGAATACCTTTTCGAATAAATGTGTTACATGATCAAGTGTTGTTTGATCGGTTACTAATTTGCCGCCGAAGTATTCACAAAGAAGCGGTTTAGTAATATCATCTGCTGTAGGACCTAAGCCACCTGTTAAAAGTATTATGCTGGATTCTTTGGCAGCAATGTTCAGAATGTTTTTAATATCGTTCCATTCATCACCAACAGCATATTTTGCTTTTACAGTAACACCGATCTTATTTAACTCTTGTCCGATGAATGCACTGTTGGTATCAATAACCTGGCCTATCAATAATTCATCTCCAATCGTAATAATTGATGCAAATAGCTTTTCCATAGCAACAGAGCGTATTTTTATCTTTCAATTTAAGTGAAGGTAAAATTGATTTATGAAAAGATGTTTATTGGTAACAATATCGATGCTTTTATTGTTCGTTGCAAGTGCACAATCGATAAAAGAAAGATTAGATGTGCAAGTAAAGAGATTGGTTGAAGATTCACAGATGAAGCACGGTATTTTAGGCTTTTACGTAGCCGATGCGAACACTGGAGAACCATTATTTGAATGGAATGGAAGTTTTGGATTAGCACCTGCAAGTACTCAGAAAATCGTTACTTCAGTAGCAGCGTTTGAATTGCTGGGTAAAGATTATAAGTATAAAACGGAAGTGAGTTACATTACTAACGGTGATATTATTATTAAAGGATCAGGAGATCCTACGTTCGGCAGTTCAAGATACCAGTCAACAAAAGCCGAAGTTATACTGCAAAAAATAAAAACTCAACTTCAATCAGCAGATAAAAGGTTATCAGGCAGGGTATCACTTGAAGAATCTGGCTTTTCTTTTCAGCCTATACCTGGTGGATGGATCTGGGATGATATTGGAAATTATTATGGAGCTGGAAGTTGGGGATTGAATTGGAGAGAAAATCAATATGATCTGCTACTGAAGCCCGGCAATAAAGAAGGTGATTCTGTTACAATTTTAGGCACTCAACCTAAGATTGAAAACTTCTCTTTGTCCAATCTATTAAGAACCGGTAAAAAAGGTAGTGGCGATAATGCATATATCTATTTTCCGCCTTATAGTGAAAGCGGTTTTGTTGAAGGAACATTTGAAGGTGGGTCAAAGATCAGCGGTAGCATGCCTGATCCGCCTTTACAATTCAAAGAAGAACTTTTGAAAGTGCTGGGCTTAAATAACATTAAAACGAATGATAGCAAAAAGAGCAATCGACACCAGGGTATAGTTTTATTCGCTCATCATTCTCCATCGATAGATAGCATTATTTACTGGTTCATGAGACGAAGCATTAATTTATACGGAGAAGCATTGGTAAAAACCATAGGCATGAAGAGGTCGAAAGCTGGTTCTACTGATACTGGTATTGCGGTGATAAAAAGATTTTATAACGATAAACAAATAGTAACACCTGCCGAGTTGAAAATAATAGATGGCAGCGGATTATCACCTTCAAACAGGATAACTGCAGCTACTTTGGGAAAAATATTAGTCTATGCCAGGAAGCAATCCTGGTTTTCTTCATTTGAACAATCCTTCCCTGAATTCAATGGTATGAAACTTAAAAGCGGAACGATCAGAGGAGCTAAAGCCTTTGCCGGTTATCATAGATCAAAAGATGGCAGAGATTATACTGTGGTAATTATTGTAAACAATTATGATGGATCAGCAGGTTCAATTGTAAATAAGATGTTTAAGGTGTTAGATGTATTGAAGTGATCAGTGTATAATCCTGTTTATGGAATACTACTATCATCTGGTTAAGTGATTAACAAGAAGTCATTTTGATTGGGGTGAAATATTATAGTCAAAACTTTAATCTATACATGAAACTTAATTCCCTGTGCCAACGGAAGATTATTACTCCAGTTAATTGTATTTGTCTGTCTACGCATATACGCTTTCCATGCATCACTGCCACTTTCCCTACCACCACCTGTTTCTTTTTCACCACCGAAAGCACCACCGATTTCAGCACCACTGGTACCAATGTTTACGTTGGCAATACCGCAATCACTTCCTGCATGAGATAAGAACTGTTCGGCTTCTCTCATATTCAACGTCATTATGGAAGACGATAAGCCTTGTGGAACATTATTTTGAATAGCGATTGCTTCGTCGATCGTTGAATACTTCATCAAATACAAAATAGGAGCAAAGGTCTCATGCTGGAGAATCTTCATTTCAGGCTTTGCTTCAGCGATACATGGTTTAACATAACAGCCACTTTCATAACCGGCACCTTCTACAATTCCTCCTTCAACGATGAACTTTCCACCTTCCTGTTTACATTTTTCTATTGATGCTAAATAAGCATTCACCGCATCTTTATCAATCAATGGCCCTACATGGTTATTCTGATCTAAAGGATCACCTATCTTCAATTGTCCATAAGCATTCACCAACTTTTGTTTGAATAATTCATAAATAGATTCATGAATGATTAAACGACGTGTGGTGGTACATCTTTGTCCGGCAGTACCCACAGCCCCAAACAATGATCCGATCAAAGCAATATCCTGGTCAGCTTCTTTTGAAATAATGATGGCATTGTTTCCGCCTAATTCTAAAATTGTTCTTCCGAGTCTTGCTGCAACAGTGGCTGCAACAGCTTTACCCATTCTGGTAGAGCCTGTTGCACTCACCAAAGGAACTCTTACATCGTTACACATCCATTCACCAACTTCCCTGTTTCCCTGTATTAATCCACATACACCTTCCGGTACATTATTCTTCTCAAAAACTTCTGCAACAATATTCTGAACTGCTACAGCACATAAAGGGGTTTTTTCACTGGGTTTCCATACACAAACATCACCACACACCCAGGCTAATGCTGCATTCCAGCTCCAAACTGCAACAGGAAAGTTGAAAGCTGATATAATACCTACAATTCCTAATGGATGGTATTGTTCATACATTCTATGCCCTGGTCTTTCGCTATGCATGGTTAATCCATATAGCTGACGTGAAAGGCCTACAGCAAAATCACAGATATCTATCATCTCCTGCACTTCACCATAACCTTCCTGAAGGCTTTTGCCCATTTCATAGCTCACTAATTTTCCCAGCGGTTCTTTATATTTTCTTAACGCTTCTCCTAATTGCCTAACAATCTCTCCACGTTTTGGTGCAGGCCAGGTTCTCCATTCTAAAAAAGCAGTTTCGGAAGCTTTGATCACTGCTTCATAGTTATCTTTTGTAGCTGCAGTAACTGAACCAATAAGCTTACCATCAACAGGAGAGAAGGATTCTATTTTTTTACCGGTTGTGTTAAGCCATTTTGTACCTGTTGAAGCACCACTTGATTGAGGTTTAATATTGAGGGAAGAAAGTATATCCATAACTATTATTTGTGAGGCAAAGGTAATGGTTAACCGCAATGACGCTAAGTCGCAATGTTCAATAAAGAAATATTAGTTGAAGAGTGCGACGCAACGATGCTTAATAGTAATTCTGCAGTTAGGGGCATAAAAAAAGACCTCGTTTGAGATCTTTCTGTGGGAGTTGACGGGATCGAACCGCCGACCCTCTGCTTGTAAGGCAGATGCTCTAAACCAGCTGAGCTAAACTCCCTTTTCCGCTACGGGAGTGCAAATATAGGATGTAAACTTTCGCAGCAAAATTTTTTTAGAAAATCTTAGTTAGATATTCCTACTCTTTGTTGTAAATATTTGTTTTCAACTGCTTCATTCAACATAAATAGAGCAAGATCCCCGGCAGTGATACGATTATTATTTTTCTCTGGAGGATAGTTGACATTTGTATAATACAAGCCTGTAACCTCTTCTGTTTTAATTTCCGGGGGACAAACAAATGTCCAGTCAAGTTTGGATGCCTGTAAAACAAAAAACGCTTTCAGGTGTTCACGACCCACGGGTTGATACATTTCCGGATAGCCAGGTGTATCGAGAATGTACGTTTCATCATCTGCATTTAATACACCCATTCCACCAACTGCTACAATTCTTTTTACACCAGCTTTTTCCATTTGCGCAACAATATTTTTTAAACCAAGACTCCTTGTTTTATCGTTGCCATCGAATGATCCGCCTAATGCTGAGAACACAACATCACTTCCATTTACAGCATTATATACCTGCTCTTCATCGAAAACATAGCCTTTTATCGCTTCGAAGTTTTCGTTACGCAGGTCTTCATCGATCATATCTTCAATATGACGGCTGAACGCTTTTACTCTATAACCTTTGCTCAATGCTAATCGAACGATCCTGATACCTACCTGGCCGGTAGCACCAAAAACTGTAATGGTCATGTGTATTATTTAGATGAATTAAGCTTTATGAAACTGCGTTTGTTCTTCGATCTCATCCATATTAATGCCTGAATGACTTTCAGCGTACACACATTTTTCATTTGCTATCACTAAAACCTGAGGTGATTCATGCGGAACCTGGAAATCTGCAGCGATTTTATTTGAAATACTTCTGTAAGATATGATATCCAGCAAATAAAAATCAGCATTCATTGGAACATAAGTACGTTCAAGCCGGCTTAAAGCCATACTACTTATACCGCAACGAATGCTGTGTTTAAAAATAACTTGTGGCTTTGTCGCAGAATGATTTCTTATCTGCTCTAATTGTTCTTCGCTGGTCAATCGTATCCAATCCATACCTGCTTTTACTTTGACAAAGTCAAATCTTATGCCCTGAAATAACGAGGATTGTTGGTAGGACAACCTTTACGGCTGGTAGAACATGAAGTGAATGATCCTGCTACGATACTTGCGAACACAATTACTAATAATGTCTTTTTCATAACCTGTCTGTTGATCTGTTTAACGTTTTACTTTCTATTTTCGTATTTCCCTGATACGGTTATTTGAAAGGATGATGCTTTGGGGTAAAACAATTAACATACCAATCGCAAAATAACAACATTTACAGATGAAAGTACACTTTATTTCAATAGGTGGAAGTGTGATGCACCAACTAGCTATTGCATTGAAAAAGAAAGGATATGAAGTAACCGGAAGTGATGATGAAATTTTTGAACCTGCCAGAAAAAATTTATCATATGAAGGTCTTTTACCAGAAAAAGAAGGCTGGTTTACCGACAATATAAAGCCTGATCTAGATGCTGTGATCTTAGGAATGCATGCGAAAAATGATAACCCGGAATTGTTGAAAGCACAGGAGTTTGGATTGAAAATTTACTCCTTCCCTGAATACATATACCAGGAAAGTAAAGATAAAGAACGAGTGATTGTTGGAGGAAGTCATGGTAAAACCACAACTACCAGTATGATCATGCATGTATTGCGAAATGCAGGAAAGGATTTTGATTACCTGGTAGGAGCCAGGTTAGAAGGTTTTGATCTGTCTGTAAATATTACCAATGCACCCGTTATCGTTTGTGAGGGTGATGAATACCCGGCAAGTGTGATTGAGAAAAGACCTAAGTTCCATTTTTTCTTTCCGCATATTGCTATTATTACAGGAATTGCTTGGGACCACATCAACGTATTTCCAACGTTTGACTTTTATCTTGAACAGTTCATCATCTTCATTAATAAAATTGAGAAAGGTGGAATACTTATTTACAATGAAACAGATGAGGTTTTAAATAAGCTAGTGAATGAAAACAGGAGAGATGATATCTGTTACCAGCCTTATAGAATTCCTGAACATACAATTGATAACGGAAAAACAACTTTGACTATTGATGGTGCTGCATCTGATCTGAAAGTATTCGGTAATCATAATCTCATGAATCTATATGCAGCTTATTATGCCTGTAAAGAATTAGGCATTGATGCAAATACATTCGTAAAAGCCATCAGCAATTTTACCGGCGCTGCAAAAAGATTGGAGTTGATGGCTTCATCAACTTCTGTGAATGTTTATCGGGATTTTGCACATGCTCCCAGTAAAGTTAAAGCCTCTGTTGAGGCCGTAAAACAACAATTTCCAAACAGAAAATTATATGCTATTCTTGAACTGCATACATACAGCAGTTTGAATGAAGCTTTTATGACTGAATATAAGGGTGCATTTGATAAAACAGATGTAGGAGTTGTATTCTATTCAAAACATGCACTAGAATTGAAACGTATGCCGGATCTGCCGAAAGAAGTAGTACAAAGCGGATTTGCTAAAGAAGGCCTTTTAGTAATGAATGATAAAGATGAGCTATGGAATTTTCTTCAGCAGCAGGATTTTACCAATGCAAATCTGTTACTGATGAGCAGTGGTAATTATGATGGCTTGGATATTACAGGTTTAGCAGAAAGGATTACCACATAGTCACATAAGGAACATAGGATAACGAAGAGAAATCTTTTTTATGTGTGTTTATGTGTCAATGTGTAGTTGTTATTGCAAGCGTTAAATCTGCCGAATAAAGAACAAGACGTACAAGTGAGTGACACAACGAAGTAAAATCTGTGGTACTTTCGCTGACACAATAATAATTCTCTCTTAATGAAGCTTCAGTTACAGCGGCCGATCGCTTTTATTGATCTTGAAACTACAGGCATCAATCTCGGAACAGACAGGATAGTTGAAATAGCGATCGTAAGGATCAATATTGATGGTACAAAAGTGAACAAACGTAAACTTTTGAATCCTCAGATGCCGATCCCTGCTGAATCAACTGCTATACACGGCATCACCAATGAAATGGTGAAAGATGCACCAACATTCAAACAGGCTGCAAACGAGATCAAACAATTTATTGAGAACTGTGATCTTGGTGGATATAACAGTAACCGTTTTGATGTTCCAATGCTGGTGGAAGAATTTTTGAGAGCCGGAATGGATTTTTCTGTTGACGGAAGAAAATTAGTTGATGTACAAAGAGTGTTTCATTTAATGGAACAAAGAACCCTGAGTGCAGCTTACCAATTCTATTGTGCGAAAACCTTAGAGAATGCCCATAGTGCAGAAGCTGATGCAGAAGCTACCTGGGAAATTTTATTGGCACAGATAGAACGTTATCCGAATCTTGGAACATCTATAGAAGCAATCTGTAAATTCTGTGGTGAAGATGATATTGTTGATTTCGGTCGTCGTTTCATCAAACAAAATGGTATAGAAGTTTTCAACTTTGGTAAATACAAAGGCAAACCGGTTGCTGATGTTTTAAAGTCGGAACCACAATATTATGACTGGATGATGAGAGGTGATTTTGCTATGCATACCAAACAAAAACTCACTGAAATTTTAAATCGTACGCTGTTAAAGAAAGCGTAAATACTTTGTTTTCATCTCTTGTGTAAAAACTTAGAATTCCTGTAAGGAAGATTATTGTATTTTCGACATTCAAGGTTATTCATTGGAAAAAATTGTCATCATACCTACCTATAATGAGAAGGAAAATATTGCTTCAATTCTTGATGCGGTTTTTTCTTTGAATCTTGGTTATCATGTGTTGGTGATTGATGATGGTTCACCTGATGGTACTGCTGAAATTGTTCGCCAGCTGTTTAATAAATATCCCGGCAAATTATTTTTAGAAGAGCGAAGAGGCAAACTTGGTTTGGGTACTGCTTATATCCATGGGTTTAAATGGTCAATCGAAAGAAATTATCAGTTCATTTTTGAAATGGATGCAGATTTCTCTCACAATCCAAAAGATCTTGAACGTTTGTATAATGCCTGTAAAAATGAAGGAGCTGACCTGGCTGTAGGAAGTAGATATGTTCCCGGAGGAAAAATTGAGAACTGGCCCTGGGATAGAAAATTTTATTCTAAAGGTGGTGCTTTATATACGAAGATGATCACCTGGATGCCAGTGAACGATCCAACTGCAGGATTTATCTGTTACACTAAGAAAGTTTTAGAGACGATAAACCTTGAACAAATAGAATTTGTTGGTTATGCTTTTCAGATAGAAATGAAATTTGCTGCCTGGAAGCTTGGCTTTAAAATAAAAGAAGTGCCGATCACTTTTATCGATAGAAAAGAAGGCACCAGTAAAATGAATAAAGGCATATTGAAAGAAGGCATTCTCGGCGTAATAAAAATTCAGTGGCATAGTTTGTTTAAGAATTACAGGAGAAGGGTTGGTTCAACTACAGCAACAACGAAGATCGTTTCTACATACCATGATGATCTTGTTGCTGAAGGAAAATAGTTGTTAGTCAGCTACTGATTTCATAGCATCTTCGTTGTGTCACTCTCTTGTACTCCATATCTTTTATCATCCTTTCCCACCATTTAAATACATTGCAGTTCTAAATGAGCAAACACATTCAAACTGCTTTACTCAGAATGCACCTGGCAGTGTTTCTCTGGGGATTTACCGGTGTTCTGGGACTAGCCATTACCTTAAATGAAGGTTTGTTGGTTTGGTGGAGACTCTTAATTACAGTTGTATCACTGTGGATATTGTACTATTTCGCAGGCTGGATCAAACCGATCAGACCAAAAGACTTTTTAAAGATTGCATCCATCGGAACGGTGCTTGCACTGCATTGGTTATGTTTTTATGGAAGTATAAAATATGCTAATGTTTCAGTGGCATTAACCTGTTTAGCCACATCGGGATTGTTTTCAGCTATCTTAGAACCAATCTTCTTCAAACGACGAATAAACAAGATGGAGTTGTTTCTCGGCTTATTCGCTTTAGCCGGAATAGCAATCATTTATTTTTCTAACCTGAAATTTTCTATCGGAATATTTATCGGCCTTGCAGCTTCATTATTTACAGTACTTGTATCGGTAATGAATAAAAAGCTGGTGGATGGCTATGAACCCAAAAGCATCACGATATATCAGTTGACCGGAGGTTTTATTGGTTTAACCTTACTAATGCCTTTGTACAATTATCTTTTTCCATCTGAAACATTGGTTCCGGTGAAATGGGATTGGCTTTGGCTGATCATCCTCAGTTGGTTCTGCACCATTCTTACTTACTTCCTATACATTTTTGCACTCAAAAGATTAAGTGCTTTCACCATGAATCTTACTCTAACACTTGAACCGGTTTATGGGATTATTCTTGCTTTTGCTTTATACAATGAAAGCGAAGACCTTAGTGAATATTTCTACATTGGTTTTGGGTTAATTCTCTTTGCTGTGTTTCTGCAAATGAGAAGGTTAACCAAAAAGCATTCACCATCTTCTTTATAAGGGTTATATGACCTCCATCACATTTTTTTAAGAGTGAATTTCTTTCTTTTGTCGCCATGAAAAATGACATCACTAACAGGAATGATATTGCGGCACTCGTGAATGCTTTTTATGAAAAAGTGAAGTTGAGTAGCATTGGTCATTTCTTTAATGATATTATTAAAGTTGACTGGGAAAAACATCTGCCGAAAATGTATAATTTCTGGGAAGGAATTGTATTTGGTTCATCAGATTATTCCGGTAATCCGATCAACACACATAAACATGTGCATTCTATGCATGCATTTTCGAAAGCTGATTTTGAAGTGTGGATCAAGTTATTCCATGAAACTGTTGACGAAATGCATGCAGGTGAAAAAGCAGAGCTCATAAAGCAAAGAGCAACTTCTATTGCAACAGTTATGCAATTAAAGGTGATCCATAATAACCAGTTCTATAGCTAAGCTTTTACAGTAATATATCTTACCAAACTTCTTTTAGCAACAGGTAATAATGTTTCTTCTAAGGGATAACTCAATTCCGTTTCAATAGCATACACTGCAGGATTTGGAAGGTCAGTCTTCTTCCTGATCAATTCTGATTTGATATTCTCATAGGAGTTGGCAATTGTTCTTTGCCATACATCTACAAACTGAGTTTTGATGCTGCGATATTTTTCATCATGCTTTTCAAAAATGCTAAGTCTGTACTGGTACACCCAGGTATTCTTTGCATGGCCCTCACACAAAAAGAAATATCCTTCAATATTTTCCAAAGGAATAATACCAACAGGAGAAATATTGAGCTTGTTTTCGATGAATTCATATATCTCTGAACCATCCTGTATGGTAGATCTCATTTTACCTGCAGAATAATTGATGATCTCCTCAAGTTCTTCCATCAATTCATCGTCCTCTATCATCTGTTGATATAACACTTGTAATTTTTCAATTTGAATACCGGTGAGTTTCTTAGGGAATTGTTCCTGCAGATAACGTTTATTTTCCCTGAAAGCAACGATATTATTGTAATGAAAAATCACATCAGCCAATTGCGGATAGAGTTTATTCTCATTGAAGTAATTACCGATCTCTTTCAGATAAGCAAGAAGCGTATATTTCTTCAATTCAAAATCAATATATCCATCAGCAAACCAGGTTTCAGACAATGTTCTCATAGTTCCTCCTTCAATTTGTACCATTAATATACAATCATATCTCAAAAATTCTTGCCAAATTATTTGAGCTGTGGAAAACCTATTTTTGTCTCCAATTTTATTCGCTTGAAAAGATTCTGGACAAAGCTTACGAACTGGGAACTGTGGCCTTTCTCTCTCATTTATGCTCCACTGGGGTTTGTCTGGTTATACTATGCACTAAAAGCAAGGCATTTCTGGTTTGTTTCACCAGTCAACCCAACAATTGAATTTTCTGGTTTAGAAGGTGAAGGAAAAAGAGAAATGTATGACCAGTTGCCAAAATATCTGTATCCTAAAACTATCTACATAGATCCTTCACTATCATTTGATCATTTGACAGATGAGATCAACGCTGCCGGATTTAATTATCCTTTCTTAGTGAAGCCAGATGTTGGCATGAAAGGAATGCTGATGCGAAAAATCAATAATGAAGAACAACTAAAATATTATCATGACAAAGTAACGGTTGACTATGTGATACAAGACCTTGTTACATTAACAATGGAGTTCAGTGTATTTCATATTCGTTATCCTGGTGAGCAAAATGGAATTGTAACAGGTTTTATTGCCAAAGATTATATGGCAGTGATTGGTGATGGAACTTCAACGCTCAAGCAGTTGATAGATGCTCATCCTAAAGCAAAATTCCGGGATGAAGAAATGACCATGCGGCATGGTGATAATTTCAGCAATGTTATTCCTGCAGGTGAAAAATATTACCTCAGCATCGCTGGCAATCATAACAGGGGAGCCAATTTTGTGAACCTGAAGAATGAAATTGACGAGCAACTTTGTGAGGTGTTTGATAAGATCAGTTTAGAGGTAGGCACATTTTATTATGGCCGGTATGATCTGAAATGCACTTCGGTAGAAGACCTTAAACAAGGAAAGAATATTTCAATCCTCGAATTCAATGGAGTAGGGGCTGAACCCAACCACATTTACGATTGTGGAATGAGTTACAAACAAGCCTTACAGGAAATTGTTATGCATTGGAAGCACATGTATAAGATCGGCCGTATCAATTACATTCAGTCAGGAGTGCCTTATTGGAGTTTCTGGAAAGGCTATAAATATCTTTCGAAAGCTAAAAAATTCTTCAAGTCCATGCACCGAGCTGATCTTGAATGTAAGATCTGATTACACTTCTTTCCCTTATTTTGCAGCTATCAATGAAGAAAAAACCTTCGCTTAACAAAGTATTCTGGGTTGGATTACTAGTCAGTTTCCTTGGCACCTTACCTCTTGGAACATTGAATATTGCTGCTATGCAGATATCTGCAACAGATGGTATTCAACCTGCAATCATGTTTTCTTTGGGTTCATTGGTTGTAGAAGCAATTTATGTAAGACTTTCTTTGGTAGCAATGGATTGGGTGCGAAAGCAAAAAGCTGTTTTCAAAATACTTGAATGGGTTACATTATTCATATTGGTAGCATTGGCAACATCCAGTTTTTATGCTGCTTTGCATCCTTCAGTTGAGAAAAACGTAATTCTCAGCAGCACCATTCATCGTTTCTTTTTAGGCATGATGATCTGTGCTATCACACCAGCACAAATTCCATTTTGGTTTGGATGGAGCACTGTTTTGTTTACCAGAAACATTCTTATTCCGAAAGCCAGTTTTTATAATATTTACATTTTTGGAATTGCTCTAGGAACATTTGCCGGTAATATTCTCTTTATACTTGGAGGAAGATTAATGGTCGATACACTCAACACCAAACAAAGCTTGTTGAACTGGATCATCGGAGGAATATTCGCTGTTACAGCCATTATTCAAATATGGCGAATCGTTAAGAACAGGGGAGCTGTACATAAACTCGAACATCCTGAAGAAATGCAGGAAAAATTAGAGAAGCAGATAAAAGATTAGTTATGTAACCAGCCTTTGAAACTCCGATTAAACTTCGTTGTGTCACTCACTTGTACGTCAAGTTCTTTAATCAACAATAAAAATTACACATCCATTTTCAGAATAAGATCTGTGTGCATCGCTGTCATCTCCAACAGTATATAATTGTCCTTTTTGTAAAAGAAATTTTCTTCCATCTTTTAGTTCGGTTTCCATTTCACCTTCCACACAATAGATAATATGGCCTTTGGTACACCAATGATCTGCAAGATAATTCTGTGAATATTTTACCAGCCTAATTTGTACATCATCTCTCATTACGATCTTCCATTCAGCAAAACCGGTAATACCCTGGTGAACTTCAGGTTCTATGTTGCTGAAATCTGTTATTGAAAATGGAAAGGGAGATAATTTCATAACTCAAAACTTTAAACTCATAACTCTAAACTCCTAACTCATCTCCGTGGCCCATTTATCTCTCTCATCAGGCGATAATTTCCACGGAGCAAAATTATTTTCAGTGTTACTGAACATCGCATTCCATTCAGCCGGTGCATTACTTTCTTCCATCACCATATAACGACGAAGCTGCTGAATGATATTTAGCGGACTAATTCCAACCGGACATTCTTCTACACAGGCATTACATGTGGTGCAAGCTCTTAATTCTTCAGCAAGTATATGATCATGCAATAGGGCTTTTCCATCGTCAACAAATTCTCTATTCTTATTGATGTTCTTTCCAATGATCTCAGCCCTGTCTCTTGTATCCATCATGATCTTTCTTGGGCTGAGTAGCTTACCTGTCTGGTTTGCCGGACATGCTGCAGTACATCTGCCACATTCTGTACAGCTATAAGCATCTAACAAGTTTCTCCAGCTCAGATCAAAAATATCTTTCGCTCCAAACTTCTTTGGTTCAGCAGGTGCTGCATCCGTTGGAACTGTTTCAGGTTGCATGGCATACAAAACTTCCTTCTGTATCTCAGGCATATTTTCCATCTTTCCCTGTGCACCAATCCTCATATAGTATGCATTTGGAAAGGCAAGTAGAATATGAAGGTGTTTGGAATATGGCAGGTAATTTAAAAATGCAAATATGCCGATGATGTGTAACCACCAGGCCGTTCTTTCAATTGTTACCAATGTAGAAGCTGAAAAGTTTTCAAATGCCGGTGCTAACATTCCGGAAAAAAGAAAATCACCTGTATCATGATAATTGCCGTAGTTCTGTAATTGCAAAGCTCTGTCAGTTGCATTCATTGTAAGAAACAAAGACATCAGGATGATCTCTGCAATCAGAATATAATTCGCATCGCTTCTTGGCCAGCTAGTCATTTCTCTTTTCCAGAAGCGTTTTATTTTCAGAATATTTCTCCTGATAAGAAATGAAGCACACACCAGAATGATTAATACAGCCAGGAATTCAAAACTATTGATCAGCCAGCCATACGTTCTGCCCATGGGTGCAGCAAATAGTCTGTGTTTACCCAATAATCCATCTAATGCAATCTCTAACACTTCGAGATTGATGATGATGAAACCTGCATATATTATAAAGTGCATAACTGCCACTAAAGGATATTTGAACATTTTCTTTTGTCCGAATGCAAGTAGAAAAACATTCTTCCATCTCTCAGCAGGGTTATCGTTGAAATCTTCATCTCTTCCCAACAATATATTACGTTTAATCTCAAGTGCTTTCTTCGTAAATAAGTAAACAGCCGCTATAGTTAGAATGATAAAAGCAATTTGTGGAATGTATTGCATACGCAGAAGTTAGAATGCTAAGATAAGAGCAGATTTATTTGCAACACAGAAAAATCAAAAACTTCAGGGTATTCAACTGGTTAAAACTCAATAATCAACAGATGTACGTAGGTGTTTAAAAATAATGGTATTGGCACAGTTGGCATGTTTATGGAATTAACTATTTGTAGAAACAGAATTGTTAACCATAAAATGATGAATTATGTTACGTTGGACAGTTATTTTCCTGGTTATAGCCATCATTGCAGCTATATTCGGGTTCGGAGGTATTGCAGCTGGTGCCGCAGGTATTGCTAAGTTCTTATTCTGGGCATTCATTATCTTATTCGTATTATCATTGATTTTCGGTCGTAGAACAACTGATGTACCTTAACAGATAAAGTGGAGAATAGGTAAAAAATGCAATCTGAAGTGGATTGCATTTTTTTATGCCTTTACTTTGAAGAACTATGGCTGAAAAGAAATACATACTCGACAAACCTACTGCCGATCAAAAACTACAAAGACTTGCACTGGAAGTTGCTGAACAACTTGATAAGAACGAAGAGCTGATTATCATTGGTATAAAAAACAGTGGACTTGTTATAGCAGAGAAGATTGGAGTTATGGTGAAGGAATACATGACATCAGTAAAAGTTATTGCAGCAAGCCTTGATAAAAGAAAACCTGCCGATATTACTTTCAGTGAAGAGATAGATTTCAATGGTAAAAGTGTTTTGATTACGGATGATGTTTCAAACAGCGGTAAAACTATTTTGTATGTATTAAAACCTTTATTGAATTTCTATCCTAAAAGAATTCAGACGCTGGTGTTAGTTGAACGAATGCATAAGCTTTTCCCTGTAAAACCAGATTATGTAGGATCATCTATTGCAACAACACAACAAGATCATATTTATGTGGAAGTGGAGAATGGAGAAGTTACTGGAGCTTATGTTGAATGATTGCAATATGGTTGAACAATTAAAACCAGTTGGGTTTTAAAATTTTCATGATGCCTATTACAATAAAAAGAATTCCTGTTATCACAAAAAAATAAATACCCCAAAAGCTACGTTTATCGTTTATAAAAAAGGTTTTTGGATCTCCCGGTAAATAAGTGATGTTTATAGCTTCCCCTTTCTTGAATAAACCTGGGAATGTACCGATTGACGTCTTTTCAGTAATCCATGTTTTATCTTCTGTTACAAATCTCACAACAGGCATCAAACTTCCGGAATTACTAGTTGTAGAATGTTCTACTTCAAAATCGTAAATGATTCCCTCTGTAGTAATCCCTGAGTTAGATATTCTTTTCTGTTTCCAGATTAAATACACTCCACCGCCAATAGAAAATAGACCTAACAAAATCGGGATAAAGTCTTCTTTAATAATTTCCATGATTTTCTTTTCTTAATTGTTTCGTAGTCTTTGTAGAACCATCATGACTCCATCCAGGAGGATTAATGATGTACTTAATAGCATTACCAACTGATCCACTTTTCTTCAGATCTTTCGCAATGTTCATCCACTCAAAAAATGCAATTTTTACAGGATTGAATGTATTTACGTTCTTCGTTAATCCATATTTAGGCCGATGCATTTCTGGCTGAAAGCTGCCAAACATTCTATCCCAGATAATGAGAATGCCTGCATGGTTTTTATCAAGATACTCAATATCAGATCCATGATGTACTCTATGATGTGATGGTGTGTTGAAGATGAATTCAAACCACTTCGGACATTTATCAACTGCTTCCGTATGAATCCAGAATTGATATAATAAACTAACAGATTGCATCAACATGATCATGGCCGGATGAAATCCAACCAAAGGCATCCAGCTCCAGAACAAAAACGATCCTGTAAGATTACCTGTCCAAGTTTGTCTTAATGCTGCAGCAAGATTATATTTTTCCGATGAATGATGTACCACATGTGAAGCCCAGAACCATCTTACATTGTGGCTGATGCGATGAAACCAGTAATAACTAAAGTCATCTGCAAAGAAGCATAATACCCATGCCCACCAAATTGTATGTGGAATAGTAAACAGTCTATGTTCATATATCCACACAAAAAATAAAAGAATGAATGCTTTTGTGGCGATGCCGATAAATAAATTTCCTAACCCAAGTGATATGCTTGTTGCAGCATCTTTCACCTCATATAACTCTCTTTGTGTTTTTAAAGCATAAATAACTTCTACAATTATGAGAATGATAAAAGCAGGAACAGCACTCACTAATATGTTCGGAAACTCAGGCATAGCGTATTTGCAATGTACAAATTTTCATGGCACAGCCTTTGATTTTACCATCTACATAAAAATGTTGAGATATGGCAAACTTTATACGCAGGGGAAAAGATAACAGAAGTCCGGAAGCAAACTTCAGCATTTCGAAAGAGATAGCTTATTGGATAAATAAATATGGTATTTGTCCGTTGGAATTTAGAAAAACATTTGAATCATGCGGATCAGTTGCAAAGGCGATTCAATTGTGCCTTGCTAATCCTGGAATGAGAAGTTCAATTTCTTAGTCCAATATAGAAGCGATTTTATTTTTTTCGAGCAGTAAAATCGGTTCACCCAAAAGAAAAATCCCGGCTTATGGCCGGGATTTTTAATGTTTATAGAAATCCAATTATTTCTTTTCAGGCATCACATAAGTGATCTCTGTTTTATTTTTCAAAGCTGAAGTTTCATCTACCGTATCTCTTGTCCCGAAAACATCAGCAAGAGTAGGAGCGATAACCAATGATACGATAGACATTAACTTGATCAAAATGTTCATTGAAGGACCAGATGTATCTTTAAAAGGATCACCCACCGTATCACCAGTTACTGATGCTTTATGTGGTTCTGATTTTTTGTAATACATCTCACCATTTATTTCAACACCTTTTTCGAAGCTCTTTTTAGCATTATCCCATGCACCACCAGCGTTGTTCTGGAACATACCCATCAAAACTCCACTAACGGTAGCACCTGCTAAGAATCCACCTAAAGCTTCAGGACCTAAAGTAAAACCAATGATCAACGGAGATACAATTGCAATAGCTCCCGGCAACATCATTTTTTTGATAGAAGCTTCAGTAGAAATGGCAACGCATTTATCATATTCTGGTTTACCTGTTCCTTCCATGATACCGGGAATTGATCTGAACTGGCGACGAACTTCTTCTACCATTGCCATTGCAGCTTCACCTACTGCTCTTATTGCAAGAGATGAGAAGATGAAAGGAATCATTCCACCAACAAATAATGCAGCAAGCACATCTGCTTTATAAATATCAATTCCTTCAATACCTGCAACACCAACAAATGCAGCAAAAAGTGCAAGTGCAGTTAATGCAGCAGAAGCGATGGCAAAACCTTTACCTGTTGCAGCAGTTGTGTTACCCACAGCATCAAGCGTATCTGTTTTCTCTCTTACTTCCTTAGGTAATTCACTCATTTCAGCAATACCACCAGCATTATCAGCAATAGGACCAAAAGCATCGATCGCTAATTGCATTGCTGTTGTTGCCATCATACCTGCAGCAGCGATAGCCACACCATATAATCCTGCAAATTCATAAGAGCCATAAATACCTGCAGCTAAAACAAGAATAGGAAGGAAGGTTGATTCCATACCTACAGCCAATCCACCAATTACGTTAGTAGCATGACCAGTACCTGACTGACGAACGATGCTGCCTACAGGTCTTTTACCCATAGCAGTATAATATTCTGTGATGATGCTCATTAAAGTACCAACCACTAAACCAACAATGATTGCCGCAAATACATCCATTCTGTCGAAAGCAAATCCACGAAGATTCATTTCTGTATCAGGAAGAATGTACATACAAAGAAAGTAACTGGCAACAGCAGTCAAAATGATACTTCCCCAGTTACCCATGTTCAGAGCATTTTGAACAACACTGGTTTTTATTCCTGCACTGTCGCTAATTCTCACGAACCATGTTCCTACTATTGAGAATAGAATTCCAACACCAGCAATCAACATTGGAAGAAGAATAGGAGAGAAACCGTTATATCCATCATTCAATGCATTACCACCTGAAGTAACTTCATGGCCCAATACGATCGTTGCTAGAACAGTAGCTACATAAGAACCAAACAAGTCAGCACCCATACCAGCTACGTCACCAACATTATCACCAACATTATCTGCAATGGTTGCAGGGTTTCTTGGATCATCTTCAGGAATACCCGCTTCTACTTTACCAACCAGGTCAGCACCAACGTCTGCAGCTTTGGTATAAATACCTCCACCAACTCTGGCAAACAAAGCAATACTTTCAGCACCTAAAGAAAAACCGGTAAGTACTTCAATTGCTGTTGTTACTTCATGAGCAGTTGCCAAAACATCAGGAGCAAAAGCCTGGATCAACACAATGAATAATCCACCCAAACCTAAAACAGCTAATCCGGCAACACCCATACCCATTACGGCTCCACCAGTGAAAGAAACGTTCAATGCTTTTGACAAAGAAGTTCTTGCAGCGTGTGCAGTACGAACATTTGCTTTTGTGGCAGCTCTCATTCCAATATACCCAGCCAAAGCACTGAAAAATGCACCGGCAACAAACGCCAAAGCAATTGTCCAGTGAGATTCTTCACTACGAGAACCCATATAACCTAATAAAGCACCAACGATAATTACAAAATAGGTTAAGATCTTCCATTCAGCTTTCAAGAACGCCATTGCACCTTCAGCTATATAGGTGCTGATCTCTCTCATTCTGTCTGTTCCAGTATCTTGTTTAGATACCCATGCATATTTAATTAATGTGTAGATAAGGCCCAGCAATCCCATAGCAGGCACAGCATAAAACAATAGCTTGTCGTCCATAAGCGGTTTTGTCAGATTTTATTAAGGGCAGCAAAAATAGGGGAGAAAGCCTAAAAAAAAGCAGGAACATGCAGCAATTAGCTGATGTTCCATGGCTTTCTGACTAAATGTGTCTATTAATATTATAAGACAATCACTTCTCTGATTCTTTTTGTACTGCATCTCCACCAACTGCAACATCGCTCAACTCTGGTTTCGGAGCATCAATCAATGATTTTGCAAAAACTGAAGCAGTATTTCTTGACTTAAACACCTGGCTATTATATCTGTTACTTAGAATTATTACAGTTGCAGTATCCTGTACAACTCTTGTAAAAATATTACAGTTGCCATGCCACCAGCCAGTGTGATAAACCACTTTTACATCATCCTTTTCAATCAATCTCCATCCCATTCCATAATTATGTATAGAGGGTTTTTCATTGCTATAAGGTTGGTAAGCCATTTTAGCTGTTTCAGCACTAACAAAATTGCCACTGTATAAAACTTTGTCCCAGATCAGCAGATCCCTGGCATTACTGTATATATTTTTATCGCCATAGATGGCATCAAAATTTTCTATTGTGTAAGGCCTGTTACCTGCAGTATAAGATATAGGCATTGTAGCAATGTTATCTTTATAACAAACCGTTGTGTTATTCATGCCCAATGGCCTGAATACATTATCCCTCATATAAGATGGATACGATTGACCGGAAACTTTTTCAATGATATTCGCCAATATAACATAATTAGTATTACAATATTGAAAGGCTGTATTCGGACGATAACTTTCTTTAGGTCTGTATTGTATCATGTAATTGATAACATCATCATTGCTAAATAAAAGACTTTTGTCTTTCGTCTTCATGAAGTATGCATAATTCGGTAAGCCGCTTCTATGAGTCAACAACATTCTTATTGTAATACCATAATATGGAAATGATGGATAATATTTTCTTATATCATCATCTAATGATAACTGACCCTGTTCCCACATTCTGAGAATGGCCATTGCTGTAAATGTCTTTGAAACAGAAGCAAGGTGGAAAGTAGTATTTTGATCTATTGCTTCTTTAGTAGCAAAGTTTGCTTTACCCTGGTATTTCTCCATGATGATCTGTCCATTTTTTGCTACCAGTATGCTACCGTTGAAATTGTTATTGTTTAAAAAACTGCTATAAAAAGATGAAGCCTGTTGTGTGTAGAAATCTTTTTCCTCTTGTGATAACTGACGAAAATCCACATCAACAACTGGTTGAGGCTGTGGTTCGCTTTTCAACGGCTTGATCGTATTATTCTTACACGATGTTTCTACACTCAGGAACAGAAATACTAATAATATCGCCTTCATCATTTTGTTTTTCGTCAACTGATTATTTCCACACTCTGTACTTCCAATGAAGTGCCAATTATTTTTGGGGAAAAGCTTTTACTAAACTGTTAAATAGCAATTACTTTTGTGAGGATGAGCAAACAAGAACTGGCTACGAGTTACCCAAAGAATAAGATCAACATACTTTTCCTGGAGAATATCAGCGATAAAGCTGTTCAGCAATTTCAATCAAATGGGTATGTGAATATCAAACGATTAAAAGGTGCATTGAATGAAGCTGAATTAATAAAAGAGATAAAAGATGTGCATCTGTTGGGTATTCGCTCTAAAACATTGATCACTGCGAAAGTATTAGCAGCAGCAAAAAAGCTACAGGCTATTGGTGCATTTTGTATTGGTGTAAACCAGGTTGATCTTAAAGCAGCAACCAAAAATGGAGTTGTAGTTTTTAATGCACCATATAGTAATACAAGAAGCGTTGCAGAATTGGTAATAGGTGCTGCCATTATGCTCATAAGAAGAATACCCGATAAGAATAAAGCGGCACATGAAGGTATATGGCTGAAGGAGGCTTCAGGATGTTATGAATTAAGGGGTAAAACACTTGGATTAATCGGTTATGGAAACATCGGTTCCCAGGTTTCTGTTTTAGCAGAATCACTCGGCATGAAAGTGATGTATTACGATACTGAAACCAAACTTCCACTAGGTAATGCAACAGATGGTAAAACGTTGAAAGAAGTGTTGTGTAAATCTGATATTGTATCGCTGCATGTTCCTGAAAATGCACAAACCAAAAATCTCATCAATAAAAATACTATTAAGCATATTAAGAAAGGAGCGATACTGATCAACTATGCAAGAGGAGAGGTGGTTGATCTAAAATGCTTGAAATCCGCTTTGGAAGATGGAAGCATTTCAGGTGCTGCAGTTGATGTGTTTCCGATAGAACCTGAAAAAAATGGTGATGATTTTCAAACACCATTGCAAGGATTGAAGAATGTTTTACTTACACCACATATCGGTGGATCCACAGAAGAAGCTCAGCAGAATATCGGAGAAGATGTAAGTATTAAGCTTTTCAACTATCTTGAAAAAGGCATCACAACAGGTTCTCACACTGTTCCACCATTGGCATTGCCACCTGTGGAAGGTTCACACAGGATACTGCATATTCATAATAATGTTCCGGGAGTATTGAGTGCTATCAATACACAACTTTCAAAAAATAACATCAACATCGTTGGTCAGTATTTAAAAACAAACGAAGAGATCGGCTATGTTGTGTTAGATGTTGATAAAAAACTTTCTAATAAGGCCGTTGAATTATTAAAGCATGTAAAAGAAACCATTAAGGTTAGAATGTTGTATTAATGTTATAAGGTACGGTTTATGTAAGCACAATACCTTTGTAACTCAATAACAAATCATGAAAGTTGTTATCATCGGTGGAGGTTTTGCAGGACTTAAATTAGCAAGAACACTCAGCAATAAGCCATCTATTGAAGTGTTGATGATCGACAAAGTAAACTATCACCAGTTTCAACCTTTATTCTACCAGGTAGCAACAGCTGCATTGGATTCTAGCAATATTTCATTTCCCCTACGTAAAGTTTTCCAGGGAAGCAATAACATTCGGTTTCGTTTAGCTGAATTGCAAAAAATTAATTCTACTGAAAATACAATCATAACCGACATCGGAGATTTTCATTATGATGTTTTAGTTATCGCAACAGGTGCAGATACAAACTGGTTTGGCAACGATAATCTAAAAGCTGCTGCTTTCCCAATGAAATCAACTGTGGAAGCCCTCCAACTGCGTCATCGTCTTATTGAAAATTTTGAGCTGGCTGTTATTACTAAAAATGCAGAAGAAAAAACTGCTTTAATGACTATTGTAGTAGTTGGTGGTGGACCAACAGGAGTGGAGGTGAGTGGTGCTTTAGCAGATCTTAAAAATCATACACTCTGTAAAGATTATCCCGAATTAGATTTCAGCCAGATGAAGATTTACCTGTTGGAAGGTACTGGTAAAACACTTGGAATGATGAGTGCGAAAAGCAGTCAGAAAAGCCAGGCTTACCTCGAAAAAATGGGCATCACTGTTAAACTTAATTCCATCATGAAAGAATACGATGGCAACGTTGTTGTTCTTCAGGATGGAACAACCATCAACACCAAAACAGTTATCTGGGCAGCAGGTGTTCGAGGTAATGTGCCAAATGGTATTGATCCATCACTCATCGTTAGAGGCAATAGGATAAAAGTTGACCGTTACAGCAAAGTAATCGGAACAAATAACATTTATGCTATCGGTGATATTGCTTCGATGACTACACCTCTTTATCCAAATGGTCATCCTCAATTGGCAAATGTGGCTATTAACCAGGGCAATTTGCTTGGTAAAAATCTGATTAAGCTCACAAAGAAAGAAGGTGTGTTAGAAGAATATGAATACAAAGACAAAGGCAGTATGGCTACTATTGGTAGGCATAAAGGTGTTGTTGATGTGCCGAAACCTGAGTTTCATTTTGGAGGATTTCTTGGATGGTTAGTTTGGATGGGATTGCATCTCTTTCTTATTCTTGGTGTAAAAAACAGGATACAGGTTTTCATCAATTGGGTATATAATTATTTCACCTGGGATCAAAGTTTACGATTACTCATCCGTAACTCTTATCGTGGTTTTGAAGAAACTGGAGCACCAATTCCTGAACCTCAGATCAGTACAGGTAACATTCCTTCTAATGGAAATGGTCATACTTATCAATCCAGTTCAACTGCTCCGGATGAGGCAGAACGATCTGGAGATAAATAGCTAAAGAAAGCTTTGGTTAATCATAACATAAAATCATACAAATGGAAGAAGTTCAATCCAAATTTGCCGGAAACCAGGGTGGTTTTTTCATTATTGAGAATGATAAACAACTCGGTGAAATGACTGCTACGATAAATGGCAATGAAATGATCGTTCATCACACAACTGTATTGCCCGAAGCTGAAGGTAAAGGGTACGCAAAGAAATTACTTAGCACAATGGCTGAATATGCAAGACAAAATAAACTGCAGGTAATAGCTGAATGTACCTATGTGCAAACACAATTTAAACGTCACATGGAATTATATGCTGATATTTGGAAACCAAATCTGAATAAAGACAACTAAATCAACGATTTTTTGTTATAAAGATTTGAATTGCTACAACCTATGACTTACCAGGAATATATAAATCTATTTAATAAAATACTTAGTTCAAGCAATCCCCAGCCACCTTATAATAACCCCGATTATCTTGATTATACCCGGTTGAATTTTCAGCGAATGAACCGTTGGATGAAAACTTTGGAATTGGACGAAGAATTGGTTCAAATTATCAAATCCATTTCTGAACCAATGCATTGGATTGTTATCATTGAACCATGGTGTGGAGATGTTGCACCTACGCTACCGTTTCTAATAAAATTGTCAGAACAAAATCCAACAATCACATACAATCTCCAATTACGAGATAGTGAACCTTTTTTAATTAATAATTATCTCACCAACGGAACGAAAAGTATTCCTCAATTTATTGTTCGTAACAAAAATGGAAACGATCTGTTTTCATGGGGTGCTAGACCTGCAGCAGCTCAGCAATTAATGGATGAGATGAAAG
This sequence comes from Bacteroidota bacterium, assembly GCA_023386555.1. Lineage (GTDB taxonomy): Bacteria > Bacteroidota > Bacteroidia > Chitinophagales > Chitinophagaceae > JAEZDC01. Next base: position 172,514 of record JAEWJK010000004.1, on the reverse strand, counting down.
CTCAAAAGGCTGATATCAATACCATCAGAACAAACCTGCAAAATTGGTATAACAACGATAAAGGTCGTTCATTGCAGAATGAATTAAAAGCCTTATTTGCCCAAATTAAATAAACCAATTTGCGTTTGCTTGAAATAGTGAAGCACAGTCTTGCCAAATGCTAAATATTTTAGTATATTTGTTGTGATGAATGCTGATCGTATCCATGAAAAATTATCCATCCTTGCTGATGCTGCTAAATACGATGTGTCCTGTGCATCAAGTGGAAGTAAAAGAGAAAATCACAATAAAGGTTTAGGCAATGCATCAAACGGAATTTGCCATGCCTATACCGAAGATGGACGTTGTGTTTCACTATTAAAAATTCTGCTCACTAATCATTGCATTTTCGACTGTGCTTATTGCGTTAGCAGAAAAAGCAATGATATCAAACGAGCTGCATTCACTGTGCAAGAAGTAGTGGATCTCACCATCAACTTTTATCGAAGAAATTATATAGAGGGTTTATTCCTCAGCTCAGGCATTTTTAAAAATGCAGATTATACGATGGAGCGTTTAGTATTGATCGCTAAAAAACTTCGAACCGAACATCGTTTCAATGGATATATTCACTTGAAAGCAATCCCTGGAGCAAGTGAAGAATTACTGAAAGAAGCCGGACTATATGCTGATAGATTGAGTGTTAACGTAGAAATGCCCACCAAAGAAAGCCTGAAACTATTAGCTCCTGATAAGAAGCAGGAAGATGTGATTCACCCGATGAAATACCTGAAGAATGCCATTATTCAGCATAAAGAAGAGAAAAAGACACTGAAGAAAACACCTTTGTTTGCACCAGCCGGACAAAGTACTCAAATGGTGATAGGAGCTACTCCTGAAGCTGATCTTCAAATTTTATTAATGTCGCATTTCTTTTATCAAAAGATGAAACTCAAAAGAGTGTATTACTCAGGTTATGTACCGATCAGTACAGACAATCGTTTGCCTGCTATTGGTACTCCGGTACCGATGGTTAGGGAAAATCGTTTATACCAGGCTGATTGGTTAATGCGTTTCTATGGATTTTCTGTAGATGAGATCGTTTCGCCTGAACATCCTCAATTGGACATGGATATTGATCCAAAACTCAGCTGGGCTTTACGAAATATGCAGGTTTTCCCAATCGATATAAATAAAGCAGATATTCAACTTATCAAACGTGTTCCTGGAGTGGGAGTACAGTCAGCTAATAAAATTGTATCAGCAAGAAGATATCAAAATCTTTCCTGGGAGAACCTGAGAAAGATCGGGATTTCCCTCACCAAAGCCCGCTATTTCATTACCTGTAATTCCAGAGATGATGAAAGGAGAGACCTACAACCGATACAGATCAAACAACAGATACTCTCACTTGGTAATAGTAAATACCAACCGAATTTTTCACCACAAATCAGCTTGTTCTGATGGTAACACTTGTGTATGACGGAACATTTGATGGCTGGCTGACAGCTGTTTTTGAAGTGTATGAGTATAAGTTCAAAGATCCATTCATTGTTAAGCAAGATAACTTTCAGCCAAATGTGTTTGATGCCAGGCATGCAGTTTTGACTGATGAGGTAAAAGCAGGAAGAGTATGGAAAGGTTTAAAGCAGAAAATATCGCATCGGGCAACCAGTGAACTGTATCATTCTTTTCTGTCTGAAATACCTGGTTTCGAAAATACTCTGTTGCGATATGCCCAATATGTATTTGCATCAACGAATACAGTGGAGTATGATTATAGTAATCATTCCATATTGGAGGTGAGACAGATTGCCCATAAAGTATATAGGGAAAGGCATAGGATGGAAGCTTTCATTCGATTTGAATTGACGAGAGACCAGATTTATTATGCTGTGATTCAGCCTGACTTTAATGTATTGCCTTTGTTGGAAAATCATTTTAAAAAACGGTATGCAGATCAGAAATGGTTGATCTACGACGTATATAGAAAGTATGGAATGTTCTATGATTTACAACAAGTAACACAGGTTACTATTAATTTTTCTGAAAATACAAATAGCGGAAATGACGTTTCAATTGTATATGATGATACTGAAGTTTTATACCAATCACTGTGGAAGCAATACTTTCAAAGCGTAAATATTCAAGCAAGAAAAAACATGAAATTACACATTCAGCATATGCCCAGGCGATATTGGAAGTATTTGACAGAGAAAAAGCCGTTAATCGGTTGATTAACGGCTTTTTAGATTATTTTCCTTCAGGAAATGAGAGGTTTCCATCACTTTGTGCTTCATCTGCATCTTGCTGTAAATTATGCTCATTGGATGTTTGCCTGTCCATATCATTATCAGCGCTTGATGCTGAAGCTTCTGATTGTGGATGATCGGACGTCCTGTTATAAGGTGAAGAAGGCCCTAATTGGTTAGGCTTATCACTATCGGTTCTCTTAAAATCCTGGTTATTTTCTATTTCTTTTTTATTATAATCTTTGTCCATAACATTATATTTATCAGTGGTTACTGCCTGAAATTCTATTTCCAGATCGGCTTTTAGTTTGTCCTTCAATAGACGAATCATCCTCTTCCAATTCTTTCTTTTGCTGGGCACCTTTAGCTGCAGCCTGGGTTTGCAGATCATCAGAAGCAGGAGAAGATGCTTTTCTGTTTTGAGCATCACCAATACCTACTGCCGGACCACCTTTAGCTGCAAGATCTCTCTGAGTATCTGTTGATTCTGTTTTAATTCTTCCCGGATCTGAATTGTGATGTATTGCCATAACTATATATTTATATGATTATTAAACGTTCGGATGTTCCTTAGTTTGATTTTCTTTTGAGCCGGATTGACCAGTAACAATTCTGCCCGGTTTTTTACTGGCATCTGAATCTGAATCTTTTACTGCAGAAAAATTTTGACCCGTACCATCAGGATTACCCAGTTTGCTATGTTTAGATACATAATCCGAATCGTTAGGATTTTGAGATTTCGGATTCTTATCAATTTGTTTTCCTGCCATAACGCTTATTTTCTGAGTAAGCCTGAAATATTGTGCCATATACTGTGAAATGTAAGATTGGACAATAATAATTCATTATCAATGTGTTGGATTATGTGATATCCATTTGCAGCGTTCTGGGTGTGAAAATTGTCCTATAATTTATATTATGTTAAATGGAACACGGTCGAATAAACAACATAATAAAACTCATTTCTTCTTAAGAAATAAGCAATTTAAAACGGCCTCTCACTTAAAGTTTATGTTGATATGTTTCAGATGAATTAGTATGTGGTGGTTCTTCTTTTGAAGTAAGAATCCAAATTCCTTCATGATCCGTTTCGGGTTTGGGAAACACTTCATCTTTACATAGAAAAATACGCTTATTGTTGTTTCCAAAGCATCTGTATTTTCCCGGTACCAGACATTTTTCTCCCGTTTTGCCGAATGTCATTCGAGTAGTTTAAACACTAAAGTATTCTTATTCAATTATTGAGATATGATTGAAGTCATTTTGATAAGCATTTAAATTAAATTTAAGTTGTCTGTACTACGCACAAGAAAAAACCCATCGTAATGATGGGCTCTTCTTAAATATACTTGAGACTTCTTTAATATTTTCCATGCAATGCATCGTACTTCTTGTATAATGCATCGTATTTATCATAATCTGCGTTGTTGCCTTTGGATTTGTCTCTCTTCCACAGATACAAATTAGTAAGGTAATCTACTGATTTGGAAAGAACATTTTTCTCTGATCGATCTGCTTTTTCTTTTACTGATAATACAGAGTGAGTGTTTTCCATCCACTCTATTGATTTATCGGCAAAACCATGTTGTTTCTTTTCAATCGCTGCATTTAAGGCCTTTATCTCATCTACTTCTTTCTTAATCCTGGCATCATTGGCAGGTTTCTTCTTTGGATCTTTCACTTCAGCTTTACTCTTATTTAGCTCTGATATCTTCTTCATGTTGACTTCAAACTTGTCGTCCAGATCAACCCAGTCATTATAATTGATCAACCCAACATTATAAGCTGCCAATCCATTCTTACTATCCTTTTTAAAACCTTTAATAAATGCATCTTCTGCTTTTAGTCTATAAGAAGCAATAGTGGCACTATCCATTTTCTCTTTGTCTTCATCCTTCAGATTATAGAACATATTTCCATAAGCTAAATATTGATTAGCGGTAAGTGTACCTGCTGCATCTGCCTGGTTATATATTTCTAGTTTTTGTGCTAGTGTATAATTTTTCTCGACGAATTCTGATTCATAATCTGCCCATGTTGCTAAAGCTTGTGGATACATTTCTTTTGCAAGACCAAGATATTTCATGAACTGTTCGTTATTCTTTTTGTCCATGTAGAAATACACTAAGTATTCATATATATCCTTCACATCACCTGCTGCCGGAACATTTGTGATCTTCAAATCGGCGATACGGCTATAATATTTTGCAGCTTCATCCAATAACTTAGCGTTTTGAGCTGCATAACCTGAGAATAATACTGTAGTAGTATCAATTGGTTGTTTATTACCTCTCCAATTATATTTAGTGATCATATCACCAATTTCTGCAGCCTGAGTAAAATATAGAAAAGACGAATCCCATTGTTTTTTATCAAAGAATGCAATACCATCTGTAAGATTACTTCTATATAACACATCAATGATTATTTTGCCTGGAATGGCTTCATTATTCATTGTTTTCATTGACGGGTCTAGCTTTACATACTTTTGAAATGAACTCATTGCTATTGCTGAGGCCCTAGGATATTTTATTTTCAAATTTGCATCATCAGCTATTACAGCATAGATTGAACCATGCCAAAGCCATGCATCAGCAACAGATTGGTTTTTGGCATCAGCAACTATTTTCTCTACTTCTGTTCTAGCATCTTCAAACTTACCTAATACATAAGGCGTTTCAACTTTTGAAAATTTCTGAGCAGAGGCTAATACTACCAGAAATACGCCTAACACACTAAATACAATCTTTTTCATATGAACTTATTGGTTTTCTTCTGTTTCAGAATTGTTATTGCTATCGTTTTCTCCGTTATCAGTCGGAGTTGAATTTTCGTTTATTTCATTTGATGTTTCAACAGTTGCAGATTCAGTGTTTTCTGCATTTCCATCTACCACTGCTTCAACTACTTCATCTACCTCCTGCTCATCTATTCTTGAGATGGCTGCAATTTCATCACCATCGTCTATTCGTATCAGCTTTACTCCCTGTGTGGCTCTTCCGGCTTCTTTAATGGAAGCTACCGGTGTTCTTAAAGTGATACCTGATTTACAGGTGATGATCAGATCATCTTTTTCAGAAGGATCCAGGATGCCAATCAACTTACCGGTTTTCTCAGTTACATTGATGGTCTTTACTCCTTTCCCACCTCTATTAGTGATGCGATATTCATCAACAGCTGTTCTTTTCCCAAATCCTTTTTCACTTACTACCAAAACAGAAGCTGATTCATCCTGTTTTGCCACACAGATCATTCCGATCACTTCATCATGCTCATCATCCACCTCAATTCCGGTAACACCAATTGCTCCTCTTCCTGTCGGACGAACTTTTTCTTCCGGGAAACGAATAGCTCTACCAGACTTCACAGCTAACATCACCTGGCAATTTCCGTCGGTCATTTTTGCTTCCAGTAACTCATCACCTTCAACAATCGTGATGGCATTTACACCACTTGACCTTGGACGGCTGAAATCTTCCAGTAAAGTTTTCTTTATTATTCCTTTTTTGGTGCAAAGAACGATATAATGATTTGTTACAAATTCTTTGTCAGCAAGGTTCTTCACATCAATGATCGCTCTTACTTTATCATCCGGTGGAATCTGAATAAGGTTTTGGATGGCTCTGCCCTTTCCACTTTTTTCACCTTCCGGAATCTCATATACCTTCAGCCAGTAACAACGTCCTTTTTCGGTGAAGAACATCATGGTATCGTGTGTAGATGCTACGAAAAGATGCTCTACGTAATCTTCTTCACGGGTTTTACTGCCTATCGCTCCTCTTCCACCTCTTTTTTGTTGGCGATATTCGGTAGCAGATGTTCTTTTGATATAGCCTAAATGTGAGATAGTAATCACAACATCTTCTTCTTCAATAAGATCTTCGATCCTCATCTCATCTGCCAGGTACTGGATCTCACTCTTACGGGCATCACCAAACTTAGCTTTTATCTCAGCTAATTCGGTTTTGATCAGTTCGTATCTTAAAAATTCACTACCCAACAATTCTTTCAGCTTCCTGATAGTTTCGATAAGGCTGTTGAACTCATCAACGATCTTATCTCTTTCCATCCCTGTTAAACGCTGTAAACGAAGTTCAAGAATGGCTTTGGTTTGTTCTTCAGAAAGACCCTCTTCCTGCTTGTAAAGATCATCAGTTAGATCGGCGAATATTGTTGGGTTCAGATACCATTTCTCTGTACGGCTCTTCTCCATCAATGCAATTTTTGCATCCTCAGGAGTACGGCTTGCTCGGATCAAAGCAATCACTTCATCTAAATGATCCAATGCTTTTAAATATCCTTCTAAAATATGGGCTCTTTCTTCAGCTTTCCGTAATTCAAATTTCGAACGACGAATTACCACTTCCATCCTGAATTCCACAAACTCAGAAATAAGATCTTTTAAGTTCAGTATCTTCGGACGGCCTTTACTTAAAGCCACATTGTTAATACCAAAACTTGTCTGTAATTCAGTGTATTTGAAAAGTTGATTGATAATAACTTGGGCAACAGCATCACGTTTCAAATCAATAACGATCCTGGTTCCTTCTCTCTTATTACTCTCGTTGTTAACGTGTGCAATTCCTTCAATAGCTTTTTCATTCACCAACTGACCGATTCTATCAGTCAATGTATCACGGTTAACCTGGTAAGGCACTTCAGTGATAATGATCTGTTCTCTGCCACTGGCTTTTGTTTCTACATGACATTTTCCACGAACCACTACCCTTCCACGGCCTGTTAACATTCCCTGCTTCACACCTTCCATACCGTAGATTACACCACCTGTAGGGAAATCCGGAGCTTTAATGAAAGCCATCAACTCCTCGATGCTAATTTCTTTGTTATCGATGTAAGCCACACATCCATCCACCACCTCAGAAAGGTTATGCGGCATCATGTTCGTAGCCATACCTACAGCAATACCACTACTTCCGTTTACCAGTAGCTGTGGAATTCTTGTAGGAAGCACCATTGGCTCTTTCAGCGTATCATCGAAGTTCAGTTGAAAATCTACCGTATCTTTTTCAATATCCTCGAGCATGCTTTCAGCTAAACGCTGTAAACGTGTTTCGGTATAACGCATTGCTGCAGGACTATCACCATCCTGGTTACCGAAGTTACCCTGTCCATCGATGAGTGTATATCTCATACTCCAGTCCTGGGCCATACGAACAATGGCATCGTACACAGATGAATCACCATGAGGATGATATTTACCAAGCACCTCACCTACCACACGAGCTGATTTTTTATAAGCCTTGTTGTGAGCCATGCCTATTTCGTTCATGGCATGAAGAATTCTACGGTGTACCGGTTTTAATCCATCTCTTACATCAGGAAGTGCACGACCAACGATAACCGACATCGAATAATCGATGTAGGCTGTCTTCATTTGTTCCTCGATGTTTACTTTGATGATCCGATCGTGATCTCCTGTTTGTTCGGGTAATAAAGTTTCTTCCATATTTGTTTTAACCTTCTCTTTTCGTCTTCTGTAATTTTAGTAGAAAATGATTTGTTCTACAGTCATTTATAAGGTGGACAAAGCTAATTTTTTTCACCCGTAAACCGGCTTTTGAAACCATAATATTTTGCTTTATTTCTTCACAAATAATTCAGGCATAGAATTAGCCTTTAAGCAGGGAAATCAGTGGCTTATCAGACGAATTTTATGAATCAATAGCTTAAATAATATTGTATGAAAACTCCCAATGCTTTTCATGATGAAGAAACTAACCGACAAGCAGGCACAAGCCCGGAAAAAATAAACACTAAACGCCATAATTTATTGGCTCCCCTTCTTTTAGCTTTCCCAGTGATTTTTATCATCATTGCTCTTACCAAAGTATTGGCTTCAGAGGATTATGTATCTCAACCATTAGAACGTGAATCCATCAGTTGGAAATTACCTGTTGATTCGTCTGCATCACAAACTGATACGATCAAATAATCTTCTAATAGCGAATCTCTTACCTTCGGCAAATGAAACACATTGTTCTGTTTGGAGCAGGAAGATCGGCTACCGTATTGATCGATTATCTGAAAGAACTGGCAAATGAAATTGTTTGCAAAGTCACAGTTGCTGATGCTGATCTGAAAGTGGTTCAGGACAAAGTTGGAGATCATCCTTTAGTTAAACCTGTTGCTGTAAATATTGAGAATGTAAATGAACGGCAGCAATTAATACAGGAAGCCGATGTTGTAATATCACTCATGCCTCCTGCCCTGCATTATTTAATTGCGGTAGATTGTTTGCAATTCAATAAACATCTTCTTACAGCCAGTTATGTGGATGAAAAGATAAAAGCTCTCGAAAAGGAGATAGCTGCAAAGGGGTTATTGTTTCTGTGTGAAATGGGACTTGATCCAGGCATTGATCATATGAGTGCCATGCAGTTGATCAATGAAATAAAAAAGAAAGGCGGAACGATCACTTCATTTAAATCGCATTGTGGTGGATTGGTTGCACCTGAAAGTGATACCAATCCATGGCACTATAAGATCAGCTGGAATGCAAGAAATGTAGTTACTGCCGGAAAAACTGGTGCTTTGTACAGGGAAAATGATAAAGTGGTAAGTCTTGGTTATGTACAGTTATTCGATCAGAACAGGATTGTACAGGTGGATGAGGATTCAGTGTATGCCTATTATCCTAACAGGGATTCTTTGAAGTATATTGATACTTATGATCTCCATGAAGTTTCAACATTCGTTAGAACAACCCTTCGCCATCCAGAGTTTTGTTTTGGATGGAAAAACATTATTGACCTGATGTTGACGGATGAAGAAAAAATGTATGAAACCGATGGAATGACTTTAGCAGATTTCTTTCGTCAGCATTTTGAGAAATATGGTTTTGGTGAATGGTTAAGCCAGATGTTAGTGAGCCGTCTTTCGTATGCAAAAGATATGATGGAAAAACTCATGGCTTTGATGGAAGCTGAAGAACAGGCCGAAAAGCAAGGAGCCAAGGCACCGGATGAAGTGATGCTGGTGAATGAAAAAGGAGAATTGAATTCAGTTGAAGTTGATGATATAAAAGACCAGGCTGCAGAAACGGTTGCTGTAAAAATGCACGAAGCCAACCTGAGCATGAAACAGCTTTTTTTCCTGGGAATGGATGATGAAACAACTGTAATTAATAGAGGACTTTGTAGTGCAGCAGATGTGTTGCAATTCATTTTCGAAACTAAACTTGCTTTGCAACCGGAAGACAAAGACCTTGTTGTGATGTTACATGAAATTGAATACACTTTAGAGGATCAAAAGCACTTAATAAAAAGTTCTTTGCAGGTTACAGGTGAAAATGCTTTACATACAGCAATGGCAAAGACTGTTGGACTGCCTTTAGGCATTGCAGCAAAATTGATATTAGATGAAAAGATTAAATTAACAGGCTTGCATATTCCTATTTCAGCAGCTATTTATGAGCCGGTGTTGAAAGAATTGGAAAAACATGGGATTGTTTTTAATGAAGAAGTATGAATAGCTGAATAAAATACTGAACGTCGAAGTGAGTGACACAACAAAAGGTGAATAGAATACTTTAGCTGGTCAAATAAACTCTTTCAACTTATCTCTCAACTCCTTCACTCCTTCCGAGGCAGGTTTTTTTATTACCGTTAAGTTATACAACGAAGAGTAAGGCACTTTTTTATCAATGATGAATTTAGGACAATCAACCGGTGCATAATTTACTAAACCTGCAGCAGGATAAACCACCAATGAAGTTCCGATCACTACAAAAATATCTGCTGTCCTTGTGATTTTTGCCGCTTCTTCAATCAGCGGAACCGGCTCTTCAAACCAAACAATGTGTGGACGAAGCTGTGCACCATCATCTGCAGTATCTCCAATATTAATATCACCACGAATATCATACACCAACGATTCATCAGCCTCACTTCTCATTTTAAATATCTCGCCATGCAGGTGAAGTATTTTTGTGCTGCCAGCTCTTTCATGCAGATTATCTATGTTTTGCGTGATAATATGTACATCAAAATCTTTTTCCAGCTGTGCTAACCCAGTATGTGCAGCATTCGGTTCTGCTTCTGCAACATTTTTTCGACGCATATTATAAAAATCAAGTACCAGTTTTGGATCTTTTCGCCAGGCTCTCGGAGTAGCAACTTCCGTAACATCGTAACCTTCCCAAAGCCCATCACTGTCACGGAAAGTTTTTAGTCCGCTTTCAGCACTAATGCCTGCACCTGTAAGAACAACAAGTTTCTTTTTAGTCATTTAATAAAAGTAGGGAAGATTTTTTTTGATTTCGGTTAAGCGTTTCAATTAAGCTTTGCTTGCGTCGCACTCTGGTACTTTTGGTTCATTGTTGGACAGAAGTATTCTATTTCTGAATAATCCCTTTCTCCTCAAGATCAAAAACAATATCAAACCCACAACGATTATTGGCCATAAATATGCAATAGTGATAATGATATTGCCAATTAATGACGCTCCACCTTTTACAGCTTCAGTTAATTGAATAAAAAACGATGGGGAATTATCATGGATCTTCGAAGCATCCAGGATCTGAAAGTATTGAAGGTTTATGGTGCTATATACAGCCTGGTGTGAAATGTATTCCATTCTTCCTGAAGCAGCCTCAATCTCTTCTGTAATGGAATTAATTTCAGCATGAACCTGTAATACATCATCCATCTTCTTAGCATCTTTCAGCAGATCATAATACTTGGCTCTTAATTGCTTTTTTGTTTCAATTCTTGACCTTGTATCAACGTATTCTGCGGTAACATCTGAAGAAGCAATCTCTTTTTGAAGCACTTTATTCTTCTTTTCTGCAGTGAGATAACCAATCAAGTTTTCAAATCTATCAACAGGTACTTTTATCGATAGCTGATTATTGATCTTTCCATCACTTTGTGTTTGTTGCTCATTAGATATATAGGCTCCGTAATTCTGTAATATATTATGAACTGAATTATTGAAAAGGTGGTAATCGTTTAACTCTAATGTTACATTGGCCGTCTTTATAATTTTCTTTGTCCAGTCAGATTTTGGAATTGCAATATTTGGCGGTGCTGATTGCTGTGTTGGTGTGCTGTCTGTTACTATTCCTTCATCACTTATTTGGTATTGATCTTCTTTGTTGAATTCAACTTCAGTAAGATTCATATCCTGGATGCTTTGATCAGCATTTTTATTGCACGACAATATTGTTATGGTTGAAATAACCATCATAATTTTTTTCATAGTCATTTTTTTAATGAGAGACTAAAAGAAGGCAATTTCCATAAGGGAGCAACCGTTATGCAGCATCATTTCTTCCTGAGATGATATACCAGGCTATCCGTTGAACTTACAATAAATGAAGAATCATTCTTTGATAGAAAATTAAGCTGATGTGTAACTGAATCTTCCTTTACAAACAGGCTATTATCATCGTCTGACAAATAATATTTTCCCTGAATAGAATCTGATGCATTGATAAAATGATAAGTGCTATCATTCTTAAATTCAATACCGATGTTTTCCTCTTCTGTTGAAGCCAATGCCAGTAAGAAAATACCTATGTTCTTTGCTGAATCAGAACTCTTGTTCTCAATAGAATCGATGATCCACTGACCTTCGATGTTGAAAGCTTGCTCTGTAGGTTCATCTTTTGATTTGAACCAATCGCATGAGATAAATGTAATAACGAGTGCGGCAGCAATACATGCTACGATGATCTTTGATTTCATTTTGCAGGTTTTTAATTGTGATGAATTAAAACTTGCAGGCCTGCAATAATGAATACTTTGAAGTAAGAAATGTAACCCGTGAGTGATTGTTAAAATGAATTACGCTTTTGTTTCTGCTAATTCCATCACCACTTTCCATTCATCATCTGTAACCGGCTGAACAGATAATCGTCCTAGTCTAACCAAAGCCATATCTTTTAAACGCTTTTCTGACTTTACCTGTGCAAGACTAACAGGCTTCTTTAGTTTTTTGAAAGGCTTCAGATCCACAACTACCCAGGCTTCTTCGTCAGTTGTAGGATCTTGGTAAGCTTCTTTTACCACTTTTGCAATACCAACAATTTCCAAACCTTCATTGCTGTGATACCACAAAACTTGGTCACCTTTTTTCATAGCCTTCAGGTTGTTTCTTGCAGCATAATTTCTTACTCCATCCCAGAAGGTTTGGCCATCGTTTTCAAATTGATCCCAGCTATATTTAAAAGGTTCTGATTTTACAAGCCAATAAGACATAAGATGTATGATTTATGATGTCTGATCGCTGATGTTATTTCTACCATCCACTGGCTAAGACATCAGCTAAGTGTAATGTTTTTAATGGATAACCTGCATTTTTTATGTAACCATCTAAATGCATTAAACAACTTACATCAGTGCTGATGAGGTATTCTGCTTTTGTATCACTTGCATTGGTTGCTTTCTGATCGGCCATTGCAATGCTGATAGATTCAAATTTTACAGCGAAAGTTCCACCAAAGCCGCAACAGGTTTCTACATCATTCATTTCAACCAACTCAAGTCCTTTTACTTTGCTGAGCAGTTGTCGTGGTTCTGATTTAATTCCAACTTCTCTCAATCCGGCACAACTATCATGATACGTAACCTTTGCATTGAACTCAGCACCAACATCATCGATCTTCAACACTTTTATCATGAATTCTGCAAACTCGAATGTTTTTTCCTTCAACAATTTCACTTCATTGTTCACCGGTGAATCTTCCATCAGTTTTGGATAGTAATTTCTTACAAAACCAACACAGCTTGCACTGGGAGCAACTACGTAATCTGCCTCCGCAAAATCTTTTACGAACTTTGTACACACTTCTCTCGATTCTCCCCAAAACCCAGCATTAAATGCAGGTTGTCCGCAACAGGTTTGATTTGAATTATAGAAAACCGTACATCCTGCTTTCTCTAATACTTTCACCATATTAAAACCAACCTGGGGATATAGCTGATCGACGAAACAGGGGATAAAAATAGATACGTTCATATTGGAATGCAATGTAAAGAAGATTGGAACACGGATGACGCTGATTGAACAGATTTTAGCTGATGGTTAGAATGGCACAAAGATATGAACGATGAAGTGCTTGCGACGCAACAGACGATGCTATGAGAAAACTAAAGCTGGTATTATCTTTTCAAGCTCCTATTCAACGCAATCATTTTAATTGCAGTGATGGCAGCTTCTTCTCCTTTATGCCCATGCTTTCCACCAACACGATCGATGGCTTGCTGATCATTCTCAACTGTTAACACACCAAAGATCGTTGGCACATCTAACACCATATTGAGCGAAAGAATACCATCCGTTACAGCTTTGCATACATAATCAAAATGAGGGGTATCTCCTCTTATAACAGTGGCAAGTGCAATAAATGCATCAGCTTTTTTTTCTTTGCTTTCAGCATACGTTTTTATTGCAAAAGGAATTTCAACTGCTCCCGGAACATTCAAAATTTTCAACTTGATATTATGGGCTTTGAAGATTTTTCTGCAGCCTTTTTCCAGTTTGGAAACAATCTCATCGTTCCATTCTGTTCGAACAATTACAACAAAGGCATCCGAAATGTTTGGGATGCCTTTGTGTAAAGATGTATTACCTGGTGTAGCCATTATTTTACTGAAAATTCGTTTGGTTGAACTTCTAAACGATAGATGTAACGATCTGCCTGACCACCTTTTTCACTCTTCGGGAATTTCTCTTTTAATTCCTTATAGATGTCGATTGCTTCGTCTTTTTTGTTATCAATCTCCAACAGCTGTGCTGCACGGAAAAGGAACTCAGATGAATTCACTTCTTCTTCAGGGAAATGACGACCAGCTTTTTTATAAAGATCAATTGCTTTGCTTCTATCACCTTTCTCAGAATAAGCATCAGCTAATCTGCCCCATGCAATTGATTGAACAAGTTTAGAATCAGTATCAAATTCTTTCAAGTATTTGATGGCATTATCAAAATCCTTTAAACGCAGGTAAGAAACACCGGCATAATATCTTGCCAGTTCTCCTGTTTGAGTTCCACCATAATTCTTAATAACATAAAGGAAACCTTTATCGGCCAGGTTGCCATTTAAAGCAAGATTCAAAGAATCCATTCTATAATATTCTTCTGCTTTAAAAATGGCTGCTTGTGCTTTCTCTTCGTTTGGTTTAACTACATACTGCTTGTATGCATACCATCCACCAATAACAAGGATGATGGCAAGACCTACATAAGTGATGATCTTTTGATTTTTTTTCCAGAAAGCATCTACTTTGTTAACGGCATCATTTCTTTCTGCAGTCTCAGTTCTCTTGTCGCTCATTTCAATTGAGATTAATTATGGGAGTTTTATTTAGTCAACTATAAAAGGGTAATTCTGATCGATGTAAACATCTTTCAATACTTCATTATCATCCGGCCAAGGACTTTCTTCTGCAAACTTCACACTTTCTTCTACCACAGCATTGATACGATCGTCAATCGCTTTGATATCTTCTTCAGAAGCAAACTTGTTATCGAGAATGGTTTTCAAGACCATCGCAATAGGATCTTTTTCCTTGTAAGATTCAACTTCTTCTTTGGTTCTGTATTTCTGAGGATCAGAAACAGAATGTCCTTTATAACGATAAGTTTTTAATTCTATTAATGTAGGTCCATCACCTTCTCTTGCTCTTTTTACGGCTCTTGCCATACCTTCATGTACAGCTTCTGGTGTCATACCATCTACTTTATCGGCAGGCATTTCATAAGCATCAGCCAGTTTATAAATATCAAGAACATTAGAAGTTCTTTCGATAGATGTACCCATTGCATAATTGTTATTCTCACAAATGAAAATAACAGGAAGTTTCCAGGTCATTGCCATGTTGAAAGTTTCGTGCAACATACCCTGACGAGCAGCACCATCACCAAAAAAACAAAGTGTAACATTATCTGTACCCTTGTATTTTTCTGCGAAAGCCAATCCTGCACCGGTACCAATTTGTGCACCCACAATTCCATGACCGCCAAAGAATTTATTCTTCACATCAAAAAAGTGCATGCTGCCACCTTTTCCCTTAGCACAACCTGTGGCTTTTCCATATAATTCAGCCATACATGCATTAGCACTGGTGCCTTTTGCAAGAGCTAATCCATGATCTCGATAAGCTGTAATAAAAGGATCTTCCGGTCTTGTAGCTGTCATACATCCTGCAGCAATTGCTTCCTGTCCAACATAAGCATGGAAAAATCCACGGATCTTACCAGCCATTTTGTACATTTCTTCAGCTTTCAATTCAAACTGACGGATCAATTGCATTAACTCGTACCAGTAGAGATATGTTTCTTTAGAAAAGCGTGTAGCCAACTCTTAGAATTTTGAGCGGCAAATATAGTATAATGTGTGTATTAGACAATATGGCATTTTTCCCACATCAGATGATGAAATTTATGTATGTAGCCGGCTGATGATCTTCGATTTAACTTCCGTTGTGTCACTCACTTGTACAGTATATTTTCATGGCAGCTAACCTGGTTTTGTCATTCTGCGTTTTGTTTTATCTTTATTTTCGTTTAACCACACTACTAAACCCTCATCTCCCGATTGAACAAACTTCCAGTATTCTGTTATTGATTATTGTACTATTGCAAAAGATTGCAAGGCCAAAACAAAACGAATGGACAACAAGAAGTCATTGTATTACTCTGAATATTTACATCTCGACAAAATTTTAGATGCTCAACATCCCAAAAGTGCTGAGGATGGTAAAGAAGCTCATGAAGAAATGCTTTTCATTATCGTACACCAGGCATTTGAACTTTGGTTTAAACAAGTAAGGCATGAACTTTCCTCTATCATTGAGTCACTTCATAAAGATCGGATAGATGATAATACGGATGAGATGAGTGTGATCGTTCAAAGGTTGTATCGCATCATCAAGATCATTAACCTGATGAATGCACAATTCGAAGTACTGGAAACAATGAAACCATTGAATTTCCTTGATTTCAGAAAGTACCTCTACCCTGCTTCCGGTTTCCAGAGTAAGCAATTCAGAATGGTGGAAGCTATGCTGGGGTTAAAAATGCATTGCAGGCATATGCCAGAGCATTATAAAAACGTGTGTACCCATGCAGGTGGTTTTCAGCAAACTGATTATGATGATATAACTGCATGTGAAAATGAACTCAGTGTACTTGAAGGTGTAAAGAACTGGCTGGCAAGAATGCCTTTCTTTCATCCTGAATTATGGACGGAATTCGAAAGTAAGTTTCCGGAAAAAGTCAATGATAATATTTTCATTTCAGACTATTATCAACTCTATCAACAATCACAGTTGGAGTTAGGCAATCATGGTCTGAAGGAATCAAGGGCAAAAATTGAAGGTAAAGAAACAGAAAGTCCATTAACAGATAGTTTCAGAACATTATTCATTGAAAACGGTAGTGAACATTTTACGGCAAGAGAAATGTCGGCTGCATTGTTTATACAATTGTATGGCCAACATCCTATGTTACATTTGCCTTTTGAGTTATTGAATTCTCTCGTTGAAATAGATGATCTTCTTTCACTATGGCGATATAAACATTATTCAATGGTGAAGAAAATGATCGGCTCAAGTCCAGGTACTGGTGGAACTTCAGGTGCTGGTTATTTATTTGGCGCTATTCAAAAAAACCGGGTATTTGCTGATCTTTTAGTGCTTCCAACATTCTTTATCGAAAGAGATAAACTTCCAATACTTCCAAAAAAGTTAAAAGACCTGTTAGAGTTTAGCCATGAATATTCTATAGAAGATTTTGCAACAGAACCTAGTCGTCATTAATTAATTGATGAAACTTTTTTGCAACATCAGGTAGTTGAGCAAGCCTTGATCTCAGTATATCTTCATGTTGTTTTCCAAATTTCCGGTAAGCAGTTGATGGATATTGCAAAAATGCATTAGTAATTGCCTGGCCCTGCAATTGAGATTGAATCTGATGTGCAAGACCAATAAAAGTTGATTGATGAACACCCTTCAACAATTTTGCATCCATTTTCTTCGATTGTTTCATCAATCCTGAAACATCATTAAACTCTTTTCTATAAGATTGAAATTTATTGTTGGCCCCTACAGCCAATCTGCTGATAATGCCTTCATCAAAAATGTAAAAAGCCATATCTCTGTCTCTTGCTATGGGTTGATATATTTTTCTGCCTTGTTTCTCAACCAAAGCCCACTTCCATTGATCTTTATGCCTGTCCCAATCGTTGATCAGCATGTCAAATAATCTCGTTTTTAAATACAATAGAGTATCAATTTCAATCTGCTGATTATTGTGCTTTTCTTCAAGATCATCCGTACTCAAAAATTTAGTCGCTGCTCCGAATAAACTATCATTCTGCCACGTTGAATCAAGATACTCTTCGAAATTCACTAATCGTCCTGCAATTCGTTCATTATACTCACCATGTTTTTCAACATACGGCATCCAATACATTTCCGGATTCAGATGTGGCAACTGTAAAGACTCAGCTAAAGAGGCAACCACTTTCGCTCCATATGGATTCATAGCAGCTACCTGGTCTCGGAAAACAGATCGTACAATACTTGGTCTTAACCACCAGGGCAATGCGTTTTGCTGGTCTTTATTTACTGAACGAAGTACCCAACTTCTTCCTGCTGTATCCCTTAATCTTATTGAAATGGTTTGCTGGCTTCCACCTGTTTCAAAAGGTATCAGGCCACCTCTCACTGTATCGTAATTGAAAACTTTGAATATTTCAGGAGATGTCCATAACTCACGATATTTCTCACCAAAGAACCAATTGTACAGCTCTCCACTTTTGTAATATTCTCCCGGGATAATTTGAATGAATATTTGATCATGCTTTGAATTATCCTTAGCTGTTTTTAACCTGTTTTTTTCGGAAAAGAATTTCTGTTCCCTAAAATTCAGGATATTAGGAAGGATATAGAATACCAGGAAGAATATTACAATGAAGTACAGGTATTTTCTTTTGTTCTTAAACATGCTGAAAGTGAATTGTTTCCATTCAGTTTGGGAAAGCATAACAGGAATGATACCAAAATGTTTTCTTTGCACAGATGTTAAGAATTGATCAGCTGAGCTTGGTACAGTTTCGGAATTATCCATTGAAACGTTTTGAGTTTTCTAAACGCATCATTGGCATTTGTGGAGCTAATGGAACAGGTAAAACTAATCTGCTTGATGCGATTCATTATTTAAGCCTCACCAAGAGTTATTTTTCCAGGCCAGATGGTCAAAGTGTTAGTTTCGGAAAACAGGGAATGCGGATTGAAGGCAACTTTTACGTTAATGAAGAAACTTCGAAACTGGTTTGCATACTCAGGGAAAATAATAAGAAAGAATTTTATGCAAATGATGAAGCATATAAAAAATTCTCGGAGCATTTAGGTAAATATCCCTGTGTAATGATTGCTCCGGATGATGTAGAATTGATCTCCGGAAGCAGTGAAGAAAGAAGAAGTTTTCTGGATTCCATTCTTTGCCAGCTAGATAAAAATTACCTGCAGCAATTAATAGCTTACAATAAAGTTTTACAACAACGAAACAGCTTTTTAAAACAAGCTGCTGAATCAGTTTCATTTGATGAAGCCTTGTTGGAAATATTGAATGATCAGTTGAGTTCAAAAGGCCAGCTATTGTATGAAGAACGAAAGCGTTTTATGCAGACTTTTTTACCGTTAGTGCTTCATCATTACAATAGAATAGCTGAGAAAACCGATGCGGTTACAATTGATTATGAAAGCCAGTTGCACAGTGGTTTGATGAAAGACCTTTTGAAATCGTCAATACAAAAAGACCTTGCATTGCAAAGAACAAATACAGGCATTCATAAAGATGATCTGGGTATAGCAATGAATGAACTGCCTTTTAAATCTCAGGCATCCCAAGGTCAACGGAAAAGCCTGTTATTTGCTTTGAAACTGGCTGAATGGGATGTGTTGAAAGATAGAAAAGGCTTCCCTCCTATTTTATTATTGGATGATGTTTTTGAAAAACTGGATGAACAACGTATGCATAATTTATTGCATTGGGTTTGTGCTGAAAATGAAGGCCAGGTTTTTATTACTGATACTCACAAAGAAAGGTTGGTACAACAATTAGAAGATATTGATGTAAACTACCAGATCATTGAACTCTCCTAGTATATTTGCTGATGGCTCAGTTGCATATTGGTGATGCGTTAAAAGCTTTTTTAGATAAAAGCAAACTTAAGAACGGTGTTCGGGCAGCACAGATTGAAGATGTGTGGGAAAAAGTGATGGGCAAAACCATTGCTAAATACACAGACAAAATTGAGATCATCAATTCAAAATTATTTATCCAGTCTTCTGTTGGTCCATTAAAAAATGAATTGCATTTTCAAAAGCAGCAGATCATAGAACGTATTAATGAAGTGATGGGTGAAAAGGTGATCACAGAAGTGGTGATCAAATAGCTGCCATAATTGTTACAGTACAAGTGAGTACCTCAGAAAATTATTTGATTGTTGGTTTCGGTGAATCTCCTTCGTCGATTTGACACAAGGAACGATGCCATGAAAACTGAAGCTGGTTACATCATTCTATTTCATTCTCACTCTAGGATCTATCAATCCATACAGAATATCTGCAAGCAGGTTAACTATTATAAAGAAAGTTGCCGTTACCAAAACACTTCCCATCACCACAGGAAAATCTAATTTCTCCAATGCATCAACAGTAACTTTTCCAATGCCTTTCCATCCAAAAATATATTCAACGAAGAATGCTCCGGCAAGTAATTCTGCAAACCAACCTGTGATGGCAGTGATAACAGGGTTCAGTGCATTTCGCAATCCATGTTTTAGCACAACGGCTTTTTTGCTCAATCCTTTTGCATAAGCCGTACGAATATAATCCTGTTCCAACACATCTAGCATTGCACTTCGGGTAAGTTGTGTAATAATCGCTAAGGGACGAATGCC
This sequence comes from Bacteroidota bacterium, assembly GCA_023386555.1. Taxonomy (GTDB): domain Bacteria; phylum Bacteroidota; class Bacteroidia; order Chitinophagales; family Chitinophagaceae; genus JAEZDC01. Next base: position 152,351 of record JAEWJK010000004.1, on the reverse strand, counting down.
TAAAGTAATAGCAGGAAGAATGAGATTTCGAAGTTGCAATTCTCTTCCGTTAAATGGATCAATTGCAAATAAACTTCCGGTCATTGATAAACCGGTGTAACTGCTGAGTACAAAACCAAACAAATAAGCGATCACAATGCCCATAAAAAAAGATGGAGCAGAAATGCCTAATACACTTGCAAAAATGGAAGATGTATCCATCCAGGTATTTTGTTTTACCGCAGCGATAACACCTAAAAATATTCCGACAACCGTTGCAAATATTATTGCAGCCAAAGCAAGAATAATGGTGCCGGGTAAAGCTTCAAACAACACTTCACTTACATCTTTTTTTGTCTGATAGGATTTTCTTAGGTATGGAACTTTAATGGAGAAATTTGTTTCATTGCTTCCGATAAACAATCCTTTCAACTCTTTTTGATCAATTTCTTTTTTACTGTGAAAAGCAATGGGTGAAACATCATTCATGTACAAAGCAAACTGTTTCCACTTTGGCTGATCTAAGGCTAACTCCTGCCTGATGTTTTTGATGGTAGCACTATCACCGGTTTGTCCTAACACCAGTCTTGCCGGATCTCCAAATCCCTGGAACAAAAAAAAGACAACGATCACCACACCTACTAAAACCAGTAAGCCATAGAGTAGTTTTCTTGTGATGAATTGTAGCACCAGGAATTTGGAATTAGTTATTGGAATTTGTTTTATGAACGCTTGTAATTCTATTCATCTTCTGTTGTCTCGATAGCTATCGGGACTCACTTGTACTTCTGAATTTAGTTCAGCAGTTCCATCATTTGTTCTGTTCTTGCGTAGCTGAATTTACCCAACACTCTGCTGCCCTGCATTACAAAATAGGTGGGATCAACTCTTGCTGCAGTTTTAATTACTGTTCCATCAGCTTTTAAAACCGGAATACCTTCAAAATACAACGGAGCAGACGTTACCACATATACAGGAAGTTTCTTTTGAAGATCTCTCCAGAATTCAACATCATAGTTTTTAGCTGCACTTGCATCCAAACTATTTGCAAAGATCAATATGTATTTGTTAGGCTGAGAAAGAATTGCCTGTGTACTGTCGGTGCCTGAAGGTGTTACAAGGTTGAAGTCGGTAATATTTGCTTTCAGTCCATTACCTTTCTTCACCAATTTATCTTTCCTTTCTTTGTATATATAAGCTTCATCTTCCAGTACTGAATCAGGAAGATTGTCTTCAGGAAATTCATATTGCTTTCCATCTTTCTCATACACAAATACAAAAGAATATTGGTCAGGAATAAATCCATCCGGTGTTTTCATTTGCTCAAGCAGATCATTTCCTTTTTTATAGGGTAAGCAATCTACTACAGGCAAATGTGTAAGAACATACCATTGGAAAACAGAAACAAGTAAAGTTGAGATGGTCAGAATGCTAATGGCAAGTTTGGAAGAAACAACCTGTTTGATTTTTTTATGGTTAATCAAAAGAAATATAATCAGCACCAATAAGATCACATCTTTCCAGAAAGACTGAATAGGTGTAAGTGGAATACAATCTCCAAAACAACCACAGGCTGCAATCTTGCCAGAAAATGCCGCATAGCCTGTAAGAAAAGTAAAGAAGATAATCAGTAACAATAATAACCAGCTGAATAATTTCATTCGCCAGCCAAGTAACACTGCAATGCCGGCAACGATCTCAAAAACATTCATTACTAAAGCAAATGCAAGAGAATAATCATTCAGGAAAAATAAATTCCATACTTCAAAATACTCTTCCATTTTATAACTCAATCCCAGTGGATCATTCGCTTTCACCAATCCGGAAAAGATGAATAATACGCCAACAAAAATTCTTGCAATGGTGAGTAGTATCTTCATCAGCTGGTATGTTTTCCTTCTTCAATCAATATCAAAGCAAATACAGCATAATTAATAATATCATGGATATTGGCATCAATTCCTTCGCTAATTATCGTTTTGCCATCATTTGCTAAGATTTGTCTGATACGAAGTAGTTTCACCAGTATCAGATCAGCAAAACTTTCCTGGCTCATATCTCTCCATGCTTCCCCGTAATCATGATTTTTTTCCTGCATTAGTTCTCTTACCTGTATAATATGTTTATCATACAACTCAGCAGCATTTTCCGGTGAAAGATCTTCGATGGAAGGCTTATCAAATTCAAGTTGAATCAGTCCAATAATACCATAGTTAACAATACCGATAAATTCACTTTGGATATTATCTCCTATCAACTGTGTTTTCTTTTCCTGTATCGTTCGGATTCGAAGGGCCTTTATAAAGATCTGGTCAACCACAGAGATGGTTCGTAAAACTCTCCAGGATGTTCCATAGTCCTTTGTTTTTTTTAGGAAGATATCCTTACATTTTTCAATGGCGGTATTGTATTGTTGAATAGTATTCATCTAAATCAGCTCAATTTATTAATTATGCAAGATAAATGAAACTGATTCATGTTCACTTTGAATTGTAAAGGAAGATTATTGGTGATTGAAAAGCCTGTGGTGATGGGAATTTTGAATGTTACACCTGATTCTTTTTTCAGCGGAAGTCGTGTAACAGAAAATGACATCCTGAAAAAAGCTGAACAAATGCTACATGATGGAGCAACGATATTGGACATTGGCGGACAAAGTACAAGGCCAGGCAGTGAACAGATTGGTGCCGATGAAGAGTTGAAAAGAGTTTTGCCTGCGATAGAGTTGATCAAAAAGCATTTTCCTGAAGCTTTTATTTCAATTGATACCTACCATTCTCTTGTTGCGAAAGAAGCAGTAGCTGCAGGAGCTTCGATCGTAAATGATATCAGCGGTGGAGATTTAGATACAAAGATGATTGATACTTTAGCTGCTCAGAAAGTTCCTTTCGTTTGCATGCATACCAAAGGTTCTCCTGAAAACATGCAGCAGTTAGCAAACTATAAAAATGTAAGTAAAGAAGTGTTAGATCATTTTATCAACAAGATTGATCAATGCAAAAAGCATAATATTCATGATGTGATCATTGATCCGGGATTTGGTTTTGCTAAAAACATCAGCCAGAATTTTCAATTACTTCAACAACTGAGTATATATAAAATGCTTGAAAGGCCAATTTTGGTCGGCCTTTCAAGGAAGTCTACGATTTATAAGACTTTAAATATATCAGCAGATGAAGCACTAAATGGAACAACTGTTCTTCATACAATCACTTTACTCAATGGAGCAAATATCCTAAGAGTACATGATGTAAAAGAAGCTGTTGAAGCAGTAAAACTGGTTTGTGCTTATCAATCAGCTTAATGACCATGTCCGTCATTAGGATGATGTTGTGGCTGCATAGCCGATTTTGGTTTTATGTCTTTGATTTCAATTTCAAAGAATATCGTTGCATTTGGTGGAATAACAGGAGGTGAACCTTGAGTACCATATGCCAGGAAAGAAGGAATAAATATTCTTCCTTTTCCACCTATACCAAAATACATAAGACCTTCTTCAAATCCTTTGATCATTCCACCATTTCCTAATGGTACTTGCAAAGGTTGTCCATTTCTAACGTTGCTATCGAAAGGTGTACCATCTTTTAATAACTTACCAGTATAAATAACATCTGCAACTGCACTTGTATCTCCTGTTTTTCCGGTACCTTGTTGCTGTATTTCAACATAGGCTCCTGATGGAGTTTTTGTCGCTTTGATATTATTCTTTTTAATGTATTCGTCCAGGATTTTGATCTCCTCTTTGCTGGCAACTTCTGACTCTTTTCTCATTCTCTCCTGCTCGGCCATCATATCTTTCTGATAGTCGTCCTGCACCTCTTTTTCAGTAGCGTAGTTCTTCAGAACTTTCAAACGGAAAGTGATCTGTCCACCTTTACGAAAAGCATTATCGTAATCCCTGATCATACCACGATTCTTAAGTGAGTCAACACTAAAAATGATGATGGCACTATCTCCTACTTTCATCATTGGCAATACTTCTGCAAATGAATATTGAGTCATTGCACCTGTATCAATTTTAGTATAGCCAGGCATTTTACCATAAGTAGTAAATAACACTGTATCTCTTTCAGGTATCAAAGCGATCTGGTTAAATTTTACAAACTCACCAGCTTTTAATTTAGCACCACCTTTTCCCTCGTATATTTTATACCGGAGACCAGATTTTGTTTTCTCATAACTTGTATTACAGCTGGCAAACATTAAAGCACCAGCTAACAGGATACATAAATTTCTCATTGTTATTGAAGTTGATCTTTATATTCTTTTAAAACTTGTTTAAACTTTTGTATTGCATGATCTAATGTGTCTGAACTTCTACCACCTGCAGCATTGAAATGTCCTCCACCTTCAAAATGCTTACGAGCAAAGGTATTTACATCAAAGTTGCCTTTGCTTCTAAAACTCCATTTTCTTTCTTCATCACGATCTATAACCAAAGCACCAAAACGAATTCCTTCGATACTCAGTAAGTGATTTACCAATCCTTCAGTATCACCTGTTTTGATATCGAACTTTAGGAGATCGTTCCTGGAAATGTACATCAACGTTGTGTTGTACTCATAAAAAACTTCCATCCTATTCAGTAAAGCATGGCCGATGAATCTTAAACGATTCTCAAGGAAGCTATCATATATATTCTCATGAACTTTTGCATGTTGCAAACCTGATTCTTTTAAATGAGCCACTACTCTATGCACCGAAGCTGAAGTGGCCGGGAAACGAAATGAGCCGGTGTCAGTCATGATTCCGGTGTACAAACATTCGGCTACATCTGTGTTGATCTTATCTGAATGTCCTGAGGCAACAATAAAATCGTACACCATTTCGCAGGTAGAACTTTTTGAAGTATCACTAACACCATAATCAAAAGCTTCTTCCTGTGGTTGTTGGTGATGATCAACAAGGATTTTAATACATTTCAATTCCGTAAGCACTTTCTCCATATTCTTTGTACGATGAAGAATATTGAAATCGAGGCAAAAAAGAACTTCTGTTTCTTTTAGAATTGATAATGCCTTTTCCCTGCTGAAATCGAAATCTACTACCTGCTTGCAGCCAGGCATCCAATTAAGAAATGACGCCCAGTTTGTTGGAGAGATCACGGTTACTTTATGGCCAAGTTGAATAAGAAAATGATACAATCCTAAAGTGGAACCCATTGCATCTCCATCAGGCTTTTGGTGCATGGTGATGACGATATTCTTTGGCGATGAAAGTTGAGGGAAAAATTCCTGGATTGGCTGCATAAAGTTGGCAAAAATGCAGTTTTAGGAGCAGGAAAGCAAATAAATTGATCAGACTGTTGCATAGAATTTCATCAGTACAAGAGTGCGACGCAAGGAACGATGAAGAGCGTTATACAGCTGACATCATAAAAATTATTCTGAGTAACAGCCCAAACCTTAATTTTGCGGCCACAATTTTAGAATTATGAGCAATAGAACTTTTACAATGATTAAACCTGACGCTACCTCTAAAGGTTATTCAGGTGCTATTTTAGACCAGATAATTAAAGCAGGCTTTAGTGTTAAGGCTATGAAATGGACGAGATTGACTAAAGAGCAAGCTGGTGAATTTTATGCAGTGCATAAAGAGAGACCTTTTTATGGAGAGTTGGTTGATTTTATGAGTAGCGGACCTATTGTAGCAGCTATACTTGAGAAAGAAAATGCAGTGGCAGATTTTAGAAAGCTAATTGGTGCAACAAATCCTGCACAGGCTGAAGAAGGAACTATTCGCAAAAATTTTGCATCGTCTGTTGGGGAAAATGCAGTTCATGGAAGTGATAGCGATGACAATGCAGTGATTGAAGGAGATTTCTTTTTTTCGAAGCTGGAAAGATTTTAAATAATGCCTTTATAATTTTGGAAATCCTGCTGAAACGATGGCAGGATTTTTTTTCTTTGACTGATTGAAGTTTTGGATGAGTTGACTGTTTTCATCAAATCCTGTCACATTCTCGTCAGAAAAAAAATTTAATTATGTTGTTGGCATTATTTTTTCGATATTTAAACTGTTTTTTAAGGGTTTAGGGTTGAAAAGGGGGTCCTATTTCTAGGACTCCTTTCTTTTTTGGTGACGTATTCATAAAAACACGAATACACTATAATTAAATAGTGTATTCGATTATCAGTTAACGTTATAATTATTTACAGGGAAACTACTGCTTCTTCTCCGTACATCTGACCTTTAAACTTCAGGGATGGTGAAGGAATGAATTCACCTAAACCAAACTTCTCCCATTTTTCATCAACTGCTTTTATGGTTATATCATCTGCAACAATAATATTTGGCCAGTCTCTCTGAAAGTTATCTAACTGTTTTGTTTTGATGGTTCCATCTAAACCAAGGCAACTAAATGTTTTGCCCGGTTCTTTGAACGATGGTCGTTGAACAAGCATTGAATCTCGTTTAGGATCCATATTATTACAAAGCCTCCAGAGTGCAACACCAAGATCATCTGCATCAACTGTATGTTCTACATATAAGATCATCTTGATGCCTTCTATTTCAGGTGAAGCGCAGATTTGTTCGTGCAATTCCCTTATATGACCAGTTTTTTCTTTCTTAACCGACACAATAAGACATGGAATATTCTTCGATAATAAAGACTCATTGATCTTATGTACGCTACTAAACCGTTCTGCAAAATTCTGTGGTAGGTTAACAGGTTGAATAGCTAAATGATTTGCATCATCTACTTCTTCGTTGAATTTGGTAGTAGCATCAATTGCCATTTTACCACCAAAGCCAAGTTTATTACAACTATGATCCAGCACATCCATTGGTCCGGTGCTGATGGTAATATCATTTACAACATCCATATTTCTGAATGCATATTTTGCTAATGCTTCATAGTCCTGGATCTTTACATGTTCATCTGCTAATACTAAAATTTTATTGAACATCATCTGGCCTGCACCCCACATAGCATTCATTACTTTCTGTCCCTGACCGGCAAATGATTTGTTTATCTGTGCAATCACAAGATTATGTGCCACACCTTCAACAGGCATATCCATGTCAACGATCTCAGGCACCATGGTCATTTTCATTGGTGCAAGAAATATTCTTTCAGAAGCCTTGATAAGCCATGCATCTTCCTGTGGTGGAATACCAACAATTGTTGCAGGATACACTGCATTTTTCTTATGTGTAATGGCAGTGATATGAAATCTTGGATACCAATCAGGCAATGAATAATAACCTGTATGATCTCCGAAAGGTCCTTCCCAGATCATTTCTTCATGAGGATCAACATAACCTTCAATAACAAAATCAGCATCAGCCGGTACCTCAATTTCCGGTTGAGAAATACAACGAACTAATTCAACTTTCTTCTTGCGAAGGAAGCCCGCCAACATATATTCATCAACATTGTCAGGCAACGGTGCTGTAGCAGAATATGCATATACCGGATCTCCACCTAATGCAACAGCAACAGGCATTCGTTTATTTAGTTTTTTATATTCATTAAAATGTCTTGCAGACACTTTGTGTTTATGCCAATGCATACCGGTGAGTGTAGGCTCAAAAACCTGCATACGATACATACCTACATTCCGAGTATTTGTATTCGGGTCTTTTGTATGAATGACGGGAAGTGTTACAAATGGGCCACCATCCTTAGGCCAGCATTTTATAACAGGTAATTTAGTGATGTCAGGATTTTCCATGATCACCTGTTGGCAGTCCCCCCTTCCACTTTTTACCTTCGGCATCCACGAAGCAAACTGACCGAGTTTTGGAAGCATCTTTAATTTATCAATGATGTTTTCTTTAGGAGATGCAAGTAGCTTGAAAAGATGTTCTATTTCGTGGGCAACGTCATCTAGTTTTTGTACACCAAGTGCCATGCACATTCTTTTTTCACTGCCATAAGCATTCATCAATACCGGAAAATTGTAACCTGTATTTTCAAACAGTAAAGCTTTTCCACCACCATGTGTTTTACTTATCCGATCTGTTATTTCAGCTATCTCAAGATTGGGATCAACATATTCTTTTATTCTGATCAATTCACCTGTCTTTTCTAACAACTGGATAAACTCCTGTTGATTTTTATATGCCATACCATGGATTTATATACAAAAATAGATGAGAAGTTATTAGAACTAACTAATATAGATCAGTTATAAAGTTTTGTTTAACAACGCTGCCGAAGCAACTGTAGATGCAAAATCTTTTTGATTAATGAGTTCCTTCAACAAAAGCATATGTCGCTCATGATGCATATCGGTACCCAGAAAACTGACCATCTTATTTTTGAAAAGTAATTCACCGGCTTTTTTCACTTCTTTTCCATAAAAACCGGAAAGAGAAAGCAGATTAACCTGCAATACACAGCCCAATTCAATCAGACGTTCGTATTTGCTTAACTGGTTATGAAAATAATTATATCGTTCAGGATGTGCCAGAATTGGTGTAAGTCCTTTCATCTGCAGATTGAAAATGATCTTTTCTACATTCGGAGATGGTGCTACATAAGACATTTCAATCAGGATATAATTTTTCTGTCCAAAGTTCAACAATTGTTTACCTGAATCTATCAACTTTTCAAATTCAATATCCACCATATATTCTGCAGCAGCTTCAATTTCTATATCAATTCCGGCTTTGGCAACTTCATTTCTCACAAGATCGAGCCTGGGTAAAATAGTTTCCGGAGAATTCGGATACATCTCTGAAAAGATATGGGGTGTACAGATCAATTTCTTGTAACCCATGTCTTTCAACTGTTGAACGAAGGAAATCGTTTGATCAATTGCCTGTAACCCATCATCTAAACCCGGTAAAAGATGAGAATGCATATCTACGCTGAGGAAAGAAAAATCACCCAAAGGTTTTGTTCCGCTAAAAAATGATTTAAACATAAACTGATCCGGGGGTTGTATTTTTTGATCAATCTTTCGGAATAAGGTATTCAACAGGAAATTCAACGATCATTACCTGTCCAAGGCTTTCCAGTTTCACATATACTTTTTTCTTTCCCCCACGTACCACTGTTCCTACTTTATCCATAAAAATACCATGACTAACAATTATCCTTTCATTTTCATTGAAGCCTTCCAGGGCATGAATACTTATTGACGCCTCTTTAGCAGACAGATATTTTTGTATGAGGTCAATTTCTTCTTCACGAATAATAGCAGGCTTTCCAAGATGGTGTACAAAATTCAAAACACCATCGGTCATGAGTGTTTTAGTTCGCTCTGAATCATCAATATGAACAAACACATAAGACTTAAATAAGGGATCTTCGATAACTTTTTTTCTATCGCTCCATTGCCTTTGAACCTTTTGAACAGGACACCAACTTTCAATGCCCTTTCGTTTTAAGACAGCATCTATCTTCTTCTCCCATCGTGGTTTAGTGTATAGAGCGAACCATTTCTTTCCAGGATTATTCGTCGTTGCCATATCTCTTACAAATGTAACTATAAACAAGAAAGTGTGCCTTTTGAGCACACTTCTTACTTTTTACATGTCTTTTATTTATTTAAAGCCAGGCCTTTTTGCGAATTGATCATATCACTCATTACCCTTGCAGCTTCATCAATATAAATATCAGTTTTTAATGCCTTCAACCATTGCTGGTAACGTTCTCCTTTGTTCTTATCTTCATTATCAAAAAACTTTTTCTGATCAGCTTTCAAAGAAGCAATCTCTAACTCATTACTCAGCTTAGTAAGACTATCATTCGCCTTTACCGTATTACGAATTAACTTCTGCTTTTCTTTGTGTTTTGTGATATTAAGATCATATTCTCTGTCTGCATTTTTACTTAACCATTCTGCATTTTTATGAATGTTGGTAAACACAGGATTAGCGTTTACTCTAGCTGCTGCTGCTCTTTTCACGGCTTCATAATCGATACCTGAAGTCCATGGCTGATAATCCGACTGCTTAATTTCATCCCAAGGCATCGCATTTTTATTATCTCTTTCACGAATCTTTAAAAATTGATAAACATCCGGCAACACCACATCAGGTATTATACCTTTTGCCTGTACCGAACCACCATTTACACGATAGTACTTTTGAAGTGTAAGTTTCAATGCACCAAGATCAGTGGTACCGGTCATAAAATCTATTGGTCTGCCAAAAGGAATAACTCTTTGTACAGTTCCTTTACCATACGTGGAATTACTACCGATCACCAAACCTCTTTTATAATCCTGTATAGCTGCTGCAAAAATCTCTGAGGCAGATGCACTTAATTCATTTACCATTACGGTTAATGGACCATCATATAAAACGGTTTGATTTTTATCTTCAATCACCGAACTTTTTCCATCCCTGTCTCTTACCTGTACAACCGGTCCATCTTTAATGAATAAGCCCACAATATCAACTGCTTCATATAGATAGCCACCACCGTTATTTCTAAGATCAACAATAATTCCATCAACACCTTCTGCTTTTAATTTGATTACTTCAGCAGCCACATCCATGGAACATCTTTTACCATCAGGTTTTTCAAAATCAGCATAGAATTCAGGGAGATATATGTAACCTATCTTATTGCCATTTTGCATAACAATAGCGCTTCTTGCATAAGTTTCATCCTGAATAATTTCATCCCTGATTAATGAAACAACTTTTACGCTGCCATCACTTTTTCTTATGGTAAGTTTTACTTCAGTTCCTTTAGCTCCACGTATTAATTTCACAGCATCCTGTACAGCAAAACCAGCAACATCCACAGGTTCTCCTGTAGCTTGAGCCACTTTAAGAATAACATCATTTATTTGTATTTCGCCGCTTTTCCAGGCTGGAGTACCTGTTACAAGGCTTACAACTTTTATTGAACTTTCATCTTCACTTAGCTGAGCACCGATACCAAAGAATTTACCACTCATCTGCTCCTCAAATGCTCTTTTTTCAACCGGAGGGAAATAAGATGTATTGTGATCCATCATTTCCGACATGGCATTGATATAAAGATTAAATCTTTCGTCTTCAGTAAATCTTGCTTTGATTCTCTCAAAGTTTCTGTCCATCACTTTCATTACCCTGTTTCTTGCATCTTTTTCCAGTTCAACATCTGTTTTAACAACAAAAGAATCTTTGCCTTTGTTGGTTTCACGTTGATCGAGCAAATCAGAGTAACGTTCAAGTGTAAGATATTTCAAACGCTTTCTCCAGGTATCTTTTCTGTCAGCTTCATTAGCAGGGAACTTTAATTTATCCTGATCGAACTGAACCTTTTCATTAACGGTAAAATCAAATGGCTGAGTAAGTATCTCTTTGTACAAAGACATCACTTCAGGAAGCCTTTTCTCGTATAACGCATTAACAGCTGAGAAGAATTCTGTTTTACCGCCGTTGATCTCATCATCAATTGTTGTTTCGTATTTCTTCAATGAGTTGATATCGGCTTGTGTGAAAATATTTTTCTCCGGATCCAGGTCTGATAGATATTGTTTAAATAATGCTTTAGAAAAAGCGTCATTTATATTTTTAGGACTGTAGTGTTTTTCTTTAAGAAGGGTAGCTACTGATCTTAATATCTTTTCCTGTTTTGCCGGCGTGTTAGTATCATTGCCATCTCCGCCATTTGATTTAAAGGCGAAGAATAAACCGCAGATCAACAATATACCAACAATCGGTAAACCTTTTTTGCTCATCATATACTGCAAAATTTTAGTCATTACTTTCAAAAATAATGTAAATAGACGTGGTCACTTTACATACCATCCTTATTAACAAACTTTTGCCCAGGAATATTTTTTGAGGAAAAGAATGGTTACGAATGGTATTCTATTGACGCTAAAATGATCAATAGTTTACCATCTGAAATTAATGATTTGTGAAACCATTTTATTTTAGTCCAATTCATTTTTTGAAGTAATAGCAGTTTCTTTTACTTTTGCCCTCCAACAAACGGAGGGTGTAGCTCAGTTGGTTAGAGCGACAGTTTGTGGCACTGTAGGTCGTGGGTTCGAGACCCATCATTCTCCCAAAACCTTGTAAGATTATTTACAAGGTTTTTGTTTTTAAAAAAGATTTATGAACTGGATATTATTCTTAATACCTATTATTTCTGCATTCATCGGCTGGTTTACAAATTGGATAGCTATTAAAATGCTTTTCCATCCAAGAGAGCCAAAGAAGATATTGGGTATTACTTTTCATGGAATTTTTCCAAAGCGTCAACAACAATTTGCTGAGAAACTGGGGAAACTGGTTAGCCAGGAATTACTTTCTTTCCGGGATATTGAATCAAAAATTACCAGCCCTGAGAATCTTGAAAAGATAATGCCGGTGGTGGAAACACATATTGATCAATTCTTACGAGTAAAATTGGCTGAGGCCATGCCTATGATAAGTATGTTCATAGGTGAAAAAACGATCAATCAGTTAAAAGAAGTATTTCTTGCAGAAATGAGGAGTCTTTTCCCTGTGATTATGAGTAATTATATGGGGAAATTGCAACAGGACCTTGATCTTGAGAAGATCGTTGTAGATAAGGTTTCATCATTCTCAAGTGATAAGCTAGAAAGCATATTAAACCAGATAATGGCTAAAGAATTCAAGTTTGTTGAGATCATTGGTGGTGTGCTTGGATTTATAATAGGATTAGTTCAAATACTTATCACCTGGTTGTCAAATACGAATTAACCGATCTTTAGAAGTTTACACCGATAAGAAACCGCTTATCTCCTTTGTATTGCTCTATTTTTGCCGCTCATAATTAATAAACATTTTTGTTTTTAAACAAGGGATCACTTTTGTGTGTCCTTAATCTAAACCTAGTACATGAGACAACTTTTAGCACTCCTGGCTTTATCTTTTTCTCTTAATCTTTTTGCACAACCTCCTGCCGGAAGAACCGGAATGAATGCAGGCCATATTTATGGTAAAGTGGTAGATGCAAAATCTAACAGAGGTATTGACGGTGCATCTCTTCAACTTATCGGTAACAGAATGGATTCTGCTACCAAGAAAATGGTGCCCTATACATTAAGAGCTGCTATTACTTTACCTAATGGTGATTTTGATTTTGATCAGTTGCCGGTAATGGGAAAACTAACTTTAAAAGTTTCTGCTATAGGATACCAGGAAGCTACACAGGTAATAGATTTTGGTTTAGGCCGTGGTGGAGCTAACAGACCAACAGGTGGTGAAGGAGGTATGCAAAATATCATGGCAATGATAGATCGAGACCTTGGAAATATTAAGTTGGAGCCGGTTGAAGGAAATCTGGAGGCGGTAACAGTTACTTCGGTAAAACAGTTGTTTGAAATGGGGGTTGACAGAAAAGTATTTAATGTTGACAGGAATATCGTAAGCCAGGGTCAAATGGCTACAGAAGTAATGAAGCAAATACCTTCATTAAGTGTAGATATCGATGGAAATGTTACCATGAGAAATGCTACACCGCAATTGTTTATAGATGGACGACCTACTACACTAACACTTGAACAAATTCCTGCTGATATTATTGACAGAGTAGAATTGATCACCAACCCATCAGCAAGATTTGATGCTTCTGGTGGTAATGCCGGTATACTTAATATCGTATTGAAAAAGAATAAAAGAGTTGGTTATAATGGTGGATTGAGATTTGGCGTTGACTCACGAGGTAAAATAAACACAGGAGGTGATATTAACCTGAGACAAGGAAAAGTCAATTTCTTCATGAGTGGAATGTATAATCAGAGATTATCTAAGTCAACATCATGGACAGAACGACAAAGCTTCGATAATAAACAATCAGCTTTTAGTCAAAATAGTGCAGGCGAAAATGAAGGAACCATGAGATTTATTCGTGGTGGTTTTGATTACCTTATTGATAACAGAAACACTTTCACCTTATCCGGAAACTATAACAAAGGTCAGTTCGAGAATATCGACAATCAGAATATTGATTCTACACAATTCGGATCACCTTTCTCTTTCAGTAAACGAACTACAAATACTAACGCCGAATTCAAAAACTGGGGTACTCAAGTTAGCTTCAAACATAATTTTGCAAAAGCAGGTCATGAATGGACTGCAGATGCTAACTATAACAGCAGTGAAAACAAAAATCTCGGCAATTTTTTAACTAGTACCTATCTACCAGGTAATAGCTGGGCTTTTAAATATCCTAACCTGATACAAAACAGTGTCGGTGGTGGCAAATCCACAAATCTTGTAATTCAAACAGATTACGACAATCCAATCACTGAAAATAAAAAAGTAGAATTTGGCGCAAGAGTTCAGATAAGAGATTTCCAGAATCTCAATGAACAATCATTCTATGATTATTCCACACAACGTTTTATTTCTTTAGCCAGCTTAACTAACAACTACGAGTACACCGATAAAGTATATGCTGCATACGCAACTTATGGCTTGAAGAAGAAAAACTGGAGTTTCCAGCTTGGTTTACGAGCTGAGAGTTCTGACTATAACGGAACATTGGTTGGAAAGGATTCTACTTTTAATGTTGAGTTCCCTATCAGCTTATTTCCTAGTGCGTTTATCACTAACAGGCTAAGTGACAAAGAAGATATTCAATTTAATTATTCAAGAAGAATCAATCGTCCAAACTTCTTTCAGTTAATGCCATTCATTGATTTTTCTGATCCACAGAACCTAAATGTTGGTAATGCCGGCCTTAGACCTGAATTCACCAATTCATTTGAAGTATCTTACAACAATAATTATAAGAAAGGAGCAAACTTTCTCGCAAGTGTTTTTGCAAAATACAATGAAGACCTGATCACACGATATCAATATATTGGTAAGAGTCCTTTAGATAATGCTGACTCTGTTATTTTCAACACATACGCTAATGCCAATCAAAGCTTTACCTATGGTATTGAGTTAACTAATCGTGTTCCTGTTATAAAGAACTGGGATCTTACGGTAAATCTTAACCTGTTCAATTCTCAGATCAAAGGAAATATCCAGGGACAAGAATTGAATCAGAAAAGAACTAGCTGGTTTGTAAAAGTGAATAATGCAATCAGGTTACCAAAAGGATTTTCTATACAGTTATCAGGAGATTATTACGCTAAGACCGTATTACCACAAGAAGGTGGCCGTGGTGGAAGAGGTGGAATGATGTTCGGTGGTGGTTCCCAGGTTACTGCACAAGGATATATATTCCCTCGTTACAGCTTTGACATAGCTGTCAGAAAAGAATGGCAGATCAAAGGTGGTAATACTATTTCTGCAAACCTTAGCATGAATGACTTTGCCAGAACACAGAAGTTCGGAACATATTCAGAGTCTCCATTCTTCATGCAGGAAACAGAAAGAAGAAGAGACCCACAGGTACTTAGACTTAACCTTCAGTGGAGATTTGGAAAGTTTGATGCGAACTTGTTCAAGCGTAGAAACAACAGGCAGGAAGATGATGGTGGTGGAATGATGGGAATGTAATTTTGGAGTGAACAACAGAATAGTTATTCAACTTCCGTTGCGTCGCACTCTTCAACTGATATAACACAACTGAACAAAACAAAACCGGAGTAATTAGCTCCGGTTTTTTATTTAATCATTTTTACCCTGCAACATTGGCACAAAAGAGAATTGCTCAAATGATTCCTCTTTTAAAGAACCATCCGGCATTTTAGTGATTCGTAACATACGTTGAACGTTATCTTCATCAACCGGAATCACCATTAATCCGCCAATCTTCATTTGATCGATCAGTTTAGGTGGAATAAATGGTGCTGCTGCAGTGATGATGACTTTATCAAATGGTGCGTAAGCTGGTAATCCTTCAAAGCCATCACCATAAAAGAATTTTATGTTGGGATATTTGTTTCTTAGCACAAAACTTTTATGTTTATCGTATAACTTCTTCTGACGCTCAATGGTAAAAACTCTTGCTCCCACTTCTGCTAAAACAGTAGCCTGGTAAACACTTCCGGTACCAATTTCAAGCACTTTTTCGTTTGGCTTTACATTCAATAATTGTGTTTGATAGGCAACAGTGTAAGGTTGTGAGATTGTTTGTCCTTCACCTATAGGGAAAGCCCTGTCTTCGTAAGCTATTTTATCAAAAGCAGAATCCAGAAAATAATGACGTGGAATATTGTTGATGGCAGTTAATACATTCTCGTCAGTTATTCCTTTATCCCTTAATATTTGAATAAGCTGTTTTCTTAACCCTTTATGCTGGTATGTATCTTCAAACTTCCGCATAAGCAAAATTAGTTTTTGTTTATCGCCTCACAGTGGTTGTGAACATAAAAAAGCTGTGAAGATGTTCTCCACAGCTGGTTGAATTAATAATTTAAATTAAAATATATTATCAATTAAATCATCTTTTCTTAGTTGATGATGAAGAGCAACAGCATTTAAAATTGAAGAAAGCGTTCCTGTTTTTATTGGATTGTGATTAGGTATAGTAATGTGATGCTCACCATTTATGGAAGTTGTAATTCTGACATGACTTCCTGTTTGTCTACTTACAATATACCCATAATGCTTACCTAAGAGTTTAATCAGTTGATGAGCATTAACATCCCGAGGTAATTTTTTCATGCAGCAAAAACTTCTTCTCGTACATAATGCATTCGGATAATTCGCTGTTTTTCATCATCAAAATGACACTTAACGGCATCTTTTATTGCTTCTCGTAATTGTTCATAACTATCAGCTTCAGTAAAAATAGATTCATTTAGAGCTTTGGCTATAAAGCCACCTTCGTTAGTTTCTTCTACAATAAAGATTAGCTCATTCATAGCGACGATTTGTTCAAATTTAAAAAAATGGTGTGAGATTTTCTCACACCACTGTAATTTAAGTAATAGCAGGGATTAATTTAACTTCATATCAGCAATAATACCTTGTATCTTCTGCTGCAATTCCGCTTCTTTTGCTTCATACTCTTCGTTGCTGTTTAATTTAGTATTAACGCTGAAATAGAATTTGATCTTAGGCTCAGTTCCACTTGGTCTTGCAGATATCTTACTTCCATCTTCCAGTAAGAACTGCAGCACATTACTCTTTGGCAATTCAATACTCCATTCCTGGCCGGTTTTTAAACTCTTACCTTTTTGCAATTGATAATCCAACAACTCAACCACAGCTGATCCATTGATAGTTGAAGGAGGATTATTCCTGTAACCTTCCATCATCTCAGCAATTTCTTTGTGTCCATTCATCCCTTTCTTCGTTATGCTAATTAGGCTTTCTAGATAGTAACCATACTTTACATACAATTCAAGAAGCTTATCAAAAAGCGTTCTGCCGTTTTGCTTTTCTACTGCAGCCATTTCACATAACAATGCTACAGCACTAACAGCATCTTTATCTCTCACCTGGTTGCCGATCATCAATCCAAAACTTTCTTCACCACCTACAACGTAGTTTTCCTTCCCTTCTTTATCACGAATCATTTGTGCTATCCATTTAAACCCTGTAAGCACATTATAACAGGCTACACCATTTTGTTTTGCAACTTCATTTATCATATCTGTTGTTACTATCGTAGAAACAACCATATCATTAGGCTGTGCCAGTCCTGCATTCTTTCTTGCTTCCATAATATAAGTGAACGCAAGCACCGCTGTTTGGTTGCCATTCATCAGTACCCATTCACCTTTATGATTCTTTACACCAATACCTACCCTATCAGCATCAGGATCTGTTCCTAATAAGATATCTGCATTTAGTTCTTCAGCTTTCCTCAAGCCAATACTCATTGCTTCACTTTCTTCAGGATTTGGATATACAACCGTAGGAAAATTCCCATCAGGCGTAGCCTGTTCTTCTACCACGGTTACATTATCAAAACCATAACGCTTCAATATCTCCGGCACTAAAACAATTCCTGTTCCGTGGATGGATGTATAAACGATCTTCAGGTTATGTTGTTGAGCAATGGCTTCAGGTGAGATACTCAATCCTTTCACCATACTTAAATAAGCATCATCCATCTCTTTACCAAGAATAGAAATATTAGCCTCTCCTCCACTCCATTTTACATCATCAACACTTTTAATAGCTTCTACTTCTGTAATTACATTCTTATCATGTGGTGGTACAAGTTGAGAGCCATCATTCCAATAAGCTTTGTAACCATTATACTCTTTCGGATTATGAGAGGCTGTACACATTACACCTGCATCCAGTCCTAAATATCTTATCGCAAAGCTTAACTCAGGTGTTGGTCTCAGGTCCTCAAACAGGTAAACTTTTATATCATTAGCTGCAAAAACATTTGCAACCGTTTCTGCAAAAAACCTGCTGTTGTTTCTGCAATCATGACTTATTGCTACTTTGATCTCTTTATCACCTAAAGCTTTCTTCAGATAATTTGCAAAACCCTGAGTAGCCATTCCAACAGTATATTTATTCATACGATTGGTACCAACACCCATAATTCCACGAAGACCACCTGTACCAAACTCTAGGTTTTGATAAAATGAATCGGCTAATTCTTCCGGCGACAATTTTTTGATCGCATTTTTAGTATCAACATCATAATTACCATTCAACCAAACATTTATTTTTTCCTGTATTGCATTATCCATATGACAGTTTTGAATTTGTAAATTTATTTGGGACACCAAATTCTGTCCTTGTAGCATCTTTTGTTGTGTCACTCACTTGTACGTTCCAAACATTGGGCAGCAATTTTACGACAAACCATTTAATTACAATGGCAGCTGTACCATATCTCACCATTAAACTTCCAATTATGTCCTTAGCTGTTCCTAATCAAACATCTCCTAAAATTGTTAAGAGGTAATAAAATATGATGAAGTTTTTGCAACCAACTAAAAAGTTCGTAGTTTGCAATACGAAACAAATCGTAATAATGGGAAATAAACAAATCAAACCAACAGAAAGCGAACTGGAGATATTGCAGGTGCTTTGGACAAAAGGCCAGGCTACGGTAAGAGAAGTGCATGAAGAATTGGCTTCTATCAAAGATTCAGGATATACCACTACCCTTAAGTTAATGCAGATCATGTTTGAGAAGGGTATTGTAAAAAGGGATGATAGCAGCAAAACACATATTTACCAGGCAAACATCAGCCGTGAAAGTACACAAAAGCAAATGGTGGGTAAAATGGTAAACTCGTTGTTTGGAGGTAGCTCCACACAGTTAGTAATGCAGGCTTTGGGTAATGCTTCTCCTTCTAAAGATGAACTGGATGAGATCCAGAAAATGCTTGACAACCTGAAAAACAAATAATGTATGCCGTCACTTTCCCAGTCTCCTATTTTACAGGCTTTGGGTTATGCTATTGCCAATAGTTTATGGCAAATGGCATTAGTGTGGATCGTTTATGTGTTGCTTACAAGTCTTATTAAATTCTCCAGTGAAACAAAGTATAGAATTGCAGTTGCTGCACAGATTACAGGTTTTGCCTGGTTTATTATTACGCTGCAGTTTTATTATCAGCAATGTAGCCAGGCTTTAGATGTTGCTGAGGCAATTTACCTGCAGACAGGTGATCAAAACACTTTTGTTATCGCTTCGGAAAAAGGCTCATTACTCAGTTATTTTATTAAAGCAGAACAAATATTGCCGTATTTATCTGTGGCTTATTTGCTTTTATTGGCTTTCTTAACAATCAGGTGGTTCAGGGCTTATCGTTACACCCAGTTAGTAAGGTTAAATGGGCTTCATAAAATAGATGTTGACTGGAAACTATTTGTAACAAAAGTTGCAGGTCAGTTAGGCATTAAACAAAAGGTTCGGATCTATCTTTCAGAGATTATTCATAGCCCGATAACCATTGGTTTTTTAAAACCGGTAATATTGGTTCCTATTGCAAGCATCAATCATCTTACGCCTCAACAGTTAGAGGCTGTGATATTACATGAACTGGCTCATATCAAAAGACATGATTACATACTAAACATTATTTTATCAATAGTTGAACTCGGGTTATTCTTCAATCCTTTTACAAGACTTATTACTAAATCAATTTCAAAAGAGAGAGAAAACAGTTGTGATGACTGGGTGTTGCAATATCAATATAGTCCATCGATGTATGCAGAAGCATTGTTGAGGATTGCTGTATTACAGAAATCTCCTGCACTGGCAATGTATGCCGTAAAAACGAAAGGAGAATTGCTTTCAAGAGTTCAAAGAATGGTGCATCAGAAAGATAGCAGGTTCAATTATCGCCATCAGCTATTGGCTTTACTTTTAATGACAGGAATTCTTTCTTCAATTGCCTGGTTCGATCCTTCCAGTTTACGAGCACAGGAAGTTAAACCTGGTATAACAGATCAGGCAGTAGTTTTACAGCCATTAGCAACAAAAGTTGACAATGTTCTTTTTAATCCACTTTCATTTTTAAATGAGCCATTGAAAGAAGCAGTAAAAAAGAAAGTCCAGGAAAATAAATTGCAACAACATAAAAACAGGAAGGTTTTAAGAACGGCTAACCGTGAAATTCAATTGCCTCGAGTTATGGCACCTATGGCCATTGAAAATCTAAAAGAGCTTGAAAGGAATTTATCAAATACAGTTCATAGAGATCTTCTTAAAAATCTCAAAAATATTCCTGCACAATTGAGACTTGCACAACATTATACCATGGCAATGGATACTTTGAGATTTGGTGGAAACGTTACGTTTTTTACGCATAATAATTTGCAGGGTATGGCGGAAGAATTGAAAAAGTCGCAAAAAGAATTAGAAGAGGCTTTGAAGAAAGGCTTTATATCGAAACTTGATGCAAAAAAAATGCAGATGGAAATAGCAGAAGTATTTAAGAATTTGAAAGATATTGATTACCCTCAGTTCTACAGCTTTGCTCCTGCCATAACCACTGAAGGATTTTATAGACATGGGAATATATCTGTTGAGAATGATAGAGAAGCAGACAGACTTCGTGCAGCGAATGAAAAAAGAAAAGTTGTGAAATTAGAGAGTAAACTTAATAACCTGAAAGCGAAAAGTGCTGCAGATAGTTTAAGACAGAGATATACAGCAAGAACAGCGGCCGTTTATAATGACCAGGTTGCAGGATTTTTTCCACTAGATGAAGGTGCCCAATATATTGTTGTTAACGGCAAAACCTTAGAGCAGGTGAAAGGCATTAAAACACCATCTGTTAGAATAGGTACTTTACCACAAGCAAATGGAAAAGGATCATCAACCTATACGTATGTTTATACTGATGCTGAAGATGAATGTGAAAAAGCTAATAAGAATGATAGAAGCAGACGAGTGATCACCATTACTGGTCAAGGCCGGAGTACCAGGATTACCACTACGAAGCCTAAAAGAACCACTTCACCAAGTAATAAAAACTGTTCTCCTGCTACGAATGTTCCAGCTCATACAGAAATTGGAAATTTCGGATTTGAGTTTGATTAAACAATGATTTATTAAGATTAAAGCACAGTAATAACACTGTGCTTTTCTTATCTTATAGTGCGATAGATTCAATTACACTTTTCAGTTTTGTTGCAGACTTATGCAATAATTCCTTTTCCGCTTCATTTATATTCAATTTCAATACTTCCCTAACACCTGTTCTGTCAATTACACAAGGAACACCGAGAAACACGTCTGAAACTCCATGATAATCTTTAAGGCAAGTTGAAACATTTAACACTGCAGCTTCATTACGAAGTATGGCTGTACAAATTCTGTCTAATGCAAGGGCAATGGCATAATAGGTTGCACCTTTTGCTTCGATGATCTCGTAAGCTGCATCTCGTGTATGAGCAAAGATGTTTTGCCTATCCTCTTCAGATAAACTAATATCCGTTCCAGCAATATTTGCCAGGCTCCATAAAGGCAGTTCCGAATCACCATGCTCACCAATGATATGTGCATGTACACTCCTGGGATCGATATTCAATTTTTCGCTGATCAGGTACCTAAACCTTGCACTATCCAGCAATGTTCCTGAGCCGATTATTCTATGAACAGGCCAGCCTGATTTTTTCCAGGTGAAATAACTCATCACATCAACAGGATTAGATGCGATAAGAATAATTCCATCAGTATTATACTTCAGCACTTCGTCTGTGATGCTTTCGAAGATGCCCACATTTCGCTTCAGAAGATCAATCCTCGTTTCTCCCGGTTTTTGTGCAGCACCTGCAGTGATGATAATAATATCTGCTTCAGCACAATCTTCATAATCTCCTGCCCATACTTTTGTATTACCAAGAAAAGGCATTCCATGATTCATATCCAATGCATCACCGATTGCTTTCTTTTTATTGGCATCTATCAACACCAACTCATCTACTCTTCGCCTGAGCAATAAAGTATAAGCTGTTGTAGCACCTACAGCTCCAACACCTATAACAACTATTCTGGATCGCTTCAACTGTTGCATTAAGTTTTTACTGCTAAGTTATTTACAATGTTGAATGCACCAATGACAAGTATCATCAAATAAAAAAAGCCGGTCAGTAATTGACCGGCTATATAAAAACTTCAATACTTTATTGTACAATTATTGGATTTGCACTCACCACTTTGTTTTCCTGGTTGAGCACTTTGATCATGTAATTTCCTTTTGCGATATAAGATGGTAATGTAAGCTGCTCCACCTGTAATTTATTGTTGATGTTAACTGCTTTGGTGCTGAGTAATTTACCTGAGATATCCATTACCTGTACCTGGTATCTTCCTGGCAAATGATCTTTGAAAGCAATCCTGGTAACACCTGTTGTAACAGGGTTAGGATAAACAGAAATAGTACCTTCTATTTCAGCAACTTTTTCAACGCCTTTTTTCTGTAATTCAGTTGCAGGTGTTGTTGGCTTGGTAGGTTCTGATTCTTCATCTTTTGTAGGTGTTTCTACCACTTCTTTCGGTTCATCTTTTTTCTTCTTTTTGCTGAATGCCAGATTACCGTTTGCAAGATCTGAAGCATTGTATACTTTTTCTGAAGTGGTTACTTTTTCGCTTTGCAAAGTGTTCAGATCAAACCTGAAATAACCCTGGGTATTGGTAGAACTGCAAACAATCACAGAAGCTTCTCCATTCTTTTCAACAATGGCACCATTGGTAGAAAATCCTGCAGGTAATCCTTTAATAGAACCTTTATATGTTGCTACTAAAGTTTTCATATCAATTTTATACACACGACGATTAGCACTGATGAGCCACAAATTTCCCTGTGCATCAGCAATCATATCACCACCATAATTGCTACTGCTGTGTACTGAGTAATTTCCATTGGCAGGATCATCAATCAAAGCACCAAGATCTTTAACCTCAGGCTTTTTATCTGTCTCAAATTGAATAAGGTGGTCTGCATTATTGGTTAATGCATATCCTTTACCATCAGCACCTATTACCATTCTTGTAATCTGGTTTTGTACATCTCCCCTATGTTTCAGAGCACCGAATGCCTCTCCTTCGAAGTAATATACCTTGGTGGTTTTTGATTTCATATCAATATACCGCAGCTCGTTAATACCCATTGGTGTATAGTAAAGCCTGTCGTGCTTTTTATCATACGCCAAGGCTGCAGAGGATGTGGCAAAAGGTGCATCTGTTTGTATTTGTGGTGTACGTGATGTTGCCCTTCTGATGATGACGGTTTTATTATCATCATTATGCCTGATCACTGTTATATCATCTTTGGGTGCAGTAGTACCAGTTCCGGAAATTGCTAAATCTTTCTTTTCAATTGGTTTTCCTGTCCTGGCATTTAATCTTTCAATCTCCTGTGTTTTTTGATAGATTGTTTTTAATTCATCACCTGTTAAGGCGTCAACCAATCGAACTTCTGACCAGGAAGAACTTCCTTTTTGGGAGCCGGTAATGGCATAGGCTTTAATTTGAGCTTCTGCCGTAACAACACAAAAACCAACTGCTGAGAGGAGTAAAAATTTTTGTTTCATGGTAATCGTTTTAATGATGAAGTTAAATTACGATAGCTTTCGTTGATTTGAGCTTTTCCTGCAATTTTTTTCACAATAAATGGATGAACGGTAGGATTTGATGTATTCAAATAAACAGGCATATTGCTTTTTAAAACGCTGGTAAAAGTTAAAATACGATTGGAATTTAAGCTTACCCTTTTTTCGCATCAATAAAATGCTTTCTTTGTTAGATGAAAAAACTGATGATTGCCTTACTGGCTACAACTACGTTTATTGCATGTAACAGTTCTGATGAATTTGATGCAAATCTTGATAAGCAAGTAAGTAAGCCATCCAATGCAACTAATAGTATGGTTCAGCCAAGCCAAACTTCCAGTCCTGCTCCGATATTAAATCCTAATCCAACTTCAGTAAATAATAATCCGGTAATAACAAGTACTGCTGTTGCTACACCAACTCAAACAACTCCAGCAGGAATGAATCCACCACATGGTCAGCCCGGACATAGATGTGATCTGGCTGTTGGTGCTCCGCTAAATTCAACACCAGCTAAAACTCAGCCTGCAACCAACAGTACTCCTCAAAATATAACAATAAAACCTTCTACAACTCAGACTACTACCAATACAACCACTACTGCTCCAGGAATGAATCCACCTCATGGTCAGCCAGGACACAGATGTGATATTAGTGTAGGTGCTCCTTTAAATTCTTCACCAGCAAAAAATACGGTAGAAGAAAAGAAGAACGAATACCAGGTTTTGAAGCCTCAGCCTGATTCTTCACGTAATTAATTTGTTACTATTCCAGATGAAAGGAGTTGTTGCTGCAATCATTTTACTGGTTGTATTTTCTGCATGTTCTGTGAGTAAGGATCCACAACGTAAGACTGCAAGATTATTACAGAAAGGGAAAATTAAAGATGACACCAGTTGGGTTTATGCCTTGCCATATAAAGAAGGAACCTCTCACCTGTTGATACAAGGATATTTCAGTAATTTTTCTCATAAAAACCGTGCAGCATTGGATTTTAAAATGAAGAAAGGCACCACCATTTATGCTGCAAGAGGTGGTGTTGTGATAAGAATGGAAGAAAAGAATGATAAAGGTGGATGGAATCGTAAATACCGCCAATATGCAAACCTTATCGTTATTCAACATGATGATGGAACAAGAGCTGGCTATTGGCACTTGCAAAAAGATGGTGTGCTGGTAAACCTTGGAGATACAGTTGTTACCGGACAACCAATTGGCATCAGTGGTAAAACAGGTTATTCAGCAATGCCGCATCTTCATTTTATGGTTTGGAAAAGTGGAAATGGAAAATGGACACAGGTACCTGCAAGATTTATGACGAAGAAAGGTCCGAAATATCTGCGGCCAATGAGATGGTACAGAAATAAAAAAGCCTCAGCTGATTAACTGAAGCTTTTAAAGTTGATATCATAGATTAATTGCCGTTGCCAACCAGGTCATCATTCGTTACACCTTTCTTCTTCGAAACATTCTCGGTTAACTTTCCAAAGTTCCATCCAACTGATAAAGCAAGTCCACGAAATGGAAATGTACTGGTAGTTTCTGTTCTGAAATTAGGATCGATCATGGTCATCTTCCAATCAAATGTTTTCCATAAGAAATTATTCACTCCTGCAGACACATTCAATTTTTCATTGAACATTTTATACCCGAAGTTGATTCCATACCAATGATTCAAAGGATATTTAAACTGGATGGTAACCGGTGCTCTCCAGAAACCTGCATAAGCACTAATATTAAATCTTTTGCTAAGAGAGTAATTAGTGTTCATGTTTGCATTACCACCAATTCCACTATTCTCCTGGCCGGGAATTGCTTTATTCTCTACATTATTGTAACGAAGATTACCATGTAAGGATAAAGTCCAACTGGTTGTAGGTTTTAAAGTAACATTCATTGACAAATTGAGCTGTAATTCTTTTCCAAGGTTTTCACTGGTAGTGCTTGTAACACCTGTTGCAGGATTAAAACTTGCATACTGAACGATCATATCATCACTATAACTTGCAGCCAAAGTGAGGCCTGCAAAATTTCCGCCTTTATTTATTCTTGCCTGTGCTGAAACGGTGTGAATTGTTTGCGGATCAAGATTCGGATTACCATAAGTGATAAATAAGGAATCATTATTATTTACAAAAGGATTCAGGTTCCAGATAAAAGGTCTTTGTAATCTCTTTCCGTAATTCAAAACCATATTGGTACTTGAACTTAATTTAAAACTAGCTTGCAGGCTTGGCAATAAAGTAGTATACTCTTGTTTTACTTTAGTTGAGGTGCTGGAAAAATTACCGTCAACAATGGTGTGTTCTGCTCTTGCACCAATTCTGAAAGTTGTTTTCTTTACTTTAAAACTATAAGTTGAATAAATACTATATACATCCTGATTATAATTGAAATTATCTGTGTTTGATGGATTCAATTTAAAATCTTCAGACATATCATACTTTATACGACTATTAAAATCAGAACTTGCCCGTCTGATAATGGCTTTCAAACCTGATTCAATTTTTTGGTTATTCTTGAAAGGCTGTATATAGTCTGATTGAACAGTGTATTGCCTGTTTTTTGCAACACTTTGATTACTTATATACCTGTCTGTTGTTGGATTATCCTGGAAACTATTACTGAATTGATTGCTGTTACCAAACTCACTATTCAACCGAATACTGAATTCTCTTTCTGCATTTCCTTTGAATTTTTTGATATAATCTGTGCCGATGCTGGTAGTTGGATATTCATTCCTGCTACTCAGATCAAAATAACTGACAGATGAAGGATTAGATCCAAACTCAGTGATAACAACCTGGTTTAGGAGCGATTCATTCCATCCGCCACTTACATTTCCATAAGCACTTAAAGTATTTAATGAATCAATCTCGAAACTTAGTTCACCATTACCAAAATTCCAGAAATTGCTTTGTCTCCTATCTCCTGCTAAGGTTCTTTTAGTAAACAAAGATGGAATTAATGGAGTCGTTTCTGTTCTGCTTTTACCTGGCATATTAAAATTACTTCCTGCACCATAATAAACAGTAGCACCCATTCTACCAATCTTTGCACTCAGGTTGGCATTAATATTAGCAAACCGGTTGGTGCTTGCATAAGTATTGATAGAACCATTATAACCTTTTACTTTCTTTTTAGTGATGATGTTAATGATACCACCTATTCCTTCACCATCATATTTTGCACCGGGTGATGTGATCACCTCTATCTTCGTTATAAGCGATCCCGGAAATCCTTTCAACGCTTCTTTTACATTCTGGGCAAACATGGCTGTCTCTTTTCCATTCAGCAATACTTTAAAATTGCTCTGTCCGTTCACCTGTACATTATTCTCTCCATCTACACTTACAAAAGGTGTTTTGCGAAGTATGTCGATAGCAGTTTCTGTTTTTGTTGCAGGATCATTCTCTACATTGTAAATAATCTTATCGTCGGTTTGATCAATTAACGGCTTCCTGGATGTTACAGTAACACCTTGTAAGTTTCCACCTGATGATTTTAGTTCGAGTGTTCCCAAATCTATATTGTCCGTAGCCACAACAACATTCTGTTGCTTTTCTTCAAAACCTGTAAAAAGAATTATGACAGTATAACTACCAGTATCAACATTTGTAAACCTAAATACTCCTTTATCATTCGTAAAAGCATTCTTTATTGGTTGCTGTAACTGGTTAGCTTTATACAAACTAACTGTGGCATAAGATAAAGCATGTGAGCTATCTTTTACAATACCGGTAATTTCTTTTTTTGGCTGGGCGAAAGTTGATAGGCTTAATAGCATAATTGCAATAGTGCAATAATGTTTGGCTGCGGTTTTCAGGTGCATGAGTTGTGATTGTTGTCGGTTTACGAAATGCATCGTAAAAGTCTGCATGTTTAAATCAACTAATTAAATGAATGGGATGAACGGAAATTGCTTTTTACAATTGGTGGGATGTGTTAAAGGATTTTGCAAATGACAGAATATTTTATTTCCAGTAATGTTTTGGCTATTCATTCTTAAAGTGAAGGACTGGCAATGCATATATTACTAAATATTTGAGCATTGTTTTGTAATATTGAACAGCAAATCATAAGTATGGCCACACAGATAAAATGTCCAAGTTGCAGTTTCGAATTTCCATTAGAAGATGCACTGAACGATGAACTAAAAACGGAGATCGAAAAACAGAAACAGGAATTGAGGCAGCAGATGCTTGATTATAAGAAAAATGCTGAGCTGAAGATCAGGCAAATGGAGGAGGAAAATAAAAAGGAAGCCTCGAAACAAGAAGAACTCTTTCAGAAAAAATTGCAGGATGAATTGAAGAAAAAGAACAGTGAACTGGAAGAGTCTATTCGTAAAACGCTGGCTTCAGATTTTGAAAATCAGCTAAACATACTTCAACAAAGCAATAAGGATAATGAAGAGAAGCTAAGATTGGCAAGGGAAAAAGAAATGCAGTTCTTACAAAAGGAACAGGATCTAAAAGCGAAAGAACAGGAATTAGAATTGAGCATCAAAAGAAGACTGAATGAAGAGAGAGAAAAACTTTCGTTGGAAATAAGGGAGATTGAAAAGCAAAAACTTGAGCAGATTGAATCTGAATTCAAGCTACGTTTAGCCGAGAAAGAAAAGCAACTGGAAGATCAAAAGAAACTTGCTGAAGAAATGAGGCGTAAAGCTGAACAAGGCAGCATGCAGTTACAAGGTGAGGTGCAGGAATTAATGCTGGAATATTTATTGAAAGAAAATTTTCCTTACGATTCTATTGAAGAAGTTGGTAAAGGTGTTGAAGGTGCAGATTGCATTCTCACCATAAGAAATCATAAAGGTGAGGATTGTGGCAAGATCATCTTTGAAAGTAAAAGAACCAAAGCCTGGAGCAACACATGGGTTGATAAATTGAAAACTGATATGCGAAATACACAGGCAGAACTGGCTATTCTTGTGTCGCAGGTGTTTCCAAAAGATATGAACTGCTTTGGAGAAAAAGATGGTGTTTGGATATGTTCCTTCAAAGAAGTGGTGGCGCTGACCTCAGCTTTGCGAAATGCAATTATTCGTGTAGCAGAAGCCAAAAAGAGTGAGGAGAACAAAGGCGAAAAAATGCAGTTACTCTATTCTTATTTGACGGGGGTTGAGTTCAGGCAACAAATAGAATCTATTGTAGAAGGATTTGTAGCCTTAAAAAACTCCATCACCAGGGAAAGATTACAGATGGAAAAAATGTGGAAGGAAAGGGAAAAGCAACTTGACAAAGTACTCCTCAGCACATCTGGCATGTATGGTTCAATAAAAGGTATTGCAGGTGCTTCTGTAGGTAATATTCCGTTACTTGAAGGCGATAATGATATGGACAGTTTTACACTGGAATAGCTACAACCGCTTTATGGTTAAGAGGTCAAACTACGATGAGAAGAAAAAGACAGGGGAAGATACTGATTCAAAAAAAGTGTGAGGGTTTACTCTCACACTTTTTATTTAGTCAACCCTTTTAATTACATCTGGTTCTGTGGCTGTCCAGGTGAGCAAAAGATTCTCCCATTGCCTGTATTGAACTCGTAACGGAATTTCAATTTCATTTTTAATGAACATGGCTGTAAGGCTTCCTGAATCTTTCGGATCGAATGCAGATAATCTCATTGCATCGCTGAAATCTACTTCTCCCCAACCCCACCATTTGAAAATTGATTCTTTAACAGACCATAACAATGTTGGCAGTTTTGCATCGGTATCTTCCAATTCAAAATCACCCAGCTGTTCATCTAATAAAACTACCTGGCTTGATGCTAATTTGAATTGCATCATTTCTTCTTTGTGCAGAAACTTATGAAGTATCCTGAATACTTTTTCGGTAGGTATTTCAATGTCAATTCCTACTCTTTCGTGCCTGCTTACAATGGCTGCAGCAAATTCACCACAATGCGAAATAGAAAAATGATATTGTTCATCCGGCAAAAATGGCTTGCGGGTACTGGCAATCTGAATTTCACGATAAGGAAAATCATCAAACAAATGTTTGAGCAAATACCTGCCGGCAAGATGTTGTAATCTTTTATTAGGATGAGTGATACTTCTTTGTAAAGGCACTATATCAAGAAAAAACTGTTCAGGTTCTTCTATTTTCCAGATGCCCAACTTTGTACTCTCGTTGATATCTTGTTGATAAAACAGAGGCATACGGAATTACGTTTTAAGAGTTACGATAACCATTTTATATTGCAGCAATTATGCCGCTTGCCTGCCAAATTCTGGAAGGGGTGCAAAGGTAAGGTGTAACAGGTTGCCAATTGCTTTTCAGTACAAGAGTGCGACGCAACTGACGATGCCATGACAAAACTTAAGCCGGATCAATAAAAATTATTCAAATCAGAGATCATGATACTATCTGACAGCCGTATTCTGGAAGAGATTAACAAAGGAACAATTGTACTTAAACCATATACGAGAGAATGTCTTGGCAGTAACAGTTATGATGTTCATCTGGGAAAACATCTTGCCACCTATCGTGAACATATACTGGATGCAAAAAAGCATAACGAGATAGAATATTTCGAGATTCCGGAAGATGGATTTGTGTTGTATCCGCATATATTTTATTTGGGTGTTACCGAGGAATACACCGAAACACATGCTCATGTACCTTTTTTAGAGGGCAAATCTTCTACGGGTAGATTGGGTATTGATATACATGCAACAGCAGGTAAAGGTGATGTTGGTTTTTGTGGACACTGGACATTGGAAATTTCGGTTAAACAACCTGTGAAAGTATATCGTGGAATGCCTGTTGGACAGCTTATTTATTTTCCGGTTGATGGAGAGATTGAAGTGGCTTACAATCAAAAGAAAAATGCGAAATATAGTGGTCAGCCAGACAGACCGATAGAGAGTATGATGTGGAAGAATAAGTTTTAGAAACACGAATTATATAATCACGAATTACACGAATAGTAGAATTATAGGAAAAGGATCATTACAAGAATGAATGCTTCACAATTACAGTTTGAAACATCTGCAGAGTTGAAAGCTTTTCTAAAAAAGAGGAATATCACTCATGGTAAAGTGAATGCTACTGATATTATACTATCTGCCGTGCTAACGGGCAAAGACATTGAAGTAGCCTGTAAAGATTTCAATGCTAAGGTGATTATAAACAGATCATAGATTGTTAACATGGAGAGGATATGCATAGAATGGTATCATCTGCCTGTGAGAACTGATTCAGTCAAATCCGCCACCACTCAATCTTGCTGTTGTTACAGTGTTACCATCGGCCGAAAGCGGAAACACGACAGATTCGATTGCAGTTCCTAATAGCATCGGCCTGCTCTCATAAGTATAAAACAAACTATTCTCGGCAATATCAGATGGCTGCCCCAGCATCATTATTACAGAATCTTTTGTAACGCCGGCCCATTTATAATTGGTAAGCAAATCATTGATCATTCTGCTGCGGTGCACATACTGTTTACCTTCCTTATCCTTTACACTCCACAAAGCTTTATCGAAAGCCATTGGTGGTAATGATGATGTATTGGTTTCATCGCCGGAATTACATGCACTGAAGGCTAATAATAATACCCAGATTATACTATATGTTTTCATACAAAAGATTAAGACACGAAACTAATGTGCTGCTAAAACAGATTTGTATGAATGTGACAGGTAACCGGTATTATGTGATGAAAAGGCATTTAAGTTTCGTCTGCAGTTTATCACCTCAACTTAACCTTCATCACCCGGTTCTTAGGGATTGATGATCTAATTCAGGTTACTGTCTACAAAGAATACAAAATATCCTGCTTTATTGGTGTAAACAACAAGGTTGATGTTTTTTCAACGCCATTCATAATAAAACAGTTACAAAATCTTGCAGACCTTGTTGACATAATAAAGCCTCCCACAAATGGAGAGGCTTGCTTTTTAAATGAAAACACTTCATCATTGGTTATCTATCACTGATTCAATTGCACTTTGCACCGTAGATGAAAGGTTTGATAAAAGGTTATAGCCTGTAGCTGATTCAATCGCATCTACTGATGTACGATAGGTTTTCCAATCGCTGCTGGTAGTATTGATATTTGGTGTGTTTACAGCGATCACTCTTGTTGAGGTAGTAACACGGCTAAGATCATTATTACCATTCGGAATAACCACCACCACTTTCCATACACGGTTAGGCACAGTGATCCTTCCTGCATCTATTGTACTTTTTGTACCTGCACTGCCTGTACCTCCAACACCATAACTTCCCATAATAATATATACTTCGTTACCTGCAGTAACAAGGCTACGGATATAACTTTCCATGTTATTCCATGTTTGCTGATTATTCTGCGGTGCCTGAGGAATCATATTACTCATCAGGAATGTTGATGAATTGGCTGTAGTAGTTAATGTACGGTCTGCCGAAGGACAATTATGTCCCCTGTCGAATCCGCTTCCGCTATACGAAGTAGAACCTGGTCTGTACCATCCTGAGGGAAGACTTGCATCTGCACGAAAATCATCCTGCCTTGCTGCACTGCCAAGGTCGGCTGTTGAAATATGCCAGCTCACCCAGTTCGGTGTACCCCTGTCCCTGCTATAGCTCATAGCATAGTAGGTTTTGTTCATAAAATAATTGTTGGGATAGTTTATAGCATCTGCCACAGCACCACTGGGATTACCCATCAACATGTGATCGTTATCTCCCGGCAAAGTTCCACCACCTGTTGAGTAAGGATTGATAGTGATCTCATCAATATTAATCCGATTAGTGCTTCCACCTGTTTTTCTTACTGAGAACCGAACATTACCTGAAACGTTAACGGTAAAAGTGGCAACAGATAAAGTAGTGGATGATGTAGTGATAGTACTTCCCACTTTTGTCCAGCTACTTCCGCTGTTGGTACTCATCCAGAGTTCCCAGGTACTGTTTGCATCAGTACCATATTTAGCATGACTTACCGTTACAGTTGAAGCACCGTTGGCATAGTTGAAGTTCATCTGTACCTTACCGGTATTACGAATACGGGCTGATGCTACACCAACTTTGCGATCGGATGTAGTGTTACCGATAAGTGCTTCATCAAGACTCCATGATCCGGTACCCAATGTTACATTGGCGATGGCATAAGCTGTTTTACTTCCGGTCTCAAAATCTTCTGCAATACCACCATTGGTTAAGTTGCGCCCTAACAGTTCATTCCCATCGGGCAAACTTGTTACGGTACTGATAGTTTCTTTACGGCAAGCCACAAAAAAGATGGCAACAAATGTTACCATCCATAATTTACCTGTAAGTTTCATGTTGGTTGTTTTGGTTAGTAAGTGTGAAGTATGTAAGCTATGTTAGTTACAGCTTAACACAAAATGATAATATTTGATTGTGGAGAGCGAGTTAATAAACTAACAATGCAGACATTGATCAACCCCTTTTCCTGCTTTTACCAGATCACCCAATCAAACATATTTGTTTCTGATCTGCTCGTTGGTCTTTGTAAACCGTTTGTGAGTTGTATTACACTATCGCTTACTATTCGCTTCAGTTGAGATACAGTAAGTGTATTGTTATTATTAAAAGCGTCAATGATACTGTATGTAAACACGCCACCCTGCAGCTCTCCTCTCTCCTGTGCATACTGCATACCTCCTGCAGCAGAGATAATGGTTGCACCTGTACCTCGGCTAACATCGGCAAAAAGGCTTTGCATTAATTCAAAACTATTGGTCATACCAAGTTTCTTTTTTACAGTGATCGAACTTCTGTTGGTAGTGTCACTCAAAGTACCAAGACTATCTAAAGCCTTAGTAGAAGCTTCAACACGTTCTATCTCCTCCTTATCAACCTCACCACTATGGCAGGCATCTATCAACATCAACTTCTTCCGTGGTTTTATACCATCCAGCAAGCTTTCCAGGTCATCGTAAGCAAGTCCATTTGCTTCTGGTTTATTAAAGTCAATGTTATAAGTACTGAGAAAATAATCAAGGTCTTTACTCAACACACCATGGCCGGAGTAAGAAACAATCACTTTGTCATATACACTCAATCGTTGCAGCTTTTGTTTCAATGCAAGGATGTTTTCTTTGGTAACTGAAGCATCCAATAAAGTATCAACAATAATGGATGGATATTTTTCTTTCAACTTTTTAGCAAGCTGCTTTATATCATTCACACTCCAGCGTAGATCATGACCATGTTGTTTAAAATGATTGATGCCAATGCCAATGTAATGTAGTTTGTCTGCTATTTTCTTAACAGGCTTATATTTTACTGTTAATGCACGACGATAACTTTCAATACCCTGTTTATTGGTAACAGAAGTTTCTATGCTGTTGATGCCTTGTGATAAAGTAATAGTAATAATGGTGTCGAATGTATGCCTGTTGGTATGACTGATGTTTATACCCTTGATACCATACATTGGAACTTCATTCACCCAAATATTAAAGCTACTCAGTTGACTGGTACTATCTTTTGCTTTTATAGAAAGTGTTAACCCATTAATGTTTTGCTCTACCGGAATTTTGTTACTGTTAGGTATAGTGGTGACCGGAACGGAGGCATTTATAATGTTTGCCTCAACAGGAAGACCTAACTTCTTTATCCTTTTCTCATAAGCTTTTCGATAACTATTGATGAGAACCGTATCTGCAGGATTGATCTTTTCCAACACCTTATCTGGCCGGTTGTATTTTGCATCTAATTGTTCAAAGGTGATGATGTTAAGATCACTTGTTACATAATGCAGATCTTTCGCTGCATTCTTCGTACTAAAGTAAAAACCTGATGGTTCTGTAACAAGACTTTCGTTATTATGCATGGGAATAATACTGTATGCTTTTTCTAATGATGGAAAATGCCAGGCCTGGATAGTTCCATCTTCAGATGGCGTTAACAGCAACGTATCATTGATCAGTTGTGGCCGTATGCCGGATTGATGCGCTTTCACTTCTTTCACAATATTCCCGGAAGCAACATCCCACAGTTGTAATAACCCATTCGAATCACCGGTCACCAATAGTTTCCCATCCCTACTCAACTGGAAAAATCCTGTACCGGTACCATTAACAAAATCAAAACGCTTAACCAGTACACCTGTTGCAGCGCTGATCAGTTCAATGGAAGCAGAAGTTCTTACACCTATAAGACTGAATTGGTTTAATATCTCTGATGTAAAAAGCCATTCACCAGATTTATATGTCCATTCTTTTGTTCCATCATTATTCAGCAGGAATACTGTGCTGTCCCCGGGATTATTACAAACAATCGATGATGCACCATTACCTGCAAATGTTCCTGTCATCCATGTATACTCAGGTTTATTAGGAAATCCATTTACAATCCTTCCTTGTTTCCAATCCCATACTTTTATTATCGTATCATTTAATGGAATCTTACCGGATGTTTCCAGGCTTCCTGCAGATGTGATAATGTATTTACCGTTTTCTGAAATAGCAACTTTCGTTAACCAATGGCTTCCCGTAAGCGTTTGTAATAATTTACCCTCAGGAAAGCTCCATATCTTACACACAGAATCAACAGAAGCAATTAAAAATTTGCCATCCTTACTAAAAAGCACATCTATAATATCTCTTCCTGTTTGTGTATTGATAACAAGATCGGTTTTACCACTATTTAGATTGTACACTTTTATTTCTCCTGCCTGGTTACCAACAGCGAGATGCGGTGTAACGGTTGAGGTTGCTGCCGTTCCTAAACCAATGGTTTTACCGGAAAATGTTTGCACCTGTTCAGGTAGCTTACCAAGTTTCCATAGCCTGATCGTATTATCAGCAAATACCATCATCACATGTTTACGATCCGGGGTACGTTCTATGAAAGGTTCTACATTACGTAATATTAATGCTGCCGTATCACTGTCAAATGCATACAAATGTTTACCGGTACTAACATTGAAAAGATCTGCCCAGGTATATTCATCATAGGTAATGTATTGTGCATCGTTGTTAACGAATGCAACGTTCAATACTTTGCGTTCAAAAACAACATCTTCTAATATTTTACCGGTGATAGTGTTGTACATGGTTAATGCACTATCGGTATAGGATAACAAAAGTTTATCTCCTTTATCAGAAAGGCTTCCTGATTGTATATAGCTAAAATCATTTTTACGAATGCGAAAGGAACGCAGTTTATTGAATGATCTCATACTGTAGATGGCGGCATTTCCATCATCAGATACAACGGTAAAATATTTTGGTGAAGCAAATACCCTGAATTGTTTTTGCGAAACAAGCAGTCGTTTATTGCCAGACCGGAAGTTGTAAGCATACAGGTCTTTTGATGATGATCCTGTTTCTACCAGCAATACACTATCATTTTCTGTAGAACTCACAAGACTGATAGAATCGTTGAAACTAACAGATGTTCTTAATTGTGCGTTATTATCCCATAACTGTAATTCTCTTGAACCATAGGTAACGAAGTATGTTGTTTTTGGAATATAAAGCCAGCTGAAATCTGAAGGAAAAGAATCAGCAGCGATTGTTCTGATGATCTTGCCGGTAAACACATTCATGAGTGCATGATGGGTACCCGGCAACTTCACTACGATAGAAGAATCATCGTCAAGAAATAAAATGTTGCCGGCAAGGTTATACAGTAGTTTACCGGTACGCACATCCCAGATCTTAGTATTCTTATCATTATATGATTTAGATGAAACGAGTTTGCCATCAGGACTAAAAACTGCACTCGTTACACCCTGTGGATGACCTACAGGTATCATTAATCTTGGTTCCTGGGCAGCCAGGGGTTGCGAGATCACGAAGATGAGGATAAACAATATCAGTACAGGCATAGAAACTTTAAAAAACATAATCAATAACTACCGGGTCTTATTGTAATAATTTGTTTACTGCTGTCTTAATATACCCATTTTGGAAATACTGGTATAAATTCTTACCAGGACAAGTGGTTTGTTTGGAATTGTCTTTATGCGTTGAAAGTGTTTCGGCAGGTATATGGTACGTTTTAGCTGCAAAGGCAATAAGGCCTACCAGTGAATTCAATTGCGGAGCAGGCACTTCCTGTTCGTCGAGGTTGCCCAGGCAGCAGATGAGTAAGTGACCCGAAGGATCATATTCTGTATTGGTTTCACCTACAGTGTTCACATCTCTTCCCTTGTAAATCGTACCGTCTGGTGCTATCAGAAAATGATACGGAATATCGGCCCAGTTACGGTCTGGCCCCATACCCCATTTCTGTATATTGTAGATCTTTTTTGCAGCATCTGCTGTTGACAGTAAGGTTGTTCCTTCATGATGCACTGTTATTCTAACAGGTATGTGTTGTTTATAAGGTTTCGGTGCTGCTGCGTTCCATCCGCTTCGGGGTATAATGGTAATGTTTGTATTTGCTTTTGATACATGCCTGGCAGAATTACAAGCAACAATAATAAGCGTAAAAATCAGCAGGATATATTTATAAAGATGCAGGCTTTCCATGGTAAAGAGATATTGATACATGCTAAAGTACGAACAAGGCTTTAGCCTAAATTCTTTTTTACTTTTTATTACTAACTTTTTCTCTTGATAGAAATAACCTGCCAGGTTTAGCTTTTCATTGTTGCAAATTGATGCCAGCAGTGCTGCTATCATCCTAACCTGACAGGTTGTTGTACTGTTGAAATTATACCTGATTATACCTTACTGTACCGTATTGTACCGTGTTATACCGTGTTATACCGTGTTATACCGTGTTATACCTCGTTGTACCTAATTGTACTGAATTGGGAGGGTTTGGGATGGATTTTACCTGTTTGGGCAGGTTTTGATGCTTAATGTATGGGTGACCTATGGGTGATGATGCTTCGATCTATGGGTGATGGTGCTTTGACTACCGACTGATGGTAGTGTTATCATAGGGTGATAACCGTACTATTTTTGGGGGAGCTTACAACACAATGCCCACCACATATTGGGATGCTATGCTTACCTTGGTATTGTTTTGGTGGCTTGTTAGTTAAATGAAATTTTATGGCAGACGATAAACAGAACACCGGTAAGCAAGACGACATCCGTGTAGATATTAACGACTCTTCCGAAGTGGAGTATGTACATCAAAAGTTCCCAGACAAAACACATGAGCAGGTGCTGGAAGCCATCAGGCAATACGGGCCGATGCGAAAGGATATTGAAGAGGCCTTGAGCAGGTAGTAATATTATTCTGTGACTTTGAAGGAGATGCCATCTGAAGGCCTCGAAGCATAGTCTACCGAGAAATAACTTTTATACTATTAAACCCACTTCGAGAACCTCAGTGTGACAAACTCAAGGTGATAGCATAATTTTCAGCCTTTGTTGGTGTTGTCACCAACAATCATTTTGATACGACGATCTATAATGTTGCCAGTTGTTGTTGATCACAAACCAACATGGGCGAGTTACCTCACAAGGCCAACAATGGGCGAGCAGATCAACCGGGGTGTTAAGTTCTGGTTAGCATGACACCAACCAATAGAAAAATCACCATACCACCCAATCATAACTATTCGTCTCATTACGACTGGTGGGCTTTTGCAGCCCGTTGGTAAGCTTTATCACACTTTCACCTACGATCTTTTTTAATTGCGATACCGTCAGTGTAGCATTCCGATTGAACGCATCGATGATACTGTAAGTAAAAACGCCACTCTGCAACTCTCCTCTTTCCTGTGCATACTGCATTCCGCCAGCAGCAGATATTACAGTAGCGCCGCTTCCCCTGCTAACATTCATAAACAGGCTTTGCATCAGTTCAAAGCTGTTGTGCATGCCCAACTTTGTTTTTCGTATAACAATACTGCTGCGGTTAGCAGTATCTTTCTTTGTGCCCAGGCTGTCTAATATTTTTGTTGCAGCATCTATTTTTTCTATCTCTTCTTTATCTACTTCACCACTATGACATGCATCTATCAGCACCAGTTTTTTTCGGGGCCCAATTCCATCGATCAGTTTTTCCAGTTCATCGTAAGCCAGGCCACCCTGAGCTGGATCCTTGAAGTTCATGTTATAAGTACTGAGGTAATAATCCATCTCTTTGCTCAATACGCCATGACCGGAATAACTGATGACAACTTTATCGTCGACATCCAGTTGTAACAGCTTTTGTCTTAATACAAGAATGTTTTCTTTTGTAACCGATGCATCAAATAAAGTGTCAATGATGATATCCGGATATTTCTCCTTCAGCTTTACAGCCAGTTTCTGAATATCATTCACACTCCATTGCAGGTTATGTGCAGGATCGGCAAACTGGTTGATGCCGATACCGATGTAATATTGTTTCTCTTTCGTGGGAATGGCCGGCGTGTACTTCACAAATAAGGGTTTACGGAAACTTTCCATTCCATTCACGTTGGTAACCGATGCTTCGATCCTGTTTTCGCCGGAAGAGAGTGTTACGGGTATTATTGTATCGAATACCCGGGACCGCTGGCTACTGATGCTGATACCTTGTTCTCCAAAAATCCGGGTGTCATTTACCCATACATTAAATCGCTGCATTCCTCCAAAAGAATCTGTTGCCCTTATATGAAGTTCAATTGTCCTGTTATTCTGCAAATAAGGGATGCTACTTCTGTTATAGATGTCACATGATGGTGTGAGATAGCTATTAATGAATTGTGCAGTATCTATCTTCAGCTTAGACACTCGTTTAAGGTAAGCCCTTTTATAACCTTCTATCACCAGGGAGTCTGTACTCCCCACCGCATTCAACACTTTGTCAGGTCTATTATATTTAATGTCCAGCTGGTCAAAGGTGATCACGTCATAATTGTCCGTAACATAATGGAGTAACCTTGCTGCTGCCGGGGTGATCTTATAATAACCTTCCGGCACTATCACCAATTCATCCGTACTGTCTAAAGCAGCCAGTGTAACAATAGGCTTTGAGCGTTTCATGTCGACGACCGATAAGGCACCCATATTGCCTAAAAGCAGGATGTCACGTTTAAAATCAATATCCAATAAGACTGAGTTTTTCTCTGCGGTGAATTTTTTGACTATTTCACCGGTGGCAGTTTTCCTGACCGTGATAAAATTCTCATCATTGGTACAATAATGCTTCAGGTCTTCAGAAAATTCCTGGATACTGCCCACCAGGTTAAGAGGGATGCTTTTCAGTTCCTTTCCTGTGAACAGGTCTAGCTGTTTTGCTTCTGTTGCTGAAACAAATGCCGTTATTATTTTTTTATCAATAAAAAAACTGTTTGCATTAAAACGGTACAGGCGTTTGCCGGTCGCTGCATCAAGTGACTGGTAATATATATGCGTAGGAACACCTGAATAATAACGGATAACGCTGCGGATAATTACCTTGCTGTCCGGAGAAAAACGCAGATCGGTATAATAACAGTCACTGCAGTCCGCCACTGAATAAAAACGGTTGATGGTCTTACCGGTGATCGCATCAAGAACATAATTATCCAGGGGCGATTCAATTGAAATTCTTTTGCTATCAGGAGATTGATGCACCGTAATCACCTCACTTGCATATTCCCATAATTTTTTCTTTCCCGATGAACTAATTACCGTCACTTTTTTGCTTTCAGTAAGAACAATTCTTTTTCCGTCTGGCGAGTAATAGCCTTTATGGTAATTATCATCATTAATTTGCCATAGCAACTCACCGGTTTTATAGTTAAACTCTGCAATCCCATCGAATCCCGAAACAAGTACATATGGCTGCCTGGGATGGTAACTTACCTCTGAAGAAGAGCCTGATCTCAGCAATGCTGCAATTCTCGCTTTAGTAAGGTCCCATATCACCGGGTTACCTTCCCAATAGTATGTAGCCAGGTATTTACCATCGTCCAGCAGATCAGCTTTTAACACAGGCCGGGTATGTCCTTTTAATTGCTTTAAAAATATCCCTGAACTAACATCATAAATTCTTGCAGTCTTGTCCCTACTCGTAGTGATGATGTGGCCTTCGTCTGCTGAAAGAAAAAAATTATTAATTCCACGAGAATGCCCATCAAATATCTTTACGGAATTGCCAGTCTCAAGGTCCAGCAGGGTTACACGGGCCCGCGGACCCCTGTTTGTATCAGCAATGAACAGCCTGGTACCATCTTTTGTGAACGTGAACTTAGATATACCATTACTGTCACTGATATTCCTAACCAGTTTTCGGGACGCAATATCCCAGAAACGAAGCGTATCATTCATTAATCCCACCACCCGGTTGCTTCCCGGTGCAAAACCTAAATTCCTGATATTATCAGACCAGGGTTTTCTTTCGAAAGTAATGACTGGTGTGAGCAGCGAGTCTTTCGTCACCATGATCCCCCATCGCCGATGGTATGCTAATAGTTCATCGGATACGGGGGAGAAAGCAATAGATTTCATTCCATATTCTGCATCGTATTTATTCAATTGCTTCCCGGTAGCGGCATCCCAGGTGATGACTAGGCTTCTCCACCTGAGCTCTGCTTCACTGAAGGTTTCTGATAATACCGCTATCTTTTTTCCATCAGGAGAATATAATGCATCAACGATCTTTTCTTCATTCTGGTCGAATGTATGCACCAACTGCCCCGTGTTTACATCCCAGATGCGAACGTTACGATCATACGATGCGGTAAGCAAATGATCTCCATCAGGCGAAAATGCTGCTATGCTGATATCTGCATCATGGGCAATAGTGCGTAAAAATGATCCATCTGATGCCTTCCATATTTTGGCAGAAGAGCTCAGCAACGTAACTATTTTATCTCCTTGTGGTGAAAAGCCGCCCATACTTCCTGGTAATTCAAACAACAGTGCACCGGTGGCTTCATCCCATACCAGGTTATTGGTGAGTATTCTTTTTTTGTCAGGCGAGAAAAATGCATCACTAAAACCAAAAGCATTCGTAGGTAATACCAGTCTCGGCTCTTGTGCATACAATCCTATCGTCTTGAGAATCGCAATTATTAGCAGCAACTTCTTCATCATTCAATTGTTGGTTGTTACTATTCGTAATATATGAATTTTTAATATTGATCGCCGGCAACAATTGATTTTTCCCTTTCCTGTCTTTTCAACTCCACTTGCTTCACTTGCCGGTGTTGG
Organism: Bacteroidota bacterium; assembly: GCA_023386555.1. GTDB lineage: Bacteria > Bacteroidota > Bacteroidia > Chitinophagales > Chitinophagaceae > JAEZDC01. Next base: position 110,527 of record JAEWJK010000004.1, on the reverse strand, counting down.
TTGCTCTGAAAAGCAAACAATAAACTTTATTCAGGTTATCATTGTTGGTCACAAGACCAACAATGGCTGAAGTCTACGAAAAATTATTTTCAAACTATCAAACCACCCTTCGAGTACCTCAGGGTGACAACACATTCTTATGTTATGCTGACATGTCCCACCCATTCGTTTAGTATACACCAACCTACAGAGGCTTAAACAAACACAATTTCCTCCTGTTACTTCTGTGTTCAATTCTACATGCTGGCAGGTCCATTGCATCTTGAGCCATAGTCCCTTCATAGTCTCCTTATACATGATTGCATGCAGAATGAACTTTTAGTAGTGTTCCACAAACTATAACATAAAAATCAATAATAAAGTGTGGAACATTTAAACGGAAGTTATTTACCGGCACCTAAGCTTTCCTCGTAAGCTGGGTCATACACTGCAAAACAAAGCCCTGCCTTTGGAGCAGGACTTATTTTATTATCAGCCTGGTATCATTATTATTTATTCAGTTCCACTACTTCAAAACCCAGTTCTTTCATTCTTGGTAATTGGGTTGCAGCATCACCTACTACCAACCACACCATTTTATTAATGTCGAGATATTGATTGGCCAGTTGGCGGATGTTTTCAATGGTCATGTTTTGAACAATGGTCTCTCTGTGTTTCACATAATCTGCACTCCATCCATACCGGCTTATATTGTCTAACATATTCAGCTTGGCATTGGCTGTTTCAAAAGCACGGGCATTACTCTTAATCAAAAAGCTCTTGGTAGTTTCGAGGTCTTTGTCAGAATAGTTTTTCGCATAGTTTTCCAGGATGTCTTTTATCAGCTGTGCACTTTCCAGTGTTACATTGGTTCTTACACTGCTGGCAATGGTGAAAGGTCCTTTGGCTTTTGAACCGGAGAAACCGGAATTGATACCATAGGTATAACCTTTACCTTCTCTTAATTGCTGTGTGAGCTGCGATGCAAAACTTCCGCCACCAAGAATGTAGTTCATCACTGTGGCAGGATAATAATCTTTGTCTGTTGCAGCCAATGCAGGATACCCGAAACGAATAACAGATTGTTTGGCTGCAGGCACATCATAAAAATATACAACAGGCTTTGCCGGTGTTACCGGAACAGGATAATCTGGAATAGTTACCTGTTTTCCTTTCCATGCAGCATTTAGTTTATTCAATGATGCGATGATTGTTGCTTTACTTACATCACCCACCACATGCATTTTTGATACGGAAGGAGAAATGGCTTTGTTATAAAATGTTTTCAGATCGTCCAAAGTAATATTGCTTACTGATTCAATGGTTCCTAAGATATTATTAGAACGAATATGACCTGCTCCATAGATCAAACGGTTGTACTGATTTTGTGCAATAGCATTGGGATTGGCTTCCTGCTGGCGAAGCTGGCTTTGCACACCTTGTTTAATGAGTTCAAATTCTTTTACATCCCACCTGGGTTGTAATAATATTTCCTGCACTAAAGCAAGCGTGGCTGCATAGTTTTTTGCCAGTGTGTTTACTCTTATACGGATGTCTTCAACAGATGCCGTAACATTAATAGTTGCACCGAGTTGTTGAATGGCTTCTTCTAATTGTTCCGGTGTTTTATTTTTGGTTCCCTGTGTCATCATTCTTGCCATCATATTGGCAACACCGGGTTTGCTGATATCTTCTAAAAGCTGCCCACCATCTATCACTATTTCATAAGTAACCAAAGGCACTTCTTTGTTCTCTATGCCATATACTTTTAAACCGTTGGATAATTGCTGTTGCCAGATAGATGGCGTTTTTACCTGTGGCGATTCGCCATAAGGTGGTTCTTTTGTTCTGTCGAACGTAGATGGTGTACGTGTGTAGGTAGAAGCAATGTTTGGATCCACTTCTGCTTCTGCACCCTGAACAATCTGCTCTTCTACCACTTCAGCTTTGATTGATCCTTCCAATGCCAGTTGTGGTTTGCCTTTTGGAACAAAACTGCTGGCGAGGTAATCTTTATTCCGTATGTATTGATTATACACTCTCATTACATCGGCCGAAGTAACACCCATCAGCTTTTTAAAATCCTGCTCAATAAAGCCCGGATCTCCTGCAAAGATGTTGTATTGAGCCAGCTGAAATCCTTTACCCTGCACACTGGAAAGTGAATTATAAAACTGTGTTTCCAGGCCTGCCTTTATCCTGTCGAGATCTTTTTGCGGGATGCCTTCCTTCTCAAACTTCGCAAAAGCTTCTTCAATGGCTTTCATTACATCATCAAGATCTTTATCTGCAAAAGCACGAACAGTGAGTATGGCTACACCTGCCAGTTCTGCATTGTTCTGGCTCATCTCTGTATTAGCGGCGAGCTTTTTTTCTTCAACGATCACCTTACGTAATGGTGCAGTTTTACCATCAGATAAATATTGCGATAATACCTGCAATGCATAAGCATCGTTATGATAGTTTTCTACCGTAGGCCAGGCAATATTCAGTTCAGGAAGTTTAGCAAAGTTGTCTTCGTGATACAACTTCTTAGTTGCTGTGAGCATGCAAGATCTTTTCTGCATCGGTTTGATCTCTTCTCCCCTTTTGATCTCGCCAAAATATTTCTCTACCCATTGACGTGCCTGCCTGGTATCAAAATCACCGGCAATGGTTAGTGTAACATTATTCGGTACATACCAGCGATTAAAGAATTCTTTTACATCAGCCAGTGTTGCATTATCCAGGTCTTGCAAAGATCCAATCACATTCCAGCTATATGGATGATCGGCAGCACACATATAATGATCTATCACATACTCTGTATGCCCATAAGGTGCATTGTCAACACCTTGTCTCTTTTCATTCTTCACCACCTGTTTTTCTTTTGCCAATACCGCATCGGTAACAGTGTTGATGAACCATCCGAGTTTATCTGCTTCTGCCCAGATCATTTTTTCCAATGCATCTTTTGGAACGGTTTGAAAATAATTGGTACGATCACGATTGGTTGAACCATTGGCCCCGGAACCACCAATCCTTGCACTCATGGCATCGAGACCACCTTTACCAAGGTTCTCAGATTCCAGAAATAACAAGTGCTCAAAGAGATGAGCAAAGCCTGTACGGCCGGCCTTTTCTCTTGCAGAGCCTACGTGTGCAGTCAATGCTACTGCTACTACCGGGTCGCTTCTGTCAATATGAAATACTACTTCCAAACCATTGGGAAGTGTAAATTTCTCGTAAGCGATCTTGAATGATGGCGCTGTTTTTTTAGCTGGCTGTGCTATTGCATAACAAGTAAAAAAGGTGACGAGGCAGGAAAGAATGATGTTCTTCATGTATGTTACTTTTTCGGCGTAGGCTAAAATAAGACAAAGAATAAGTTTACCCTGCATCAATATTTTTTCCCGGCAGGAAAGATGCCTATGAATGGTTGAATATGTGACAGTGTAATGATCTTTTTGGTTGTCCACCTGATATCCCGAAACATCGTCTATGAAAGAAATAGACTTCATAGTAACATACACACTTCGACAGGCTCAGTGTGACAGTCATCATACCAGTACAGGGGGATATTTTCACGGGTTTCATCTATAAGCATCTTTTGGTAAGGCAGCTTGCTGTCTTTAGTGGTGGTTTATGCAGGTCTAACGACAATGTAATCATTCTCATAGGGTGTCCTACTATTATGGTATTGTGTAAACAGAATTGTTCTCAAATTCATTAAGGATGAAGTCTTTAAAAAGATGTCATCACTGGAACTGTTTAATGGCTTCACCCAAATCGAAGACTAGAATGTCAGAATTCATTTCAGCCTTTAGTAAAGAACTGGCAGCAGCACTTCTGTAACCTCCGGCACAATGAATAACAATTGGTTTATCCGCAGGAATCTCAGCAGCTCGTTCTCTGATCTCAGCCAAAGGAATGTGTATGCTGTTTTTAAATATCGCTTTGTATTTTACTTCACCTGTATTACGAACATCTACGATCGTGTAATCGTCTGTATTCTTTTTAAATCTATCGAGGTCTAACACTTCTTCTTTTATATCTCCACTTTTGGTTACAAAAGCACCGGCGATAGCAGTTTCATATCCGATGGCAGCAGCTCTTTCAATGCAACGCTTCACCTGTTCTGTACTATCACCTGTTATGTAAAATTTTTCACCGGGCTTAATAATGCTGCCCAACCATGTTTCAAATTTTCCTTTTTCCATCAGGTTAATGGCATGTGGAAGATGCCCTGCTTTAAAATCTTTTTCATCACGTACATCCACTACCCAGATTGCACTATCAAGATTGTTACTTGTTTGCTTATGGATGTTTATAGCAGCAACACTTTTTTCAAATGCAGGTGCACCATTACGATTCAACTCAACATCATATCCAAAATATGCCGGAATAAAAGGTTGATCGGCCAACAGGTTCTTTACAAACTCATCTTCTGTTGCTTCCTGCAGGCTCCAGTTGGTTTGCTTCTCTGTTTCAATGGTAGAACTATTCTCCTTGCTCAGGTTCTTACCACACAAAGTACCGGCACCATGAGCTGGATATATCACTACATCATCATTCAGCTTCATCAGTTTGGTACGCAGTGAATGATACATCTGGCTGGCCAGGTCTTCTCTCTTTGCTTTCATGTTTCCGGCACCTTCTCTCAGATCAGGTCTGCCACAATCACCAATAAAAAGTGTATCACCGGTAAACACTGCTTTTTGTTTTCCTTCATGTTCCAGTAAAATGCTGATGCTGTCAGGTGAATGACCTGGTGTGTGTAAAGAGGTAAGTTTTATCTTACCCATTTCAATCGTTGCACCTTCGTCAAATGATTGATGCGGATAAGCAGCACCCACCATGCTATGTGTGTAGATAGTTGCTCCTGTTGTTTGATGCAGTTCGAAATGACTGCTGGTAAAATCTGCATGCGGATGTGTTTCAATCACGCCAATAATTTCAGCGCCATTCTCTTTTGTCCAGTCAAGATATTGTTGCGGATTACGGGATGGATCTACAAGTATCACCTGCTTCTCACAATCACTCAATATTCCATAACTATAGTGCGACAGGTTTTTATCTTCCCATTGTTTTATCTGCATTGCTTTCTGTTTTTTGTATGGCAAATTTCGGTTTGCTTAAGATCGTTATCAGTGACTGATGTCACAGTAAAAGGTATTCATCAATGTGGTAATTTATCACGGAAATATCCATACACCCATGTACCTGCAATGGCACTTAATAACACCACTGCGATTACGAAAACCCCCATACCGATCTGTGCGAATAAAGGACCAGGGCAAGCACCTGTCATAGCCCAGCCAAAGCCGAACAACAAGCCACCAATGATCTGTCCTTTATTAAATTGCTTCGGGTGAAAATGGATCTCCTCACCATGAATGGTTTTAACATTGAATTTTTTGATAAGCCAGACAGATAACACACCTACAGCAACTGCAGTACCGATCACTCCAAACATGTGAAAGCTTTGCAGCCTGAACATTTCCTGTATCCTGAACCATGATACTACTTCGGCCTTAATGAATACAATACCAAACACAATACCTACTGCCAGGTATTTAAAATTATACCACCAGGGATGTTGTAGTGCTGTATCATTAACACACATCGTATCTAAACTTCTTACCTCGTAATCTGTGATGAATGCATCTGAAGATGTATCCACAAGAGATTGATCCGCATCAGATTTATTGATAGTTGACATTATTTTTCTTTTACAGTTTGAGAATAAAAGGCAGTAACAGGTTTGCCATGATAAAACCACCCACCATAAAACTTATGGTAGCGATAAGAGAAGGAACCTGCAGGTTACTGAGGCCCATAATAGCATGACCACTGGTACAGCCACCGGCATATCTTGTACCGAAGCCTACCAGAAAACCACCACCCACTAAAAGAATGAAACCACGTAAAGACAGTAAGCTATCCCAGCTGAAAATTTCAGCAGGTACCAGCTTGCTATAATCTGTAATGCCATATCCTTTTAACTCTGCAGCTAGTTGAGGATGTACCTGTACCGGGTTAGGATCAGCCAGGAATTGTGCTGCTATGATAGCGCCAACCAATATGCCGCCTACAAAAAACAGGTTCCAGACCTCTTTCTTCCAATCGTACTTGAAGAACTTTACATTGGAAGGAAAACAGGCGGCACATATATGTCGCAGGTTGGCAGAGATACCAAAATGTTTGTTACCTAATAACAGCAATGCCGGAACGATCAATCCTATTAATGCTCCTGCCACATACCATGGCCAGGGCTGTTGTAAAAACTCCATCATAATTAGAAATAATTGTTGTGCAAAAATGAATCAATAATAAATTGCCACGGTGACATTTGTCACAAAGCATGGCTGTTGTATTACCTCTTTTACTAAACGAAATCATCATCTACTCCATACACTATTGGTTTAAAATAAACGGCAGCTATACAACTGCCGTTTTTACATACCCCCTTGATCCTTGCTCTCACAGATCATTTTTTATCAATACTGCCAGTTAATATAACTACACCGGCAAACCAACTATTTTAAATCTTCTCCTGCTATTTTAATGAAAGCAGCATATCTCCAATACCTCCTCCATTCATTGCTTCTGTAATACCGTTCTGCTTCATTATATTCACAGCCATCCCACTTCTTGCACCGCTTCTGCAATAAGCAATAATAGGCTTAGGCATCTTCTTTATTTCATCCATTCGATAGGGTATCTGATCCACCGGAATATTGATCGCACCAGGTACATGCTGACCTTCAAATTCTTCAGATGTTCTTACATCGAGGATGATAGCATTTTTATCGATCGTCATATTGTTTTATTTGTTGATGCAAATTTGTAAAAAGCCAGTTGGCAAATGAGTGACAAAAGTTACATACCAACCAGCCAGGCAGTTTTTAGCATTCCATTACGAATATTATAAGATGGTTTCTTTTAGCATGATGTAAATGCCCATCACCAAAACAAACCAGCCAAAACCCTTCTTTAGTTTACTGCCATCGATCCGTTGATTGAAATAGCCACCGATAAAAATGCCTGCAATGGCTATCATTGAAATAATGCTGATAAACTTCCAATCAATCGTATGTTCACCAATATCACCTGTAAAACCAACTAAAGAATTCATGGCAATGATGAGCAGCGATGTTCCGATGGCTTGCTTCATTGGCAGCTTCATCAACATCACCAAAGCAGGAATTAAGAGAAAGCCACCACCGGCACCTAAAAAACCTGTGACTAAACCAATCATCACTCCATAGCCTAATAACCGAGGCAGCTTTGAATTTGTTTGCTGTGCTGTACTCATCGGTTTACTGCTTATCATTGAAAGAGATGCTGCAATCATCAATACAGCAAACACGATCATCACCACTAATGACTGCTTTACTTCAAATGAGCCTATTGTAAAAAACACATCCGGCAAAAGCGGGATAATAAACTTACGGGTAACAAAAACGGTTGCCATGGATGAAGCTCCAAAGAGTACAGCTGTTTTAAAATGAACAAGCCCTTTACGATAATTATTGAAAGTACCTACGAGGCTTGTAACTCCTACAATAAAAAGCGAATAAGAAATGGCGAGCGTTGGAGCAACACCAAAGAGATAAACCAACACAGGTACGGTTAGTATCGATCCACCACCACCGATCAAACCCAACGAAACACCTATCAACAACGATGCGATATAACCTGCTATCTCCATGCTGCAAAACTGATCGCTTCATGATGAACCCACAGTGACTATAGTCACACAGCTAATCCTTCTTTATCCACTCGATAGAATTACGGTGTACGGTAACCCATCCTTTTGCTTCCATCTTTTTTAACAACCTGCTGATTACTTCACGTGAAGAATTGAGGTCTGTTGCAATTTCCTGGTGCGTCATTCTTAGATTATTGCCGAGGGGAACAACTTGCTTCTTTATATAATCTTCCAGCCGCTGATCCATATTAGTAAAAGCGATGGCATCAATGGTCTTCAACATTTCTTCGAACCTGTTCCGGTATGATGTTATTACAAACTGGTACCAGCTTTTGTATTTATTCATCCAGCGGTCCATAAATTCGAGCGGAATGCTCAATACGGTAGCATCGGTTAATGCTTTCGCCAATACTTCACTGGTCTCCTGCCTGGCTGCACAGACCATAGAAAGTGAACATGCCTGTCCTGCATCTAAATGATAAATAAAAAACTCTTTACCCTCTTCATCTTCACGGTACAATTTTACCATGCCGTTTAATATCAACATGGTAGAACGTATAGTTTGACCAACCTTCAGCAATGTATCACCAGCCTTAAATTCTTTGATGGTGCCTTGTTTAATTATCTCTTCATACAATTCAGTTTCAAGACCAGGGAAGAGCCTTTTTATTTCTTTGATATCCATAGAGATTATTTACACCGTAGTTCCTAATGTTTGAAGTCTATTCATCACTAAAATAAACATATATAAAGTTTTCGGTTGATAAGGCACCAGCCGATGGAAAATGAAGTATCTCAATAAGCCTTTCGTAGCATATCAGCATACTCATTGGGAAGCGGACTCTCTTCCACTGCTTTTGCTGCCCTTTCTAAATCGTAATTAAACCGGATAAATTCTACCTGCACAGCATCTTTGTTTGTAACACTACTTTCATGGTTGATTGTAAGAATTACATAACATCCTTTTGGATTTCCATCTTTTGGTTTGCCAACTGAACCTATATTGATAGCATGGCGGTAATGTGTGTTTTCCGTGTGTTCTATGGATAATATTCTGTGATAAGGTTTGTGGGTATGTCCGAAGCACATTATGTGTGCATCTGCCTGTTCCATTATTCGAAGCAGGCTGCTTTCATCTCTATCCTCGAACAAATATTCGTTTATTTTTCTTGGGCTTCCATGTACTAATAAAATATTTAGTTTGTCATTATTTAATTGAAACTCCACTTTTATGTGTGCAGGTAATGTTCTTAAATATTTACGTTCATCCGGTTTTATAATGGAGTTGGTGAAGCTTATAGAGATTTTGCCCATGTCTTTCTCTGTCTCAGTCTTGTAAGCACAACCACATTCATCACTCATTAAACCAATACCCTTATCGTAGTTACCTGCAATGGTTGGAATGCCTCTTCTTCTTACTTCATTCACTACTTCATTTGCCCAAATATTGTAGCCCACTAGATCACCGAGGCAATAAATAGCATCCGGCTTTTGTTCTTCAATACTTTTTAAACAGGCTTCTAATGCAGGAAGGTTTGCATGTATATCGCTGAACAATGCTATTCTCATAAAAATGTATTATGCGTTATGCAATTGCTTATTAGTATAATATTTTTTTCTGAACCAAAAAGCCACATTCACCAAAGCAATCAATGCAGGTACTTCAACCAAAGGACCAATAACACCTGCAAAGGCCTGGCCACTGTTGATGCCAAAAACCCCTATGGCTACTGCAATGGCTAACTCAAAATTATTTCCTGCTGCGGTGAAAGCTATTGATGCATTTGTGGAATAATCAGCCCCCATCTTTTTACCAACTATAAGGCTTACTAAAAACATGATAACGAAATATATGACTAACGGAATTGCTATTCTTACAACATCAAAAGGTATTTGAACAATCAGTTCACCTTTTAAGCTAAACATTACAACAATGGTAAAAAGTAAGGCTATTAATGTGATAGGTGAAATGAAGGGAATAAATTTCTTTGTGTACCATTCATCACCCATTGCTTTGTAAAGAATGGACCTTGTTAACACCCCTGCAGCGAACGGAATACCAAGATAGATGGCAACACTTTCTGCAATCTGACCGATGGTAATATTTACTACAGATCCGTTAACACCAAAAAGTGGTGGTAATAAAGTCACAAATACATAAGCATATACACTGTAAAGTAATACCTGGAAAATACTGTTTAATGCTACCAAACCTGCTGCATATTCCCTGCTTCCTTCTGCCAATTCATTCCATACAATCACCATTGCAATGCAACGAGCCAGACCAATTAAAATCAGCCCTACCATATATTCAGGATAATTATGTAAAAAAATGATAGCAAGGATGAACATGAGAATAGGTCCGATAATCCAATTCAGAAGCAAAGACATTCCTAAAACCTTTGTATTCTTAAATACTTCTTTGAGCTTTTCATACCGAACTTTTGCAAAGGGTGGATACATCATGAGTATTAAACCTACTGCTAAGGGAATGTTTGTACTGCCGGATGAAAACGAATTTATAAAAGTGGATGATGAGGGAAAAAAGTAACCTGTGGCTACACCCACACCCATTGCAAGAAATATCCAAAGGGTTAGATACCTGTCTAAAAAACTTAACCGTTTTCTTTCGAGTGCCGGAGCACAGTCGTTTGCTGACATAGTTTGGAATTATACTGCTACGATGATTATTTTTTCAGATCTTTCTTCATTACTGTTGCACTTACCGGACAAACATGACTAAACTCTGATGACTGAAACAAGGCTTGCGGAACTTCATCTCTTGTAATCACCTGGTATTTTCTTTTGCTGAAATAGTTCTCTGCTGTTTCTGTTAACAAATACATAGTTGTAACGCCTGAATTCGTTGCTGTTTGTTCTAATAGCTGAAGCAGCATTTCAGCTATTTGCCTGTTCCGATAAATAGGATGAACCACCATTGAACGAAGCAGGCCGAAATGAGAGTACTGTTCCATACCGATTAAGCCAACTATCTTTTCGTCGTCAACGGCTGCATAGAAATCTTTCAGTGTATCCGGTAAATCTTCCACTGGCAGGTTGTTAGTTTTTAATAGATTAATGATCTCATTTCGGCTCTGCTCTGTGGCTTTCACGATTTGCATACGTCAGATTGAATTGTTTTGTAATAGTCAATACCGCATTGTGCATCGCTGCTATTTGAAATGTTATTATTCATCTTCATAACTTTTGTAATGATAGAAAATAATAGTTTTATCGTTGTTTCTAATTACAGCAATCAGGACCGCAGCAGGCTTTCTTTTCTTCTATTGGCTTTTCGGCATATACGGTAATGCTTCTGATACCTGTTCCTGAATGTTTGAATGTTGATAGTTGTTCATCTGATAAGTATTGGCTTAGGATATCATCAGGAATGATGATTGCTTTATCTTTTTGAACAGTAATGTTTGTAAAGCCGTTGGCTTTTATCAGTTCCAAATAGATTTGTTTCTGAATGGCACCAGCTACACAACCTGCATACATTTCAGCAGCTTGTTTAATTTCCTCTGGCAATTCTCCTTCTAAAACAATGTCAGAAATAGAGAAGTGACCCCCTGGCTTCAGCACTCTGTAGATCTCTTTGATAACACCATCTTTATTAGGAACAAGATTGAGCACACAATTGCTGACAATAACGTTTGCAGTATCTGCTGAAACAGGCATCATCTCAATGTCGCCCTGCCTGAACTCTACGTTATTAAAGCCTCTAACTTCTGCATTGTGTCTTGCCTTATCAATCATGGCAGGGGTAAAATCAATGCCAATTACTTTACCTGTTTCTCCTGTTTCATGTCTTGCTATAAAAGCATCGTTCCCTGCACCGCTACCCAAGTCAATTACTACATCACCTTTTTTGATCTTAGCAAATTGTGTTGGTAAGCCACAACCTAAGCCTAAATCAGCATTGGGATTGTAACCATCTAACTGTGTGTAATCGTCCGCCATGATGTTATATACTTCTGTTGAGCATCCACCAGCACCGCAACAAGAGCTTTGGTTGGTTTCTTTATCCTGTAAAGCAATCTCACTATATTTCTGCCTTACAAGTTCTTTTACCTGATCTTGAGTTTTCATGATATATGTTTTTAGTTATCGAAATATTACGATGATTAATAAGAAAAAAAAGTCAGCAACAATTGTTGACCGCCTTATAGCTATCGAATAATTGATTTAACCAAACCTGTGCTGCTTTCCATTCTTTTTCGTTGATACAATAGCACACTTTAGCTCCGTCTATTTCACCCTTTATTAAACCCACTTCTTTCAATTCCTTTAGATGTTGTGAAACGGTACTTTGAGATAATGGTAATTCCTCTACTATATCACCACACTGGCAGGTTGCTTTTGAAGCTAATAGTTTTAAAATGGCAATCCGTGCAGGATGAGCCAAGGCTTTAGCATACTTCGCCAACCTGTTTTCCTTAGCACTGAATTCGTATGATTTAGTTGCACCCATAACTTTACAATCGCAATATTACGATAATATTTTTTAACTACCAAGTTTTTATGCAAAGATGTAAGCCTTAATTTATAAGGAATGCGTATTTTTATCTTGTTATGCGATCTAAATCCCTTGCCTTTGCCACAATAATTATCATTTGTGTTTTTGCCTGCAAAAAGACAGGTGTAAATGAAAGCACTACTGTTACCGCACCACCTCCTCCTCCACCACCACCAGTTACTGCACCGCTTAAATTAGACAGTGCCATTTGGGTACCTGGGAACCTCTATGAAAACATCATTGACACATATTACCTTCATTTTAACCGGAAAATAGAATTGCAGAGCCTTGTATTCAAACAGAATTTCTGCTTGCCTCAGTTGAAACACAGTATTACTAACAACGGCCGGACTGTGAAGTTTTACAATTTCCTCTGCGGGAAGTTGGGTAGTGAATACCCGTTTGAATTCCGGGTGAAAGACACACTGGGGAATGTGCTTACTGACTCGGTCACCTTCAAACAGTACTCATTTAAATTAGTATTGCCAGGCACGCCTACTCATTACTTCATCACACCCGATAATAATTTTGCATGGGTAACCACCAGATCCCCAAACAAACTGTTATGTCTAGGTCTGAATGATACCAGTTTTCGTAAAATATATGATCTGCCTTTTATACCCTGGAAACTAGTACAGAACTACGCTAACAATAGCCTCTATATCCTGCCTTCACCGGAAGATATGGTGTACAGCAGCAAAATATTCAGGGTTAATCCTGCTACAGGCATTATTAATAAAGTGATCGATGTGTTACCGGATTCACTAAACCACCCCCAGCACCAGAAGCTCATGGCAAGGGATATTGCATTTGGCAATAACGGCTATGGAATAATACTGGTAGTAGACAACAATTACAGTCAGCGGTGGAAGATCATTGACAGCAGGTATAATGATTCAATTTATATTCATCCAACTTTCGGGAACAATTACCTCACTGAATTCAGCCAGAGTTTTACCAACTACGACGGTACAAAGATATATTCATTAAAGTCGTTCGGTAACTGCAGATTGGGTGTATTGGATTGTAATACAGGCATAATGACTGAACTATCACATTCTCTTTCTAGCCAATATTACAGTCGTTTTATCACGGTGCACAAGAAGAAGAACGATATATTCTTCGGCAACGCATTAGGTCAGTTTATTGTATCAAATGGTATAGTTACAGGTGCAGTCACCCAGTACAACGGCCAGTTTGATCCCGAGGCCGCTTTCAGTTATCAGCAAGGCGAGAACAACTATATATATTATCTGAATGATCATTTGTTCGGAATGGTCAATTATAATAACGGGCAAATATTAATGACAGGTAATCTGTACTACAACCTTAAACAAGTTGAAACAACGACGGATGGCAAATGGGTCATCACCCGTGGCGATAATTCACTCACGGTATTTTCAACCGATATATTCCATGCTCATCTCTGAGACTACCAGACTCAGTGTTCTCAAACTTCATTATCCTCACCCTAATCTATAGAGTCTCGCACAAAAAACAATAATCAACTTTTTCTGTATTAAAACCTTTCGCTCCTGCCAACTGTCATATCCTTCCATATTTTCTTCGATAAGCTATAAGCAAACTAACCACATCATCATAACTTTTTAAACCTGCTGTTTGTGCATTAGCTTTCAGGTATTGTTCATACATAGCCATTACAGCAAAAGACATGTTTTCCGAAAAATGTGTACGGTTTCGTCTGAAGAATTCGCGGATCATTTTCCGATCATAGCGAACCAAAGTATCAAGTTGTTGATTGTAATGCTTCAACAGTGATATAACCGTTGTATCGCCTTCATCAAATGAAGTGAACATCAATTTGCTTTGTACAGAACTGTATATATCAAGATAAACTGAATACCGGAAATAGGCGTCATTTGAATATGAAGCTGCAAGGTATCCGGCAAAACTCGCTTCATTTTCTTTGGCATATCCAACCTGGTGACCAATTTCGTGACAAAGTATAAAAGGCTTCATTATTTCCGGAAGATGTGTTCTTAATTGTGCTTCACCTGTAAATGGATTGTAATAGCCTGAAAAACCGAAATATTCTGCAGCTTTGGAATACATGCTCTTCTTAATAGAAATATTGGTATACTCTAAAAAAGGGAAATCGTTGGCTGCTGATTCATAGCTTTTAGCTGCCTGGCTTGCAAGTGCTTTAAAGCTTCGTTCCGGTAGAATAGTATCTATTGAGATTAATTTCCTGTTCTCATTTAGTTTAATGATCACTTCCTTCATCACTTGTTTTACTTCTGAAGATGAATAACTTCCGGTTGGCAATTGTAATTGATGATCTAGTCCTTTACGATGGTAGTTCCATCCCCAGATAAGGTTAAAAATGATATATATCCAAAGTATAAGTCTGGCCAGCTTGAAAATCCTTCGAATGGTCTTATGCTTTGTAATCTTTCGCTGAAACGCGGCTTTCATAGTTTTAAACACCTTAATTACCAACCACAATCCCAATAAGAAATACAAAATATCGCCAATACTAAACGGAAGCCAACCAAACAAACCCCTTTGAACCATACCCAGGTATGGATAAATATTAATTGAATACACCTCTTCAATCCATATGTGCAGATAAGTTACAATTGTTACCACAACAGCCAATACAACCGGTATAATCCACTTCAGCCACTCGTTTAGTGCATATTTCCTTACTTTATAGACGTTTTCCATAACAATTTGCCAAATAACGGAAGATTGTGGTGAAAACCAATTTTCCCTTTGCACTTCCCCTACTTTACATTACCTTTGCCCACCCTAAAAACCGGCCTATGAGTAACAGAAGGGAATTTGAAATAGCGTTTGTTGGGTTAAAGCCGGGTATTCATGTATTTGAATACAAAATAGCGGATAAGTTCTTTACTGAATACGGAGAGCAGGATTTTGAGCATGTGGAAGCCAATGTAAAGCTGAGTTTGGAAAAGAACACAGGCTTTATGATGCTGAAATTTGACATTGACGGAACAGTTGACACCAATTGTGACAGATGTGGCAATCCACTGAAAGTGCAGCTCTGGGATGAATACAATATCGTGGTAAAGATGGTGGAAGAACCTGAGATGATGAATGACCAGGAAGAAGATCCTGATGTTTATTATATCAGTCATACTGAAAGCCATTTGTTTGTCGCTGACTGGATATATGAATTCATCAACCTGAGTTTACCAATGCAGAAGATTTGTCCTGATAATGAAAAAGGCGAATCACAATGCAATCCGGAAGTATTGGAAAAGCTAAAGCAGATGGAAGCCGATGCTGAACAAACCACTAACCCGATTTGGAAAGGATTGGAACAGTTCAGGGATATTGATGAGAAGAAGAATTGATTTCTCGCTGAAGTTGCAGAAAACGCTGAAGAGCTTAGTAAAGTGCAGAACGTACAAGTGAGTGACACAACGAAGTATAATAGCAGTACAACTGCTGGCTAAATAGAATAAAGATTTTTTTAAATAAAGGATAAAACAACAGGTTATGCCAAATCCTAAACGCAGACATTCGCAGCAGAGAAGTGCTAAGAGAAGAACTCACTACAAAGCTGAGGAAGTTACGCTGAGCAAAGACACAACGACTGGTGAAATTCACCCACGTCACCGTGCACATGTTAGTGAAGGTAAATTGTTCTACAAGGGAAAATTAGTAGCTGAGAAAGCTCCTCTTAAAGCTTAATTGTTCGCTTCACAATATTGACTGACCTGGCAAGTTCGAGTAACCTGTCAGGTCTTTCTTCTTAACTAAACTGCCGCGATATGAATATAGCCATTGATATGATGGGTGGAGACTTTGCACCGTTAGAAGCTGTGAAGGGTTTACAACTATATATGAATGGCAATGCCGGTCCGGCCACCATCTTCTGTGTGGGAGATGAAGAACAGTTAAGAAAATTGCTGGATGAACACCAGGTGATCTCTCCGAACATTCATGTAGTTCATGCACCTGAAGTGATCGGCTACAATGAACACCCTACCAAGGCACTGAAAGAAAAGCCGAAATCATCTATCTCTATTGGATTCCATTTATTAGCAACGGGAAAAGCTGATGCATTTATCAGTGCAGGTAATACTGGTGCTATGTTAGTTGGTGCTATGTTCAGCATTAAAGCCATTGAAGGTGTACAAAGACCAACGATTGCTACCGTAATGCCAAAGTTAGAAGGCAAAACAGGTTTGCTGGTGGATGTTGGATTAAACGCTGATTGCAAACCGGAACATCTTGATCAATTCGCTATTCTTGGTAGTCTTTATGCCAAGAATATTCTCGGAATTGATGAACCCAAAGTTGGTTTGTTGAATGTGGGTGAAGAAGAAGGTAAAGGAAATGCATTGGCACAAGCCACATATCCCCTGCTAAAGGAAAACAAACAAGTAAATTTCATTGGTAATATAGAAGGCCGTGATATATTCAACGATAAAGCCGATGTAATGGTCTGTGATGGTTTTACCGGAAATGTTGTTCTAAAAATGGCCGAGAGTTTTTATGAGATTGCCCGCCATCGTAACTTTCATACGGATGAATACCTTCAGCGTTTTCATTATGAAAATTATGGCGGTACACCTGTTTTGGGTGTTGCAAAACCGGTGATCATTGGTCATGGCATCAGTACAGCAACTGCATTCTGGAATATGATACGCTTAGCAGAAAGAATGATAGAGACTGATGTTTGTGAGCAGATGAAGAAGAGCTTTTCAGTAGCCAGCGATAGTGCTGCTATGTAACTTCGTTGTGTCACTCACTTGTGCTTTAGTGCAATACGCAGCTTTAGCGTCTCCCCTTTGAATTCCATTTCTTAAATAAATGCCAATAAGGAATATGGCTTATGATAAATGCTAATCTTAGGATCATAGCACTCATAAAATCTTTCCGATGAAGTTTTACTGCTTATCCTTATTCTTCTTTATTTCTGTTTCATTATCTGCACAGACAAAACAAAAAGCAGAAGTTGAGTTTCTGAAAGTACTCAACAAAGTGGCCAAGCTATCTGTATCACAACACTGGGCTTATGAAGATCCATTTACGGTTGACAGTGTTTTTCATATAACAGGTGATTCACTTACTGCCACCTTCCGTTTTATCAATGACAGCAGTTCGTATAGGATACGATATACAGCACCTGTTGCAAAGATTAGAAGCGTTGATAAAGATGTTTTTATCATCCTGAGTTTTCCAGGAAGAGCGGTGAATGTATATGAATCAATTAATGGAAAAGAATGGGTGCATTTTGATAAACGAAACCTGTTTCATATTGGTGCTCTTTCGCTTGATGAAGACACACACCCGGAACTGTTAGAAGAACTTGAGCTTGCATGGACTAAACTTTCTTACCATTATGAATAAAGAAAGCCCTGCAATGCAAGGCTTTCAATTCTATTATAGACAAAGGATCAGAACTTCAATCCCATATTGTATAACATAAATGCCCATTTATCGGCTTGCTCTTCTATGATCTTAGAAGTTGGTTTACCGGCACCATGACCAGCTTTCACCTGTATGCTAATGAGAACAGGATTATCACATCCTTGTTTCTCCTGCAATTCAGCTGCATATTTAAATGAATGAGCAGGTACTACTCTATCATCATGATCAGCCGTTGTTACTAATGTTGCAGGATAACAAACACCTTGCTTTACATTATGCACCGGAGAATATTTCAACAGATAGTTGAACATTTCCGCATTATCATCTGCAGTACCATAATCGTAAGCCCAACCTGCACCTGCAGTGAATTTGTGGTAACGTAACATATCCATCACTCCAACAGCAGGGAAAGCAACACGGAATAATTCAGGACGTTGAGTCATTGCAGCACCAACTAATAATCCTCCATTAGATCCACCGGAAATCGCTAAATAATCAGATGAAGTATAACCTTCTTTGATGAGAAATTCTGCTGCAGCAATAAAATCATCAAATACATTCTGCTTTTGCATTTTGGTTCCAGCTCTATGCCATTCATCACCATACTCACCACCACCACGAAGATTTGGTACAGCATAAATTCCACCATTCTCCATGAATACAAGATTACTGATGCTAAATCCTGGTGTAAGATTTACATTAAACCCGCCATAACCATACAACATCAAAGGATTTTTGCCATTGAGTTGCATGCCTTTTTTATAAGTAATGATCATTGGAACTTTTGTTCCATCTTTTGAAGTATAGAATACCTGTTTGCTTTCAAAATCTTCCGGATTAAATTTTACTGCAGGTTTCTTGTAAATAGACGAACTACCTGAGTTAATGTCATACTTGAAGATCGTAGATGGATAAACGTATGAGGTGAATGAGAAATAGATTTCTTTTTGATCAACCTTTCCACCAAAGCCACCTGCTGTTCCCAAACCAGGTAAAGTGATAGTTCTTTCCAGCTTTCCATTTAAATTATATTGCTTCACTTCTGAAACGGCATCCTTCAAATATTGAGCAAACAATTTTCTTCCTGCGGTGGAGACGGTTAAAGGAAATTTAGTTTCAGGTATAAGCTCTTTCCAGTTCTCTGCTTTTATATTATTCGCATCAGCAACAACCAACTTTCTGTTAGGAGCATTCATATTTGTTAGGATGTACAACTTTCCTTTCTCTGCATATACCACATCATTTTCATAGTCGAACCCGGTAACCACAGGAACGATTGGTGCATTTTTCTTGGTAAGATCTTGTATATACAATTCACTTCCATAAGTTGCATTGGCTGCACTGATCACAAGGTACTGCTGATCTTCTGTTACTCCACCACCAATATATCTACGTGGTGTTTCTTCTCCACCAAAAACAAGTTTATCCTGGCTTTGAGGTGTACCCAGTTTGTGATAATACAACTTATGGTGTTGAGTTTTACCGGATAATTCGCTGCCATCTTTTGGTTTATCATAGCTGCTATAGTAAAATCCATCATTTCCTTTCCATGAAAGACCACTGAATTTTACATTGTATAATGTATCATCTAAACGTTCTTTGCTGTCGGTGTTCATCACCACTACTTTTCTCCAGTCAGATCCTCCTTCCGAAAGTTGGTAAGCAACCAATGATCCATCTTTAGAAAAATCCAAACCTGCCAATGATGTAGTTCCATCAGCCGTGAATTTATTGGGATCGAGGAATATTTCAGGCTGACCACCATCTTTCTGACGATATAGAACAGATTGATTCTGCAGTCCATCATTCTTAAAAAAATAAGTGTAACCACCTTCTTTAAATGGTGCACCAAACTTTTCATAATTCCATAAGGCTGTTAAACGGTCTTTGATCTTACTACGAAAAGGTATCTGGTTCATATAACCATTCGTAACAGTGTTTTGAACAGTTACCCAGGCTTTTGTTTCATCACTCATATCATCCTCTAACCAACGATAAGGATCAGAAACATTGGTTCCGAAAAACACATCATTCTGTTCAACTTTTTTTGTTTTAGGATACTCTCCTTTAAAAGCTCCGGGCTTACCCTGAGCCAGCAACGATCCACTGCTAAGCATAGCAAGCAGGCACATAGAATACATTTTCATTTTCAAATGATTTAGACAGCGTTGAAGATAGTAAGTTTCATTAAAAACATCTCTAAACCTCTTTTACTGGTACAAGCTTTGACTTCTTTTTATTAAAGGCATGTGTATGAAGTGGATAATGATATTGCTGCTTGGGTTCAGTAACTTTTTTTCTGCAACATCCCAGGTAGTTACGGTAACGGTAAACGGCAATCGAAACCTCCAGGTCATAATCAATCAGCGAATATTCGATATTGATAATAACACGACGAATAACCAAAGCAAGACCTTCACAATAAATAATTTACAACCTGGTGAACATAGTTTACAACTGATCAGAATAAACGACAGCAATGTAAATGATGATGACATGGTTGACAGGAACAATCTTCCACGAACCAGGAATGTTAGTACTTTCCAGGTGAAGCAAGGGTTTGATGTTTCTATTGTAATAGCACCGAATGGACTGGTACAAGTCAAGGAAAAACAGATTGTTGGAACAACATCCGACACCCGAATGGCAGTTACGGATGCTGCATTCAACACTATTTTACAGGATGTAGAATATCATTGGAGAAATACAAGGAAAATAACAGCAGCACAAACGGCATTCACCAATAACAATAATTATTTTACTGCTCAACAAGCAAGGCAGATCATTCAATCTGTTGCGGGAGAAGAAAACAGGCTAACACTTGCAAAACTTGCTTACAACAGAATTATTGATCCGGGAAATTTTATGAGAGTTCACGATCTAATACTTACACCAACCGGAAAAGATGATCTTTCTGCCTTTGTAAGAACTCAATCTACCGGCAATGTAATAGCCAGTTACAGTGAAAGTTTTCGCCAGCCGATGAGTGATGTAAACCTCGATGCACACCTTAAGAACATACAACACAACTGGCATACGGCTTCAAGAGTGAATGCTGTTACAGAGATCATCGATAATCAAACGAATTACTTTACAACATCCCAGGTAAGAAGATTGATTGAGCTTGTAGATTTTGAAAGTAACCGTTTACAATTATTAAAGAAAGTGTACACACATGTAGTTGATCCTGCTAATTTTTCTCTATTGTATAATCTTCTAACGACTGATGCAGCAAAAATTGACCTGATTAATCATGTAAAAACTGCAGCAGAAAATGGTGGACTTGTCAATTATAACCTCAATCGATCAGCAATGAACGATGCTGATTTTGCTAAATTGTTCATTGGTGTGAGAGAAGATTTTACAAAAGGAAATCCGCTTAATTCATTGACAGAAGTTTTTGCAAATCCGGTTAATTATTTTACCACGCAACAGGTTACACAACTGATAAGTATGGTTGATGGTGAGCTAACCAGGTTAAGCCTTGCCAAAACAGCATACAGAACAGTAACTGATCCTGAAAATTATGTTTCAGCAATGAGTCAATTGCTTAGTTCTGCTGTTACGATTAACGAGCTGAATATTTATGCTTACTCATACAGGAGACCGTAGTTCAAATTTGATCTAATTGTTGAAGAGCAACGAAAGTAAGATAGCATTATTGCAGTTGGGCTACCCCACTAATTCAATAATGTATCGTCTTTTTTACTCTTTGAGCCGAATATGGCTGCAATAGCTTTTTGCAAAGGATGTGTAGGGTGTTGCTGCATATAAGCAATGATGGACTTAAATGTAATAGAAGCCTGCTCTACCGAAATTCCGGATTGAGCGGCCATGAGGTATACAAAGTCCTGAACCGATTTATGTATTACACGTTTACTCACTTTAAGTGTTTAAGAGCAATAAGAGAAAAATTATGCCAACAGTTTACTACTGTTAACAGGTTGCTGGTTTTATTGTTAAACAGCTAGTTATAAACGAAAGAATGGTTAATAATCTCATTAACCTGGTTTCAACTTGTGCATTAACAATCTCTGTAGAATTACCCATTTAATTTTGCAGAAACACAACGTATCCGTGAAAAAATTACCAGCTTTCCTTGTTGCTTTGATCGCCTTTTGCTTTACTGCAAAAGCACAGAAGATCGACAGCATCTACTTTAATCTTTACACTGATAGTTTAAAGAAGGGTTCACTTCATTATAACTATATCAATGTTGATGGGAAGTTATCAAATGGAAGTTATTTACCGCTTGATTCTACACATGTTATATTTATGAGTTCTGTTGGAAAGATGAAGGGAAATGTGTTGACTTTAGATTCGGCTGAAAAGTCTGAATTTGTGTTGATCACAGCTAGTTTGAGATCAGATCCTGCAATAAAAAAGGAAGTAAAAATTTATATTAAGAAAGTAGTGAATGATGAGTTACTGAAAACTGAAGAAGAACTGATTGGTGGATGGCAGAGAAATAGTAAAAAGAAGAACTAACAAAAAACCCTCAAAGCTGAGGGTTTTTATTTTACATCTTTTTAGCGTCTTCTAAAAATTTTGCAAGACCAATATCAGTTAATGGATGTTTTAATAATCCAAGAATAGAATCTAACGGACAGGTACAAACATCAGCACCGGCTTCTGCACACTGAACAATATGATTAGCTGTTCTAATAGATGCTGCAAGAATTTCTGTCTTGAATCCCTGGATAGCATATATCTGTGCTATTTGCTCAATTAATTGAACACCATTCCAGCCACTATCATCAATTCTACCAATAAATGGAGATACATAAGATGCTCCTGCTTTTGCAGCAAGTATTGCCTGTCCGGCAGAAAACACCAGAGTACAATTGGTTTTGATGCCGTTATCAGTAAACCATTTGATTGCTTTTACGCCATCTTTTATCATAGGTACTTTCACAATGATGTTAGGATGAATGGCAGCAAGTTTTTTTCCTTCTTCAATGATGGTGCTCAACTCTGTGGTCAATACTTCAGCACTTACATCGCCATCTACAATTTCGCAAATGGCTTTATAGTGATTATTAATAGCTTCTTCACCCCTGATTCCTTCTTTAGCCATTAAAGAAGGATTGGTAGTAACTCCATCTAAAATTCCAAGATCGTTGGCTTCTTTGATCTGTGCTAAATTGGCGGTATCTATAAAAAATTTCATAAAGTGATATTATGGCAGCGAAGATAAGGATTGGTTGATTGGGAACTAGTAAATTAGACAGGTGTTACTATTTTACTATAGATAATTTTAAAATGGATTTGTTCGCTTTCTTTCACAACCCTACATTTGCACCCGGCAGGTCTTACACGACCAGCTCCTGCTGAAACCTCCCAGGACCGGAAGGTAGCAAGAGTAGGTGGTTGTAGCGGTGCGATGTGAGTAGCCTGCCTTTTTTATTTTTTGAATATCACGAATTAAAGAATCGAATTTCACTAATTATATGAATTTGGTCGATTCTTTTCTACTCTCTAATACAAATACCTAATTCCAAATTCCTTAAACTACAATCCCGTTCTATTCATCCTTGAATTGACCGTAGTATAACCAACCAGTTCATCATGTCTTCCGCTTAATGATCTATAATAAACTAAGATCGTATAATCATTTTCAGTTTCCCAATAATTGCCATCTGTTTGTTCTACTGTAGGAACATTGCTGTTCACATCTTTTGTTACATAGGTATAACTGTAATAGCCCTGCTTTAAGATCAGTTCTTTTTCATAGACACCTAAAGTGGCATTATATTCCATTTTTGAAGTATTATCAATCTTATACCCTGTAAACTCACCTGCAATAAAAACCTCTTTACTAGGATAAGGCTGATTATTAGTTGGCACAAACGTAAACTTCACTTTGGCATAATCTCCCTGCCACCATGGATTAATAAGATCTGTAGTTGTGATCTCGTAAAAACCATTCAGATCACGAAAAAACAAATAACGTTGAGTTGTTCTTTCAGCATCAGGTACAGCCACAATGTAAAAAGGCTTTTGAGTAAGATCATTTGAATCTATCCTGTCGCTTTTAAAACGAAAGCTTCTGAGGTCTATCCAACGAAACTCTTTTCCACCAGGAAATAATGCATCATTCTCTGTGTTATACTCTAAGGTGTATTGCTTAATAAAGGTTGGTTGGATTGTTCTTACTGTATTATCCCAGCGAAAATTCTGCAGTATCACTGTTTTTACCTGCTGTTGGGGATTAAGAATATCCAGCTTCGATTTATTCACCACCAACTGAACTTTCTGATGCGTTTTGAAAAACTGGGCACTAAAAGGCTGTTGTATCTGTGCACCAATATCTGCTCTTTGATCAACCACCAACATTCTTTTTGTGAAAGCAAGTTTTGAAGTATCCCCATTCAAAAAAACCTTCAGAATGTAGTTTCCACTTTTTGATGGCATGCAATTTTTATCAGGTATCGCAGCCTGGTAATGAACATATTCTTCCGTTGCAATTGAGGATACTCGATATTGATTTAGTCTTTGTTGAGAAAATCCTTTAATAAAATCAAAAGGCCCCAGGTAAGGATTCGGTTTCCAGTCTGCATCGCATAATTGAAAAGTATATGAATAGCTTTTTGCATATCCATCCATATCATCAAAATGCAATTCCAATTGTTCTATTGCACCTAAGCTAATAATAGGATACGACAGCTGATTGTTTTTACTGAACAATTTTACTGTCCGAATATTTTTATGATAAATCTCGTCAGGTAGTTGGGCATTCGAAAAAAAAGGTACCAGCAAGAAACATATCAGCCAACGCATGCAATAAATTTTCTCTAAACTAACAATAATCACTCATCATAGAACATTAGTAGTGAGTATTAACTTATTTTGTGCATTAAAATGATGAGGATCAGCAGATGAATGTTTCCCGATTTATAGGTGAAAGAGTTGCATTTAGCAAGCAAAGATCATTTTCCAGGTTCATTATTCGTTTATCAATAGCTGCCACTGTTGTGAGTGTAGCTGCAATGATCATAACACTGGCTTTCGTTAATGGATTTCAAAGAACGGTCAGCGAAAAAGTATTCAGTTTCTGGGGACATATTCGTGTGCAGCGATTTGAAATGAATAAATCTTTGGTTGCAGAAGAAACGCCAATGCCCAAAAGCGATTCTGTTGTAAAAGCTTTACGCAGCTTACCCGAAGTAATACAGGTGCAGGCTTTCGGTACCAGATCGGTTGTAGTGGAGAAAAGAAGAAATATCGAAGGCTTGTTGTTTAAGGGTGTTGAAGAAGATTATGCATTTTCCAATCTTAAGCCATTTATTACAAAAGGAAAATGGCTGGATTTTAATGATTCGCTATACAGCAGAAATATCCTTGTGTCAGAACCAATAGCAAAGCAATTACAGCTGAATGTAAATGATACAATGACCGTTTATTTTATTTCCAATGAGCAGCAAGGAAGCAGTTTCAGAAGATTGATCGTATCAGGCATTTATAAAACAGGCATTGAAGAATACGACAAACTATTTGCTATTGGTGATATAAGATTGATCAGGAGAATGAGTGGTTGGCAAGATGATGAAATTGGTGGTTATGAAGTATTCCTGACTGATTATAAGAAAATGGATACAGTTAATAACTACCTGATGGAACGGGGTGTGTTACCTGATATCTGGATCAGTAGAACAGTTAAACAGATATACCCGAATATTTTTGATTGGCTGAATATTCAAGATGTAAACCGTAATGTGATATTCATTGTGATGTCGGTAGTGGCTGTGATCAATTTAATAACCTGCTTATTGATACTTGTTTTGGAGCGAACAAGAATGATCGGAATATTAAAAGCAGTAGGCAGTACAGACTGGACGATTCAAAAGATATTTCTGTACCATGCAACGATCATCAGTGCTGCAGGAGTTGGATTAGGTTTGGTAATTGGCCTTGGACTTTGTTTCCTCCAACAGGCAACGGGATTTATTACACTGGATGAAACGGCATATTATGTTTCAACAGCTCCTGTTCATATTATTTGGTGGCAGGTAGTTTTGGTGTGTGTGGCTACTTTGATTGTTTGTTTTTTGTCATTGATCATTCCTACACTAATCGTTAGAAGTATCCGACCAGTAAAAGCGATTCAGTTTAGATAATAAATGTTAGAACTTGATGCACAATGAACTGAACGTACAAGTGAGTGACACAACAGAAGTTCAATAAGTTAGCTGAAGCTGGTATCATAATTATTTCCACAATTGTTAGGATTTTGTTGCCTGCCCTAACGGCTCAAAAATTGTATGTTTGTCGTGCATGAGTAAGAATGAAAAAACGGTGAAGATTGCCATACTTGATATGTATGCCGGAGAAGCCAACCAGGGTATGCGTTGCATTAGACAAATTCTGAATGAATGGGCTAACAAGTATGGTTACAATGTGGTGGTTGATGAATTTGAAGTACGTTTATCTCACCAGGTTCCTGATACTTCTTATGATGTTTATATTTCATCGGGTGGTCCGGGTTCTCCATTAGAAAGTGAAGGTAGTGAATGGGAGAAAGTTTATTTCAACTGGTTACAAAGCATAGAGGACTGGAATAACAATTCTGATAATTATCCGAAGAAATATGTATTGTTTATTTGTCATAGCTACCAGTTAGCATGCAGGCATTATAATATTGGCAATGTTTGCAAAAGACGATCAACAGCTTTTGGCGTATTTCCAATTCACCTGAACGAACAAGGTGAGAACGAACCTTTGTTTGATATTATGCCTAATCCTTTTTATGCAGTGGACAGCAGGGATTACCAGGTGATAGAAGCTAATTATGTTGGGCTGATAAAATCCGGAGCTACCATTCTTGCATTAGAGAAGGAAAGACCACATGTTCCTTTAGAAAGAGCCATCATGGCAGTTCGTTTCAATCCATATTTTGTAGGCACACAATTTCATCCTGAAGCAGATGCTGATGGAATGAGTATGTATTTACAAAGAGAGGATAAGAAGAAAACTGTGATAGAAAATCACGGTGAAGAAAAATGGAAAAGCATGATTGAAGATCTCGGAGATCCTGCTAAGATCATGTGGACTTACGCTAATGTTTTACCGAACTTTCTTAACCAGGCTGTTGGAGAACAGGTTTTGCAGCATTAGAGGCTGATGTAACTGCAGTATTTATTGCCTGTATCAACCACGATACTTCACCTCTTGTATTGAATGAATGAAGTACAATTCGTAATCTCTCTTCCCCTACCGGTACAGCAGGATAAAATATTGGTCGTACATCATAACCGGATTCCCGAATTTGATCAGCAAGGTCTTTTACCTGCTGAATACCCGGAACAATCAAATGTTGGATCGGTGTTATTGAATTGATCTTTGAAAAAGGAAGATCAGCATCCTGGAAAATGCCAATGATTGTTTTTAGATGTTCTCTCTCCTGCCACAATTGTGGAAGTATCTTATAACTCTCCCAAATAGTGGCAACAGTTTGTTCTGATAACGTAGTTGAATGTGTTAGTTGATTACAAAAATTCAACAAATAATTCTTTAGTTGTTCAGAACCTAATACAACAGCACCATGACAGCCAGATGCATTTCCAAAACCATGAATTCTTGCAAAGACAGCATCTTCTAAAGCAAGTTCATGAATAAGTCCTTCTCCTTTTTCACCAAATATTCCAATGGAATGCGATTCATTAACAATCAGGTGGGCATGATGATCACCACACAATTCTGCTAACTCTTCAAGCGGAGCAATACTTCCATCAGTATCAAAAACAGCTTCGGTAAAAACAAAAATATTTCCACTACCCTGTTTTATTTTTTCCTTCAGATCATTGATATCATTATGGAGAAAAGTAGATGCCTGTGCTGCAGATAATTTCGCACCATCTTTTACAGATGGGTGGCAGCATTCATCAAATAAAATGGTATCTCCTTTCTGGGGAACAGAAGCTAACACCCCAAGATTAGCATCATAACCGGAACTGAAGATCACTGCAGTCTCAGCATTATGAAATGCGGCAATTCTTTCTTCAGTTTCTTCAATCACCCGATAATTTCCGGATAACATTCGTGTTCCACTGGAACCTGTATGCAAACCTGTAGGCCGATTTCTCAGTAACCTGTTACGAATGATGCCGAGATAATCATTTGAACAAAAATCTATCTGGTCACCACGTAGGAATAACTGGCGAAGAAAATTCTGCTCTTTACGTTTATCGAGTCTTGTTAAAAGAAAATTGTCGTTGTAGCTCATTTCCACACAATAGGATTGTTTTAGATATTTGCAACTAACTTGCCAAGCTGCTATAACAATGGAACTTTCACAAGACACAAAAAATATTCTTGGTCTTCAATTACCTACAGACCCACGATGGGTTGATTTAGCTAACCTGAGCCTTGAAGAGATATTAACAGACCATGCATATTGTGAACAAAAAGCTGCCACAACCTGTATTTCACTGATTCAGCGATACTCGGAAAAGGATAAAGTAGTGAGCGAACTTGCCCCAATTGTTACAGAAGAGTGGGGACATTTCAGGCTTGTTCTTAACGAGTTGCACAAACGAAACCTGAAACTTGGCAAACAGCGAAAAGATGAATATGTAAATAAATTATTGGCATTTCAAAAAACAGGTGGCAGGTTAGAAGATCGTTTTTTAGACCAGATGTTAACGATGGCTTTGATCGAAGCCAGGAGTTGCGAACGATTTAAAAGACTGAGTGAAGGGTTGGATGATGAATATATGAGAAATTTCTATCGGAGGTTTATGGAAAGTGAAGCCGGACATTATACTTTATTTATTGACCTGGCTGAAACGTATATTGATAAAGAAACCGTTCGTAAAAGATGGGCTGAATGGTTAAGTTATGAAGCGAAAGTGATGATGGAACTAGACGTTAGAGGTGATAGGATACATTAGACAGAAAAATACTTAATCTCTCTTTTAAAATCCAAAAAAGGAAACTGTTCCTGTAACTGTTTTGTTTTAACCAATTGTGACTGGAGAAACTGCATGTGTTGCGAACTATCTGCATTAAAAGGTTTATGATTTCTTGCGATTACCAGCTTCTTAATTTCTTCTGATAACTTCTGTGCCTCTGTATCTACACAGTTTTCGAAAAATTTTTCTAGAACAACTTGTGTTGCTGCGTAATTGGGATGAGCCAGATCTACATCATAAAAGCGGTAATCTCTCAGCACATCAATCACTAATTCATAAGCCGGGAAATAATACAATCTGTTGAATTTATTTACAAGATGATGAACAGCTTCTATCAATCTTGCTTTACTCCTGTTATTCTCCACTACTCCATCTCTTAAATGCCTTACAGGACTTATGGTAAAGATTATCTTTAGATGATGATTGAACTGAAACAACTGGTGTATCGTTTCATCAAACTTTGTAACAATCTCTTCAATCGTGGAAAGATGTTTATGAAAAGTTTGAGGCTGAGCTTTATGACAATTGGCAACAGGTTCACTCGTTTCAGCCAGCTTATAAACGAATGATGAACCTAGTGTTATGATAAGCCAATCTGTTTGTTTTAAAAATTGATGAGCTGCAGTTTGTGATTGATTGATCAACTGCAATGCTTCTTCTTTATTTGGCTTTGAAAACCTGCTATGATGTTGCCAGCTATGCCAGCCTTCATTCAACTGAAAAAGATCTTGAGAAGAATATTGCCTATGCTGTATGTAAGAAACCAGGCTATTGCAAACACTGATCGGATCAAACAAAATTCCGTTAGGGTTCTGCAGTACATTAAACTTTACATCAGCTAAATGATTACCGATATGTTCAGTAAAACAAGAACCGATCAACATAATTTTATTACGATAATTTATCGGTGTATCTAATGGTTTGATATTTATTGGAGCAAAAAATTGCATCACACAAAAATTTCAGAAGCTATCTGCAAACTCTCAGCTAATGCTTCTTTGTTTAATCCATTCAATAAATTATTTTCTTCAAAATAACTGATCATCATTTCTGTGTTCATATTACCGACCAGATCATCTTGAGCCATCGGACAACCACCAATTCCCTTTAATGCACCATCAAATCTTGTACATCCGGCTGTAACAGCAGCTTCTAATTTATCTTTCCAATTCAACGGTGTGGAATGAAGATGAACTCCGATTGTTGCAGAAGGATATTTTGGAATAAGCGTATTCAGTGCAAATGAGATTTGTGAAGGTGTAGCTACTCCAACTGTATCTGCAAGTGAAATGATCCTGATATCCCGCTTTATCATTTCATCTGCCCATTGCAATAATATATCGCCATTGTATTCATCACCATATGGATTTCCAAAACCCATACTCAGGTAAACAACCAACTTTTTATTATTCTTCAAACATAAATTCTGTATCTCTTCTACCCTTCCAATACTTTCTACGATGGTGCTATTTGTATTTCGCATCTGAAATGTTGGCGAAATGGAAAAAGGAAATCCAAGGTAAGTGATCTCATTATATTGAACAGCTTCTTCTGCACCACGAACATTCGCAACGATCGCTAAAAGTTTACTCTTACTACCCGCTAATTCCAAATTCCTAATTACTTCCTTTGTATCTGCCATTTGCGGAATTGCTTTAGGCGAAACGAAACTTCCAAAATCAATAGTATCAAAGCCAACTTTCAGTAAAGAATTAATGTAACGTACCTTTTGTTCTGTAGGAATAAAATGCTTCCAGCCCTGCATGGCATCTCTCGGACATTCAACAAGCGTCATCGTAATTGTTTATTGAATAAAATATTTTACTGCCAGTTCATAACCTTTTAATCCAAGACCACTAATTGATCCTTTGCATCTAGAAGAAACGATCGACTGTTTTCTAAACTCTTCCCTTGCATAAATATTACTTATGTGCACTTCTATTACCGGAGCAGTAATGGCAGCAACAGCATCGGCAATTGCAACAGAGGTATGAGTGTATCCACCAGGGTTCATCACCACTCCATCTGCTTCAAATCCTATTCTATGTAATTCATTGATCAACTCTCCCTCAACATTGCTTTGAAAATAACTTAACTCTACACCCACAAAAAGTTCTTTCAATTGTTCAAAAAATTCTTCAAAGCTTTGGCTGCCGTAAATGCCAGGCTCTCGCTTTCCCAGTAAATTTAAATTCGGGCCATTGATGATAGCGATCTTCATGGGGTGAAAATACACAATAAGTTGGGGCATAAAAAAATCCCGCTTACACGGGACTTTTTTCATTGCTTTAATATGTGTTTAATCATGACCGGCTACCTTAACTATTTTATTGTACAAACCCATAATAAGTATCGGTGCAACCCACTGACCAATGAACAAACTAACTTTTCTTTGTCCCATTATCTGAAGCACTGCAGAAGTTGCCATAGCACCTACTGAAGCCCACAAATAAACATCTGATGGTAGTTTTGCTGTTTGATTTTCAATTGTCTCAGCAACAGGTCCTTCTTTGTGTTGTGGTTTACTTCCACCATGGCCGTTTGAACTCATACCTTTCTGTAGCGTCTTTGTGCTTGTCATTTCATCTTGCATATTTCCTCCTGTTTTAACATTCATGAATACTATCACTTAAAATTTTCAATTACGATGCCAAGAGAAATAAGGAATGTTTATGATACCAGCAGTATTAAATGAATGTTGCTTTGGTTGTGTCACACACTTGTACTGCAGAATCACTAAGCAGCATTTCAGCAGCTTTCACTAATTTGGCTGAAAGAATAAGTATGCAACTACAACGATATGTGCTGATGCTGGAAGAAGATCCTGATGACCGTCAAATCACTCAGACAGTGATCAACGATCTAAATATTGATGTGCAACTTCATTTTGTAAAGTACAGCCATGAATTATTTAACAAGTTGCAGGAAGAAAATAAACCTTCTTTGATACTGATCGATTATAATGCTACACCTTCCCCTGCAGTTGAAGTGTTGAAAGAACTACGGAGCAAAAATGAATATCGCCACATTCCTACTGTAGTGCTGGGTGAAGGTTTACCGGAACATTTTATCAAGGAATGTTATGCCTTAGGAGCCAATAGTTATATTTTAAAACCATCATCAGAAAAGGCAACGGAAGAAAAGATAGAAACATTTTTCAGGTATTGGCTGAATGTGGTGGAAATGGCATAATTATCATCTGGTGATCATCGTTCCGAACGTACAAGTGAGTGACACAATAGACGATGCCACAAGTACTTCCGCTGGCTAAACAATATTCCCTCACCTGTTTAATTTTTTTCCCATTACCTATTCACGGTTCACAACTCACCATTGACAGCCACTTATTGGCACAAGTTTTATTAATGTTCTGGTAATATGATAGTTACAGACGAACAAAAGAAAGAAGCGAGTGCATTTTATCAACAGGCAATTGATCTGCTGAATGAAACAACTGTACCGTATATGTTAGGTGGTGGTTTTGCAATGAGTCAATATACCGGGATATATCGTGATACAAAAGACCTTGATGTTTTTTGTAAAGCAAGTGATTATCCTAAGATTCTTAAACACTTCCAGGATAAAGGTTTTGAAACACAGTTATACGATGTTCGTTGGCTTGCAAAGATCTTTAATGGCAGTTATTTTATTGATGTTATCTGGGATACCGTAAATAATATTTGCCGTGTAGATGATAGCTGGTTTGAACATGCAGCATCAGGTGAATTTGTAGAGCGGCAGGTAAAATTTGTTCCGGCTGAAGAACTGATATTTTGTAAGATATATGTGCAGAACCGAGAACGTTTTGATGGTGCAGATGTAAATCACATCATCTTACGCTATGGAAAAAATATCGATTGGAAAAGATTGCTGCATTTACTCGATCCGCATTGGCATTTATTGCTATCAACCATCTTGATGTTTCAATTTTGTTATCCTTCCGACTATCGTGAAATCATTCCGCAATGGTTGTTTGATGAATTGATGGAAAGAGCAAGAGCACAATATGACATGCCTTCACCATGGGAGAAAGTTTGTCGTGGACCAATCATAGATCAAACGCAATATGCTGTTGATATTAAGGAATGGGATTACAAGGTAACTACTATAAAAACTGTATAAGCTATGGCTGAAGAAGATAAAAAAGTTCGCATTGCTGCAGTTGCCGATATACATGTAAAAGAAACCGACAAAGGCAAATGGGTTGAATATTTTAAAGAAGTTTCCCGCCAGGCTGATGTGTTATTGATAGGTGGTGATCTTACAGATACAGGCGATGAAGGTGAAGCACAGGTGTTGAGTGAAGAATTGCGAAGCTGTAATATCCCGGTTATTGCTGTATTGGGTAATCATGATTTTGAAAAAGGAAGACATAAACTGATACGGCAGATTTTACAAAATGAACATGTACATATTTTAGATGGAGAAAGCATCATTGTAAATGGTGTTGGCTTTGCAGGTATAAAAGGTTTTGGAGGTGGGTTTGATAATCATCAGTTGTCAATGTTTGGAGAAGGTGCGATGAAAGCTTTTGTGCAGGAAGCGGTTGATGAAGCTTTACGACTAGACCGTGCTTTGGCAAGACTTGACCAGGAGAATGATAACATTAAAAAGATCGCAGTATTACATTATTCGCCGGCCAGTGCAACTGTTGTAGGTGAGCCTGAAGCAATATTTCCTTTTCTTGGATGTTCAAGACTGGCAGAACCGTTAACCAGGAGAAATGTTACAGCTTGTTTTCATGGTCATGCACATATTGGTGTATTAGAAGGAGAAGTAGCAGGTGGGGTGAAGGTTTTTAATGTAGCTGTGCCGGTTTTGAATAAGCTGGGATACCAGTTTCCGTTTTATGTGATGGAAGTATAACGTCATTGCGAGGTACGAAGCAATCTCCTTAATTAGTAACTTCAAGCAAATCTTATCAATGAACTTCGGAGGTGCTGTTTACATAATGACCAATAAACATCATACTGTATTATACACAGGAGTTACATCTAATCTTATAGTAAGAATACAGCAGCATATTAATAATGAATATGCTAAGAGCTTCACTTCTAAATACAACGTTATTAAACTGGTTTATTACAAAGCTTTTTCTAGGATTGAGGAAGCTATAGCAGAAGAAAAAAGGATAAAAGGTGGAAGTCGTCAGCAGAAGATTGATTTGATCAATAGTATAAATCAGAACTGGGAAGATCTTTGGGAAAAGGAAGTTTCAAACTGGTAGATGAAGATTGCTTCGTACCTCGCAATGACGTTACTCAACTTTTATACACTCATATTTATCCTTTATATGTTGATTGAAGAAAATACCTTTTGATATTCTGGCTTTCATCTTACGATATATTTCTTCAGGTACATCCAGGTAATTATACACAGCACCGGATACAAAAGTGATGGTGAGGATATTCTTTTCAGCATCGTGATAATATGATTGTATAACTGATGAAGGCATAGAAAAGCTGGCTGCTGAAATTGTGCCACTTGTGAATAAATATTGGGTAGTCATTTAAATGACTTTAAACATTTATATTCGATTAAATACTAATACCGATTGAGTTAGGTCAATCTGAGAGTTGGGCGTCATTTTTAGACACTTCGCAATTATCAAATGAAATACTTAGTAACCCTTTTTACTTTTTGTTTATTCACTGCTCTCGTATACGGACAACAGCCAAATATTCCCAAAGAAGTAAGTTGCCAAAACAATTGGACATGTGCTAAGTTGGACACTTCCTTTACTGGGACAATATTATTTCATGAGACAGCGAGAGCCTTTTGCGGAGTTGTTGCTACAGCTTCGGTGTCAATTATATTGAAGGGTAACGGAGACACTATAAGGGTTCTTGAATTGTGTAATCTAACAAAGAAATTTAAAAAGGGGACAATCGTTACGATTACACCAGACATTGTACCTCCATTTGGTGTAGGACTTTTTGCAATCGATCCCTTAGCTTGTAGACTTATGACTACTTATTTCGGAAATTTAGAAGAAAGCAAAAACAATAAACGAACGCACAACAAAATATTGCCAAAATGGGGCTAAAGGAATAAACATGAACATTTGTTTCGCTTATCAACTTTAGCTTCAGGGTGACCGGCTTCGCTCGGTCATTTTTGGGTGATTGAGTTGTAGTAATTCTATTTAACTTTAGTTGCCAGGCTGGATTGTTATAAAATATCCCGCCTTCGGCAATACCTGAACGTTATCTCTCCCATCTTCTCTTCTTACCAAATCCCAAAGTTGCATCTGTAAATACAACAGAAAACAATTCAATCATCCATAACTCTCCAGGCATTACTGCAGCAAAAGGATACTTTTTATAATAATGTTTTGCAACGTTTTGCTCATCTCCTTTTACCGATTTAAAAATTCCGGTAAACTGTATACCACTGGTTTTTCCGGGTGTAAACTTATCAGGCAAAATAGTTCCTGCAACTTTCGGATTGTTTATTCCTTCAGCAACATGATTGGTTCCAGGTTTTGATTTAAACACAATTGCATTCAGCTCTTCCACAAAAACATAAAAGCACATAGCACAATGCGGAACATCATTCTTACATGTAGCAATAGTCATCACAGTTTGCTCTTGTATAAATTGTACTATGTGTTTGTCTATTATGTTTGCTTCGGCAGTATTCATATCAAGCTTTTTAACCTGTCAGGTTGGTTAATCTCCTTCATACACCACACCTGAAGTTGGCGTTTCATGTAACTCAACTTTAGCAAGCAATGGTAACTGAGGCTTTAATTTTTTCCATATCCATATTGCAACCAACTCACATGTTGGATTGGATAATCCTTCAACATTATTCAAAACTTTATGATCTAGCTGATCTATAACCGGCATCAGATGTTTCTTTACTTCAGCAAAATCCATTACCCACCCTTTTTCATCAGGCTTTCCATCAAGCCATATCTTAAGCCGATAAGTATGACCATGCATGTTCCTGCATTTATGATTTTCTGGCAAAAAAGGCAGGTAATGTGCTGAGTCGAATGTGAGTTCTTTAAATATCAACATGCTTAAATAACTTCAGCAAGTGATAGATGGTGTTCAAATTCTTTAAACCTGTCGAATGCTGCTCGTTCTAACATTTCCCTGTCATCCGGATGAGCAATATCGATCAGGGCTTTTGCTCTTTGTCTTAAGTTCTTTCCGTATAAGTAAGCAATGCCGTATTCTGTAACAATGTAATGAACGTGTGCCCTTGTAGTCACCACACCTGCACCAGGTTTTAGTAATGGAGTTATTCTTGCAACACCTTTCGCTGTTCTTGAAGGAATGGCAATAATCGGCTTACCACCTTCACTCAATGCAGCACCTCTCATAAAATCCATCTGTCCACCAATACCTGAATACTGATACATGCCAATAGAATCAGAACAAACCTGTCCGGTAATATCCACTTCAATAGCACTGTTGATCGCTACCATTTTATTGATTCGACGAATAACATGCGGATCATTTACATAACTAATGTCAAGAAAAGCAAATGAAGGATTATCATCCACATAATCGTACAATCTTTTCGTACCTAGAGCAAAACCGATAACAGATTTACCGGGGTGAAGATTTTTAAATTTATTATTGATAATATCTTTTTCTACAAGATCAATAATACCATCACTGCACATTTCAGTATGTACACCTAAATTCTTATGAGAAGTTAATGAACGAAGCACAGCATCCGGAATTGCACCAATACCCATTTGAAGAGTGCAACGATCATCAATAAGACTGGCAACATATTCACCTATCTTCATTTCATCGGCAGTAACTCTCTCACCAAACCTGGCTTCTTGCAAGGGTGATTCAGAATAAACCATTGAACTGAAACGACTGCAGTGAATAATTCCATCACCATGTGTTCTTGGAACATTCGGATTTACCTGTGCAATCACATGTCTGGCTGTGTACACTGCTGCCCTGCCAATGTCAACAGAAACACCAAGAGAACAATAACCATGTTTGTCAGGAGGTGACACTTGTACAATTGCAACATCTAACGGAAGAATTCCTTTATGAAACAAACCTGGTATCTCACTTAAAAAAACAGGAATATAGTCAGCTCTTCCTTCTGCAACAGCTTGTCTGATACTAGCCGATACGAACATAGAGTTGATGTGAAAGCTGTCAGCATATTGTGGCTTATCAACTTCAATATCACCATACACAGAAATGAAAGTAAGTTCTACATTCTTTAACCGATGTGACTGTTTAGCAAGTTCGTGAAGAAGATTAACAGGTGTTTGTGCACTGCCATGAACAAAAACCCGATCATTGGACTGGATGATGGATAAAGCCTCTTCTGCTGTTTTATATTCCACTGGAATTCTCATACGATCATTGTTTGTGCAAAAATATTACAGCACAAAAAAAGATGTATGATGTTAATCAGTAATAGTTATGAGAAAAATTAGATTTAACAGCTAAGAGGATGGATCAAAGCATCCTTTGCTTCATTGCTTCATACAAGATCATTCCACAGGCCACAGATACGTTAAGAGATTCAAAACTAGCGGCCATTGGAATTTTAAAACTGCCATCGCATATTTTCATCAATGCAGGAAAAACACCTTTTTCTTCACCACCCATAACGATGGCAGAAGGTTCTGTTAACGTAAGATCAAACAGCTTGGTTTTCGCTGTCATTTCACTGGCATAAACCTTAATGCCGTTGAGATGTAATTCATCTACGGCCTTCATTAAACTATTTACCCTGCAGATATTGATCTGATCCAAAGCACCTGCACTTGTTTTAATGGCATCTTCATTCAAAGCTCCTACGCCTTTATCAGGAATGATGATAGCTTGTGCACCACAGCAAACAGCTGATCTTGCAATGGCACCAATGTTTCTTACATCTGTTACACCATCCAGTATTAAAAACAATGGTACTTCACCTTTTTCTGTTACGAAATCTATCACATCTTGTAATGATTGATAGGTCACAGCTGTTTTAAAAGCCACTATTCCCTGGTGTTGGATGTTAGTAATGCTATTCAGCTTTTCATTAGGTACATATTGTACAGGAACATTCAGGTCTTTTGCCAGTTGACGAATCTCATTTACAGCTTCGCCCGATGCATTTTTGAACAGGAGAATCTTATCTATCTTCTGGTCACTTTTCAATGCTTCTATCACAGGATTCCGACCTGCAATAATGTTCTTCTTATTCTGGAATGTTGACTGTTTTCTTTGGTATGCCATAAATGATGAGCAAAGAAACCAATAAATACAACACTACGATGGCTGCCGCCGCAAATTTGATGATGGCAACATATTTTGTTAGCAGCAGAATAAATGTAGAATGAGTACCTGAAAGCGTAACCAGCATCAGTATATCTTCGATAACATCAAGCAATGGTGCAACAAAGCTAAACGATATCATAAACCGTGTGACCCAATTCGAAAATTTGCTGAACACCAGTTTTGATCCGTAATAAAAACAGGCACCGAAGCCTGCAATAAAGAGAAAGTCAATAATCACTGCCCAAACAACAGTATTGATATTCCACACATTCAGTATCGTGTTGAGTTCAGGAATACTATCACAAAATTCCAATGCAAGAATGCCTGTTGGTGTAGTAGAAGTAATCAATGGGGCACTTTGCCATCTCAGTAATAAAAAGACTATTACAGTTGTACCAAATGCAAGCAGGAAACTCTTCATACTCCAAAATAAGAAAAGCCTCCGTAAAAACGAAGGCTTTCAAATGTATTGCTGGTTCAACTATCTTAAACCGAATGCTTTTTTCACTTTGGCTACATAATCTAACTTCTCCCATGTAAATAATTCAACTTTCT
Organism: Bacteroidota bacterium; assembly: GCA_023386555.1. Taxonomy (GTDB): domain Bacteria; phylum Bacteroidota; class Bacteroidia; order Chitinophagales; family Chitinophagaceae; genus JAEZDC01. Next base: position 72,247 of record JAEWJK010000004.1, on the reverse strand, counting down.
TTTTCACGGTCTTTCCATCAGGAGATGTAAAGGTTTTTTCTACAACCTGTGGCTGTCTTCCCATGTGTCCGTAAGCTGCAGTTTCGCTATAAATAGGATTGCGAAGCTTTAAACGCTGCTCAATGAAATATGGACGCATGTCAAAAATTCCTTCCACCATTTTGCTGATCTCACCATCATTCATATCAACTTTAGCCGTACCATAAGTGTTCACATTGATAGATGTTGGCTGAGCCACACCAATAGCATAAGAAACCTGCACTAATACTTCATCACAAACTCCTGCTGCAACTAAATTCTTTGCGATATGACGTGTTGCATAAGCTGCAGAACGGTCAACTTTACTTGGGTCTTTTCCAGAGAAAGCACCACCACCATGTGCACCTTTACCACCATAAGTATCTACAATGATCTTTCTACCGGTTAAACCGGTATCACCATGTGGTCCACCAATAACAAACTTACCGGTAGGATTGATATGATACTTGATATTATTGTTGAACAATTTTGCATATTTCTTATACTTAGATTTTACTCTTGGAATAAGAATGTTCACCATGTCGTCGTAAATCTTCTTAGCCATTTTTGATTCTGTATCGAAATCGTCGTGCTGGGTAGATACTACAATGGCATCAATTCTTACAGGCTTATTGTTGTCATCATATTCCAATGTTACCTGGCTTTTAGCATCAGGACGTAGATATTTAATCTGTTTGTTCTCTCTTCTCAATGCAGCCAGTTCAATCAAAAGCTTATGAGCTAAGTCAAGAGCCAAAGGCATATAATCTTCTGTTTCGTTACTTGCATAACCAAACATCATTCCCTGGTCACCAGCACCTTGTTCTTCTTTTTTCTTCCTGTCAACACCCTGGTTAATGTCTGAAGATTGCTCATGTATTGCACTTAATACACCACAAGAACTTGCTTCGAACATGTATTCACTCTTAGTGTAACCAATTTTACGGATTACGTTTCTTGCAATTTCCTGAACATCTAAATAAGCTTTAGATTTTACTTCACCTGCAAGAACAACCTGACCGGTTGTAACCAATGTTTCGCAAGCCACTTTACTGTTAGCATCAAATGCAAGAAAATTGTCAATCAAAGCATCAGAGATCTGGTCGGCTACTTTATCTGGATGTCCTTCTGACACACTCTCCGAAGTAAATAAATAAGGCATGGGGAATTTAGAATTAAGAATTATAATTATTGTTGTTTTGGTTTGTTGTTACCAGCTTCATCACTTTATTTATCTTCTGTTGTGTCACTCACTTGTACGTTCTGAACTTTGTTGAGCAATGAACAGAAACCCGAAGAGTGCGACGCAAGTAAAGCTTTATAGTAGTAATACAGCTGACCTCAAAAAACTTTCAAGCCGCAAATATAGGTAGTACAACTATATGAAAACCGTAGTTACACAAACAGGTTACAGACGTGTATAAATTATGCGTAACCGCATTTTCTGCTTTGAATGAGAGCCTCCACCGACTCTAATTCGCCCTATTGCTAATGGGTTTAAGATTCCGGTATTTGTTATTGGAACAACATTGCCGAAAGATTCAACCGCATGTACATAATCAGCAAATGGGGCAGCAAGTGATAATTGATAAGACCTGTTTTTGGTTGTTACTATTCCCTGAACATATTGTGTAAGATTGAAGGAATAGAAGTTAAGTGTCTGTCCATTTATAGTACGCTTGAAAGGAAAGGCACCAAATTCCGCAAGATTACTTACACCAGCATTTGTAAATTGTACATCTCCACCTGGTAACATAAACTTCCTGGAAGAATCTGCACTAAATGCAGTGAGGAATAGTGAAGGAGGAGTAAACGTTTGGTATAATGGATCCGGAACCTGTTCAATCAACAACTCTGCTCTGTGTATGATGGAATTTTTTAAACTGTCTAAACCCGGTATCTTAATTCTGGCATAAGGGGCATCCGGTCTTGTTTGTAAATACAATAAACTATCAGCTCCTGCAGTTTGATGTTGTACATATTCTGCACCGGCTGGATTTCTGATGATCTGGTTAGAGAAACCGGAGAAAGCAGTAAACCTGAAATATGCCGAAGCTGTATCTCTTTTAGTTTGGCCAACAAATTTAAAAGAGTAATAGAATGCCATCTTAGTATTTGTATCAGCAAGATTAACTACTAATAAGTTGTTTGCGTTATTACCTGCTGAAGTATCCGGTACAATTGCAAAGCCACCAATCTCACTTTTGAATGCTTTCACAGAATCTAAAAGGAAAGTATCCTGGAATAGCCTGTTTTGCATAGAAGGATCAGTGATCTTAATTCTGATCTGATCCTTATTTACTACTTCGTTGTAAAGCTTAAGTGTATCTTTTAGAAGTTTTCTTACATCCACCGAAGCAGAACCTAGAACTGTTGAAAGATGTGGAATATTTTTCTTTGTTGAATAAATAGAATCTTGCTCAGGTTGATTGAGAGTTGGTATCTCATAAACGTTCAGTGTCTGTGTAGTATTAGAATCTCCCCAATAACCTTTATAAGAAAGTACTAATACTACCGAATCGAGATGAAGATCATCATAAGCACCATTAAACCTGAACTTATAAGATGGAGGCAATAATTGCAGATTTAGTATAGCTGTTGTTTTACCAAATAAGGGATCATTACTTATTCTTCCAAGCACAAGATTATCGGTACGTAAAGGATACACAGCACCGGTATCAAAGTAATTTTCAGTAATTGTATTTAATGAAGTTTCGAAGGTATTAATGTTATCTACAGGAGGAATTAATCCTGCACCAATATCAGTGCTTTCGATTTTTGTACAAGAGGTTATAATGCTGATAAATATAGTGAGAATGAAGGCCGATCGTAGGTTCACAGTTTCCTTTTTAAGGTTTGGTTTTACTTGCTCGCAAGGTCGTTATAGAGTTCTAAATACTCTGTTAAATCAGAATCCCAACCTTTGAAAGGAATTACTTTTTTACCCCTCACTTTCGCAAAATCTTCTGCCAGTTTCTTATCTACTTTCTCAGCACCAAAAGTTATAGCATCGGCATAAGTTGCACCAATTCTGAACATAGCTGCATTGTTCCCATCTTTTACTGCATCAAGATCTTTCTCTTTCAGATTAGCATTGATCATTGCAATTTTCTGAAAATCATTTCCAAGCTTTTCCTTGAAAGTGCTTTGACCAATAGTATAAACCACTTTACTGTGAGAAAAAACAGGTTCTTTTTTATAAGCTATCTTAATGTATGCAGGAATAAGTCCTGTCATCCAGCCACTGCAATGAATAATATCAGGAGGCCAGCCAAATTTCCTCACAGTTTCCAATGCACCTTTACAAAAGAAAACAGTTCTCAGGTCATTATCCTCATGCCATTTCTCGGCTTCATCATGAAAAACTGTCTTCCTCTTAAAGAAATCATCATTATCAAGGAAATAAACCTGTAAACGGGCATTAGGTAACGAAGCCACTTTTATTTGCAGCGGATGATCTTCATTATCTACCGACACATTAATACCGCTTAAACGAACAACCTCATGTAAACGGTGTCTTCTTTCATTGATCACACCAAATCTTGGCATTATACAACGAACTTCTAAACCACTGTCATTACTCTTGATAGCCAATTTATTTACGATCTCTGCAAACTCTGTCATCTCCAGGTATGGAGACATCTCATTGGCGATAAACAATATTCTTTTTTTCGACATTCTACCGTTTTAGTTGGGTATGCTCTTTAAAAATGGTTGGCAAAATTAAATAAAATAGGCGGAACTGCCCTAAAAAACAAATCTTTGAGGCGATAATCGCTTGTTAATGATCATTTTTCATCGAATAGAGGGGCTAAAACGTCATTTATCAATACTAAAAGGAAAAGGTTTATTAATTGGCTTTGTACCGACTATGGGTGCATTGCATGAAGGGCATTTATCGCTTATAAGAAATTGCAGGTCAGCAGCAGATGTAACTGTCTGCAGCATTTTCGTTAATCCCACTCAATTTAATGATAAAGCCGATTTTGACAAATATCCTATCACCACTTCGAAGGATATTCAATTATTGATAAAAGAAGATACCGACATTCTCTTTTTACCTTCTGTTGATGAAATATATCCTAATGGAATTTCATCGAATCAATATTACGATTTAGGCTACCTGGAAACCATTCTCGAAGGTGCTCACCGTCCTGGTCATTTCCAGGGAGTTTGCCAGGTGGTTCACAGATTATTAGATATCGTTGAGCCGGATAGAATGTTTCTCGGACAGAAAGATTACCAGCAATGCATGGTGCTCAAGAAATTGATTGAACTAATAAATGTTCCTACCGAAATAATTATTGCAAATACCGTAAGAGAATCATCCGGTTTAGCGATGAGCAGCAGAAACCTGAGATTGAGTGAGGAAGAAAAACAAAAAGCAACTGCTATCTATACAACACTCTTAAACATTCAAAATTCCATTCCCTCGAAATCATTATCAGATATTAAAAAAGAATCTACCACTACCCTGCTGAATAATGGATTCAATAAGATCGATTACATCACAATTGCTGATGCAAATACATTACATCCAATTAGTAATAATGCCGGGTTGACTGAAGAAAAACAATTAGTGGCTTTAATAGCTGCATTTATGGGTGAAGTAAGATTAATAGATAACATGATTTTGAATTAACAGCAATTACCTTTGCACCCATGCAAATTGAAATACTGAAGTCAAAGATCCACCGTGCAGTAATTACAGAAGCTAACTTGAATTATGTTGGAAGTCTTACACTTGACGAAGACCTGATGGATGCTGGCAATTTTATTGAGAACGAAAAGATACAAGTGGTTAATGTGAATAATGGCGAAAGACTTGAAACTTATATCATCAAAGGAAAAAGAGGGAGTGGTATTGTGTGTTTAAATGGGCCTGCAGCAAGAAGAGGTGCTGTAGGTGATGTTGTGATCATCATTTCTTATGCAATAATGGACTTTGAAGAAGCAAAGAAATTCCGGCCGTCTATAGTATTCCCAAAGACAGGTAACAAACTTTAATTATCTGATGAAGCGTATCATCATCCTAATCATCAAATACCTGCTGGCATTTAGCATTGCTATTTTTTTATTATGGTGGTCGTTGAGTGGTTTAACTGATAAAGATGTAACAGACATTAAAGCAGCACTCTCAAAAGCAAATTATTTGTTGCTCTTGCCTGTTTTTCTTGTACTACTGCTCAGTCATTTTTTCCGTGCATTACGATGGAAGCAACTGATCAAGCCTATGGGCTACGATCCATCTGTATTTTATTTAACCTGTGGTGTACTGATCGGTTATATCGGAAATCAACTCATTCCGAGAGCCGGAGAAGTATTACGTTGTACATCTATTAGCAAGCCCACAAACGTTCCGGCTGAAAAACTTATCGGAACCATCGTAGCTGAAAGAGCATTCGATCTATGTTGTATGATCCTTATCACAACTGGAGTTTTTTACCATCAATGGGATTACATATCAACCTATGCACACGAAATTGGTGACGCTATTGGTTCCGGCATTTTTGCTAAAAAAGGAAAAGGCTGGATGGCTTTGATTGTTGCTGTAGTCTTAATTATAATCTATCTTTTATACAGACGATATCGAACACACAAGGTTGGTGGGTTCCTTGTAAAGATCTTTAAAGGGCTTGCACAGGGACTAACAAGTATTAAGAATGTACAGCATAAATTTTTGTTCCTGGTTTATACAATTTGTATTTGGATCTGTTATGCTGCTGCGACCTATTTAGGTTGCCAGGCATTAGAAGAAACGTCGCATCTTGGTGTAGGTGCAGCTATGTCTATGTTAATATTCGGAACATTCGGTATCATCGTAGCTCCTGGTGGATTAGGTGCTTACCCTATTGCTATACAAAAAACACTTACGCTTTATGGAATAGCTGAAATAATTGGTTTAGCATCAGGTTGGATATTATGGATAGCCCAATTTATCTTCACTATTGTATTTGGTACATTAGCATATCTCGCTATAAATATTGCAAAGAAAAAGATCGATGAAGAACACAGCATTCATAAAAAGCAAGATCAAATCACTGCCTGAACTTTTATTGATCGTTAATGGCAAGAAGTTGATGGGTAAAAAAGTAGTCTTCACCAATGGTGTATTCGATCTGTTGCATGAAGGACATATTGCTTCGCTTTCAGAGGCTGCAGAGGAAGGAGATTTTTTGATCGTTGCCGTAAATGGAGATGCCAGCGTGAAAAGATTAAAAGGTGAAAGCAGGCCAATTAATAATGAAAACAGCAGAGCTTTATTGCTTGCTTCTCTGCTCATCGTTGATGCAGTCATCATCTTTCATGAAGACACTCCATTGCAACTTATTCAACAACTTCTTCCTGATGTTCTGGTGAAAGGTGGTGATTACACAGTTGAACAAATTGCAGGTTCAAAAGAGGTAATTGCTAATGGCGGAAGAGTAGTGATCAATCCGATTCTGGAAGGATTTTCAACGACTGGTACAATTAAAAAAATGAACCAATGAAATTTGTTATCACCAATATGATTTTAGTTGCATGCATGCATATTCAAACACAACTTCATAATGCACACAACTTTGTTGCTGCAATACAAAAAGATACGTCAACATCGAATGTTATTTTCTTCGATGACTTTAATGATAACAAGAACAACTGGACTGTTGAGAGCAACAAAAATGTAAAGGCTTCAATTGACAATGGTATATATCATTTAACTGCTGTGGGTCATGCTTATGGTGAAGCACAGGAACTTAAGATCAATACCCGAAAAGACTTTGAGATTGAAACAAGAATAAAAATAGTCAGCGGTGATGCTGATCATAAAAGCTATTTCAGCGTGTTATTCTGGGGACGTGAAGCTATGAACAGTTATTACTTCACCTTTGCCGGAGATGGATTTACTTCTGTAAAGCTTTGTGATGGAAAAAAAGCAACGGATTGCGAAACTATGAAAGAATCGTTGCAGAAAACATTATCGAAACCTAACGATTTTAATATTTATACTGTTCGTAAAACAGGTAGAAATTATTCGTTTCTCATCAATGGCACAAAGGTTTATGAAATGCCATTTGCCCCTTTCTTTGGAAACATGATTGGATTTGGGGCGGGAAGAAAAGTAACACTGGCAGTTGATTACTTAAAAGTGAGTTACCTTGAAAAATGATTTGCAGGATCATTACTATCTAGAAAACGCTCTTCACTTTCTTCAAAGCCTTTTCTATACTAATGCCGTTTCCAATTACTGGTTTAAAGATATCTCCTACTTCTCTAGCTCTTGCTACAGCATTATGAATGGTAAAATCTTTCATTTGCAACCCGTGTTTCACTTCTTCCCAATGTAAAGGCATGGAAACTGTTGCACCCGGCTTGGGACGTATAGAATAAGGTGCACTCACCGTAGCTTGTGGTCGGTTTTGCAAAAAGTCAATGTACATCTTGCCTTTACGATCACTAGTTTTTCTTTCAATACTGGTGAACTCCGGTAGCTCGGCATGTACCAATTTAGCGATCACTCTTCCAAATTCTTTTGAGTCTTCGTAATCGTATTTCGCTCCTAACGGAATGTAAATATGCATTCCTGTAGAGCCGGAAGTTTTAGGACAACAAGGCACATCGATAGCATCTAATACTTGCTTCACTACCTGTGCTGCTGTAATCACTTGTTTGAAAGTGTTTTTGTCTGGATCAAGATCAATGATGCACCAATCAGGATTATCTGGTGATTGTTTCCTGCTGCTCCATGGATTCATTTCAATACAACCCAGTGAAGCGATATATAACAAACTTGCTTCGTCATTACATACAAGAAAATGCTTTTGCTTTTGCTCAATTGTACTGAAGTAAGGAAAAGTATCTATCCACCCAGGTACTTTTCCTGTAACGTCTTTTTGATAGAAAGGTTTCTCTTCAATTCCGTTTGGATGACGATACAATGTTTGCGGACGGTCTTTCATATACGGTAATATGAAAGGTGCTATCTGGTAATAGTAGTTCAGCATGTCTCGCTTGGTGATCTTTTCTTTCGGCCAGAATATCTTGCTGAGATTGCTGAACTTGAGATCGTGCCCATTAATATTTCTTGTCTGTGTTTCTTCTTTAGGATTGAGCAATGTTTTTCTTTCCTTCTTGCCGGGTGAAGAAAGCAATTTCTTTTCCTTTAAAACTTTCTCTTCTTTCATTACTTCAGTAACTGGTGTTTCAGTTTCTCTGGTGATATCTTTTGCATTTTTATCTTCACGCAACCCTTTAAATGAAGGATGACGGATAGCCCCATCTTTGGTTAACTCACGATAGCTGATCTCACAAACCAGTTGAGGTTTCACCCATGTTACTAAAGCCTTAGGCGGATTGGGACGAAAACGTGAAGGTTTGTTATAATCTGGCACGACTTTGAACGGACACTTCGTTGTTTCTAAGGGTTTCATCTTTTTCAATAACTCTTCCTGCAGCTTTGTACTAAAACCAGTTCCTACAGGGCCAATGAAAACAAATTCATTCCCTTCGTACAAACCCAATAATAAAGCACTGAACTTTTTTGATGTTCCTTCATTCTTAGTATATCCTGCAATAACAGCTTCCTGCCTTTTCTCTGTTTTTATCTTGAGCCATTCTTTAGAACGGATTCCGGGATTGTACACACTGTCTTCTTTCTTAGCAATGATTCCTTCCAGGCCAAATTGTTCAGCCAGTTTAAAAAGTTCGTTACCTTCTGCATCAAAAGTGTCACTGATCCTTATGATCGAATGATCTGCAGGAATGATCTTTTGCAAAGCTTCTCTCCTTTTATTTAATGGAAGCTGTGTAAGGTCTTTACCATCTAACCATAACACATCGAAAATGTAATAAGCTAAATGACCGTCAGCCTCACTTCTCCAGCCTTGCAGATCACTGAAATCTGCAGCACCTTTTTCATTCATCACTATGATCTCACCATCTACAACTGCATTTACATTCCATTTTTTCAATGCTTCATAAACAGGGTAGAATTTTTCATTGAAGGATTTATTGTTTCTTGAACGTATCTCTACATTTTTTTTGTTGATGTACGATAAAGCCCTGTATCCATCCCATTTAATTTCATAGATCCATCCCGATTCATGAAAAGGTTCATTTACCAATGTTGCAAGCATTGGTTCTATGTTCTCGGGAAATTTTGATAATGATCGTTTGTGATTAGATGTCGCTGGCATAACAATAAAGCCGAATAAATCATGCCAAGAGTTCAGGTTTCATGTATGCAACTAAAAAGCTGTGCAACGCAGTAAAGATAACTTCTTCATCTCAGCCCCTACCATTCTTTGCGTGAACCCCATTACGCTGTACCTTTCACCAAATTCCTAAAGGTTGAAATTAGCAGCAATAGATATTGGTAGTAACGCAGCAAGGTTATTAATAACAGAAGTAACGGATGAAAAAAGTGACAAACCGCAGTTTACGAAAGTGAGCCTGATTCGTGTTCCGTTAAGATTGGGCTTTGATGTATTTGAAAAAGGTGAGATATCAGAATACAAACAGGCAATGATTCTTGAAACAATGAAAGCTTACCAGCATTTATTGAAAGCATATGAAATAAAGCATCTGAAAGCTTGTGCCACCTCTGCTATGCGAGACGCAGCTAATGGGAATGAGATTATCCAAAAAATAAAAAATGAAACAGGAATTGATATAAACATCATTTCCGGAGATGAAGAAGCGGCTTACATCTATGAGAATCACATTGCCGAGAATTTAGATAAACAACACTCCTATTTATACATTGATGTTGGTGGTGGAAGTACTGAGCTCACATTTTTTGCAGATGGTCGTTTGAAATACAGGGAATCGTTCAATATAGGAACTATTCGTCTGCTGAAAGGACAGGTAGACGAAAAAGCCTGGGATGAAATGAAGGATCATTTGAAAACAAACACAAAAAGTGCTCTGCCAATGATCGCTATTGGTTCTGGCGGAAACATCAATAAAGTATATTCCTTGAGTAAAAGAAAAGAAGGAAAGCCTTTAACACTTGAACAACTAAGAGATTATTATAAAGAATTTTCAAGTTTTTCTGTAGAAGATCGAATGCGATTGTACAAGTTAAGAGAAGACAGGGCTGATGTAATTGTGCCGGCATTGCAGATTTACATCAATGTAATGAGATGGGCAGATATTAATGAGATATATGTTCCGAAGATTGGCTTAGCAGATGGATTAGTGCAGAGTTTGTATGAAGAAATTAAAAAGGCCTGATGTCGTCTTGTCGATAAGCCACCTACAACATTACATACAAAAGATTATATAATAATAGAATAGTTTTGTTTCTCATTTGATTGAATAAACCATGTCTGTAAATAAAGAAATTAAAAAGATTACTACAAACACACTGCAGAAAATGAAAGCAAATGGAGAAAAGATCTCCATGATCACTGCTTATGATTTTTCTTTCGCAGGAATTTTTGATACAGCCGGAATTGATGTTATTCTTGTGGGAGATAGTGCCAGCAATGTAATGGCAGGAAATGAAACAACTGTACCAATGACCTTAGAACACATGATCTATCATGCTCAATGTGTAGTGAAGGGAATTGACCGTTGTCTGGTTGTGGTGGATATGCCTTTTGGCTATTATCAATCCAACTCCGATATCGCTTTGGCTTCTGCTATAAGGATCATGAAAGAAACAGGTGCTCATGCAATAAAGCTTGAAGGTGGTGAAGAAGTGATCGACAGTGTAAAGCGAATTGTTTCGGCCGGCATTCCTGTGATGGGACACCTGGGATTAACGCCTCAATCAATCTATAAATTCGGAACATACAATGTGAGAGCAAAAGAACAGGCTGAAGCAGACAAACTAAGAAATGATGCAAAACTTCTCCAGGATGCCGGGTGTTTTGCTGTAGTGTTAGAGAAAATACCTGCTACACTTGCCAAAGAAGTAAGTGAAAGCCTTGACATTCCAACAATTGGTATTGGTGCAGGTAAATACTGTGATGGACAAGTTTTAGTAATGCATGATATGTTAGGCATTAATACTGAATTTAAACCAAGATTCTTGCGTCAATACTTGAATATGCATGAACAGGTAACGAGTGCTGTACAACAGTATATCACCGATGTGAAGCAAAAGAATTTTCCAAATGATTCGGAATCATATTAATGCTTACCGAATAATTTCGCCTATTAACCTAAACATTGATCTAACTGCATCCAGCTTTTTATATTTGAACAAAGCTCCCCGGTGAAAAAAAACAAAAAACTCATAACAATTCTTGCTCATCTTATTGCATGGGTTTGTTTTTTCTCCATTCCCTACATCTTTTTGCCACGTACAGGAATGTTTAGAATGAGTGATAATATGATCGTATCATTCATCTGTATCAATACACTTTTGTTTGCTTTCTATTATCTGAATGTAGTTGTTCTGATACCAAAACTATTTAAGACAAGAAAATGGATACTATACACTGCAAGTATTCTGGTGTGTTTCGTGATGTTTATTTTTGTTCCCAAACCCTTGGCTAATGTTATTGTTGCACCTGAAGGCCCTGTAGCTTACTATAAAAACAGGAATCTTCCTCAACCACCTGATGCTGAAAAACAGTTTAAAAGCCGCAAAAATATTACACATTATCCCAGTTCTTATTTAGGATTTGTACTGGTGTTTGCAATTGGTTTGGCGGTATCGTCTATACAGGAATGGTTCAAAAGTGAAGACACAAAAAAAGAGATGGAGCATGAAAAGCTGAATACAGAACTTTCATTGCTGAAGTCACAGATCAATCCGCATTTTTTCTTTAACACCTTAAATAATATCTATTCATTAGCTATTGTAAAAAGTGATGAAACAGCTGCATCTATTCTAAAGTTATCATCCATTATGCGATATGTATTAACAGAAACCGATCAGAAATTGGTTCCTCTATCGAATGAAGTGGAGTTTCTGCAGAATTATATCAACCTGCAATCTGTTCGTTTAACCGATAAGGTAAAGTTGAATATTGATCTTTCCGATTACGTAAATAATAAGCAGATCGCTCCGCTGTTGTTTATTGCTTTCGTAGAGAATGCTTTTAAATATGGTGTTAGCACAATCGATCAATCTGAGATCAGTATCATGCTAAAAACCGATGCTGAAAAAGTAATGTTCTTTGTGCAGAACAATATTGTTCCGGCTGCAAAAAATAACAGTGTGAATACAGGAATTGGTATTGTAAATGTGAAACGAAGACTTGAATTACTTTATCCTGGTAAACACAGACTAGATATCAAAGAAGAAAACAATCGCTATTCAGTAAACCTGGAAATAACATTAGTATGATCAATTGTATTGCAATAGATGACGAGCCTTTGGCACTCCAGGTGATCAAAGAATATTGTGCAAAAATTCCTTTTCTTAATTTGCAGGAAACACTCACCAATCCCAAAGAAGCAGATACATTTCTAAAGAATAATAAAGTAGATCTCATTTTCCTTGATATTCAAATGCCGGATGGTAATGGAATAGAGTTTTACCGGTCATTATCAAATAAACCTGCGGTAATTTTTACTACTGCTTTTAAAGATTTCGCAATAGAAGGTTTTAATGTTGATGCAATTGATTATTTATTGAAGCCATTTGATTATGCCAGGTTCTTAAAATCGGTATATAAAGCAAAAGAATATCTTGAATTCATCTCATCAAAAGATATGGAGTTGAGTTCAATCTTTGTGAAGGTGAATTATGAGTTAATGAAGATCAATTTAAAAGATATTGACCTTATTGAAGCGCTTGACGATTATATTAAAATTCATATCAAGCCTCACCCGGTTCTTACACTAATGACTTTAAAAGGCATCCAGGAAAAACTGCCGCAAAAAGAATTTATCAGGGTTCATCGGTCTTACATTATTCCAATAAATAAGATCGAAAAATTTAATCGTCAAAAGATCACCGTTGCAGGAAAGGAAGTTCCTGTTGGTAGTAGCTATAACACAGTTATTGATGAACTGCAAAAGCAAAAACTTGGTTAATGATCATTGTTAACATGTTGAACAATGATATTCAGTACAAGGGTGCGACGCAAGTGAAGATCAATTGGAAAACCTAAGCTGGAAATCAAATAAATCTTAACGCTCAACTTTGCAATTTTGATAATAAATTTGTGGCATGTGGCATAGTGAAAATGATAGGAAACCTTTGCAGGAGCAGCATACAGATACTTTGGTAGCTGATGAACATTATCATTCGCTGATTGTTTGGAATGATGAAGTAAATACGTTTGATTGGGTGATAGAAACCCTGGTTGAAATTTGTAATCACACACCGGAACAGGCTGAACAGTGTGCTATGTTCATTCACTTTAAGGGTAAATATGCCGTGAAGCAAGGTGATTATGAAACCTTGAAACCAATGTGCGATGCTATTACTGAAAGAGGCATTGGTGCTACAATTGAAGTGATGGCATAATAAGTACGAGGTAGGAAATACCAAGTACGAAAAACTCCCAATTAACCAATTAATCATTTAATTTCCTTTCTTGCCATTATTTGCTTTAGACGATAAATTATGGTTTCCACCTGTTGAAGAAGCAATGGAAGATGGATTACTTGCTTTCGGTGGAGATCTTTCTGTTGATCGATTATTGTTGGCTTACAATAATGGGATTTTCCCCTGGTACGATGGCGATATTCCTTTGTGGTGGAGTCCTGATCCACGTTGTGTTTTATTTCCTGCCGATCTGAAGATCAGTCATAGCATGAAACAATTATTGAAGAAGGATGCTTTTGACTTTGCTCTTGATAAAGATTTCAGAGAGGTGATAGAAAACTGTCAGCAGACAAAAAGAAAAGATGAAGCCGGAACATGGATCAATGATGATATAATTGATTCTTACACCCAACTATTTGAGTTGGGTATTGCTCATTGTGCTGCAGTCTATATAGAAGGAGAAGTGGTTGGTGGTTTATATGGCTTACGAATCAATAATGTTTTTTGTGGTGAAAGTATGTTCAGTAAAGTGAGTAATGCAAGTAAATATGCATTTATAAAATATGTGCAGCATCTTTCAGCATCAGGTATTGAACTGATCGATTGCCAGGTGCATAATCCTCATTTGGAAAGTTTGGGAGCAAGGATGATAGATAGAAAAGCGTTTAGAAACTTTCTAAGTAAATAATGTAGTGAGCTAAAAACATTGTGGATCTTTTGTTGTGTCACTCACTTGTACGTTCAGAACTTTTCTCATCTTTTTTAATGACTACTATCTTTTAAACTTATTCTTCAACATAGCCAAAGCATCATCCATTGTAGCAGGTTCCTTTTGTTTTACTGATGACTGATGTCTATTGACCAGTGATTTTCTAACAGGTGCTTCCTGTGTTTGTTTAATGGATAGTGCAATTCGTTTTCTCGCTACATCAACTTCCATCACCTTAACTTCTACTTTCTGATTCAACTTCAATACTTCTCCCGGATCTGTGATATATTGATGAGCAATTTCACTTACATGAACAAGACCATCCTGCTTCACACCAATATCAACAAAAGCTCCAAACCGTGTAATGTTTGTAACGATACCCGGAACAACCATTCCTACATTCACATCTTCTATTGAATAGATATTTGCGAACTCAAATTGCTGGGCTTCTGATCTTGGGTCAAGTCCAGGCTTCTTCAGTTCATTCAACACATCTCTTAAGGTATGTTCACCAAATTTATCAGTGATATATTTTTTATGGTCGATCGTGTTAATGAGTTTTTCATTACCGATCAACTCTTCCACTCTTACGTTATTATCTGTTGCAATTCTTTGCACCAGTTCATAGGCTTCAGGATGAACAGCACTTTTATCTAAAGGATCAGAGCCATCGTTGATTCTTAGAAAACCTGCAGCCTGCTCAAAAGCTTTATCACCAAGTCTGGCGACTTTCAACAACTGTTTTCTTTCTTTAAATCTTCCTATCTCACTTCTGTATTTTATAATATTCTCAGCCAGTGTATTACCAATACCGCTAACATAACTCAGCAAATGTTTACTGGCAGTATTCAGGTTCACTCCTACCTGGTTCACACAACTAACAACTGTTGCATCCAGTCTTTCTTTTAAACGAAACTGGTTTACGTCATGTTGATACTGACCCACACCAATACTCTTCGGATCGATCTTCACCAGCTCAGCCAAAGGATCCATTAATCTTCTTCCAATACTCACAGCACCTCTTACAGTTACATCCTGATTAGGAAATTCTTCTCTTGCAGTTTCAGAAGCTGAATAAACTGATGCTCCATCCTCATTAACCAGGAAAAGCGGTAGATTAAGATTGAGTTTCTTGATGAATTGTTCTGTCTCTCTTCCTGCTGTGCCATCACCAATGGCAAATACTTCTGTTTTGTATTTTTCAACCAGCTTGCGAATAATATGTTCGGCTTCGTATTGTTTGTTTCCTTCGTGAATGTAGATGAGATCATTGTGCAATAATTCTCCTTTCTCATCCAGGCAAACCACTTTACAACCTGTTCTGTAACCAGGATCTATTGCCAATACTTTCTTACTTCCTAATGGAGAGCTCAATAATAACTGTCGAAGATTTTCTGCAAATACATTGATCGCTTCTTCATCAGCTTTTTGTTTGAGTGCTGTTCTGAATTCACTTTCTAAGCTTGGCTGCAATAATCTTCGGTATGCATCTTTTATTGCTTTGCGAACCTGGTCTGTACTTGCATTTTGTCCTTTTACATACAATTGTTCAGGAATGTATAAAGCTTCTTCTTCAATTGGAGAAATACTAATGCGAAGAAACCCTTCAAGGAAACCTCTCAGTACTGCTAAAATTCTGTGTGAAGGAATTTTATAGATCGGTTCTGAGAAATCGAAATAGTCTTTGTACTTGATGCCTTCCTGTTCTTTATCTGCCAGTATTTTACTTTGCAGTGAAGCCGTATCTTCAAACAGCTTACGCAGCTTTGCTCTAACCTGTGCATCTTCATTCACCGTTTCTGCAATAATATCTCTTGCTCCCTGCAAAGCTTCGTCTGCCGACTTTACTTTTTCATTGATGAATTTTTCTGCTTCAGCAACAACGTCAATATCCTTTTGCTCAAGTACCAACAAAGCCAAAGGCTCTAAACCATTTTCTTTTGCTGTTTGTGCTTTGGTTTTACGTTTTGGTTTGTAAGGAAGATAGATATCTTCCAATTCAGCAATGGTAGTTGCTTTGTTTATTTTATCCTGCAAAGCATCTGTCATCTTATCTTGTTCAGTGATGGTTTTTTCAATAAATGATTTTCGATCACTGAATTCTTTTAATGACTTTACTTCTTCCTGCACCTGTTGTATCTGAACTTCATCCAAAGCTCCGGTCTTATCTTTCCGGTAACGTGCAATGAAAGGAATGGTAGCACCTTCTGCCAATAGTTCCAATACTGCTTCTGCCTGTTGTGATCTGATGTTTAATTTTCCGGCTACCTGAGATGCGAATTCTATCATAATTCAAATTTGAAAATGGTGTTAGTCACTTTTCAAGTGAGCAGACACCAAAGGGGTGCGAATGTAAATGTGTAAATGGAAAAGAAAAAATTGGTTAATGATGAGTTTTAATAATAACAACTGTGCAGATTAAAAGCCTGCTGTCTTACATCATTTTACAGTATAAAAATCTGAATGGTTTTGTATAAACAATTGAGTTGCTGGGGTGTTGTAATACCATTTTAGTAGCATCACCGGCTTTAGCCCTCACCTCTGGCTAATTTTTTGCTTTGTACGGCCAATAAAGTTACACATTGGAATGTCTGCATTAGTCTATAAATCAGGATACGGTACTGCTTCAATGGTTGAAACAACAATGCAGCCAGTTGGGTTGCAGAAAACTGCAACCCAAAGACTTAGTTGGGTAGACTGTGCTAAGGGTTTATGCATCATACTTGTTGTTATGCTCCACTCTACGAAAGGTGTTGGAGAAGCAGTAGACCGTGAAGGCTTAATTCATTATTTTACAGCCTTTGCAAAGCCTTTTCGGATGCCGGATTTTTTTATGATTTCCGGACTTTTTCTTTCACGTGTAATTAATCGTGACTGGAAAACATACATTGATCGGAAGGTACTTTACTTCATTTATTTTTATGTTTTATGGGCTACTATCAACTTTGCAATAAAATCACCTGCCTTAGTTTCTGAATATGGAATTCTGGCAACAGTTCAACTTTATTTAGAAGCATTTATTCAACCTCTTGGAACATTATGGTTTATTTACTTGCTACCTGTATTTTTTGTTCTTGCTAAACTGTTACGAAGAGTAAACCCGGTATTTGTTTTTACTATTGCTGCTGTCTTCGAGATAGCAACTATAGAAACGGGATGGATTGTTATAGATCATACAGCTGAACGATTCGTTTATTTTTTTGCCGGATACTGGTTAGCTCCACAACTTTTTAAGTTAGCTGCATGGACACAAGAAAAATCAAGACTGGCAATTATTTGCATTGCAGGGTGGGCAATTGTAAATGGTTTTTTTGTTTTTTCAGGATATGGAGACTTGCCGTTTATCTCATTGCTGCTTGGATTTCTCGGAGCAGCAGCTGTTGTAACAGTTGCTTCACTACTATCAAAATTAAAATTTAGTGAACCTATTCGTTATTGTGGACAAAACTCAATCGTCATATACCTCGCTTTTTTCATTTTTATGCATGCGACAAGAATATTTCTTCTTGAAATAGGTTTATTTCCACAAGTGACTGTTATGTCTGTAATTATCACCATTGCAGGTATTATAGGTCCTTTGGGATTGTATTGGCTGGTGCGAAATACGAAACTTTCATTCTTATTTACCAGACCTTCCTATTTTTCTATTGTAAAAAATAAAGTTGAGCAGAAATAAGTAAATATTTAGCTGCTCTGTTCAAGAGTACTAATTATTGTTTCATGAATTTTCAAGCTGGTAACTTGAAAAATACCCGTTAAACTCAGGCAAATTTCAATACTTTGGAAGGATATCTATCTACATACTGCCGGATCATAGATTTGATCACTTCATTTTCAGGATAAGGGGTGATTTTTCCTTTTAGCGTTTCAATATCGTTGATAGCATCATCTTTAATAATTCCCATACCATAAAACTTTCCATCTTCCACCAATACATAGCTTTCTTTTTCGTTGATGGCAAATGTTTCTTTTTGACTATGTAACCAACGTAAAGCTTCCTGCACAGCAACATTGTATTGGTTTATCTCAGGAAGATCATCATTCATCGTTTTATCTAAAAAACATAAACCTGGATGCAGCTCAAATTGCTTAACAATTTGCCATAACGATCTGTGAGCATCAGCCATCAATCCAAAAGAAGCAACAGGTTCTAAATACTTTCTTTTTTTATCTACAGCCAATCTCCAGTAACCTCTTGCATCTTCAAATAAATAAATGCCCCAAAGTTGTTCAAATCTTTTCTGGCTGTAATTATAAGCCGGCCATAAACGTTTTATCTCCACACTTTCAAGTATTGATGCAGTAAATTCTGTGGGGCAAATACTATAGCTGATAGAATGAATGTTCTTTAGAAACTCTTGGCGTTTTTTACTTGTATCAAGACCTGTAAAATGACTGGCTACTCTTTGACGGATGCATTTGGCTTTACCAACATAGATCACTTTTCCTTTTGTATCATGGAAATAATAAACACCAGGTTCGAATGGTAAAGATTTTATTTGTTGTTCAGGAAGATTTGGCGGAATCGTCTGCTGACGGTTTTCCTTCTTTAAAAAATCCTTGATCATCTGCTCACCACCTTTCTGCAAAACCATTTCAAATAAAGTGGTTGTTGCCAATGCATCACCGGCAGCCCTATGACGTTGCACATTATCAATTCCTAAATGATCACACAAATGACCAAGACCATATCTTCTCAAACCCGGGAAAGCTTTTTTTGCCATACGAATGGTGCAAAGCTTCCTGGCTTGCCAGTCATAACCAACCGTTTTCAACTGGCTTCTTAAAAAAGTGTAATCGAAGTTTACGTTGTGAGCAACAAATATTCTTCCTTTCAAAAGTTCATAAATATTTGGTGCTACATCTGAAAATACAGGAGCATCAGCTACCATGTGATTGTAGATACCGGTAAGGGAAGAAACAAATTTTGGAATTGGTGTTTGCGGATTAACTAAAGTCTGGAACTTTCCTTCCACAGCTTTTCCATCATGCAGAATAATGGCAATTTCAGTTATCCCATTACCTGAAGCATGACTTCCGGTGGTTTCTATGTCAACAATAGCATACACAGCGGCTAAATTGCGATTTTAAACCCAATTTCGTATTGGGAATGCATAAATTTTTTAGCAAAACGGTTTTTCGGATGCATGTGGAAAACCATATCTGAAATTTTCCCGGATTATATTTCAAAAATTCATCAGGCGTTGTTATATTTATCCTCCCTTCACACTTAGGATACAGGAACAGCACCAACAGGCATAAGGATTTTCACCAGACGATGTTTTCATTCACCTTTAAAACATTTGCCATGGAAAGAACATCTGCCAGGTTTCAGCTAACTGAAACAGCAAAGAACACCCTGATCGTATTTTTCGTTTTTGCAATGATCGCTTTAGTCTCTTATTTGCAATGGAAGATCGAATTTCTATAGTCTACATCTTCATATAATGTTTAAGCAAACTGCTTTTCCTTAGCTTTGCAGCCCACAATTATTTTGGCAGCAAGCATGGAATTGAGCAAAAATTATATCCCCGAACAGGTAGAAAGCAAATGGTATAAACATTGGCTGAACAAGCAATATTTTAAAAGTCTTCCTGATAATAGGAAGGCATTTACTGTTGTTATTCCTCCACCAAATGTTACAGGTGTATTGCACATGGGTCACACATTGAATGAGACCGTGCAGGATATTCTTGTTCGTAAAGCAAGAATGAGTGGCTTTAATGCATGTTGGGTTCCTGGTAGTGACCATGCTTCGATTGCAACTGAAGCAAAGGTGGTTCAGATGCTGAAGGAAAAAGGTATTGATAAAAATTCTCTTAGCCGTGAAAAGTTCCTCGAATACGCTTTTGAATGGAAAGAAAAATACGGTGGCATCATTTATAATCAGATTGAAAGATTAGGGTGTAGTGTTGATTGGGACAGAACAAACTTCACTATGGATGATCATTACTACAAAGCAGTGATCAAGGTGTTTGTTGACTTGTATGAAAAAGGATTGATCTATCGTGGTGCAAGAATGATCAACTGGGATCCTGCTGCTAAAACTGCATTGAGTGATGAGGAAGTTGAATACAAAGAGATCACAGGTAAATTATATCATGTAAAATATAAGATCAGTGAAACTAGTGATGAGTATATCATCATTGCAACACAACGTCCTGAAACGATCATGGGTGATACAGCTATCTGTGTCAATCCAACTGATGAACGTTATTCGCATCTCAAAGGGAAATTTGCTGTCGTTCCATTAGTGGGAAGAAAGGTGCCGATCATCTTTGATGAATATGTTGATAAGGAATTTGGAACAGGTGCTTTAAAAGTAACGCCTGCACACGACATCAACGACTATAATCTTGGATTAAAACACAATCTTGAAGTTGTTGATACGTTGAATGAAAACGGCACACTAAGTGAAGCTGCACAGGTGTTTGTTGGTCTTGATCGTTTTGAAGCAAGAAAAAAAGCAGTTGAACAATTAGCTGCAGAAGGATTGCTATATAAAGAAGAAGAATACTCTACACGTTTAGGTTTTTCACAAAGAAGTGGTGCTGTTGTTGAACCACGAATTTCTACACAGTGGTTCGTGAAGATGAAAGAGTTTGCTGAGCCTGCTTTAAAAGAAGTTACTGAAGGAAGAATTCAGATACATCCGGGCGATAAATTTTTAGCTACATATAAATATTGGTTAGAGAATGTAAAAGACTGGTGTATTTCTCGTCAGCTTTGGTGGGGACAAAGAATTCCTGCATGGTATGATGATAAAGGAAACTTTTTCGTAGCAGAAACGGCTGAAGAAGCTCATCGTCAATGGGCAATGGCGAATGGTCAATCTGAAGCTGATATTCACCGTTCACCATTCACCACTCACCTTCGACAAGACGACGATGTTCTGGATACATGGTTCTCTTCATGGCTTTGGCCGATAGAAGTATTCAACGGGATTAACGAGCCAAATAATCCTGAAATAAATTACTACTACCCTACTTCCGTACTTGTTACCGGACAGGATATTATTTTCTTCTGGGTAGCAAGAATGGTGATGGCCGGTACTCATTACAGGAATGAAAGACCTTTCGAACATGTTTATTTCACCGGAATGGTGAGAGATAAACAAGGTAGAAAGATGAGTAAGAGTCTTGGTAACTCACCTGATCTTTTAGAACTGATTGATAAATATGGTGCAGATGCTGTTCGTTTTGGCATCATGATCTCTTCACCTGCAGGTAATGATCTTTTATTTGATGAAGCAAGCCTGGAGCAAGGAAGAAACTTTAATAACAAAATGTGGAATGCATTGAAGCTATTGAAGATGTGGGAAGGAAAACGGTCGACCGTCGACGGTCAACTGTCGACAGAAAACTTTGCAGTCAACTGGTTTGAGAATAGATTGCATGAAGCCAGAGCAGAAGTTGATCAACTGATGAAGCAGTTTCGATTGAGTGAAGCTTTGAAAACAATCTATTCTCTTGTATGGGATGATTTCTGTAGCTGGTATTTGGAATGGATCAAACCCGGTTTTGAACAACCAATGAATGCTAGTATATATATAAAGACAGTTGGCTTCTTTGAACAACTTATGCAGTTATTGCATCCTTATATGCCGTTTATAACAGAAGAGTTATATCATCTTATTCAAGAACAATCAGATGATCTTTGTGTGAAACAATATGCTGACATAACTGCTTCTGATAAAAATATTTTAGCTGAAGGTGAATTACTGAAAAGGGTGATCACTTCTATTCGTGAAGCAAGAGCAAAAAATCAACTGAAGCCAAAAGACCAGGTGAAACTGCATATTCAAACCACAAATACAGAACAGTACAAGGCTATTGAAGATATTCTCGCCAAACAGGTTAATGCAGTGGTGAGTTTTACAACGGAATCTATTTCTAATACCATCGTTGTTGCTGTTGAAAAAGATAAATTCTTTATCGAAACAGAACAGGTTTTGGATTCAGGTGTATTGAAAGAAGAGTTACTGAAAGATCTTGAGTACCAGAAGAACTTTTTAAACAGTGTGTTGAAGAAACTCAGCAATGAACGTTTTGTGGCCAATGCAAAACCTGAAGTAGTGGATCTTGAAAGAAAAAAGCAAGCTGATGCTGAGGCAAGAATAAAAACAATCGAAGAATCACTTTCAAATCTATAGTTCTCGCAGAAAATGCTGAAGCCTTCGAATTTTCTGCGAATTCAGCGAGAAAGCTTGGCAGGATTTTTCCTGTAGATCAATGCATATGGATCTATTGTTGCTTTCCATTGCACCTGGTTTTCTCATTTGTCTTTTTATCTACCTGAGAGATAAATACAACCGTGAACCTATCGGCCTGTTATTGGTGAGCTTTTTACTCGGTATGGTGACAGCTGTTCCATGTATATTTATTGAAACTTATGCCTCAAGGTTTCTTGGAACTACTTTGATTGAGGCACAAATCCCATCTTATATAAATGTAATCCTGCAATCATTCCTCGTTATCGGTTTAACCGAAGAAGGTGTAAAGTTTTTTGTGCTGAAGAATTATTGTTTCCGGTTAAAAGCTTTCGATGAACCTTTTGATGGAATCGTTTATTCTGTAATGGTGAGTATGGGCTTTGCCACAGTAGAAAACTCCGGCTATGTTTTTATGCATGGATTCAATACAGGATTGATGAGAATGTTTCTGAGTGTTCCGGCTCATGCAGCTTTTGCAGTGATCATGGGTTATTATGCAGGATTAGCAAAATTCAGTCTTGCTAAAAGAAGAGAGTATCTGCTGAAAGGATTTTTGCTTGCGGTATTCTTCCATGGCTTGTATGATAGCTTCCTGTTCTTAGCTGAGAATAAAACAGTCACAAAATATATCTCGGGAGCACTTCTCATCAGCGGTGCATTGTTGAGTTATTATGTAGCCATCCGTTTATCTTTGAAAGCTATTCGGCAGCAGGAAAAACTGTCGAGGCTAATACATGACCGCTCCAAACTCACATCTATTGATTCGGAAGGCAACACAGCATGATATTCTAATCATCCAGGATATTGCTTACAAAACATGGCCCTCAGCTTACGGCAATATTCTTACTCCTGAATCATTGAACTACATGTTAGGTTTTTTTTATTCTGAAGTTGCTTTACAAGAACAAATGCAAAAAAAACAGGATTTTTTTATTGCTGAGATAAATAATGAACCAATTGGCTTTGCTTCGATCAGCAAATATGATAATGAAAAATACAAACTGAACAAGTTATATGTGTTGCCGACTGTTCAAAAAACAGGAGCAGGAAAAGCACTAATGGATCATGTAATCGAATTGATAAAATCTTACAATGCCACTCAGCTTATCCTGAATGTAAACCGAAATAATCCTGCTCAATATTTTTATCAGAAACTTGGTTTCACCATTCTTAAAGAAGAAGATGTTAATCTGGGTAATGGTGTGTTACAGGAAGATTATGTGATGATGAAAAAACTTTAATCAGTACTGTACTCTACCCTCACTGTGATAGATGCAGTTTTCCGTTTACTGGTTGTGTTGAATGCACCTCCATAACTATAATCTTCATTGCTATTCTGAGCTGTGATCTGGAACACTCCCATCGATGCTTTCTTCACTTTACCTAAAGAGCTGTTTGAGTTTTCAGCAATTGATTCAGCTCTTGTTTTTGCATCAGCACTGGCTTTAGACAAAAGATCAATCTTCAACTCAGATAGTTTTGAATAATAATAAGATGGTGCAGATGAATTAAACTCAATTCCCGCTTCTATCAGTTCGGTGATCTCTCTTGAAAGCACTTCAACTTTATCAACATTCTTTGATTCTACTTTTACCTGTTGAGATAAATTATATCCCGTGAAGATCGTATTTGTTTGTCTTCCCTGTCCGTCGTACTGATAATCGAAATCTTTCCTGATCTCTACTGAAGAGAAAACAACTTCATTGGCTGCAATACCTTTACTCTGCAAGTATGTCCTGATGCGATTTTCATCTTGCTTCAACACAGAATAAGCAGATTTAAGATCTAATGATTTACGTGAATAAGAGCCTGTCCAAACAATGAGGTCACTTACAAAATCTCTTTCTGCACTTCCTGTTACAGTAATTACTTCACTTGTAGTTGAACGATACTTAATTGCATTACCGGCTATCCAGAAAGCAATGATCGCTGATAGACCAATGATAGCTGCTACAATATAATTACGCATAGGTTTTGATTTGCTAAACCAATTTAAGTTGCATCGTTCATAAAACAATACAACGTCTTGTATTTAGTAATTCAATAACAAAATCGGCTACTCCTTCTGTAAAAGCCTGATGTGTTTTTGTATCACATTCCATGTAGAAGTATCTGTATCAAATACACCATATAAACTTTGTTCTTCCATTGGCGGATCACCCATATAATCATTTCCGGATTTCCAGAATCGCTGACCCGGTGTCGGTCTTGCAAAACCATTGAATGACCAGAAATTGACTCCGGCTATCATTCTTGAATAAGCATTTTCTTTTTTTGGATTAGTCAACTGGCTGAACAGATAACTATAATATTTATCACGCAACGATGTCGAAGTTCCCGGATCAAACTGCATATCATCTCTTGGAAAACCAAATTCCTCAATTACTAAAGGCTTTTTCATTTCATAAGCAAGTTTCATGTGTTTCTTCAAATATGCAGATGTCATTGCTATTGCATGCTGAAATTGTTGTTTCAATAAATCAGCTTTTACCCAGCCCCAGTTCTTTGGCCAGATATGAATGGTGAGGTAATCGATATTCTTATTCTCGTGAATGGTTTTATATAATTCGAAATCCTGTGTACCGATCTCTCCTTCATGTCCAATACTCACCAGGTGATTCTTATCGAGGCTTTTTATATGTTCCGCTACTGCTGCGATCCAATTTTTATAAGCCTGGTCTGATATTGATCTCATTGGTCTTGGCTCATTAGCAATCTGCCAGCTCATGATCGTTGGATCATCGGTATATTTCTTCTTGTTGACTGAATTCACTCTACTCAATACAACATCAACCTGCTTCAGGTAGTCCGATTTACAAGGTGCACAAGTATAGAATTGTGAAATGATGTCTCTCATTTTCTCCCACTCCATCTTGTTTTGTAGCACAGAATCACTGATAATACCATTCCAGTTAAGATATTGCAGAAAGCCACCACTCCATTCCCAGTTATTACTGAAGAAGATCACTGCTTTCATGTTTCGCTTTGCCATTTCATCTAACAACACATCTAATCCATATAAAACAGAAGTATCAAAAACACCTTTGGCCGTTTGTAATGGTGGGCCTACACGATAATTGCCAAGTATTTTTCCTGAGCCTTCTGCACCAGCTAATATTCTAAGATTAGTTATTCCTTGTTGCTGTAAAAAATTCAGTTCTTTTCTCAGACGTCCAATCCCTTTTTTTTCATCTTTTATCAATGGAAGATAGATGCCATACCAGTAATTCGTTCCGATATAGCGATAAGGTTTTGCCTCTACATAAAATCTATCATTTCGTTGTTCTACAAACCTTCCTTGCTGTGAAAAGCAATGAATACAACAAACGAATAATAATAGTATTGATAAAGATCCTTGTCGCATAAATAATTTCATTTGGCAAATACAATAATATGTTCTTTCATGAATTGTGGTGTTCATAAAAAAAGTCCTGCCTTTCAGCAGGACTTTTTACTATTTGTCTTCCAGTATTAGTTGGCTTTGATACCTTGTACTACTTTCCTGTTCTCGCCCTGTATCACTTCCACGAAGTAAGTGCCATTGATATAATTACTTCCGAACCTGTACATGTCTTCCACTGATCCTTTCTGTGTCTCTATCATCTTACCCAGTGCATTCATTACTCTTACGGTTACAGGTGTCTTCCTGTCGCTGCTTATTACCTGCAGCATGAAGTAATTAGTGGTCGGGTTCGGACTTAGCTTCACCGTTAGGGCTTCTGCTGTCTTCACTTCAGTGGTTGGTACTGGTGCCTTGCTGTAAGTTGGTGCGGTGCATGGTGCTACCTCACACTTACCTAACCTGTCTGTTGCATGACCTGATGGACCAATATGTGATGGCACTGCATTCACACTGATCTCAAGGGTATTGCTGTTGCCAGGATTACCAGGAGGCACATGGCATACATATACTTTCTTGCCATCCCATGTGTTGTTCTTACCCAATACCCTGATATCTGTTACACAGATGCTAATGGTGCAGGTAGTTGTACATCCGTATTTATTCGTAATAAATACAGTGAATGTATATGTTCCTGCTGCCGTTGGTGCAAACAGTGGTGATTGTACTGTTGTGCTGCTGAGATTACCATTACCACTCCATGAGTAAGTATATGGTGCTCCGCTTGCAGGTACTGACAGTTGTAATGTTGTACTCTGAGCGCCGTAGCCTAAGTACAGGTTGTTTACATTACCACCTGTATATACATTGCTCGTTGGTACCGATACAATGCTGCACGTTGGTATCTCTCCTACAACTGTTACCGTAGCTGTGCATGTGCTCTTATTTCCACTAACATCGGTTACAGTTAAGGTTACAGTGTTCGCACCAAGGTTACTGCAGTTAAAGCTTGTTTTAGATAAACTAAATGTCAGCGGGCTGCAATTATCTGTGCTGTTATTATTGATCTGAGCTGTGGTGATAGATGCCGTACCATTCACCAGTGTAATGGTTACATTCTTACACTTAGCTACCGGTGCTGTTACATCACGTACTGTGATGGTCTGAACACACTCACTGTAATTACCTGACACATCTGTTGCTCTCCATGTCCTGGTGATCACATAATTATAGTGACCCGCATTGTTTGGATCTGCATGTTTGGTTGATGTCTCAGTTTGAGTGATGCTTACCGGTGCACAGTTGTCTGTGGCTGTTGCAGTACCGGTTGATGCACTGCTCTTATCATCCTGGCAGTTCACGGTTACACTTGCAGGGCATGTGATAACAGGTTTGGTGATATCACGTACTGTGATGGTCTGCACGGCTGTTGTTGCATTGCCACACTCATCCACTGCTTTCCATGTTCTGCTGATAGTGTAATTATAGTGTGCGGCATTGTTTACATTACTATTCTGTGTGCTTACATCACTATAGGTAACAGTTGCATTGCTGCACACATCTGTTGCTGTTGCCACACCTGTTGCTGCTGTACTGTTATTATCCTGGCAGTTCAAGGTTACATTAGCAGGTATGCTAAGTACCGGTGCTGTTTTATCAATGATCGTAAAGGTTGCTGTAGTTGATGTTGCATTACCACAATCGTCCGTTGCAGTGAATACAACTGTTGCAGTTCCTGTTCTGCCACAATCATCACTTAATCCAGTGAAATTGTTGCTCCAGTTTACATTGCTGCAATCATCTGTTGCGCTAGCTCCACCATGATTAGCTAACCATGTAGTCAGTGCTGAGGTGTTTCCTGATCCATCACATTCAACTGTTGCATCAGTAGCTGGCTTAACTATTACAGGTGCTTTCGTATCCTCTACTGTAATTACCTGTGTTGCACTCGTTATGTTATTATGAGCATCGGTTACTGTCCATGTCCTGGTTAAAGTATAATTACCTCCACAGTTACCATCCGTCTTCACTTCTGTATAATTTACTGCACCTAAGCCTTCACAATTATCTGTTGCCGTAACATTCGCTGCACCCGGTACTGCCGTACATTCTACTGTTATGTTTGAAGGCACATTAACCAATACCGGTACTTCTGTATCTCTTACCGTTACCGTAAACGTACACACTGAAGTTCCTACAGGGTTGGTGGCTGTTGCAGTTACTGTAGTAGTTCCTACAGGGAAGAAGCTTCCCGGCTGATGACTATATGTAATTGTTGATGCAGGTATTGCAATTGTTTCTGTAGCTGTAAAGCTCACGTTAGTACCACATGCTCCTGTTGTATTGTTCACTACAATGTTTGCAGGACATACGATTGAAGGTGGTACACCCACAACTGTTACAGTGAATGAACATTGTGCGGTTAAACCTGCCGCATCTGTTACTCTATAGGTTATAACAGTTGTTCCGATAGGGAATGTTGATCCACTTGCAGGACCCGACATCCTTACAGTAGTTGCTCCACTGCAATTATCTGTTCCTACAGGTGCTGTATAATTAACCGCTGCTCCTGCTGCACTTGTTGCAATAGCATTGATGTTAGCAGGACAGGTGATCTTCGGTGCTTCTACATCTTTTACTGTAACAGTAAAGCTGCATGATACGGTATTGCCTCCTGCATCTGTTGCACTGTATGTTACTGTTGTGGTTCCTACAGGGAATACTGATCCGCTTGCAGGGCCAGATACCAGTGTTGTTGGTATGTTTCCACCCTCGAACTCAATCACTGATAAAGCCTGTGAGGAATAGGTCCAGTCATTCCAGGTACCGTTTGGCCCCCAGTTGATCACTGCCCAATCTTCATCGCCTGCATTATTAGGCTCATTACTATTCCAGTTGGTATAAACAACCGGTTCATTAGTAACCCATCTGAAGGTTCCTTCAACAGCTCTGTCTGTATATCCTATCCAGATATACTGGCTGCTCATAGCTGATACAAAAGCATTCTCAGCAGCACTGTTTATCGTAACAAGGTGTCCACCTCTGGCTATCGCTGCAGCATGGGCAGCCTCTGGTGTGGTGGCTGTGTTCGATATAAAGTATGTATGTCCGCCAAATGTTCCTTTGTAAGTATAACCAGGAATTGAAGTTGGTAAAGTACCATCACCACAATTATCCGTTGCTGATGGCTGGCTATAGTTCACTACTGCACCACATGTTCCCGTTGTTGCATTTACTGTTATATTAAACGGACAGGCAATAACTGGTGGTGTATTATCATCTATTACGATAGTCTGGTTTTGTGATGAAGCATTACCTGCTGCATCCGTATAGGTCCAGGTGATCGTATGTGAACCTTGCGTATTAAATGTTGTTGGTCCTGATGGAACACCACTAATCAATCCTCCACAGTTATCAGTAGCTGTTGGAACACTTGCTGATGCTGAACATTCTGCAGTAATAGTCGCCAGATTAGCGATGTTTGGAACAGGTGCTGTATTATCTTCTACCGTTACATCAAAACTGCAGGTGCTTACATTATTATGTGCATCTGTGAATGTATATGTAACTGTTGTTGTACCTACAGGGAATGCAGTTCCAGGCTGATGAGTAGATACTGTTGTTACAGTACCACAATTGTCTGTTGCCGTAGGTGCTGTCCATGTTACCACTTTAGAACAAAGTGTATTACCAGCTCCTGTTTGTACTGTGATATCAGCAGGGCAATTATTCACTACCGGTGACTGATTATCTGTTACCACTACATCAAAACTGCATGTAGCTGTTCTGCCTGATGCATCTGTTGCAGTATAAGTAACAGTAGTTGTTCCAACCGGGAATGTCTGACCAGAAACATGACTACCCGTCATGGTTACTCCTACACAATTATCACTCGCCGTAGGGGCATTCCATAAAGCAACACCGGTACATAAACCAGCACTTGTGTTTATGTTGATATTAGAAGGACAACCAGTGATCACAGGATCCTGATCATCGGTAACTGTTACCGTAAAGCTGGCTGTTGAAGTTCTTCCGTTTACATCCACTGCTGTGTAAACTATGGTATGTACCCCCTTACCAAGTAATGCAAAACCAAACTGGTTGTAATTAGCATTATTAGTTGTTAAGCTTTGAATACCACAATTATCACTTGCTGATGCATTTGGCCATCCTACAAGAGCCAAACAACCACCTTCTCCTACTGATGCAGAAATATTTGATGGAACATTAGTAATAATAGGGTTCTGATTATCGGTTACAGTTACTGTTTGTGTAACTGGTGTAGCTCCGTTACCATTTATATCTGTAACATTCCATGTAATGGTTGTAGTACCTACAGGATATGGTGCATTCAATGCTAACGCATCACTTCTAACTCCGGTTGGTGCTACAACAGAACAATTATCTGTTGCGTTCGCTGATACTGCTACAACAGCATCACATCTGCCATTATCAGCCAAAACATTCTTATTACCGTTGTGGGTGATAACTGGCTTCTGATTGTCGGTTACTGTTACATCGAAACTACATGTTGAGATATTTCCAGCTGCATCAGTCACACTGAATGTATTTGTTGTTGTCCCTACTGGGAATAATGCACCGGAAGGTCGTCCGGCTGTTTGGGTTACCGTCATGCCATCTCCCCATGTAATCTTCGCAATACCGTTGCCATTACGTCCTACGATAACGTTATCATCTGGCCCAGGCATAACTGCATTACCAGCGATTATCTGTGTGTTATTCATATGATATGTTGCACCTGGTGTGTATCCTGCAGGTTTAACAGATGTTGAAGTAAGTACATAACCTGAACCACCTGTAGATGTTGACCAGCTTGTACATCCACCATACCATCCACCACCTGCACCACCATTGGCCCAACCATCACTGCCTCTGGCTCCGCCATTAAATCCTCCCTGAGAACATGTATTACCCATAACGTTAGGGTTAGCAAAGCCAAAAGATCCTGGAGCTATACTTTGTGCATAGCCATAATTGGAGGTACCACCGGACGTTTGTGTTGCACCTGTGATTGTATATCCGTTCACAACAATCGTTGGAGAAACTAATCCACCACCATCATTACCAACATGAACCACACCTTCGTAATTACGTCCATGTCTTCCTCCACCACCACCTGCTACGATGATGCGGGAATACAAACCAGCATTATTATTCCAGGCTCCACCTACTAATCTTATATCAGTAGCACCACCACCACCTGAAGACTGCCAATAGCTGCTTGTACAACCAGACCCCTGACCTCCGACATATACATATAGCGTGGTTCCTGCAGTTAAGTATACTTCACCTTTCGAGTAACCACCTCGTCCCCCTGTATTTGTTGGTACGGCGACGTCATTCCCACCCTGTGCACCCCATGTTTCAAGCTTGTACATTCCTGAAACAGGAGCTGTAAACTGTTGCACATTACCTGTAAAATTGAAAGACTGGCTTCCACCAGGTATAGAACAATTGTCGGTAGCTGTTGGTACAGTATAATTAACTATTGCTCCACAAACATCAATATCAGTATTTACAGTTATCGGAGCAGGACATGTAATTACCGGTTGAGTGTTATCTACCACGGTAACAGTAAATGAGCATGTGGTTGTATTACCTGCAGCATCTCTTGCTGTATAGGTAACTGTTGTAGTTCCTAATGCGAAAGTTGCACCGGAATTATGTGAAGAAGTAAACGATGTTAAGTTGCAATTATCTGTTGCAGTTGGTATTGCCCATGTTGCAACCTGGCTACAAGTAGTTGCACCTGTACCGGTTTGTAATGTGATGTTTGAAGGACAATTACTAATTACTGGATTTTGATTATCTGTTACAGTTACCGATTGTGTAACTGGTAATGCTGCAACACCATTTATATCTGTAACATTCCATGTGATTGTTGTAGTACCTACAGGGTACGGTGCATTTAATGCCTGTGCGTCACTTCTCATACCTACTGGAGTACCTACAGAACAATTATCCGTAGCAGAAGCAGATACAGATACAACGGCATCACATCTGCCATTATCAGCTGCAACATTCTTATTACCATTATGAGCAATAACTGGTCTTTGGTTATCTATAACAGTCACAGTGAAACTGCAACTGCTTTCGTTACCAGCCTGGTCTCTTGCAACATGGGTAACTGTCGTTGTTCCAATTGGGAATAATGAACCCGATACAAGACCTGCAGTTCTGTTAATTGCTATCTGACCTGCACCAAGTTTAGTTCCATCTACCCATTTCCATCCACCCCAGTTCTGTGAAGCATTACCCGGCTCTGCATAATCCGGATCATTACCATCCTGGTATCCACCAACCCAGGTGTTTCCACCATAAGGTGCCAGGTATTGGCTTTCTGCGAGTGTATTAATGGAAGCTAGATCTCCACCGATAGCCTGAGCTGCAGTTCTGGATGCAGTCCATGAATTACCGCCATTAGAAAAATAATAAGAGTGTCCTCCAAAGTCGCCAATCTTTGAGTAGTTAGCAAATGTGGCGTTTGTAATTGTATTAAATTCTACGATTGATCGGTTATTTACACTATTCGGAAGATCATTCCATGTACCGCTATTATATAATTGCAGATAGTGCTCACCTCCCGAATTATTTGGCTCTCCCGCATTGAAGTAATTGAATGCACCACCACTACAATTATCTGTGGCAACAGGTAACGCATAAGTGACGATTGCACCGCAAGCATTTGCATTGTTACTAATCGTGATGTCTCCAGGGCAATTAATTGCCGGAGCCTGTGTATCGTTTACTGTAACATTAAATGTACAGCTGGAACTGCCTACTGCATTTGTTGCTGTAGCAGTTACTATAGTTGTTCCCACAAGGAAATTACTTCCGGGAGCATGACTATAAGTGATCGTTGATGCAGGTATGCCCGTTGTTTCTGTAGCAGAAAAATTAACGCTAGCACCACATTGTCCGCTAGTATTATTTACTACGATAGGACCAGGACAAACTATTTGAGGAGCAAGTCCTGAAACATTTACAGTAAATGAACACTGTGTTTTTAATCCTGCGGCATCTGTTACTTCATAAGTAACTGTTGTTGTTCCGATAGGGAAAGTAGAACCGCTAGCAGGACCTGCAATTAACGCAGTTGTAGCACCAGCACAATTATCTGTACCAACGGGGGCTGTATAATTTACCACAGCACCTGCTGCACTTGTTGCAACAACATTAATTGGTGATGGACAGTTGATCGTTGGTTTAATAATATCTTGAACAGTAACGGTAACTGTTTGTTGTGCTTCGTTACCATTAATGTCTTTAACTTTTAGTACAACTGAATTAGCACCAAGATTAGAACAATTAAATGTTGACTTACTTACGGAAATTGCATCAATACCACAATTGTCTGCAGCACTTACAAACACAGAATAAGAAGGATTAATTATTCTTGATAACCTGATATTACCAATGAATGAACCTGAGGCATTATTATTACCCAGCTGTTCCAACTCAATATTTACAGTTGTTGGGGTTGTAACAGTAAATGTTATCGACTCATTTGTAACAGTTGATTGTGAGGCAAAAGTCTGGTTCACCAAACTACCAATCACAACTTTCACAGAGTTAGCATCAACAGGGTTATTATTTAACAGGTTATCAAAGCTGAATTTATATTGACCTGGAATAAGTGTGAATGCTTGCTTACTTGTGATTTTTGCATTATTGTTTCCGGCAAGGTCTATTTCTTTTGAGTCGTTGCTGCCAATGTACTCTCCTATGTCCACCGTACCATAAGAAAAATTCCAATTTGCTAGTGTGCTAAATACTCCATCTGGATCTGCATTGAAGTTTTCTGCAAAAACATCTGCAGTTGTTGCTGCTGAAACAATAGAAGCGTTACCACTGGCATCTAGCTGAACAGTTACATTCTGACCTACTAAGGTTGGAACCTGCTTATCAATTCCAGGTTGACAGAAGCAATTTGCACTTGCAGTTTTGCTTGTACCAATACCCTGGCCTCCATTTACTAAAGAAGGAATACCATTAACATCTACTCCACCTGTTAGTCTACCATTTACAGTTTGACTTTGCAATGGATTCTGACTTCCTTCGATTGCATCTGAACATCCGTCATTATCACTATCGGTATCAAGTTGATCTTGTATACCATCTCCATCCGTATCAGGGCAAGTTTGGAAATCAGCTCCGAAAAGGAAATTTACCCAGTTTTCAGTAGCCTGGTAGTTAAAGCTGATACTTGAGAATGTTCCATTAAGTCTCACAATTGCATAACCTTCTCTTCCAGTTATGCTGTTACTCGTAATATTTACAACACCCTGAGACCATAGCACCTGGATTGGACTGGTAAATACAATCGGCACATCTTGTCCGCTGTTTCCTATTGAAGCAAAAACCAATACAGGGTTTGAAATTGGGCTCGAGAACGTTAATGTATTATTGCTTGCATTGATATTTCTAATACACTTGATATCAGGAATACCATAAGACGAAGGGAATATAATATGTGAGTATACAGACGGAGATGTTAGCACAGGCTGAGAAGATGTATAAGTGTAACTTACTCCATTAATGATACCAGTTGCTGTATTATCATTTTCAGTTGGTGGGTTAGACCAGAAAAAGTTACTTGTACATTCCGAAACATCAAGAATACCATCGTTATCATCATCTGCATCACATGCATCACCTAAACCATCTCCGTCGGAATCCAATTGATTTGCGTTTCCTGTTGTTGGACAGTTATCACATGCATCACCTTTGCCATCACCATCTGAATCTGCTTGGTTAGCATTTGGTCTTGTAGGGCAATTATCACATACATCTCCTTTGCCATCACCATCTGAATCGGCTTGATTGGCATTGGAAACTGAAGGACAATTATCTATGTTATCTGCAACTCCGTCTCCATCAGAATCAGGATTGATTACAGTAATAGTTGTGGCAACATTCGTTGAGCATCCTATATTATCTGTAGCAATTAAATTGTATGTTGTTGTAGAAGTGGGAGAAACGGTAATTGGATTGGTAGTTAAACTACCTGGCTGCCATACAAAATTTACATTTCCACCTGCATTATAGGTAACAGTAACCCTTGCATAATTATTGTTCATTGAGGCTGCAGGAGCAAAACCCATTGAAGTAGTAGAATTTGTAATCGCAAAAGTATTTGTTCCTCCGACAGTGTAAGTAGTGGGATTAGTATAGTTCAAAGTGACTATACGTTCCCCAGAAGGAAGACTACAACTACAGAAATTAGGAGTTTGTGAATAGGTCGATCCGGCAATTCCATTTAGAGTGGTCGTAAATGTTTTTCCACTATGACATTCAACCCCAACAGAAAATTGAATTTGAACATTAGTAACCCCACCTATTCCGGCATCATTCCATCTGAATCCTTGGAAGTTACTACCGAGATAAGATCCGTTTCCACAACTACTAGGAACATTAAGTAAATCAGCTAAAGGAACAAGATAGATACGGGTGCTGGAAAAGTTTGCAGTTAGCACAGCAGAACTTCCATAATTAATACTTGTTGTATTTGCTGAAACAGTTACCGCAGGTGGCTGGTTTACGGTAACACTTACAGACGGAGAGGGGCAGCCATTTACTGAATTAGAAACACTATAACTCCCTGCTTGTGTTGCTGTATAATTTTGATTGGTAGCTCCACTGATTAGTGCATTATTACGATACCACTGATAAACCGTACCAGGAGCAGAAGTTAGATTTACAGATCCGCCCTGGCAAAATGTGGTAGCGCCTCCAACAGTAATAGGACCTGCAGTAGTTCCTGTACAACTAAAAAACATCTGATTGGATTCTGTCCAACCAGTGGCACATCGTCCGGGATTATCTTGCCTGACACGCCATTTCACCTGCCCAGGTCCAAGTGCTGAATAAACTGCTGCGAGATTAAGTGTAATTGGATTTAATGGAATAGCTCCTGCATTGGCTATAGTTGTACCACTGTATATATGGGTAACTCCGTCAAAAGCTTGCCCCACAAGTTTCAATTCTACTTGCAATCCGTAATTGCCACAAGCACTTGAATAGGATTTGTTAGCATTGAATGTAACCTGCGTTGAGGTTAAGTTCAATGACAGATTGTTTGGTGGCCCATCACAATCACAAGCAAAAGCCTGGAAAGCGAAAGTGCTGCAAATAAGCAAGAGGAGTAGAACCTTTTTCATAAAACAGTAGTTTAGTTATAGCCATGCAATAGCATAGCAGTATGGATACAAAGAATTACAAACGACAAAATCGTGTGGCGGTAATCGGTAGGTTAACTGGTGTGTTATTCGGGCACTGCTTCTTGAAGATCTTATTGCATTATCGGGGGCACAAACAAGAAGTTACTTTTTCACAGATTAATCGGAAGGATCTTGGAAACGAGATGCAATAACGAGAATAAATTTGAAAAGTCAAAACTTTGTTAATGACTTTTTTTAAAAGAATGTGGATATAGCATTATCACTTCGTAGAAATACCAAGAAAGGATTAGTGGTGTTGTGTTATTGATCTACCATATTAATAAACCAACCGATGCGTTTGTTTGATCACTCCCATCACAAATACACTCTGCACCTTACCCATATTCTCAACCTGCGAAAGTTTGTTTACATGAAAATCATAATAAGCATCCATGTTTTCTGCCACAACTTTCAACATGAAATCGAACTCACCTGAGATATTATAACATTCCACCACCTCATTTAACTCATGAATTGTTTTGATGAACTTATCACCAGCATTCTTACTATGTTGTTTCAAACTCACATAACAGATCACCATCAATCCTTTCTTCACTTTTGATGGATCAACCAATGTTGCGTATTGTTTTATCACACCATTATCTTCCATTCGTTTGATTCTCTCATGCACAGGTGTGGTACTAAGATGTATCTTTTCACTGATCTCTTTAACAGTTATCCTTGCATTCTGCTGCAATAATTTAAGAATGGAAAGATCTTTTGAGTCTAATGCAATCTTTGTGCTCTCTGTATTTTCCTTCTTTATATTCTTAGCCATAAATAGTCCGTTTTAAATTTTGGTCACTAGCCTTCCTCATTTCTTATTTCACATTCCTATTTCTGATTTCATCTTTAGCCGATTATTCTTTTTGAGGCAGTTTTGGCATAAGAAACAAGTCATTTATCCTGCAAACATATCCATACTCTAGTTTTTATCCTAAAATTATTACAGCTGGCAGGAAATTCTACTACAATAGGTACATTCGCACTGGAAACTAAAAACTCAAAACTTCAAACTTTAATATGTCAACATTAACCAAGTCAATCGACTTTACACTCCCTTACAAAGTGGCCGACATCAGCTTAGCTGAATGGGGCAGAAAAGAAATTCGTTTAGCAGAAGCTGAAATGCCAGGTCTTATGGCTATTCGTGCTGAGTACGGTGCTTCTCAACCACTCAAAGGTGCAAGAGTTGCAGGATGTCTTCACATGACTATCCAGACTGCCGTTTTAATTGAAACTTTAGTGGCTCTTGGTGCTGAAGTTAAATGGAGCTCTTGCAATATCTTCTCTACACAAGATCATGCTGCTGCTGCAATCGCTGCTGCAGGTATTGGTGTGTATGCATGGAAAGGACAAACACAGGAAGAAGCTGACTGGTGTATCGAACAAACATTGTTCTTCGGTGGTGCTGATAAACCTTTGAACATGATCCTTGATGATGGTGGTGATCTTACCAACATCGTATTCGATAAATATCCTGAGTTGATCCAGAACATCAAAGGTCTTTCTGAAGAAACAACTACAGGTGTTCACCGTTTATATGAAAGAATGGCAAAAGGTACTTTACCTATCCCTGCGATCAATGTAAACGATTCTGTTACTAAATCGAAATTTGATAACAAGTACGGTTGTAAAGAATCATTGGTTGACTCTATCCGTCGTGCTACTGATGTTATGATGGCTGGTAAAGTTGCTGTTGTTGGTGGATATGGTGATGTAGGTAAAGGTTCTGCAGCTTCATTATTGGGTGCAGGTTGCCGTGTGATCGTTACTGAGATCGACCCTATCTGTGCTTTACAGGCTGCAATGGATGGTTTTGAAGTAAAGAAAATGGCTGATGCCGTGAAAGAAGCTGACATCATCGTTACTGCTTCGGGTTGTCGTGATCTGATCACTGAAAAGCATTTCCGTTCAATGAAAGACAAAGCGATCGTTTGTAACATCGGTCACTTTGATATTGAAATTGATATGGCATGGTTGAACAAGAACTATGGTAACACTAAAGATACCATCAAGCCACAGGTTGATATTTACAATGTAGATGGTAAAGACATCATCATTCTTGCTGAAGGTAGATTGGTGAATCTTGGTTGTGCAACTGGTCACCCATCATTTGTGATGAGTAACTCTTTCTCTAACCAGACACTTGCTCAAATTGAACTTTGGACAAACAGTGATAAATATGAGAACAAAGTGTATGTTCTTCCTAAGCACCTTGATGAGAAAGTTGCAAGACTGCACTTATCTAAGATCGGTGTTGAGTTAGATGAATTAACTACTGAGCAGGCTGAATACTTAGGTATTGCTAAGAACGGTCCGTTTAAATCAGACATGTACAGGTACTAGTGGATAGTTGATAGTGTAGAGTGGATAGATGTAAGAAAACCCGTTTCGAAAGAGGCGGGTTTTTTCATGGTCTGACTTCCGAAGCATCGGAACGTAGCTCAAACAAGGAACATACATCGGATAAAGATGGATTATACATGGAATATCTATAACCCCCCATGCCGTTACCATAAACGATAAACAGAAGTAAGATTGGCTTATGCCAGGCAATTACATAATCATTGTTTAAGTGTCAAACATCTCAAACTCATTTAAACCATATCATTTTTTAGGCTCTACAATAGTCCTTTTATCAATTCAACAGCATTCTTCGCATATTCCAATTGCACAGCAAAAAAGTCTTTTTCTGTAGGAACTATTTTGGTATCAAGTAACACTTCTCCCCTAAATGCAATCGCACAATAAGCAAACATCTTATTGCCAGATTCAGGAACAGGTGATGCATAACCGGTAATGCCTATACCCCAGTCACTTTTAAATAAACTACAAACTCCTTTAGCCATTTGAGCTGCTGTGTGTTCAGACACACAATTACATTTTTCGGCCTGTATAGGATCAACACCTAAATGCAAGGTCTTCTGACCAAGATTATATACTGTTATGCCGCCTTGCAAAAACATTGTTGCTTCGGTGGCAGCACTGCAAACAGCCTGTAACACTCCTGCAGTAACACTTTCGGCAACAGCAAGTGTTTGTTGCTTTGTAACGAGTCTATCTTTCAACTCATCAATAAATGCTTTGGGTACCATTTCTTTCATATTGCAAGAACTTCAAATGGTGTGCCCATTGCCTGTTAGTCTTCCACGAAAGAATCAACACCAGCTACCTTTCATCAATAACATCATTACAATTGAATGGTTTATCCCATATTTATATTATGCAATGGAGTATCGTCAAAACATTACTACTGCTAATGGTGTTCATTACAGCATTCTTATTTTCTATCGCACAAAAGCAAACGAGTATAATAGCTGTAAAACAGATAACCGATGAACCTTATTCTTATCCTTCATACAATAGGGCAAACGGAAATATTGTGGCACAAAAGAAGGTTGGCAGTTATCTGCAATTGTTTCTTTTGAAAAAAGATGCACCGGAGATGCAGCTGACCTCCGATTCTGCTGACCATAAACATGCAGCTATTTCTCCTGACGGAAATAAAATAGCCTACACCAAACTCATTAATGGATATTCAGACATTCATCTTTTAACAGTGAATGATGTATCAGATATAAATCTTACCAATAGTATTCATTATTCGGAAGCACATCCTTCATGGTCTAATGACAGTATGATCGTTTTTAATACTAACCAATTCGATTCATTACAGGAAATTTGCAGTATAAATATTAGCAGCAAAGAAATAACTAGGCTCACTTTCAATAAAGAGGAAGATACATATGGCTCTGTTTCACCAGACGGCAGTAAATTGGTTTATACCAAATGGTTCAATAATGAAAAGAATGCTGAGATTTATCTTCTCTCTTTTAAGGATAAGAAAGAAACCAGGATCACCAACAATGAAATTCGTGATGTAGCACCTGTATGGTTATCTGATTCAGTAATAACATATAGCAGTGCAGGCGGTATTTATTTCTACCAAATAAACACATCTTCCACAACAAAACTGATAAGCGATCAGGGTATAATGCTGTACACAAGAGGAGTTGCTGCAGGAACTGGAACTTTATTATGTGAACAGATAAAAGAACGTCGTGCAGCAGGACTTGTACTAATAACATATAATACCCAATAGCAAATTCTTCTTTTGACTGGTGCCACTAACTGTACCCATTTGGAATCTAAAGATACTGACCGGCACAACTGAAGAAAATATTTCACCGGTAAACAACTAATGGCAGTTATGAAATGGATAATCAACACCACAGTTAAATAATTCCGGCATGGTTAATTCATGGTTAACAGCTTTTCAATACTTCGATAAAGTTTGTAAATTGTGGGGCTTAATTCCTTGCTATGAAGAAAATTCTGGTTTTTACAAGCCTCTGCTGTTTAACAGTTTTATTTAGTAGTTTCTATCAATCTAAATGTGATTTTGTTGGAGATTGGCACACAGATTTTGGATTTCTTACTATTAAGGAAAAGAATGGCACTTATTCCGGTTCATACCCGGTAAACTATGGCACAGGTTACATCACCGGCAAAATGAGTAAAGACCGTAATAGCAATAATGTTATACTAAAAGGAACCTGGCAGGAAGGCAAAGCTTCAGGAAAATTTGAATTTAAACTGGATTGTTATAAAATGGAATTCAAGGGTACATGGACCAATGATAATCTTAATGAAAAAGGCACATGGAATGGGATGAAGTTTGGCATATAAACAGCTTTCTTAGTCAACGTTTATTTCTTCTTGTCTCGCAGTTTTTGTGCACATCTCTGCCTTGGTGGCAGTTTAAGAAACATACCGAAGATCGCAAAATAGATCAATCATTAATGCTTATCTTGAAAAGAATTCCTAATTAAAAATTCTATTATGAGCCTGACTGAAATATTGATCTTATTACTGATCGCTGCTGTATGTGGCGGTATCGGACAATCACTTGCAGGTTATAATGTTGGTGGTTGCCTCGTATCAATTGTTGTTGGCTTTATCGGTGCTTATATTGGTATGTGGATGGCAGGCAAATTTGGATTACCAGAAATATTTGCAATAAATATAGGTGGTAAAACCTTTCCTATTATCTGGGCTATTGTTGGTTCTGCAGTGCTAACCTTGATCATTGCATTGTTGCGAAGAACCATATCTGGCAGAGGACGATACTAATGCAAGAAACAATCCCTGTAAAATCTCTCTTTTCAACTGTGGCATCCTGCTTGTCATTGCAATGCTAAAAATTCCCTATGCAGAATGGTACGATGATCCAGTTATTTCACTGGTATTCGGAAGGAAATGGAAATTACTGGAAACATATTACTGCAATAGCTCCTCAACTGGCTGAGTTAGGAATAACAGCAGCATGGTTGCCACCTGCTTATAAGGCTGCAGGCGGTGGTTATAGTACAGGCTATGATGCTTATGACCTTTATGATCTTGGTGAATTCGATCAGAAAGGAACGATTCCAACAAAATACGGAACAAAAGAAGAATATGTACAGGCAGTAAAAGCACTTCAGGAAGTAGGAATACAGGTGATCGTTGATATTGTATTGAATCATAAAGGTGGTGGCGATGAAACTGAAGTGGTGAATGCAGTTAAAGTTGATCCACATAATCGTAATGAAGTCATTTCTGAGCCATACGAGATAGAGGCATTTACAAAATTTACTTTCCCTGGAAGAGGAAAAAATTATTCTGAATTTATCTGGGATCATCAATGTTTCAGTGGTGTTGATTTCGATCATCGTACAGGCGAAACTGCAGTCTTCAACTTATTAAATGAATGGGGACATGATTGGGAAGAATTACCTGATGATGAAATGGGTAATTACGACTACCTGATGTATAATGATATTGAATTTCGCAATCCTGCAGTAAGAGAAGAACTTTTTAATTGGGGAAAATGGTATCATGATACAATAGGATTTGATGGTGTACGATTAGATGCTGTAAAACATATGTCACCTAAATTTTACAATGAATGGCTTACTCGGCTAAGGCATGATACAGGAAAAGAATTATTTGCCGTTGGTGAATACTGGGCTCCAGGTGATATGCATCGTTTGTTGAGATATATCGATACCACCGAAGGCAATATGAGCCTTTTCGATACTGCATTACACTACAATCTACATCAGGCTTCAGCTGCTGGTAATACCTATAATATGTCCACCATATTCGATAATACCCTGGTGAAAGAACTTCCTGTTAAGGCAGTAACATTAGTAGAGAATCATGATACACAGCCTTTGCAATCGTTGGAAGCACCTGTTGATCCATGGTTCAAACCCATAGCTTATGCTCTTATACTATTGAGAGAACATGGATATCCCTGTGTTTTTTATCCTGACCTTTTTGGTGCAGGATATACTGATAAAGGAAGAGATGGAAACGAATATGAAATTATGATGCCTGCAATTGAAGAAATAAAAGGATTGCTAAAAGCCAGGTCAACTTATGCTTATGGTCACCAGCATGATTACTTCGATCATCCGAATTGCATTGGATGGACGAGAGAAGGTGATGATGAACATAATGGCTGTGCTATCGTATTAAGCAATGGTGATGAAGGCGTAAAGGAAATGTTTGTTGGAAACAGGTATGCAGGAAAGACGTTTATTGATCTGCTTGGAAAGCGAAACGAAGAAATAATCATAAATGAAGATGGCGTTACTACCTTTTGTTGTGCTGCAGGATCAGTAAGTGTATGGATATTGAAAAATTAAAAGGCCTAACAACCAGGATATTAAAGCTACCAGGTTTATTGGTTATTAGTTTCTGTGATCAATCATTATAATTTCTATACAAGTAAATACTTCGTATTTTTCGGGCTTCAAGATTAACTGAATAAAAAAAGCCCCTATGTACATGAAACTCTCTATTCTTACACTTTTCATTGGATGTTGCTTCACATCGCTATTTGCACAGGAAAAAATTACACTGAATAACCAGGATGGCATACAGGTGAGCTACGAACTTACTAAGATGGACGAAGGTGATAAGAAAGATACATATCTGGTTATAGTTAAAGCAGAAAATACAAATGATTTCGATGTCTTTTATAGCATCCCGCTAACCAAACAACCTAACGGCAATTTTGCTGTATCAGCTTCCCAAAACCTGCATTTTGCACAAACAAGTGTACGTAATACTACTGCCCTTTTTGGAGAACATGTTAATTTGAAGGGTGCAGATACCAAACTTACCACGAATGATCATAAGATATTATTTACAATTCCGAAAGGTGGTTTTGTAACAGGTGAACAAAAATTCAAAGTAAAGAAAGGTGTAAAGCCTGTACTCACTAACACATTCCTGTTTCCGCTAAGAGCATTGGATCGGTTCGATATTGCTATTAATGAAACTATGATCAATGGTGACTGGATAGCTGATTGTGGCAATATTCACATGAACCTATCCATGACCACAAACGAAAAGGGTGAAACTGTGGTACAGCAACTGGTTAACGGCAGACAAAATACATGGATCAAAAAAACATCTCACACTTTTGAAAAACTGAATGACAGTAATGCTACTTTATCATTCAACAAAACCAATGGCAGCTTTACTTATACAAATACAGACGGAGTATTGTGTGTTTGGAAAAGACGAGACTAAATCTTGTTTAAATAAACTTCATCTTATATTTTAGATAAACAACCATCATGAAAAAGATCATTTGCCTGTTCAGTTGTATCTTATTGCTATCCCTGGCAGTTTTATCTCAACAACTGCAATCGCCTGATAAGCTTTTTGTAATGAACTTCTCATTGCTGGATGATGGTACACCTGTGTATACTTTATCGTACAAAGGAAAAGTGATCATCAAGCCAAGTAAGCTGGGATTTCATCTTAAAAACGATAAAAGATCTTTGCTGGATAGTTTTATTGTTACAAATACAGCTACAAAAAATTTCAACGAAACATGGCAACCCGTTTGGGGTGAAGTAAAAACCATTCGTAATCACTATAATGACTTAGCTGTTACACTAACACAATCCGGGAGCAACAGAACAATGATTATTCGCTTTCGATTGTTTAATGATGGTCTTGGTTTCAGGTACGAATTTCCGCAACAAAAAAATCTTACCTATTTCGTTATTAAAGAAGAACGAACTCAGTTTGCAATGAGCGGTGATCATACTGCTTATTGGATTCCGGGTGATTATGATACGCAGGAGTATGATTTCACTACCTCAAAACTTTCAGAGATAAGAGGTTTGATGGCAAAATCAATCACTGATAATTTGTCTCAAAGATCCTTCTCTCCTACAGGGGTGCAAACATCTTTAATGATGAAGACTGATGATGGCTTGTACATCAACTTACATGAAGCTGCACTCATCAATTATTCTTGCATGCATCTGAATCTGGATGATAAGAATATGACCTTTGAATCGTGGTTAACACCAGATGCAAGAGGTGATAAAGCTTATATGCAGGCTCCATCTGTAACACCATGGAGAACGATCATTGTAAGTGATGATGCCCGTGATATTCTTGCTTCTAAGATGATCTACAACCTGAACGAACCTTCTAAAATAAAAAACACCTCATGGATAAAGCCAACAAAATACATTGGTGTTTGGTGGGAAATGATCACAGGCAAAAGTTCATGGGCATATACTGATCTGCCTGCTGTACAGTTAGGTATTACAGATTATACAAAAACTAAACGTAATGAAAAACATGCAGCTAACACATCTCATGTAAAAAGGTATATTGACTTTGCAGCAAAGCATGGTATTGATGCTGTTTTAGTTGAAGGATGGAACATTGGTTGGGAAGACTGGTACGGCTATTCGAAAGATCACGTATTTGATTTTGTTACTCCGTATCCCGATTTTGATGTAAAAGCTATCAGCAGTTATGCAAAATCAAAAGGTGTAAAGATGATCATGCACCATGAAACCTCATCTTCAGTTCGTAATTATGAACGATACATGGATACTGCTTATAAGTTCATGAAAA
This sequence comes from Bacteroidota bacterium, assembly GCA_023386555.1. Lineage (GTDB taxonomy): Bacteria > Bacteroidota > Bacteroidia > Chitinophagales > Chitinophagaceae > JAEZDC01. The sequence continues at coordinate 27,355 of JAEWJK010000004.1, read as the reverse complement.
AATACGGTTATGATGCAGTGAAAAGTGGATATGTAGGCGATATTCTTCCAAGAGGAGAAAATCATTACAGCCAATGGATCATCAATCATTACCAATATGCAATTGAAAAAGCTGCATCTTATAAAATTATGGTGAATGCACATGAAGCTGTACGTCCAACAGGTATTGCAAGAACATGGCCTAATCTTATCGGTAACGAATCGGCAAGAGGAACAGAATATCAGGCTTTCGGTGGATCAAAACCAAATCATGTAACCTTACTTCCATTCACGAGATTATTGGGTGGTCCGATGGATTATACCCCAGGTATTTTTGAGATGGACATCAGTAAACTCAATCCCGATAATAAATCACATGTCAACAGCACATTGGCTAATCAACTGGCTTTGTATGTTACAATGTATAGTCCTTTACAAATGGCTGCTGATATAATAGAGAATTATGAAAAGTTTCCGGATGCTTTCCAGTTTATAAAAGATGTTGCAGTTGATTGGGATGATAGCAAGTATATCGAAGCTGAACCTGGAGAATATATTACTGTTGCCCGTAAAGCAAAAAATTCTAATAAATGGTTTGTAGGAAGTGTTGGTGGAAACCAGGCAAGAACATCAAACATTACATTCGACTTCCTCGATGCAGGTAAAACTTACATTGCAACGATTTATGCCGATAAGAACGATGCACATTATAAAACTAATCCACAGGCTTATGAAATAAGAAAAGTTGTAGTTGATAACAGCTCAAAACTTTCTCAATTCGTTGCAGCAGGTGGAGGTTATGCCATTAGTATTTCGGAAGCAACTAAAGACAAGATCAAGGGCTTGCAAAAGTTATAAGATCAACCTAACAACCGAATTGAGTTATCTTCACACCATGATCGAGATTGGCAGATATAACATCCTTAAGGTTATTCGCAAAACAGAAATAGGTGTTTATTTAGATGATGGTGCAGATGGTATTCTTTTACCCCGAAGATTTGTGCCTCAAGGCATTCGTATTGGAGAAGAGATCGAGGTTTTTCTGTATCATGATTCTGAGAACAGGGTTATTGCAACTACACAACAACCAAAAGGCATTGTGGGTGATATTGTGATGCTGGAATGTGTAAGTACAACAGGTGCAGGAGCTTTTTTAGATTGGGGTTTAATGAAAGACCTGTTCGTTGCCAAAAGCCAGCAATTAGGCTTGATGCGTAAAGGTGGTGAGTACCTGGTGAAGATTTATATCGATGAACAAACAGGAAGAGTTGCTGCTACCCAAAAGATAGAATTTCAATTAAGTAATGATGATCTTACAGTAAAGGAAATGGAAGAAGTGAACCTGGTTGCTTATCGTAAAAGCGATATTGGTTGGGTGATGATCATCAACAATATTCATACTGGTGTATTGCATGACAGTGAAGTATTCAGAGATATCGAGCCTGGTGATCAGCTGAAAGGTTTCATTAAAACAATTCGACCCGATAATAAAATTGATCTTGTACTTGGTAAAGCAGGTTATAAAAAAGTAGAAGATGAATCAGAGAAGATTCTAAGACTGCTTTCGGAGAATAAAGGATCACTTCCCTATAACGATAAATCATCTCCGGAAGATATTTACAGTGTATTTGGCATGAGTAAGAAGACCTTTAAGATGACGATCGGTCTTTTATATAAACAAAGAAAGATCACCATCGGTGAAAATGGAATAACACTTGCAGAAGGTGAGACCAATTAGATCATTGTGATAGATTCAGCCGTATTAATTTTTGTTATTGTGTTGATTGTAAGTGTACTGCTTACACTTTACACAAAGAAACTTACCATAACTGCAGCTGTTGTTGCGGCACTAATAGCATCCTTTATTTATGCAGGAGTTGGATTTTGTGGAATACTTCTGCTGGGAAGTTTTTTCATTATGGGTGTTTTGGCTACTTCTCATAAAAAAAATCTCAAAAGATACTTATCATCTGAAGAAGACAGCGGAAGAAGAAATACAGCACAGGTACTTGCCAATGGAGGTGTAGCGTTCATACTTGCTGTTACCGCTTTAGTTTTTCCTGATCTCGAAGAAATAATGTTGTTGTTGATCGCATGTAGTTTTTCTTCCGCTACTGCCGATACTCTTTCATCAGAGTTGGGAATGGTGTATGGCAAAAGATTTTATAACATTCTTTCTTTCAAGCCCGATATGAAAGGAGAAAATGGAGTAATCAGTTTTGAAGGAACGATGTTAGGATTAGCAGGAAGCATCATTATTGCACTACTTTATGGGCTTTGCACAAATTGGTACCTTAGTGCTACACTGATCATTATTGTAGCAGGAATTATTGGCAATCTTTCAGATTCCATTCTCGGTGCAACATTGGAGCGAAACAATATTCTTGGTAATAATGCGGTGAATTTTCTGAATACAATGATTGCTGCAACAGCAGGTGGAATCATGAGCTTTGTAAGAGAAAGTTATTTTATGTAATATTTCATCATCTGGTTAAACGATAGATCAATATTGCAGCTCTTTGCACCTGTCGTTCAAAGGTTTTTAAACTCATTATTTCGCCTGGTGCATGTCCACCCCAGCCTTCTGCACCAAGTCCATCCAAAGCACCTTCCAAATACTTTGCTACATAAGAAATATCACCTGCACCACGACCTGCAGGATCTCCGGGAAGTATTCGATCGTATCCTAGATCAACAGATATATTACTCAGCAACTCAGCTAGAGAATTATTGGCTGAAGTTGGCTCCATAGCAGGAATACCATCAGTAAAACTAATTTCAGCACTTGTACCAGGAAGATTGTTATTATACACTATACTTTTCATCTTAGCAATCGCTGAATCTTTTTGCTTGTCTGATAAAAAACGCATATCGCCCTGAACAATACAATCAGGAGAAATAATATTTGTTTTGCTGGAAACAGACCCGCTTGTTTTTGTAGCATCATAATGCACATCAGTTCCACCTATAATTACACCCGGATTTATAGTGAGGAATGGTTCATGATCTAACTGGCTTCTGAATTCATTGATAATTCTTGATGCTTCATAAATAGCTCCATAATTTTTATTGAAAACACCTGAAGAATGGGCCTGCTTTCCATGAACTTTCAGCTGCCATCCACCTATTCCTCTTCTGCCTGTTGCTATTGTTGAACCGATAGCACCTTCAAAAGCCAGAGCAATATCGTGGGCTTTTGCTCTTTCAATAAAATCACCACGACTTAATTCTATTGGTGATCCACTTTTCTCTTCATCACCTGTGAAATATGCTGTAACGCTCACATCTTTTAATAAACCATTTTTATATAAAGCTTCCAATACGGCAAGAATAATTACATCACCACCTTTCATGTCTTCAACTCCCTGGCCTGTTGCAGTTGAATCGTTTATTTTTCTGTATGGATTAGCAGGCATATCAGGCTCAAACACCGTATCGAGATGGCCGATGAGAAACAGTTTCTTTCCTTTACTTCCTTTGACTGAAGCAACCAGATGACCTGCCCTTTTCATTGAATCAGGCATGTTGATCCATTCTGTGGTAAAGCCGATCTTATTAAACTCAACTCGTAATGCATCACCAACAGCCCTCACTCCTTTTACATTCAGTGTACCGCTGTTGATGTTAACGATCTTTTCTAACAGATCAAGATGATGCGGTAATGAATTCTTAATAGATGCAACGATCTTCTTCTCATCAGCATTCAAAGATTGGGCATAGGAAATACTGCAGCTGATGAGAAGGATCATCAGCAAAACTTGTTTCTTCATAACTAAATGTAAAGAGAAAGATTTATTTATGAATCTCTGAACTGAAATGAAATGTGATGTCGGGATTGTTCTGAATTTCAGTATTCAAAAACCATTCACTTTGTGCCAAATAAACAGGGTTGCCATCTTTGTCTTCAGCTGAATTCTGTTGTTTGAACCGAAGGAAATCTTCCAGCTTTGCCTGGTTATTAGATGTGAGCCAGCAAGCTTTATAAAAAGGCATACTTCTGAATTCACAGGCAGCACCGTACTCGTGCAATAAACGATATTGAATCACTTCAAACTGAAGTTCACCTACACAACCAATGATCTTTTTATTGCCGCCAAATTGTGTGAACAATTGTGCAACACCTTCATCTGTTAATTGTTGAATACCTTTTTCCAGTTGCTTGGTCTTCATTGGATCTTTGTTCACTAACTCCTTGAAAATTTCAGGAGAAAATGTTGGAATACCCGTAAAGAAAAAATCTTCGCCTTCTGTTAATGTATCACCGATCTTGAAATTACCGGTATCAAACAAACCAACAACATCACCAGGATAAGCATCTTCAATAATATCCTTGCTCCTGGCCATAAATGAATAAGGATTACTGAAACGAATGTCCTTATCCAGCCGAACGTGGTGAAAATATTTGTTGCGTTCAAACTTTCCACTGCACACTCTCATAAATGCAATTCTATCTCTGTGCTTTGGATCAAGATTCGCATGAATTTTAAATACAAATCCACTGAATTTATCTTCAGCGGGATCTACTTCTCTTTTACTTGTTTCTCTTGGCTGTGGTAATGGCGATATCTTTACAAATGTTTCCAACAATTCCTTCACACCAAAATTGTTAACCGCACTTCCGAAAAATACAGGAGCGATCATCCCTGCCAAATAATCTTCCACATTCAATGAGCCATGCACAGTTTCTATCAATTCAACATCTTCTCTTAAAATGGTAGCATCTCTCTCCCCTATTTTTTCATCAAGCACTTTATCGTTAATGTCGTCAATAGCAATCACATCATCATCGTCTGCTTTTGTACTGGCGGTAAACAAACGAAGCTTTTTATTATCAAGATTGTATACTCCTTTAAAATCTTTACCACTACTGATCGGCCACGTCATCGGATGAAGAGAAATCTTCAACTCTTTCTCAATTTCTTCCAGCAGATCAAAACGGTTCTTTCCATCCCTATCCATTTTATTGATGAAAACAATCACAGGCGTATCTCTCATACGACATACTTCCATCAATCTTCTCGTTTGTTCCTCTACTCCATTCACACTATCAACAACCAGAATTACGCTATCAACTGCAGTTAATGTTCGGTAAGTATCTTCAGCAAAATCTTTGTGACCAGGTGTATCAAGTAAGTTGATGAGATTGTCTTTGTATTCAAACGTCATTACCGATGTAGCAACAGAAATTCCACGCTGCCTTTCAATTTCCATGAAATCACTCGTTGCGTGTTTCTTTATCTTGTTGCTTTTAACAGCACCTGCCACCTGGATAGCACCACCAAATAACAGTAATTTTTCAGTTAATGTAGTTTTACCGGCATCGGGGTGTGAAATGATTGCAAACGTTCTTCTTCTTTCTATTTCTTTCTGGTAACGCATAAATGGCGGCAAAGGTAAGGTTTGCAGATTTATGAAGTCAGCTGCAGATATGAATCATGCATTGTACAATTTTGTGCAGGATTTAATTCTAAGCCTCACTTGAATTTACGATAAAAAATCCCACTCAATAGTGGGATTTTCAATTCTATTATTGAGGTTCAATATGACAAGGCTTTCCCTTTTTAGGTCCACCACCATCAGCAGCTCTTTTACAATTCGGTGGAAGTATCTTGTATGATTCTTCAGATGCTTTAATCTCATCGGCATCAAAACCTGCATTGGCCATGACAGTTTTGATAAGGTTTGGATTTGTCCTGTCAGGATAATACTGCACTTTCAATTCACCTTTTATAAGATTGTATCTCCACTGTATCATTCCGCTTTCCATCATAGAGCCATTGGCTCTTTTCAGGTATTCATCTAATAACTTCTTACACTCCCAGCATTTTAAATTTTCAGACTTGATGGTTACCCATTGTGCTTTGGGCTGTTGTGCAATAGCTGTAATACTAATACTGCACATCAATACAATCGCTACTAATAGTTTTTTCATATAAGATATTTTTATTTGCTCCAGTTAGCAGGATCTTTCTGCCATTGTAATAAAACAGATTCCATATCAGCAGTAACAGTTCCTTTTTCCATTGCAAGATTGATCATCTGTGGATAATTGGTAAGCGATTTCAACTTCACTCCTGCTCTATCAAAAGCTTCCACTGCTACATCAAATCCATAAGTAAAGATGGATATCATTCCAACAACTTCTGCTCCTGCTTCTCTTAAAGCATCAACAACCTGTAAGCTGCTTTTTCCTGTTGAAATAAGATCTTCCACTACAATTACCTTAGTTCCTTTTTCAAAATGACCTTCAATCTGGTTTCCCAATCCATGTTCTTTTGGTTTAGGTCTGACGTATACAAAAGGCAACTTCAACTGATCTGCAGCCATTGCACCCCAGGCTATTCCAGCTGTAGCAACACCAGCCACTAATTCTGCTTCGGCAAATTGTTCGAAGATCACATTGCAGAGTTCACTTTTAATATAATCTCTGATATATGGGAAAGAAAGAATCTTACGATTATCGCAGTAAATGGGACTTTTCCATCCACTAGCCCAGGTATAAGGTTCTTCAGGTCTGAGCTTTACTGCTTCTACCTGTAACAATTTTTCAGCAATGGCTTTTTCATTACCCATGTTACGAAGATAAGGCTGAACCAACAGCTGAACTTTATTGGTGTTCTATTTGAGGCTATTTTTAGAAAAAATTAGCTGAATGGAAAAAATGATATTGGCAGCAGGTGGAGTTGTGGAGAATGAAAAAGGTGAGATTTTATTGATCTTCCGTAAGAAGCATTGGGATTTACCAAAGGGTAAAATGGACAATGATGAAACTGTTGAAGAGTGTGCTGTTAGAGAAGTAGAAGAAGAAACAGGGTTAGAAAATGTACAGATAGGTGCTTTGATTGATACAACAATTCATCACTATAAAGAAGATGGTGAGCAAATAACCAAAAAAACTGCGTGGTATAGGATGAAAGCTTCTTCAACCAATAAACTTATTCCACAAACTGATGAGCAGATTGAAGATGTTAAGTGGGTAAATCCAAATGAGCTTCAACCATATCTTCAAAATACCTACGATAACATTAAACAAGTATTAGATAAAGCTACAGGCATGGCATAGGTATAATTTTTGGTGTAAGATATTGTATGCCAAAGACTATTATTGTTTCTAACAGATTGCCGGTTAAAATATCAATTGATAATGGGAAAGCCTCTTTAAAAACCAGTGAAGGTGGTTTGGCTACAGGCCTGGGGTCGATTTATAAGCAAAATGAAAATATATGGATCGGCTGGCCGGGAAGTATTATTGAAAGCCAAAAACAGGATGAAATAACCGATATGCTGCAACAGGAAAGTTTAATTCCTGTTTTTCTTTCACAAAAGCAGATAAATAATTTTTACGAAGGCTTTTCGAATGAAACATTGTGGCCCATTTTTCATTACATGGCTACTTATGCAAAATTTGAACAGCAATTCTGGAAGTCGTATATAGAAGTAAACCGCAAATTTGCAGAAACGATTTTAAACCATGTTGAAGATGATGACACTGTTTGGGTACATGATTATCAATTACTCCTAGTGCCTTCTTTTTTACGAGAAGCAAAGCCCAACCTGAGTATCGGTTTCTTCAATCATATACCTTTTCCTTCTTTTGAAATATTTCGATTGATACCATGGAGAAGAGAATTGATACATGGTATTTTAGGTGCTGATCTTATTGGATTTCATACCTATGATGATGTTCGACATTTTCTCAGTACTGTAACCCATCTTTCCGGATATCGCAGTTCTGCTAATGTAATTACGGCTGAAGGAAGAAATGTTGTGGTAGAATCTTTCCCAATGGGAATTGATGATAAAAAATTCAGGGAAGCGATCCATGATAATAAAGTGCAGGAAAATATCAAGAGTATTCAACGTCTTTTTGGTGATGCTAAAATGATATTGACCATTGATCGGTTAGATTACAGCAAAGGCATTTTGCAACGTTTACATGCTTTCGAACTTTTTCTTGCTGAACAACCTGCTTTTAAAGAAAAAGTTTCGTTGTACATGATTGTTGTGCCTTCAAGAGATACAGTTCCACAATACAAAGAATTAAGAGATGAAATAGATAAGTTCGTCGGTAATCTTAACAGTCGTTACAGATCACTTACCTGGGTTCCGGTTCATTATTTTTACCAGTCTGCTCCTTTCGAAATGTTGGCAGCCTTGTATCACTTTGCTCATATTTGTTTGGTTACACCAATGAGAGATGGAATGAACCTGGTTTGTAAAGAATACATCGCATCAAGAACAAATAATGATGGGATGCTTATTCTTAGCGAAATGGCAGGAGCTGCTAAAGAACTGGTAGATGCATGGATTGTAAATCCTAACAATGTACATGAAATAAGTGAAGCGATATATGTGGCATTAAAAATGCCTATGGATGAGCAGGAAAGAAGAATGAAGCAGTTGAGATATGTAGTAGAGAAATTCAACATCGGCTCATGGGTAAGAAATTTTATGCATCGTTTAATTGAAGTGAAACAAATGCAGGAATCTATGCAGGCAAAACAACTAAGCACAAGTAAAGAACAATCAATAAAAGAAAATTATATAAAATCAACCAGGAGAGTATTATTTCTTGATTACGATGGAACGCTGGTAGATTTTCAATCAAATATTCACCTTGCCAGGCCGGATAACGAATTATATGAATTGCTTCATGTTTTATCATCAGATCCTGCTAATAAAATTGTTTTGATCAGTGGTAGAAATTATGAAACCCTGGAAGAATGGCTGGGTAATTTAAAAATGGATATGATTGCTGAGCATGGTGCATGGGTAAAATATCATGGAGATGAATGGAAAGCAATTCCCGGGTTAACAGATGATTGGAAGAAAGATGTGCTGCAGGTATTGAATACGTACACAGACAGAACTCCCGGTAGCTTTATTGAGGAGAAAACATACTCTTTAGTATGGCATTTCCGCAGAACCGATGCCGGTTTGGGAGAATTAAGAGCAAATGAATTAACCAACAATCTTAAATACTTAGTCAGCGATCGTGGTTTGCAAATTCTGCAAGGTAATAAGGTTATTGAAGTAAAAAATGCCGAGATAAATAAAGGAAAAGCTGTGGCAGCATGGGTAAATGAAAATCAGCCAGAAATGATGATAGCCATTGGTGATGATTATACTGATGAAGACATCTTCAAAAGCCTTCCTGATGAAGCTGTAACGGTAAAAGTTGGCAGCAACATATCTGCCGCAAAGTTTTTCGTTAATAGTTATAAAGACGTAAGAAGACTGCTATCAATATTAGCCGCAGCAGGTTCTCAAAAAGAATATCAACATAAAGACATGAGAGCTTAATCTTACTCCCGATGCACTTATTTTTGCTGCATGCAAAAAGTAGGAATACTGGGTGGAGGTCAACTTGGACGAATGTTATTACAGGCTGCTGCCAATTATGTGATTGAAACATTTGTTCTGGAAAATGATGATGAATGTCCTGCTGCACATCTCTGCAATCACTTTGTAAAAGGGGATATAAAAGACTTTGAAACTGTCTACAATTTCGGTAAACAACTTGATGCAATTACAATAGAAATTGAGTCTGTTAATGTGGATGCTTTAGAAAAACTTGAATCTGAAGGTGTGAGAGTTTATCCAAAACCAGCTGCTATACGTATCATAAAAAATAAAGTCAATCAAAAACAATTTTATAAGGATAAAGAGATTCCAACTTCTGCATTCATCTTAACACAGAATAAAGAAGAATTAGCTGCTAACATTGATTTTTTACCTGCAGTTCATAAGATTGGTGAAGGAGGTTATGATGGAAAAGGTGTTCAGATAATAAATAATGAAACTGAGATAAGTAAAGGGTTTGATGCGTTATCGGTTCTGGAGAAAAAAGTAAATGTAAAGATGGAGATTGCTGTGATAGCTGCAGTTAGTAATTCTGGTGAAACAGCTCTCTATCCTCCTGTTGAAATGTTGTTTGATCCTGTGTTGAATTTGTTGGATTACCAACTCTGCCCTGCTAATATCTCACAGAAAGTTTTATGGAAGATTGAAGCAATAGCTTCTAAAATAGCCAGAGATCTGAATAGCCCTGGATTGTTTGCAATAGAATTATTTGTTGATAATAACGATGAGGTGCTGGTGAATGAAACTGCTCCAAGGGTTCATAACAGTGGACATCATACAATAGAAGCACATTATTGCAGTCAGTATGATATGTTGTGGCGAATAATGCTTGGTTATCCTCTCGGCAATACAGCTGCAATTCAATCATCGGCAATTGTAAACATACTTGGAACAGAAGGATATTCGGGAAAGGCAGTTTATGAAGGATTAAAAGAGGTGTTAAAAACAGACAATGCTTTTGTACATCTTTACGGCAAGAAAGAAACAAAGCCCGGCAGAAAAATGGGGCATGTAACAATTCTAAGTAAAGACAAAACTGATCTGATGCATAAAGCCAATAAGATCAAACACACTTTGAAAGTAATTAGTCGTTAGTATTTTTGAAAATAAATTAACTGCATGCAACCAATTGTCGGAATTATAATGGGCAGCGATAGTGACTTAAACGTTATGCAGCCTGCTGCTGATATTCTTAAAGAGTTTGGAATTGCCTATGAACTTACTGTTGTATCGGCTCACAGAACTCCACAACGAATGTTTGACTATGCATCTTCTGCAAAAGAAAGAGGCCTGACGATCATTATTGCCGGAGCAGGTGGTGCTGCACATTTACCAGGAATGATCGCATCTATAACAACTTTGCCGGTGATTGGTGTTCCGGTAAAGTCCTCCAATTCTGTTGACGGATGGGATTCGATTTTATCTATCCTTCAAATGCCAAACGGTGTTCCTGTTGCAACGGTGGCTTTGAACGCAGCGAAAAATGCAGGAATTCTTGCAGCACAAATGATTGGTGCTTTTGATAATACTGTTGCTGAAAAGATCACAGCTTATAAAAATCAACTCAACAGCGAAGTATTGCACAAAGTAAAATCCTTACAGGAAAAAGGTTGGAACAATCAATTCGATTAAATAGTAACTACTGTGAATTGTTGCTCAAGACTTAGTGAATGTTGATACAGCTTATCTATAAAGGCACTTCCATCTTTTGCATAAAATCCGGAAATATTTTCAACTCTTTCCTGCAAACTGCCTTTAGGAAAAGCAGCTTCTTTTAGCTTTTGTATCTTCCGTTTCTCAGCTTCGAATTTTCTTTTTTCTGAACGTAACATTTTCTTTTCTAGTTCAGTGATACGTTTCAACGCTTTTGCCTGTAATGCATTCACATGATCGGCTAAACTTGCATCAATTTTAAATGCAGTTTCATGTAATTGATGATAGAAACTATTCAACTCTCCTATTTCTTCACTTAACGAAAGTTGATTGGAAGATGTATGTTTTGTAAGTTGATTCAATAACTCTTCGGATGTTTTGAAGTAGTCTTTTATTGTAAAGCCAAGTCCATCCAGAATGTCCAGCTGCTCTTTCTTTATCAATAAAAATGAATTCCTGAGTACAAGCATAGGAAAAGGAACGTCGGCTTGCTCAAACACCTGTTTTAATTCAAGCCAGTAAGCAATCTCTCCTCCTCCACCAATAAAAATAATATTCGGCAATATCATTTCCTGGAATACTCCTCTTAAAATCACATTCGGACTAAATCGTTCCGGATGCTCTTCAACTTCTTTCAATATCTCATCTTCTGAAAACTCTTTCTGAAAATTTTTAATAACATATTTTGAATTGACTAACTCAATTCTTTCACGTTTGTCATCCAATAAATAAAAGAAATTAACATCTCTGCCTCCAGCCTGTACTTTATAGTCTTGGCTCAACAGCGATATTGTTTCCTCAACAGCTTTATGTGAAAACTGTTCCAGCAATTCTTTTTTTATTACCTGTTTAAATACTCCCTTCAAATCTGCATTATCCGGAATAAGCACTACCAGGCCATAATCACCAAATAAATTACTTACTAACTCCAGTGTACATTGTTGAATCGTTTTATCCAACACATAACATCTTTCAAACACATCTACCAGATCTTTTCCAAATGGATCTACACTTATCTGGCCAGCTAATTCTTTTATCAAACCAATAAAGGCTTTATCAACTTTCATTCTGCCAACAGCACCGGTTTGATTTGTGTTCCATTTATACTTCTTGCCATCCACTGTAAAATGTCCTAACTCTTCCAGGTCTGCATCTTCACTACCCATGAAAAAAACAGGTACAAAATTGTTCGCAGGAATTTGTTTCTGTAGTGTCCCAGCAATTTTTATTGCATGTAATATTTTGTAAATAAAATATAAAGGACCAGTAAAAATATTTGGCTGATGAGCAGTTGTAATTGTAAATGTATTTTCCTCGAGCAATAGATCTAAATTTCTCTGTACAGCATCAGTGATTTCTACACCTTTGTACTGTTCTTGCAAAGCCGAAAACAAGACTGATCTATCGTAAGCAAATTGTTTCCTTTCTGCAATAGCTTTTTTTACACCTTCAATACTAACATCATAATTGTAGAATGAACTCAGCCGTTCATTTTGCTGCAGGTAATCTATAACGATCTTTGAAAAGAAGCCTGTGTCCTGGTAAGGCAAATGAGTAACTTCAAAAGTGGCAGATACTTGTTTGTTCGGCTGCATAAAGTTTGGTGAAGATAATATGTTTGTCGTTTTATAATATCAGCGATTATTCTATTAACGACTTTGTAAGATTTTGTTACCTACAGCACAATCAAGACAACGCTGGTAGTTACAATAATTATTAGTTAGTTCAATAAGCGATTGCGAATCGAATGCAGATCTATTCGCAATTTCGGATGACTGCCAAAGCCTGGTAATTGCGTTTTGTTCTGCTGAAAGTTGCTGTAACCAATGAATCGCTTTTTCTTTGAATGCTTCCTGCTTTGTATAATGTCCGTAAGCAAAAAGGACAGGAGCGATAGTATTGATGATTAGATTATCAACCATCTGGCTACCGAGATTTTTAGGTTTATAAGTGGTAGCCTCATCGAAAGTATAATGATAATGCCAATAATCATTCGCAGTAACATTTAATAACGCTTTTAATTCTTTCACAGATTGCATCTCTTTGATCTTTGAAAAAAGATGGGAAGAATGATTAACAAGCATTGCCAATTGTGAGAGACGTATAGTAGGGAAATTCGCCGGTCTCATTCTTAAAAAGTGAGCAAGAATATTATGAGATGGCAACTGGTATTTCTGTTTTAGAAACCGATATTCTTTCTGTAACATCTTTGCATAATCATCTTCATAATTTCCATTGAGTAAATTGGCTTGACCTAATAACAAAGCTTCTAGCTGGTGTATCTGGTTTTTATGCTTTGCAAGGATATTTACCGAAACGGATCTGGCCATTGCTTCAAAACATTCTGCATTCACCTTTATTCCAAAGTTTGAGGCAAGCATCCACCATAACACTTCTTCCCAGTGTTGTTTGCTTTCCTCCAGTAATGTTATAACCTTCTTTGATTTTCTTTCTAGTCTTTCAGCTACCAGTCTTTCTTTCCATGAAAGCCATCCAAGCTGAGATAACGCTGGCAAGAAACCCTTACATGCTTGTTTTAGTGAACCTTGCATGAGTTGCTTATAATTCTGGAGTAATATTTTGGGAACCCGTTCTTTTAATGATAAAGAAGAAGATTGATTGATGGAAATATCATTCTCCCAAACCACATGTAATATTACATTCCGATAATTTGGATCTGATGTATGCCTGTGTTTGTTCCAGTCAGAAGCTTTTACATGAAGTTCAATATTACCAACCCAGGTTGTTGAGCCGATCTTCACCGAGGCATTCAGAAAATCAGGACCTTGATTTTGATTATACGTTCCGGGAGAAAGTATTTGTAATATCTCACCCTCATCAGTGGTGAGTTGATGTTTATTGTAATACTGAAATTGCCAGATGAACTGCAAGAGACGCTCATTCATAGCACGGGGTTGAGCATCTAATGTAAAAAAACTTTATAAGATCAGGTAATGGTTAGCCCTATTTTTTTGAGTTCAATTAAAACACGGCTTATCGGCAAGCCCATTACATTATAAAAATCTCCTTTAATGGATTTAATACCAATTACACCGATCCATTCCTGTATCGCATAAGCTCCTGCTTTGTCAAGAGGTTTATATTTTTCAACGTAAAAACGAACCTGTTCTTCAGTTAAAGGGTGAAATTCTACTTCTGTTATATCAGCAAAACTTATCTCCTGTTCTCCAAAAAGAATCACCACACCTGTTATCACACGATGTGTTTTTCCTGATAACTTTTTCAACATCAATACGGCTTCCTCAAGATCACAGGGCTTATTGATCACTTCGTTATCCAGCACTACGATCGTGTCTGCTGCAAGTACAGGTTCATTGGCATGTCTTCCATGATAGGCATTCTGCAAATGTTCTTTGGTAACAATTGCTTTTTGTCTTGCAACATGAATTGGAACTTCTTCCACAGGCATATCTGGCGGAAAAGATTCATCCGTAAACTGGCTAACTATCTGAAAAGGAACTTCAGCCCATTCCAGCAATTGTTTTCTTCTTGGTGATTGCGATGCCAGTACAATTGAATACATGTTAATTATAGAACTTTAAAAATATGATAGACAAAATTCCTGTCAACATCACCAGTTTCACCATGCTGCTGAGTTTATGAAAATCTGCAGCAGATCTTGCTTTAAATAGTTTCCTGAAGATAGATACCAGCGGAACCAGTATGAGTACAATACAATAAAGAATACCTATCCACCAAAATCGGGTATCGGCGGTAAAAAAGATGACACGAGCTATGTATATCAATAATACAATTATCGCAGCAATCAATACAACTAACCAAACTGCGGTGAAGGTTTTAGAGACATTCACTCCCCAAACAATCGGCATTGTTCTACAGCCATACTTTCTATCACCTTCTATATCCTCCATGTCTTTTATCACTTCTCGTATCAATGAAATAATAAAAGCAAAACCTCCGTAAACAAAAGCCCATTTAATAATTCTTTCAGCATCAAATTGAGATTGCACTCTTGAAAGTTGATTTACTTCACACCAGGTAATAACCAAAATTGTCCATGCCGTCAATAATGAAATAAGAATATTACCAGACAACAGTTTTTTCTTTAGTGAGATTGAATACACAAACAGCAACAAGACACAGGCAAGATTGGCTAAACCCAGAAAACGAACATTGGTTTTCCAATCTATATACACTCCTATTAAAACCCCAATTATACTGAATGCAAGATGCCATACGATCGTCCATCGTCTTTTGATCACCCGTTCAACAATCAGTTTATCAGGTTTATTGATCCTGTCAATATTCAGGTCAAAATAATCGTTGATGATATATCCTGCCGCACCAATTAAAACCGAAGAAAGAATCATCCACCATATATAAGGTGGAGCCAGGTTTGGAATTCTGCCGGCTTCAGCATACTCAGGCTGAACAACACAATAAAAAAATAAGGCTTGAGTTAAAGCGATAAATACGAGGTTAGGCCATCGTATAAGTTTTGCAAAGCCATAGAAAAGTTTCACTGAACGAAAATAAGGCAGGCAGATAACAATCGGAAGAATTACTTCGAAGCTACAGAAGTATCGTTGTTCCAGTCTCCGTTTAACTTCAACACTTTTTCAATTACATCTCTTACACAACCTTCACCACCTTTGACAGGAGAGATATAATGAGCAATAGATTTTATCTCTGAAACCGCATCAGCCGGACAACAGGCAACACCGGCCAGATTTAATATTTCCAGGTCTGGGATATCATCACCCATACACAATATTTCTTGCTGCTGCATTTTTTTATCAGCATTAATCTGTTGAAGTAAAGCAGCTTTGTCTTTGATGTTCATGTGAACATTTGTGATGCCAAGGCGATTCAATCTTTCTTTTACTTCATCAGAATTACTCCCCGAAATAATAATCACTTCATAGCCCTTTTTTACAGCCAGCTGTAAAGCATAACCGTCTTTAATGTTCATTCTTCTTGCCCAAACTCCGTTAGGTAATACAAGTAATGATCCGTCTGTTAACACGCCATCCATGTCAAACACAAAACAGCGAATATTTTTAAAACGGGCTAAAACATTTTCCATTGAATTTATTTCTGGTTATCTCTCCATTCGTACACCCAGGAGCTTTGGATCATTTCAAGATGACCTTCATTACTTTCTTCTTTCTTCCCGGTAAAACCCGGAATTTCTAACACCCACTGCAACAGATCAGTGAATCTTACACGATAAATTTTCCCTTCATTAAAGTCATCACCAAAACGTTCGTATAATTTCAGTGCAATATCCTCGTAATCGCTCCAATTGATTGGCGGCTCAAAATGATTCATGATTGTATAATTATTTCGTACCTCGTACTTGCTTTTTCCTAAATCGTACCTCGTATTTCGTACCTCGTACTTGCTTTTTTTAAACCGTACCTCGTATTTCGTACCTCGTACTTTTTCTCCCTATTCTCCCAAAAACTGGCTCTGATCCGGTAAAGTCACTTCAATCGTTCCTTCACCATCCAACAAAACACTCTGGCAACCCAATCTTGAATTCAATCTTGGATTTACTGCCCTGTCAATAAAATCTTCTTCTTTATCTGTAATTTCTTCTATGTGTTCCATGCCATTATCGATGTATAAATGACAGGTAGTACATGCACAAACCCCACCACAGTTGTGATGCAGTTCAATATTATTATCCAGGCAGATCTCCAGCAATGAATCTCCGGAAGGAATATTCTCCAATGTTACCGGTTCAAGGCCTTTCTGTTCAAACTTTATCTTAATCGTGTACATAATCCAGTTTATAGTTTGTGGTTTGAGGTTTATAGTTGAGAAGGTTTGGTAAAAACTCTAAACTGTAAACCCAAAACTAATTCTGGCTGCAAAAGTATTTAAAACCGCTTCAAACTCAGGCTTTAAATGAATGTAAATCCCAATTTGAAATTTTCTTTAAAAAAATGTTAACTAACTCTTGTTAGTTTCGATTAAAGTTTGCATCTTGCTGCTGCTTGCCAAAGCAAGGTCTTCGGATCTTTATTAAATTGTGATCGGTTGCTTGCTCATAACAAAATCCCCGTAAGGTTCGCCCAACGGGGATTAGTTTTTTGGGTTCTCGCAGAAATCGCTGAAAACGCAGAATAGTTTAGCTTGGAAATTCCTGAAAAACGTAGTGGATTATACTATGCCTGACCCCTACCCCTAGGAATATTGTTCACTCACTGATAGAAGCACTAAACAAAGAGATAACTATAATAAAGAAAATCAATAATCAAGAGTTTATGAGTTGGCAATCCATAGCAATTATCGGAATAATGTTGGTTAGCTTTCTATATGGTTTTAGAATCGTTTTCAAGATTAGGGAAATTAAAGAAGGGGTGCCCGATTATGTAAAAAGCAAGAAATAAGAAGATTGCGAAATAACAGTTTTATTTATGGTATTATTATAGGGTTCGCTATTATTATTATTTTTCTCTCAGAACTTTTACAGAATGCATTTCGGCATAATCCTTAATTTCAAACTGACACACTACATATTTCTGTCCTTTATTTTATTGGTTAGCTCGCTATAAATATTATGCAAATCAGGATAGGCCTCCAGCAAACTCAAATGTTTATTAATCGTTGCAATATCTCCTCTTACTGCAGGGCCTGTAAAGACTTCTGAAGGATGAAATTCTCTTAACCTATTGGCTGTTTCTTCTATCAACGGTTGAAGCACTGAAAAATCAAGCCCTTCCTTTTCACAAAACGCAGCACTCTGTAAGTACATATAGTTGGTAAAATTGCAGCTGAACACAGCAGCCACATGCATCTTCACCCTTGTTTCATCATTTGATTTTATTACTGTGGAAGATAAATCTGCTGCAATATTTTCTATTTCCAGGGTAACATCTTCCTTGTTACCATCAATCAGTAAAGGAATAGGTGTATTTATATTCATCTCCTTTCTAAGACTTTGCAAAGGATACAATACACCATAACGTTTACTCACCTCTTTCAATGCATGTTTTGAAAGTGATGCTGTAGTATGAACGACCAGGTGATCATTAATATCTAACTGAGCTGCAATTTCAGCAACCGCTTTATCTGATACAGCTACCAGGTACAGGTCGGCATTTTTGGTAAGGGAAGAAAGATCAGCTACAGCCTTAGCTTTCAACCTGTCTGACAGTGCTTCTGCTTTTAATATATCTCTGCCATACACCTGAACTATTTTATGTCCTTTCTCTAAGAACAATCTGCCGAAAACCGTTGCTGCATTACCAGTTCCAATGATTACGATTTGCATATAGTGAAGTTTAACCTGTCAGTTTTTTTAACCTGGCAGGTTTATAGCATCTTTGATTTTAATTATGAAGTTGAAGTTAGCTCAAAGAATGGCAATAGGTTACTACAAAACAAAATTTAAAGTACTATCGCTGATCTCTTCACGTACAGCAGCAAAATCTGTTTTCAAATTATTCTGCACACCATATAGCGGTAAGCCGAAAAGAAAAGCTCCTTCAATATTTCATAAAGGTGAAAAAATATCTTTTGATCTTAATGGCATTACTATAAACGGATGGAAATGGAAACCGGAACAATCCAATGGAAAGAAGATACTCATCGTTCATGGATTTGATAGTTGCAGTTACCGGTTCGACAGGTATATTGTTCCATTGAACCGTGACGGATTTGAAGTGGTTGCTTTCGATGCACCGGGTCATGGTATAAGTGATGGTAAAACCGTTAATGCTTTGGAATACAGCAATGCTATTTTAAAAGCAGATGAATTATTCGGTAGTTTCTATGGCATTATGGCTCATTCCTTAGGTGGATTGGCAGCTTCTCTTGCTTTTGAACAAATGACCGATCAGCAGCATAGAAAACTGGTACTCATTGCTCCTACAACTGAAACATCTACCGCTATTGAGAATTTCTTCCGCTTTGTACCTGTATCGGCAAAAGTGAAAGCCTCTTTTCATAATCTTTTAGAAGAAGTTGGACAAAAGCCTGTCAGCCATTATTCCGTTAATCGCATGATCAGGAATTTTAAAGCTCCTGTGCTGTGGATACATGATGAAGAAGATAAGATATGTCCGTATTGTGATACATTGCCAGTACAGGAATCTCAATGGCCACACGTTGAATTCTTCATTACCAAAGGCTTTGGGCATAGTGGTATTTACAGGCAGAATAATGTGTTTAAGCAAATAATGCATTTCTTCGAAATAGCATAGATGCTTCAAGAAATAGTCTTTTAGAAGGATGCCTGCAATGTATTTTTATTACCTTCATATATATGAATACAGCAGACCATTCATTGAAAATTGTTCTTTGTGCTGACGATGATCCCGATGACAGAGAATTACTCGCACTAGCCATTAATGAACTTGATCCTACCTACAAAGTATTAACAGCGCTCAATGGTGAAGATGCATTAGAAAAATTAGTTGAATTAAATTCTATTGGTCAAAATCCATGTCTCGTTATTCTTGATATGAATATGCCTGTAATGGATGGAAAAGATACATTGGAAATAATGAAAACACATTCTCATTGGTATAGTCTGCCGGTTGCCATATTTACAACTTCACCAAGAGAAATGTATGCTGATATTGCTTTGAAGTATGATGTTCATATAATTACAAAGCCGGCTAAATATGCCAGTATGATGCAGGAAGTTTCGCAGTTGCTATCATTTTGCTCCTAGAAGTAACCTGGTAATAAGATTTGCATTAATTCCGGTTTAATGGCATAACTTCACCATATTCGTCTACATAATAACGACGGATGGTTAATAGTATATATCAACACACAATACAATGAACAACACAATCACAGGCACCGTAAAGTTCTTTAATGAAGCAAAAGGATTCGGTTTTATCGCTGAAGACAATTCTACAAAAGAATATTTTGTGCATGCAAACAACCTGTCTCAACAAATCCAACAAAACGATAAAGTTGAGTTTGAGATCAGGGAAGGAAGGAAAGGCCCTGAAGCGTATAACGTAAAGAAAGTTTAAGCATCTCAGATTCTTACATGCTGAAGGCTTGAAATGGTAAAACATTTTAAACCTTCAGCATTTTTATTTGCAGAATGCTATTTCTTTTTGTTTGAAAGGTAATATCTCAAGATTGAAGCAAAGTATTACTACCTCCTTACGACTTTTTCATAACGTTAGCCGCACTATCACCTTTCAAGGTACGCTGAAGATCGAAGCTCACTTTATCATTCTCTTTGATATCGCCATGAATTGAGTTGATATGAACAAAGACAGATTTTTGAGAAGCCAGGTCTCTGATAAAGCCATACCCTTTCTCATGGTTGAACATAGTTACAACACCATTCCTTCTTGCATCTTCTTCAGCAGCTGCCTGCATTTTTCTGATGTCTAGTTCAATTTCAGTATGACTGATCTCTTTTTTCTTCTTTGGATCAGGTGGAGTTGAGGTAAAATTTCCATCCTCATCAACATACACCATCATGTCTTCTAAAGACTGACCTTTTTTTGCATTTGCTTTACGCTCTTCTTTCTTCTCAGCTTTTTCCTGCCTTTTTTCGAGCCTCTTTTTTTCTTTATCTCTTTTACCGAAAGTTGCTTTTGATTTTGCCATTGTATATAAATCGCTTTTATCTTTTTATAATAATTATAAGGACAATTAAGAATCCCAGTTTATCGTTGCATAAATGTTCTTCCTCTTCTTGCACCTCCACTTCTTAAAGCTGTGTGTGGCATAGCAGGTCTTGGTGGTATCGACAAACCAGGATTACTCATTGGAAATGGATGATCATTCACTACAGGAATAGATAGTCCGGTGATCTTTTGTACATCACGCAAATACATTTTCTCCTCTACCGAACAGAATGAAATTGCCTTTCCATCTTCTCCTGCCCTACCTGTTCTTCCAATACGATGAACATAAGTTTCAGGAATATTAGGAATATCATAATTGATCACATGCGTAAGCCTGTCGATGTCTATACCTCTCGCAGCAATATCTGTTGCAACAAGAATCCTGATGTTTTTCTTTTTAAAATTCTCCAATGCCATTTGTCTTGCATTCTGAGATTTATTTCCATGTATTGCCTGTGCCCTGATGTTTTCTCTTACAAGATGCTTCACCAGTTTATCTGCCCCATGTTTTGTCTGTGTAAACACCAATGCATTCTCAATTGCTGAATCTCTAAGTATATGCAGTAACAGGCTTACTTTATTTTGCTTCTCAACAAAATATATCTCTTGCTCAATCTTCTCAGCGGTAGAAGAAACAGGAGTTACTTCAACTTTTACCGGATGATGCAACAACATTTGTGAAAGCTTCTGAATTTCAGGTGGCATAGTAGCCGAGAAAAATAAGGTTTGCTTCTTTTCCGGAAGTTTAGCTATGATCTTTTTTACATCAGTAATAAAGCCCATATCCAACATTCTGTCAGCCTCATCCAACACAAACATCTGAATGTTGTTTAATGAAATATGACGTTGGGAAATAAGGTCAAGCAGTCTACCAGGTGTGGCTATTAAAACATCAACACCTCTGCGAAGTGCATTTACCTGGTGGTATTGAGAAACACCACCAAAAATTACCGTATGTTTTAATGAAAGATGTTTCCCGTAATCACGGAAACTTTCATCGATCTGTATAGCTAATTCTCTGGTAGGCGTTAAGATCAGAGCTTTGATTTCCTGGCCAGCTCTTCCTTCTTCTTTTTGCTTATTTAATAATTGTAAAATAGGAATAGCAAAAGCTGCTGTTTTACCTGTACCTGTTTGGGCACAACCTAAAACATCTTTGCCCTGTAATGCAACAGGAATAGCCTGCTGCTGAATAGGTGTTGGCTGTGTATAGCCTTGTAATTGCAATGCCTTTAAAATAGGCGCAACAACATTTAATTGTTCAAAATTCAAAATGTGAAATGATTATGATCTACAAATTACAACCTTACAAATAGTATGAAAGATCGGTTGTTAATATTACGTTCATCTGTATGACTTGATGAACTTAGTGGAGTAGAACTTCTAGTCAGTTACAATGATAAATATCGATAACCCTGCGAAGGTAACGTATTTATATGACAGTTACTGTTAATATAGCTAAAACAGACTGAAAGATACAGTCTATGAAAGAAAAGAAAAGATAAAATGCTATTCTGATTCTACAGCTTCTGCAACAACACCTTCTTCGAGCTGCTCAATAACAGAAAGACATTTCAGATTTAGCTCACATTTTGGATTCATTTCAATCACATACTCTTTACCTAAAAGAATATTCATTGTAGCATCATCTTGCTGCATTACCGAAACAAAATCATTTGCTATGGCTGAAGTAAAACGGTTTTGCATTTTGCCATTCTTAACCTCAAGAAGAAACTTGAAGCCAACTTTCTTACCTCCACCAGCTTTATCAAAATCAGTTCTGTTCAGATTTAATAATTGAGGTGATGTTACTGCTCTCTTTAACATAACCCTTATAACCGGAAGATATTTTGACCAAACTTGAGTGTACATAGCGGTAATTATTAATAAGCTGGTAAAGGTCGTCCTTATGATTGGGATATTTGATTAAATTATGCCCAGATTTGCCAATGTTATGAAAAAGTTCATTCTTAGGTTAAAAGACATTGCCTAAACGCAACTTTTCCGAATCTTCATTAAGAAATGGTATCTAGCTAATTCCCCCTGAAAGAGAATTATTTAGCACGGAAATCCAGCGAATCTCTCACTTCACCACAATGCAGCATTTTATTACCGAAATAAGGATTCATGATCTCTGAATTGTTGCTTAGCCAATAAGCTCCCTGGTCGTTGAAAGCCATAGGACAATATTGATGATATACAACTTGTCTATCGTACCTCACAGTTCTCACAAGATCATACATCTGGTCGCTGATCATTTGGAAAGCCTTGCGTTTTGCTTCCAGGTCCTTCTCACCCACCAACGCTTTTGCTTCAGCAGAAATGCCTTGTGCATAAGATTGGGCAGTTGAAACAATTGCTTCATCTGCTTTTAGTTCAGCTAACTTTAAACTATCCGTACTTGTTATTAATTTATTTGCAGCAGAATCAACAGAAGAAGCTACCGAAGAAGTCGATTTTACCATACCATCCTTCAGGTTATAATAATCACTCAGCATTGTTTCAAAAGATGTATTAAAAGCATCTGAATTTTGACTTTTAGCCAATGGTGATGTTGCTTCATTTGAAGCCCCGGCATTTTGAGCTTGTTCATCATTATTTCCGCCACAAGACAGCAACACTAACAAAGGAAAGGATATGAAGAATTTTTTCATAAGAAAATATTTGCATGCAAAGCTAAGACAAACACAAGTAGAATCAGCTTGCAGCCTCCTTTTTCAATAGATTTGCGGCCTTAAATTTCACGGTAATGTTGATTGGTTTACAGAATGTGACTTTCGAGTTTGGTGCAAGAGTTATTGTAGAAGAAGCTACATGGCATATTCATCCGGGAGAAAGAATTGGTTTGATCGGTTATAATGGAACCGGAAAGTCAACTTTGTTAAAACTGCTTGTTGGGCAATACACACCTTCTGCCGGTACAGTTGAAAAAGGACGTGAAACAACTATTGGCTATTTACACCAGGATCTTTTAAGTTTTGATACCAACGAATCTATTCTCGAAGTTGCAATGGGTGCTTTTGAAAAGATCAAACAACTGGAGAAGGAGATCGAAGAATTAGGAAAGATATTGGAAAACTCCTCAGACGAAAAATTACTTCATGATTATTCAGATAAACTACATGACCTTGAAGTTTTAGGAGGTTATACAATACATCATCGTACAGAAGAAGTATTACATGGTCTTGGTTTTGGCAATAATGATATGAACAGGCCCTATAAAGAATTCAGCGGTGGATGGAGAATGAGAGTGTTGTTAGCCAAAATGATCTTACAACAACCTGACGTGCTCTTGTTGGATGAACCTACCAACCACCTTGATCTTCCATCAATCGAATGGTTGGAGAAATACCTGTTGCATTACCAGGGTTCTGTAGTAATTGTAAGCCACGATAAATATTTCCTAAACAGAATGGTAAATAAGATCGTTGAAATTTACCAGCAAGAACTTCACATTTACACAGGCGATTATGATTTTTACGAAACAGAAAAAGCTGTTCGTATGGATCTTGCACAGAAGGCTTACGAAAATCAGCAGGATTATATTCGACAAAATGAAAGACTGGTTGAACGCTTTCGTGCAAAAGCAAGTAAGGCTGCAATGGCACAAAGTTTAATTAAGAAACTCGACAAACTTGATCGTATTGAAGAACCGGAATTGGTAAGACCAAATCTTAAGATCAATTTTAAAATAGATACACAACCGGGAAAGATCATTTGTGAATTGAAAAATGTGAGTAAACGATTCGGCGAGAACATCATTCTTGATCATTCAGATGCTGAGATCAATAGAGGAGATAAAATCGCTTTGATCGGTGCCAATGGAAAAGGTAAATCAACCGTACTTAGAATTGTTGCAGGAACAGAGCAATATGAAGGTGAGAGAAACTGGGGCCATAATGTTGATGAAAGTTTTTATGCCCAGCACCAATTAGAAGCACTTCATCTCAACAATGATATATTAGAAGAAATGAGATCGGCTCGTAGTGGTAAAACAGATCTTGAATTAAGAAGTTTATTAGGTTGTTTTTTGTTTAGTGGTGATGAAGTTGATAAGAAAATCAAAGTATTAAGTGGAGGTGAAAAAGCAAGAGTGGCATTGGCAAAAGTTATTGCCAGCAAAGCCAACTTCCTTTTGTTGGATGAACCGACGAATCACCTTGACATGCATTCGGTTGAACTTCTTGCTGAAGCATTAAATAATTATGAAGGTAGTTACCTACTGGTAAGTCACGATCGTTATTTCATCTCAAAAACGGCCAATAAAATCTGGGAGATTGTTGATCATAAGATCAAAGAATTCAAAGGAACTTACCAGGAATATATCGAATGGAAAGAAAGAATGGAAAAACAGGCTCGTGAAGCTTCACGTAAGTCTGATTCAAATAAAAAAAAAGATGACCCCATAGCAGATACAAAAACGAAGGCTGACGAACAAGAAAGAAACAACAAGCGAGAAACAACGGTTCCCAATCAGCAAACATCAACTAACAACAACTTAGATCGGGATCAAAAGAAAGAACTACAGAGAATTCAAAGACAGTTTCAAAAAGCCGAAGAGGAAGTAAACAAAAAGAATAAAAAGAAAGCTGAACTTGAATTGGAATTAGGCAAGCCAGAGAACTATTCAGATCACCAGAAATTTCTTTCCCTGGAAACTGAATACAAAAAAGTAATGCAGGACTTAGCTGTAGTTACAGAAGAATACGAAAAGCTTTTTGAAAAGATCATGGAGTTAGAAAGCAATCAATAAAATTGTACTTTCATATCTATGGCAAAGCAAACAAAAAAGACTTTAGCAAAAGAAGAGCAGAAAACACTGCTGGATATTTTAAAGGCTCGTTTTGAAAAAAACATGCAGCGACACAAAGGCCTGGCATGGAGTGAAGTACAATCCAAACTGGAAGCCAATCCTTCTAAACTCTGGTCATTGAATGAAATGGAAAAAACGGGTGGCGAGCCAGATGTTATTGACTATGATAAAAAGTCCGGCGAATTTTTATTTTGTGATTGCTCAGCTGAAAGTCCTGCAGGAAGAAGAAGTATTTGCTACGATCATGAAGCACTGAATGCAAGAAAAGAACATAAGCCAAAAGATAGTGCGATAAATATGGCCAACAGCTTTGGAATTGAGATGCTAACAGAAGAACAATACAAAAGGCTGCAACAGTTAGGAAAGTTCGATACAAAAACTTCCAGCTGGATAAAAACTCCAGATAATATCCGAAAACTGGGTGGTGCTATTTTTTGTGATCGCAGGTACGAGACAATCTTCACCTATCATAACGGAGCAGAATCTTATTATGCTGCGAGAGCTTTCAGAGGTTTGCTCCGGGTGTGATCTGATACAAATTACTGTAAACGCAAATTTACCGCTTTTACAAAATCACTCACTAAATAGCTCACCAGTTTTCCTGTTGACTGATCTGTTCTTCCGTCACTCAATTGCGTTGCACCTTCACAGATATGCAGGTAAGCAGGCTTTGAATCAATAGCTGCAAAATTCAAATATTGTCTTGCCTGCAAAGCTGTTAATCCTGACGGAGATGTTGCACTGCTGAGTGTTCCTTCGATTGCATCAAGATCTAGTTCAATTCCACATAAAGTATCATCGGTAAAACCTGTTGCATGTGCTACAGCCTGGATGAAATTCCTTTTCTCATGAATGAAAATATCTTCATAGGTTATCAGGTCAACAAAAGGATTGTTCACCATATCCATCCACACATTCTGCGGTATATAGTTTTCATGAATACCTATCACACAATATTTTTCTAAATAACCATCTTCTTCTGCATAGGTAAACCCATTACCACTGTGCCTGCCCTCCATCGGACGAAAATCAGGATGTGCATCTAAGTTTATTGCATTGATCTGAGCCAATGGAATCACTCCTGCTTTATGCCAACCTTTTGCTGCACCTTTCAAACAAGGATAAGAGTTGTTATGTCCTCCACCAATAACAATGGGCAGTTTTTTGTTCTGTGTGATCATATGCACCAGTTGCTCCACTTCATCATCTACAGCATTCACTGCATGACGATAAGCAGCGATCTGTTCTTCTTTATCATGAGCATTACCATCAATCAATTGTGTCATCTCAGAGAAATCAAAATGACCGAGCAATAAAACTTCCTGTCCATCTAAAAAATCATTGCTCTGAATGTTGAGGAAAGATTTCAAAAAAGGTAACCATGTAGTATCTGTACCACCCACACCAAGATTTGCTTTTACACCAATATCTTCAGGTACTCCAAATAAAACCATCTTGGCAGACGACGATTGAAGACTTTGTTCTAATTCTTTTTCATTGCTGATCACCTGTAAACGTTCGCCCAACTTAGTTTCAAATCTCCTGATAGTTGTAAGGTTCAGTACATCCTGCTTGCTGTAGAACTTAAAGTGCTTCATGATCTTCCAAATTATCTTTAAATGTAAAGAAGAATTGTATTAAGCAAGCTGAGGAATATCAATCATGCATTACTTACATGTTTACACTGAGTGAATCGAAGTGCATTCTTGTACTGAAGTTGTTCTATTCAACAGATTTGAAGAGTTCAAATTGGAAATAATTCGTCTTAATTGGTGTAATTCGTGTTCACACAACG
This sequence comes from Bacteroidota bacterium, assembly GCA_023386555.1. Lineage (GTDB taxonomy): Bacteria > Bacteroidota > Bacteroidia > Chitinophagales > Chitinophagaceae > JAEZDC01. The sequence goes on along the minus strand of JAEWJK010000004.1, from coordinate 160 downwards.
GCTTTTAATTCGACTTAATTCGTGTAATTCGTGTTGTCTCGTCCTGAAATCGCTTTACACATTCGAACTAAATGTGTAAACTTGAATTATCTATTATGACAATTCCCGAAAAGCAGAGAGGGCGTCTTGATACTTATGATGCCTCGCTCAAAATTGCTGT
>JAEWJK010000001.1 GCA_023386555.1 Bacteroidota bacterium | reverse complement strand
AAAAAATACTGTAAAGCTAAATCAGTACTATTGTAAATATTGTAAAGTTCCACTAGTACTAAGAAGAATACTGTAAAGCCTATGCAGTAATAATCAAAAGGTGTAAAGCTTTTTCAGTACAAGACAGCCGTACTTACTTAGGGTTTACGTCGTACCTACTTAGGGTTTACGTTATATCTACGTTGGGGTTACGCCGTACATAAGCCGATGGAAGCCGATAGACAATAGGGGTGAACACCAGGTGTGCAACAATAAAACTAAACTCCCGATCTGAAATCGGCAAGCGCTTACCACCTTAGCTATTCAATAAAAAAGACTTCCACATGATGGAAGTCTTAACCTTGTGGGCCCAGATGGGCTTGAACCAACGACCCCCTGATTATGAGTCAGGTGCTCTAACCAGCTGAGCTATAGGCCCGATACCACCGAAGCAGTATTAAAGGGCTGCAAATATAATCCTTCCACCTTCATTTCGGAAAAAAACACACCTTTTATTCTTGTTGTAAAGCTCCTTAATTATTCCCTAACCCTGTTCTGCTCCTGTTGTGCACTGTTCTGGTTATGTCTTCTCTGGTCGTTAATGGCCTTACCAAAACGCCATGCAATAGCAAGTGTAACGGTGCGGGAATCATTTGCATTATGCCAGTTTGCTTCGGTATTGGCCAGGTTATTAATAATGCCCCGATTAATGTTCGTATACAAAATATCATTCACTGCAGCACGAACGGTGAGTGAGGTAGATACCTTTTTCGATACGCCTGCATTCAATCTCCCTCTCTCCAGTAAATAAAATTGATTGGCTGTTAGGCCTGTCTGGTAATATCCATCAACCTGCAGCGTCCAGTCTTTAGGCAAAGTAAAACGGATAGTCGGTTGTACAAACCAATAAGTGCCCTGGGTGTTGAGGAAGCCAGTATAGAAATTGGTACGGGAATGAATATTGGTTACCTCGGTATATAAAGAAAGATTCAGCCATTTGTTGAAGGTGTGGTTACCTTCTAATGTACCGCTGATGTTGGTGACCTTGCCGATATTGTTGGGACGAGAATAATACGTTCCGTTTACGATCTCAATTGTTTCGTTGGTATTATTTAAACTGGAACTATATCTTACTCCCAAAGTGATCTTATTCTTATAACTGTAAGATAACTGCACATTATGTGTATAGGATGGTAACAGAAAAGGATTACCTACATAATAAGTGAATTTATCAAGCGGAGAAATAAAAGGATTCAGATCCTGGTAGTAAGGACGATTGATCCTTCTTCCGTAATCAAGGGTGAGTGTATGATTGCCGAGGCTGTCTATTTTATAGTTAACGTATGCAGTAGGGAACAGGCTGGTGTATTTTCTTTTAAAAGTGGAGTCTGGTTTTACAGCATTTCCCAATTGATCGCCATTTGAAATTGTATGCTCTGCTCTCAAACCGAGCTGCATCGACCAACGTTTTGCTTCATGCGAAGAATTGAGGTAGGCAGCATGGATGGTTTCTTTATAAATGAAGTGATTGGTTTTATCGTAATCAGGTTTTGTTACGTTATTAATGGTGGTAAAATAATCTGCTACGTTATCTGTTTCTGTATGGCTTGATTTTGCACCGGCATCTATCTTCCAGCCCTTTTGCAAAGGATGAGTGTAATCTGCCTTGAAAGAATAAATATCAATTCTTGCAGGTAGATCACCATCTAATCGATCTCGCTGCGAAATGGTATTGTCTGGTTGATATGTAAGATTATTGAACACCTGTACATTACCGGTTGCATAACGGATATAGTCGGCATCCATTGACAGTTCGGGTCCGTTTCTCCTGATTCTCCTGCGGAAATTCAGGTTGATACCACCATTCTCAAAACTATTATCCTGTGTATTGTTGGCAACAATTGTTGAGTCAAGCTGTCCCGCTGCATTTAAAATAGTGCTAACGTTATCATTATCACGCTGACCATTCCTGGTTACACCGGTTAGCACTATTCCGAAAGTATTTTTATCGCTTGCATAAAAATCTGCACCCAGCTTTGCCGTATATGCATTGCCCGAAGGTTTTATATAAGTGTTCTGTATGAAATCGTAGTTGCGACTGCCATCAGGGTTTTTAAAATAACGGTTGATGTTAAGGTCTGCGAAGTTGGTAAAGTAGTTCTGTGTTAACGTAGCAAAGGTGTTTAGCTTACCGCTACGGTAATTAAGGTTAAGGCTGTTGTTTGTTTTAGGATATACCCCTTGTGTATAGGCTGCATTTACAGAACCGTTAAAGCCTTTTGCCTTTGTTCTTTTCAGACGAATGTTGATCACGCCACCACCACCTGCAGCATCGTATTTTGCAGGAGGGTTGGTCATTATTTCTACCTGGTCTATCGAAGATGATGGTAAAGAACGTAAGTAGTTTTCGAGATCGGCACCGCTGAGATAAGTAGGTTTATCATCAATAAAAATGGTAACACCGTTCTTTCCTTTTAAACTGATGATGCCGTTATTATCTACCGTAACACCTGGTGATCTTTCCAGAATATCCATCGCAGTCGATCCTGCTGCACTCACCATCTGGTCTGCATTAACTATGGTGCGGTCTATCTTTCTTTCTATGGCCGGCCTTTGTGATCTTACGGTTACATCCTGAAGGTTGTTTGACTGTGTTGCCAATTGAATAGTACGATGGATGTTTGTATGCTGATCATTGATGATGATGGAACTGTCAACATACTTCATAAAACCGGTAAGGGAGATCACTAATGTGTACCTGCCGGGTTTTATTTTCTCCAGCATAAAAGCACCTTTATCATCAGAGAAGGCTGACTTAACGGGTATATTATTTTCAGCAGTCAATAACACCGTAGCACCTTCTAACAGACGGCCGGCAGCATCTGTAATAACACCAGACACTAACATAGTTTGCTGTGCAGCTGCAACGATCGAACTAAGAACAAAGAGTACCGTAACGGAAGCCAGTTTCATCATAAACAATGAGTTTAAGGTTAGGGGTTAAAAGTAGAAACCAGGGAACCGCAGGGTTAGTTAAAATATGATGAGTGGTGAGCAGTATTGTATTTAGCGGGATTCGGGCAGCATTTTATAACGGCTGACTGTGATGAATGAAAAGTGTGCTGCACTTTCAAAGTGTAGGACACTTAGTAACATGGATCATTCCATTTATAACGTCATTGCGAAGAGGTACAGCTTGCCCGGCTCATCGGGAAAGCAATCGGCTTTTATATTCAACCTTTCATTCTACAACGAAGCCTTCCAGATATTCTTAGCACCATATTTACCCCAGTCTTTCAGTGCTTTTCCCAATTCGGTATTAAGCTGTGCCCAGCTAACTTTTTTGCCTTTTTGTTTTGGATTCAGTTCAGTTGTGGTAGGATTAGCGAATTCTACCCTTGTAGCAAACCAGGTAGCATACATTCTTGGAATAGCCAGGCCAAGTATCATACCCGGTAGTCCTCCGAAACTTTCAGGTCCGCTGCTCACTAAAATATCGTCTGTATAAAATGCCACCACATATACCGAATCACATATACGGGTCACAGCTTTGCGGCATTCATATCCTGCAATCTCACGGGTTTCACCGGTGATTACCCATTCCAGGTTACGGCTACTGTCTGTTATCAGGTAAGTCTGTTCAAACACTTCACGTTGTATGGCTACCCTGTTCTGTGTAAGTTGCTGTACCGTTACTTCATCCTCCGAAGGTTTGGTCCCCCACAGGTATTTATTCTGCAGGTTCTCTTTCTCTAAACGAAATACAGAACGTTCGGTATTAAAAGCCAATACAAAATTATCATTCACAAAACGTGGATATATCTTTTTCATCTCGGCAGTCCATGAGTTCTCTTCCTCTTCTTCAATTACACGTAGCTGGTTAATACGCCGTTCATAATACACTTTACCAGAGCTGATGTATTTTGTTTGAGCCTGTACTGCAGCAAATGTTGTTGCAAGAAAAATTATAAGTGTCGCAAGCTTTTTCATGATCAGTTATTTTGAGGAGCTGCTTTTTTATTGATGTGATATATCAGGGAAAACATTGTGTATCGCCTGATAGATTGGTTGGTTGTTTCGCTGATGAAGTTGGTGGAGATATTTCGCTGCACATTCAGGTTGTTGTTGAGAATGTCGTTCACATACACCTTCACTTCCAGTTGCTCTGAAGCAAAGAATGTTTTACGCAATGTTGTATTCAGCAGAAATATATCTCTTGCATTGGCAAACACACCTGTTTTCTGGTACCAGTTAACCTGTGATCCTACCGAGGCATATAGTTTTAGTTTCTTGAACTGCATTTCAATATTAGGGTAAGCATTTACCTGCCAATAGTTGGCTACAGCATCATTATTCAATGAAGAAGTAGAAGTATTGTACAGTGCCTGGCCATTGATCCAGAAATTGATCCAACTTTCTCCCCAGTAACCACCATACATGCCCAGGCCTATATTCTTTACATTCGTAATGTTTCGCACACCGTTAACGAAACCAATGTTCCGTATCAGGCCTGCCTGGATGTTGAAATCTAAATTGAACGAAGATGCTGGTTCAAAACCATGAGAGATATAGGCATTTGCAGTATAGTTTCCATCCACATTCACATATTGTGTGATGCGTTTTCCTTCACTATCTATTGTATTAAAATTGGTGATGGCATTATTTGTTCTGGTGAAGCTGGCATTCAGATACCACGAGCGGCTTTTCAACACCTTGTAATCTGAGAAGGTCAGGTTGATGCGGTGCTGGAATTCCTGCTCAAGATTTGGATTTCCGATTACTACATTCAATGGATCGCTGTTATCCCTTATCGGTTGAATCTGTTGCAGCGATGGATTACGTGTATTACCATTATACACGAGGTTTAGCTTTGTTTGCTTTTTAGGGTTGTACGTAATATTAGCCGAAGGCAGAAAGTTGTTGAAATTGATAGAACGAAATGCATTTGTTTTTACATCGGTCATCTCATAATGTGCACGACCAATTGCTGTACCGGTAGCCAAAGACCATTTCTTTTCGTTAATGCGGAATGTAAACCCACCTGCATGGCCCATAGCGTCATACAAAAAATGGTTACTCAACGTATCTACGAGAGACTCATATTTTGTAGATGTCGCAGGCTTTACGAATGTATTTCGTTCTGCATCGTTGCGGGAAATATTGAAACGATAATAGGTTTCAAGAAATGTTTTTTTCCAGAGTGGTTCGGTGCAAGATAATCTTCCGCTGATATCACTGCGAACCTGGTTGTCTTTCTTCATCTGGTCTAATGCCTCAGTACGTTTCAAAGATCCATCCAGGTTATAAAAGGTATTTGTTGCCAGCAGGTAACCTGCATTATTGCTGTTCTCATGTATAATATCACTGTTAAACGAAACAGTACGACCAACCTTCTTAAATCGTTTACGTAAGAAAATGTTGGCAGTAAAGTTTTGCGTAGTAAGGTTACCGATGGTGTTTCTGTTGGTTTCATTTATCCTTTCATTATCATCGGTAATCGTTTCGCTGTGGTTTTGCATATTACTTTGGTTACGGATATGTGTACCTCTTGCGGTTAGTTTCAATGAGGCAGTAGAATCAATGTTCCATTCATACAAACTGTTTAACCGTAGTCTTTCTTTTTCTGTAGTGCCCGAAGTATTGCTGTTGGTGGTGTAAAAACTGTCTTGCAACAATACTTTATTGAAAGCTGTGCCGATATTGCTCACCTGCACATTGTTAAACTGGAAGGTGTTATTGATGTTGTGTTTGTCTTTATTCCATTTTGCATTGAACAAAGCGCCTGCTGTAATGGATCGGGGGAAACCACTGCCATAACTGAAGTCGTCTCCGGAAGAATAGCTCATCATGCCACCATCATCGGTTACCTGCGTTACCCTGTTAAGATCGGTGCTATAAGTTGACCGCTCATTCCAGTCTAATGATTCGTATTTGGTATTATCGGTAGTACTATAAACTGCAAATTTCTTCTTCCCTCTAAAAACATTCAGGAGTGCTTTACCCTGGCGATAGCGATTGAAATCATAACCGCCTTCCAATTTGCCAAAGTAACCTCGTTTGGCATTGTCTTTCAACGTGAGGTTGATGGTTTTGGATTTCTGTCCGTCATCAATACCGGTAAAAGTTGCCTGGTCACTTTTTTTGTCGAACACCTGTACTTTTTCTACTGCATCTGCACGAAGGCTTTGTGTAACTACGGCAGGATCGTCGCTGAAGAATTCTTCACCATCAACCAACACCTTCTCTACTTTCTGGCCTTGTGCTGTGATCTCACCTTTACTATTAACGCTGATGCCCGGTAATTTCCTAAGCAGATCCTGTACATTACTGTTAGCACCTACCCTGAAGCTGTCGGCCCGGTATTCTGTCGTATCTCCTTTGATACGGATAGCTGCGATCTTCTGCTGAACGATAACCTCTTCCAGCAATTTTGCTTTCTGGATGAGGGGCAATGTTCCCAGGTTTGTTTCATTTTCTGTTACCGTAATTACATCCGTATAATCAGCATACAAGGTTTTAGTGATAACGATGATATACTTACCCGGCTTTATGTTTTTTATTTCGAAGCTGCCATTATCTGCTGCCCTTGTGAAACGATAGAGCACTGAATCCTGCCGGAGCAGGCTGATAACGGTATGAGCAAGGCTTGTTTGGTTGAGTGTATCTTTTACCATGCCTTTTAAGGTAGATTGGGCAGAAACTGTAACAGCGAAGAACACCAATGCTGCCAGCACAAATAATTTTCTCATTTCCTGGTGTAGTTATTTCGGTTGTATCTGGTGCTAAATCTACGGAAATGAGAGAAGCCTCGGGATGGAGAGGGGATGGGTAACGGAATTTTAACATGTGCTTATTAGCATTCCACTTAAAAAATTCACCCAACAATTCGGTATTGTATTTTGAGTTTCATAAACCTGTGTATTGATAAACATACATTCGTCAAGTAACAAAGATCCGGTTACCTGTCTTCCCGTGGTTTTATCACCTGTTGCCCTACCGACAAACTCATTCGATTTGAGTAGTATATAATTATTTGTTTATAGACAAATGGTTAATGAAATGCACCATTTCTTCAGGTGTCATAACGGTATTTGTAATACCTGCAGCTAATGCTGAACGAGGCATGAAATCCACTTCAGCTGAGGAGGGATCTTGTATAATGATATTTCCTTTATAACGTTCTACCAGTTTCAATCCTTCTGTTCCATCGGAATTGGCACCTGAAAGCAGAATGGCAACAAGACCATCTTTATAAACTTCTGCCGCAGATTCGAAACTCACATCAATACTGGGCCGACTATAATTCACTTTCTCTGAAAAGTCGAGTGAGAACATTCCTTCCTGTTCAAATAACAGGTGATAATCTGCCGGAGCAATGTATATGCAGTTTTCTTTGATAACTTCTTTCTCTTCGGCCTCGCTAACACAGATCTTTGTTTTGGATGAAAGCAGATGCAAAAGCATAGAATCATTTGTGGCTTTGCGATGCATAACAATCACAATAGGTATATTCAGAGACGGCTTTAATGCAGGCAGCACTTGTAAGAGTACTTCCAAACTTCCTGCAGAGCCACCTATTATGATCAGACGTTTACTCATTTTGTCTTTTTCCAGATCTTTTCCTGTTCTACCTGTTGGTATTTTTTAATGATATCTGAAAAGCGAAGTGTTTCTTTTGATCCCAATGCCAGAAAGCCGAGGCGTTCCAGGCTTGCATCAAACAAACGAAACACTTTTTGCTGAAGGTCTTTATCAAAATATATTAATACGTTTCTGCAAAGAATAAGCTGAAATTCATTGAAAGAACTATCCGATACGAGGTTATGCGTTGAAAAGATCATTCGTTTGCGAAAGATATCATTGAATATTACCTTGTCATACTTTGCCGTATAATAAGATGAGAAATCCTGCTTACCCCCAGATTCAATATAATTTGCTGAATATTGTTTCATATTGCTCAATGCAAAAATGCCTTTACCGGCTTCTTCTAACACATCTGGATTGATGTCTGTTGCATACAACAGTGATTTATGCAAAAGGTTGGCTTCATGTAATAAAATAGCCATCGAAAAAACTTCTTCACCGGTAGCACAGCCTGCATGCCATATTCTGATGAATGGTCTTGTAGCCAGTTGTGGGATGATAATTTTTCGAAGTGCTGTATAGAATGAAGGATCACGGAACATCTCAGTAACATTCACCGTGATCTCTTCTACAAATCTTTTAAGATAAGTTCTGTCTGATTTTACTTTGAACCAGAATTCTGCAAAGCTGGGAAACTGGTCAACAGATATCAACCTGTTAATCCTCCTTATCAAAGAAGCTTTTGAATAACTGGTAAAATCATAACCATGAATATCCAGCAGGCCATTCAGCAATAAATCCAGTTCCTGTTCTTTGATCCTTACTTCCACCTTATGATTTTAAATACTTATGCAGTATGAATAATAATTTGTCTACATCAATTGGCTTGGATATATAATCATCAGCTCCTGCAGCTAAACATTTTTCTTTATCACCTGTCATCGCCTGTGCTGTAACAGATACAACAGGAAGACCAGGATGCTGACTTTTTATTTTTGGTATTGCTTCATAACCATCCATATCAGGCATCATCATATCTATTAATACAATTCCAATGCCCGGGTTGGTTTTGAGAAAAGCAATACCCTGTTGAGCACTCAGTGCTGAGAAGCATTCGTACCCTTTTGCTTTGAGCGTTGCCTTCAACGCAAAAATGTTACGGTTATCATCATCTATTATCAATACCTGTTTTGCCATATATCTATGTTTGGATCAGGAACGTTCATACAACCAAACCCTGAGTAAGGATATCAATTGATCTATATCAACCGGCTTGGTGATATAATCAGAAGCACCTGCCTGTATGCATTTTTCCCTATCCCCTGTCATTGCTTTTGCGGTGACAGCAATTACCGGGAGATCTTTCCATTTACGGTTCTGCCTGATTTTGGTAGCAGTTTCATAACCATCCATTTCCGGCATCATCATATCAAGTAATACAATATCTACTTTACTTTCATCAGTCAGTTTCTGTAATGCTTCTTTACCATTTAAAGCAGTGATCACTCTAACATCCAGCTTTTCCAATGCTTTGGTGAGTGAAAAAATATTCCGCACATCATCATCTACTACGAGTACAGTCTTGTCTTTCACTACTTCATTCAGCACTCCTAATTTTTTATAGGCATTCTTTTCTTTTGGTTTCTTATTCTCTTCTACCAGGTGCAAAAAGAGTGATACTTCATCCAGTAATCTTTGGTAAGAATGTGCCGTTTTTACCACGATGGAATCTGCATACTTGCGGATCCTTTGTTCTTCAGCCAATGAAAGACTTTTACCTGTGAAGATGATGATAGGAAGATTCTCCAAACCTTCCTGTTGTTTCACCTGTTCCAGCATTTCATAAGATCGCTGTCCGGGAATTCCCATATCAAGAATTACACAGTCGGCATTTGATTGTAATGCAGCTACACTATCATCTATCGTATCTCTTATCTCTGAATTTATATTGAATGTTTCCAGGAAATAAGCCAGTGCTTTTGCATGTTTTGGATTCTCTTCAACGATCAATACTTTTTTAGATTCTTTATTCAATACATGCTCCAGCTTTTGAAATACCTGTTGCATTTGTTCAAAAGCCATTGGCTTATTGATAAAGTCAATAGCCCCTTTGATCCTGCTTTCATTCTTAACTTCATAAGAACTCATCATGTGCACCGGAATATGACGTGTGGTAGGATCTTTTTTTAGTTCTTCTATTACTTCCCATCCACTCTTTATAGGCAACTGAAGATCTAGCAATATGCCAACAGGTTTATGTTTTTTTGCAAGATCAATTCCTTCATCACCTCTTACTGCAACTATTCCTTTATACCCTTTCTTATGTGCAAATTCGAGTAGCGACTTGGCAAAATTGGTATCATCTTCAATGATCAATAGTATTTTATCGTTCTTACCAATAGCTGTTCGATCGTCAGGTATATTCTCCGGAATAATGGTGGCTTTATACTTATCTGTTATTGGTTGTGGATCCTGAGTTTGTTGTTGAGGTTCTTCATTATGATCTACAATTTCATCAGCTTCTTCGTGTAAGGCTTTTTGTTCTTTCGAAACTGGAATGATGATGCTAAAACAACTGCCTTTACCTGGTTCGCTTTCTAAACGCATTTTTCCACCAAGCAACTTCACCAGTTCTCTTGAAATAGAAAGCCCTAAACCGGTACCACCATATTTTCTCCTGGTAGATCCATCAGCTTGTTGAAAAGCTTCAAACACCAGGCTTTGTTTATCTTTTGGAATACCAATACCGGTATCTCTCACAGCAAATGATACATAGCCATCATTTTCATTTTTTACTTCAAGCTTTACAGATCCTTCGGAAGTAAACTTGAGTGCATTCGAGATAAGATTTCTTATCACTTGTTCTAATCGAAGTTTATCTGTTTCAATGGTAGCAGCAACACCTTTATCTACATCAACAATAAAATCAATTCCTTTCTCCTTAGCCATCGGTTCAAATAATGAGCGGATATTGTTGTTGAAGGTTTGTATGTTCAGCTGTTCATATTCCAGCGTCATTTTTCCGGCTTCTATTTTAGAGAGATCAAGTATCTCATCTATCAGAGAAAGCAGTCCATGTCCTGAACTTTGTATTACCTGTGCATATTCAACCTGTTCATCATTCAGATTTTTCTCAGGATTCTCACTCATCAACCTGCTCAGTAGCAAAATAGAGTTGAGTGGTGTTCTGAGTTCATGACTCATATTAGCAAGGAACTCTGATTTATATTTTGTGCTCTGCTCAAGCTCTGCTGCTTTTTTCTGAATGTCCTGGTTACGTTCCGCTATTTCCTGGTTTTTTTCTTCGAGCAATCGTGTTCTTTCTTCCAACTCTGCATTAGCTTGTTGCAATTCTTCCTGTTGCACTCTCAGTTCTTCTTCCGAAGCCTGCAAACGTTGTGTTTGTGCTTCCAGTTCGGTATTGAGATGTTCCATTTCACTGTGCTGAGCCTGCAACTCTTCAGCTTGTGCCTGTGTTTCTTCCAGTAACTCCTGTAATCTTGCCCGGCTTTTGGCTGTTTGCAATGCAATGGCAATACTTACTGATGCAGTTGAAATTAATTTCTGTGCAGCATCATTAAAAGGATGAACAGAGGCAAGCTCAATTACACCTTCAATCTCATCATTATGTATCAACGGAATAACAACTACATGCTTTGGTTGCATGTCACCGGTAGCAGAACTGATCTTCACAAAATCATCTGACACATCATTCAGCTCAATGATCTTTTTTGTTGTTGCTGCCTGCCCTATAAGTGTTTCTCCAAAAGATAAATGCTTTGGAACCAGGTGTGTATTGGTAACTGCAAATCCTGAAATAAACTCTAATATATTACGTGATTTTACAGAGTATAAAACACCAACTTGTGCATCGAGATAACCGGAAAGTGATTCAAGTACATTTTTAGTTAGCGTTAAAATATCTTTTTCTCCCCTTACGCTTTCTGTTATTTTGGTGAGGCCTGTTTGTATCCAGATCTTTTCTTCATTCTCTTTGGTAAACACCTGCAGATCCGCTTTCATTTTTAGAATAGCATTTCCCAATACATCGTCTTCACTTCTTGGTTTTACCTCAACATCAAAATTACCTTTACCAATTTGCATAGCTACTTCAGCAAGTTGGCGATTACTGTTTTCTATTTGTATGATAGAATCAGCCAGGCTACCGATTACATCATTGGATTCTACTGTTAATCCTGTACCTGTACCACCAACTGCTATTTTCTGGGCGGCTTTTTTCAAATCCGATAAAGTATCAGTGATGCTTTTGGTAGTGTAAAAAATAATAAAGATCACCAGGGCAATAATAATCACCAGTATAACCAGATTACGATCTTTTACAGCCTGTTCTTCCCTGAAAATTTCTGATACTTTTTCACTGATCGTTTTTACGGAAGAACGTTGCAGTTCTTTTATTTCATCCATCGCTTTTGCAGAAACCTCCCACCATCGGTCTGCATCGTACGTATTATTCATACCGCCGGATCGGATAATTGCTTCAATCTGATCTAGTGTTTGTTTTACTTCTCCACTTGTTTTAAGTTGCTTGTAACCTTTAATATTACTGTCAGATCCTTTTTGCAGAAACTCTGTTTCAAAGGTTTTATAAACATTATAATCCCTTGCCAGGTTAGCTATATCAGTGCCATCTGATTTTCCTGTAACCAACATGGTATATACCGCTATTCGCATTGTTCCGGTATAAGTAGCCATATCGTTTAATATTTTCTGGCCTGCCTGGTTTTTTACAACCGGTTGCAGGTAAGAAATGTTTTCTGATGATACCGGGTTGAGTGATCCAAGTCTTAGTATGGCAGATGTATAAAAAGCCATAATATCTGAGGGTGTGGCTTCATTCTTATCAATACGATTTCTTATTTCCGATATATTATCCAGCAATGTATAGCGTGTAAAATCTCCCAGCCTTTCAGCATAGTTTTGCTTTATAGTGTTGATGGCAGCATCGGTTTGAGGTCTTTGCAACACAACCGTTGCCTGCGTTGTTCTTTTAAACAGGTAGGCATAGGCATGTCTGCGTTCAATATGTAATTCATCAATCAACTTACTGATGGCAGTTGATTGATTTACCTGGTTCATGAATTTTGCCATTACTTCCAGCTTTTCATTTTTTTCATTGTTCACCTGTATTGACAGGTAAAGGATGAATAGCAACGGAATAAGTCCTATCAGCAACAGCTTAACAGGTAATGGAAGTTTTTTAAACAGCTTATTCATATCAGTTCTTTAGTTTGGTTGGTTGTATGCATTTTTTGTTTAACAGGCAGAGTTATAATGAATGTTGCACCTTCTCCCTCTATTCCTTTGGCTGTAATGCTGCCATTGTGTTTGGTGATGATCTTTTTTGCGATAGCAAGACCGATACCCGTTCCTTCATATTGTTCTCTTGCGTTCAATCGCTGGAAGAGTGCAAATATTTTGTCGATATGTTTTTCATTGAAGCCAATACCATTGTCTGAAAAAGTGATCCTGCAATAATCACCTTCACTTGCTGTCGGAGCATCAACAGAAAGTGAAGCAGTTCGTTCAGACGTAACTGTTATTACCGGTGGCACATCGGCTTTTGCAAACTTCAGTGAATTCATTACCAGGTTTTGAAACACCTGTCTCATTTGTGCAGGTATGGCATCAATAACAGGCAATGTTGCAATATGAAAACGGGCATTTTTTTCAGTAGCCAAGTATTCCAGTTCTGTTACAATGTCGTTGAGTATATCATTCAGATTTGTTTGCTGAAACAACGCATCAACAGAAAGCCTGGAGTAATCCAGCAGATCGTTTATGAGTGCTGTCATCCTTTGCGATGAGTTTTTAATCCGGTCGATATATTTGTCAACACCAGGTTCAGCATTTTCTTTCAATGCATCTTCCAGCATTGAGCTGAACAGTTGTATTTTCCGTAAGGGTTCTTTCAGATCATGTGAAGCAACAAAAGCAAACTGTTGTAACTCATGGTTGATGGATTCAAGTTCTTCATTCTTATGCACCAATTGTTTCGTTCTTTCTTTTACAGAACGTTCTAATTCTTCTGTAGTGCACTTCTGCTCATGTATATCTGTAAAACTGCCTACCCATTTTGTGATGACTGATGCATTTCTAACAGGCACCAGTTTCAACAGGTGATAACGATATTCGCCTGTGATGAGATTTTTTAACCGTACTTCTGAAGTGAATTGTTGGCCCGTTTCGAATATACCGGTAAGTGAGGCCATAATACCTCTATCATCCGGATGAAACTCAGGATAACGATTTACTGAAGCAGAATACAGGTACCAATGTTCGTTTACAAATTCTATTTCGCCTGTTGGTGTGGTGGTGAAAGCCACCTGTGGCATTGACTCAAGAATAGATCGAAGTTCCTGAACACGTTCGTTCAACTCTTCTTCTGCCATTTTTCTTACTTCTACTTCTTTGGTGAGTGAGGTATTGGTAAGATTAAGCTCTCTTTGTTGTTTGGTAAGGTTGTAAAGCGTTCTTACTTTATGAATGAGTATATCGGGATCAACCGGTTTTGTGATATAATCCATTCCACCGGAAGAGTAACCTTTTGTTACAAAGCGTTTGTCAGTATTTACTGCTGAAAGAAAAATAATGGGAATGTCTTTCGACTTACTGTAACCTGCAATGGCATCAGCCACTTCAAAGCCATCCATGCCTGGCATCTGTACATCGAGTATGATCAGTGCATAGTCTTGCTTTAAGATCTTCTTCAAGGCTTCTTCACCAGAGTTTGCTGAGTCGATAGAAAACCCGTGAAGCTCCAGAAGCTTTCTCAGTGAAAAGATGTTCTCTGCTTTGTCGTCAACAATCAGGATCATGTATGGATGCCGGGGGCTGTTTTGGTGGTGATGTTATTCTGCAATAATCATGCTTATGCTTTACAGCAACTTAAACCGCAATGTTTTAACTATCAATCATCAATTATGCTGGTATTGCTTGAAATAATTTGCAGTAAGTTAAACGAATTGGGTAAAAAAGTACACAGTTTGAAATGTAAAGAATAGTTGATTCTGCTATTAACAATCAATATACCTACGGAGCAATAGGTGCAGGAGCCGGTGTTTCTTTTGGAGTAGTGTTTGGAGCAGGCGGTGCGTTATCTGGTTTGTTGTTAACGAGAACGATCAGGGCCAATACCGCTACTGTTATAACAATAGCAATAAAGATATACTTGTACCGGGGTGTTGTATGGTTTGCAGCATTAGAATCAACGTATGGTATTATTAGTTCATCGGTAGTCACTTCCCCGTTAAAAATATAACCTGTCTTAGGCACCGTTTCTATTAAAGTTTTATCCGTATCGTTCAATACTTTTCGCAAAAACGAAACAGCCTGTGTAAGCCCGTCATCGCCTCCGCCATAACCCTTCCAGATATCATTAATGATCTCATCCCTTGCTACTGTTTGTCCTCTCTTTTCCAAAAGCAGGCAAAGCAACTTCATCAGGCGAGGTTCCAATTTTACATCGTTCACCATATTCCGGGCAGGAAGTACGGTTATGTTGCCGTTAAGTTTATAATGTTTCATTTCATTGCAATTTATTGTTTATTAAGCGCTGAAGGTTATCTATAGATTAAATAAACCTATTCTAAACCCCTTCTGAATGTTTATATACACCATCAGCCACTAGGTTTACGATAAAATAAAACAGATGAAAAAGTGGTTAATTATTATGCTGGCGGTTTTATCAGGCAACATGCTCATTGCACAGGATCAATATGCCGGCTATTGGAAAGGTGCCGTTACCCGGGATGGAGCCGTTCAGCCAATAGAAGTATATTTCCGGTTGCAAGGTGATAGTATTTCCGGCACCTATCATTTACCAGACATGGGTATGTACGATGAAGCCCTAACCATCATCAGCACAAATGATACGAGCCTTTCTTTACGGGCAATTGGTTTTATGTTTTGTTGGTTAAAGCCAAATGTAAGCTCCATCAACATACCGGGGGCAATCACGACGAGGCCGAGCGGCATCATCCACTTTGCACCTGTAAATCCCAATTTGGAGAGGCTGGTCCGCTATTGTTCTGTAAGTGTTTATGGCCTCGCAGAAATATTCATCCCCGATCAGCAAAAACAAAAAAATCTCTTCAGCAAATTGCAGGATGCATATGTAGATACACGATACAAAGACTATAGTATCAGCACCGATGAATTGCTTCAGCTCGAAACAAAGATTCGCCGGTTTATTGAAGTATTCAAAGCGCAGAAATACATTACCCACCCATAAATCGTATTTATTCTCCTTTATCACGCTAACCCGGGAACACTCCGTTTCCTAACCACATTTTACATATTTCCCTATATCCCAGGCCATCAGCCAAACATCAGGCATGCATCAAGCATGGATCAGGCATAGATTAGCCATAGATCAGGCATGGATAGCCCATGGATCAAGCCTATATCACCCATAGATAAAGCATAGATCACCCATGGATAAAGCATCAAAACCCTCCCAATTCAGTACGAATCATCCCAAACCCACCCAATCCGGTACAACTTGGTAAGATCTGGTATAACTTGGTATACATCCCTGGCAATACACTTAAAACCTTTACAATGCTAAACCCAGAAAGCAAGGGGTATTGCAGCACTTAAAACAAGGCTGGCGCTCTAACCCCTTTCCCGATATAACAGTAAATACCACCCGGCTACCAGCAAGTTACCTTGTTCGGTACAATCCCGTTTAAATGTTAGGAGATTGCTTCGTTCCTCGCAGTGACGAGTGCTTTTATTTTATTGCAGAATATTTATAGCGAATAACACCTTCCATCACTGGCTGATCAATAATAAGCGTTTTAACAGTTAAGGTTGTTACAATTAGATTTTCACTCCTTGCGTTGCAATCAGAATTTATCTGCAAAACATTACCGGATTGTAATAAATAAGTTCCGTTACAGGCAGGCTGATTGACATTACTATTTGTTGTTTTCCGGTATTCACCATCTTCGGTAAACGATAAAATATGTGAATGTTCCGGCAAAATGGTATTCCAACGAAAGTTCCCGCCATTTGTATAACCATTATAGTGTTCAATAAGTTTCCATTCACCGGTTATATTGTGATTTTCAACTGATTTTTTACACGATGAGGTTATTAACTGCACAAATAATATTGCAACGAAAATTGATGCTGATCTCATGATGCCTATTTAAACCTTGTGACCATTGAACGATAGTAAGCGTTGCATTATACTGGTGAAATTTATATGCAAGGTAACATTCTGTTTAAGCCAGTGTTGGTGACTGCCCAACAACATTTCCATAATCCGGAACACAGGTAAATATGGTATGATATCAACAAACCTTACGGTCAACATCCACCACGACTGGATACAGCATAGATCACTTTGCCCGAGCTAAATACACTGAACACTTTCTCTTCTACAGAAGGCAGTAATAGTGTCCATGTTTTACCCTTGTCTTTAGACCTGAAGATGCCATCAGGGTGCGTACAAAAAAAGTTTTCGCCAACCCTGATAATAGAAGTTTGAAAAGCTTTGAGACGTGGACGATCATTCCAGTTTTGCCATGTTGTTTCAATGAAAGCGGTGTTCTGTGAGGCAGGATGAATTAATTGCCAGGTTTTACCGCCGTCAACAGATGTGCTCAGTCTTCTTTTATCCGTCTCTGCACCGGAAGTAATTGCAGCAAATCCACCCTTAACCTGTTTTATATCAAAGGTCATATTATCCTCACTGGTCATCACCGTCCAGTTGTCACCATTATCAGTTGACCTTATAACCTTTCGGTTACTGGTAGATACCAGTACGCCATCAGATTCAGCCATATTTCCTACCAATGCCCCGGCATACACATGTTTCCACGAAGATCCATTATCGGTAGTTTTAAAAATGCCCCTGTCTGTACCAATAAAAATGGCACCGCTGGCAGCCTGGAAAGCGCTGCGTATCCTTTGTTCTTGATAATGTTCGAATATGGGCGACCATACGCTGGTTCCGTTATTGGTAGTTAAGTGAATACCCCATAAATGGTTAGCAGCAGTACCGACAGCAGGGTAGCAGTGTTGGCCAGGGTTTATGGCTTTGGTCCAAAACGGCGAGATAGTATTTACTGTATGGTTATAGATTTCGTCGCCAACTTTAAAAAACAGCCCTTTATCATTTACAAAAAAGTTATTTGACTGAATATCTGCTTCGTCCAGGTTAGGGGGTAGCCCCAGGCTGATGTCCTGCCATGTTTGTCCACCGTCGGTAGATTTATAAACCATTTTTGCAATGGCAGCTTTACCGGCTTTTTGTTTTATTTGCTTATTGGTAATTTCCATTGTTCGTGGCACTTCTGCCAAATGGTTACATGAAACAATCATGAACAAGAAAGCGAGGTTACAGATGATCTTCATAACGATTGTTGGTTTGGTGAAACAAAAAACAAAGCTACCCTGGGTATATGAGCAGGCATCTTTTTGCAGGTAAAAAGGTGTAAAAGATGCGTAAATCATTGTAAAAATCAGAAAATAGCAGCCTAATATATTATGTTGCACCCATGAAGCGATTAATACTGTTTGGATCTTCAGTGTTATTGATGATTATCCTGGTATCTGCTGTTGCATTTATCAATAACAAAAATGCCGTTCCGGAAAGCCATATAGAAGTGGTATTGCGAAATGTGGGGCACCAGCTTTTGCTGAGGGCGAAAGATTCTACTTCGAGGGTGCTGCCTGTTAAGAAGCTGAACAAAAACACTTATCAACTGTCGTTTCAAAAGAACTTTAGTTTTATTTCAGATACACTGATCAATTTAGTTGAACGTGATCTTGAGAGATCCGGTTTGGCAACAGGTTATATTGTTAGTTTAAAGAACTGCGAACAAGAGCAAACGGTGCTGGCTTTTGAGCTGAATAAAGAGGCAACCGATTTAACACCATGCCGGGGCCGTACATTGGAAGTGGGTTGTTATGTTATTGATATCGAACTTTTGCACAGCGACCAGTTTAATCTGGCCTGGTTATTACTGTTGATCATTCCTTTCGGCATTGCGGGTTTTTACTTTTTAAACAAGCGTTCTACAAAAGAAGAGATTCCTGTAATTGATGATGATAAGGAGTACCTTGTTTTGGGAAACTTCAGATTTTACCCGGATAATAACCTGCTTAAATTAGACAACAATAGTATTACACTTTCAGAAAAAGAGTCGAAAGCACTAAAGATATTCAGTGACAATATTAACCAGGTGGTAGAGCGAGATAAACTTATGAAAGATTTATGGGAAGATGAAGGGGTGGTAGTCATCAGCAGAAATGTAGATGTACTGGTGTCTAAACTACGCAAGAAACTAGCTGCCGATACTTCTATTAAGATCATTAACGTACATGGCAAGGGTTATAGGTTTACTGTCTAGCCAGGTAATCAGTTAAACTATTTTATTGGCCAGCAACTGCGGTACGGTTATCAGGTGTTGCATAAAGAGATGGTTGCAACATACTACTTGTTTTCTCATTCATTATTGCACCAACCCAACTGAGGTATAATATAATGGCAGGATGATTTATTTAAAATATTGGTTTTCACAGCGGGTATGAATAAGGTTTTTCTTATTCTTTTTATGGCCTATTCTTTTTACTGACAACTAACGCTTATTGCTTATTTTGTATTCGTTTTATTTAATTGCCATGCACCCAAAAATCATTTGCTTAAGGACACTTGCAGTATTGTTGTTATTCGCTGTAACATTATCTACAGCCAATGCACAACCTTCTAACCCTTATACTTACCAGGAACTTTCACATGCAGCTTATGCGAAACTGAACGACTCTCTTAAAAAGCACTGGATTTGTCCTTCTCTTTATAAAGAAAAAGAGGTGCAGAAGAAATACAAGGAGATATGGGATAACCGGATTGATTTTATAACCGATGCTTTAGAGCGAAAAGATTACATCACTGAAAAAGAGATATTCAATTACATTTCTGCTATTGTTGATGAAATTGTATCGGCTAACAAAAACCTGATAAAAGAACAACCAATATTACTGGTTGATAGGAGTGCAGCGGTAAATGCCTATGCCATTGGTGGTAACATGATGGCCGTTAACCTGGGCCTTATATCTTTTGCTGAAAGCAGGGAAGAAATAGCACTTGTAATTGCACATGAGTTAGCTCATAACATACTGAACCATGCAGATAATTCAATGAAAGAAAAAGCGGAGTGGTTAACATCCGCAGAATACAAGAATTCTTTGAATGCAGTGCTCGATTCTAAGTATGAGCGTTATTCAAGGCTAAAAAAAGTGATAGAGAATTATTCTTTCAGCAGAAGCAGGCATAACCGTTACCATGAAGCCGAAGCAGATTCGCTGGCCATATCACTACTCCGGAAAACTAATATTGGCTTTGATGCAAAATTCTTCTTACGATTAGATAGTTCAGACCTTCAGTTTAAAAAGCCTTTGCAAAAACCCATTAAAGATTATTTTGCCGGGTATGCAACGGTAGAAGATTGGTGGACACAGCGAAAAACAAAAGGTCTTTCTACACGTAATTATAATTTCAGGGACACTACAGGCATTAAAGACTCTCTAAAAACCCATCCTGATTGTATTGAACGGTATAAGCAAAATATCGGCAACACTACACCCGGGTTACGATATACTGCTATTCCCGCTTCGATCAAGCAAAAAGCAAATAAGATCATTATCTGGAACTTATTTGATAACCTTAGTCTTTCTGCCTGCTTATACAATATACTGCTGGCAAAAGATGCAGGCCATGCAGATGAATGGTACGACTTTATGATGCACAATGTATTTGCCGGGTTAAACTATTCCGATAAAGAATTGATGCGTTTTAATGCGATTGGTATCACTCCAAAAGAACTGATCTCTAAAGATTATTATGAAATGCAGAATATGCTTGAACAAATGCCGGCAGAGAACCTGAAGCAATTTTACAAAGGAATGTATAATGCAGGTTTCTGGAACAGGATGTCGGCCGATGCCAAAGCATTGAAAATATTAATGGCCACCTTGCTTAATGAGGAGCAACTGAGTGATAAGAAAAAAGAAAGCAATGCAAAAGAATTTATAACGAATCATCCGCAAAGTATGTTCTGCGAATTTGCGGAGCACTTCACTAAAAAATAGTAATACCAAAAACAAACAATACATGAGAGCGTTGATTAAACAACTGGCCTTTGTTGCTATCCTATGCAGCACCATTACTGCCAAAGCCCAAACCAAAGTTTTTAAAGAAGTAAGTAGCGAAATTTCATCAACAATGAAACTGATCTTACAGGATAATTCATTGGTTGGTTACCTGATGTTCACGAGGCTGGAAGCAGTATCTGACGATTCATTCAACTACCGCATTACCATAATGGATGAAAACCTGAACGACATAGGAACCGTTAACTTCAAAGATGAAAGCTTGTTTCTGCAGGCCGTTTCATTCGAACAGGATATTCTTTGCCTTGCTTATGTAAAAAGCAATTTTATTGGCAGTGAGTTTAAAAACAAAAAAGCGTATAAAGAAGCAAGAGACAGAGCCAAACATGCTGTGGTTACCCAGTTTCTTAATCTTGATGGAAAGATCATCGGTTCTAACAGTATTACAGCCGATATTTTACCAGCCGATAACTATTATAGCCGTGAATTTATTGGCGGCGGAAGATTAAAGCAGCCAATACAATTGAACAATATACCGGGTAAAGGTTTTGCACTTTTTTATGGTGATGAGAAAAAAAATATGCTCGCTGCGTATGATATAACCGCTAAAGAGTTATGGAATAAAAAACCGGCAAACGATGCAAAAAATTATATAGTACTTACCAGCCGGGAAGACATTTTTATCTTAACAAAGAAAGAAAACGAGAAGCGTGAAGGCGGCTACGAGGTAATTGGATTTAGTGCAAAAGATGGCGGTAGTTACGACAAATATGTTTTGAAGGATAAGAAAGGTCACCAGCTAAAAGTTTTGAATTTCGCCAACGACCCTGTAACAGGTAAGCCATATATCGCCGGCAGCATCATCAGCGAAAGAAGAAATGGTGTATCGTCTGTACGAGATATTACCAGGGGTGCCTATGCAGGAGTGTTTGCTATAGATATTACGGGTCCTAAAAAAAGTGATTACAAAGAAACTTTTTCTTATTGGTATGATGAGTCTAATGCTGGCTTTTCGGAGTATGGCAAAACCAGGGAAAATGGATCTTATTCATTGCTTCAAACAGGATTCAGGGATTACAATGGCAACACTTTTTTTGCAGGAAGTTCTGTGTTGAAAAGAACCAAATGGGGCTCTATTGCTTCAACAATTATTTTTTCTCCATTTGTAATACCTTCTATCTGGATTGCAGCAGGAGGGTACACCAAATACAAAGAGACCGATGCAACATTGTTAAAACTAACATCGAAAGGTAACCTGTCGCTGGAGAATTATATCCCGGCTAACTCCGGTAAGTTCAGAAGTTCAATGAATCGTAATCACTCATTGCCCAAATCATTTTATGAAGTATCTAATACTAACACAAAAACCAATTATGTGGTAGTTGATGATGTAAAAGACATTGTGGTGTATAACATTTCAAAGAAAAAAATTGCCCGCACCATACCGCATAAAGATGGTAATTCCCGCATCAATGTTTTTCCAGCTAAAGAAGGATATATCATGGTATCAGAATATAACCGGAAAGAAAAATATACAAAGCTTTCCATTGAAGCTCTATAACAAAAAAGCCGCTTATTAAGCGGCTTTTTTGTTTCAAATTGCTACTGTACAAAACGGAAAAACAAAAAGCGAATAACAGTGATTTACTAAAAATAAAAAGACACTGGTTCATTTCCGAGTAATTAAAACACATAATTTTATTGCCCCCGGTTGAAATTATCACTTAACAACAAAGATGGATCATACTCTTTTCGAAGCCAGACCAGGCATTGCTGTGGTATTATTGCCGAATGCTCCCGATTTTACGGTAGTTACGGTGAGCAATGACTTTGAAAAAATAACCGGGCTAAAAAAAGCTAAGGTTGAGGGTCGTAGCTATCTAAGCCTGTTTCCGGCTAACCCTACTGATATTTATAATACAGATGAAGACAACATAAAACGCTCATTTGAATATGTGCTAGCTCATAAAACCTCATTTGAGTTATCATTTCAACGATATGATATACTTGATGGGAAAGATATCTATCCAGAAAAATACTGGAAGGTTAAAAATGTTCCTGTTATTGATGAAGCCGGAACACTTCAATATATTATTCATACAGCCGAAGAGACCACAGACCAGGTAAAGGCAGGCTCATTCAAAAGTATTGAACAGGCCTACCGTTTTTTTATGAGTGCTCCTGTAATTATCGGCTATTTGCAGGGAGATAACTACATTATTGAAATGGCCAATGAAAGCCTGCTGGAAGTTTGGGACAGAACTTCAGAGGTTATTGGCAAACCACTGCTCCAGGCCATTCCAGAATTAGAATCGCAGGGAATTATACAATTGCTGGATGATGTTAGAACAACTGGCAATCCGTTTTATGCATATCAATTTCCCATAACACTCGTCAGGAATGGAGTAGAAGAAGTGCGATACTTTGATTTTGTTTACAAGCCGGTGTACCTGGATGATGTTACAGCAAAAGCAACAGGTGTAATCAGTGTTGGGCACGATGTTACTGCACAGGTATTGTCTCAGGCCCAGGTGAAAGAAAGTGAAGCGAAATACAGAACTCTCTTCGAGGCAATGGACCAGGGATTTTGTATTATAGAAGTTTTGTTTGATGACAATAATAACGGATATGATTATCGTTTTATAGAGATCAACCCGGCCTTTGAAAAACAAACAGGATTAAAAGAGGCTATTGGCAAAACCATTCTTGAATTGGTGCCGGGTATGGAAGATCATTGGCCAAAAACCTATGGCAATGTAGTAAAGACAGGTAAACCGCTTCGCTTTGCAGAAGAATCTGCAGCAATGCAAAAATGGTTTGATGTGTATGCTTTTCGTTTAGGGCATGAGAACAGTAAAAGGGTTGCCGTATTCTTTACTGATATTTCCGAACAGAAAAAAGCCGATCAACGTTTTCAGAAACTGGCAGACGATAGTCCCATATTTGTTTTTATAGTTGATCCAGATCCTGAGGCTCCTGTTAATTACTGGAATAAAACCTGGCTGGAATATACAGGACAGTCAATGGAAGAAGCCATTGGAAGAGCATGGAATGGCATTATTCATCCGGATGATATTCCTGGTGTAATGGAACTTTATGTTCCTGCTTTTAATAACAGGCAACCATATTTTATACCTGCAATAAGGGTAAAACGTTATGATGGTGTTTACAGATGGCATTCATTTAAAGGCAATCCAAGATTTTTAAATAACGGGGAATTCGGTGGTTATGTAGGTGTAGGATTTGATATACACGATCAGAAACTTGCACAAGAAGTACTGGAACAAAGTGAAAGTGATCTGCAGTTAAAAGTGGAAGAAAGAACACGGGAACTTGAAAGCCAGAAAAACCTCTTCGATAACATACTCACCAATTCTTCTAACGGTATTTCAGTTACAGAGATGATCAGGAATGAATATGGAGAAGTAGTAGATGCCAGGACCATTATGGCAAACGATGCTGCCGTTAAGCATATTGGCTTGCCAAGGGAAATTTATCTTTCTAAAACAGCGAATGAAGTAGATCCGAATATTCTTCAATCGGAATACGGACAAACCTGTCTTCGTACACTTCGTACCGGTGTACCATCGTTAAGTCAGTATTATGTAGAAATGACCGGAAGATGGCAGGAACTTACGATTTCAAAAATGGATGATGATCACCTGATACATATATTCACTGATATCACTCCTATTAAACAGGCACAACTACAACTGGAAAGAACCATTGAAGAATTAACCAGGTCTAATACTAACCTGGAAGAATTTGCTTATGCAGCTTCACATGATCTGAAAGAACCATTGCGTAAGGTCTTAATGTTCTCAGACAGGATCAAAACAGAACTTGGAGACAGTTTATCTGAAAAGATCAGGAACTATTTTCAACGAATGGAGTCTGCAACAAGACGAATGGGTAGTTTGATAGATGATCTCTTAGATTATTCATACATAAGCAAGGGAGCTATTCTTGATGAGACAGTTGACCTTGGAGAAATAGTTAATGCAGTACAGGAAGATCTTGAAGTGGAAATAACAGAGAAAAAAGCTGTGATTGAAATCGGAGGATTACCCACTGTTAAAGGACATAAACGTCAACTGCAACAACTTATGCAAAACCTTGTGGGTAATGCTATTAAATATCAAAAGCAAGGTGCAAATCCTAAGGTTGCAATTTCATCCAGAATGTTACCATCTGGTGATGAAATGCTCGTAAGTAAGGCACTTCCTGCAAACCGGTCTTTTCATTTAATAGAAGTGAAAGATAATGGCATTGGCTTCGAACAGGAAAATGCAGACAGGATATTTAATGTATTTACCCGTTTGCACGGCAATGCTGAGTACAAAGGGTCAGGCATCGGCTTATCCATCGCATATAGAGTTGTAAAGAATCATCAAGGTGAAATTTGGGCAGAAAGCAAACCTGGAGAAGGAGCTATTTTCAAACTTTTGTTACCTGCAGATTAAGAAACAGCTTAGTGTTTTCGCCAGCATTCCTTCTTTAAAAATTACCCTAACCGGCAGTATTAAAAAAATTCAACCAATATTTATCTGGCACGCTTGTCGTATAACTGGTAAATGTGGAGGGAATTAAAAATGAGAAAGGAAATGTATATCGTAAGATCAGAAAAAGAAACAACAGCAGAGAACAACACACCAACTTTGGCCATCATCAGGAATTTGCCATTAACCCGTATTATGCCTGTATTTGATGACTGCACATTAGAAGAGCTTGAATATTTTTTACACCGTGCAGTTGAACAGGAAGAATATGAGCTATGCAAACATCTTAAAGACCTGATTCAATGGCGTTATACTTATTGTGCGGCATAATAGAGCAGACGATTATTTTTGCTGCCTATGCAGGGAATCAACAATATCTTATTCGATTTCGGAGGTGTATTTATTGATGTAGATTATAAACGAACAGAAAACGCTTTCGTAGATGCAGGCATTGCTAACTTCAATGAGCTGTATTCACAACAATCTGCTTCACCATTATTTGAAGACCTGGAAACAGGAAAGCTCAACAATGATTTATTCTACACAGAGTTAAGAAAAGCTTCAGGTGTTGATCTGCCTAATGATCAGATAATCACTTGCTGGAATAGTATTCTCGGCAACTACTGGCCAGAAGCAATTGAGAAAGCGAAAGAACTGAGGAAAAAATACAGGCTATTCCTGTTTTCGAATACCAATGCCATTCATTATGAATGTTTCGTGAACATTTATAAACACCAATTCGGGAAAGACGATTTCAACGATCTTTTTGAAAAAGCCTACTATTCCCATACTTCAAAAATTCGTAAACCTTATCCCGAAGCATATACCTGGGTATTAAATGATGCCGGAATAAAAGCTGAAGAAACCTTATTCATCGACGATACCCTTGCAAATATTGAAGGAGCACAAAAAGCTGGCTTACAAACCATCCATCTTAAACCGCCAATGAGGCTATGGGAGTTGGAATTCAGTAATTTAACGGAACAAGGATAGGCTCATCATTTAATATTCCTTGTTCCTTGTTCGATATTCTCCTACTTCACCTCCTCGTAATCAATATATTCTGCATCAGATGGTGGTGGTTCCTTTCGCTGGAACTGTTGATTGGCAGCTTGCTGTGATTGCTGTTCCTGGAATCTTTGCTGGTTAGCCTGTGCTTCCCTGATCTTGCTTTTGATCTGCCTTGTTGCTCTGGAAACAGGTATCACAAAACCAAATATGAATTTGTAGAGCAGGTAAATAACAATTCCCCAAATAATCAGTTTCATCATGAGGCGGTAAAGGTAAGTACTCACCTAAATTCTGCAGTCGATTTTACATTGAGTTAACGCAATAGAAATTTGGAAGATATTGCCTCTGTACATTACATTTGCAGCGGACAAGAACAATTGAAGGGAACGGCAGACGTTCCCTTCTCTTTTTTCCATACTCGAGATGGCAATAGAAAATCAGATTCAACAGATAGAGCAGTTGGTAGACCAAATGCTGGCAGAGCATCCTGAATATTTCAGGACCAACGTAAAGATTAAACCTACCAACAATGTAAAAGTGTTTATTGATGGAGACAATGGCATTACCATCGAAAGATGTGTAAAGTTTAATCGCCAGTTGTATAAACTGATTGAAGAAACAGGTATGTATCCTGAAGGGGAATTCTCTCTTGAAGTTTCTTCACCGGGTCTTACAGAACCTTTGACCACACACAGGCAATACCTGAAAAATGTTGGAAGAGAAGTAGAAGTATTGTTTGTTGATGGCTCTAAGAAAGAAGGCAAGCTTTTACAGGTTGCTGAAGCTGATATTATCGTAGAACATACAGAAGGTAAAGGCAAAAAAGCGGTAACGCAGCAATTGGTGATACCTTTTGATAACATAAAAACAACAACCGTTCAAATCAAGTTTTAAAAAGTAAGCAGATGTATCAAATTCGCATTTCGTATTTCATACATCGTAAATTTTAAAGGTATGGCAAGTATTAACCTCATAGAGGCTTTCCAGGAGTTTAGGGACGTAGAAAATATTGATCGTCCCACATTGATGAAAGTGGTAGAAGATGTATTCAAAACACTTCTTAGAAAGAGATTTGGCAGTGATGAGAACTTCGATGTAATCGTTAACGCTGAGAAAGGTGACCTTGAGATCATTCGTCGTCGTGAAATCGTTGAAGATGGTGAAGTGTTGAATCCACTGGCAGAGATCGGTTACAGCGATGCTATCAAAATAGAACCTGACTTTGAAGTAGGTGAAGAACTTTACCAGGAAATGAACATCTATGATTTTGGTCGTCGTGCTATTCTTGCTGCAAAGCAAACATTGGCCAGCCGTATCAACGATCTGAAGAAGAATGTATTGGTAAAAAAATATGCTGATAGAATGGGCGACATCATCAGTGCAGAAGTTTACCAGGTATGGAAAAAAGAAGTTTTATTATTAGATGAGGATGGTAATGAATTGATATTGCCAAAATCTGAACAGATACCGCAGGATTACTTCAAAAAAGGAGAAAATATTCGTGCCGTTGTTCGTCGTGTGGATATGAAGAATAACTCACCTGTGATTATTTTGTCGAGAACAAGCCCTGAGTTTCTGGCTAAATTGTTAGAGATTGAGGTTCCTGAGATCTTTGATGGTTTGATCGCAATCAAAAAGATCGTTCGTGAACCGGGTGAAAGAGCAAAAGTTGCTGTTGAATCTTATGATGATCGTATCGATCCTGTAGGTGCCTGTGTAGGTATGAAAGGAAGCCGTATTCATGGTATTGTTCGTGAACTGAAGAACGAGAATATTGATGTGATCAATTACACTACAAACATTCAACTATTAATTCAGCGGTCGTTAACTCCTTCTAAGATCAGTTACATGAATATAGACCAGGAGAAAAAACATGCTGAAGTGTATTTGAAATCAGACCAGGTTTCTCTTGCTATCGGTCGTCGTGGTGTGAACATTAAACTGGCTTGTGAACTTACCGGCTTTGAAATTGATGTTTACCGTGAAGAAGAAGAGCAAACCAACGAGTTTGATATTGATCTGGATGAATTTAGTGATGAGATCGAAACATGGGTGATCGATGAATTGAAGAGAGTTGGTTGCGATACAGCCAGGAGTGTCTTGGATCTTTCATCAGAAGAATTAGAAAAGAGAACGGACCTGGAAAAAGAAACAATAGAAGAAGTAAGAAAAGTATTGCAGGCTGAGTTTGAGAGAGAAGAATAAGTCATTAAGTCATCAGTCAACAAGTCAATCGTAACAGAAATGACTCATTGACTCGCTGACCATTGACTCGATAAATAAAAAGATTCTGTAGCAAGACTACAGAGGTTGGACTAAAAAACATTTAATGTCAGAATTGAAATTACCGAGATTGTTAGCAGCAGCTAAAGAGTTCAATATTGGGCAGGATACCCTTATTGACTTTTTAGAAGGCAAAGGTTTTAGCAGGGATGAACTGAAACCTACTGCAAAGCTTACTGAACCACAGTACAGGGCTTTGCAACAGGAATTCCAGGGAGATAAAGTAGCTAAGACAAAAGCTGATGCAATTGAGATCCCAAAGAATGTACAGCAAGAGAAGAAGCGTAAAGACGAAGTAGATATTTCTATTAAGGTAAGTAAACCGGTTGTAAAAGAAGAGCCTAAGCCGGAACCTCAACCTCAAGTTCAACCAGAACCTAAGAAAGAAGAACCTGCACCAGAGCCAGTGGTGGCAGCTAAAGAAGAGAAACCTGCAGAGCCAGAAGTGGTAAAAGCAGAAGCTCCAACGGTTGAAGGTCCAAAAGTTTTAGATAAGATTGATCTATCTGCTATTGACTCTTCTACAAGACCTAAAAAAACAGCGAAGAAAAAAGCTGAAGAGAAAACAGAAGAGCCTGCTGCAACAACTGAAGAGAAACCGAAGAAAAAATCAACTAAGAAAGTTGTTGAAGAAGCTCCTGCGGAAGTACCTCCGGCTCCAACACCAGAACCGGAAGCTCCGAAAGAAGAAGAACCGCAGATTGTAAGAATAGAAGCTGAAAAACTTACGGGTCCGAAGATCCTTGGTAAAATTGAACTACCCGTGGACAGTGATACGAGACCTAAGCAAGGTGCAGGTACTACAGGTGGAAGTGCTGCTGATGAAAAAAGAAAGCTTCGTAAAAGAATTCCAATAGAAAAGAAAGCCGATCAACCATCCGATAATCGTGGAGGTGGAGGTTTTCAAAGAGATGGTGGTGGATTCCAAAGAGGTCCTGGTGCAGGTGGAAGACAAGGAGGTGCACCAAGAGGTAACAGGCCAACCATACAAAAAGGTGGAGCCGGAAGAGGAAATGCCAGAGGTCCACAGGTTGATAAAGAAATTGATCAGAAAGAAATTCAGGATAAGATCAGGGAAACACAGGCAAAACTTGCCGGTGGTGGTGGTAAAGGAAAGAGCCTGAAATCAAAACATAGAAGAGAAAGAAGACAAGAGGCGGCTGATGCTGCTGAAGGTGGACAGGATAACAAACTACAGGTAACAGAATTTGTAACTGTTAGTGAACTGGCTAACCTGATGGATGTAAGTTTTGCAGAGGTCATCAGTAAGTGTATGAGCCTTGGCATCATGGTTTCTATCAACCAACGTTTAGATGCCGAGGTAATAGAGCTTGTTGCCAGCGAATTTGATTACGAAGTAGAATTCATTGGTATAGACGATGCCGGTGATATGGAAGAAGAGGAAGAAGTAGATAATCCTGAAGATCTTTCAACAAGAGCACCGATCGTTACCATCATGGGTCACGTAGACCATGGTAAAACATCATTACTCGATTACATTAGAAGTGCAAATGTTGTAGCCGGTGAAGCAGGTGGTATTACTCAGCACATCGGTGCTTACGAGGTAACACTTCCAAACGGTAAACACATTACTTTCTTAGATACACCAGGTCACGAAGCCTTTACTGCCATGAGAGCAAGAGGTGCCAAAATAACTGACGTTGCTGTTATCGTGGTTGCTGCTGACGATGCTGTGATGCCTCAAACAAAAGAAGCTATCAGTCACGCACAAGCTGCAGGTGTACCAATGATCTTTGCAGTAAATAAGATTGATAAAGACGGAGCTAATCCGCAAAAAATATACGAGCAGTTAGCAGGCATGAACATTCTTGTAGAAAGCTGGGGTGGTAAATTCCAGAGTCAGGAACTTTCTGCGAAAAAAGGATTGAATGTTGATTTGTTATTAGAGAAGATATTACTTGAAGCGGAATTATTAGATGTAAAAGCAAATCCTGATAAAGAAGCTACGGGTTCAATCATTGAAGCTTCACTTGATAAAGGTCGTGGTTATGTTGCAACCGTACTTGTTCAGAACGGAACCTTGAAACAAGGTGATCTGATCGTTAGTGGTCAGCACTACGGTAGAGTAAAAGCCATGTTCAATGAACGTAACCAGAGAGTAAATGACGCACCACCTTCAACACCTGTTGTTATTTTAGGTTTGAATGGAGCACCACAAGCTGGTGAGAAATTCAAGGTATATGATGATGAGGCAGAAGCAAAAGAAATTGCAACGAAGAGAGCACAAATACTTCGTGAACAAGGATTAAGAGCAAGAAAACACATTACACTCGATGAGATCGGTCGTCGTTTGGCACTCGGAAACTTCAAGGAGCTGAATGTAATCATCAAAGGTGATGTGGATGGATCAGTAGAAGCATTGAGTGATTCATTACAGAAACTTTCTACGCAGGAAATTGCTGTAAGGGTTGTACACAAAGCCGTGGGCCAGATATCTGAATCTGATGTATTGTTGGCTACAGCTTCCGATGCAATCGTAATTGGTTTCAACGTTCGTCCAAGTAGCCAGGCAAGTAAAGTGGCAGAGAATGAAGGTGTGCAGATCAAAATGTATTCTATCATTTATACTGCGATCGACGAGATCAGGAGTGCCATGGAAGGTATGTTAGATCCGAAAGTTCAGGAGAAAGAGATTGCAACAATTGAGATACGTGAAGTGTACAAGTTTGATAAAGCTACAGTTGCCGGATGTTATGTCACAGATGGTAAGATGAAAAGAGATAGTAAGATCCGTGTGTTCAGAGATGGTATCCTTACTTACCCTCGTCAGGAAGGTGGTTTCGCAGAACTCGGCAGCTTGAAACGTTTCAAAGACGATGTGAAGGAAGTTTCTCAAGGCTACGAATGTGGTTTAACCATCAAGAACTTTGCAGATATTCAAGTTGGTGATACAGTTGTAGGTTACGAGGAAGAAGAAGTAAAACGTACATTATAAGTTTACATGATCTAAATATTTAAAAGGAGCAGCGATGCTCCTTTTTTATTGTTATGATGCCGGCATTATGACCAAACTCAGCTTTCGTTGTGTCGCACACTTGTACTTTTAATTCTTATTG
Source organism: Bacteroidota bacterium (assembly GCA_023386555.1). Classification (GTDB taxonomy): domain Bacteria; phylum Bacteroidota; class Bacteroidia; order Chitinophagales; family Chitinophagaceae; genus JAEZDC01. The sequence continues at coordinate 305,971 of JAEWJK010000001.1, read as the reverse complement.
AGACGGTGCAGGTAGTGTTGTGCGAGATTACCTATCGGTTGGTGTCCTCACCAACCGAAATCAGAGACCCTAAAATATTTTGTGTAAACAGGATGTAGCAACTGTCATTAGAGTTGGCATCTTTTATCAAAAATAGTTAAGAACTGATGAAGAACCAGCCCCCAGTTTTGGATAGGCTGGTTCCATTTTTCTGGATGTTCTGTATTACTTATCGGTTGGTGTCCTCACCAACCGATAAGTAATATCATTCTTTATAATGAGTAAGCATCCTAAACTCATCAAATCCATCATAATAAAATCGAGAGCTACTCCATCTATATTCTTCAGGGTAACGGCATAGTTTCCAATGCTCTTTAGTCGGATTATTATGTATATAGTCAAGTTTACTCTCTAATATTTTTTCACTATTGATCGGTATTGCTAGTGGGTCTCTTTTCCAGAATTGATAGTTTCGATCTTCTTTATTAGAAGCATACAAATCAAGCTTTCCTTTTTGTTGTAGGTATTTCTTGAATTGATGAGCAGTGAATTTGGAGAAGCTGCCAGCCGGACTCTCTTTTCCATTCTGAGATTTTATATACCACAGAAGATGAATATGATTTGGCATGATCACAAAACCATATAGCGTTACAAGCCCTTTGTTCGTTAAATATTGCAGCGAGGAGATCACAACCATTTTCAAATCATCATCTTCCAATAAATGTTTGAATTCAAATATTGTATCAGTATAAAAGTAGCAGAAGTTTGTTTCGACTTGTCCTTGTCGTTTATGAAACGGATTCATAAGTTTAAGTTAGATAATTTTCGGTTGGTGGGGACACCAACCGATAGAACAAGGTTTGGTTTTTATTGAATAGGACATTCCTAATTGGAAGGAACGATTTGAAGCAGTGTTAGCACTTCGTCTAATTCCAACATCATCTATTTGATAAAAAGTTGGAAATCCATATATATATCGAGCCTCTATTGCAATAGATTTTACAATGCTACATTCATTCCTGCTTTTATTGCAAAAGAATTCTGGCTGTACGAAATCTGTACGGTAAGAAAAAAGCTAATAATAGCTGAAAGCTTTATGATGTTTCTCATGGCAGGTGTAGTAATCAAATATACTTAATTGCGATAAACTATAACTAATTTATACTGCCTCGTACTTCCACATAGTAGAAACACTAAACTCAGCTCCTTGATTTCGTTAGTTTCTGCAACTTTCAAAAAATCTTTAACGTCTATATACTAAATCGAAAACCACTGCCGTTTCTATTTCGTATTGTACATATTGCATCAATGCCGTAACCAATTATTGACGCAATATTATTGTTGAACCCAATATCCAATAACCATGAAAGTTTTTACAAAACTTACAAGGATCGCTGTTGCCATTCTTGTAACATTTATCGCAAGCAGTTCTTACGCTCAGTTAAAAGTTGGTACCAATCCAACACAAATTCAAAAGTCTTCCATCTTAGAACTCGAAAGTGACAAACAGGGTTTCTTACTTCCCCGTTTAACAGACACAACAGCTATTAATGCATTAACGCCACCAGATGGAATGTTGATCTATTTAACCCCTGCAACAGCTGAAGGAAGAGGTTTGTATATCAGGAAAAATAACAAATGGCAGAAAATCACTACAGACTCTGCTGCATTAAACAAATGGTCTAAAGACGGAGATAATTTAGTCGGTACAGAAAAGTTGGGATCATTAAATGCACAGTCATTAAAGATCATTACCAATAACCTGGAAAGATTGATTATTGATGGAACCACAGGAGATGTTACCATCAATGAGAATGGTACAGTTCAAAATAATTTATCAGTCAACAACACTTTAACAGTAACAGATTCATCCACTACAGGTAAATTATTTGTGAACGATAGTGTTCAGTTCAGAAATTTGAACAGGGATCAGGAACTAACAGAAATACTTGTTGTTGATACTGCCCAAGGTGGTTCAGTAAGAAGAAGAACCATAGCAACCGATGCCTTTAAAAACTGGTTCGTGGGTGCATTCAAAAACACATCTAATGCAAATGGTCTTTCAAAAATAGTTGGTGCATTGTCAGACAGCCTTGTTTTACATGCTGCAACAGCAACAACTCCGGGTGGTGTGTCAATAGAATCTCAAACTTTCGGTGGTCATAAAACTTTCCAGGATACTTTAACTGCAGCAGCAACTGCTTTAGTGGGTACAACCGGCAGTGCAAATTCTACGCTGCAAGTATCTGGCAGCTTATCGTTAAGTATCAGAACTGTAACAAGCAATACCTCCCTTGGAGATACAGATTATACTGTACTGGTTGATGCATCAGGTGCAGCAGTAACAGTAACGCTTCCTGCTCCGGCAACTTCTATCAGTGGACGTACTTACATCGTTAAAAAGATTGCAGGCGGATTAACCAATGATGTTATCATCAGCGGTGCAATTGAAGATGGTACATCTATGAGTATTTACAACGATTGGACTGTTGTGAAACTGCAAACAGATGGTACCAAGTGGTACGTTATCAAGTAAGCTGAAGCCTGGTAACAGAGGCTCAGAAGTGATAAGAAGCAAAAGGAGGATCTATGAAAAAAATCTATATCCTCCTGCTTTCCTTTATCAGCTTTTTACTTGTTGACGATGTAAAGGCTCAATTAAAGCTTGGCGATCAGCCAACAAGTGTTCAAAAATCAGTGATATTGGATCTGCAGGGGTCGAATGGCAGGCAAGGAGTTTGGCTTCCACGAATTTCAGATACAACAAATGCAACAGGGATTGATGCCTTGAATCCTCCTGATGGTGTTATGATTTATCATACACCAAGCAGCCAGGTTATGATAAGAAGAAACGGCTTCTGGAGTTCTTTGCTTACGAATCAAACATATACCACCGGTACCAGCGGAACAGATTTTACAATAAACAGTTCAGGTAATACCCATACGTTTAATATGCCAACAGCTTCAGCAGTGAACAGAGGTTTACTCTCAAGTGCAGATTGGACAACATTCAATAACAAAGGAACAGTATCAAGTGTAGGAGCAGGCTATGGAATAAATGGAGGAACGATCACCACTACAGGGACTCATTCTGTTGATACATTATCAATATCAACAAGAGCCTGGCGACAGAAAGGAATAGACAGTGTTCTAGGTGCCATATATTCTTATGCAGGTCAAAGAACATTAACGATAAATGGAACATCTCAGGATCTTGGTGCAAACAGAACCTGGAATGTAGGAACAGTAACAAGTGTAGGAGCAGGATATGGAATAAATGGAGGAACGATTACTACTACAGGTACTCATTCAATTGATACATTATCCGTTTCAACAAGGGCATGGAGACAAAAAGGAATTGATAGTGTAGCAGGTTTATTAAATGCATATATACCTTCAACACGAACTTTAAATGGTCTTGCACTTTCATCAAACCAGACATTTGCTTTGGGTACTACAGGAAATGATCTCTCTATCAACAGTACAGGTACAACACACACATTTCATGTTCCAAATGCATCTGCAACTGCAAGAGGAGTAGTAACAACAGGAGCACAAACATTTGCAGGATTAAAAACTTTTTCAACAGGAGCAACAATATCTGGTGCAACAAGTAATACCAGTAACCTTACTTTAGGAATTACTTCAGCAACAACACCAGGCACAGCTACAGACAGATACCTGACAGTTGATAATACAGGTAAGGTAATACTATCAAGTGTGAATGGTGTTACATCGTTAGGGGCTATTGGGTCTTCACCTAATGCTAATGGTGCAAGTATTACTACAGGTGTTTTGAATTTGCAACCAGCCTCTGCAACATTTGGTGGTGTTGTAAATACCGGTACACAAACATTTGCAGGACTAAAAACTTTTTCAACAGGAGCAACAATATCTGGTGCAACAAGTAATGCTAGTAATCTTACACTGGGCATTACTTCAGCAACAACACCCGGAACAGTTACAGATAATTTTCTTACGGTGAACAGTAGTGGCACTGTAACCTTAAATCCTGTTCCTGTAACATCACCTAATGGTGAAAGTAAAATTAAAAACTATACTATAACAATTGGTAGTTTGCCGGCAAACCTGGGCAGTGGAAATACATCCGTTATTACATTCACTGTTCCAGGAGGTGGATTGTCTACCACTTCTACTGTAATGGTTTCTCCAGCTAGCGACCTCAATAATCAAACAACTATCAACTGGGCCAGAGTATCCAGTGCAACAACTATAAAAATGAGCATAACCAATAATGGAAACGGTAATCAGCCTTTTACAAATAGTGGTAATGCTACATTCAATTTTACTGTAATAGAGTTTTAATATGTAGAGAAAGAATATTTAAGCAACCGCTGCATTCATAAAAAAATCAGTGCAGCGGTTACAGGTTCAATACAATACAAAAGCTGGCATTGTACGACGGTACAGTGCCGGCTATTTTGAATTAATTAATTATCAAATCTGAAAAGAGGAATAACAATATTAATTTTTCTCGTATCCTGTCTTTCTCTCAAAGCACAGGAGACAGTGTATATACCATCCACATCAACTGTATATGTTGGCAATACTTCATCAATAGGTGTATTTGGTCATTTTATTAATGATGGAAACCTGAGCATTACGAAAGATGGAAAGATGTATTTCCTTGGAAAAATATTTAAGAACAATACTACTTCAAAACTCACCGATGGATTTGCCATAAAGAATTCGAAATTTGCGGGTAACATTATTTTTCAGCAACCCAATCCCGTCTATGGCAACTTAGGTCAACAGTTAGTGGAAGGAGGATATAATGATAACACTTTAAAAGGTCCATCTTTCTCCAATATAACCATCAACAACTCAAATGGCATTTGGCTTACTTCAGATATGAATGTATTAGATGCTGTTACATTTCAAAAAGGTCACGTTTATCTCGGAAAACATATTGCAGCATTAGGAGATTCAACTGACTTTGGCGGTATAAATGGATTCAGCCCTGAGAAGTTTTTTGTTACCGGTACAGAAGTCAACGGAGGATCTTTAAAAATAAACTCACTTGCATCATGTTGTGTGGTAACTTTTCCTGTTGGTCCCACAAACAAGGAATACACTCCATTGCAAATGAGAAATACATCTGCCAGGAATGATATTTATGTCAGAGCATTCAGCAATGTATATCGAAATGCAGTAAGCGGACAAATATTAACTGATACTACTTTAACAGTAACCTGGTCTGTATTAGCAAGGAATTCTTCAAACACATCGGTAGAAGTTTTGGTACAGAATGATAAAGATGTTGAAACGAGAACGTTCACTGAACATAGAAATAAAAGCTACATCAGTTTGTATAAACACGATGGCTGGGAACAACTCAATAGTTTTCAAACACCACAATCACCTGGAACAATAACAAGCAATGCTGCTATCTATACTGCATTGATGCACTCCAGGAAAATAAATGTATCTAACACTCATTCATATATTACTAAAAGAGCATTACCATCAAAAGTGAAATACGAAGTGTATAATGCCTTTAGTCCGAATGGAGATGGTATCAACGATGTATGGAATCTTCCGTTCTTACAACAATTTCCAAATTGCAGGGTAGAAATATTCAATCGTCATGGACAGGTGATATTCTCTTCTAAAGGTTATTCAAATCCATGGGATGGAAGAATTAATGGCCGTGAAGCTCCGGTTGGAACATATTATTATCTCATTGATCTGAAGAATGGTGAAAAACCAATATCCGGTTACGTAGTGCTTCTTAAATAACTAATCCAGCACAAATTCTTTGTTAAAAACCCTTGGTTTCCTGAACTAAGGCATCAGCAAAAGCATATTTTTGATGCCTTACAAGAAGCTATGAAACGTTTTATACTACTCTCTTTTTCATCATTGTTATTTGCCTCGGCTTTTGCCCAACCAAAGAAAGTGGTTGCAGATAAAATTATTGCACAGGTTGGTGATAGAATCATTCTTCGTTCAGATATCATGAATGCCATTGCTGATTATAAAAGGCAGGGTCAGGAAGATGCTTTACCTGCAAATCCTGAATGTGCTTTCCTGGAAGGTCAGCTGATCCAAAAAGCTTTGGTATTACAAGCTCAAAAAGATTCTCTCGACATTACGGAAGAAGAAGTAGAAGCACAATTAGACAATCGTATTCGCTTCTTCATTCAGCAATATGGCTCAAAAGAAGTGCTGGAGGATATTGCTGGTAAATCTGTATTTCAATTGAAGGAAGATTTAAGACCAAATATTTTAGAGAACCTGATGGCTGAACAGATGAGGGGAAAGATCGTTGGTGATGTTAAGATCACTCCTACTGAAGTAAGAACTTATTTCAACAAAATACCAAAAGATAGCCTCCCTTTTTATGAAAGTGAATTACAATTAAGCCAGATCATTGTTTATCCAAAGGCTAATAAAGATGTTGAAGAGTATGAAGCAAACTTTTTAAAAGACCTTAGAAAACAGGTTGAGGCCGGAACAAGAAGATTCGATCAGTTAGCTAAATTGTATTCTCAAGACCCCGGAAGCAAAGACAATGGTGGAGAATACAGGATAAATCGTACAGATAAAATGTGGGATCCAACTTTTATTGCAGCAGCATTTAAGTTGAAAGACGGCCAGATATCAAACCCGGTAAAAACGAAATTTGGTATTCATCTTATTCAAATGGTTAGTCGTGCTGGTGATGAAGCTATTGTTCGTCATATTCTTAGAATTCCACCGGTTAATAAAGAAGAGATAGACATTTCTAAACGTAAACTTGATTCAGTAAGGGCTTTGATCATTGCAGGTAGAATGAATTTTGCACAGGCAGTTATGAAACATACCGAAGATGAATCTGCTAAGTTTAGTGGAGGTGAAGTAACAGGAAGAGATGGTTCAACTTATGTAACAATAGATCAGTTGGATAAAGATATTGTACTTGCAATAAAAGACATGAAGGCTGGCGATATCTCTCAACCAATATCTTTTACAGATGAAAGAGGAAAAAACGCAGTAAGAATTATTTACTTCAAAGAACGTTCTGAACCTCACAGAGAAAATTTAAAAGACGATTACAACCGTGTTGCTTCAAGAGCTTTGGATGAAAAGAAAATGGAAGTATTGAAGAAATGGTTCAGCGATAAAATTCCTACATATTATATCAGCATCGACAATGAATTTGCCGGATGTAACAATATAGTTGAATGGCAAAAAGTTGCAGCGAAGCAATAACGTCAGTCTAAGAAATATTATAAGCCATCTCTTTTGAGGTGGCTTTTTTATGGTACAGGATCAAATCCACTACCACCACCAGGCCTGCATCTTGCAATTCTTTTGGCAGCCATCCATCCCCCTTTAAACAAGCCGTATTTTTTTAAAGCATCAGCTGCATAGTGAGAACAGGTCGGTGTGAACCTGCATTTAGGTCCCAGGATCGGTGAAATGATCAACTGGTAGATCTTTATGATCAGCAGAAAGGGAAAACTAAGAATTTGTTGCAGCAGCTTCACTGGTGGCTTTGATAAGTTTATTCAAAAGTACTTTCATTTTTTGCTGGATAAGATCGAATTCCGGTAAACTCTTATCAGTATAAATAATAAAAGCTGCGATTTGTTTTTGTGAACCTTCAATGTGATCTACCAACTCAGCCTTGTTCAACCGGTAAGCTTCTCTCATCAATCGTTTAATACGATTTCGATGAACAGCTTTCTTAAAGTTCCTCGAACTTACAGTAACTCCAATTTTAAGTTGATTATCCATTTTCTCTTCAGGAATGAAATAGATCAACCTTAAGGGATGAGCATTGATGGCTTTACCTTTCGCAAAAAGCTGTTCAATAAGCTTTCGGCTTTTTAATTTTTCGTGTTTATTATAACTGAAAGTTTTTGCCATATAAAAAAGCCCCATCAAAGATGAGGCTTTCAGTTTTATTGTAACCTATTGATTACTTTAATTTTCTCTCGTCAGAAACAGTTAGTTTCTTACGGCCTTTCGCTCTTCTGCTGGCCAATACTTTACGGCCATTGGCAGTTTCCATACGTTTACGAAAACCATGTACTGATTTTCTTCTGCGATTATGTGGTTGAAATGTACGTTTCATTTTGTTTTGTTTTGCTAACCCTTAAAATTTTGTTTCAACTTCAACCGTGGTCACCATACCACCGTTTTGTGAAAGGACGGCAAAGGTAAGGTTGTGAAGGATAAAGTCAAAGGCAAATATCTAAATATTGGCAGAATTTAAGGTTTTAGACTATCAGGACCATTGATAACCAGTTAGAATTTTGCTTCAGAGTTTAAGAGTTGAGCCTGACAGCCTTTGTTTTTCACAGTTTGACCTTAAAAGATCCACAACGATACATTTGTACAAGAGTGCGACGCAAGTAAAGATGAATGAAGTTGCAAACGCTGGCTACCTAATTCTTATTAAAAATAAATATGAAAGGCCTCATCTCAGCTTCACGAACTGCTTTTTCGATGTGCTGGGGTTTTGAAATGATCTTGTAATTATTCAAATTGATCACTTCGTTTGCGGTACAAAAGTGATTAGCAGTTTCAATGCTGTACAATAGTTCGTGCAGCAATTGCAGCTCTTTTTCTAATTGTTGTGGCGTTAAGCTGATCTTATTAGACAGCACTAACAAATCACGGCCTCCGTAATGCATGTTCCCCTCCCAACTTAAACTGTGAACTTATCTGCTAGACGGACACCCACAGTACTTTGTGTTGCTCTTTTTGAAGAGAGACTTTGAGCAGGATGTTACGCCTAACATACTTACTATAAGCAAGGCCAATGCCAATTGAGTGAAGCGTATTTTCATATAATTGTACTGTGATGTAAAATAACTGAATTTCCTGCCTAATATTGCAAGGTTGCCTTTTCAAATATGAATTTTAACAACAAAAAGGTTCTGATTGCTCCGTTAGATTGGGGTTTAGGTCATGCTACACGATGCATTCCTATGGTGAAAGCTTTTCTCAAACTCGGTTGGGAAGCGATCATTGCTACTGATGGTGCAGGTGAACATTTGCTGAAGCAGGAATTTCCTCAACTACATTTTTTGAAGCTGAAAGGATATAATGTTGAGTATAGTGCAAATAAATTGACCTTACCATTGAAAATTGCCGTACAGGTTCCTAAAATATTGTCGGCAATAAAGTATGAGCAAAAATGGCTGCAGAAGATCATTGATCAATATAATATCAACCTTGTAATATCAGATAATCGGTATGGATTATATACTGAAAAAGTGCCCTGCATTTTCCTCACCCACCAATTACAGATTCAGGTTCCATATAAGTGGATGGAGAGAAAGGTCAGGCAGCTGAATTTTAAATACATCAGTCGTTTTACAGAATGTTGGGTTCCTGATGCTGAAGAAAATTCACTGGCCGGAGCATTATCTCATTTTGATGAATTGCATCCATTTCCTATAAAATATATTGGCCCACTTTCCAGGTTCAAAAAACAAATGGCAGCATTGAGATACAAATATGCTTTTGTTATTTCAGGCCCGGAGCCACAAAGAACATTATTAGAAAAATTGATATTGAAGGACATCAACCAATTGAAAGATGATGTGTTGATAGTAAGAGGAAAACCGGGAGATAATGAAACACTTTCAGTTCCTGCAAATGTTACAGTTGTAAATCATTTAAACGGAGCTGATCTTGAAAAAGCATTGAACGGTGCAGAATACATTATCAGCAGATCTGGCTATACGACTGTAATGGAAATTGCTGCATTGCAAAAGCAGGCAGTATTCATTCCAACACCAGGACAAACAGAACAGGAATATCTTGCTGCTTACCTGATGAAGCAAGGACTGGCCTATTCAACAGCACAGTCCAATTTTAACATAGTAAAGACATTGCAGGAAGCTGCATCATTCCAGTTCAAACCATTTGCTGTAACACCAAATATGCTTGATGCTATTATAAATGATTTCTTATCTCAATATTTTAGAACAGAAACTCAGAGTAGCTTTGCAGCTTCATGAACAAAAGGACAAAAGCACACTTAGCAGTACTCGGCGCAAATTTTATTTTCGGAGCTAACTTCAGTGTGGTTAAGTATGTAACACCTTCAGCTATTCAACCATTGGCATTGAATGTTGTGCGTATTCTTGTTACCACAATTCTCTTCTGGATATTTTTTGCTTTCAAGCCCGGCAGATTTCAAGTAACAAGGAAAGATGTAATCCGATTCATCATTTGTGGTGCTGCCGGAGTTGCATTAAATCAGCTTTTCTTTATCAAAGGACTTGCACTCACCACTTCTATTCATGCTGCATTGCTAATGTTGGCTACGCCGATATTCATCACTTTTATCGCAGCATGGATACTGAAGGAAAAACTAAACCTTGTAAAGTTTCTTGGGCTTGCTTTGGGTATTGGCGGTGCAGTAAATCTTATCATACAAAAAGATTCTTTGCAATCGGCCTCTGATATTATTCGTGGCGATATGTATGTTTTGCTGAATGCAATTCTGTATGGTTTTTATCTTGTAATGGTTCGTCCGTTAATGGAAAAATATACGGCTTTACAAGTGATTCGCTGGATATTTACCATCGGGCTTTTCATTATTCTGCCAATAGGCTGGAATGAGTTCACTGCAACAGACTGGCAAGCCATTGAACCTGGCCATTGGGCTGCCATCTCATTTGTTGTTTTTGCCGCAACTTTTTTCTCTTACCTGTTTAATATCTACGGTGTTTCTGTGTTGGGCGCTACTGCTACAGGAGCTTATATATATACGCAGCCAGTATTTGCTGCCATCATAGCAATGATATTTATCGGTGAAGAGTTCACCTTGTCAAAAGCCCTTTCAGCAATACTGATTTTTGCAGGAGTGTACCTGGCTAATTTTAAATCGAACAAAGTTTCAGCAATCGAAGAATAAAATACCAGCAGCATATTTTCATAGCATCTTCGTTGCGTCGCAATCACTTCATCGTTTTTATCTTTATTCAACAGTCAGCCTCAATCATCATTCTTCGGGTAATCGAAGAACCAGAATTTCTTTTCTGCTTCCTGGAAAGATTTCCAGCTTTTTATATCGGCCTTCACCCCAAAAATTGCACAGGTAGGCATATCATCTATACGAACATTGGTGAGTCGATTTACAAATTCGGTAATGCCAGGGTTGTGGGAAAAAATCGCCACAGTTTTGTGGTCATCATCCAACGTAGAAATTATTTCAAAAAAAATTTCAGGTGCAGGATGATATAATATCTGATCCGTGATCACATTTTTTTTCTTCACGTCGTATGCTTCAGCAAAATACTCAGCTGTGGTTAATGCACGAACTGCAGGACTTGAAACAAAAGCATCGATTTCTATTTCATCTTTCAGTAATCGTTTCGCCATTTTAGGTGCATCCTTATTGCCTCTGTCGTTCAATGGCCTGTCAAAATCCGGTTGACTGATATCATTCCAACTACTCTTTGCATGACGTATCAATAGAAGCTTTTTCATCTAAATGATTTATACGATTTTCCTTCCAGGTAATTACAATATTCAAAATTTCCCAAACGTATTTTCAAAGGGATTTTTGTCTTCTTTTCAAACTGAATTTCTTTTTTGCAAAAGAATCCAAGATTCGAGGCATAGAAATTGGCAGGAAAGAAAGCGGCAGTTTTAACTGGCTGTGAGAAAGAATCGGGTTTAATTATTAGCAATGGCTTACTCATCACAGAATCAGCACCGGATTGCCCTATGCATTCAGCTGCAAATAGCAAGAAAATAACAGAAAAACAAATCTTTATGCATTGCATAAAAGGTAGCTTTGTCTGTAAATTTACAGCCTGTATCGCTAGTAAAAAAGATTGATTTTGTAACCGAATTAAGAGGATCTACGAAATGGCATTAAGTCAAACCTTACAACAGAAATTATTACAAAAGCTTTCGCCGCAGCAAATTCAATTAATGAAATTGCTGCAGATACCTACTGCCAACCTGGAAGAGCGTATTAAAGAAGAGTTGGAAGAAAATCCTGCATTGGAAGTAGCCGAAGAAGGAACAGATGCTTCAGACGAAATGAAAGATGAATTTCAGTCAACCGAAGCGGAGGAAGAATATGAAATGGATGGCAGTGAGGATGATTATGATAACATAGACATAAGTGATTATGTGAGTGAAGGAGATGATGATGTAGGTGATTATAAATTAAAAGATGATAACTATCCTGAGGCTGACGATAAAAAAACGATGCCTTTTAAGATTGAAGGTAGTTTTCATGATCTGTTGATGGACCAGCTGGGAATGTTGAATCTTGATGAAAGAACATTCAAGATTGCTGAGCAGGTTGTAGGAAGTATTGATGATGATGGATATATCAGGAGAGAATTATCTTCTATTTGCGATGATCTTGCTTTCCGGCAAAACGTAGATGCTACTGAAGCAGAGATTGAAGAGATCATTAAACAAATTCAGCAATTTGATCCTCCTGGAATTTGTGCAAGAGACCTGAGAGAATGTTTATTAATTCAATTAAGAAGAAAACTGAAAGATGGTAAAGGGGTAGAAATAGCCATTGCTGTATTGGATAAATACTTCGACGAGTTTACAAAGAAACATTACGAGAAAATTCAGCGTGGATTGAATCTGAGTGATGAACAGTTGAAAGATGTGATTAATCAGATCATCAAACTGAATCCGAAACCGGGTGGTAATGTTGGTGAAATTAATAAAGCTGAAAGTTATATTGTTCCTGACTTCTTTATCATCAACAATAACGGCAAACTGGAATTAACACTGAATGCCAGGAATGCACCTGACCTCAGGATCAGTGAAGGTTACCGTGACATGCTGAAGGATTATGATAAAGGACAAAAGAAAGATAAGCGACAAAAAGAAGCAGTTCTTTTCATTAAGCAAAAAATAGATTCTGCCAAGTGGTTCATAGACATGATCAAACAGCGTCAGCATACTTTGCTGAGCACTATGGGAGCTATCATGAACTACCAGCATGATTTCTTTTTAACAGGCGATGAAACAATGCTTCGTCCTATGATCTTGAAAGATATTGCTGAAATAACAGGTCTTGATATTTCTACCGTAAGCCGTGTGGCAAACAGCAAATTTGTTCAGACTGAGTTTGGGACATATCGTCTTAAATTCTTCTTTAGTGAATCGTTAAGTACAGATACCGGAGAAGAGGTGAGCACAAGAGAGGTGAAGAAGATTTTGAGTGATCTGATTGAAGCCGAGGATAAACACAAACCACTGAGCGACGAACGTCTCACTGAACTTTTACAGGAAAAAGGTTATAACATTGCACGCAGAACAGTGGCAAAATACAGGGAGCAATTGAATATACCTGTTGCCAGGCTGCGAAAGGAATTATAACCTCCATGAACGAACAAGTAGTACAAACGTACAATGCTCCTGCAGCATTGAGGATTTTTGCAAAGGTGATCTCATATGTGTTTCATCCTTTATTCATCCCTACTTATGTTTATTATTTTGTCACCCAGATGTTCCCTTACGAATTTTCGGGAATGATGGGTACACAATCTTTGTTCAGAACTGTAGTTGTGTTCATCAACACAGCATTTTTTCCGGCTGTTGCAGTGTTTTTGTTATGGCGATTGAAATTCATCGACAGCATTTTCCTGAAAACGGCAAAAGAAAGAATTGCCCCTTACATGATCGTAATGGTGTTTTACTGGTGGCTTTGGTACCTGAGTAAAAATTTTACAGATCAGCCTTATTCTTTACGGGTTTTATTTCTTGGAATTTTTCTTACTACACCTGTTGCTTTGGTGATCAATAATTTTTTTAAGATCAGTATGCATGCTATTGGTGTAGGAAGCGGTGCAGCTTTTATTACCATACTTGGATTTACCAGCTCACTGCACATTGGTGTTCCGATCAGTATTGCATGGCTGTTAGCAGGAATTGTTTGCACATCACGATTCATTGTGTCTGATCATACCAACAAAGAGATTTACACAGGATTGATCTTAGGAATAGCCTGTCAACTGATCGCTTACTATTTTACTTTCTGATTTACTGGGCTGATTGAACAGCCACTGAACCTGCAACTTTTTTCAAAACAGGCCATTCGAATGTAGAGTTGAGGATAGCTGAACTTCTTTTGTAATGTGGTTCATCGCTGTAAATAAATAAACAGCTACCACTTTTTATTCTGTCGATCACCTGCTTGTGATCAGACATTGGAATGGCAGGACAACCAAGGCTATTGCCTATCGTTCCTTTTTCATAGATACGTTCGTAATTCACAAATTGTGATCCATGCATAACGATATTACGTATTCTTACCTGGTCATTTATCTTATCTTCTACGCCATCTAATCTCAAACTGTAGCCTGCAATACCAGTATATGTTTCGGCAGTGATCATAAAACCAACGCTACTTTTGTTAGAATGCTGGCTATTAGAAAAATCGGATGCATATTCACCTTTGCCGGAATTTTTTCCATGAGAAACAAAAGTGTTGAAGAGCACTTTGCCTTCATTCATATCGATCACATATAGTCTTTTCTTTTTTGCACTCTGACTATAATCGGCAATCGTAAGCAAACCAGGATTTGAAAGTTTACCCTGCGATAAAAGATACTGATACCCTTTATATGCATCAAAGAAAACGGACCTGTTTAAACCGTAAGTGTATAAAGCAGCTTTACGAAACACTGAATCTGCTGCTTTGAATTCCGGGGATGATTCGCTGATGGGTTTTGGAAAAAAAGAAGCAAATCCATTTTTGGCTGATGGAACAGTACGTACACTATCCTGCTGTGCTGTAACAAATGTTGCAGACAGTGAAAGAATAATGGTAAATATCAACTGATGTAGCTTCATGAATGAAGTAAAGTTAGGTTGCAGGATGCTAAAAGTTCCTCAAAGTTCAGAACGTACAAGTGAGTGACACAACAGCAGACGAGTAAAGCTATAAAATGCTCGTCTAATCAATCGTGTAACTCATATTACCATCCTTCTCATCCTTTAACTGAACACCCAAAGCTGCTAGTTCATTCCTTATTTTATCGCTGGTAACGAAATCTTTTTTTGACTTAGCTTCTTTACGAATATTGATTAGCAGTTGAATAATGCCGTCCAGTTTATCACTACCTGCTCTTTCCATTTTCAACCCGAAAATATCTTCTACATACAACTTCATCTTTTGTTGAAGCAATTGTAGTGTGGGTGTGCTTAATGCATCCGCAGTAATGTGTTTGTCTTTAATACCGTTGATCACAGGCACCAGTTCAAACATATTCGCTAAAACTTTGGCAGTATTCAGATCATCATTAATAAATTCATCAAATTCATTGAGGAGCTTATTTACTTTTTCATCCAGTTCTTTATCAGATGCAACCTGATTCTCAGAGATAGAAAATTTTTGTAATTGCTCATAAGCTTCCCATAATCTCTTTAATCCTTTTTCGCTTGCCTGCAATGCATCATTACTAAAATCTAAGGTTGAACGATAATGTGTTTGCAGGATGAAAAAGCGGATCGTCATTGGATGAAATGGCTGAGCCAATAAAGGATGCTCACCACTAAATAATTCAGTAAGCTTGATCACATTGTTATAACTCTTGCCCATTTTTCTTCCGTTAATGGTGATCATATTATTATGCATCCAATAACGAACAGGTGTGGTATGATTGCAAACTGTGCTCTGTGCAATCTCACATTCATGATGCGGAAACTGCAGATCCATACCACCACCATGTATGTCGAATTCTTTTCCTAAATATTTTGTTGCCATTGCAGAACACTCAATATGCCAGCCAGGAAAACCTTCACCCCATGGACTTTTCCATCTCATAATATGTTCGGGTGGAGCGTTTTTCCACAAAGCAAAATCAGCCTTGTTTCTTTTTTCTTCCTGGTTCTCGAGCTCTCTTGTTGTTTCCAACATATCATCAAGATTTCTTCCACTCAACATGCCATAAGGAAGACCTTTTGCTGAAAAATCAGTGTTGTATTTCTCTACATCAAAATATACCGAGCCATTAGAAACATAAGCATAACCATCTTCGATGATCTTTTCAATCATTACAATTTGTTCAACGATATGTCCTGTTGCCGTAGGTTCAATGCTTGGCTCAATATTATTGAGTTGTTTCATTGCCCAATGATAGAGGTTAGTATACTTCTGTACTAACTCCATCGGTTCCAGTTTTTCAACTACTGCTTTCTTGCTGATCTTATCTTCTGCTTCTCTTCCTTCTTCTTCAAAATGACCTGCATCGGTAATATTTCTTACATACCTCACCTTATAACCAAGATGAGTCAGGTATCTATACAGAATATCAAATGTTACATAAGGTCTTGCATGGCCTAAATGACTTTCACCGCTAACGGTTGGTCCGCATACATACATTCCAACATGGCCAGGCGTTATCGGTTTGAATTCTTCCTTTTTACGGGTAAGCGAATTATATATTTTGAAAGGCATTGCTGTAAGATTATTGATGTGAAACGAAAATCAGGGCACAAAGGTATAGGCTGTGATTAACAGCAACAACAGAAACGATATATGTGCAGGAGTGTCATGAGTTTCGAAGATATTACTTTTTTAGCTTCAGATCAGCAACTAACAAAAGATGATCACTGAGATCTTCGTCGATCATGTCAAACTGAATCACATCAAATTCCCTGTCCGGTAAAATGTAGTCTATCCTCAGAGTTGGTGCAAGTGTGATGTATGTTCTTCCAATACCCAATCCACATTGCAGAAATGCATCTTTTCTAACACCTTTCAATGTGAAGTATGTATAAGAATTAGGGATATCGTTGAAGTCACCTGTAAGCACTGAAGGATATGGGCTGGACGAGATTTCCTTTTTTGCAATATCTGCCTGCTCACCTCTTCTGGTAAAAGCATGTTTCATTTTACGGATAATATTTTTTGACGCAGCAATTGCTTCAGGATCATCTTTCACTCTGTCCATTCCTTCATAATCTGCAGAATTAAATCTGAAGGAAAGCAGGTGGGTAGTGAATATTCTTACCGTATCATTTCCCTTTACAACATCAGCATAAATAATGCTTTCTGCAAACTTCCCTGGATATTTTGCTTTTCCGGTATCTATAATAGGAAATTTAGAAAAGATGATACATCCTGATGCATAAGTGCCTTCATCTCGTTTAAAATCTTTTGAAAAATAGTAGTACGGGAAAACAGATGTGAACAGTGAAAGATTATTGATATACGATTTTGTATAGGAATGATTGAACTCCTGCAGGCAAAGTACATCTGCATTTATTCTTTTTAAAGCATCAGATATTTCTGTTCGGGATTGCCTTTGTTTTTCACGGTTGTCGCTGATACCAAGAAAACTACGGATGTTCCAATTAGCAACACGGATATTATTTTCATCTTTTTTTATTTCGAAAGATGTGGGTGCATTCATTGCTATCAGCACACCAATTTGTTTATAACCGATGAGCAGGCAAATGATAGATAAGAGGGAAAGTTTAGGTTTAATGAACCACCAGAATAAGATCCATAAAACCAGGATCAGTGCAAGATAAGGCAGCACTATTCCTAAAAAGCCCATGAACCACCAATCAACAGGATTTAATAATGGCACAAGACAAGCTAGTAAGAAAGCAACACAGAAGATAATATTGAAGATGAGAAAAAATCTTTTAGTGAACCTTCTGAAAAATCCTGTGGCCATGCTGTGAAATTAACTGATGTAAGCTATTCTTTCCATTTAAAATCGGCAATAAGTGGATAATGGTCTGAAAGATCATTCACAGACCTCTTAAATTGAACAACTTCCAACTGGTTAGAATGAAACAACACATCAATCCGGATCTTTGGAAAGATCCTGTTGTACGTTCCTCCAATCCCAAAATCATTTTGAAAAAAGGTATCGTTCAATCCTGAACTGAGGTGACGATAAATATAGCTTGACGGAACCGAGTTGATATCTCCGCAAAAAAGTATCGGATAAGGGCTATTGTTCATATGTGCTTTCAGAACCTTTGCTTCACTTGCATGTAATTTGCCGAACATCAATAATTTACCGGCAATGGTTTTAGCTTTTATTTTTGTGCTGTCGCCCTTAAGATATTCGACACCTGCTTCATCTTTTGTATTAGGCCAGAGGCTCATAGAAGTTAAATGGCCAGCGTATATCCGGAGTTTTTTTGAGTGCACTAATACATCTATATAGCCTGACTTTTCAAGCGATGATATTTTAACTGAACCTGTATCAATCAAAGGATACTTTGAAAAAATGGCTACTCCAATTTTGTCAGAATAGTTTTCAGCATCTCCCTCCAAGTAATAAGGGAAGAAATGATAGGGATAGTTGCCTTTAGTCATAATCGTAGAAATATTATTGACAAAAGAGATCGAAGGTTTCTTTCCCTCACTTAAAACAAAATCCTGGAAGCAGATGATATCAGCATTTGTTGAAAAGATAAAGTCAAGCATCTGATGCCGAATACTATTTGGAGTATCTGCCCAGTTATGGGGGCTGCCAAGCCTGTTCACATTCCAGCTTAATACTCTTATTACGGAAGCTTGTTTTTCTTGCTGCCATGCTGGTTTAAGAAAGTGAAAGGCTATTGTTGAGAATAATGCTTTGTACCCTAACAATAAAATAAATACAAGGAAAAAAGCAATCTTTTTCTTTTTGAAGAACCAGATGCAAATGACAATACTGAATACAATTAATATCGGTAAATAACTAAGGCTAAGAAGAGTAATGATCGAAAAATCTATCGGTGAAATATAAGGTGCTAACGCAGATAAAACATATGCAACAGTAACAAGTATTGTAAAGATGATTCCCGAAACATTAATAAGCTTTCTCATCATTATAAATGATCACTTGCTTTTTTCAGAAATTCTTTTTCATCATCGTTCAATGAATCGTAACCCCTTTGATTGATCTTATCCAATATTTCATCCAATTTTTGTTGTGTGAGATTTGGCTTTTTTACATAAGGTTCTTTTTTGGCTTTATAATAAAGCGTTTGTTTTTTAGTTGCCTGATATTTTTTTTCCGGATTAAACATCTCTAAAAACCAGCTTGCAAAATTGTTCATCCATGCACCAATATCTTTTCCTTGCTTCAATAGCAAAACAAAAACATAACCCATTAATCCGGCAGCAAGATGTGCAATCAATAAATTATAGCTTGAGCTAATGGATCCAATATCAAGAATAAGAAAAACAGCTGTCAATATCCAAAGTGGAATACCATTACCCAGCATTGGAAATATTCTGTAATCTGGTGACATTGCTGTAGTGGCAACGGCTAATCCAACAATAGCTGCAGCAGCACCAGACATTTCAGGAGCAAGATTATTATCAAAGACGAAAGAAGATAACACAAAGAAAATAGCTCCAACAAAACCGCTATATAAATAAGTCGGGATTACTCTTGTTGCACCTGCAATGTTTTGAAAAATATATCCGAAAGCCCAAAGCCAAAGCATGTTGCTGAATAACCGCCAGAAGCCAAAATGAGTGAACATATAACTGATGGCTGTCCACGGTTTGAATAAAAAAACAGAAGCATCGGAAGGCACATTCATTGAACCATGAACCTGTGCCTCATAGATTGGTTCCGTGGCTGATGCTGTGTCATAAATAACTAAATAGATAAGATGCAGACAAAAAAGTGTAGTAAAAACAACCAAATTAAAAATGATCAAGGAAACAATAGCATTGTCAGCACCTGGTTTAAAAATGCTTGATCGCTGGATATAATCTTGTTTGTAGTAATCTCTGTCGCCCATTCTGTATTAATAAAAATTTCTTTTATTTTTTTTGTTCCAGAACCATACAAGTAAAAATCCAAATAAAGCTCCACCCAAATGTGCTAAGTGAGCTACATTATCACCTGCGGAATTTCTAAAAGTCGAAATCAACTCAATGATAATATAACCTATCACAAACCATTTGGCCTTAACCGGAAAAAGAAAATAGAGATACAAATATGTATTCGGAAACAAATAACCAAATGCTGCAAGACAACCAAACACTGCACCTGAAGCACCAACTGTTGGCTGATTTAATAAGCTAGCCAAAGAATCTCTTGATGCAATTTTTTCCTCAATACTGAAGCTGTTAAATAGGTCAATGTAAGCCTGGTTTTCAAAATGCAAAGCAATCATATGACTCAATGCTGCTCCTAATCCGCAAATGAAATAGAAGGTTAGAAACCTTTTTTGTCCCCATACATTTTCAAGCACAGATCCAAACATCCATAATGCAAACATGTTAAAGAACAGGTGTCCAAAATCGCCATGCATAAACATGTGTGTGATGAACTGCCATGGTTGAAACAAATCACTTTGCCATGTATGCAAAGCGAATAGATCTTCCAAAGAACCAAAAGGGGTTGATTTGATGGTGATCTGTGCAAGAAATATCAGTCCATTAATAATCACCAGGTTTTTAATTACCGGTGGAAGAATCTCAAATCTGCTGGGCCTGAATTGTGTCATGGTTCAATGAAGTTAAGCCTTCCTCAATTTTAACTGTACTACATTTTCTATATGATGCGTATGTGGAAACATATCTACCGGCTGAATTTTTTCAACCGTATATTTTTCATCCAGCAAAGCAAGATCTCTTGCCTGTGTTGCAGGATTGCAACTTACATACACAATTAATGGTGCTTCCATATCAAGCAATTTCTTCACCAGCTTTTCGTGCATGCCTGCCCTTGGTGGATCAGTAATGATCACATCTGGCCTTCCATGCTTCTCAAAAAAATCATCGTTGCAAACATCAATTACATCACCTGCAAAAAATTCTGCATCATTGATATTATTCAGTGCTGCATTTTCTTTGGCATCAGCTACTGCTTCTGAAACTGTTTCTACGCCAATTATCTTTTTTGCATTCTTACTTACAAAAATGCCGATGCTACCTGTTCCGCAATAAAGATCATACACTGTTTCATGACCTTTCAGGTCAGCAAATTCTCTTGTAACCTGGTAAAGCTTTTCGCCTTGCCGGCTATTTGTTTGAAAGAATGATTTGGGACTGATCTTGAATTCAAAATCTTCCAGTTTTTCGATAATGTATCCTTTACCAAAATAAACTTCCGGTTTAAGATCATACATGCTGTCATTCCATTTTGTATTGATGGTGAACAGCAATGTGGTTATCTGTGGAAACTGCTGCAACAGGTAATCAAGTAATAATTTTCGTTTGGGCTTATCCTCGTAACCTAATACAACATTTATCATCAACTCACCTGTTGTTGCCAGGCGAACCTGCATATTCCTGAGCCAGCCTTCATGGGTTCTGATATCGTAAAAAGAAAATTTATTTTCAACCGCAAAATCTCTTAAGGCATTTCTTATTTGATTGGTCGGCTCATCCTGCAAATAACAAACATGGATTTCAACCACTTTATCAAACACACCTTTTGCATGAAAGCCTGCTACATCTTTTATGTTTGATTCACCGGCTTTTAATTCTTCTATCGGCAGATACTTTTTATTGGCAAAGGTGTATTCCATTTTATTACGATACTGCCTTGTTTGTTCAGCACCGATGATGGGAGAAATTTCTGGTATCTGCACCTTTGCAATTCGTCTTAAGGCTTCTTCTACCTGTTTTTGTTTATAGGTCAGTTGCTTTTCGTAAGGCAGCATTTGCCATTGACATCCACCACAAACTCCGAAATGAGCACAAAACGGATTTACACGATCTTTAGAATAACTAATGAACCTTAATGGAAAACCTTCAGCCCAGTCTTTTTTGTTTTTGAAGAGTTGAACATCAACAACATCACCCGGCACAACGTTTTCTATAAACACAACTTTACCATCGACCCTTGCCAGCGATTTTCCTTCGGCGGCATAATCTTCTACCAATACATTCTCAAGCACTTCCGGCTTTTTTCTTTTTTTCACGTTGCAAATGTATCGGATTTGAAATTTGTAGTTTTTGTTAGCTAGCTAAGAATTTCATGGCATCGTTCCTTGTGTCAAATCGACGAAGGAGATTCACCGATACCATTGTTTAAAATAAAAATTCCTGAGGTACTCACTTGTACATTTAGAACATTTTTCAGCGGTTATTCTATTCATCTTTACGTTTGAATCTGGCATCATAATGCTTTAAATGCTATTAATTGACAGATGGTTAACAAACGTCCCATTCATTTTAAATAAATTTACGCTTCATAAAAATTTCGCATGAGGGCAGTTTTACTTTTGGCTTGCTTTTGTTTAAGCATTTTTGCTAATGCACAGAACAAACCTGCTGCAGGATATTCAATTAATATTAAGCTTACCCCTATAAAGAATAGCTGGGTTTATTTGTATAACTATTATGGTAAAGACCGTTTTCAGATTGCAGATTCAGTAAAGCTGAATGAAAAAAGTGAAGGTGTTTTTAAAGGAAAAAATAAACTGCACGGTGGAATTTACCTGGTAGTTACTGAGAAGAAAATGCGTTTGTTCGACCTGTTAATGGAAGAAGATCAGGAATTTAGTATTGTAGCCGATACCAGTCGTCCTGAAAAACCAACTATTATAGGATCGAAAGAAAATACTTTGTACCAGGAGTATGCAAAATTTCTCGAATCAGTTGGTCCGAAGTTGAATGGACTGAAACAACAACTTTCATTTGCTACAACAAAGCAAGATTCAACAGCTATTCAGCAACAAATGACATCAGCTAACAATGAGTTGAAGGAATACAGGGAAAATATCGTGAAGACATATCCTGAATCGATGCTGGCTTCTTTTTTTAATACCATGAAAATGCCTGAAGTTCCAACAGAATTACCAACAAAGGCAGATGGAACAAAAGATTCAGCTTATCCATACAGATTTATACAGGAACATTATTGGGAAGATGTTGACTTTGCTGATGACAGATTGGTTCGCACTCCTTTCTTTGAACCAAAACTGGAAGAATATTTTAAATATTATGTTGCTCCGGATGCTGACAGTATTATTAAGGAAGTAAAGTACATGTTACTGTATTCAAGAGAAGCAAGAGAAATGTATCGCTTCTTGTTGGCTAAGTTCACTAATAAGTATATCAATCCTGAGATAATGGGGCAGGATAAGGTTTTCGTTTACCTTTTTGAAAATCATTATTTAAAAGGAGATACAACTATACTGAGTGAGAAAGACAAGGAAACAATTTTCAAAAGAGGATGGAGTTTGATTGCTAACCAGATTGGAGAACCTGCACCATTGCTGAACCTGGTGAACGCAGCAGGGAAATCTACTCCAATGCATAACATTCAATCACCTTACACTTTTGTGATTTTCTGGGATCCTAATTGTGGACATTGCAAGGAAACTGTTCCTAAAGTTGATTCTATTTACCAGGCAAAATGGAAAGCAATGGGTGTGAAGATCTATGCCGTGAATGTTGATGAAAATACATTGAAAGCCTGGGATGAATTTATCGGAAAGCACAAACTGGAACATTGGACACATGTGTATCAAACAAAAGCCCAGCGTGATGCAGAAAGTGCAAGTGGACAACCTAACTTTCGTCAGCTGTACGATGTTTATAAAACGCCTACTTTATATTTGTTAGATGAGCAGAAGCGGATCATCGCAAAAAACCTCGATGTATATGGTTTTGATGAGGTGCTTACTGCCAAACAAAGATCGAAGTCTAAAAAATAAAATACTTACCCTATATGTTTAAACAACTTGCATCGCTTGTTGTAGTACTAATTGCCGTAGTAAACATTGCAAACAGTCAAACACTTTTTACTTATGGAAAGAACTCTGTGAGTAAAGAAGAATTCTTAAAGGCTTTTAATAAGAATCCCAGCCTTGAAAAAGACAGAAAAAAAGCATTAAGGGAATATCTTGATCTGTATATTAATTTCAAATTGAAAGTTCAGGCTGCTTATGATGCAAAATTGCAACATGATCCAAACTATCAATACGAAACAGCGAATTTCAGAAAACAGTTAGCACAGAATTTTATAAATGATGAAGCTAACATAAAAGAGCTGGTAAAAGAGGCTTTCAACAGAAGCCAGAAAGATATTAAGTTACAGCAGATATTTATTGAATTTCCCAATCAATCAGATACAACCAGTGCATTCGCCAAAATTCAAAAAGCATATTTCGATTTAAGATCGGGAAAGTCTTTTAGTGAGGTTGTACAACAAACCACACATTCTTCTAATGTTAATCTTGGTTATGTTACTGTGTTTACACTACCATATTCTTTTGAAAATGTGATCTACGGTTTAAAGCAAGGTGAATTTGCTGCACCAGTTCGATCAACTTATGGCTATCATATTTTTTATAATGCATCTGAAAGACCTGCAATGGGTAGAAGAAAAGCTGCACAGATATTATTTGCAGTTCCTCCGGGATCTTCAGTTGCAGATAAAGCATTAATAAAAACGAAAGCAGATTCTGTTCGTAAAGTTGTAATGAATGATCCTGAGTCATGGCATGATTTAGTACATCAGTTTTCAAATGATATTACTACAGCAGAAAATCATGGTGAGATGCAGGAGTTCGGTATTGGAGAATTCAGCCCTGCTTTTGAAAATGCAGTTTTTGAATTGAAAAAGCCCGAAGAAATTGCTGAAGTGGTAGAAACCGAATATGGTTTTCACTTGGTCAAACTATTAAAGATTCTACCAGTTTCAAAAGACATGAGTGATCCTGCAATCGCAGCATACTTCAGAGAGAAAGTGGAGAAAGATGACAGGCTGAGCCAGGCAAGAAAATTATTAGTAAACAAATGGATGAAACTTACGAATTACAAACCGATAGTTTTTGATGAGAACGAACTTTGGGCTTATACAGATAGTTTTTTTAGTAGTGGAAATACAAAAGGATTTAAGAAGATCAATGATTCTTCAGTGATATTTTCGTTCTCTAAACAAAAGATTACTGCAAGCGATTTTGCGAAATATAATCGTGCAGTAAAAGCCTTTCCCAAATATCAAACAATGTCTTACTCAGAAATACTGGATGAGTATAGAAAGGCTGCAACGTCTGAATATTATCTGAATCACCTGGAAGATTATAATGTTGAATTCAAAGGTCAACTAAAAGAATTTAATGATGCGAATTTGTTGTTTGCAGTGATGGATAAAGAAGTTTGGGCTAAATCAACAACAGATGAAGAAGGGTTGAAAAAAGAATACGAGAAAAATAAGAGCAAGTATAAATGGGAAGCAAGTGCTAATGCAGTGATATTTACTGTTACCGATGAGAATACATTAAGAGATCTTCAGCAAAAATTAAATGAGGATATCAACAATTGGAAAGCTATAGCTGAAGGATTTGGTAATAAAGTAATGGCTGATAGTAATCGTTATGAACTAGGACAAATACCTGTTGTTGACAGAACAAATTTCACTGATGCTCTTACAACAGAACCAGTAAAGAATAATGATGGCAGTTATACTTTTGCATACATCATCCAAGTGTTTAATGAACCTGCACAAAGAAGTTTTGAAGAAGCAAGAGGCCTTGTGATAAATGATTACCAGGCTGTGCTTGAACAACAATGGCTAGCTGCTTTAAAGAAAAAATATCCTGTTAAAGTGAATGAGGCTGTATTTAATAGTTTGAAGTAGTTGGGCAGATTGAATGTTTGATTGTTTGTAGCCTCATGAACTTTAAACAATCAAACATTTGAACATTCAAACTATACTACACCAACTCTTTCACCACATTCCAAATGACTTTTGGTTTACCCAAAGTATAATAGTGCAGAACAGGAACACCTGCAGCTTTTAATTCTTTTGATTGTTGCAGCAGCCATTTTGTTCCTACTAATTCAACATCTGCATCTGTTTTGCAGGCCATGATCTCATTCGAAAGATCAGTAGGTATATCAACATGAAATATTCGTGGAAGAACAGATAACTGCTTTTTAGTTGTGATTGGTTTTAATCCTGGAATGATCGGAACATTAATGCCTGCAGCACGACAATCATCTACGAACTTGAAGAACTTTGAGTTATCGAAAAACATTTGTGTCATGATATAACAACCACCTGCATCAATTTTTTCCTTCAGGTGAATCATATCTGATTCCATATTAGGAGCTTCAAAATGCTTTTCCGGATATCCGGCAACGCCTATACAGAATTGTGTTTTGCCTCCATCTCTTATATCATCATCTATATATAATCCATTATTCAGGTTTTGAACCTGTTTTAATAAATCCAACGCAAACCTGTGACCACCTGGCTCCGGTTCAAAAAAAGTTTCATTTTTGGCAGCATCACCCCTTAGTACAAGTACATTATCGATTCCAAGAAAGTTCAGATCTATCAATGCATCTTCAGTTTCTCTTTTATTAAACCCCCCACAAATAAAATGCGGTACTGCGTCGATCTCGTAATGGTTCATAATAGCAGCACAAATACCAACGGTTCCTGGTCTTTTTCTTACTTCCACTTTCTCAAAAGAACCATCTGCTCTTTTCTTGAACATGGTTTCACTTCTATGATAAGTAACATTGATCCATGCTGGCTTAAATTCCATTAACGGATCAAGATGATCGTATAAGGAGTTGATGGTCTTACCTTTCAACGGTGGTAAAACCTCAAATGATAAGAGTGTATCTTTTGCCTGGGAGATGTGATCTGTTACTTTCATGATATTGCTTGCTATGCCAAAATTGGTGCAATATACTGCCAAACTCTTTTGTTAAGAATACATATAACACTAACAGGTATCTTCAGTATGTATATTTTTGCTGAAAGAACATATTGTGAATCTTACTATACATACAAATAATCTTATCAAACGCTACAGCAGCAGAACTGTTGTAGATACTGTTTCTGTTGAAGTGAAACAAGGAGAGATCGTTGGTTTACTTGGTCCAAATGGTGCCGGCAAAACAACAACTTTTTACATGGTTGTTGGTTTGATAAGGCCTGACGAAGGTGATGTGTTTCTAAATGACATCAACATTACCAAACTTCCCATGTACAAAAGAGCACAAATGGGTATTGGTTATTTGCCACAGGAAGCAAGTGTGTTCAGAAAGCTTACCGTAGAAGATAATATTCTGGCTGTGCTTGAGATGACTAAGCTTACGAAAAATGAACAAAAGAATAAACTCGAAGCTTTGTTAGATGAATTCAATCTTCATCATGTAAGGAAAAACAATGGCGATAGTTTGAGTGGTGGTGAAAGAAGGAGAACAGAAATAGCAAGGGCTTTAGCAGTTGATCCAAAATTTATTTTGTTGGATGAACCTTTTGCAGGTGTTGACCCCATTGCAGTTGAAGATATTCAAAGTGTGGTCGCAAAACTGAAATACCGTAACATTGGTATTCTTATTACAGATCATAACGTAAATGAAACCTTATCTATTTGCGATAGAGCATATCTTTTAATCGGTGGAAAAATATTTATCCATGGTACCGCGGAAGAATTGGCTGAAAATGAACAGGTGAGAAGATTATATCTCGGCACTAATTTCGAGTTGAAGAGAAAAGATTGGATTTTGGAAATGGGTAAGACACAGTAATATATTTGTCACAGCCTCTCGTTGGTTTATATTCTCAGCATTATTCTTTATTTTGCCGCCATCGGCACATGAAATTTTTAAGTCCAGCCATATCAAGATTAGCTCGATGGAGATACAGTGCAATTGAACATTGGCTGCTTGATCCTATTCGTACACAAAGAGAGGTATTACAAGACCTTATTACACACGGACAATACACTGAACTGGGTCGTAAATACGGAATGAATGAAGTATTCCGCATTAGTGATTTTAAAAAAGCTGTTCCTATTCATCAATACGAAGACCTGCAACCATACATCGAAAGATTAATGAATGGTGAACAGAATCTTTTATGGAATACACCTGTTTATTGGTTTGCAAAAAGCAGTGGAACTACCAGCAGCAAATCGAAATTTATTCCCATAACTGACGAAAGTTTGCAGGATTGTCATTACCAGGGGTCGAAAGATGTGTTGTCGATGTATTATAATTACAATCCCGAAAGTGATTTGCTAACAGGTAAAGGTTTGGTACTTGGTGGAAGTCACCAGATACACAAGGTAAATGAAGAGATGCAGTATGGTGATCTTAGTGCCGTGCTGTTACAGAATTCTCCTTTCTGGGCGGAATGGATTCGTACACCGGAACTTTCTATTGCTTTATTGGATGATTGGGAAGTGAAGATTGAAAAACTGGCTCAGTCAACAATAAACGAAGTTGTTACTTCTATCAGTGGTGTTCCTACCTGGACGTTGGTATTGATGAAACGCATTTTAGAGATCACCGGAAAATCTACTATAAAAGAAGTGTGGCCAGATCTCGAATTGTACTTACATGGTGGTGTTTCTTTTACACCGTACAGGGAACAATTTCAAAAGTTGTTGGGTGAAGGAGTGAATTACCTTGAGATGTATAATGCCAGCGAAGGCTTTTTTGCTGCACAGGCACATCCTGGTGATGATGGAATGTTGTTGTTGCTGGAAAATGGTGTTTTCTACGAGTTTATGCCAACAGAAGAATATGGAAAAGATGATCCGCAGACGATTGGATTGAAAGATATAGAGATCGGAAAGAATTATGCAGTTGTTATCAGCACCAATGGCGGTTTATGGAGATATCTGATTGGCGATACAATTCAGTTCACTTCCAAAGATCCTTATAAAGTAAAAGTGAGTGGAAGGCTTAAACATTTTATCAATGCTTTTGGTGAAGAACTGATTGTTGATAATTCTGATAAGGCTATTTCTATTGCTTGTTTAAAGACGGGAGCAGTGGTTAATGATTATTCAGCAGCACCGGTTTATTTTAGTGATGAAAGTAATGGTGCTCACGAATGGTTGATAGAATTTGAAAAGGCACCGGCTGATATGAACAGATTTGTATTTGAATTGGATGATGCATTGAAATCTGTGAATGGCGATTACGAAGCCAAACGATCAAAAGATATTGCATTACGAATGCCTGTTGTTCACGCTATCCAGAAAGGTGTATTTAATGCATGGCTGAAGAGCAAAGGAAAGCTGGGTGGTCAGCATAAAGTGCCAAGGCTTTGTAACGAAAGAACCTATGTTGATGAGATTCTTTCGTTTGTTCGATAACCTGCTGAAGTGATTGTTGCAGTACAAGAGTGCGACGCAACCAAAGTTCAATAGTATTACATTTGCTCACTCACAAAATTCTCTCTCATGAAACTATTAGAAGGAAAAGTTTGTATTGTTACCGGTGCAGCCAGAGGTATTGGTGAAGCCATTGCAGTTAAGTTGGCAGAACATGGTGCAGATATCGCTTTTACTTATGTAAGTGAAGGTAGTGCTGATAAAGCAAAAGCAGTAGAAGAAAAGATAGTTGCACTTGGTAGAAATGCCAAAGCGTATAGAAGTAATGCAGGAAAATTTGAAGAGTGTGAGTCTTTCGTAAATGATGTGATGAAAGAGTTCGGAAAGATTGATGTCTGTGTGAATAATGCAGGCATCAGCAAAGACAATCTTTTGTTACGAATGACACCTGACCAGTGGGATGATGTAATGGAAACAAACCTGAAAAGTGTTTTCAACATGACCAAGCAGGTGATAAAACCAATGATGAAAGCAAGAAGCGGAAGCATCATTAACATGAGTTCGATCATAGGCATGAGAGGTAATGCCGGACAAAGTAGTTATGCTGCATCAAAGGCAGGGATCATCGGTTTCACAAAATCTGTAGCACATGAACTTGGTAGTAGAAATATTCGCTGCAATGCCATTGCTCCTGGTTTTGTTGAAACAGATATGACACATTATTTAAAAGAAGGTGCAGCAGCGGATAGTTTTCTTTCTAAAATTCCGTTAGGCAGATTTGGCAAGGGAGAAGAGATAGCCAATTCAACATTATTTCTTGCATCGGATATGAGTGCATATATCACAGGACAAGTGCTGAGTGTTTGTGGTGGGTTGAATATTTGATTTCTTCACATTAAATATTGGCAATGAGAGTAACCAGGCTATTTCGTGACTTTTTTGAAAGTGAGAAAGCAGGTGGATTGGTCTTAATAGTCTGCACAATCATTTCCTTAATAATAGCAAATTCTTTTTGGGGTGAAAACTATCAGGCTTTCTGGAAAGGCTACGTTGGGAGCCATTCTATAGAGCATTGGATCAACGATGGCTTGATGGCTACTTTCTTTCTCTTAATTGGACTTGAGTTAGAAAGAGAAGTATATATAGGTGAGTTATCTCGTTTAAAAGATGCGATGCTTCCGATATTTGGAGCAATTGGCGGAATGGTAATTCCTGCTGCGATATACTTATTATTCAACTATGGAACGGCTACACAAGGTGGTGCCGGAATTCCAATGGCAACCGACATTGCTTTTGCATTAGGTATTCTCTCATTGCTCGGTAAAAGAGTGCCTACATCGTTGAAGATATTTCTAACAGCGCTGGCCGTAATAGACGATTTAGGAGCTATTCTAATCATTGCTTTCTTTTACACAGGAGATTTAATCTGGACTAATCTATTTATATCATTAGGAATATTCGTTGTGCTGCTGGTCTTAAACAGGTTAAAAGTGCGAAACCTTATTCCATATCTCTTAGGTGGTGTAGTAATGTGGTACTTCATGCTACATTCAGGAGTGCATGCAACTATCACCGGTGTTTTAGTAGCATTTGCTATTCCATTTGGTAATGGAGATACTAAATCAACATCATACATTTTGCAGCATTTTCTGCATAAACCTGTTGCGTTTATTATACTTCCCTTGTTTGCTTTAGCAAATACAGCTATCTCGTTAAATGGAGTAAGCCTCAATACTTTTTTTGAGAATTCAAGCCTGGGAGTTGCTTTTGGATTAGCAGTTGGTAAACCAATAGGAATTCTCTTACTTGTAGCATTGGCAGTATCAATTGGTATTTGTAAACTTCCTATCGGTATTAAGTTCAAACATATTTTTGGCGTGGGCTTTTTAGGAGGCATTGGTTTTACAATGTCTATTTTCATTACACTGCTTGCATTTGAAGACCAACAGTTAATTAGCAGGGTGAAATTTGTGATTCTTGTTTCTTCTTTAATTGCAGGTTTACTAGGGTTATTGATATTGAAATTATATCTGAAAGAAAACGTTGTGCATACAGAAATGGATTCGGAAAATCTGCCTACTAGTTCGTAATTTCCTGCAATGAAATCGTACGAAAGATTATTAAAGGCAAATAAAGAATGGGCAAGAGCGGTGAATGAGGAAGATCCCGGATTCTTTGATCGTTTAACACATATACAAACTCCTGAATTTTTATGGATCGGTTGTAGTGACAGTCGTGTTCCTGCTGATCGTATTACCGGAACACAGCCTGGAGAAATTTTCGTACATCGCAACATAGCCAACATGGTGATTCATACCGATGTGAATCTCTTCAGTGTTTTGGATTATGCTGTATCACATCTGAAAGTAAAACACATAATCGTTTGTGGACATTATGGATGTGGTGGTGTAAAAGCTGCAATGTCTAATCATGATTTTAAGTATGTACTCAACATGTGGCTTCGTCATATAAAAGATGTGCATCGTTTGCATGATGAAGAATTAAAGCAGATAAAAGATGGGGAAAAATGTTTTGACCGGTTGGTTGAGTTAAATGTGATGGAACAGGTGATAAATCTCGCCAAAACATCTGTTATACAAAGAGCCTGGAAAAACGAGCAACGGCCAGACCTTCATGGCTGGGTGTATGGATTAAAAGATGGTTTGATCAACCCTGTATTTGAAATGAAAGCAGGAACTAAAATCGATTCTTTGTTTGAGTATGATGATTTGTGATGAAACAAGCTGAGTAACACTACTCATCTTCGTTGTGTCACTCACTTGTACTTCTGAATCATTACTGAACTTTTTTCTGCAAACTTTTGGCTACGTTTAGGTCATTTCTTCATCTTCGCTTTGAACTTCTCGATAAAGCTTTTACTGTGTTCACTCAATATCAATCTTCCACTTATTGCAGCTCTCTCTTTCAATAATTCATCCCAATGTTCTGTTCCTTTCCAGAAAATAGTTTTCAATTCAGCCATTGCAGCAGGATGATAATGTGATAAAGTCGTTGCAAGCTTATCAATTGAATCATCCATTCCTTGCACATCAGAGTGTAGTTCTGCGAACAAACCTTTTCGTTTTGCCCATTCTGCAGATCTGAATGTTCCTGCATCAATCGTTAAATGACTAAAAGCTGCAAGACCAACTTTTCTTTCAACTGCAGGTCCTACAACAAAAGGTCCAATGCCTACAGCTAGTTCACTTAATTTTACATCCGCACCTTCAACTGCAATGGCATAATCAGCTGCTGCAGCAAGTCCAACACCACCTCCAACACATTTGCCCTGGATTCTTGCTATCACAAACTGGGGAGCTTTTCTCATTTCATTTATGACATTGGCAAAACCGCTGAAAAATTTCAATCCTTCTGCTTCTGTTTTTATAGCAGCCAGTTCATCAAAAGAAGCACCGGAACAGAATACTTTTTCGCCGGCAGATTTTAGAATAATCACTTTTGTTTCACCGTCATGGCTTATTCGATGAATTGTTTGTGCAATGTTCTCCAACAAAGCTCCGGGTAAAGAATTGCTTTGTGGATGATGAAACTCGATATGAGTAATGCCGTGTTTATGATCAACTTTTACGTAGCCTTCCATATATAATATTTTAAAGGATAAAATTATTGAGGTTTTCTCTGAACCATCGTAAGTATTGTTGCAACTCCGGTAAGTTCATCAGTTTCATCCAACATCTCCACCAACCACTTTACAATTCCTTTGTCAATATCAGTTTCTTCTTTCTTTTCCTGGGGCATTTTTTCTTTACATGTGAAACGAATGTATAATTCTGAGCCTGGATAAACCGGTTTGGTAAATCGCAATTCATCAATGCCATAATTCAACAACACTGGATTTTTTTCATAGCTGTCAACAAACAATCCTGCAGCAGCACTCATAATAAAATATCCATGAGCTACTTGCCTTTCAAACATCGTTCCTGCAAAATCTGTATTTGTTTTGTGTGCATAGAAATGATCTCCGCTTAACTCGGCAAATTTGTCAATGTCCTCAGAAGTGATCATTCTTTTTTCAGTGACGATCTGATCACCTATTTGCAACTCTTCAAAATATTTCTGAAACGGATGTTTACCTGGGTCTTTTCCTTTACCATATTGCTGGTAAACATTGCTGATCTCTGTAATAGTTGTTGGCGATCCTTGTATTGCCACTCTCTGCATATAATGTTTTACACCTCTTATACCACCCATTTCTTCACCATTTCCAGCTCTTCCTGGTCCACCATGAACCAACAATGGCAAAGGTGAACCATGACCTGTACTTTCTTTTGCACAATCATTGTTAAGAATTAAGATTCTTCCATGATAAGCACCAGCACCAATCACATATTGTCTCGCAATTTTATCATCAGCAGTAACAATAGAAGAAACTAATGAGCCTTTACCCATTCTCGAAAGTGCAATAGCATCATCCATAGAAGTATAAGGCATTAAGGTAGAAACCGGGCCGAAAGCTTCTACTTCATGTGGTTCGTTTGAGTCAAAAGGTTTTTCGTTCAACAATAACAACGGACTCATAAAAGCTCCTTTGTTTGCATCAGCATCTATCACTTCTATGCTGTCAAGACTTCCATAAATGATCTGGGATGATGCAAGTAATTTTTGCACCTGGGTTTTTACTTCATCTCTTTGACCCAATCCTGCCAAACTTCCCATTCTAACTTTTTCATTCAATGGATTACCGATCGTTGTTTGAGACAATGCTTTACCCAAAGCAATATGCACATCTTCGATCTTATTCTGCGGAACAAAAATTCTACGAATAGCTGTACATTTTTGTCCGGCCTTCACAGTCATTTCCTTTCTTACTTCTTTAATAAAAATATCCCACTCAGGCATACCTGGTGTAACATCTTCACCCAACACAATACAGTTAAGCGAATCTGCTTCCATATTAAAGCTGATGTTATTTTCCAGAATATTTTTCTGGCTTTTCAACATCAATCCTGTGGTTGCAGAACCTGTGAAAGTTATCACATCTTGTGCTGATACATGATCTAACATATCACCTGCAGATCCACAAACCAACTGCAAAGCCCCTTTTGGTAGAATACCTGAAGCTCCAATTTCTTTTACCACAGCTTCTGTTAAGAACGAAGTGATGGTTGCCGGTTTGATAATAGCAGGAACACCGGCTAAAAGATTAACTGCAATTTTTTCGAGCATTCCCCAGACAGGAAAGTTGAATGCATTGATGTGAACAGCGATACCTTCTTTCGGAACAAGTAAGTGGTGCCCCATAAAAGTTCCGGCTTTGCCAAGTTGATGAGGTTCACCATCCAGGCAAAAAGGTTCATCCGGAAATTTTCGACGAAGT
Source organism: Bacteroidota bacterium (assembly GCA_023386555.1). GTDB lineage: Bacteria > Bacteroidota > Bacteroidia > Chitinophagales > Chitinophagaceae > JAEZDC01. Next base: position 271,692 of record JAEWJK010000001.1, on the reverse strand, counting down.
GAGGCATACGAAAACAAATTGCCGATTCCACCTTCAATATCTATCCAACTATCAACTTTTGTTGCTCCGGTTAAATAACTGATCGCATAAAATTTGTCTAAATGATTTCGCAGATGTAAGGCCAAAGCCTTCAACATTAAACCTCTTTCGTGAAAAGTCATTTTTCTTAAAGCTGCACCACCAATAGTTCTTCCATAGTCCAGTATTGCATTATAATCAAGGCCTTTTGTTGTTGCATGGGCTATCACATCACCATTCACAGCATTGTATAAAGCTTGTCCCTCACCGTCTCCGGTAACCCATTTGCCTAAAATGTAATTCTCTAATTTCTGCATAACAATCGTTTGAGTGCGGCAAAGCTAATGATTGAGCGTTAAGAACACCAAGCCGTAAATATTTCTGTTTAACCGTTTTCAAAAGCTATCTAACCTAACTTAACAGAAGTTTAGTTGCATATCATTAATCGATTTTTAAATTTTGCACACTTTAGAATCAGCCTTTCATATTCACCCATTTATCCATCTCTAAGTATATGGTTGCCAAATGTGGTTATCTTTAAGGCCCGATATTTTTAAACATCTAAGAGCGATTGAATGTATAAGATCTTAACCCTTTTTATAATAATCAGTGTTTTAACGTCGTGTGGTGGTGGAGATAATAAGAAAGTAACTGTTACAACTACACAAGGTGGTGGTCAGCAACAACCTCCTGTACAGGTTGACGTAATCATTGCAGGCTATCAACCTTTGAACAATACGGTAGAAGCCAACGGAACTGTTGTAGCCAATGAAACAACAGAATTACGTCCGGAAGTAAGTGGAAGACTAACTTATTTGAACATACCAGAGGGAAAAGCAGTTGGAAAAGGTGCTGTATTAGCAAGAATAAATGATGATGATCTGCAGGCACAATTACAAAAACTCAGAGCTCAACTTTCATTAGCCGAGAAAACAGAAGAGCGTTTAAGAAAACTATTGGAAGTAGAAGGTATTAACCGTGCTGACTACGATGTTGCCGTTAACCAGGTTAGTTCCTTAAGAGCCGACATTGGTGTTGTACAAGCTAACATCAGCAGAACAATTGTGAGAGCTCCTTTCAGTGGAACGATAGGCTTAAGAAATGTGAGTCCTGGTGCTTATGTTACACCACAAACAGTGCTTGCTACGATTCAGCAGGTAAATAAATCCAAGATCGATTTCACTATTCCTGAAGTATATGCAAACACTGTTGCAAAAGGAAAGTCAGTTGCTATAGAAGTGAATGGAGAGAAAAGAAGAGCAACGATTCTTGCCATTGAACCACAAGTGAATACTGCAACAAGGAACTTAATAGTGAGAGCTGTTATTGATAACGGTAATGTTCAACCCGGAAGCTTTGTGAAGGTAATGATCGATGCAGGATCTAAGAATAGCACGATTATGATACCAAGTAGCTCTATTATTCCTGAAGCAAATGGTAAAAAGGTGATCGTTGCAAAAAATGGTAAACCCGAAATGACAACTATTGAAACAGGGTTAAGAACAGCTGGTGGTGTGGAAGTATTAAACGGACTCAATATTGGAGACTCTGTTGTGGTAACAGGTGTATTATATGTACGACCTAACTCTAAATTGAAAGTAAGAACTGTAAAGAAGCTGGAAGAAGTGATATAATGATAATGTTTGTGGTCATCATCACATCTCTTCTCATCGTTCGTTGTGTCACTCACTTGTACTTCTGAACACTGATCAGCAATGAACAAATTGTACAAGAGTGCGACGCAAGTAAAGCTCAATTGAAATACAAAAAGCTGGAATCATAAAAATAGAATCGATGTTAGCAAGCATCAACTGAAGAATAACCGATGAACATTTCAGAATTATCATTAAAACGACCGGTGCTGGCAACAGTGATGAACATTCTCATCCTGTTGTTTGGTGTTGTTGGGTATACATTTTTAGCAGTAAGAGAGTATCCTGCAATTGATCCTCCGATTGTAAATGTTAGAACAACTTACACTGGTGCTAACTCCGACATTATTGAAACGCAGATCACCGAACCATTGGAAAAAGCCATCAATGGAATTCCCGGTATCAGAACAATTTCTTCTTCCAGTTCACAGAGCAGTAGCAATATTACAGTAGAGTTTGAACTGGATGCTGATCTTGAAGCTGCAGCGAATGATGTTCGTGATAAAGTAAGCCAGGCTCAAAGACAATTGCCAGAAGATATTGATGCTGCTCCTGTAGTGAGCAAAGCAGATGCGAACAGTGATTTTATTATTCTGCTGGCAGCACAAAGTCCGAGTAAAGGTTTAATGGAATTAAGTGATTATGCCGAGAATGTTTTGCTGGAACGTTTTCAAACAATACCTCAGGTGAGTGGAGTGAACATTTTTGGTCAGAAGAGACCTTCAATGAGGATATGGATCGATCCGGATAAATTAAACTCTTACAATATTTCTTTCAGGGATGTAAGTACAGGTTTAGCAAGAGAGAATGTAGAGATCCCATCAGGAAAAATTTATGGAAACAATACTGAGCTTACGATAAGAACACTAGGCCGTTTGTCGACCGAAGAACAATTCAGAGAATTGATATTAAGACAAGATTCGTCTGGTATTGTTCGATTGGGAGATGTTGCAAAAGTTGAAATTGGTCCGCAGAATGAAGAATTCAGCTGGAAGTTAAATGGTTTGAATGCCGTTGGTCTTGCAATTATTCCACAACCTGGTGCCAACTATATTGAGATATCGGATGAATTTAATAAACGATTAGAAGAATTAAAAAAATCAGACCGAAGTGATGTTGAGTTAACTATACTCATCGATACAACACAAAATGTTCGACGAGCCATTCATGAAGTAGAGGAAACATTGTTGATTGCTTTTAGTCTTGTGGTGTTGGTAATATTATTCTTCTTCAGAAATTTCATGATTGCTATTCGTCCGTTGATAGATATTCCGATCTCATTGGTGGCAACATTCTTTATCATGTATGTTTCAGGTTTTTCGGTGAATGTACTTACGTTGTTAGGTATTGTACTAGCCACTGGTCTTGTGGTGGATGATGGTATTGTGGTAACAGAGAATATTTTCCGTAAACTGGAACAAGGACTTCCTATTCAAAAAGCAGCGCTGGAGGGTAGTAAAGAAATTTTCTTTGCGGTTATATCTACTTCCATCACTCTTGCAGTTGTATTCTTGCCGGTAATTTTCCTTGAAGGATTTGTTGGAAGTTTATTCCGTGAGTTTGGAGTAGTGGTGAGTGCTGCTGTATTAGTCTCGGCATTTGTATCGTTAACAATCACTCCGGTCTTAAACGTTTTACTTACACGAAAGAAAAAAGGAACAACAGCTCATAGTCATGGTAAGTTTTACGAGAAAACAGAATTCATTTTTCGTGGAATGGAAAATGGTTACCTGAGGATGCTGAAAGGTTTCTTACGAGTACGATGGATGGCCTGGGTAATTGTTGCTATTTGTGGTGGACTGATTTATTTCATCGGAAAAGATATTCCGAGTGAGATCGCTCCGATGGAAGATAAAAGCAGTGTTCGTTTCCAGATCAGCGGTCCTGAAGGTGCGAGTTATAATTATATGGCTGATGTAGGTTCAAGGCTGGTAGATTTCTTATACGATTCTGTTCCTGAACGAACATTCACTTTTGCTGCTGTGCCTGGCTTTGGTTCTTCTGGATTGAACTCAGGTTTTGCCAGGATGGGGTTGGTTGATCCTGATGAAAGAGATCGAAGCCAGAGTGATATTGTGAAAGAGATGAACAAAAAACTTTCACGATTTAATGAAGTAAGGGTTTTTGCTATCGAGGAACAAACAATATCGGTTGGATTAGGTTCAAGAGGATCATTGCCAGTTCAATTCATATTGCAAAATCTTGATTTTAAAAAGATCAAAGAAGTAGTTCCTAAGTTTCTGGAGGAAGCAAGGAAAGATCCGACGTTCAATAATGTTGATGTGAATCTCAAGTTTAACAAACCTGAGTTGGAACTTACTATTGACAGAATGAAAGCAAGAGATCTTGGTCTATCAATCGGCGATGTTGCTGAAGTTGTACAAAGTGCATTCAGCGGAAGAAGAGTTGGTTATTATACTGCTAACGGAAGGCAATATGAAGTGATCTCTCAGGTTGAATTGAAAGACAGGCAAACACCAACTGATATTTCTCAGTTATATGTTCGGAACAATCAGAACCAGAACATTCCACTAAGTGCTGTGGTGAATATCCAGGAAACATCTAATCCACCAACACTCTTTCATTACAATAGATTTCGTTCTGCTACAATTTCTGCGTCACTGGCTGATGGAAAAACTATTGGTGATGGTGTAGAAGCAATGAGAGCAATCGGCAACAGGTTGTTGGATGATAGTTTTCAAACATCGTTGGGTGGGCCTTCAAGAGATTATGCAGAAAGCTCATCCAACACAGCGTTTGCATTTATGCTTGCACTGGTGTTGATCTATTTAGTACTTGCTGCACAGTTCGAAAGTTTCCGTGATCCCTTCACTATCATGATAACAGTGCCATTGGCATTAGCCGGAGCATTATTAAGTCTTTGGATGTTCGGTCATACATTGAACATTTTCTCTCAGATTGGTATGATCATGTTGATTGGTCTTGTAACAAAAAATGGTATCCTTATCGTTGAGTTTGCCAATAAAAAACGTGAGAACGGATTAGCAAAAGGACAGGCTGTATTAGAAGCTTCGGTTCAACGTTTAAGACCAATCCTGATGACCAGTCTTGCTACCGCTTTAGGTGCTTTGCCTATTGCCATGAGTATAGGTGCTGCTGCAACAAGTAGAATTCCTTTAGGTATTGTGATTGTTGGTGGTATTATGTTCTCATTGATATTAACCTTGTTTGTTATTCCTGCTGTATATACTTACATATCCGGTAATAAGAAGATCAAACACACAGAGATAACAGAATAATTTATAATCGGATAATTGATCTTACAGATAATGAAGAAGTGGATTTTTATATTGATAACTGTTGCAGCAACTCCGGTGTTAGGTCAACATACCTTGAGCCTGAGAGCTGCTATTGATTCTGCTCTAAAAAATAATCTAGATCTTGCTATTGCCAGGACAGATATAGAGGCTGCTGCAGTAACCAATCACATAAGTGTTGCAGGTGGATTGCCAACAGTTAATGCAACACTCAACAGTCAGGAACAGGTGACTGCAGTAAATCAAAAATTGAATAATGGGCAAGAGATCAATAGAAACAGTGCAGCTTCAAACAGTACACAGGTTGGTGTCACTGCAAGCATGTTAGTATTTAATGGATGGAGAGTTGTTGCTACAAAAAAGCGATTGGAAGAGTTACAAAAACTTACCGAAGCTCAATTAGCAGCACAAATACAAAATGTAGTTGCACAGGTAATGGTGAGTTATTATGATGTTGTGAGACAAGACGAATATCTTAACACGTTAAACTTCTCACTTCAGCTTGCACAAAAAAGATTGGATATTTTCCAGGTAAGGAAAGATGTTGGATTGGCAAACAATGCAGATATTTTCCAGGCTCAGATAGATGTAAATGCAATCAAACAAAATATTGCAGCGCAGCAGCTGGTACTTAGCCAGGCAAAGGTTGATTTAATGGATATCATGGATTCAAAAGACTCTGCTTTCGTTATCAACGATAGTATTGTTGTTGATCCATCATTGTTATTAGATCGTGTACTGGCTTACATACAACAACATCCTGAAGTACAGGTAGCTGAGCAGCAGATAAAAATAAATGAACAACTCGTAAAAGAGATAGCTTCACAACGTTATCCTGCAGTGAGATTAAATGGAGGATATAACTTCAATCGTAACCAGAATGCTGCCGGGTTAACTTTGCTTAATCAGAGTTACGGACCATTCCTTGGTTTGAATGTTCAGATCCCAATATTTAATGGCGGTGCTACAAAAAGACAAATAAGAGCAGCAGAATTTAATACCACTGCAGCCGAACTTCAGAAAGAAAGCGTATTGGTGACGTTGAATAATGCTGCAATCAGAGCTTTCCAGGCTTATCAAAATACCCTGCAGCAATTACAACAGGAGCAGGACACTTATGAACTTTCAAGAAGATTAGTTGATCTTACAGTTCAACGGTTCAATCTGAATGTAGCAACGATTATTGAAGTAAGAGAAGCACAAAGAAGTTTTGAAGAAACGGGATTTCGGTTAGTGAATCTGGCTTATGCATCTAAAGTTGCAGAGATTGAATTAAGAAGATTAAGTAATCAACTGCCGCTTTAAATTTTGCATTGAGCATTAGATTATTTTCTGTGTGCCCATCTGTTATTAAACCTTCAGCACCTTTTAATAATACTTCAATTTGCATTTAAGCACTTACTCAAATTTGCAGTCTACATTTGTATTGTAATCGAAAGCAAACATAACGAACGATCCCTTTTTATTCTGCCTGCTGTTCTATGTTGCTGTACCGCTTTTGATTCCAGGTCTTAATTACACCCCCATTTCCCCCAACCTCATTTAGCCGCCTTAGGCCCTTTTAAAAAACAACTCTTCGGCTGCTATATTTGTGGCTAAATCTTTTTTGTGATTAAGCTACAATCAAAACTGCCCAATATTGGTACTACCATCTTTACTGTAATGAGCCAGCTGGCTGTTGAATACAATGCAGTAAATCTTGGACAAGGCTTTCCCGATTTTCAAATGAGTGATGAGTTGACTGATCTTGTAAACAAAGCAATGAAAAACGGCTTTAACCAGTACACTCACATGAATGGATTACCGTTGCTTCGTGAGAAACTCGCTGAGAAAGTTCAAAAGCTTTATTCAACTGTTATTGATGCCGACCACCAAATAACAATTACACCCGGTGCTACTTATGCAATTTATACTGCACTTACTGCTGCCTTGCAACCAGGTGACGAAGTGATTGTATTTGAACCTTGTTATGATAGTTATATTCCAAACATAGAAGTGAACGGAGCAAAAGCTGTTTTAATTAACCTGCAGTATCCTGATTATTCTATTCCATGGGAAGAAGTAAAACAAAAGATCACCAGTAAAACAAAAATGATCATGATCAACACACCACAAAACCCAACAGGAAGTGTGTTGAATGAAAAAGATATCGAACAATTAAGAGCCATTACAGCAAACACAAATATTATCATCTTAAGTGATGAAGTATATGAGCATTTGATCTTTGATGATATCCCGCATTTTAGTATGCTTCGTTATCCTGACTTGTTGGAAAGAAGCTTTGTTACTTTTTCATTCGGTAAAACCTATCATTGTACAGGTTGGAAAATGGGTTATTGCATTTCTTCTGTTGAGTTAATGAAAGAGTTCAGGAAGATTCACCAGTTTAACTGCTTTACATGCAACACACCTCAACAAGTTGCAATAGCAGAATATATAAGTAATGAAGAAGCTTATTTGTCGCTTCCGAAATTTTACCAGGTTAAGAGAGATTTTTTTGCAGGGTTGATGAAGTCAACACCTTTCAAAGCAATGACAAGTCATGGAAGTTATTTCCAATGCTACAGTTACGATGGACTTTCGGAAGAGAAGGATAAAGACTTTGCATTAAGACTGATAAAAGAATATGGAGTTGCAACCATTCCAGTTTCTGCATTTTACAAGCATGGTAAAGATGATAAAGTGCTTCGTTTTTGTTTTGCCAAGAAAGAAGAAACATTAGAGAAAGCAGTTGAGAAACTGGTTCACTTTAAATAATGCCTGCATCAGTTTTTCAAATACTCTAAAAAGGTGAGGAATAACAACTTTAAACTATACCAGTAACTATATCGTTTACACTAAGGAATTAAGAAGTACATCTCTAAGAGTACAAATTTCTCATCCTTGGTCCTGAAACTATCGGCGGAAGGTTCTCCTTCCGCTCTTTTTTTATATAGCATAAGCCTGTGCTGCTATTTAGCTGTAGTTGCGTCGCACACTTGAGGTTTCTCATCTATAATCAGCTACGTTCATCCTTCTATTTTACCGTCCATCATATTAAACAGTACTATGCAATGCAATATACTCTTGAAAATCAATTGTTTAAGTTCTATTGAGTGCAGATTACTAAAAAAAACATGCTACTATGTGTTGCATAGTACCAAATAATCCCCCATCTTTGTGTTGTCAAAGGGAATGAAACCCAGAAAACAAAAAACCAGATCACAACACATTAAAATACATTTTATGAGAACAGAAACCAACACCCTCTTCGCTTCAATCAGCAACGACCATATGAATCAAATGGTAAAAGAGGTTAAGGAAACAGTTGCTACAGATGTAAACCAGGATAGCTCCAAAACTTTCAGTACTGCTGATCTGTGGAGAATTCAGAAGAACAGGAGAATGAGGATTCAGAGAAGATTGATCTTCTAAATCCTGAAAAGTCGCTCATTGTTCAAAAAGTACAAGTGAGTGACACAACTGAAGATCCACAAGGATCCGAAAGCCGACAAAAAAATTCAAACAATAAAACTCCAGGTTATGGATATTCAGAACACACAAAGCCAGATGCGGAAAGGGGTATTGGAGTTTTGCATCCTGTCCATCATTCAGCAGGGAGAAGTTTACCCTTCTGATATCGTGGAAAGAATGAAAGCCGCCAACCTTCATATACTGGAAGGTACCCTCTACCCTTTGCTCACAAGATTAAAGAATGCAGGCTTGTTAACCTACCGTTGGGTAGAAAGTAATAGTGGACCGCCCCGGAAATATTTTTTAATGACGGACAAAGGCCATGAGTTCTATGCAGAGCTTGAAAGAACCTGGAAAGAACTGGCTGATGCGGTACATGCACTAACTCAACCAATCGACAGCACCAACTCCAACTTTAACCAAAAAACTGAACCACAATGAAAAAGGTAATAAACATAAACTTCCAGGGCAGGGTGGTTCCCATTGAGGAAGCAGCATACGACATACTAAAACAGTATGTTGAAAGCCTTCGCCGATTTTTCGCAAACGAAGAAGGAAGAGACGAAATAATAAATGATATAGAAGATCGTATCGCAGAACTTTTTGCCGAGATATTAAAGAAGGGCAACTCAGTTATTACTGATGAAGATGTAAATACCATCATTGCCAGTATGGGTCGTCCGGAAGAATTTGAGGCAGAAGAATCAAGCGTAAAATCACAGTTAGGTGGTGAAGGATCCAATGCAGGTGCTGGCTACCAGCATACGGAAGAAGCAGCTCCAAGAGGAAGATTGTACAGAGATGAGACTGATAAAATGCTTGGTGGTGTGTGTGGTGGTGTGGCCAACTACTTAAGAATAGATTCATCTTTAGTAAGAATTCTATTTGCGATCATTACTTTCGGTGGATTTGGTGCAGGCTTTTTATTATATATCCTTCTTTGGATCATACTCCCAAGCCGTTCTTTAGAAAGAAACGTAGTAAGAAAAAGATTATTCCGCAATCCTGAAGACAAAGTGATCTCAGGTGTTGCAAGTGGTTTATCAGCTTACTTCAACATAGCTGTATGGATACCAAGATTGATCTTTGCTTTTCCACTGGTGATTGGTATCATCACATCTATCTTAAGAAATGCATTCTGGGATTTTGATCCATTTCCTTCAGTAGTATTCGGTTCATTTGGTGGAACATTATTTATAGTGTACATAATATTATGGGCTGTAATTCCAGAAGCAAAATCTGCTTCTGAAAAACTGGAAATGAAAGGTGAAAAAGTTGATCTGAATACAATCAAGAACACCATCCAGGAAGATCTGAAAGGCTTTGGTGCAAGAGCAGAAAAATGGGGTAAAGATGTTGGCGAAAAAGCTGGTCAGTGGGGTAAAGAGTTTGGTGAATCAGTTGGCTCTGCCGGTGTGAAGGTAACAACTGACTTCAGCCAAATGGGAAAGAAAAGTGGTAACCGTTTTTTCCAGGTGTTAGGGGTTTTGATCAAAGCATTCTTCCTCGTTGTAGCCGGTGTAATTGCTTTCGTAATGTTGATGGCTACGATTGTAGGATCAATCAAAGGGTTTGACTTTGTTCCATTAAAAGATTATTTATTGGAAGGCTTCTGGCAGAACTTCCTTGTATGGCCTACTATAATCTTATTCATATTTCTACCTGTAATTGGTTTGATCACATGGATCATCAGAAGGGTAATGAGAGTTCAATCCGGTAAACATTACCTGGGATGGATCTTCGGAGGATTATGGACTTTAGGATGGATATGTGCAATATGTTTAGGGGCAGGTATCGGTGGCAGCTTCAGCAAGCAAGTAAGTGAAAAGTTTCCTGTTTCAATCACTCAACCCTCAACCCAAACCCTTACTGTAAAACTGGGTGAAGAGCCAGGTAAATATTATCCTTACCATGTATTTGATGATGATCATGATGATGAAATATTCATGCTCACCAAAGATGAAGATTCAATGCTTGTAAGAAGAGTAACTGTTGAAGTTGCAAAAAGTGATGACTCATTATTCCATGCTTACGTAGTTAAAATTTCAAGAGGTCGTGGTATTGCTGATGCTGAAGAAAAAATGCAGAAGATCAGCTTTGATATTACACAAATGGATAGTGTGATCTCAATGCAAAAAGGTTTTGCCATCACTAAACAGTCCAAGTTCAGAGACCAGCGTGTGGCCTTGATTATTGAAGTACCTGTAGGCAAAAGAATATTGTTACATGAAAACCTTGCATGGTATGATCTGTTCGATCTGAATTTCGAAAGTGGAAGATATAACCGTCATGATTACGATAAAAGATTTTACTCAGCAAGACTTGGAAGAGTATATATAATGACTGCAACAGGCCTTGAAAGAATTGATAAAGAGGAAGAGCGAAGAGAAGACAGTTATAACAGTGGCGAAACTGTAGATGTGCCAAACGGAAAATCTCCTGAACAGCTTGAAAGGGAAATAGAAGAAAGAAGAATTGAACTGGAAAGAATAAAGAAGGAGAAAAAAACGGCTGACAGCATCTATCAATACAAACCTGCAGCTTTTATAGATGCATCTGATGATGCCAACGATACAAAGCCACAGGCAAAAACTAATACAAAGCAAACCGTATATTTTGTTCCCGCAGATATTTTATTAATGCGTTTCGGTAGCTAAACTCGGTTGAAGTTGGGAGTTAAACAGAACCCTGTCTTGATCACAGGAGAGGGTTCTTCCCTTTTAAAAACTAACAGGTATGAGAAAGTATATAACCCTAAGCCTTATTATTCTTGCTTTTTCTTCTTGCAGCGATGAATTTAACGACACCATGAATGTGTTCTTTTGCATCGATAATCCCTCCAGAAGTGAAAGAATTTTATTTGTAAAAGAAAAGATCCAGAAATTGCCTGCCAATTTTATAATGGGTTGCCAGGAATCCAATGAGCTTTGTTATACAATAAAAAGATCACATGAATGAAAATAATTGCAAGGAGAAAAGTCTGAAATATAATTTGCAAAGCAACAGTAGCCCTGTTGCTTTTGTTTTTATGCTCTTAGTTACTTCTCCTATTTTTGCGACCTAATTTCACATCATGAAAAATACACCTTTCACACACAAGCATATTGCACTCGGAGCTAAAATGGCAGCTTTTGCAGGATATAATATGCCGATCAGTTATACAAGCATTAATGATGAGCATGCAACGGTAAGAAAAAATGCCGGTGTTTTTGATGTGAGCCATATGGGAGAATTTATGTTGAAGGGTGAAAATGCTCTCGATCTTATTCAACGTGTAACTACAAATGATGCATCAAAAATAAAAAATGGGCAGGCACAGTATAGTTGCTTAACAAATGAGAATGGCGGTATAGTAGATGATCTTATTGTTTATTGTATTGAAGAGAACAAAGTGTACATGTTGGTGGTGAATGCTTCTAACATTGAAAAAGACTGGAATTGGATTAGCAAGCATAATACAAAGAATGTTGAGATGCACAACATCAGCGATAAAACTTGCTTGCTAGCTATTCAAGGTCCGAATGCAACGAAGATTTTACAGCCGTTAACTGAGCTGGATATAATGAATCTTAAATATTACACTTTTGTAAAAGGTACTTTCGCAGGTGTAGATAATGTACTAATCAGTGCAACAGGTTATACCGGTAGTGGTGGTGTTGAGATATATTTTGAAGATGAGAATGATAATGCCAACAAAATTTGGGATGCCATCTTTGAAGCAGGATCAGCCCAGGGAATAAAACCAATAGGTCTCGCTGCAAGAGATACATTAAGATTGGAAATGGGCTATTGTTTATATGGAAATGATATTGATGATACTACTTCACCGTTAGAAGCTGGATTGGGATGGATCACTAAATTGAATAAGTCAACACATTTCACCGCCAAAGAAAAACTTGAACAATTAAAAGCCAATGGTATCAAAAGAAAACTGGTAGGCTTTGAAATGATTGATCGTGGTATTCCAAGACACGATTACATTATCAAAGACGCTTCAGGAAATGAGATCGGAAAAGTAACCAGTGGAACTCAATCACCTTCTCTCAATAAAGCTGTGGGTCTTGGTTATGTTACTTTAGAAAATGCAGGATTGGATACTGAAATATTTATTGATATAAGAAACACTCCTGTAAAAGCTAAAGTGGTTAAGTTTCCTTTTGCATAACCACTTATCTGTGTATGCCTGTTATTGTGCTCATTACTGAGATAAAAGCTCCGATGCAAAAAGTATTTTATCTTTCACGAAGTATTGATCTTCATCAGCAAAGCATGCAGCATACAAACGAGAAAGCAATTGCGGGAAAAATTTCCGGACTTATAGAACAAGGTGAAACTGTAACCTGGCAAGCCCAACATCTTTTTAAAGTAAGGAAGCTTACTTCTAAGATCACTTCAATGGATGCTCCATATTATTTTAGAGATATAATGATCGAGGGAGATTTTAAATTGATGGAACACGATCATTACTTTAAAACTATAGCTGGTGGAACGGAAATGAAAGATGTATTCAAGTTTAAGTCTCCTTATGGATTACTTGGAAGTTTAGTTGACTGGCTGTTTCTTAAATCTTATTTGAAGAATCTATTAATAAAGCGAAATAATACTCTCAAACGTATAGCTGAAGCCTCATTTTAATTTTGCTGTTAAGGCATCTAAGTTGATTGTTTAAATTACTTCTTGTAACTTGTAGGTATATCCATTCTCAGAATGAAAACCTACCCATTAAGAATATCCCTTTTATATTTAATGCTTGCATTACTGTGGATATTACTCAGTGATTGGTTTGTAGAAATTTGCATCCCTGAAAACCTGTTAACAACGGCTCAAACCATTAAAGGGTTTGTTTTCGTATTCATCACTGCATTTATTTTATTTTTTGTTTCAAAGCACTATTATAAACGTATAGCTAGAAGTGAGAGTGAGTATCGACAATTGTTTAGAGATAATCCCCACCCCATGTATGTGTACGATACAAATACATTAAAATTCCTGGCAGTTAATGATGCTGCCTTAGATCAATACAAATATACCTATGAAGAATTCAGGCGAATGAATATGACCCAGATAAGACCACCTGAAGAAAAAGAAGCCATACTTATGTTCCTGCCTAAGATTGAAGATAAACCTTATCATGATTCAGGGATATGGAAACACATGGATAAACATGGAAAACGTTTTTATGTTAGGATAACTTCTCACAGTACTACTTTCGGTAATCATAATGCAAGAGTGGTATTGGCAATAAACATGAATGAGCAAATTCAGGCTCAGCAAAAAGCACAAACCACAGAAACCAAACTCAATGGTTTAATAAATAATTCGGATGATCTTATTTGGATGATTGATAGCCAGGGAAAAATCGTAACTGCGAATGAAGCTTTTAAAAATAAATTCAGGCAATTTCTGGGTTTTGATATTGAATTATCACGAACAGTAGATGTTTCTCAATTACCCAATACAGGCCTTACCGAAAACTGGACATTATATTTCAACGAAGCTTTCGCAGGTAAAAGTATGAAAGTGGAACAAGAGGTAAAAAAAGACGGCCTGACAGAATTTTATGAGATCATACTTAATCCTATATACAACGAAAACAATGAAATATTTGGTGTAGGATGTTTTGCAAGGGATGTAACACAACGAAAAGAATCAGAGAATCAAATAAAAGAGCAGGTGAGAAAATTAAAAGAAGTAGCCTGGATACAATCTCATGAAGTAAGAAGACCTTTAGCAAATATCCTGGGAATCATTAACCTCATAAAACACACTGAAAAAGAAGAAAAACCTCCTGAAGAACTCATCAATCACATGGAGCAATCCTGCAAAGAACTTGATACAGTAATTAAAAAAGTGGTCAACACATCATCAACAAGCGATAACCCATTAACATAGGCATAGTTTTTCCAGATGTTAGCAAAATGATTGCTATGCATAGAGACGGTGCCAACAAAAGTTTATGGCAGGATGCCATGCCTGTTTATCTACCCAAACACAAGATCGTTCCCGAAAAAATTGTTGATGTACTCATCGTTGGTGGAGGAATCACAGGATTGTCAACCGCTTTAGAATTACAGAAGGCAGGAAAACAATGTTTGTTGATCGAAGCCTGTACCATTGGTTTTGGAACTACAGGTGGAACCACAGCTCATTTGAATACTTTTCTCGATACCCCATACGATCAAATTGAAAAAGATTTCGGGGAAAACAATGCACAGCTCGTTTTTAAAGCAACCAGTGAAGCAATTGCCTCCATCAAAAAAAATGTAGAAGAGTATAATATTGATTGTGGCTTCAGTTACAAAGATGGTTATGTGTATTCGCAAAATGCAAAACAATCTGAAGCGTTAGATAAAACAGTTGAGGCATCAAAGAAAGCGGGTTTAAGCATTGATTATACTAAGGAAATTCCTGTTCCAATACCTTTTGAAAAAGCTGCGAAGTTTTCAGGACAGGCACAGTTTCATGCATCTAAATATTTATACGGCCTTGCAGAAGCTTATGAAAATGCCGGTGGTCATATTGTGCAGAATTGCAAATTAGAAAGCTTCGAAAGCAATGGTCTTGCAGAAGCAAAAACAAATCTCGGAGTGATCCGTGCAAGGAAAATGATCTTTGCTACGCACATTCCTCCAGGCATTAATTTATTACATTTCAGGAATGCTCCTTACAGAAGTTATGCATTGGCTGTTAAACTTGCTGATGGCAAATATCCCGATGCATTGGTGTATGATATGCACGATCCTTATCATTACTTCAGAACACAGGAAGTGAATGGAACAAAATATTTAATTGCTGGTGGTGAAGATCATAAAACAGGACATAACGAGAATACAGATTTCTGTTTCTCAAAACTTGACAGTTATCTGAGTAAGTATTACGATATAGATGAAGTTTCTTTCAAATGGTCTTCAGAATATTTTGAACCTTCAGACGGACTTCCCTACATTGGTCATTTACCTGGATTTACTGACAATGTTTTTGTAGCAACTGGCTTCAGTGGAAATGGTATGACTTATTCTCATGTCGCTTCAAGATTGTTAACTGATCTGTTAACAACAGGCAATAGTGAATACAAAGATCTTTTCAGTCCGAATAGAATTAAGCCTGTTGCCGGCTTCACCAATTTCATAAAAGAAAATGCTGATGTGGTGAAGGAATTCATCGGAAAACGGATGTCCAAAGAAAAGATTGAAAGTCTTGTTGAGATTGCTAAAGGTGAAGGTAAGGTGGTAAAATATGAAGGTGAATCGATTGCTTTATACCGTGATGAAAGAGGAAGTCTTCATGCAGTAAATCCTGTTTGCACTCATGCAAAATGTATTGTGCAATGGAACACTAGTGAGAAGAGTTGGGATTGTCCTTGTCATGGCGCAAGATATACTGCCGATGGAAAAGTTATTACCGGTCCGGCCAGTAAAGATCTTGAGATCATTGAACTGAAAGATTTGGTGAAAGTTGAGTGATGTCTTTTAAAGTTGAATGTCATGCTGAGGCTCTCGAAGCATGCATGCTTAGATTATTATTTACTTAACTGTAGTGCTACTATTTAACTTTTGTTGTGTCACTCACTTCAACGTTCTTGCCTTGATTGAACAATGAATACTCCTATTTATGTTTTAATGAAGTTTTGATCATTTGCTCCAGCACTTTTATATCAACATCTTCCAGCTTATTAATATAAAGACATCCTGCTCCCGTTTTATGTTTACCTAGTTTTTGCAAAGCCTCAGCCTGTGCTTTTATGTCTATCGTAAGATGTAAAGAAAGATTTGCTTTCCTTGGCGAAAATCCAATCTTAAACCATTCTACTTCTCTTCCTGTCGTCGGACTTTTATAAATCATATTACCAAAGCCTATCATAGTGCTACCCCACATCTTTGGTTTTTCTTTTGTAGCTTTTTCCATCATCTTAATAATGGTCAAGCTGTCTTTTCGCTTTTGTTCATCAGCAACCGAAGCAATAAATGATTCAACACTTGCATCATTTGGTTTGGTTTTTATTTGTGCTAGTTTGGCCATGGAATTTATTTTGGTTTTATATCCTCTATATGCCTTTATGGTAAATCACAACTTCGCCTTCACATTCAAAGCATCCCTCAGTCCATTTCCAAACAAATTAAATGCAAGCACCAATAACATAATAGCAATTCCCGGAGCTAATGCCAACATAGGATTATTAGTGATGATGAAATTATAATTCTCTTTGATCATTAAGCCCCAGCTTGGTTGTGGTGGCTGAACACCAACACCGAGAAAACTCAATCCTGCTTCAATGACAATGGCAGAAGCGAAATTACTGGCAGCAATTACCATCACCGGGCCTAAAATATTCGGCAGAATATGATTGAATATGATCCTTCCATTAGAAAAGCCCAATGCTCTTGCAGCTTCCACGTATTCCATTTCTCGTGCTGCCAAAACCTGTCCACGAACAAGTCTTGCAACATTCACCCACATGGTTAATCCAACAGCAATAAAAACCTGCCAGAAACCTTTTCCAAGAGCAAGTGTTATAGCAAAGACTAACAATAAAGTAGGAATACTCCATATAACATTAATAAGCCACATGACCACATCATCTATCCGTCCTCTGAAGTATCCTGCAAGAGAGCCTAATAAAATTCCGATTGTTAATGATATCAATACAGCTATAAAGCCAACACTTAAACTCACTCTAACGCCAACGATCAAACGACTTAAAATATCTCTTCCGAATTTATCTGTTCCTACATGATAAACTCTCTTTACAACTGGTTCTTCAGCTAATTGAAAAATATGGAATGATTGTCTTTCAGCTATTCCTTCATCCACAAATTTTTGAACGATAATGCTGTCTCCGGCTTTCTGATAACTATTGATCGGAACAAGATGATAACTACTTTCTTTTCCATTGATAAGCGTAGAAATAAAACTTCTCGATTCAATTGTTGTTTCTTTTTTCACCTGCAATAACTGAATGGAATAACCCGGCTTTTTACTTCCAATTTCAGGAATAATCGTGTTTGCATAAGGCGTATTATCAGGAGCAACCACATAAGCAAATAGAAACAACAGGAATGAAAGTATGATTACAACAACACCTGCAAGAGCACCTTTATTTTTTTTAAGGCGTTTCCAGAATAAAGATTGTATTGGTGCTGACATCATATCAATTAACAGATCATCTTATTAATTATTTCACCTTTCTACCTTTCCATTTATAACTTCCAAATTTGCCCAGCCATCCTGCTACAACCATATATGTTATATGAAAAGGCTGCATCACAGGAAACCACCAAAGTAGCTGTTTCTCTCTGTAAAATGCAGCAATAGAAAACATAAAGCTCAACTCAACTATTGTTTTACCAATCAGCGAAACAATCAGGAGGTAGCAATAAAAGACATCAATAAAACTAAGGATGCCTAAAACTAATAAGAACAGGTTATAAAAATATACAAGAGCCAGCACTGCAATAATACTTTTGTCATCATACTTTTCAGCTTTACTTGCCCAGCGAATTCTTTGATTAAAGAAACTTTTCCAGTCAGGCATTGGTGTAGTACTAACAATTGCATCTGAACTAAAAAGGTATCCAAGCTTACCCGGAAATCTTTTTTTCATCTTATGCATTAGCAGCATATCATCTCCACTGGCAACATTATCTATTCCTTTAAAACCATTCACTTCAAAAAATGCAGACTTTTGATAAGCAAGATTGGCTCCGTTACACATGCTGTGTTTGTTCGCCGAAACTGCAGCTGCAGTGATGCCTTGCAGACTTAAAAAATCAAGACATTGAAATATTGAAACGAAGCTGCCTGAGTTTTTAAACTTGACCGGACCTGCAACTAAGGTTGGTTCATGTTGCTGAATATAGTTGTCGTAGCTATTGAACCATTCGTTTGGTACAATACAATCAGCATCTGTTGTTATGATCCAATCACCGGAAGTTTGTGAGATAGCCGTTTCAATCGCCTTCTTTTTATAGGCATTTAATAACTTGCCATTTATGGTTTCTGCAAGACGAATAAGTTTTAGTGTTGCAAATTTTTCCTGTAATTCAGCTACTACTACAGACGTATTATCAATTGAATGATCATCGATCACAATCACTTCAAACAAATGTGCCGGGTAATTATTTTGATAGATAGATCGTATGCAAATTCCAATGCTTTCTTCTTCATTCCTGGCAGGAATAACAACTGAGAATTTTGTTTTGCAAGCGATGTTCTGAAGTTGAAATGGCTTTAACCTGCTGAAAAGGTTATGATAATATAGGATCAGTGCAATGTAACCACCGGTAAATAGTGTAATAACAATAATGAAAACGATTTGCCACATCAAAGCAAAGAAAACTATTTATTCATAGAAAAGTGCAGCGATGTCTTTGCTGTATTTTACTTTCAATAACTGGTGGCCCGCTTTTATTTTTTTAACAGTGATGGTATCGTTTGCTTTATCAAGACTGGTTGATCTTTCTGCAAGAATCACCCTGTCGTAACTGCCAAACAACATTCTTAGCGGTATTTGAAATTGTTTCAAAGCCGATGTTATCAAAGACGCATCAGGCAGAAATTTTCGCATGGTCGTCCAGCGTTTGTATAACATTTCTCTTTCAGCTTTGTCATCTAAGTAAGCATGTGCAAATTTGAAGATGCTCTTATTCAGAAGCCTGAATGTTTTTAAGAAAGTCATTCCTGAAAAAAACCAATGCGGCTTTTTCATTGTGTAATCAAAGAGTTTGTTTCCGACACTTGTTTGAGTAGAGAACCAATACCAGAAATTCTTATGCAATCCATCAGGTGCAACCAACACAACTCGTTCAATTTTCGCTGGAATGTGTTGTAACATGGCCAAAGCAATTCTTCCACCCATGCTGTAACCAAGAAGTGAAATTGTTTGCAGTTCCAGCGGAATAATACTATTAATGATCAGCTGCAGGTCATCAGGTGTGAAATCAAGTCCTTCATTCCATTCTGTTTTACCGTGATATGGAAAATCCATGGCTATTAATGTATAGTCATTTCCCAAAGCTGTTCTTAAAAAACTAAAGCTTTGTGCATCTTCACCATACCCATGAAAGCAGAAAAGAAACTTAGTTCCGTGTCCAAATTTGAGGTAGTGGACAAAAGAGTGCTTATATGGCAGCAAATGGCTTTCCATCAATAAAAAACACGTATAAAAATCTTTGCAGATTCAAAAAAACGAATTTACTTTGAAATAGTTGCATAAACAACTATATGACAGGAATTCATTTCAAGAGAGGGGAATTATACAGTGTTATCACTGGTATGGCCTCAACAGCCGTGGCAAGAAGATTGCAAAAGAACTTCAGGGCTGCCGGTCTTGATATTACCATTGAACAGTGGAGCATTCTTTATCATTTATGGAAGGAAGATTGTTTGAGTCAGCAGGAATTATGCAACAGAACTTTCAGAGATAAGCCAAGCATTACACGATTGATCGATAATCTTGAGAAGCAGAAGTTGGTTAAAAGAGTTTCATCAGCAGAAGATAAAAGGATTAACATGGTTTGTTTAACGGATAGTGCCAGGGATCTTCAGGATAAAACTTTAGAGATAGCCAATGAAACAATGGATGAAGCGTTGGTAGGTGTAAACAGGGAAGAAATAGAACTGGTGAAAAATGTTTTGCAGAAAGTGTATGATAATCTCAAGTAGGGATGTTGCACAATGTTCCGATGATGAAGTGATTGCGACGCAACAGACGATGCCATGAAATACAAATGCCTGTATCATAAATAAAAATTTTAAAACCTTTTCTATGAGTACAACAATGCAGTCTTCAGTTTTAAAAGGTGGAGAATGGCTGATCAAAGAAAGTGCAGCAGCCGAAACTTTTATACCGGAAGATTTTAATGAAGAGCATCAGATGATCATGGATATGTGTACACAATTTCTTGACTCGGAAGTTGTACCCAACTATGAAAAGATTGATAAAATGGAACCGGGCTTAATGCAAAGCCTGATGGAGAAAGCTGGTGAGCAGGGTTTATTGGCAACAGCTTTTCCTGAGCAATATGGAGGCTTGGGTAAAGACTTTATTACATCAACGATTGTTACTGAAGCACTCGGTGGTGGTCATTCATTCTCTGTAGCACTGGCAGCTCATACAGGTATTGGTTCATTACCTATTTTATATTTTGGTACGGAAGCTCAAAAAGAAAAATACATTCCCAAACTTGCCAGTGGTGAATGGAAAGGTGCTTATGGTTTAACTGAGCCAAACAGTGGTAGCGATGCATTAAGTGCAAAAACAACTGCTAAGCTGAGTGATGATGGAAAATATTATTTGCTTAACGGGCAAAAATGCTGGATAACAAATGGTGGTTTTGCAGATGTTTATACTGTCTTCGCAAAAATTGATGGCGATAAGTTTACTGCATTCATCGTAGAAAGAGGTTTTGAAGGATTTACCCAAGGTCCGGAAGAACATAAGATGGGCATTAAAGGATCGTCAACTGTTCAATTGTATTTCCAGGATTGTAAAGTGCCGGCTGAGAATGTTTTAGGTGAGATTGGTAAAGGTCATGTGATTGCTTTCAATATTCTTAACATCGGTCGATTAAAACTTTGTGCTGCATGTTTGGGTGGAAGTAAAAGAGCAACAACTGCAACCATACAATATGCTGCAACGAGAGAGCAATTTAAACAGCCCATCTCAAACTTTGGTGCTATTAAAAATAAACTTGCAGAGATGGCTATCAGGATTTGGGTAGCAGAATCAGGTTTGTATCGTACTGCCAAATGGATTGATGATAAAGAAAAGGAATTAGTCGATAATGGCAAGCCTTTCAACGAAGCTTTATTGGGTGCTGCTGAAGAGTATGCAATTGAATGTGCGATCTTAAAAGTGTTTGGAAGTGAGGTATTGGATTTTGTGGTAGATGAAGGTGTCCAGGTACATGGCGGTAATGGTTTTAGTGAAGAGTATGAAATTGCAAAAGCCTATCGGGATAGTCGTATCAACAGGATATATGAAGGAACAAACGAGATCAATCGTTTGCTCACACTTGATATGACTTTGAAAAGAGCCATGAAAGGAAAATTGGATATGATGACTCCTGCTATGGCTGTTCAAAAAGAACTGATGAGTATTCCTGATTTTGGCAGTGAAGATGAAGGTGCATTTGCAAAAGAGTTAAAGTACATCAGTAACTTTAAGAAAGCGATCTTAATGACTGCCGGTGCTGCTGTTCAGAAACTAATGATGAAGCTTGACCAGGAACAGGAAGTGCTGATGAACATTGCAGATATGGCAATAGAAACTTTCCATTGCGAAAGTATTTTACTACGAGTAATGAAATTGGTTGAGCAAAAAGGTGAAGAGGCCAATGGTCTGTACATTGATATGATGAGAACGTACATCTATGATGCAGCAGACAGGATAAATAAATCTGCCAAAGATGCATTGAACAGTTTTGCAGAAGGTGATGAGTTAAGAATGATGCACATCGGTATTAAGCGTTTTACAAAAGTGGAACCTTTTAATACCAAAGAGGCACGAAGAAGAATTGCTGACAAGTTGATTGAAGAAAGAAAATATTGTTTCTAAAAAATGAAAAGCCTTGAATTTCTCAAGGCTTTTTCATTTACATTTTTTCCAGTTGGCGATATCGTTCATCTTCAAAAGGATTGTCGCTAATGGTTTCGGTATTATCAACATAATAATTACCGAACTTTTTACTTTCTCTTTTATAAATAATAAAGATGGCAGTGATTATAGCTAAAGCAATCACTCCCCACCATATAGGAAATTTCTCTTCTAGAATTTCAGTAGACAATTTTCCTTGTTGTTTCATTACATACATCATGGTTACAGCCACTCCATTATTGATGAAATGAGCTATTATCGGAAGCCAAAGACTTTTACTGTAGTAGAACAGAAAGCCAAGTATAATTCCTAAAGCTGTTCTTGATAAAAAGCCATAGTACGAAAAATGTATTGCACTGAATAAAAGACTGGTAATGATAATTCCTAACCAGGCATTTTTTGTCCAATTCACCATTAATTGTTGTAAAGCTCCTCTGAACAAAAGCTCTTCAAAAAAAGCAGGAGCAATAGCTATCACTAATAGTGTGAACAGGTAATCTCCAATGCTATTCATATTAGCCATTAGCATTACCTGTTCCGTATATGTTTTTTCTAATGCCTTAAAAGTTTTTTCCAGGCTGTCGGATATGGGAATATAATTCGTTAACTCTGCCAGCGATCCGCTTAAATAAAATGCAACCATCATTATTAAAGTAGTCAATCCTGCCTGTATCCAGTTGAATTTTGTTTTCAGGCCCAGGTGCTTTGCAGGTTTTTTATTAACGATCATTGCAAAGATCAAAGCAGGGAAACAAAAACCTATTAAGGTCGAAATCACCTGCACTAGCTTCAAAACGTTTGCATTAGAAGGATTCATCATATCCTTCTGTATGTTCATCAGGTCTCCACCAACTAGTAATTTCCACATGATTAACACTGCAATCGATGAGATAATTAACCCACCTACGACTAATCCTAACAAAATAAAGAACTGTGAAATATAACTGATCCTCGGCTTTGAATTCATAGCGTGAAAGATAAGACTGTAAATTTGCACACGAATTACAGTAATTGTAATGAACTGAACGAATAAAATTTCTTAAGCGGTACAGCATCAACAGCACTCATGGTTAAAATTGGCAATATATCGTTACCGGAATTTCCTTTACTGCTTGCACCAATGGAAGATGTAAGTGATCCTCCTTTTCGTGCAGTTTGTAAGGATAATGGTGCAGACCTGATGTATACAGAATTCATTTCCAGCGAAGGTTTGATCAGAGATGCTATTAAAAGCCGCAGAAAGCTCGACATATTCGAATATGAAAGACCTGTTGGCATTCAAATATTTGGTGGTGATGAAGAAGCTTTGGCATTGAGTGCTAAGATTGTCGAAACAGTTCAGCCTGATCTGCTTGATATCAACTTCGGTTGCCCGGTAAAAAAAGTTGCTTGCAGAGGTGCAGGTGCAGGAGTTTTAAAAGATATTGACCTGATGGTTCGTTTAACAGATGCTGTAGTGAAAAGCACTTCCCTGCCTGTTACTGTTAAAACAAGATTGGGTTGGGATGAGAATAGCTTAAACATAGAAGAAGTTGCAGAACGTTTGCAGGATGTTGGCATTAAAGCTTTGGCCATTCATGGTAGAACAAGATGCCAGATGTATAAAGGTGAAGCTGATTGGACGTTGATTGCCAAAGTCAAGAACAATCCTCGTATTAATATTCCAATATTTGGTAACGGTGATATTGATTCACCACAAAAAGCATTAGAGTATAAAAATCGATATGGTGTTGATGGAATTATGATTGGCCGTGCTGCTATTGGTTATCCCTGGATATTCAATGAGATCAAACATTATTTCGCAACAGGTGAAATGTTACCGCTACCAACCATTGAAGCAAGGGTAGCTGTTTGTAAAAAACATTTGCAAAGATCTGTTGAGTGGAAAGGACCAATCGTTGGCATCAATGAAATGAGAAGACATTATGCAAATTATCTCAAAGGTCTACCCGGTATAAAAGAATTTCGAAACAGGTTAGTTACACTGAAGGAAATCGGAGAAGTAGAAGCTGTTTTAGATGAAGTGGAAACAACTTACAAAGGATGTGAGGTAGAGAGAACACCGATAGAGTTGATCAATTATCATGAGAAATGTTCTGTGTAGTCTGCAGTAGCGGCTAAGAGAAAAAGAGGTGTAAGAAGAAAAAGAGAGTGTAATGCCTGGACGGTTTTATCACCTTTCTCCCTCTCTTTATCTCTTTTCTGTTCTCTTTCATCTCTTAGCCTCAAAAGAAATCACTTCCCAATTCTCTCATCACCCTTCTTAATCATCTCACAGGCCTTTTTTACTTTCTGTTCAAATTCATCCAGGTCCTCACTGATGAATATCCAGCTATTCTCATCACCATCAAGATCAAATTCCATCTTGGAAATATGTATCTCATGCTGTAATGCTGCATAGTATTCAGGTGTTGTAGCCACAAATACACCATTGAATTCAGGCTGGGATTCTCTATCTCTCAATAACATCAAAATTTGCTTTTCCTTTATCAATGCATAGCAACCAAGCATCTTCCTGATCTTAGGTCGAAAAGGATATAATTCCCTCAGCACAAAATCATATGGTAATTCATAACTCACTTCGCCGGATCATTTTCAATTAAAGAAATGATCTCATTACCTGTCGGAGCAATTCCCGGATCAAAATATTGCATCAGCACACCATCTTCATTTACCAGGTATTTTGAGAAATTCCATGTTGGCTCCTGTTCATTCCACCCATTTTTATTCTTATCACTCAGCCAGCTAAACACTTCATTTTTCTCAGCTCCAATAACAGAACTCTTCTTAGCCAACGGAAATGTGACACCATAATTCAGTTTACAAAAAGCAGCGATCTCTTCATCATTGCCTTTTTCCTGCTCTTTGAAATCATTGGCAGGAAACCCGATCACCACCAGTTTGTCTTGGAATTTTTCATAAAGTTTTTGCAGATCCTCATACTGGTTGGTGTAACCACAATCACTGGCTGTGTTTACGAGCAGCACTTTCTTTCCCTTTAAATCAGAAAAGTTCAACTGATTTCCATTGTTTAGTGTTATAGCCAGGCTATGAAAAGGTGTTATTGGGTTCATGTTAGATTTGTTTTTATAGGTAGAACTTCGTTTGCCTAACAAATTGGTAAAAAACATCCAAAGCGGATAAACTTTCCTAAGAATTTTTTGTTTCGCTGTCATCACCTCAAAGGTATTGATACTTATATATTGGAAATTTTTTTGCGTGTGCAACCTTACCTTTGCTCACCTACAAATAAGCATGGCAGTATCGTTCCTGAAGAAAAGACAAAAACCAGACAGAGCCGAGATGACATTCATCGATCATCTCGAAGAACTTAGGTGGCATATCATTCGTTCATTGTTAGCAGTATTGGTTTTTGCCATACTCATTTTCTTTAATATCAACTGGGTGTTCGACAATATCATTGCCGGACCAATAATGCCTGATTTTGTCAGCTACAAAGCCTTATGTGATCTAAGCCATTTTCTTTACTTAGGTGATGCATTGTGTATGACGCCCGTTAAAGTAGAAATGATCAACACAGAATTCGGCGGGCAGTTCTTCAGCACTTTCAGTATTGCATTTGTTGGAGGAATCATAGGTGCATTTCCATACATCTTCTGGGAGTTCTGGAAATTTATTAAGCCTGCTTTACGTCCATCAGAATTGAAATATACCCAGTTCGTGATCTTCTGGGTTTCATTTTTCTTTTTTCTTGGAGCTGCCTTCGGGTATTTCATTCTCGGCCCCTTCACATTTAATTTTCTTGCCAGCTTCCAGATAAGTGGAGTAGGTATGGTTAAAACATTGCCGACCATCAAAGATTATATCGATAATCTCACCAATCTCATTCTCGGTTGCGGAATCGCTTTTGAATTACCGGTACTTGCTTTTGTATTAACCAAAGTGGGTCTTATCACACCTTCATTTTTAAAAGCAAAACGTAAATATGCCATTGTGCTGATATTAATTGCAGCAGCTATCATTACTCCAAGTCCTGACTGGGTTAGTCAGGCTATCGTATTTCTTCCATTGTTCTTGTTATACGAACTGGGTGTGATCATTTCTTCCAGGATATATAAAGAAGAACAGAAAAAAGAATTAGAAGAGTGGAGTTAATGTTGAGTCAGCTGCATACCGTTCATGAAACTTTCGTTGCGTCGCACTCTTGTACAATATATCTTTATTCACCAATACCAGCTACATGAACTCTTTCGACTTATCAAAACCCATAGCCATTGGCTGTGATCATGCCGGATTTGAATACAAACAATCCATCATCAAATGGCTGAAAGATAAAGGCTACACAGTAAAAGACTTTGGAACACATTCGGTAGAGTCAGTTGATTATCCTGATTTTGCTCATCCAACAGCATCAAGTGTAGAAAACGGTGAAACTGCATTTGGTATTTTGATCTGTGGAAGTGCCAATGGTGTAAACATTACAGCCAACAAACACCAGGGCATTCGATCAGCTCTTTGTTGGAACAACGATGTAGCGAAATTGGCTCGTCAACACAATAATGCCAACATAATTTCATTACCTGCACGTTTTGTTGCACTGCATTACGCCATAGAAATGATTGAGAATTTTATGAATACAGCTTTTGAAGCTGGTCGTCATGAGAATAGAGTAAATAAAATCGCCTGTTAAAAAAATGAAGAGACTATTATTACCACTTATCCTGTTTGCATCTTTCGCTGCAACAGCACAGGTTAAAGAAAAGAAGATCCGGAAGTATGGAGAAACCATCAAAGTAAAAGACCTCAAGAAAAAACTATCCGTTATTGCTTCTGCTGAAATGGAAGGCAGAGGTACTGCTACAGAAGGTCAAAGAAAAGCTGCAGCATATATCATTGGCCAGTTTAAAGATCTTGATCTGTTGCCGGGAAATGGTAACAGCTATGAACAGGTATTTAATGTGTACCAGGATAGCGTTATATCTCATTCATTCGTCGCTAATGGAAAGACTTTAGATATAGGTAAAGATTACAACTTTACAGTAACAAGCGTTCCTTCAGGTTCATTTGCAATAAACAATATTTATTTTGCCGGAACAGGTTCATTAGATACGACCAATTTACCTGTTGCAGGAAAATGGGTGATGATTGATGAGTCAGGTTTTGCTGCTATGCGTTTAAAAGTTGCACAGCTGAGAAGAAGAGAAGCAAAAGGAATTATTGTAGTAAGTAAGAGTTTTCCAAGACGAACACCTTTTTCTTCAAAGAGTGGTTTGTATAAAAATGCCAATGCTGAGTTTCCATATATCACTGTTTCATACAACACTGCAGCACAAATGCTAAATAAAAGTGGCCTTGATTCTGCTTCCTTAGTATCGCTTGCAAAAGAAACATATCCCACAAATACTTCTATTAATATTGCCAAGCAAAAGATCACTTTAGAAAGCACTAACGTTCTTGGGTTATTGCCAGGTACTGATCGTAAAGATGAGTACGTTTTTCTAACAGCTCATTATGATCACATTGGCAAAACCGCTGATGGTGTGATTAATTACGGAGCAGATGATGATGGTTCAGGCACAACTGCTATCATAGAAATTGCTGAAGCATTTGCTAAAGCAAAAAAGAAAGGCCACGGACCAAGAAGAAGTATTGTTTTCATGGCTGTTTCAGGTGAAGAATATGGTCTGTGGGGTTCTGAATTTTATAGCGATAACCCTATATTTCCTTTGGAAAAAACAACTGTGGATCTGAATATAGATATGATAGGCAGAATTGATCCTAAATACACAGGAGATTCTTTGAACTATGTTTATGTGATAGGTGATGATAAGCTTAGCAGTGATCTGAGACCAATTACCGACTCAGTGAACAATAAGTACGTAAAAATGGAACTTGACAGGAGGTTTACTGATGTGTCAGATCCTAATCGTTATTACTATCGTTCCGATCATTACAATTTTGCAAGAAAAGGTGTACCAATCATCTTTTACTTCAATGGTACACATGCCGATTATCACAGACCATCCGATACAATTGAAAAGATCAATTTCAATCTGATGGAAAAGCGAACCAAACTTGTATTTTATACAGCATGGGAAATGGCCAACCGTGACCAGATGTTAAAGCGAGATATAAAATTGGTAATTCCTTCTAGATAATTTTTTAAGAGCCCTTCTTTCGAAGGGTTTTTAATTTCTGTGCCTTCTGTTTTTAATCATTTTCGGTAATCAAACTTGTTATTACTTTGTTGCCCAATTTTTGCTGTAACAGCTCAGCAAATCAATCTTAAAATTTCAGGCACATGAAAAAGTTCTTTCTTTCGATTGCATTATTATTTACTATTCTTCGTTCCCAGGCTGACGAAGGAATGTGGCTACCACTTTTATTGGGTAAGCAAGTGTATGGTGATATGGTTAAAAAAGGCCTCAAACTAAAAGCAGATCAGTTGTATTCTGCTAACAAAGCCTCAATTAAAGATGCTATCATCATTTTCGGAAATGGCTGTACGGGAGAGATCGTTTCTTCAAAAGGATTGATCTTTACCAATCACCATTGTGGTTATGGTGCAATTGCTTCTGCATCTTCTGTTCAGAACAATTATTTAAAAGATGGTTTCTGGGCTGCAGATCATAAACAGGAAATTCAGACAAACCTTACCGTTCGTTTTTTAAACAGGATAGAAGATGTTACCAAAAGAGTGATGACAGCTTTGGGTAATCTGAATGGAACTGAAAGAACGGCAAAGTTCAACCAGGTAAATGCAGAGATTGTTAATGAAGTAATTAAAGGAGATGAATTTAAAACAGCTGTTGTGGCATCAATGTTTGCCGGTAACCAATATTTCCTTTATGTATATGATGTGTATCGTGACATCAGGTTAGTTGGAACTCCTCCGGAAAGCATTGGAAAATTTGGTGGTGATACGGATAACTGGGAATGGCCTCGTCATACAGGAGATTTTTCTGTGTTTCGTGTATATATGAGCAAAGATGGAAAGCCTGCAAGATATAGTGCAGACAATGTTCCGTATAAAGCAAAATATTTTCTTCCGGTAAGCATCAAAGGTGTTAAGCAGGGAGATTTTGCAATGATCTTTGGTTATCCAGGTGGTACTAACCGTTATGAGACTTCAATGGGTGTTAATCTTGCAACAGAGATCAACAATCCCACTTTAGTAAAACTTCGTGACATGCGTTTGAAGTACATGCATGAAGAAATGGTAAAAGATCCTGCAACTAAACTTCAGCTTTCTTCAGACTATGCATCCATCGCTAACTATTGGAAATTCTTTGATGGAGAAACAAAACAATTGTTGAAGTACGATGTGTACGGTCAAAAAACAAAACAGGAAGAAGCTTTTTTAAAATGGGCTAAAGGAAATCCAGAGTATGAGAACATCTTCAATCAATACAATACAAATTATACAGCTTGGAAGCCTTATGCTAGGAGTCGTGTGTATCATACAGAAGGTATTTTAGGTTCTCCATTGATTAAATTTGCAGCTTCATTGCTTAGTCTTGATACGTTAATGAACACAAAAGGAACTTCAAAAGAGAAGATCGATTCTGCATTAAAAGCAGCAGACAGAGCAAGAGCAACATTTATTGCTTCAGAAAACAGGATCAGTGATGAAAAAATTCTGGCAGATGTATTAATGATGTATAGAACAGATATTGACCCTTCTCAACATCCTGCAGGCTTCTTCTCTTCTTTCGATAATGAATATGGAACAGGTACTGAGGCGTATAGAAAATTTGCGGCAAGCATATTTAATAACACCATTATCCTAGATGATAAGAAATGGAGAAGGTTTGTTGATGATGCAGATGAAGACCATATAAGAAAGGATCCTGCTGTCAAATTTGCCGGAACATTTGTTTCCCATTTCAACAGCAATATTCTTCCAAAATACCAAGCCTTTACTACTACTAATGCTGATTTGGCAAGATCGTATTTAAAAGGTGTTATGGCTATGGATCCAAAGAAAGCAGCAAAGATGTATCCTGATGCAAACTTCACAATGCGTTTATCTTATGGTGATGTTAGTAGCTATAGCCCAAGAGATGGTGTGCAGTACGATTATGTAACAACAATGAAAGGAATGATGGAAAAATATGTTCCTGGTGATTATGAATTCGACCTGCCGCAAAATCTGATTGAAAAGTACAAGGCAAGAGATTTTGGCCAGTACATAGACAAGAAAGAAAATGATATTGTTGTTGGTTTT
Organism: Bacteroidota bacterium; assembly: GCA_023386555.1. Taxonomy (GTDB): domain Bacteria; phylum Bacteroidota; class Bacteroidia; order Chitinophagales; family Chitinophagaceae; genus JAEZDC01. Next base: position 241,509 of record JAEWJK010000001.1, on the reverse strand, counting down.
ATTACTTCAAATGACATTACCGGAGGTAATTCAGGTTCACCAGTATTAAATGCAAATGGTGAGTTGATTGGATTGGCTTTCGATGGTAATTATGAAGCATTAAGCCATAAGATCGCTTTTGATAAAGACCTCAACAGAACAATTAATGTTGATATACGTTATGTGTTGTGGGTGATTGATAAGTTGGGTGGTGCGAAAAACATCATTAACGAACTGAAGATCGTTAAATAGCGGTATCGCAGTTATAAATGAAAAGCTCTACTTTCGGTAGAGCTTTTTTGTTCACCTTATGCTATTGTTTAAAAAACCATTGGTAGTGCTTGTATCGTTATTGTTGTGTTCAAGTGTATTTGCACAGTCAGATACCATCAATTCATTCAATAAGTATTATCTTAAAAGCGTAGACAAGCTTCGGGACTTGTATGCAGTAAGAGGAGCGTCTTTTGTTTGTGAGGATATGACTGATCCCTACAAAGAAGTAACACAGATGTTGAATGGTTATGGCACTTTAAAAAATAGGTTGGGAATTCTATTTTATAGCTATAATGAAGATTCTTTAAGAACATGGCTGCTGCATAAAGACAGATTAGTTTATCATGTTGCATCCATTAAGAAAGAACAACTCATCAAAGCTGAAGTTGATTTAAGACAAGCATTAAAAGTTGATTTGCTTCTTGCTTCACGAAATGCAAAGAACAGAGGGGTGACTATTAAAAAGAAAGATTCACTTCAAAGACCAGGCATTGATGAAAGCATCAAAATTGCAACAGACTATTTATTTCCAGGATACATTAGAAATAATCTTTCCGGTATAAAGCATCTGATTATTATACCGGAATTCAACATCAGCCAGTTTCCTTTGTACATGCTAAAGCCCTTTAGTAATGGTTATTTAATAGATAGTGCATCAGTTTCCATTGCTCCTCATCTATGTAACCTTGCTATGCCAATGAAAGAATATCGAAACTACATTGGAAAACCATTGGTGTTAGAACCGGAGAATCCTGTTGTTGTGGGTAATCCGAAGTACACAACAGACAAAGATTACGATCTTTCCCCTTTACCCGGAGCTGAAGAAGAAGCTGATTCAGTAGCTGCAATGGTGAATACAAAACCAATTACGGGAAAAGATGCAACGCTTACGAAAGTTTTGACTAAAGCAAAACGATCTAACTTCCTGTATTTTGCCACTCATGGTTATGCAGATCTGGAAAAAGGATTGGCTGGTAGTTTTCTTGCTTTTGCACCTGATTCAATTTATCCGAAAGGTTTATGGACAGCAAAGAATATTCAGAATGAAAAGTTTGAGCAAGCTGCATCAATAGCAATTTTAAGTGCATGCCAGACAGGAGTTGGAAAAATTTATGATGCAGGCTTTATTGGTATTGGCAGAGCATTTTATAAAGCTGGCATTGACCATACAGTGATGAGTTTATGGAGCGTTGATGATACAGCGACGAAAAAATTAATGACCAACTTTGTAAGAACACTAACCACTGAGGAGCTTTATTTTTATCCGGCATCTCATTTAAGAAAAGCAATATTGCAGTTTAAGAAAGATAATCCTGATCCTGCACATTGGGCTCCGTTTATGCTGTTTGGTTTTCCTTATTGAGTTGGTTGTGGAGTGTCTTTCCATTTCCATAAGTGTAGACATGCATAAGTTCTGTAAGGCTTCCATTTTTCTGAGAGCTTTATCATTTTTTCTCTCAGTTCTTTTTTATTGCTGTTGTTAAGTTTATATGTTTTTATCATGGCTTGCTGAATACCCAAATCGTCAGGTGCAAAAACATCCTCTCTTCCTAAAGTAAACATTAGCAGCATCTCAACAGTCCACCTGCCAACACCTTTAATCTGTGTGAGCAATTCAATGATTTCTTCATTGCTCATCGACAAAAGCTTTTTATCTGTGATGTTATGTTCAATGCAAAAGCTGGCTACATTTTGTACGTAACTTACTTTAGCATTTGATAAACCGATTCCTCTTAATTTTTCAAAAGGTGTATCTAATACTTGTTGCGGTTTTGGTTCTTTTCCATTGTACAATTCCAGAAATCTTTTGTAAATAACGGCAGCTACTTTGGTACTGAGTTGCTGGCTCATTATGCTTGCCATTAAACGTAATGGAATATTCTTGTGCAGCTTTAATTCATGCACTTCTGTTCCCAGAATTTTTGCAAGTTTTTTATCTTTCTGCAGGTGAGTTATGTATTCCATACAGCCAAATTAAGCGAAGCTGAAGTGATTGTTACAGTACAAGTGAGTGACACAACAAAAGCTCAATAGTAGCACAGGCTTCTATATCAAAAAAAATTATGGATAAGTTTGGTATTGCCATTTTATCATCAATGCTGCATAAGTGATGTAGCCAAAGAATACACCGATGAATGATGATAAGATATCAAGATAATCGAAGGTTCTTCCAAAGAATGGAATTAGTTGGAGGTATTCATTAATTACTACGAGTATCAAACCAAACCAACATGCAATTTTTAATTCTTTGATCGTTCTCATTCCGAATGCCCAGGTAAATAGCCAGCATGCACCGAAGGGTAAAATAAATGAACCGATGAGATTTGGTGTCAAACCAAGTATGGGTTTATAAAAATCGGGGATATGTACAAAAGGCCTGATGAGAAATTTTACAGTCCATATTAATAATGTACCGATAATGACAGTCCATTTAGAAATGTTTTTAATACGCATTAGTTTTAGTTGGAGGCATGAATATATAGAATCAACAGCATATTTCTGTTACTGAACGATAAGCTCTAAAGAAAGTTACGCTTGTAGGGGTTGTTTCCAAAGTTTTAACAGGTACCAGATGAGTGCTGTAAAACTTCCAAGAAAAAATAAGTAGAAAATAATATTACCGATAGATATTGATGATTGAACGAAAGCAAAGTTGAAGTAGATACCAAATGTCATGTTAATGAGCATCCAGAGAATGGTCATTGAAATGGATTTGGTAATACGAACAAGAAACACTCTTGCATCAGGTTCCATAAATATCTATTCTACTTTAAAAGTAGTGCATTGAATGCAGTAGAATCTCCGTTGAACACATTAAAATCCACGGCTGCAGCAATTCCATTTACACGTCCCTGGTCACTATGTTGCCAGAAAGCCCAGTTTCTTTTGATGCGTGGCTGCACAGGTTCTTTATAATGAGCCACCCAAAGAGGGTAACTATCAAACTCTTCACCTAAATATTTCTCATAAAATGCAGCGTTACTGTAAATAATCGGTTGAATCTTATAATGGTCTTCTACCTCTTTTAGCCAGATCTTGAGTTCTTTTCTAAGTTTTTTTGTACTTACTCCTTTTATTACTTCAATATCCAATACAGGAGGCAGATCACCTTTCTCCAGTTTTACTGTTTTGATGAAGTGTTTGGCTTGTTGTTTTCCGCTTAATCTTGGATCATAGAAATGATAAGCGCCTCTTGCTATCGAAGCATCCTTGGCTTGCTGCCAGTTTAAATCATATACCGGATCTGTACGATCAATCCCCTGTGTGGCTTTTATAAAAGCGAAACCAAGCTGTATATCGTTCACCTTCATGTCTTTAACTTCTTTCCATTGAACTTCTAACTGGTATCTGCTCACGTCAATTCCATGAATGGCGAAATTGCCAGGAATGTCAATACCAAACTCATCATAACTGATAACGGGTTTTTCTTCTCCGGTACTGCTGTAGTACAAAGAGTAGGTGAAGGAAGTACTTATGACTGCAAAGAGTAGGAAGGCTAATCCTTCTTTGATGAAAGTTTTTTTCTTAGGAGTACTGAACATAGAACAAATATGAATCTTTTTCATGTGAAGAAAAATCGAAATTGTTTCAAGTGCTGCTGCATTCGTAAATTTGACGCTCATGCCTTATTTCAACTGGAACGATAGCATCAACTTTTTAAGCAAAATTTCATTTCGCAGGGCTATAAATGCAGCGAAGGTTTTGACGAGCTACAGGCTTAGTCGTTTAACGGGTAAACCTATTCAATGGGGTTATCCGATCTCTATTTCTTTTGAACCAACTACATCATGTAATCTTCGTTGTCCTGAATGTCCGAGTGGACTAAGAGAATTCACAAGACCAACAGGAATGTTGAAGAAAGATTTTTTTCGTCAAACAATCGATGAGATTCATAAGGAACTTCTATACCTTATATTTTATTTCCAGGGAGAGCCTTACTTAAACAAGGACTTTCTGGAGATGGTAAAGTATGCTCATGACAAAGGAATCTACACAGCTACATCAACTAATGCTCATTACCTAACTGATGAGAATGCTAGAAAAACTGTTGAAAGTGGATTGGACAGGTTGATCATTTCCATTGATGGAACTTCTCAAGATGTTTACCAGCAGTATCGTGTTGGTGGTAAGTTGGATAAGGTATTAGAAGGTGCAAGAAATATTGTTAAGTGGAAGAAAGAACTGAATAGCAAAACGCCTTTTGTATTTTTTCAGTTCCTTGTAGTGAAACCTAACGAACACCAGATAGAAGCAGTAAAGCAATTAGGTAAAGAAATCGGTGTTGACCAGGTTCGGTTTAAAACTGCACAGGTGTATGATTATGAAAATGATCCGCACCAATTAATTCCTACGATTGATAAGTACAGCCGTTACAGGGTTGATAAGGATGGAAAGATGCAAAGCAAAAGCGGAATGGGTAACCATTGCTGGAAGCTTTGGCACCAGAATGTGATTACCTGGGATGGATTGGTTGTACCTTGTTGTTTTGATAAAGATGCAATGCACCAACTAGGAAATTTAAAAATGCAGTCATTTAAGCAAGTGTGGAATAATGATAATTATAAACAGTTCAGGAAAGAGCTAATGACGAGCAGGAAGAACATTGATATCTGTGCAAACTGTAGCGAAGGACTGAAGGTTTGGGAAGACTAAACGACTTTTAATTACGAGCCGTAACTTTGATCTCCCTTTATGAGCATAGGTAAGGACATACAACAGCAGCGGCAGTTTCGCAATGAACATCACAAAGCCCAGGTGAACTTGTTATTCAGCAGCAACTGGTTAATGGAAAGCATTAAAAAGTTCTTATTGTCAGAAGATATCACGCCACAACAATATAATATTCTCAGAATTTTAAGAGGAAGCGGAGCACCATTAAGTACTTTACAAATTCGTGAAAGAATGTTAGATAAGATGAGTGATACCAGTCGTATCGTTGACAGGCTGTTAAAAAAAGAACTGGTAGAGAAGAAAACCAGCAGGTCAGATAAACGATTGGTAGATGTAACCATCAGTAGTAAAGGCCTTGAAGTGTTGCAGAGACTGGATGATAAGAATGCATCTTTAGATGGAATTATGTTCAACCTTTCTCATGATGAGGCAAAATTGTTAAACGAACTCTTAGATAAATTGCGTGGCTCTCACGAATAGAAAAACAATACACATGAAATTTTTGGCTTCTCTTTTTGTTTTAGTTGTATTTACATTCAGTGCTGCTGCACAACAAACTCCTCCCAAGCATGAGTTTCGTGCCGTATGGATTGCAACAGTAGAAAATATTGACTGGCCAAGTAAAAGAGGGTTACCTGTTGAACAACAAAAAGCTGAGTTCATCAAGATATTGGATATGCATCGTGAAAATGGAATGAATGCAATTGTAATGCAGATTCGTCCTGTTGCAGATGCGTTTTACCCTTCTACTTTAGAACCATGGAGTGAATATCTTACAGGGAAACAAGGATTACCACCAACACCTTATTATGATCCTTTGCAGTTTATGTTAGATGAAACCCATAAACGGGGAATGGAGTTTCATGCATGGTTCAATCCTTATCGTGCGGTATTTAATGTAGACAAATCATCTGTTGCTCCTTCTCATATCACTAAGATAAAAAGAGATTGGGCTGTTACTTACGGAAAGTATAAGTGGTTTGATCCTGCTTTACCTGAAGTAAGAGAGCATGTTGCAAGAGTGATCAGGGATGTGGTGAGTAGGTACGATATTGATGCAGTGCATTTCGATGATTATTTTTATCCATATAAAATTGACGGCAAAGATTTTCCGGATGCTGCCAGTTATAAGAAATATGGTAACGGAATGAATAAAGCTGACTGGAGAAGAAGTAATGTAGATAGCATCATCAAATTATTATCTGAAACGATCAAAGCCACAAACCCGAGAGTGAAGTTTGGTATTTCTCCATTTGGTATATGGAGAAATAAGAAACAGGATCTGGATGGAAGTAATACCAACGGCAGTTCAAACTATGATGACCTGTATGCAGATATCCGACTCTGGTTACAAAAAGGCTGGATAGATTATGTAACACCACAACTATACTGGCAGATTGGTCACAAGTTAGCAGATTATACCGAGTTACTTGATTGGTGGAGTAAGAATACTTACGGAAAACAACTCTACATTGGCCAGGCTATTTACCGGCACAATGATGCAGGATGGAAGAACAAAGAAGAATTGCCAAGACAAATCAGAATGTTGAGGGAAACACCAAATGTGCATGGCAGTGTTTACTTCAGCAGTAAAACATTTAATGTAAATCCCTTTGGATGGAATGATAGTCTGAAGAAGAATTATTATCGTGTGCCTGCTATTATTCCACCAATGAAATGGGTGGATAGTATTCCTCCGGCAAAACCAATATTAGATCAATCAAAAGTAGTTTTTGATGGAACGAGTTTAAAACTAGCTTTCAAAAATCAGAATGCTGATATTAGAAACTATGCTTTCTACTATTCTGCTTCGAATAATATTGATACCAAAGATCCCCGTTTTCTGTATGCATTAATTCCGGCTGCAATGATAAATGGAGCAACAATCAATCTGCCGGCATCTGATAAAAAGATCAATCGTTACCTGAAGGTTACAGCAATTGATGTGAACAATAATGAGAGTGAAGCTGAAGAATTGTTGTTGTTTAAATGATAGCCGTTATGAACACTAAAAGCTTTGAGGAAATCGATGAAATTGCAAGCAAAATTGCAAAAGGAGATACAAAGCTTGCTTATGGATTCTGGCATTACAAAACTAATAAAGAGAAATTAAGAGCTGCAGGAATAATGACTGCAATAACTTACAATGAACCTGATTTCTTTACGAAGAGAATTGATAAAACCTTCTTTTTAGCTCGCAAACATGGCGACTAATATTCAGAACGTACAAGTGAGTGACACAACAATAGCCTCATAGTAGTACAATAGCTGGCTTCATAATATTTCTCATTCTACTACCTTTGCCTTATAACTATCAACTGTAAACTCTCAACTGTAAACTCTCAACTATAAACTATTTATCATGCCTGGATTTGAATTGTTTGGAGAAGAAGAAAGAAAAGAGATCAACGATGTAATGGAAACCGGCATTTTAATGCGTTATGGGTTTGATGGACCGAGAAAAGGTGTATGGAAATCCAAAGAATTAGAGAAAGCCATCTGTGAAAAATTCGGGTGCGAATATGCACAACTTACTTCCAGTGGAACATCTGCATTGACCACAGCCATGGCAGCATTAGGAATTGGTTATGGAGATGAGATCATCATGCCCTCATTCACTTTTGTGGCAAGTTTTGAAGCTGTGATGAGTGTTGGTGCAATTCCTGTGATGGTTGATGTGGATGAAACATTAACGTTGAGTCCGATTGCTGTAAGAGCAGCGATCACATCTAAAACAAAATGCATCATGCCTGTACACATGTGTGGCAGCATGGCTGATTTGGATGCATTGCAGAATATTTGCAAAGAACATAATTTGATCTTACTGGAAGATGCCTGCCAGGCAATTGGCGGAACATACAAAGGCAAACAACTTGGAACAATTGGTAATGCCGGAACTTTTTCATTCGACTTTGTAAAAACAATGACCTGTGGTGAAGGTGGTGTAGTGATGACGAATGATAAAGATGTGTACACAAAATGTGATGGCTATACCGATCATGGTCATGATCATTTAGGAGGTGCTGATCGTGGTGCTGATCTTCACCCTTTTATTGGGTATAATTACAGGATAAGTGAATTGCATGCTGCAATTGGCCTGGCACAGATAAAGAAAGTGGATCGTGTGTTGGAGATACAGAAGAAACATCATCAGCAGTTGAAAGAAATATTATCACAGGTTCCCGGAATTTCATTCAGAGTTATTCCAGATCCTTCAGGTGATAGTTGTACTTTCTTAAGTTGGTTTTTGCCATCAGAAGAAATTACAAAAGCAGTTGTGGCAGAATTGAAAGCACAGGGAATTCTTGCCGGTAATTTTTACTGGTACGATAATAACTGGCACTACATTCGTAAATGGGATCATTTAAAGACAGCAGCTTCTTTGCATCCCTTAAGCGATATTCAGAAAGAAGCTTTGCTGAACCTGGAAAAGAAATCGTTTGCACCAAGTGATGCAATAATGAGTAGGTGTATTTCCACTTCTGTCAGTTGTTTGTGGAATGAAGAACAGGTGAGGGAGAAGGGTGAGAAGATTGTGGAGGTGGTGAAGCATGTTATCACACAAAGTAGAACGGCAAAATAATTATTAATTAAAGCCCTGTATTCTTTTGCGATTCTAGAGTATCGTATTGCAACAAAATTGCGTTTTCCCTTTTTCTTTAAATTTATGCATGCAATTCCAAAACCTGCAGGTGCATTGGGATCAGATTCCAAAAGCATCTACTGTTGAGCTGAAACCTATCGAGAGAACCTATTTGAAAGTACTTTATATCTCATGGAGTTTACTATTCCTGGTAATACTAGCTACAGCAATCACATTGATATTATTAATAGATGATATTGATCGGGTTATTTGGTTACCTATTTCAACCGGGACAATCATTTTAACTACATTAATAACGCTTATCATTGGTATAGGATCATTCAAAAGAAAAGCCTATGCCGTAAGAGAAAAAGATATTATTTTCAGAACAGGTTGGATCATTCAGAAATTGCATGTCGTTCCATTTAATCGGGTACAACATTGTTTAGTGCAATCAGGACCAATTGAAAGGAAATTCGGTTTGTCATCATTAAGTATTTACACTGCAGCATCAAATATTAGTGATATCTCTATCTGTGGATTGAAAAAAGAAGATGCAGAAGCCTTGAAAGCTTTTATTCTTGAACAAATACAACCATTAACCTGATGGTGAACTGGCAAGAACCTCAGAAGCAATCTGCTTTCGGAATATTTATGTTTGCCGGTAAGGCTTTTCGACAGATCGTTGCTATTATACTTATTGCCATAGGCTCATTAACAAGAAAAGAAAAACCGTTTTTCGTTTGGGCTTTATCTCTTGGCGGAATTGCGTTGTTTGTTTTTGGAAAAGCTTTCCTGGAATATTTCTTTTTTTCTTTTCATGTAACAGATGGCCAACTGATCATTAGAAAAGGAATTTTTTCCAAGAAAACATTGATCATTCCCTTTGAAAGAATTCAGACGGTGCAGTTACATCAAAATCTATTGCATAAAATTATCAACCATTGTAAAGTTGCGATCGATACTGCCGGATCTGAAGAAACAGAAGTGGCAATTCAATCATTATCTTATACCAAAGCTATCAGCTTAAAAGAATTGCTTACACAACAAGTTGCTTCACCAATAGCAAATGAAGACATTGTTGAAAGAACGATCAGGCTTTCTTCCCGTGATCTTTTTAAAATGGCTGTTTCTGCAAATCACTTAGAAACATTCGGACTTTTATTTGCTTTTGTTATTGCCAGGTTTGAAGATGTAAAAGACCTGCTTGGTTTTGATGCATATGACTGGGTTGAAGAGCAAGGAAAAGGAGTTGTTGTAACCACACAGATGATAGGAATACTTATCTTTTTTGCACTTGCTTTTTCCATACTTATATCTGTTATGCGAATTGTTCTCAAGTTCAGTGATCTTACCATTCAGTTTAGTGATAAAGGTTTTCAATTGAGGCATGGATTACTTTCTTCTCAACAGCAATTTATCGGATCTAAAAAAATTCAATTTATTCAGTGGAATGCAAACTGGATAAGAAGAAAGATCGGTATGTACATGTTTCATGTAAAAACAGTTGGCGAAACAGATCTGAAGAAAAAGCAAAAGATACACGTACCGATAACAAGAGATGAACAATTACACATGCTTGGCAATTATTACCAGGATGATCTGCCATCATCAAATACAGAAGCTGGGAATATTCAACCACAATATTTTTATCGGCAGGTATTATTAATCGTTTTACCGATTACTGTTGTAGCAATAACTGCCATATGGATATGGTGGAGTTGGTATGCTTTATTAATCTTAATATGGTCTTTCAATTACACTATCAAAACAAAGATCTACCAAAAGAATTTCAAGATATGGGTGAATAATAATGCTATTGAGATTTCAAAAGGAGTATGGGGAAGACAGAGACTTGTTATCAACTGGCATAATCTACAGGTAATAACGGTGCAGCAAAGTATTTACCAACGGCGAAAAGGGTTCGCTAGCCTATCATTACAAACAGCAAGTGGTGATGTGAATATCCCTTATTTAAAAATGGAAGAAGCTCAAATGTTAGCTGATCATGCAGCAATGAAGGTTGAAAATTCTCAGCAGAATTGGATGTAATTGTGGAAGTGAGTCCCTATAAAAATTAAACTCAATTAAACAACCACTTATTTTAAGTTTTATTTATATATACTAGTTTTTAAATTGCTCTTGTAACAAATTGCTTGCTTATGAAGAGCTTTACATTCCTAACAGGCTTATTGATAAGTTTTCAAATTTCTGCTCAGGATAGTACCTCTACAAACAAAATAACATCTTACAAAGACAGCCTGCGATTCTATGAACATGCTTACATTGGCTTTGGTTATGCTAATAATGAGCAGTTATCAAATCTAAATAATCTTACTCGACAGTATTTTCCTAAAGCCATTCCTGAGCAAGTCATAGGTTTATTGTATGGCGGCAAATCTGTTTTTGGTTCTGTTTTACTGCAAGGTGAGGTCGGACTTGCAGCAGGTACCAATGGCAGGCGAAATGTAGGAAGAACAAGTTTATTTCAAGGCTATATTTCTGTTGATGCCGGTTTGATGTTAACGCCACCCGGAGCTGTTCGAATTTATCCGTTTGCAGGATTAGGAGCTGACGTTGTATCAGTATCATTAAAACAAAGTGCAAACAATATTCGCTTTGATTCTTTGATCGCAAATCCTGTAATCCGTGAAAGCATGGATCCTATAAGTTTTAGTACAGGATTTTTTACATGGAGAGCAGGGTTGTCCATTGATATTGCAAAAGGAAAAACCTCCAATCCATTTATGAGTGTAAGAGCAGGATATAGGCAAAGCTTTAATACACCTAGATGGAATTTCGAAGGCGATAATGGATTTATCGGCACTCCATCAGATAGATTAAAGCAATGGTTTGGTGGTGTTGTATTTTATAGTCAAAAACATAAGATGAAAGACAGGTCAGGCAGAAAGTAATACCTGCCAGGCTTCATTAACTTTCCCTTCATTCAGTAATTCTTTTGCATAGAGATGAATTTCTTTTTCCATCTCTGCAGGATTGATTGAATAATATTGAATGATATTCTTCAACTTCTCATCTTCAAAAGAAGGTTCAACGATTGGCATATCATGCACGTTAGCCAATTGTCCCAGGTGATTTCCGGTGAGTATTGAACTATTTCTTATTCCTTCAGGTAAAGCATCAACACCAATCCCCAATTTTACATTTGGCTTTTCTACTTTAAACAAATTTGTTTCATCTACTCTGCAATACCAGTCACCACCAAGTCTTGCTATATGATGAAATTTCGTTTGATCGATCATTGATCCATCATTATTTAAAATGCTTTCATCCACATGCATCACCAATACTTCTGCAATAATTAATTGACCGGCTCCACCTTCTTCACCCAGGCTTTTTATCTCATTCACTTTACACTCAAGCTTAACTTTCGCTTCTTTTACCATTGGGGGCTGTACAATTGATGCTTTTTCTTTCGTGAACCCTGCCTTGATAAATTCATCAGTCCCTTTAGGATATTCACAGCTTGCTAAACTCACCTGCTGCACTATATTGTAATCGCAGATATTTATGACAACTTCAGGCACTTCCATCACATTTTGTAAACTATGCTTTGTTGTATTATCCCTCACTCTCCTGGAAGGAGAAAAAATCACAATCGGCGGATTTGAAGAAAACAAATTGAAGAAACTAAAAGGACTAAGGTTCACATTTCCTTCTTTGTCTATTGTACTGGCAAAACAAATGGGCCTTGGTGCAATAGCATGTTGCAGCCAGGCTTGTTTTTGAATTGGTGGAAGCTGATTTATGTCGACAATCATGATTTCTTTTTTGCAAAAAGAGATAAATCATTTTCTTCTCTCTTAATTGTATTACTTAATCTTCCAAGTCCTGTTATTTCCATCTCAACCACGTCACCTTCCTTCAACCACTGTTCCTGGTAATTGGCATCATTCAGTTTACCTGTTCCATTTAATTCTAAGAAGCATCCGGTTCCTACGGTACCACTTCCAATCACATCACCTGCATGAAGATTTACACCATACGATGCTCTTTCTATGATCTCGGCAAACGTCCAGTCCATATCACCCAAATTTCCCTGGCTCACCTGTACACCATTTACCCAGCATTTCATATCAAGGTTCCAACTCTTACCAACATGACCCTCTTTACAAGGAATTTCATATTGTTCAAGTTCATCTAATGTTACTAACCACGGACCTATCACAGTAGAAAAATCTTTTCCTTTTGCAGGGCCAAGATTCAGCAGCATCTCCTCCATCTGCAGTTTTCTTGCACTCATATCGTTCATGATCATCAATCCACCGATGTATTCATCAGCTTCTTCTGCAGAAATATTTCTTCCCATCCTATTGATCACAATAGATGCTTCCAGTTCAAAATCCAGTTTTTCAAAATGGTCAGGCATACAAAAAATATCACCCGGACCTTGAATGCTATGATGATTGGTAAAATAAAAGATTGGGTATTGATCAAATTCAGCAATCATATCCACTTTCCTGTTTCTTCTTGCTGCTGCTACGTGCTGACGAAAAGCATAACCATCCCTGCAACTTGTTGGAAAAGGAACAGGAGCCAGTAAACTTATATTCTCCACCAGTAATCCTCTTTCCGGGCCAATACTGCCAGATTTTATTGCCTGGTCACCACGATAAGCAATATCTATATAATCGTCCCAATAGTTCAAAAACATGGTCATGGTATTCGGTAATTCCGGGTGCACCACTTCCATATTATATAATCTGTCTTCAACCACTATGGCTAATTGTTCATGATCGTTATTGATGTACGAAACAAGCTTCATCGTTCTTTTTTTAGAGGCCGAAAATAGACTAAAATGATGCAACAACCCACGTTCAATTGCTTCCTGCTGCTTCTAATATTTTGGAAACCAAAACTTTCATCATGCCTTTTTTTCGTTATGGCAGGCATTTTGTTTCTGATAGTAACAGATTCAATTTCCTATTTAGTTGCATTTGATTAAGTAAAAGCATGAAGGATACGATCATAAAACCGGTATTTGCAAAAAATCAGGGTGAACAATTGTTCCAGGAGCTAAAGAAAGAAGTTCACGAAACCGTTAGAAGCCTTGCTCCGCATAAACAATTACAGATTACACTGAAGGCGATTTTGTTTCCATTGATGTACTTACTGACATACATTGCTGCTATGGAGTTTGGCGAAAACCCGGCAGTTTTATATGGCTGTTATTTTTTATTGGGTTTGATGCTGGTGCTAAATTTCCTCAACCTGATTCATGAAGCAGTTCATGGAACTTTGTTCCGAAACAAAAGATTGAATAATTGGTATGTTCATTTTTTTGATCTGATGGGTGCCAATAGTTATATCTGGAAAATTCGTCACACCCGTTTCCATCATAATTATCCGAATGTAATGGGTTGGGATACAGATTTTGAACAAAGTCCTATTGCAAGAGTATTTCCTCACGGACCATTTTCTTCCATGCACAAATACCAGCATATTTATTTGCCATTGATTTATCCATTGTATTTGCTAAACTGGCTTTTGATTAGAGATTTTAAAGATTTCTTCAATAGAAAGCAGATCGTGTGGAAAGCAGTCAACATTCCAACGATAGAATATATCAAGCTTTTCATTTTTAAAACCATATTCATTGGCTATACTGTAATACTACCGAAGTACATGCTTAACATCAGCTGGGCACAAGCCATTAGCGCTTTCCTGGTAATGGTATTTACAGCCAGTATAATTTCACTAATGGTACTATTATCGCCACATGCAAGTACTGAAAGTGAATTTCCGGTGCCTGATGAAGATGGTAAAATGGCAACGCCCTGGTATGTACACCAGTTAACCTGTACCAACGATGTAAAAGAAGATAATTTCTTCACCAGGTTTTTTATGGGTTGTTTTAATTACCATATTGCCCATCATCTTTTTCCTTCGGTGAATCATGTGTATTATCCTGAAATTACACAGATAATTCAAAAATTTGCAGAGAAAAATGATCTTCCATACAGGCAATTTCCGTTGGTAACTTCGCTGAAAAATCATTACCTGTTACTAAAGAACAATGCGTTTCACGAGAATATTTTTGAAGAAACGATGTAGCAGAGGCCAGTGCTGCTATTAAGCTTTCGTTGTGTCACTCTCTTGTACGTTCTGATTTCCATGCAGCAGTATTGCATTCAATTTGGAATTTGCTATTTCTAATTTGATATTTACACCTATGTGTGGCATTGCAGGAATTATCTCAGCTTCTCAGAATAAGTTTAGCAGGCAGGATGTGGAACAAATGAATGCTTGTTTAACTCATCGTGGTCCTGATGGAACTTCCGTCTGGCAAATGAAAGATGGTTCTGCAATACTTGGCCATAATCGTCTAGCCATAATCGATCTTTCTGAAGCTGCCTCTCAGCCAATGCATTATTTAGATCGATACACCATTGTTCATAACGGAGAGATATATAATTATAAAGAGCTAAGAGATCAACTTGCTTCTCACGGTTATATTTTCAAATCCCAATCCGATACTGAAGTGATTCTTGCAGCTTATGATTATTGGAAAGACAATTGCCTGCAACATTTTGATGGCATGTTTGCATTTGCAATATGGGATAATAAAGAAAGATCTTTGTTTGCTGCAAGAGATCGTTTTGGTGAAAAGCCATTTTACTTTCACTTAGATCAGGCAGAAAAAACATTATGGTTCGCTTCAGAGTTAAAATCCTTTTACACCCAGGGGTTTAAAAAGAACGAGTACAATGGTAATGTTCTATTGCAATATCTTACAACAGGTATAAGTTATAATGCAGATTCTTATCAAACATTCCATAGAGATATTCAAAAACTCCCTGCAAGACATTATTTAAAATTCTCGCCTTATAGTGACAGTGTCATTCTTGATATCGAGCCTTATTATGATCTGGATAAATCAAACAAGATCACTATATCTGCAGAAGATGCTGTCGAGCAATTCAAAAATCTATTCTTTACTTCAGTAGAAAGAAGATTGAGAAGTGATGTTGAAATTGGAACAAGTCTCAGTGGTGGATTAGATAGCTCATCAGTTGTTGCTGTAATACACCAGCTTCAAAATACCGGTACACATAAAGCTTTTACTGCTTCATTTCCCGGATTTGAAAAAGATGAAACTGCTTATGCAAAACTTGTAGCAAAACAATTCAATCTGCAGCACTTTACAATATCGCTTTCACAGGATGATATTGTAAACGATTTGGAGAAATTCCTTGCCCAGCATGATGAGCCTGTATCATCTTCCAGTGTATATGCTCAATATAAAGTGTATGAGCTGGCAAAGCAACATGGTGTAAAAGTGGTTTTAGACGGACAAGGAGCTGATGAAGTGCTTGCAGGATATTCTAAATACGTTCAGTGGTTTTTACAGGAATTGTATGCTAACAAACAGAAACAACAGTTTAAAAAGGAAACTGAAGGTTTTGGTTACCTATTCGAATTCAAAAATATACTGGCGGCTAAATTTCCATCATGGGCTGCTGTACAACTTGAAAGGAGAGCATATAAAAAACAGAAATTTCATACAGACCTCAATAAAGATTTTGTTGAAGAACATTTGAATCGTCATAGCATATATAAACCCATCATACAAAACCTGAATGATATCTTATATGCAGACATGTTCGGTGGAAATCTTGAAGAGTTGTTACGAAATGCAGACAGAAATGCAATGACTCATGGTATAGAAGTAAGACTTCCATTTTTAAATCATGAACTGGTTGAATTTATTTTCAGTCTGCCGTCTTCATTTAAAATGTATGATGGTTATTCAAAATACATGTTACGCCAAAGTATGAACAAGGTTTTGCCAAAAGAGATTGTGTGGCGGAAAGATAAAGTAGGTTTTGAACCACCACAGCAGCAATGGATGCAGGATAAACAGCTGCAGGATAAAATTCAGGCTGCCAAATCAACTTTAGTAAAAGAAAAAATACTTAATCCCAAAGTATTGGATAAGCCAATAGAACCAAAATCAGCACATGATGCAGATAATTTTGACTGGCGTTATTTAAGTGCTGCCAGCTTGTTTTAAATCATCATCTTTGCAGTTCATTTTAATAGCTATTTTACTATGAAACTTGGAACAAAATTCATTCATGCAGGTGTAGAACCAGATCCTTCTACAGGTGCAATCATGACACCGATCTATCAAACATCAACTTATGTTCAGGAAGCTCCTGCAACACATAAAGGATATGAGTATGCAAGAAGCCAGAATCCTACAAGAACTGCCTTGGAAAAAGCCTATGCAGAAATTGAAAATGGAAAATTTGGGTTGGCTTTCAGCAGTGGCGTGGCAGCAACTGATACTGTTATCAAATTATTGCAACCAGGTGATGAAGTAATTGCTGCAAACGATATGTATGGTGGAACGTATCGCCAGTTCAGCAAGGTTTGGGAGAAGTTCGGAATCAAGTTTCATTATATAAACATGGGTGATGCAAATAACATCACGCAGTATATCAACAGTAATACAAAACTCATCTGGACGGAAACACCAACGAATCCACTGATGAATATTGTTGACATTGCTGCCATTGCTGCCATAGCAAAAAAGCACAACGTGTTGCTTTGTGTTGATAATACTTTTGCTACGCCATATTTACAAAATCCACTTGATCTTGGTGCAGATATCGTAATGCATTCAGCTACAAAATACCTCGGCGGTCACAGTGATGTTATTCAGGGTGCTTTAATGATGAATGATGCTGACCTGAGAGAGAAATTATATTTCATTCAAAAAAGCTGTGGTGCTGTTCCTGGTCCGATGGATTGTTTTTTAGTATTGCGTGGAATAAAAACATTACACATCAGAATGCAACGGCATTCAGAGAACGGAGAGAAAATAGCACACTGGCTTCGCAATCATCCGAAAGTTGGTAAAGTGTATTGGTGTGGATTTGAAGATCATCCTAACTACGAAATTGCAAAAAAGCAAATGAGAGCTTTTGGTGGTATGATGAGCTTTACTTTGAAAGATAACAGCGTTGATGAAGCCAAAAGGGTGTTGTCGTCTACTCATCTATTTGCTTTGGCAGAAAGTTTGGGTGGAGTGGAATCTCTGATCAATCATCCGGCTTCGATGACTCATGCTTCTATTCCGAGAGAAGAAAGAATAAAGAATGGCCTTGGCGATTCATTGATTCGTTTAAGTGTAGGAATTGAAGATGCTGATGATCTGATTGAAGATTTGAAAAAGGCAATTGGTTAAACTTCTCTATAGTTATTATTAAGGCTTCGTTCAACGAAGCCTTTTTCTTTTCCGTTCATCGAAAGATATAACTGCTTATGGATTTTTATAAAATCACTAACACCAAAGCGGCAATACTTTCAGTGCATGAAAAAATTAATAATAACCCTTTTTGCATTTGCAACCCTTATTGTTTCCTGTAGTAAAGAGTCTATTACTGGTTCCGGCAATACCATTACAGAAACCCGTACAGTTCCATATTTTAACAAGGTTCAGTTGAATGGAAGTAGAAATGTAACTATTATTTATGCACCTAATCAACTGGTAGCAGTAGAAGGATATGAAAACCTCGTTCCACTGTATGAAACTTATGTGAGCAACCAAACACTTTATCTTGAGTTTGATGACCAGGTAAACAGAGTTAAGAATAATAACATTAATATTAAGATAGAAATGCCAGCTATCGAAGGATTGACTATTAATGGTTCGGGAAAAGGTTCTATTAATGGCAACTTTCAGACTCAAAATATTTTGGACCTTTTCGTAAATGGTTCCGGAAATATATCAACTGGAAATTTTCAATTGAACAATCTTATTGCCCGAGTGAATGGATCGGGTGATATTAGAACAAATGCATTAGCCAATAATGCTGATGTAAAAGTTACTGGAAGTGGCTCCATTTCACTTGTTTCTTTAAATGATTTAAAGGCTGTTGTGGATGGATCCGGAAAAATTGAATACGCAGGTAATCCATTAAATGTTCAAACGCATATCAGTGGAAGTGGAAGGATAATTAGAAGGTAGTTACCTACTTTTTTTATCTTGTCGTGTGAATAATAAACTAATAGAATTTTTTAATACGAAGGTTGATCAATATGATCAGCTTTCTTTTATTGAAAATGACCCTGTTTGCATTCCACACATGTTTAGAAGGAAGCAGGATATAGAAATCGCCGGATTTTTTGCAGCCATCTTTGCCTGGGGTAATAGGACAATTATCATTAACAAATCAAAGGAGTTAATGCGAAGAATGGATAATGCACCTTTCGAGTTTATCACCCATGCTTCCAATGAGGAGATAAAAAAAATGATAGGATTTAAACACAGGACTTTTAATGATACAGACCTGCTATACTTTATTGAATTCTTTCGCTTTCATTATTCTAAATATAAAACATTAGAAACAGCCTTTACTAAATGGGGGAGCACAATTGAAGAAATGCTCATCGGTTTTCATCATTATTTTTTTTCATTGGAACACGTTCCTGTAAGAACAAGAAAGCATATTGCAACACCCGAAAGAAATTCTACCTGTAAAAGATTAAATATGTTCTTACGTTGGATGGTGAGGCAGAACAGTGACGTTGATTTTGGTTTATGGAAGCAGATAAAACCTTCTCAGCTCATTATTCCAATTGATTTGCATGTGGCAAGAGTCGCAAAGCGATTTAATTTGTTGCATCGAAAACAAAATGACTGGAATGCAGCTTTGGAATTAACCGATTACTTAAGAACTTTAGACGCAAATGACCCTGTGAAATATGATTTTGCTTTATTTGGATTAGGTGTAATTGAAAAATATCAATAATATGAAACTGACTGAAGTGATTGCCCAGCATTTTTATGAAGTAAACTACGGTAATAACTGGACTGATTCTAATGTGAAAGATAGCTTGCAAGGGATAAGTTTTGAGCATGCAATTAAACAAATAGGCCATACCAACTCAATTTCTTTATTGGTGTTTCACATGGATTTTTATAATATGGTAGTATACAACAGGATGGTTGGTGTTACAAAACATTTTGAACATGAAGAAAGCCTGCAAGTTGAGATAGCAAACGAAGTTGAGTGGCAGCAATTGCAGAAAACTTATTTCGAGAATGTAGACAAGATACATACTGCCATTCTGAATTTTGATGACGCAAGATTATTTGAGCAAGTAACAACAAATACGCCTTATAAAAATTTGCACGGACTAATTGAACATATACATTATCATCTGGGACAGATCAATCTTTTAAAGAAACTTGTGTAGCATGAAGGACATCTATCAATGGTATAAAAGTTTAAAGGGTTATAAAAAGATTATTGCCAGCTTTTTAATAAATTGGATCTATTGGGGCTTTATTAACTTCTTTGTTTTCTATGTATTTCCCATAACAGCAGAGCGAAACAGGTCCATCAGAGAGTATTTCATTACCGTTACAATTGGAGCTGTTTTATGGACGATTATTTATAGTATCAATTATAGAAAATTGTTTGGAAAGGTGAATAAAGATCAGAACGCTGAAGTGAGTGACACAACAAAAGATCAGCAACGATCTTGAAGCTGGTCAAATAAAAAAACCGTTGAAAGATCAACGGTTCAATAATATTCAAATAGAAAATTTAAAGTGTAATTGGCAGAGATGCTTTTACATTATCCCACATCATTACCAGGTTTGCTCCTGTTCCTTTTTCTTCAAAATACATTGTTAATGCTTCTGCATTTTCTTCTGAAGCTTGTACAGGTATATCAACTCTCATTAAGTCTTTCTTTTGGTTGTAAGTAAAACTGCCCCACGAAAAATTGTCTTTGTTAATGATGATCGTCCATTTATTCTCGTAAGGGATGCAGAACAAAGTATATCTTCCTTTAGGTACAATCTTGCCACTCACTTTCACGTTTTTAAACACTTCAAATTCGGTAGCTTCATTTGCACCCAATCTCCACAATTCACCATATTTCACAATACCACCAAAGATGCTTCTGTTTGTTTTTAGAGGACGACTATATAAAACTCTTGCAACCGGAAGATCTTTTGCCTTGCCATTCATTTTTAGAATAGGGTAATTGGCAGGAAAATAAGTTACATCAAGGGCAGATTTATCAACCTCGGTAACTTTTTGCTGGGCATTTACAATAGTAGAAGCAAATACAACAGCTATTAGAATGAGAAATTTTTTCATGTAGCGAATTTCAGCAAATATAAAATGCTAATCCTTCATTAACTGTTCAAATTCAGATAAGGCGAAATTTTTAACATCCACAAGGAAACCTTGTGAAAGTTGCTTTAACACAGGATAATGCTCAATAAAAGCCTCATAGACTGTCACAGAATTATTAAGATAAACGGCTCTCCTGGTAACGCCTTCAAAGCTTTTTTCGATGCCCCATTCAAACTGGTAGTTGTATAGCCAATCCTGGGTTTTCATATAAGGCAACATTTGTTGAAACCTTTGTGGCAGCACATCGATATTCCGTTCCAAAATATCATACACATCAGATGAAAATGCACTAAGTGAGGTTTGCTGCCAATGTGCTTCATCTTTCGCAAGAAAATGATCGTACACAACATCTACAAATGCTCCTGCATATAAACCCACAGCAGGTTTAAAGTATTTTTTGGCTTTTTTTGTTGACGGGTGATTGTCTGTATAATTATCTATTGACCGATGAAGTGTTATGCCTTTTTGAACCTGAATATCATAATCAAATTTCTTTCTACCCTTAACAAAATCACTCATCATATTTCCCAGAAGAATATTCTCATTTCCGAAAGACAAATATGCATGAGCCAGGTAATTCATTACTACAATACATTTTTCTGCAGCCAACTTGCCATTTCTACTAATGCAGCTTCGGAAAAAGTTTCTTCTAACATTCCATATTCAGCAACAGTGCATAGTGTGCATTTTTGAAAGAGGTGATTCAAACCAGGTAAAATTTTCACTTCATAAGAAGGTGATTTACTTTTCTTCAATGCTCTTTTGATTCCTTCGATATTAGAATTTGCTAGCACCTGTACATCTTTTTCACCATTCAGTGCAAGCACTTTTGCCGATGTTTTTTCTAAAAGAGCAGATGCATCTGAAGCTAAGAAGAACTGCATCCATGGTGCAGTAAAACTGGAAATCAGATTCTCAAAAATAGCTTGGGTAGATGCACTGTCTGTAAAACCCACCTCTTTTACAAGGGCAGGATCAGATGCTGCCTTCCATGTGGTAAAAGCTTCTCTTGCTTTGGTAACATAAGTAGCACTGTCAAGTCCTTCGGCAGAAAACTGAATAAATTTTTTATATAAAGGCAAATAATTCTGCACTGCTTCTTTTGAAACACCACTTTGTAATATCACTTGCTCTCCTTGTTCTGCTAAAAGATCAGCACCTTTAATTCCAGGACCGGCAAGTAAGATCATGAAGTTGATGTCATTAGTTTCCGCAGCCACAATTGAAGCGATCAAACCTCCTTCACTGTGACCGATAAGGCCTATTCTTTTTGCATCGATCTCTTTTCTTCCTTTTAGATAATTGATACTGGTGATAACATCTTTCGCAAAATCTGCACTGCTTGCTTTTTCAACTTCACCTGTAGATTTTCCTGTACCTCTATCATCAACTCTTAAAACAGCGAAGCCAAGTTTAGTAAGTCGGTCTGCAATAACGGCAAAAGGTTTATGACCCATTAGCGTTTCATCTCTATCTTGTTGACCACTACCTGAAATAAGTACTGCAACAGGGAACTTACCACCTGTCTTTGGATAGGTAAGTGTTGCTGCAAGGTGAACTGTTTTACCTGCATTATCATATTCAATATCTTCTGAATGATAACTGAATGGAGGCTGAGGAGTTTGTGGTTTTGGTTTGGCTGCAGGTATACCATCTTTACCTAATACGAGATCAAATGAACCGCCACCCTGGTTAAATTTTCCTGTAAGAGTCTTTTTGTCTTCTGATAATGTGCCTATATAATTTGCTCCGGCTACACTTATACTTACTGTTACTGTATTTCCACTTACCGAAACCTGGTCACATGCAATACCTTTCACACCCTGGTCAGGACTATCCATGGTAGCAGATAATTTTCCATCTTTTTCTGAAATATTCAGTACAACAGTAAGATCAAATGCCTGGATTTTTCCCGTCCATACACCTGAAAATGAATTTTGAGCATTGACAACAGAACTAACAAGCAGTAAGCAGAAAAAAAAGTACTTCATAGATACGTTATTAAAAAAGTGAAGTTAAGTCAAAGAAAAAAATACTACACTAGTACCGTTGAGCCTTCAAAAAAATTTTTAAATATGGTTTCGTCGCTATTAGTATTTTATTAAGATTTCTTTATTATGTAGGCTGGTATTGGGTTTTAATTCAGATTAACATTGATTAAATTATACGCTAATACCGCTCGTACTAATCGGACATGTGTCTTTTTAAACTGGTCACAAATCGATTGACTTTGGATGTTGCACATTCTACATTTGATTTGTGAAGGCCATAACGCCGCTAACTAAATCAAATCATTTACACTTTAAATCTTAAAAGATGAAAAAACTATTTTTCGCAGTAATTGCAGTACTCACATTAACCACAACTGTTATTGCTTCAGATGGAGGCAAAAATGTAAACTATTGGGTGTTAAACAAGTTCAAGTCAACTTACCAGGATGCTAAAGATGTAACCTGGGTAGTAACAGACAAGTTTGCTAAAGCAAGTTTCCTGGTTGATGGTAAAAAAATGGAAGCATATTATTCATCTGACGGTGAGTTTATAGCTGAAAGCAAAGCAGTTCCCACTGGGGATTTACCAAGAGCAGCAAGAAAAACGATTGAAAAGAAGTATAAAGACTTCACCATTAAAGAGGTGATAGCCTATAGCACGACAGATAGAGTTGAATATTATGTATCACTTGAAAACGATAAATCATCAGAGGTATTAAAGATCAGTGCTACCGGTAATATTGAAGTATATAGAAGCTTCGATAAATAATCAGTTAATGTGCAGTTGGTCAAGGGGCTTCAATGAAGCTCCTTTTTTGTTTTTAGGTGGAATGATAAAGCCATATTCATACTTTTGTGCCTCAAAATTTCAGCAGAAATGAATAAAGGACCTGTTTCTAAATTTATAGAACATCATTATCGTCATTTTAATTCAGCAGCCTTGGTTGATGCAGCCAAAGGTTACGAAACTCATTTGTTAGAAGGTGGCAAAATGATGGTAACACTAGCAGGAGCAATGAGTACTGCAGAATTGGGTATCAGCCTGGCAGAAATGATAAGGCAGGACAAAATAGCGATCATCAGCTGTACCGGGGCTAATCTTGAAGAAGATGTGATGAATCTCGTAGCACATAGTCATTATAAAAGAGTTCCTAATTACAGAGACCTTACTCCTCAGGATGAATGGGATCTTTTAGAAAATCATTACAACCGGGTTACAGATACATGCATTCCTGAAGAAGAAGCTTTCCGTCGTTTACAAAAACATTTAGTGAAGCAATGGAAAGATGCTGAATCAAAAGGTGAAAGATATTTTCCGCATGAATTTCTGTTCAGAACAATCTTAAGCGGAGAACTTGAACAGTACTATGAGATAGATCCGAAAGACAGCTGGGTAGTTGCTGCAGCAAAGAAGAATATTCCTATTGTTGTTCCTGGATGGGAAGACAGTACAACAGGTAACATTTTTGCCAGCTATGTGGTAAAAGGTGAGTTACAAGCTTCTACTGTTAAAAATGGTATTGAATATATGGTTTGGCTTACAGAATGGTATCGCAATAACAGCAGCGGAAAAGGTGTAGGTTTCTTCCAGATCGGTGGAGGAATTGCAGGTGATTTCCCGATTTGCGTAGTACCTATGATGTACCAGGATCTTGAATGGCATGATGTACCTTTCTGGAGTTATTTCTGCCAAATCAGCGATTCAACTACATCGTTCGGCTCATATTCAGGAGCAGTTCCAAACGAAAAAATTACATGGGGTAAGTTGGATATCAACACCCCAAAATATATTATCGAAAGTGATGCAACCATCGTAGCACCATTGGTATTTGCCTGGGTTTTAGGATGGTAATATTATTAAGTAAGCTGAAGTGCTACTATGATATTTCGTTGCGTCGCACCCTTGTACTGAATAACACAATGCTGCAGCTCTTTCCAAAAGAAGGAGCTGTTTGCTTTTAGTGAACCATATTCATTTTTAGTTGTTTTTATTCTATGCAAAAGTTTCTTCTTCTTTTATTTTATATCATAAGTGCTGTTAATGCTATTGCACAAACAGGAACAATTACAGGCTCTGTTCGTGATGCAATAGATAATACACCCATTACTTCAGCTACGGTAACAGTTTCTCCCTTAAACCGCTCAGTGATTACAGATTCATCCGGTAATTATAAAATTGCTGACTTAACAACAGGTTACTATTCTGTAACGGTAATTGCAATCGGGTACGAAACAGCAGTGAAATATAACATCAACATCACTTCAGGTAACAGTTATGAATTGTCATTTGAATTACTAAGAGCTGAAAAAGTAAATGAGGAAGTTGTGGTTTCTTCCAGTAGAAAAACAGCAAGAGCCACATCATTAGAAACACCATTAAGTGTTCAACGATTAACTACCGAAGAAATAAAAAGTAATCCCGGTAGCAATTTCGATATCAGTCGTGCTGTACAAAGTTTGCCGGGTGTTTCAGGTTCTGATGGCTTGGGAAATGGTTATCGCAACGACATTATTATTCGTGGTGGTGCTCCTTATGAAAATGTTTACTATTTAGATGGTATAGAAATTCCGGTGATCAATCACTTTTCAACTCAGGGAAGTGCAGGTGGTCCTTTAGGAATTTTGAATGTATCTTTTTTAGAAGATGTAAAGCTTAACACCAGTGCTTTTGAAGCTAGGTATGATAATGCATTAAGCGGTGTGTTCGACTTCAAACAGCGAAATGGTAACACAGAAAAAGTACAGGGCAATATTCGTTTAAGTGCTTCAGAATTAGCAGCAACTTTCGACGGTCCACTGAATAAAAAGAAAAACCTGACTTTTCTGGCTTCAGCCAGACGTAGTTATCTGCAATTATTATTCAAAGCATTAGATCTTCCACTTCGTCCTGATTATTACGATTTTCAATATAAAGTCTCATATAGACCAAATGCCAAGAACAGTTTTTCCTTTATTGGTGTTGGAGCAATCGATCAGTTTAAATTCGGCAGTATTCGTAAACCAACACTGGATAAATATCTGATACTTGATAATGTCCCATCGAACAATCAATGGAATTATACAGTTGGCGCTACATGGAAAAGAAGTATCAATAACGGATTTTTTTCTGTAGCGGTAAGTCGGAATGCTCTTGATATTTCATTATTGAAATATGATAATAACGATCCTTCAATCAATTCCAATCTAAGGCTCAATACTAATACAAGAGAGACAGAAAATAAGTTTCGTTTTGACGTGTCGCAGAACTTCAATCAATGGAAGATTAGTTATGGAACTTCAGCTCAGTATGTATCCTACTTCAATGAAAGTTTGGTAAGACGTAGGGCTGAGATAAAAGACAATAGTGGTAATGTAATTCAGCCTGCCGATATTTTCCAGTACGATACCGATGTTAATTTCCTGAAGTATGGTTTTTACTTCCAGGCAGGAACAAGATTGTTTGATAATAGATTGAACCTGAGTGCAGGTGTTAGAACAGACGGCAATACTTTTCTGCAAAATGGAAACGACCTGGGAAAGCAACTATCACCTCGTATAGCTTTAAGTTTAGCTATTGCCGATAAATGGACTTTCAATGTCACAGCAGGAAGTTATACCAAACTGCCGCCATATACGGTTTTAGGTTTTCAACAGAATAACAGTTTCATCAATAAAAACGCTGAGTACATTCGAACCAATCACTATGTAGCAGGGTTTGAGTTTCTGCCAAAATCAACATTACGATTTACGGTTGAAGGGTTTTACAAACAATATAGTAATGTGCCTGTTTCAATCAGAGATGGCATTAGCCTGAATAACCTTGGTGCCGATTATGGTGCTGTAGGAAATGAACCGGTTGTTTCATCAGGAAAAGGTAAAGCTTACGGAGTTGAATTTTTCGCTCAACAAAAACTTACGAAACGATTATTCGGATTTGGTAGTTATACTTATGTGATCTCAAAGTTCAGTGGACTGGATGGAAACTTATTACCTAGTGCCTGGGATAACAGGCATCTTTTCACTTTTACATTAGGTTACAAGTTCAAACGAAACTGGGAAGCAGGTTTGAAATATCGTTTACAAGGTGGATTACCCTATACACCTTTTGATGAAAATGCAAGTCGAATCAATTATGCTACACTGGGAAGTGGAGTGTTGGACTATACTCAATTTAATCAACTTAGATTGGGAAGTTTCCAGCAAAGCGATCTTAGAATCGATAAAAAATGGAACCTGAGAAAAATTACGATCAATGTATTCCTTGACATACAGAATTGGACGATGTTTAAAACTCCGACTTTACCTCGATATACATTCGATAGAAACCTGGATACAGGAGCCTTTATCACAACAGATGGTCAGCCTTTGGCATCGAATGGGTCGAATGCAATTCCTAAAGTTCTATTAGAAACAGATTCATCTCCGTTACCAACTATTGGATTTATAATTGAGTTTTGAGATCAATAACTGGTTAATGATTACAGCCTGTAGTAGAACAACTTGCTGTTTTACGAATGAGCCTGAAGTTCTGTAAATGGCCTGCAATTATAAGAACCACAGCAGGTATCAAAAACCAAATCTGTTGTTCATGCCAGATCTGTTTGCTGAAGAGTAATATCATTCCTGCACTGAACAAGAAGATCGGAGCCATTTTATGATGATGTTTTCTCCATCCATGATATAAAGAATACAATCCGATGGCTGCAGCAAGGCAGATCATGAATATTTCGAAAATCGGATTATCGATGATATTGAATCCAAAGATCGGCAACGATTGAAGGAACAAAGGCAACAAGGCACAATGAATAGCACAGGCCAGCGAGGCACTAATACCAAGAGCGTCCCAATTAAACTTAATTCCCTTCATGAGAGGCAAAAGTAACGAATGCAACTTAGTTGCAAAACATTTGTTTAATTAAGTTCTGTTAAAGCATAAGGCTGTAATTTTGTGTTGTGGATGCCGTTGGCATTACATCTGGCCGAAGAATTAAATATAGAGATTCAGATGAACAAGCGGTTTTTGGGTTATGCAGCCTTCTTTGTAGTGTTATTGCTGGTATTTTTCTTCTTTGTTTTTAGGGGAACAGATAAATGGAAGCCGAAGTTGGCTACCATCAGCTACGTAAAACCTTTCAGCTTTACTGCACAGGATGGAAGGCAGTTTACAGACCAGGATCACCAGGGAAAAGTCACCGTGGTTGAATATTTCTTTACCACCTGCACAGGTATTTGTCCGAAGATGAATGCTAATATGAAAAAGGTGTATGATGAATTTAAAGACGAACCGGATTTTCAGGTTGTTGGATTTACCAGCATGCCTGAGACGGATACGTTGGGAAGATTAAAGCGATATTCTGATTCTTTAGGATTGGATCCTAAAAAATGGATTTTACTTACCGGCAGAAAAGATAGTCTTTACACAGCGGCAAGAGCTAGTTATATGCTCGATGATCCGCAAAACCAGGTAACAAAAATTGAGGACGACTTTATACATACCCAATTTTTTGCTTTGGTTGACAAGAACGGAGATGTACGTGGCCAGATTTATGATGGATTAAAGCAAACAGAGATTGAGCGATTGATAAAAGATGTTCGTAGTTTATTAAATGAAAAGCAGGGTAAAGGAGGTGCTCCAAACCTGTTTGGTAATCCGAAGTAATATGAGCAACGAGATACTGGAGTTATTAAAACGAAATCAGTTAAGTGTAACAGATAGTCGTAAGAAGATATTAGAATTCTTTCAGCATGCAAATGGTGCATTGGCACATGCAGATATTGAAAAAATGAGTGGCGATAAGTTTGATAGAGTAACTATATACAGAACATTGCAGACATTCGTTGAAAAAGGCATTATTCATACCATTCCAACTTCAGATAATTCCGTTAAATACGCTTTATGTAAAGATGAATGTGAAGCCGGCCATCATCATGACGATCATATTCATTTTCTCTGTGATGATTGCGGAACAACATATTGTTTAGACAGTCATGTTCCTGCTGTTCAACTACCACAAGGGTTTGTGGTAAAGAGAACAGATGTAGTAGTGAGTGGAAGATGTGGGAAGTGCAGTAACTGATTTTAAACCGCAGAGAACAAGAGTAGCGGAGTTAGCGCAGAGTTTTCAATCACCTATTTTAAACATCTCTGCGAAAACCTCTTTTACTCAGCGACTCTGCAGTTTGTTTTTATAATTTTTCCATTTCCTCCTTCACAAATTCCATCAGCGTTTTAATATGCTCAGGCGAAAAATCAAATTTTAATCCTGCAGCTTCATACAATTCAGGTAAAGTTTTCGTTCCGCCAAGGCTTAACGCTTTCATATAATTGTCCAAAGCCTGTTTTGGATCTTTTTTGTACTGCATCCACATTCCAATAGCTCCAAGCTGTGCAATGCCATATTCAATATAATAGAATGGCACTTCAAACAGATGCAATTGTTTTTGCCAGCCGATCTTCCTGTATGCTTCCAATCCTGAAAAGTCAATCTCTTTAGAGCTGAATTCATTCAAAATTCTAACCCAGTTCTCTGTTCTTTCTTCAATCGTATGATTTGGGTTTTCATACACCCAATGCTGAAATTTATCTATCGTAGCGATCCATGGAAAAATAGTGATCACTCTTTCCAACTGGTGTTCTTTGGCTCTCTTCAGATCTTCTTCATTATCAAAAAATGCTGTCCAATGATCCATGCTGAATAATTCCATAGCCATACTAGCCACTTCAGCAATTTCCATTGGGTATTCTTTAAATGCACTTAACTCAAGATGATGTGCTAAAAAAGAATGAACTGCATGTCCACCTTCATGTACCATCGTTGTTACATCATGCATTTGTCCGGCAGCATTCATGAAAATAAATGGAGCACCACTTTCAGCCAAAGGACAATTATAACCTCCTGGTGCTTTTCCTTTCCTGCTCTCCAGGTCAAGATGACCCATTTCTTTCATCTTAACAATGCAATCGGCAAAGAATGGATTTAGTTCACGGAAACACTTCAAGGTTTTGTCCAATAATTCATCACCGGTAGCAAAAGGATTCAAAGGCTTTACACCTTCAGGCTCAGCTTCTGTATCCCATGGTCTTAAAACATCTAAACCAAGTTTCTGTTTTTTCTGCTCATAAATTTTATCAACCAATGGCATTACATGTTGCTTTACAGCTTCATGAAACTGGTAACAATCTTCTTTCTTATAATCAAACCTTCCCAGTTCTGCAAAACGATAATCCCTGTAATTTTCAAAGCCGGCATTCTTAGCAATCTTATCTCTTCTTTCAATTAGTTGAGAATACAATTGATGCATAGCATCTTTATCTTCTGCTCTTCTTTCATTGATCTTGCGATAAACTTCTTCTCTTTTATTTCTGTCAGAACTTTCTAAAAATTTTGCAGCTTGTTGTAATGTGTATTCCTGTCCGTCAACAGTCACTGTCATCTTGCCTGAGATCACACCAAATTGTTGCTGCATCACACTTAATTCAGATTGTAGGGGAATGTTCTCTTCTCTGAAAAGTTCAATGCTCTTCTTTACGTTTCTCAAATAGGTAAAAAATTTTTTCTCATCAAGTTCCTTTACAAAAGGTGATTCATACAACTTCCTGTTCAACTTGTCGGCATACGGCTGAAGTTTAGGCTGTATTTGTGTACAGAAAAAAGCAAAGGATTCTTCCAATGATTTATCGGTGGTATCACAGGTCATTTTTATTTGTCGCCAGCATGCATCTTCACTTACAACAGCTTCCATTTCGCTCATATCGTGCAACCATTTTTCCAGGTCTTCCTTTGAATTGATGGGCCTTTCAACAAGCTCTTTAAAATAAGGTTCCAGTGTTTCCCATTGATCTATCTGCAAAACAGCCGGAACATATTTACGTGGAAGCTTTTCAATATTGGCATTCGTTAAGGATGCATTCATAGAAATATGTTTATGATGTGAACGATGGTGCAAGAAGCATCTTCTGTTGTGTCACTCACTTGTACGTTCTGAACAGTGAGGAACTTTTCTCGTAGCGAGTTGGTATGAATCACATAGGCACATAGATTATCTCCATGTGCCTATGTATCTATATGGTAAACTATTCTTCAGTCTTCTTCTTAGCAGCTTTTTTCTTAGGCTTTTCTTCAGCAGTACCTTCAGTATCAGCTTTCTTTTTAGCTGCAGCTTTTTTAGGCTTTGCTTCTGTTTGTTCTACTGCTACTTCTTCAACAATTTCCTGTAATTCTTCTAATGTTGGTTCTTCAGTTGTTTCTTCTTCTTCAACTTCACTCAATTTGATTTCTATCTTATTTTCTTTTAAGATATTAAACCACTTCACCATCTTCTTCATATCGCTGGCATACACTCTTTCAAAATCCATTTCAGGATACACTTTTTTGAAGTATGCAGTAATGGCTTTCGGGTCTTTATCAGAAGGCAGGGCTTCTTTACTTTCCTGCATTGCATTAAAAACATCTACAAGATTTACGTTCTCTCTCTCTGTATAAACTTCAATACTTTCAAGATGAGAAAAATTATGTACCCTGCTGCTCACGAACTTGGTACTTTGATCTTCTAAAGATCTTACAATAGCTCCGTCAGACTTGCTGGTAACTAATTCAAATAAACCACCTAATCCTGTAACTGAAATGATCCTGTTGTAATCCATATAACCTAAAATTTGGAGGTGCAATATAGTCCAATTTGGAATTTAGATTGGATATTGGCGTTTGTATTAAATGTACTTTTTGAAGGTTTTTAGATATTTATCTATATAATCCTGCTTATACTTCAGTTTATATTGCATAATAAACCTGGGATGTGCAACAGCTTCTACATTTTTAAACCATCCATATTGTTTGTTCAGTTCGGTTAAATACTTCAGGTTCTCACCTTCACCAATGCAAAAACAAACATCCCTGTTCAATCCAAAATCCAGTTGTTTTTCCATGCAATCGACTACAAAAGGCTTTATCTTTTCTTTTAATTGTTTGTCATCATAATAATTCAGGTTTTTGCCATCTTTTGTAAATCCTAGTGGACTAACAGCGGAAATATAGATGTCTTTATAAAATTTCTTTACTCCACCATAAGCTTCCATCATTTCATACATAAATACTGATGACAATTCCTGTTTCTTTTGCCAGTTGTTTTTTATGCCGCAATCATTTTCCAGTCGAATAGGATCAGTGAAAGGTAAGCCTGTGATTCCTCCACCAAATCTGCCTGGATTTATTCCGATCAACAGGTAACGTTCTTTGTTATCAGCATAGAATTTTTTATAAAATCCGGTGCAGGCTTTTTGTACCTCTTCATCGCTATGAACATCAAGCACAGCCATTCCTTTACTTAGTTTCAAAGGAAACTTCAGGTTAAAGAGAAAGTCCGTTATTCTATCAGCAAGATTCATTTATGGATGGTTCTTTAAACTATAATATTCAGCTTATATTACATTTTCAAAACTAATCTACTATGGCTTTAAAAAATGCGATCAGCTGGTTTGAAATTCCTGCTTCTGATCTTGAACGTGCAACAAAATTTTATGAAACAATTTTTGGAGTTTCATTGGCACCATTGGATCTGGATAATATTAAAATGCGAATGTTTCCTTTGCAGGACATGATGAATGATGTTGGTGGTGCTTTGGTGGACAGTGGTGGTTTTCATAAACCTTCTGCAACTGATGGTCCGTTGATCTACCTGAATGGTAATCCTGATCTGCAAAATGTTTTAGACAAGGTAGAAGCTGCAGGTGGAAAGATCATGGTTCCTAAAACACAAATATCGGCTGAATACGGATTTATGGGTGTGTTTATAGATACTGAAGGAAATCGTATAGGTTTGCATAGTATCCCACAACAATAACACATGAGTTTCAGAAACAAGACTGTATTCATTACCGGTGCAAGCAGAGGAATTGGTAAAGCCATTGCATTAAAACTTGCATCTGAAGGAGCTAATATAATTGTTGCAGCCAAAAGTGTTGAGGAAAATCCGAAACTTGGCGGCACTATTTTTTCTGCTGCCGAAGAAGTAGAAAAGGCAGGTGGAAAAGCTCTGGCAGTTCAATTAGATATTCGTGATGAAGAACAGATAAAATCCGCTGTTGAAAAAGCTGTAAATACTTTTGGCGGCATTGATGTACTGATCAACAATGCATCGGCAATTCAATTAAGCAATACCGAACAAACGGAAGCAAAAAGGTTCGACCTGATGCACGACATCAATGTTCGTGGTACTTTTTTTATGGTAAGAAATTGCCTTCCACATCTTAAGAAAGGAAATAACGCACACATTCTTACTTTATCTCCTCCGTTGAATATGAATTTGAAATGGTTCAAGTCTCATCTTGCTTATACGCTGAGTAAATACAATATGAGCATGATGGCTTTGGGCTGGAGTGAAGAATTCAAACAATATAATATTGCCTCTAATGCTTTGTGGCCACGAACAACGATAGATACTGCTGCCGTAAGAAATTTATTGGGTGGAGATGCTTTGGCAAAAATGAGCCGGACAACAGATATTATTGCCGATGCAGTGTATTATATTTTAAACAAACCTTCTTCCGAATGTACAGGTAATACCTTTATTGACGAAGAGGTGTTAGCAAAAGAAGGAATTACTGATCTTGATAAATATTCTGTTGTTCAGGGTGAGCAGTTATATAATGATCTATTTCTTTAAAATGCATTTATGAAAGCTTATTTCCTTATTGCCTTGTTTATTTGTCTGTTTAGCTGTAGCAGTAAGTATGAGCCTTACAAACAAATAACAAAACTATCCGGTACATGGATGGTATCTGACGGTGAAGGTGGTGCTTATGAAGAATGGAGTAAAAGCAATGGTGACAGCATGATTGGTAAAGCATATAAGTTAAGTGGTCCTTCGGATACTATTGTTTCAGAGAGGATTGTATTAAAGAAAGATGGTGAAACAGTATGGTATATTCCAACCGTACAAGGACAAAATGGTGGCAAAGCTGTTCCTTTTAAAATGATCTCTTACAATGATTCTTCTTTCACATTTGAGAATAAGGAACATGATTTTCCGCAAAGAGTGATCTATCGTTTTGTAAATGATGATTCCATTGTTGCAACGATTGAAGGATTAGATAGTTCTGTAAGAAGGTATTTTGATTTCTACTACAAAAGAATGAAATAGCCGTGGTTTGGTTTTTGCGATAATAAAGCATGGCTGATAATAAAACCATCTGGACAATTGGTCATTCTAACAGAACAATAGAAGTATTTATTGAAATCCTATCCTTCCACAACATTCAACTGGTTATTGATGTAAGACAGTTCCCTGGTTCTAGAAAATATCCATACTTCAACAAAGAACAACTTCAAGAATCTCTCAGAGAAAATAATATCTCTTATGAGCATTTAGTTCAATTGGGTGGAAGAAGAAAGCCTGCAAAAGATTCACCTAACATTACATGGAAAAATGATGCATTCAGGGCTTATGCAGATTATATGGAAACTGCTGAGTTTGCAGAAGCGATAAAAGTTCTTGAAGAACTTGCAGTAAAGCAAAACACAGCATATATGTGTTCAGAAGCAGTATGGTGGAGTTGCCATCGTTCGATGATCTCTGATTACCTCAAAGCAAATGGCTGGAAAGTGATGCACATTATGGATATTAAGACAACAAAAGAACATCCTTATACTTCACCTGCAAGAATTGTTGATGGCAAGCTTACCTATAGGCCGGATAGCAGTCAATTATTATTTAGCTGATCAAGCCTCATCCATCTTCTCTGGTCGCATTTGCGGAAACAACAATACATCCTGTATCGAGGGCTGATTTGTCATCAACATACACAAACGATCTATTCCAATTCCAATTCCTGATGTTGGCGGCATTCCATATTCCAGGGCTCTTAAGAAATCATGATCGATGAACATTGCTTCAAGATCTCCTCTTTCCATCAAACGAACCTGCTCTTCAAATCTTTCTCTCTGATCAATTGGATCATTCAATTCAGAATATGCATTAGCAATTTCTTTTCCATTGATCATTAGTTCAAATCTTTCAACTAATCCTTCTTTACTTCTGTGTTTCTTCGTTAACGGACTCATCTCAACAGGATAATCAATGATGAACGTTGGCTGAATGAATGTTCCCTCAGATGTTTCACTGAAAATTTCATCAATCAGTTTTCCTTTGCCAATATTATTCGGTACATCTATTTTTAACTGCTTGCAGACATCTCTTAAACCAGTTTCATCCATATTGCTGATGTCGATACCTGTATTCTCTTTTACTGCATCAAAAATGCTGATGCGTTTGAACGGTGCTTTGAAGCTGATAGTTTTATCGCCAACTTTTACATCAGTTGTGCCATGCAATGCAATGGCAATTTTTTCCAGCAACTGCTCTGTGGTTTCCATCATCCAGAAATAATCTTTGTAAGCAGTATACCATTCAAGAATAGTGAATTCCGGATTATGTGTTCTGTCCATTCCTTCATTCCTGAAATTACGGCTGAATTCATACACCCAATCAAAGCCACCAACGATTAAACGCTTCAAATAAAGTTCATTTGCAATTCTCAAATAAAACGGAACATCCAATGCATTATGATGAGTTATGAAAGGTCTTGCAGCAGCACCACCTGGAATTGATTGCAGAACAGGAGTATCAACTTCCAATGCACCTCTTTCATTCAGAAAGTTTCTCATTGTGTTGATAAGAGTTGTTCTTTTCACGAAGGTGTCTTTTACATCAGGATTGATGATCAGATCAGCATAACGTTGCCTGTAACGAAATTCAGGATCGGTTACTGCATCAAACACATTTCCTTCTTCATCTCTTTTTACAACCGGTAAAGGCTTTAATGATTTGGTAAGTAAAGTGAAACTCTTTGCATGCACTGAAATCTCACCCATTTTTGTTCTGAAAACATAACCGGTAACACCAATGATGTCTCCAAGATCAACGAGGTGTTTGATCACTTTATCGAAAAAGCTTTTGTCCTCATCTTCACATACATCATCTCTCTTTACATATAACTGAATAATGCCTTTTGAATCCTGAATCTTAATAAAGAAAACCTTGCCTTTGTCGTTAATGCTCATTATTCTGCCAGCCACACAAACATCAGCGAAGTCGATTGCATTTTCTTCGTTGAAAGTTTCTTTGATGTCAGTTGAAAAATGTGTAACCGGATATAATGGTGCAGGATAAGGATCAACACCTATTTCCTGTAATTGCTTTAGTTTATCACGACGAATGATCTCCTGCTCAGATAAATGCTGGTTCATGCTCACTTTAAATTAGGCGGCAAAAATACAGGTTGATACGCTTTCTTGTTGAATATAATTCATCATAAGAGGATAGAATTACTTTTGCTAAATGCGAATAGCGATAAATATTGGTGACGACCTTCAAGGTAAATATTATGTTTCTTCATTAATTGAGAGACAAAATGCTCATCCAATTTTATTATTAGTGACTGAAGATTTTGGTGGTCTTCCGTTAAATATCGAAACAAGAGAAATTGGTTCTTCCTCTAATAGTTTTTTGAAAAAGCAATGGAGACTTGATTTTCAACTTCCATCAATATTAAAAGAGTGGAAAGCAGATGTGCTATTGAATTTTGGTAGTTCCTGCAGTATGATGGCGAAAGTGCCACAAATATTATATATTCCTGATCTGATGTTTTTGAATTATCCAAGAAAGCAGTCATGGATTGAAAGAACCTTGCATCAATTCTATTTTCAAAAGGGGTTGAACAAAGCAAGATCAATTATTACACCATCGGAATTTGTTAAGCAGGAAATAATAAATAGATATTCTTCTGTGGATGCAAGCAAGATTGAGGTCATTTCAAAATTTGTTAGATCAATATTTTCCCCTTTAGACTGGGAAGAAAGATCAGTTGTAAAAGATGGATATGCAGAAGGCAGAGAGTATTTTTTGTTTGTTGGAGGATTTGATCCTGTGAAAAATCTGATGAATGTATTGAAGGCTTTTTCTCAATTCAAAAAATGGCAGCACAGCGATATGAAATTGCTTATCACAGGAGATACTTCAAACAGTGAACTGTTGCAAAAGATCCAAACATATAAGTTCAGAGATGATGTGAAGTTGTTGGATCATGTTAGTGATGAACAGCTTTCAAAGTTGATGGCAGGAGCTTATGCCGCATTATATCCATCTTTATATGAAGGATTTGGATTGCCGATCTTAGAAGCAATGCAATCCGGCACACCGGTAATTACATCGAACAACAGTGCTATGATAGAAACCGGAGCAGATGCTGTGTTGTATGTTGATCCACAAAACGAATCTGAAATAGCAGCCCAGATGATCAAGCTATATAAGGATGAAGAACTACGTGAAAGATTAGTTGCAGCAGGAAAAACTCATGCAGCA
This sequence comes from Bacteroidota bacterium, assembly GCA_023386555.1. Taxonomy (GTDB): domain Bacteria; phylum Bacteroidota; class Bacteroidia; order Chitinophagales; family Chitinophagaceae; genus JAEZDC01. The sequence goes on along the minus strand of JAEWJK010000001.1, from coordinate 204,493 downwards.
AAATACAATCAACAATCTTCCGCTGATGCCTTATGGAAAATGATCGAATCAATCGCTAACTAAAAAGATATTCAACATCAGCTTTAGTAAGTGTCTTCACAAATCCTTCATCATCTGTGATAAGATCTCTAGCCAATGCTTTTTTCTTTTCCTGCAGCTTTAGAATTTTATCTTCTACTGTATCCTTACAGATCATACGATAAGCAAAGATGTTTTTTGTCTGACCGATACGATGTGTTCTGTCGATTGCCTGTTGTTCTACAGCAGGATTCCACCACGGATCAACAATGTAAACATAATCTGCTGCCGTTAAGTTCAAACCAACACCACCAGCTTTGAGTGAGATCAGAAACACACGGCATTCATCATCATTCTGGAAACGTTCAATGGCTCTTTGTCTTTCTGTGGCTGTAGTGCTACCGTCAAAATATTCATAAGCAACACCCAACTCCTTCATCTTTTCTTTTATCAATGCAAGCATGCCCAGAAATTGAGAAAAGATCAGGGCTTTGTGGTTGCTGATATTTTCCGTTATTTCTCTTCCTATCTCATCCAGTTTAACCGAAACATTTGGAAACTTCTCTTCTTCTTTGATGATAGCAGGGCTATCACATATCTGTCTCAGCTTCATCAAACCTTGTAAAATGGTGAGCTGAGATTTTTGAATGCCCTGTTGTTCAACAACACCAAGTATTTTATCCCTAAAATCATTCCGGTAAGCATCGTATATCTTACGTTGTTCATCACCCATTTCGCAGAATAAGATCATTTCCTGTTTCTCCGGAAGATCTTTTGCCACCTGTTCTTTTGTTCTTCTTAAAATGAATGGGTACAATAATTTTCTGAGGTGATCTTTTTGTTCCTTCTCTCCGAACTTATCAATAGGAATAGAAAATTCCTGTTTAAAAAATTCAATGCTGCCTAACATTCCTGGATTTAAAAAATTCATCTGTGCATAGATATCGAAAGTGTTATTCTGCAAAGGCGTACCACTCATGCACAAACGATTTCTTGCTCTCAACAAGCAAACTGCTTTAGCCACTTTACTGGAAGGATTTTTTATTGCCTGGCTTTCATCTAACACCACATAATCAAAAGCTACTTCAACAAATTGTTTGATGTCGCTTCTTAACGTACCGTAAGTAGTGATGATAACATCTATATCAGCATCAAGAATAGCATCTTTCGATCTGGCACCACCGTGATGGATGTAATAACGAAGGGTAGGTGCAAACTTCTTTATTTCATTCTCCCAGTTATACATCAATGTTGTTGGACAAACTACCAATGCTTTCAAAGATTCCTGTTGTTCCTTTAAGTGATGTAAGAATGATAATGCCTGGATGGTTTTACCCAAACCCATATCATCAGCTAAAATGCCACCCCATTTTACTTCACTTAAATAATTCAACCATTGAAAACCACTTTCCTGGTAGGGACGAAGAATTGGTTGCAGATGTGCAGGAGCAGGAACAGGATTAATGGTATGATGGCCTTTTATATTTTCATACTTTTCTTCAAGCTGAAAGAAAAGCTCTTCTTCGTTTCGTTGTTCATATAACTCTTCAATTACACCGTAATGAAATTGACTGAGTTTTAAATTGCCTGATTTTCCTTCACCAACCCTAAAGAGTAAAGAATATTTTTTGATCCATTCTTCCGGAAGAATTCCTAGTGTTCCATCATTTAAGGGAACAAATTGCTGTTTGTTGGCTAATGCTTTTTTTACATCAGCCACAGTTACTTTTTGTTCGCCAAAATGAATTTCAACTTTTGCATCAAACCAATCGGTATGACTGCTGATGTAAATTTTTGTGGATGGTTTCGCTGTATTAAAACGAAAGTTCTTTAATGCTTCAAATCCAAATACCGGAACATTCATGTCCCTCATGGCATCAACAAAAAGAAAGAACCAGTTATTTTTTAGAACATCACTTCCTTTTAATGCTAAAATGTGATTTTGTTCGGGCCGAATAAAATTTGAATGCAGGTTTTCTACTTTCTCAATAAAGAGGTTTTCAGCATCCATATTTCGTTGAATGATGAGAAGCCTGTCTGATACAGGAATAATCACTTTTTCTTTATCACCTTTACGTACATCATATCCACGATAATTGAATACCGGTTCAAAAAGTAAATAATCACCTTTTTCTTTCAGCAATAATTTCACTTCCGGCTTTATATCTCTGATCTCTTCTTTTCTAAGGTTACTGAAATGAACAGAATATTCTTTCGCTAAAGGCAATACAAATTCCTGCAGCTGTTTATTCCATTCTTCTTTTTCAATGAGCAGTTTGCCAGACGGTAAAAACTTTTCAATCAATACAACATGCTCTGCTTTATCCCAGATAAAAAAGTGGTTACCCGATTGCATTATCAAAGCAGAATCATGTTCGTTATCAGCAACACTTAAGTCTCCGATCTCTGTTTTGGTAAAACATTCAATTTCATATTGATCGTTCTCGTAGCTTATTGTAAACTCAGGTGTAATGAATTTTGCAGAAGTAATGGCCTGCTGCAAATTAGCCGTTGTAAATGATTTACCCTTTGGCAAGTGATATACAAACAAACTGTTTGACAAATCTGCAAAAAGTTTTTTGTATTTCGGATGCAGATATTCAACGATTAGGTGTCTTGTTTCTTCAGGTAATTGATCATCGTGTTGCTGAATAATATTCTCCCATATACCGCTGAAAGGAGAGTTTCGGTTCAGGTAACGACTCACTTCTCCGGGCAATAATTTCCGTATCTGCTGAATCGATGATTTGTCATCTTCATCCAGTATATCTGTATTTACATATTTACCAAGATCAAGTCTTTCAACTTTTCCGGTAAAAGCAGTCTGATCATTGTTTGTTTCTCCCTGTACTGCATCAACCTGTACAAAAGGATATTGATGTGGATTTGTTGCAATAACAACTCCCACTTTAATCGCCGAAGTTTTTTCCTGTATTTTTTCTTCCTTTTCAACCGGAGCTTCTTCAACAGGCAAAGGTTTCGGTGCTGTATAGGATGGAGTAGTAACAACTCTTTTGATTGATGAATCTAATACCTTCAGAAATGGCTTTCCTTCTTTCAACAAAAATTCAAATTTTCCTGTGAGATCATCTTCTAAAGAGTAACCATAAATAGCCAGCAGCTTATTTTTCTCTTTATCTAAATTTCGTATCGTATCAAAGTATCCTGAACCAAAGGAATGAAGTAACTGTAATAAAATAATAGTTTTATGCAGGCATAAAGGATGTGTTGTGTTGGAATTGCAATTACAACTGGTATCGAAATTTCTTTCCTCGTTTTTTTGGATAACTACCCTGAATGTTTCACCTGAAATTTCCATTTCAGCATCCACTCTTTCATCTTTGGCAGAGAGGATATTGGCTTTATTTCCTCTAAGATAATCTCCTGCCTGTGATAAAGATTCGGGAGAGGTAAGTAGCTTGATCATCTTCAACTCAAGCTGTTTCATCTTAATTACTGTATGCCTTTGATCGTACCTGATCTCTCTTTGTCCCAGCATGTTTCTATCCACCAGGTCCTGCAATTGAAACAATGCAGCAGCTTCATGCCTGCATATTTCGCCAAGATTATACGGACAACCACAACGAATGGAAATATTCTTTTCTTCTTTAAACTTGCTTATATAAACTTTATAGTACGTAGCATAACTATCGTCTTTCACACGAAAGATAACTGCACCGGTAAGATCATCATATTCTACCAGTTCCACATTGCCAATTGCATGTATCTTTTTGCCACGACGAATTACTTCATCAGTACCATTGTTATATATGTGTTTGATTAGATGTGGTAATGCCATTCAACTAAAAAATTCCGGTTTAAACAATCCCAAATTCCAAGTCTATCGTTCAGAAAAGGGCAATCTGCAAAAGTAACGGAATAGATCTGAGCCTGACAAATGAAAGCGAGAATGATTTTGTTAAGTTTCGAAGCAAAAATGCTGATATTGACTGTTCAATTGAGTACAAACAGTTGAAGTGAGTGACACAACGAAGTTGAGAAGAGATATTAAGCTGATAAAATAAAATTATCCTGCAATAAGATCACCGTTATTATAAATCGGTAAAACATTTGCTACATCAGCAGTTACGCAATATTCAAGGTCTTTTTCCAGCCCAAATTTTGCCAAACGATGCCAGTGTGTGGTTTTACGTACAAATTGCTTCAGATCATCTTTATGCAGATTGTACATTTCTTCTGCCATCAAACAACTATCGCAATGAACTGTAAAATTTTCTTTGATCCTGCTGACTACAGCTCCTGCAAATAAAGTGTCTTCAATATTAAAGCGATCTTTCCATGCACTACAGCCTAGAATTACATTTTTGTTTTGCTTCAATAAGTAATCACACACAGCACTAAGGTTTGGGAATGATCCGGTGATCACTTCATCAGCACCATTTAACAAAGCCATGTGCAGTAATCTTGTTCCGTTGGTTGTAGTTAGCACCAGCGTTTTTCCTTCGATAAATTCTCTTGGATATTCCGCAGGAGAATTACCATGTAATAAACCTTCAATCACTTTTCCATCTCTCTCACCTGCAGTTATTCCGCCGGTTTTTTTGCCAAGTTCAATGCATTTTTCTACCGTATCAACCGGAATCACTTTCGCTGCACCATTATACAAAGCTGTAGCAATGGTTGATGTTGCACGAAATACATCAATGATCACAACAATGCTGTTAGAAATGTCGTAAATATCCAATAAACGTGGAGAAAGTAAAGTGTGTAAAGTAGGCTTACTCATTCCTGAATTTTCTTGTTCAATGTTTTCCAAAGAAGGTCTTTCAATTCTGTCAATCCTTTATTTGCCACAGATGAAATAAAAACATGCGGTATATTTTGTGGTAATTCTTTTGAAATCGCAGCTTTCAATTCATCATCCAGCATATCGCTTTTGCTGATGGCAATAATGAAGTCTTTCTGCAACATTTCAGGATTATATTCCTGCAATTCGTTCTTTAATATTTCAAATTCTTTTTTATGATCGTTGCTATCAGCAGGAAGTAAAAATAGCAATACGGAATTTCTTTCGATATGTCTAAGAAAACGATGACCTAATCCTTTTCCTTCCGCAGCACCTTCAATAATTCCGGGAAGATCGGCAATACAAAAACTTTTTCCATCTCTGTATTCTACCATTCCCAGCTGTGGCTTCAATGTAGTGAAAGCATAGTTAGCGATCTTCGGTTTTGCAGCAGTGATAACCGAAAGCAAAGTTGATTTACCTGCATTCGGAAATCCAACCAAGCCAACATCTGCTAAAACTTTTAATTCCAAAACTTTCCATCCTTCCACACCTTCCTCACCAGGTTGTGCATGATCCGGAGCCTGATTGGTTGGTGTGGCAAAATTTGAATTACCTAAACCACCTCTTCCACCTTTCATCCAGATAATTTCCTGGCCATCTTCTAAAATTTCTGCTTCTATTGCACCGGTCTCTTCATCTTTTGCAACTGTACCTAATGGTACCTCTATGATCACATCCTTACCATCACGTCCGGTAGAATTATTTTTCATTCCACCTTCACCATTTTCTGCCAGTACATTTTTATGATAACGCAAATGGAGTAATGTCCAGAGTTGTGCATTGCCTTTTAAAATAATATGTCCACCACGACCACCATCCCCACCATCAGGACCACCCATAGCCGTAAGTTTATTACGCATAAAATGTCTTTGGCCTGCACCACCATGTCCGCTGCGACAAAAAATTCTTATATGATCAATGAAGTTTGACTTTTCCATCAGAAGACGGCAAAGATAAGTTTTATGATGTTGAGTGCAGTGCTACTATTAAACTTCGTTGTGTCACTCACTTGTGCTGTTTTTTCTTTACTGAGCAAGAACCACAAAATTGATGGATCAGTTCTTAATGAGCTGCATTCTGTATGGCTGCTTATTCGTTTCAATAACAAGATAATAAAGTCCTTCTTTTAGGTTTCCAAGGTTTAGTTTCATCGGAATGGCAAGTTTCGACTGATGTCTTTGTTCAACAACCCTGTTGCCATCTTTATCATAAATCACGATGTTTTTTACGATAACTCCCTCTTCCTTTATGGTGATATAGAGATCATTAACTACAGGATTTGGAAAGACCTTGATGGCATCTTTTGATAAGTTGTATTCAACTCTCCTTTTATATGTAGTGTCTTCCACACCATAAACACGTTGTGAGAACACAGGAATGCTGAATAAAATAGTTATGATGAGCAGGATAAATTTCACAGTTCTTCACTAACGAGAAGAATGGAATTTTAGTGCAAAAGAAATCTTAAGACTTGTTGCGTAGATCGTTCCAGGTTTGGTATAGACTTTCCTGTTGAGGCCTGTTTTCAGGTATTTCTCTTAATGGCTCACAGGCTTGCCAGTTTTCAAACATTTCTTTGGGTAAAGCCTGATAAAGCTGTGTACCCTGTGTTTTCCAGTTGATCATTTCATCGGAAACGTCTCTAATTCTTTTTGCAGGATTTCCAACGATCAAACTTCTTCTTTCAAATTTCTCATCGGCTTTTATAAAACTCAAAGCACCAACTATACATTCGTCTTCCAAAAAGACATTGTCCATTATCACGGAGTTCATTCCAATCAAACAATTCCTTCCGATCGTTGCTCCATGTATCACAGCTCCATGACCAATATGAGCACCTTCTTTCAAAGTAACAGTTACACCGGGAAACATGTGAATGGTGCAATTTTCCTGTACGTTACATCCATCTTCAATAACAATTCCACCCCAGTCACCTCTTATGGCTGCACCAGGACCCACATAAACGTTTTTCCCAATGATGACATTGCCTGTAACTGCAGCCTGTGGATGGATAAATGAAGATTCGTGAATGACTGGGATGAAATTTTTAAAAGAATAGATCATACAAGTGACTTGTTCGTTCGAAAGCAGGTGCCTTTGAACAATGCGACAATATGTTGTTTTTGATTGGTGATTGTTATGTGATACAAGCCTGTACTTCTACCATTATGCATTTCTTTGGCTTCAGCAGTTAATATATCACCTACATGAACCGGTTTTGTAAAATTGATGCTTGTATCTAAAGCCACACTCAGCACATTTCTATTGTTGCAGGCAAATGCAAAACAACTATCAGCCAGGCTAAAAGCCACACCTCCATGCACAATTCCGAATCCGTTGATCATTTCATCACGAACTGTCATCTTAATTTTGCTGTAACCTTCTTTTATTTCAATCACTTCAATGCCCAACCACTGACTGAATTTGTCATTGGTCATCATTTTATCAACAACCTTATTGGCAAGTACATCCTGTTCGTTCATTATTATTCTCCCACAAATTTTGGTGAACGTTTTTCCATGAATGCTAGAACCCCTTCTGTATAATCTTTTGTGGCAGCAGCTTTTTGCTGGTATTCATCTTCCATGTTTAACTGATCTTCTAATGTATTTTCAACAGATTCCGTTAGAAGATGTTTAGTGAAGGCCAAAGCTTTTGTTGGCATTTGAGCCAATGTTTCTGCTAATTGAAAAGAAGTGGTTGCAAAATCTGCATCAGGAAAAACTTTGTAGATCATTCCGATTCTCTCAGCTTCTGTTGCAGAAACTTTTTCGCCTAATATCATTAAAGCACTGGCTTTTGCCATACCAATAAGACGAGGTAAAACAAATGTTCCTGCAGTATCTGGTATCAACCCAATTTTAGAAAATGCCTGAATAAAAGATGCTGATTCAGATGCAACAACAATATCACAGCACAAAGCCATGTTTGCCCCAGCACCTGCAGCTACACCGTTTACTGCAGCTATGATAGGTCTTGGTAAATTTCTTAAACGTGCTACAATTGGATTGTAATGTTCGGCCAATATCTGGTTAAAACCAGGAGCATCATCAGAAACAACCTCAGCAAGATCTTGTCCTGCACAAAACGCTTTTCCTGCACCGGTAATATATACTGCCCTTACTTCTTTACTGTTGCAATTGTCCAGCACTCGTTGCAGTTCCAATGCCATTTCACGATTGAAAGAATTAAATTTCTCCGGACGATTTAAAGTGATGATGGCAACATGATTTCTGATCTCAAATAAAATTGAACTCATAGAGGCAAGTTAGTGACATTTAAAATAATCGAAAGGCTCTTTGCAATCATTACATTGATATAAAGCTTTGCAAGCCGTTGATCCGAATTGAGAAACAAGTCTTGTATTATACGAATTGCAAAGTGGACATTGAATCGCTTCTTCTTTTGCAAATGCTTCTGGTTCACAAACAGCCTGTTTGTATTGTGGAGGAGCGATACCGTATGCTTTTAACTTCTGTTTACCTTCTTCCGTCATCCAATCTGTTGTCCAGGCTGGTGATAGATTTTGTGTAATGGAAATATTAGAAATGCCTTCCTGCAGCAACGCCATTCGTATGTTCATGCTGATAACATCCATTGCTGGACAACCGGAATAAGTAGGAGTGATGATGATCTCAACTTTATCCGCTTGTACTTTCACATCTCGTACAATACCAAGATCAATGATAGTGAGCACCGGAACTTCAGGATCACATACTGTTTTAAGTATAGACCAAACTTTTTCAACTGATATTTTTTCTATACCCGTCATCAATTACCATGTTGCATCAGGATATGTTCTAGGTAGGACCTGCATTTCAGCTAATATGTAACCAAGATGTTCTGTATGAATTCCTTTCTTTCCACCTGTTTGATGCCATGTTTTATTTTCAGGAACAGACAATGTTGCTTCGTTAATAACAGATGTAACTTTATCATTCCATTTTTCTTTGATAGCGTTCAGATCAACAATCTCATTCTCGTATTCTGCAGCTTCAAACAATTCACCAGTGAACATCCAAACTTCATCGATTGCTTTTTTTATTCTCGTTTTACTTTCATCTGTACCATCACCTAAACGAATCACCCATTCGCTGCTCCATTTAAGATGATAGGTAACCTCTTTCAATGATTTTTCAGCAATGGCAGCAATTCTTTCGTCTTTACTTGACTGCAATTGCTGGTATAAATAAAACTGGTATGTACTGAATAAAAACTCTTTTAAAACTGTTTGTGCCCAATCTCCATTAGGTAATTCTACAAGCAGATTGTTTTTATAATTCATGTCATTTCTAAAATATGCCAATGAATCTTCTGTAGCATCACCACCTATTAATTCAGCAGCATACTGATAAAAATTTCTTGCCTGTCCTACATAATCCAAAGCAATATTACTTAGTGCAATGTCCTGTTCTAATATTGGTCCATGTCCACACCATTCTGATAAACGTTGACCCATGATGAGTGCATTATCTGCTAGGTGAGTTGTATAGTTGATTAAATTTTCTTTCATCACATATGTTTAAGCTCATCAGGAAGATCATAGAAAGTAGGATGGCGATACACTTTATCATTAGCTGGATCGTATAAAGCATCGGCCTCATCCGGATTGCTGGCATGAATGTGTTTACTTTCCACCACCCAAATACTTACACCTTCCATTCTTCTCGTGTACACATCTCTAGCATTTTCAATTGCCATTTGTGCATCGGCTGCATGCAGACTTCCTACATGCTTATGATCTAATCCTTGTTTGCTACGGATAAAAATTTCCCACAAAGGCCATTCTGTTTTTTTTGTTGAAGATGGTCCGCCGGCTTTTATTTCGCCGTAATCTCCGTATAAAAATTTTTTTATTAAAGTAGTCATAGCTCAGTAATGTTATAAACGTACAAGTGAGTGACACAACGAAGTTTCATAGTAACACTTCAGTTGGTCTCATAAATATTCTTATGCAGCCTTTACCGCTTCTTTCGCCTTTCTTTTTTCTGCATGTGCTGTTGCAGCTTCTCTAACCCAAGCACCCTCATTCCACGCTTTTTTTCTTGTGTCGAGTCTTTGTTTGTTGCAAGGACCATTTCCACTCACCACATTCCAGAATTCTTCCCAGTTGATCTTTCCAAAATCATAATGGCCTCTTTCTTCATTCCATTTCAAATCAGGATCAGGTAAGGTCATTCCAAGAATTTTTACCTGCTCTGCAGAAACATCAACAAACTTTTGACGCAATTCATCATTGGTAAAACGTTTGATCCTCCACTTCATACTTAATTCAGTATTAGGAGAAGCATCATCACTCGGACCAAACATCATCACACTTGGCCACCACCATCTGTTCAATGCATCCTGGCACATTTTCTTTTGATCTTCAGTTCCTCTGCTCAAATGCAATAACAATTCAAAGCCTTGTCTTTGATGAAAACTTTCTTCCTTACAAATCCTCACCATAGCTCTTGCATAAGGGCCATAGCTGGTTCTGCATAAAGGAACCTGGTTCATAATTGCTGCACCATCAACCAACCAACCAATAGCACCCATATCGGCCCACGTTAAAGTTGGATAATTGAAGATCGAAGAATATTTTGCTTTGCCCGTATGCAGTTGATCATACATTTCTTCTCTGCTTATGCCCAATGTTTCAGCAGCGGAATATAAATACAAACCATGTCCGGCTTCATCCTGCACCTTGGCTAATAAAATTGCTTTTCTTCTGAGTGATGGAGCTCTTGTTATCCAGTTTCCTTCCGGTAACATGCCAACAATTTCGCTGTGGGCATGCTGAGATATTTGCCTGATCAGTGTCTGGCGATATTTTTCCGGCATCCAGTCTTTCGGTTCGATTCGGATTTCATTGTCGATCTTATCCTGGAATGTTTTTTCTAAATCGTGTACCTGCATAACAAATATATTTTATGATACCAGCGTTCAGTTCTTTATTTAAATTTCGTTGCGTCGCACTCTTGTGCAACACCAATTCTATTCAACAAATTTACTATTTAGCTACCCGTTTATTTTAAAACTGCCAGCTTCTTAACTAAACAACTACACTGCATCAAAATTCACTACAACTCTCTCTGTTTTAGGATGTGATTGACAGGTGAGTATAAATCCTTTCGCAACATCTTCCGGTTCTAATGCATAACAAACATCCATTTTAACTTCACCTTCTGTTACCTTGGCAGAACAGGTTGAACAAACTCCACCTTTACAGCTATATGGCAGATCAATTCCGTTATGAATGGCTGCATCTAAAATTGGTTCGCTGTCATATTCCAAATCAAATTCAAACTGTCTTCCATCTCTTATGATAACGATCTTGCTTTTTGGAACATGTGCTTCTTCGGTTGACGGTTGACGGTTGACGGTTGACAGTTGTTGACCAGGAGAAGTAAACAGTTCAAAGTGTATTTTCTTTTCATCAACACCTTTTGCCTTCAAAAAATCTCTAACGCAAAAGATCATGGCTTCCGGTCCGCATAAGAAAAATTCATCAGCATCTATTTCGAGGTGCTTTGTAAATAATGCATCACATTTTTCCGCATCAATTCTTCCATGATTGATCGTTGCATCGGTTAATTCACGACTCAAGACATGTACGATACGAAATCGACTCATGAATTTATTCTTCAGTGCTTCCAGTTCTTCTTTGAAAATGATTGATGTTCTGTTTCGGTTGCCATACACTAAAGTGAATGTGCTTTCAGGTTCAGTTCTTATAACAGTTTTGATAATAGAAATGATCGGTGTTATTCCACTGCCAGCCGCAAAAGCAACATAATTTTTTTTGTTTTCCGTTTTTGGCTCTACAGTGAATTTTCCGGTTGGAGGCATAACTTCCAACATGCTCATTGCTTTGAGCTGCTCATTGGCGAAAACAGAAAATTGCCCGCCAGGAACTTTTTTGATGGCCACCTTCCATTCATTATCTAAAGGAGAACTACACAAAGAATATGAACGTCTAACTTCTTCGTTGTCGATCCATGTTCTGAGCGTAAGATTTTGTCCGGCTGTATATTGAAAATCCTTTTTTAAACCTTCCGGAATTTCAAATGAAACAGAAACACAATCAGGTGTTTCCTTTGTTACCGCTTTGACGATCAATCTATGAAATTGTAAAGCCATACTATTTTGCTAATCCGTTTATAAGAATAGTGATCATGTTTTCTTCTAACTCTTTACCGCTGATCTTTTGTTTGCTTCGGTGGAAGCTTTCTATACCACTTACCGCATGCAGCATAATCAGCACTGCTGTTGACGAATCGATTTTTTTGATCTCTTTCTTTTTGATTCCTTCTTCAATAATGCTTGCAAAACGTTTTCTATAAGTTCTGCGTTGATGGCGAAAGTTCGAAAGATATGGATCTGATAGATGTTTCCATTCTCTATCGCTAACAATTACATCTTCGTAATTGTTCAGCATTTCACGAATATGAAAACGCAATAGTTTCTCTATCTTTTCTTTCGATGAAATATTTTCAGCTTCCACTTCTTCGATCTTATTGGTGAAGCGGTTTGCAACATCCAGGCAGATCACATGCAGTAACTCGGATTTACTTTTGATATGATTATACAAGCTGGCAGCTTCTACACCCACTACTTCAGCAATATCTCTCATGCTGGCAGCTTTGTAACCTTTTTCTTTGAAAAGATTAGCTGCTTTTTCAATGATGATCTCTTTTCGGGTGGAGTTGTTTTCGGTCTTAATTCGTCCCATCAGGCTGCGAATTTAACTAACGAACGTTAGGAATGCAAATTTGATTTTTTGTTAGTTTTTTAAATGAAACACGGATGACACGGATTGAATAAATTAACGCTGATATGATGACAAACTTTCAATGAGTGAAGTTATACCGAAGAAAGTGCTAGGCAAGGGTTGATGGCATAAACATTTCTTTTGATGATTATTTTTCATTAGTACTAATCCAAAGCATCTGTGTTCTCCGTGTTCTATTAAATCATAGCTTCGCAGCCCATAAAGAAAATTATATGAGTTTAGTTGTTGTGGGTTCGATGGCTTTTGATGCAATTGAAACCCCTTTTGGAAAGACTGATAAAATAATTGGTGGTGCCGCAACATATATTGCCTGGTGTGCATCAAACTTTACACAACCTGTAAGGCAGATATCTGTAGTGGGTGGTGACTTTCCGCAGGAAGAATTAGATGCTTTAACTGCAAGAGGTGTTGCATTAGAAGGTGTTCAGATAAAAAAAGATGAAAAAAGCTTTTTCTGGAGTGGTAAGTATCATCTTGATATGAACACAAGAGATACATTGGTTACTGAATTGAATGTGCTGGGAACATTTGATCCTGTTGTGCCTGATAGTTACCAGGATTGTGAGTTTCTGATGTTGGGAAATCTTGCACCTGCTGTTCAGTTAAGTGTGATCAACCAGTTAAAGAATAAGCCAAAGCTGATTGTGATGGATACAATGAACTTCTGGATGGAAGTTGCATTGAAAGATCTGCAGGAAGTGATTTCTAAAGTGGATGTTTTATTGTTGAATGATAGCGAAGCAAGAGAGTTAAGTGGTGAATATTCTTTGGTAAGAGCTGCACAGGCAATAATGAAAATGGGCCCGAAATATCTTGTGATAAAGAAGGGTGAACATGGTGCATTATTGTTTCATGAGAATAATGTGTTCTTCGCTCCTGCTTTACCTTTAGAAGAAGTGTTTGATCCTACAGGTGCTGGCGATACATTTGCAGGTGGATTTATTGGTCATTTAGCAAGGACGAAAGATATTTCTTTCCATAATATGAAAACAGCAATCATTGTAGGTTCTGCAATGGCGAGTTTCTGTGTTGAGAAATTTGGCACAGATAGACTGAGAGAAATAACAAAAGCTGATATTGACGCAAGGCTGAATGAGTTTGTTCAGTTAGTGAATTTTGATATTAATCTTGTATAAAACAGTTTTGCTGAATATATTCGCAACGTAATGCAGTTGAAAAAGCACATAAAACGTAATAAACAGTTTCTTTAAGCGGAAGGTGTGATACGTTTATGTTGAATGATAAATGTAAGACCTTCCTGAAATGGAAGGTTTTTTGTTGCTTATTGTTCAGAAAGTACAAGTGAGTGACACAACAGACGATGACAAGCGATATGCTGTTGGCTAAATAATAAAAATTAAAAAAATATCAATGAAAGTTGCAGTAGTTGGTGCTACAGGCCTGGTTGGATCGAAGATGTTACAGGTATTGGCAGAAAGAAATTTTCCTGTTACAGAATTAATTCCTGTTGCTTCTGAAAGATCAGTAGGTAAAGAAATTGAGTTTAAAGGAAAGCGATACAAGATCATCAGCATGGATGATGCTATTGCAGCCAAACCAGCTGTGGCAATTTTTTCTGCTGGTGGAAGCACTTCATTAGAATGGGCACCTAAGTTTGCTGCCGCAGCAATAAAAGTGATAGATAATTCTTCTGCATGGAGAATGGATGAGACAAAGAAACTTGTAGTACCTGAAGTGAATGCTCAAGTACTTACCAAAGATGACTACATTATTGCTAATCCGAATTGCTCCACAATACAGATGGTGGTTGCATTGCAGCCATTGCATGAGAAGTATAAAATAAAAAGAGTTGTTGTTTCTACTTATCAAAGTGTAACTGGTACAGGCAAAAAAGCTGTTGACCAGTTAATGAATGAAAGATCTGGTAAGGAAGGAGAAATGGCGTACAAGTATAAAATTGACCTTAATGCTTTACCGCAAATAGATGTGTTTTTAGAGAATGGCTACACCAAAGAAGAAATGAAGATGGTGAAGGAAACGAATAAGATAATGGGTGATGATAACATTCGTGTTACCGCAACAACTGTTCGTATTCCTGTAATGGGTGGTCATAGTGAAAGTGTGAATGTTGAATTTGAAAATGAATTTGTGTTGGATGAATTGAAATCGATTCTTAGTAATGCTCCAGGAGTTGTGGTGCAGGATGATCCTTCGCAGCAAATTTATCCAATGCCATTATGGGCTCATGATAAAGATGAAGTATTTGTGGGAAGAATCAGAAGAGATGAAACACAGCCCAACACAGTAAACATGTGGATCGTTAGTGATAACCTTAGAAAAGGGGCAGCTACGAATGCAGTGCAAATTGCTGAATACCTGCACAGCAATAATTTGCTATAACTGATCATATAGACCTTGTGTTAAGCCAATGATATTCATTGGCTTTTTTGTTCCCTTAGGTGCGTAACGGCTATAAACCAACGATTTAGCGGTACGAATATGATTGTAATCAGGTTTGTGCTTGATAAAACTCATACTAGCCGTTGACATATCTCATGCTTAACCGTTGTGCCTCAATATACTTTTGACCTGTCAACGGAATTAAAACATATCATTCTAAAACAGATAAAACTCTAGTCATGAAAACAGTAAAATTCTTCACCCTGGCTTTGATTGGTCTGATGATCGGTCTTACCAGTTTTGGTCAAGTAAAATTCGGAGCAGCTAATGCAGCTGTATCAATTAAAGGAACTTCAACATTACACGATTGGGAAATGAAATCACAGGCAGGTAAATGTGATGCCACTCTTGTAATGACAGGCGACAAACTTACTTCTATCTCCAACCTCAGCTTTGTTCTTGCTGCAGAAACTTTAAAAAGTGGAACTGGCGGTCTTGATAAAAATGGTTACAAAGCCCTTGATACAAAGGCTCACCCAAGCATAAGCTTTGTAATGACATCAGGATCTATCACAGCTGTTGATGCTACTACTTACAGTTTTAAAGGTGTAGGTAATCTTACCATCTCTGGTACTACAAAAGCAACAGATCTGGTTGGTACATTAAAATATAATGCAGCTGATAAAAGCTTCACCATCGTTGGTACTAAAGTGATCAAGATGACAGATTGGAAAGTAAAACCTCCTGTTGTGATGTTCGGTGCTATTAAAACAGGTGATGAGATCACTATCGGCTACAATTTAAAAATCAAATCATAATAACTGCAAATCTCAACATTTAAAACATTTCACATGAAAACGTATATCACAAAATCCGCAAAACTCTTGCTTGCAATAGGAATGATACTTCCACTTGCTTCTATGGCACAGGAACAACCAAAACAAGATCAGAAAACAGAAGATGAAAAGTTCACTTATGGAACTCCATCTTACTTCCGTCCTTACAGCCAGAATGGTATTGGTGTATTCGAAACAACTAAAGAAGATAACAATAAGCCTTACGAAGGTAAAAAAATCAGGTTTGGTGCTGGTTTTACTATGCAATATCAAAACATCAAGCACGAGAATGCACCTACTGTATTAGGCAACTCAAACAGGCTGTGGAAATTAGCTCCAGGTTTCATGACAGCTCAGGCTAACTTGTTCATCGATGCTCAGCTTGCTGATGGTATTTCTATGAACGTTACCAACTACATGTCTTCTCGTCACCACAACGAATTCTGGGTAAAAGGTGGTTATTTCCAAATAGACAAACTTCCTTTCTTAAATAGTAAATTACTTAATGATGTAATGAAGTACACTACTATTAAAGTAGGTCATATGGAGATCAATTATGGTGATGCACACTTCCGTCGTCCGGATGCAGGTCATACACTTCAGTCTCCTTTCATGGAAGGAAACATTATGGATGCTTTTGCTACTGAGATTGGTGGTGAAATCTATTTCCAGAAAAATGGTTTGATTGCAATGGGTGGTATTACAAATGGTATGATCAAAGGACACGTTGACTCTACTTTCAAAACTGCTCAGGATGATAATGTAAAAAGAAACCCTTCTTTATATGCTAAACTAGGTATTGATAAAAAATTAGGTGACGACTTACGTTTCCGTTTAACTGGTAGCATTTATACAAACAGCAGCCAGGCTGGTAGTGGTTTAACATTATACAGTGGTGACCGTGCCGGTTCTAACTACCAAAATGTAATGGAAGTTGAAAGAGACAATGCAGGTGCTGTTAAAGCTTACACAGCAATGTATTCTTCAGGACGTTTCAACCCAGGCTTTAGCAAAAAGATTACTGCTACTATGTTGAATGCTTTTGTAAAAGCTTATGGTTTTGAATTCTTCGGTACTTATGAAACTGCAAAAGGCAGAAGCAAAACTGAAACTGCTGAAAGAAAAGCAACTCAGTTCGCAGCTGAAGGTTTATACAGATTTGGTAAAAATGAAAGCTTCTACTTAGGTGCAAGATATAATAAAGTAAATGCTGAACTAAGTCAAACTCCGGTAACTACTCCAGCTTCTACAGCAAGAATAGTTGACGTAACAATTGATCGTACAGCATTTGGAGCAGGTTGGTTCCTTACAAAGAATGTGTTGATGAAAGCTGAGTATGTTAATCAAAACTACAAAGGCTTCCTTGGAAATGACTTCCGTAACGGTGGTAAGTTCAAAGGTTGGGTTATTGAAGCTGTTGTAGGGTTCTAATGACTAGAGAAAAGGCCTGTTAATAGCAGGCCTTTATTTTTAAAACTAAAAATTCAAAAATACTTCCGATGATTTAATAGCATCACCAGGTTATTGACACTACTTTCTGTTAACCTTTACGATAATCATCAGGTCTGCCAGTATAATACAATTACCGTTTGTCGATGATCATGGTGATGCTTATTTTCTCTCAGAAGAAAAAAATATTTAAACGTTGTGCATTAGTTTTAGTCTGGTTTATTGGCTGTATTCTCTATACAGCCAATTTTTTATTCGTCAATTGCATTGTTTAAAAAGATGATCATCGGTTGCATAGTTTCAAATGCTTGCAAAACTTTTTTCAGCAGATCTTTATCGGTCAACTCGGTATCTTTTAGAGGAGCACTCACCACCCAACTTTTTAGTTTTATATAATCAATAGCCGGATTATCTTTCTCATAACCTTTCGGCTCACGACTAAGACTGGTTTCTTTCGTTTTCTCCAGGTCTTTGAACAGTGATACGAATTTTTTGTTGCTGATGATCTTTTTAAAATCGCTCCAGTTGTAATCTATTTCCTGCCTGATCTTTTTCATTCTCTCAGGCTCTGGTTGCCAGACACCTCCTGCAATAAAGCTTTTGTTTCCCGGTTCAATATGTAAATAATAAGCAGCGAAAGGAGATATTCTTCCACCACGTTCAAACGATGCACCGAAGTTGGTTTTATAAGGGCTTTTATCCTTGCTAAAACGAACGTCTCGGTTTATCCTGAACAGGCATTTTTTAGCTTCCAATGTTTCAAAGTCTTTATCTTTTTTGCAGAAGCCTTTGATAATTTTGTCTGCCAGTTCAATATAATCCTGTCTTGCTGTTTCATATCTTTTTCTGTTGGCATCAAACCATTCTTTATTATTGTTTTTAGCGAGGTCTTTTAGAAATTTTAGCGTAGAAGTTTGTAGCATTTTTTTATTATTGAGTCAGCGTTCAGGAATTCTATTTAGCTTATGTTGCGTCGCACTCTTGTACAAATGAATCTTTATGGAACATTAGTGAGAATTAGCTTGCATTGGAATTTATTAGCGTCAAAAACTCATCTTCATTAATCACTCTTATCGTATTTATCTTTTTAGCCTTTTCTAATTTACTTCCTGCATCTTCTCCGACAACAAGGTAATTCAACTTACTGCTAACACCACTTAAGATCTTCCCACCATGTTGTTCAACCATTTCTTCTGCTTCGCTTCTTTTTAATTTGTTCATGGTGCCGGTAAACAAAAAGGTTTGGCCATGTAAACTATCATCACCAGTAGATTGTTTCTTCTGATTGTTCATCTGCAAGCCCAAAGCTTCCAGTTGTTTCAGCATCTCTATATTCTGTTCATTGCTGAAAAAGACATGAATACTGTTAGCTACTTTTACTCCCACATCTTCAAGCTGGAAAAGTTGTTCTTCATTCAGCGATGAAAAATCCAGTAAATGATTTACTGCATTAGCTAAAGTTTTTGCAGTAGTCTCACCAACATAACGAATACCTAAAGCAAATATTAATCGGTGTAGTGGTTGTTGTTTACTTGCAGCAATGGCTTCCTGCAATTTATCAATGCTTTTCTTGCCGAATCCTTCGAGTTTGCTTATAGCATCAAAGTCCAAAGAATAAATACCGGGAATATCTTTTAGTAAACCAAGTTCATAGAATTTCCTCACGTTGGCTTCACCAAAACTTTTTATGTCCATTGCATCTTTGCTTACAAAATGAATGATCCTTTCAACAACCTGTGCCGGACATTCAATCTTTACACATCTCCAAACAGCTTCATCTGCTTCTTTCATTAATTCGCTTTCGCAAACCGGACAACGTTTTGGAAACTCTATTTTCCTTTCATCTCCATTTCTTAATTCAGCCTGTGATCTAACGATATAAGGAATCACATCACCAGCTCTTTCTACCAACACAGTATCACCGATCATCAAGTCTTTTTCTTTTATCACATCTTCGTTGAACAAAGAAATAGATCCAACTGTAACACCACCGATAGGTACAGGATCAATCTTAGCAACAGGAGTAATAGCACCTGTTCTTCCAACCTGAAACTCCACTGATCTTAATTTGCTTGTAGCTTGTCTTGCCTTGAACTTGAAAGCCATGGCCCATCTTGGATGATGAGTTGTCATACCCATTATCTCCTGCAATTCAAGGCTGTTAACTTTGATCACCATTCCATCTATCTCGTAAGGAAGATTATCTCTTTTTGATTCGTATTCACTACAATGTTTAATTACCGCATCAATACCTTTAACTACAACCTTTTCTTTTTGCGGACTGCGGAAGCCACAATTCCATAATAATTCCAAACATCCACTATGGCTGGTAAGTTCTTTTGGGAATACATCATCTTTTTCAAGATTGTAATAGCTGATGTTATAAAGAAAAGCTTCGAGTTTACGTTTGGCTACATCTTTCGGATCTTTCATTCTTAAACTTCCGGAAGCTGCATTTCTAGGATTGGCTAAAGGCGGTAAATTCTGTTCAGCTAACATTTCATTGTACTGCTTGAAAGAAGTTTTACTCATCATCACTTCGCCACGAATTTCAATTTGTTGAATACTGTGTTCAGAAAAAGGAGCTGTTAACGGAATAGAGCGAATCTGTTTAAGGTTATTAGTCACATCTTCACCGTGTACACCATCACCTCTCGTAGCACCTCTTACAAAAACATCATCTTCATAGATCAAAGAGATACTTGCTCCGTCAAATTTTGGTTCAATGCAGTATTCTACTTCAGTTAAACCGGTCAACTCTTTTGCTTTTCTATCCCAATCTACAAGATCAGCTTCATTGTAGCTGTTTTCAAGGCTAAGCATCGGAACAAGGTGCTGTACAGTTGCAAATCCAGCATTGAGACTGCTGCCTACTCTTTGTGTGGGAGAATCTTTTGTTATCAGATGAGGGTGATTGGCTTCTGTTTTCTCCAGTAATTTATATAGTTGGTCGTATTCGAAATCTGTGATCATCGGATCACTCATTACATAATACCTGTATTCATGAAATCTCAGCGCTTTTCTCAGGTCTTCAATAGAATCAACTGCATCATAGCCTGCTTTCTCCAGTAAAAGTAAATCTTCAGTAAGTGATTGAAGTTCTCTCACCTGCTTTATATCGTACATAAATTATATTAGGCGATAAAGTTAAGCGGAAAGCAAAATGAGAAAAATTGAAGTATGTACTTTGTACACATTGCTGAAATAACTACCTTGTCCTTGTTTTAAGACGATTGCTCAAACCTCCAGCCATGTTAAACAAAGATGCCCTCACATTGCCTGAGTATCGGAAAAAGTATCCGGGTTTAATTAAAGATCATAAAGCTTTAGTAGCTACCTACCCAAAAGTTCCAATAACTGTTGACTGTGTGATTTTTGGTTTTGACGAAAACGAATTGAAGGTTCTCTTAATCAAAAGCGATTTTGAGATATTCAAAGATAAATGGTCACTATTGGGTGATTTTGCAGAGGATAATGAAGAACTGGATGATGCAGCCTATCGTGTTTTAAAACAACGAACAGGTATGGATGATGTGTACCTTGACCAAGTAAGGGCTTTTAGCAAACCTGATCGTCATCCTGGAGGAAGGGTTATTACGATTGCCTATTGTTCACTGTTGAATATTCAGCATCATAAGCTTAAGATAACGGATAACGAACTACACTGGCATTCGGTGAATTCCATAAAAAATGATATGGCTTTCGATCATAAATCCATTTTGGATGCCTGCCAATTCTGGCTTCAGAAAAGGATACAGGAACATCCACTGGGCTTTAATTTATTGCCAGACAAATTCTCATTAAGAGAACTTCAAAACCTGTACGAAGCAATTCTAGGTATTCAGCTTGACAGGAGAAATTTCCGTAAAAAGTTCTTCTCAATGGATTTTCTGGTTGACATTGGAGAGTTTGAACAGGATGTACCCCATCGTCCCGGTAAACTCTATAAGTTCAATTTCGAGAAATATGAAAAAAACAAACGGAAGTGGATAGGGATTGACTTTGCCTGATATTAAATTTCCCTTTTTTTCTTTAACAATTTTTTGCGAAGACAAAAACCTCCTTATATTGTGTATGATTTACACATTTTCAATAGTGTAAATTGTACACTTTATACGATTGCTGCTATGACTCTAAAGCTATTTAAAGCTTATCTGCTGCTTGTAACTGTAGTATTTTTTTCTAGTACTGCACAGGCACAATTGCTTACATGGTCTCCTTCATTTATAAAAGAATCGGATAGCAATGTTGAGATAATTGCTGATGCTACAAAAGGTAATCAGGGATTATTGAATCATACCTCCAATGATGTATACGTACATATTGGTGTGATAACAAACCTTAGTACCTCTTCTGCTAACTGGAGATATGTTCCGGCTTTTTCTGTTTGGGGAACAACAAATTCACAAATACAGGCGACTTATATTAGTGCTAACAAATGGAAGTTCACTATTCCTGGCAATCTTAGATCTTTCTTTGGTATCACCAATGCAAGTGAAAAAATTCAAAAGATTGCCATTCTTTTCAGAAGTGGAAACGGAAGTAAAAAACTTGCAAATACTGACGGCAGCGATATGTATGTTCCTGTTTACGAACCAGGTTTATTTGCAAGAATAGATCGTCCTTATCGTGAACCAAAATATGTTCCTTCAGCAGAACCAATGACGGTGAATGCAGGTGATGCAGTAACCGTAAATGGTGTTTCAAGTGAGGTGGCGAATCTTGCAATTTTTTTTAATGGAACCCAGGTTGCAACTACAGCGAATGCAACTAGTATCTCAACTTCTATCAATGCAGTAAGTGGCGATAATCAGATTATTATTGAAGCTTCCAACACAAATGGAACGAAGTACGATACGCTGAATTTCTTTATCAATACACCTGTAAATGTTGCCAATCAACCTGCAGGTACAGTTGATGGTATTAATTATCATCCGGATAATACTTCAGTTACACTTGTATTATTTGCTCCGAACAAAACAAGAGCTGCAGTAATTGGTGATTTTAATAACTGGACACAGACTGCAGCCAACCAAATGAATCGTACTCCAGACGGAAATCGTTATTGGATAACAATTACAGGTCTTACCCCAGGAACTGAATATGCATTTCAATACCTGATTGATGGAAACTTGAGAGTAGCTGATATTTACAGCGAAAAAATTCTCGACCCATGGAATGATCAATATATTCCGGCTGCGAATTATCCTTCATTAAAAACATATCCTGCAGGTCAATCAAACATCGTAAGTGTTTTGCAAACTGCTAAGCCTGCTTATAACTGGACAGTTACCAACTTCAACAGACCGGATAAGCGTAATCTTATTATTTACGAATTGTTGTTAAGAGATTTTGTTGCCACACAGAACTGGCAAACCTTGCGAGATACTTTATCCTATCTAAAAAGATTAGGTATTAATGCAATTGAACTAATGCCGTTTAATGAATTTGAAGGCAATAACAGCTGGGGGTATAATCCGGATTTTTATTTTGCTCCCGATAAAATGTATGGAACCGAAAATGCATTGAAACAATTTATTGATGTATGCCATGCAAACGGAATAGCAGTGATCATGGATATTGCATTAAATCATGCATTCGGATTATCACCTACGGTTAGAATGTATTGGGATGCTGCTAACAACAGGCCTGCTGCAAATAATCCCTGGCATAATCCTGTTGAAACACATCCTTTCAATGTGGGATATGATTTTAACCACGAATCACAAGCCACAAAAGACCTTGTTCATAGAGTGATAAGACATTGGATGGTGAATTATAAAATAGATGGATTCAGGTGGGATCTTTCTAAAGGATTTACACAAACTAATTCCGGAAGTAATGTAGGTCTCTGGGGTAATTATGATGCAGGAAGAGTTGCTACATGGAAAAGAATTTACGATACAATGCAGAATGTTGTTTCCGGATCTTATTGTATTCTTGAACACTTTGCTGATAACACGGAAGAAACTGAACTTTCCAATTACGGAATGTTATTGTGGGGTAATCTGAACTATAACTTCAACGAAGCAACGAAGGGAGTTATTAGTAATTCTAATTTTCAATGGGGTGTTCATACAAGCAGAAACTGGACAGTTCCTCATCTTATTACTTACCAGGAAAGCCATGATGAAGAAAGGTTAATGTACAGAAACATTAATGAAGGTGTTGTAGGTGCTACACATAATACACGAGATCTGAACACGGCACTGAAAAGAATGGAAATGGCAACAGCATTCTGGGCTATGATGCCTGGCCCGAAAATGTTGTGGCAGTTTGGAGAATTGGGTTACGATAAATCTATTAATACCTGCGAAAATGGTACAGTGAATAATAATTGCAGACTTTCTCCTAAACCAATTTTATGGAACTATAAAGACAATGTCAACAGAGCTTCGTTGTACAATGTATATGCAAGATTGTTTGCATTGAGAAATCATGCAGACTACCTGCCTACGTTTATTACTAATGGTGTTGCATACGATTTAGGAGGTGCATTTAAGTGGTTAAGAGTTTCTTCAGGCTCTTTACGAATATGTGTGATCGGGAATTTTGATGTGCAGCCAGTAACAGGATCATTCTCTTTCCAATTCCCGGGTACATGGTATGATTATCTAACCGGAGGAACCTTTAATGCTACAGGAAGTATGCAAAGCATTACGCTTCAACCCGGAGAATTTCATGTATATCTTGATCGTGATGCAAATGCAGTTCTTCCATTAACATTGTTGTCATTTAATGGAAGAAGAGAAGAAGGATCAATTAAACTTGATTGGACTACAACAAATGAAACCAATGTCTCTCATTTTGATGTTGAACGATCTTTTAATGGTAATGAGTTTCATTCAATACAAACACTTGGTGCAAAAAATACCGTTTCTATCAATAACTACAATACCAACGATAACTCAATACAGGCTTTAAATGCTTCGGGTAATCTTTATTATCGTCTTAAGATGGTAGATAAAGATGGCAAGTTTACCTATTCAAAATTGGTGATGATTCAGCCTACGAAGGCAACATCTATTTCAGTGTTTCCAAATCCTGTAAAAGATGGTAAAGTGTTTATCAAATTTGATGGTTATTCAAATAAAAAAATAAACATAAATATCCAGGATGTAGCAGGTAAAATATATAAGTCAATCAATGCAGCACCTGTAGCAGGTAGTGTTGCCTTAGACGTGAATGAACTTGCAGCGGGAATGTATTTCCTGAAGATAATCATTGATGAAGAAGTGAAAGTATACCCTTTGATCAAAAACTAACTAATATATCATAAACCCTTTTGTATTAAAACTTGTAAACAATAAAGTATGAACCTCAAACGATTGCTTATGACCTTTGTCCTGTCATTAGCAGGCTTTGCTTTTGCAAATGCACAGGACAGAGTGGTTACAGGAAAAGTAACCGATTCAAAAGACGGTGCTCCGTTACAAAGTGTTAGTGTTACGGTAAAAGGAAGAACAACCGGAACCCAAACAACTGCTGATGGATCATTCCGTATTTCTGTGCCTGCCGGAGCTACCACTTTGGTATTTACTTCTGTAGGTTATGAAACAACAGAGATGGCTATAGGAAATGGCGATCTTAATGTATCGCTGGTTGCCAGCAATGGAGCAAATCTTACCGAAGTAGTAGTGATAGGTTATGGCACACAAAGAAAACGTGATGTTACCGGATCTGTTGCAACTGTTGCGGCGAAAGATTTTAACCGTGGTGTGATTACAACTCCCGAACAATTAATAAGTGGAAAAGTAGCAGGTGTATCTGTTACGCCAAATGATGGTGCTCCTGGTTCAGGAAGTACAATCAGAATTCGAGGCGGCTCTTCATTAAATGCAAGTAATGATCCGTTAATTGTTATTGATGGTATGCCGTTATCTAATTCAAATGTTGCCGGTGTTTCAAATGCTTTGGCTTTAATTAATCCTAATGATATTGCAACTTTCACAATATTAAAAGATGCATCTGCAACAGCTATATATGGTAGCCGTGCTGCAAATGGTGTAATCTTAATTACCACTAAAAAAGGACAATCAGGTAAACCAAGATTCTCATTCACTTCACAATTATCAGCCGGGGTTCTCGCAGATAAGTTTTCTGTGTTATCTCCCGATGAATTCAGAACCTTGGTAAATACCTATGGAACTGCTGGCCAGAAAGCTTTGCTAGGTACAGCTAATACAGATTGGCAGGATGAAATATATCAAACTGCAATCACTACTGATAACAATCTTACAATTTCAGGTTCATTAAATAAAATGCCTTACAGAATTTCATTGGGCTATCTTAACCAGAATGGAATTTTGAAAACGAGCAATATGCAAAGGGTGTCTCCGAGTTTGAACATTACACCACGTTTGTTCAGTGATCATTTAAAGATTGATCTTAGTGTAAGAGGCGCTTTCACTAAAAGCAGGTTTGCAAATACAGGAGCAATTTGGGGAGCTAATCAGTTCGATCCTACACAGCCTGTATATTCCGGAAAGAATAGATATGGTGGTTATTGGGAAAGACTTGATCCTACAAATCCAACAACAGGACTTGTTTCTCTCTCTCCTAAAAATCCGCTTGGAGTGTTGATGCAAACATCAGATATTGGTTATGCCAACAGGCTAATTGCTAATGCAGCTTTTGATTATAAGCTTCACTTCTTACCATCTGTCCGTGCTGTAGCGAATGTAGGATATGATTATTCAAAAGGATATGGAGATCGTGTTGTGGATGATAGTGCAGCTATGTCTTATAAGTGGTTTTCAAGTCCAGCAGGTACCGTTCATGGTGGATCAAGATCACATTATCAAAGTAATATTGACAACTCATACGTTAACTTCTACCTGAACTATACCAAGAATCTAAATCCTCAGAACAGGATTGAGATCATGGCAGGAACAGAGTATCAGAATTACCTGACTACGAATCACTTTTTTGAATCATACACTTATGATAAGACTGTTACATCGGTTCCTCAGTTTCGTTTCGATAAGCCTCAGAACAGAATCTTATCTTATCTGGGCCGTATAAATTATTCTTTCAAAAACCTGATCAATGCTACTGTTTCTTTCAGAAGAGATGGATCATCAAAATTTGCTGCTGAAAATCGCTGGGCTAATTTTCCTTCTGCTGCAGTTGCATTTAGCTTGAACGAATTAAGTGGATTCAAGAATATGCGTTCATTAAATGTGTTAAAGCTGAGAGTGGGTTATGGAGTTACAGGTCAACAGGATGGAATCGGTAACTACGATTACATTTCTTATTATGGTTTAAGTAATGACAGAGCTCAATACCAACTGGGAAATACTTTCTATCAAATGTATCGTCCAGGTGGGTATTATGCTAACAGAAAATGGGAGCAAACAGCAACAACCAACGTAGCACTTGACTATGGATTCCTTGATAATAGATTATCAGGAAGCATTGAGTATTACTACAAGAAAACAACTGATCTTCTAAACCAGATCACACAGCCGGCATTTACCAATTTTAGTAATACCATTATTGCCAATATTGGTAGTATGGTAAATCAAGGGGTAGAATTTACTATCAATGCACAGCCTGTAAGATCGAACAACTTCACATGGGATTTTGCTTTCAACATTACTTATAATAAAAATGAGATTACCAAGCTAACTATAAGCGATGAACCTGGATATGTAAATCAAATTGCAGGAATTGGTGGTAATGGTGGTGTGCAGGCAAATGCTGTAGGTCAGCCAAGAGGTTCGTTCTATGTTTTCGAACAGATATACGACATGAACGGTAAACCTGTAGAAAATCTCTACCACGATATTAACAGAGATGGAATTATTAATAGTAGTGATCTTTCGATCTATAAATCAAGCGATCCATTATTATTCTATGGATTTACTACATCTATGAATTATAAAAAGTTTAGTGCAGGATTTACACTTAGAGCGAATACCGGTAATTACTTATTTAATAACGTTGCTACTAATGGTGCCATCAGTAAATTCCTTTTCTCAACTTACCTCTCAAACCAAAGTTCAGATGTGTTGAACACTAATTTTATGGGTACAGGAAATTACTACCAGTCATCATATTATGTTCAGGATGCTTCTTTCATTAAAATGGACAACATCTATTTTGCATATAACGTTGGTAAAGTTTCTCGCTTAAATGCAAACCTTCGTTTAAATGCAGGAATACAGAATGTGTTCACCATTACAAAGTATGATGGATTAGATCCTGAAATTGGAGGTGGAATAGATAACAATCAATATCCGAGACCAAGAACATTTAATGTGGGTGTTGGTATTGATTTTTAATTCTAAGCTTATCAAAAACAATTAGTATGAAAAAGACTCTTTTAATATTTACACTTACTTTCTCTGCACTGTCTTTTACAGGGTGTAAGAAAGTTTTAGACCTGACTCCGACTAATGGAGTTACAGCAGATATTGCTTACAGCGATGTAGAGGGATACAAAAAAGCATTTGCAAAATTATATGGAGCATTTGCATTAACTGGTAACAGCGGACCTGCTGGTGAACCAGATATTAATCCACAGACTATAGATGAAGGAAACTCAGATTTTCTTAGGATGTTCTGGAATACCCAAGAGTTAAGTACCGATGAAGCCATTCCTAACAATTCATGGAATGGTAATACTGATGCCGGATTACATGACTTTCATAATATGAACTGGTCTTCAGGTAATCCTTTATTAAGAGGATTATACACAAGATCGGCATATCAAATTTTATTGTGTAATGAATTTATCAGGCAGAGCTCAGACGAGAACTTAAGCAAAAGAGGAATAACAGGTGCTGATGCAACTACAATTAAATCTTATTTACCGGAAGCCCGTTTCTTAAGAGCTTTTCAATATTGGGTTTTAATGGATGCTTTTGGTAATCCTTCTTTCGCTACTGAAAACGATGTGATTGGTTCAGCAACACTTCCTAAAAGAATAACAAGAACTGAATTATTTAATTATGTAGAATCAGAGTTGAAAAGCATTGAAACTACTTTGGCTACTCCAAAATCGGCATATGGAAGAGCTGACCGTGCAGCGGCATGGGCTTTATTGGCCAGAATGTATTTAAATGCAGAAGTATATACCGGTACAGCTAAATGGGCTGATGCGATCACTTACTCTAAAAAAGTAATTGATGCAGGGTATACTCTTGAAGCAAATTATCACTGGTTATTTTTAAATGATAATCATCTCTGCACAAACGAGTTCATTTTCACTATTAATTATGATGGACAGAAAACGCAAAACTTTGGTGGAACTAACTACATAGTATGGGCAGGGTCTTTCGGTGATATCGGGGTTAACGTAGTAGGTGTTCCAGGCTGGGCTGGGAACAGAACTACGAAGAATCTTCCGAATCTTTTTCCTGATTATGCAGGTGCAATTGATAAGAGAGCTAAGTTTTATACCACAGGACGTAATATAGAAATAGTAGATAGAAACTCTGATGGTTTTTGGGTAACAAAATTCAGAAATGTTAACCGTGATGGTTCATTAGGTCTTCAATTAACTGACCTGGGTGTAGGAATTGATATGCCTTTATTCAGATTGGCAGAGCAATACCTTATTTATGCAGAAGCTGTTTTAAAAGGTGGTGCCGGTGGTGATATAAATACTGCAACAACTTACATCAATAATATTCGTACAAGAGCTTACGGAAACAACTCAGGTAATATTTTGCCTGCACAGTTAACGCTCGATTTTATTATAGATGAAAGAGGTCGTGAATTGTACTGGGAAGGATTTCGTCGTACCGATCTGATCAGGTTTAAGAGATTTACAGAATCAACTTATCTCTGGCCATGGAAAGGAAATGTTCCTGGTGGTACAGGTGTTGATGCTAAGTATAATCTTTTCCCTATTCCTGCACCGGAAATTGCTACTAATCCTAACCTTATTCAAAATCCAGGATATTAATCAAACTCAAAATCAGTGATATGAAAAATAAATTCATCACCATCTTTCTTTCATCTCTATTTATCATAGCTCTCTTGGGTTGTGAGAAAGAGGATAATAAGATCTTTTTCCAGGGAGGAACGAACCCTGTGTTAAAAGCATCTTCTACAACGGCTATGGTGCTTTCAGCTGCAAATGCATCCAATGCTGCGATAAAATTCGAATGGACCAATCCTGAATACCGTTTTAACACAGGTATCAGTTCACAGGATGTTGTTTACATTTTAGAAGTAGATACTACCGGATCGAATTTTACTAACCCGGATAGGCAACAGATATCTATTTCAAAAGATCTCGAAAAGAATTTTACTGTTAAAGACCTTAATGCTGTTCTCAGCAAAATGAACTTACAGGAGAACATTCCGCATCAAATGGAATTCAGGGTGAAATCCACTATTGCAGGAGATATAGTTCCTTTATATTCTAATATTATCAAGATCACCATTACACCTTACTTAGATGTAGTTGTTCCAATTCCTGCAAGTGGTAAATTGTTTATTACCGGAAGTGCAACTCCAGGTAACTGGATGGGTGGCGGTGATCCTGAATTGGCAAGTCAGCAGTTCACGCAAGTTAATCCCTCACTATATGTAATCAACAGTATTGCGTTAAACGGAGGCGGTTCTTATTTGTTCGTTCCGGTATATGGTAACTGGAGCAATAAATATGGATTCGTAGGTTCCGGCAATAGTAATAATGTGAATGGCGATGAATTCAAAGCAGAAGGAAATGATATACTGGCTCCTGCTGTTAGTGGAAATTATAAGATAGAAGTAAATTTTAAAACAGGAAGGTTCACCGTAACTAAACTATAATCAACAAAGTTTTTATCATGAAATCATTTATAAAAATAAACCTGTTGCTGCTGATGGTTGTAAGCTTGATTACAGCCTGCACTAAGGTGAAAGATCTGCCATACTATCCTGATGGAACGGCTGTTACATTCACGGCAAATAAAACAACAGTTACCCCTGCCCCGGCAGATTCAAATACGAATGTGATTACATTCTCTTGGAATAGTCCAAAGTATGCTTCAGATTCATCTACATGGAAGTTTATTGTAGAAATGGATACAACTGCAAGTTTTGCAACTAAAACAGTAAAGGAATTTATTGGTGTTAACAGCGGATCACTTACAGGAAAAGAGTTGAACAATATCTTATTGAACTATGGATTGTCATTAGGTGTTGCAAAAGATATTCATATCAGGTTAGTATCTTCTTACGGAAACAATAATGAGAGATATACTTCTAATATCGTCAAAGTTGCTGCCACACCTTATAGCGATCCTTCTGTATTAACAACACAGAACACAAGTGTTACAGGTACATTAGCCACAGCTTCCCAACCTTCCAATACTTTTTCATGGTCAAGATCATTTAATGGTTATAGCGGAAGCGTAACTTATACTTTACAATATGATTCAGCTACAAAGAATTTTGCGGCTCCTAAAGAAATGCCAATCGGTGCTTCAGTTTACAGTAAAGTAATGACTCAAGGCGAGATGAATGCAACAGCTCTTAACTCGGGAATCATTGGCGGGAATCTTGGAAAAGTAGAATACAGAATTAAAGCTACTACTGCTCAAGGTGCTGTTTCCTATTCGAATGTTGTTGCTGTAACTATTCAATCTTACGTTGCGATAATTAGATTTTATTTGCCAGGTGGCTATCAGGCTGCAACCGGTAATGGAAATGACTGGGATCCAGGAACAGCTCCTGAATTAATCAGAGATACACGTACTGGATTATTCAATAACATGTACTACATATACATCTACATGCCGGCCGGAGCTGCTTTTAAAGTAACTGAAGGAAGAAGCTGGACAACCAACTATGGTAGAGGTGCTACACCAGGCACTTTGGCAGCGAATGGTCCTGACTTTTCTGTAACAACAGCAGGTGTTTATCGCATAACCATTGATGTAAATACTATGCAGTATGATATCAGAGAAGGAAGAATGGGCTTTGTAGGTGGTGCGGTAGGTGCAGGATGGAATCCGCCGAATGTATTTCCAAACTATGCATTAGGATATACTGCTCCTAACCTTTTTGCAGGAACTGCAGATTTTACAGCAGATGGCTGGAAGCTTATTGACAACGATTCATGGAATAATGGCAGCAACGCAGTTGACGAAACAAGAAGCTATGGTTCCAACGGACCTTCAGGTAGTACACTTGAAGTCAACGGTCCAAACATGCCTAATGCAACTGCAGGAAGACATAGAGTGATCTGGGATGGCCGTGACGTTGACAATATTAAATATCAAATGATGCCTGCAACAGAAATGAGAGTAGTAGGTAATGGTATGACTGGTGTCCCTGATTGGGATCCAGGTGCTTCACCACAAATGAACTGGATGGGTAATGGTATCTGGCAATTAACCCTTGCTTTAGATGCGAATGAAGAAATAAAATTCCTTGCAGGTAATGCATGGGGTGCTTTCGATTATGAAGATAACAGTGGTCAAAGCCAGATTGTAGGTGCACCAATGAAAATACAATTCGATGGTGGTCCAAATTTTAAAACACCTGCAGTAGCCGGAACATATACGATCACATTGAATGAAAGAACACAAACTGTTACGATTAATTAGTATTAGAGTGACGATCGATCAATAAATAAAAGAGGCTATCTGTTTTGCAGATGGCCTCTTTTTATAACACTTATTCTGATGAAGCAATTGCAACATTATCTTTTCTGCAGCCTCTTATTTTTTAATGTATCATTCTGCAAAAAATCTGATCCATTACCTAATCCAACTCCACCTCCTGCGCCAACATTTGCAAAAGGTGCTGATGTTGGCTGGCTCACAGAAATGGAAGCTGCAGGTAAAAAATTTTATAACGCATCAGGTGTTCAACAAGACCTGCTCACTATTTTAAATAACCTCGGCATGAATACGATCAGGTTGAGAGTATGGGTTGATCCTGTAAACGGATGGAATGGAAAGAATGATGTTGTTGGAAAAGCTATAAGAGCAAAAAATGCCGGAATGAGAGTGATGATCAACTTTCATTACAGCGATTCATGGGCTGATCCCGGTAAACAATTTAAACCTGCTACATGGACAGGTGATGTTGCAGCACTTAAAACTTCGTTGGCCAATCATACAATTGATGTTTTAAATGCATTGAAAGCAGTAAACGTAACACCGGAATGGGTGCAGGTTGGTAACGAAACAAATGATGGAATGTTATGGCCTGATGGGAAAGCATCCACTAATATGAACAATTTTGCACAATTTGTAAATGCAGGATATGATGCGGTGAAATCTGTTTTCCCAAATACAAAAGTTATCGTGCATGTATCAAACGGTTGGAATAATAGTTTGTTTCGCTGGCTATTCGACGGTCTAAAAAACAACGGTGGTAAGTTTGATGTGATTGGTATGTCCTTGTATCCATCTTCTTCAGATTATGTTTCACTTACTGCTTCCTGTTTTGATAACATGAACGACATGGTTGCACGTTACAACAAAGAAGTAATGATCGTTGAAGTTGGAATGAGCTGGGATCAACCTGTTGCAGCAAAAGATTTCTTAACCAATCTTATTGCAAAAACAAAAATGGTAAATGGCAACAAAGGCCTTGGTGTATTGTATTGGGAACCTCAGGCTTATGGAAACTGGCAAGGATATACACTTGGTGCTTTCGATAACAGTGGTAAACCTACCATTGCTTTAGATGCTTTTAAATAATTTTTTTTAGACAAGCTTCGGTAATACTATGAAACTTTCGTTGCGTCGCACTCTTCATTGTTCTGTAATTCTATTCAGCTTTGCTTTCGTAGTATATAATGCTTCGGCACAAAACGTCCGTCAGCGAATCAACTTCGATGAGGGATGGAAATTCCATTTCGGCCATGCAGCCGATCCTGCGAAAGATTTTAACTATGGTATTCCTTCCATCTTTGCCAAAACAGGTAAAACTGAAAACACGGCTCTTGCTATCAACTTCAACGATAGTGCATGGAGAAATTTAAACTTACCTCACGATTGGGCTGTAGAATTACCATTCGCTAACGTCAATAATTTCGACGTACAATCACATGGTTACAAACCTGTCGGTGGCTTGTTTCCTGAAACAAGCATCGGCTGGTATCGAAAGCATTTCACCATTGCACGAAAAGATTCTGGCAATCGTTTTTCAATTCAATTTGATGGTGTATTCAGAGATGCAGATTTCTGGATCAACGGATTTTATCTCGGTAACAATCAAAGTGGCTACATTGGTGAAGCATATGATATCACTGATTACATCAACTACGATAAAAATAATGTGATCGTAGTAAGAGTTAATGCCACACAATATGAAGGTTGGTTTTATGAAGGTGCTGGCATTTATCGTCATGTATGGTTGAATCAGCATAACAACGTACATATTGTAGATAATGGTGTGTTTGTACACTCAACTGTAAAAGGAAAAAATGCAAATGTTCAGGTAGAAACGACAATAAAGAATGCAGGTATCATCAATTCAAATCAAACGGTTTCTGTTTACATCACAAATAGAGATGGTAAAAAAATAACTGAATCTCCTGAACAGAAAATTACGTTGGCAGTAAACGGTAGATCAATTATCAGTCACAAATTGAGTGTTGCAAATGCTGAGTTATGGTCTTTAGAAAATCCTTACCTGTACAGAGTTGTTTCATTGATAAAGCAAAATGGAAAGGTGATCGACAGTGCCATTCATCGCTTCGGCATCAGAACAATTGAAGTAAAACCCAATGGTATTTTCCTCAATGGTAAATACATAAAACTCAAAGGAACGAACAATCACCAGGATCATGCTGGTGTTGGTGCTGCATTGCCTGATTATCTTCAATACTATCGTATTCGTCTGCTGAAAGAAATGGGCAGCAATTCTTATCGTGCAAGTCATAATCCACCTACACCTGAATTGTTAGATGCGTGTGATAGTCTTGGAATGTTAGTGATGGACGAAACAAGATTGCTGAACAGTAGTCCTGAATACATGAACCAATTTGAACGATTGATCAGAAGAGATCGTAATCATCCTTCTGTTTTTATGTGGAGCATCGGTAACGAAGAAGGATGGGTTCAAACAACAACGGTTGGTAAACGTATCGCTCAATCAATGATCGTTAAGCAAAAAGAATTAGATCCAACAAGAACATCTGTGTATGCTGCAGATCTTCCCAATGTTTTTCATGGTATCAATGAAGTGATTCCGGTTCGTGGATTTAATTATCGTGAATATGCTGTAGGTGATTATCATAAATCGCATCCAAATCAACCGATCATCGGAACAGAAATGGGCAGCACTGTTACTACAAGAGGTATTTATGAAAAAGATACAATAAGAGCTTATGTGCCTGACCAGGATATTACTTTCCCATGGTGGGCAAGTACTGCAGAAGAATGGTGGAGAAGAGCTGCAGACAGTGCTCATTGGTTAGGTGGGTATATATGGACAGGTTTTGATTATCGTGGTGAACCAACTCCTTATCAATGGCCTAATATTTCTTCGCATTTCGGTGTGATGGATGTCTGTGGTTTTCCAAAGAATCTTTATTACTACTACAAAAGCTGGTGGACAGATGAAGATGTATTACACATTTCACCTCATTGGAATTGGAGGGGAAAAGAAGGTCAGCCAATTGATGTTTGGGTAAATACCAATGCAGATAATGTTGAGTTGTTTTTGAATGGGAAAAGTCTTGGCAAAAAAGTCATGCCACGTAACAGTCATTTAAAGTGGATGGTAAATTATCAGCCTGGAACATTAGAAGCCATTGCTTACAAGAAAGGTAAAAAGCTTACAAAAAAAGTTGAAACAACAGGAGAGCCTTTTGAAGTTGTTGTTACCCCTTACAAAACAACAATACTGGCTGATGGTAAAGATGCAACTGTTTTAAACATCAGTGTGGTAGACAGGCAGGGAAGAGAAGTGCCTGATGCAAATAACTTAATTCGTTTTGGATTGAATGGTGATGCAAAGATCATTGGCGTTGGTAATGGAGATCCGAGTTCTCATGAAAGAGATAAGTATAATGATACTTCTGCACAACGTCATTTATTTAATGGGAAAGCACAGGTGATTGTTCTTGCAGGTAAAACGCCAAGCAATATTCATTTCGAAGCAAGAAGTGAAGGTTTGTGGACAGGTGCAACAGATATATTTTCAGTTCACCCTTCAACACCTAAAAAAAGTTTAGTCGCAACTCCGGTTAAGAATAAGGCGATAGAAAAAATGATCGGAGCAGATATTTCTTTTCTGCCTGAACTGGAAGCAAGAGGTGTAAAATTTTCTGATAAAGGAATAGAGAAAGATGCAATTGCTATTATGAAAGATCATGGATTTAATTACGTTCGGTTAAGAATATTCAATGATCCTGCAAGAGACAGTGGTTATTCTCCCGGAAAAGGTTTCTGTGATCTTGAGAATACAAAGAAAATGGCAAAACGAGTGAAGGCTGCAGGCATGAAATTACTACTCGATTTTCATTATAGCGATTATTGGGCTGATCCGGGTAAACAATACAAACCATCAGCATGGAAAGGATTGAGCTTTGCAACACTGAAAGATTCCATGTACCAATATACTAAACGAGTGATCAGTGAATTGAAAAATCAGGGAACAACACCTGATATGGTGCAGATTGGTAATGAAATCAATCATGGTATTATTTGGCCGGAAGGTCATGTAAACAACAGGGATTCTTTAGCTCAGTTATTGATCACCGGTACCAATGCAACATTAGCTGTTGATCCAAATATCACCATGATGTTGCATGTGGCTTTGGGTGGACAAAATGATGAATCGGTTTGGTTTATCAGGGATATGATGGCAAGAGGTGTGCAGTTTAATGTAATCGGTCAATCTTATTATCCAAAATGGCATGGCACATTAGATGATCTGAAGAATAACATGACTGATCTTGTAAAACGATTTAGTAAAGACATCATCCTTGTTGAATATTCCCAGTTGAAAAAAGAAGTACATGAAATAACTTTTGATCTTCCTGATGATAGAGGCCGAGGAACATTTATCTGGGAGCCATTGAATACCTGGGAGAAGATTTTTGATAACGATGGTAAATCAAACGATCTGATGTTGGTGTATGATGAATTGAGTAGAAAGTTTTTGAAGAAATGATTACACCACATCGCACATAGAGCAGAGAGGTTCCTATAATGGTAACACAGATGACCAATCTAGGGTATTTGCTTTTTTGTATTAGCAGCATCGCTGCGAAATATTAGTAGAAAGGAAATAATACGTCCACAAGCTGCGTAGCTGCGACATGTTCTAAGAAAATTGTCTGAAAAAGATGCCATTATATCTGCACGATGAAGTGATTGCGACGCAACGAAGACGACATAAAAAATAAAGCTGGTATTATAAACAACCAAACTATTGTATGAAGCTGGAATTGATTGACTATTTAATTATTGCTATTTACTTTCTATTTGTTGTTGGTATTGGCTTTCTGCTAAAGCGACGAATAAAAACGGGCAACGATTTTTTGATGAGCAATAGGAGCATTCCATTATGGATCACTTCTCTTGCTTTTATCTCAGCCAATCTGGGTGCACAGGAAGTTTTAGGAATGGCTGCAAGCGGTGCTAAGTATGGATTATACACTGCTCATTTTTATTGGCTGGGTGCTGCATTTGCCATGGTGTTTCTGGGAATTTATATGATGCCATTTTACTATGGAAGTAAAGCAAGGAGCGTTCCTGAGTATCTCAAACTCCGTTTCGATGAGAAGACGAGAACGTTCAATGCATTAACGTTTGCTGCAATGACAGTTTTTTCATCAGGCATTTCTTTGTATGCATTGGCGATGTTGATGCAGGTGATCTTAGGTTGGGATTTCAATGTATCAATATGGATGGCTGCAGGAATTGTTTTGATCTACACTTATCTCGGTGGATTAACAAGTGCAGTTTACAATGAGGTATTACAGTTCTTTTTGATTGTGTTAGGAATTGCTCCATTGGTTTATTTGGGATTGCAACAAGCAGGAGGATGGGAAGGAATTGCTGCCAATGTTAATGATGCGAAACTGCATTTATGGAAAGGAATGGATAGTGCTGCCAACAATCCAATGGGTGTTGATGCTTTTGCAATGATCTTCGGGTTAGGATTTGTGTTGGCTTTTGGTTATTGGTGTACTGATTTCCTTGTTGTACAAAGAGCAATGATCTCAAGAAATCTGAACGAAGCTCGACGAACACCGATCATTGCTGCTGTTCCAAAAATATTAATGCCATTGATTGTTATTCTTCCGGGAATTATCATTCTTGCATTGCAATCTCAGTCAGCTGCTTTTGATCTTCCATTGAATGAAAATGGCGACCCGAATTATAACATGGTATTGCCAAAATTATTGGAGCAGTTATATCCCAGTGGAATTTTAGGAGTTGGTATTACTGCTTTGATCGCTTCGTTCATGAGTGGAATGGCAGGAAACGTTACTGCATTTAATACAGTGTGGACGTTTGATATCTATCAATCACATATTAAAAAGAATGCATCAGAAAAACATTACCTGAATGTTGGTAAAGCAACAACTGTTGTTGGTATCTTAATTTCCATTGCGACTGCTTATGTTGCAAGAGGCTATAATAGTATTATGGATCTGTTGCAACTGGTATTCAGTTTCGTAAATGCACCTTTATTTGCCACTTTCTTCCTCGGAATGTTCTGGAAAAGAACAACAGGTCATGGTGCTTTTTGGGGTTTAGTTTCAGGTACAGCCT
Organism: Bacteroidota bacterium; assembly: GCA_023386555.1. Taxonomy (GTDB): domain Bacteria; phylum Bacteroidota; class Bacteroidia; order Chitinophagales; family Chitinophagaceae; genus JAEZDC01. The sequence goes on along the minus strand of JAEWJK010000001.1, from coordinate 166,558 downwards.
CTGCAGCATTGGTGCATGGATTGACTGTAGCAGAAGGTAAAGGTGGATGGATCACTAACATTCATCAATTTTATTCCGGTACCGGACAAGCTTTCAATATTGCATGGATCGCATTCGTTGTTTGCTTTGTGGTTACGGTGCTTGTAAGTCTTGTAACAAAACCAAAACATAAAGAAGAACTGGTAGGACTGGTTTATAGTTTAACGCCGAAACAACATGATCCTGCAAAACGCTGGTATAAAAATCCTTTATGGTTGGGTATTGTTGTGCTGATTGTTACCATCATTTTAAATATCATCTTCTATTAAACGTATTGTATGAATAAGATACTTGACCTCAGGTTTGTGATTGGTGTTTTTTTCACAATCGTTGGATTACTACTCTTAGGATATAGCTTCATGAATGATAACGAAGCTTCCAGCTCCATTAATCTATGGTGTGGAATTGTGTTTAGTGCTTTTGGTGTATTGATGATTATCTTGTCATTTGTAAAAGATGCAAATGATGAGTTGATAACCAAAGATTAAACTTGTATTTCCTTTTTTAAACTGGCGACATAATTGCTTATTAGCTAACGGTTAATGCTTATTTTTACTGTTACAACGCTTTGCATGCAATTAGATGATAAGGAATTAATACATCAGTTCAAACAACCGGAAACCAAGGAAAAAGCCTTTACTGTTATCATAAAAAAATACCAGGAAAAGCTTTATTGGCATGTCCGGAGAATGGTGGTGGATCATGATGATGCCAATGATGTGCTTCAGAACGTATTTATCAAAGTCTGGAAAGGACTTGAGAACTTCCGGGAAGATAGTCAGCTCTACACCTGGTTATATCGTATTGCCACTAACGAAAGCCTTACTTTTCTTGACCAGCAGAAACGCAAATCTTCTGTGAGTTTTGACGAAGTGGAAGCAGGTTTAAGCAATAAAATAAAAGCTGATGAAGGTTTTGATGCCCAGAAATTAGAGTGGAAACTCCAATTGGCTATTCAACAACTTCCTGAAAAACAAAGAGCTGTCTTCACACTTCGTTATTATGATGAAATGCCTTACGAAGAAATGAGCCGTGTACTTGAAACCAGCGAAGGTGCTTTGAAGGCCAGTTATCATCATGCTGTTAAAAAAATTGAAGAGTTTATCAAAAACCATTAAACCAAGTCTATAACAATACGTCTTAAGACCGTTCAATGGAAAATAAAGACACCATATTAGAAGAATTAAGAGAACTCAGTCCTGCAATAGCCGATATCAACAGGTCCAACATATTTTCTGTACCCAAGGCTTATTTTGATGATCTTCCCGAGATCATATTAGCGAGAATCCAGGCTGAAGAAGTTTCATTTGGCTCAAAACATCTTCCTTTTTCTGTTCCCCTGGGTTATTTTGAAGGATTGGCTGATAATATTTTGAATAAGATTAGTCGTAACGAACAGTCGGTATATGATGAATTGAATGAGATCGCTCCTTTGCTTAATTCAATCAGTAAAGAACCTGTCTATACAATTCCGGAAGGTTATTTTGAAAGTCTTGAGTTAACAGTTCCATTAAAACTTGATAGGCCTTCTGCGAAAGTTTTCAATTTCAGCGCAAAGAAAATATTTCAATATGCTGTGGCAGCATGTACTGCAGGTATTTTGATGATAGGGGCTTATATGTATAGCAATCAAAATACCGATCAGCAAGAAATGGTGATCTCGTATGATTCAGCATTGAAGATGAATGTATCCAATGAGCTTGCTGAAACGAATGAGGAGGAAATAGTGGCTTATTTAGGTGACTCACCAGGAGTTGGTTATAATGTTATCAATGCTTCTTCTTCGGAAGAGATCAATGTTGAAGAATACCTTGAAACTGCCACTGATGAAGAGATCAAAGAATATTTAAAAACTGAATACCAAGAAACAGGTATTATAACAACAGGGTCATGAAAAAACTTATACTTTTCCTTACACTTATTATTGGAGTAAGTTACATTTGTTCTGCTCAGCCAGCAAGAGGAGAAAAGCTTGAAGCTATTAAAGTTGCTTATATAACGAAAGAATTAAATCTGACTTCCAGTGAAGCTGAAAAATTCTGGCCGGTTTATAACGAATATTTTAAGGAGCTAAAGAAAGCTCGGGATGAGAATAGAAAAGATGAATTAGCTTTCGAAGAAAAGGCTTTAAATATTCGTAAGAAATACAAAGCTGATTTCAAAAAAATATTGGTGGATGATACCAGGGTGAATAAAGTTTTCGTTATAGACCGAAACTTTAGAGAAATGTTGAGGCGAGAGATGCTGAACAGGCAAAAGAATAAGAAAGGTGCAAGGTTTCAGGAACCTCCGGAAGATTAATCAACGAGACTTAAATAGGTGTTTTTCATAGGTTAGCAACGGCCGGCTTTTTTTAAAGCAGGCCTTTTTTATGATACTAATTGTTCTTAAACATTGGCGTCTTAATGTCGTGATAGAATAAAAACGTCCATCCTTTTTCGTTTCCTTCTATCCACCACTTTTCTCTTAATTCTTGTGCCTTCTTCCCATCATGATCATACTTGGCAACAAACTTTCTTTTCATCTGTCCCAACTGTGGTGCTTCATCACCTCCAAAGAAAATCGTCTCACCATCTTCTTCAATCCAGAATACCTGGTGAAATGGACTATGTCCTGATGATAATTCATAAGTTATGTAATCCTCTATCTTCCCATTGCCATCCAGCCATACAATATTTGGTGTATCGTTCAACACACTAAACTCTTCGGTTATAAAAGAAGCAGATCCGGCAGACAATGCAAATTCCATTTCTTTTTTCTGCACATAGTATGTTGCATTCGGAAATGATAGTGAAAATTTTCCTGTTTCATCTTTATAACTCACACCACCTGCATGGTCTTTATGCAGATGACTCATCAACACTTTCGTTACCTGTTCCGGTTGAATATTGTTTGCTTTCAAATTTGAATGAAGTTGCATCTCACCATTCACTGAAAATCCTAACCCGGTATCAATAAGCAAAACATCGTTAGCTGTGATGATGGCAAAAGGCTGCACTTCAACTAACAAACTTCCGGTTGCTCGTTGTTGCAGATCATCTGTGTTGTTATTGAATGGAACAAAAACCTTCGTCTTATCAATGGTAAAACTTCCTTCAGAGAGTGGAATGATTCGCATCATCAAAAATACACATTCCTAAACGGAAGGCTTTCTTTCCTATATTATTAGGTAATGTTTGGATTTCTTTATTTGTTTCTTAAAAAAATCTTAAAAGCTTTATTCTTACCCAACCCTTTATACTTCATTGGGAGTATTAATGAAAATGCAATTGATTAAATGAAATTCTCAAACCATCTTTACATCATCCCATGAAAAAATATCTATACATACCCCTGATTGCTATTAGTGCCACTTCATGTAGTACTGCTAAGCTGGCTGTTCCTGAAAAATTTACTGCTGTATCTGAAAAAATGCCCATAAAAGGAGTTAACAGCTGGGTATTTAACCAAAAACTCAGCTTTGGCAAATACAAAACCACTAAAGTAAAAAGAGGCTGGACATCCACTACAGAAGACAAGTATTATACACTTGAACAAAGATTGATGAAAGTGTTCAATGTAGATAATTTCAATAGTGTAACACAACAAAAGAATAAATATCGTTACACCATTCAGGATGGCACATCAGAAGCCCAGGTATATTGCCTTGAGAAAATGACAAGAGAAGACATCACCATCAGAACCAATACAAGATTATTAGGTGATCTGTCAAGAACAAATCATTCACAATACTCATTCTCTGCTGCTATTCTGCCAATGAAAGATACCAGTTCAGAACCATGGCAATTGGTTGTATATAATACTTACGACAGAAGTAAAGACACGGCAAGAAGACTTTTTGATCTGCCCTATGTTGAAGAAGAAGGATACGTAACCAATGGTAAAGAAACCATTACTATCAAGCCACTTCGTATTGCCAACATGACTGCTAAGAATGGAAAAGAAAGCAGGTTTCCGGTTAAAATACTTAGCGGATATGAATTAAGAATAGATGATGGTGTTATTGCTATCATAGACTCATTAAGCAATCAACTTTGGGTGTACAATGAACTGGATGAACACACACGACTCATTGTTGCTGCCATTTCATCTGCATTATTACTAAGACAATTGGAAGATACTAACGGCTAATAGTGATTGCAGTTGCAAACGATATTACCCTTTTGGATGGTTGCCTTGCCAACGATCGCAAAGCTCAGAAACTGCTGTACGAACAGTTCTATGAATTTGCCATGACCATTGCCATGCGTTATTCAAGAGATGAAATGGATGCAGCCGATATTATGAGCCATGCTTTTGTCAAGATATTTAAAAGCATTCACACATACGATAGTGCTAAAGGTTCATTACATGCATGGATAAAACGAATTGTAGTTAATGAAAGTTTAGATCATATCAAATCAAGAGAAAGATTTAGCGAGAATGTTGAGTTGGAAACCGTAGCTGAACCTGCTATCAATAATGCTGTATTAGAACAAATGGGTGCTGATGAGATAATGGAATTGGTTGCCAAACTTCCACCTGCAACCCATGCTGTGTTTGTGTTATATGCTGTGGAAGGCTACAACCACAGGGAAATAGCAGAAAAGCTGGGCATTAGCGAAGGCACTTCAAAATGGCACTTAAGCGAAGCCCGAAAATCACTTCAAAAACAATTGGCACATACCAGGTAATAATCAATGAACCAGAAAACAACATACGAAATAACAATAGCCGAAAAGCTTGGGCAATTACATGTGCCTGATCTTCGTGAAGCTATCTGGTCTCGTATAGAAGATCAGCTGGACATGGATATGCCTGGTGATGATACACCTAACGATCCACCAACTTCTCCTAAAAGCTCAAACTGGATCAGCATCACCAAACGTTTTGGAACATTTGCTGCTATTGTAGCTATTGCAACAATTTTCTTCATCAATCAAAAACAACCATCAGCAACCAATCAACAAAACAACATACCCGCATCTATACAAAATATTACTCCCGCAAACGATCAAACAGAATCTCCACCAGGAACCAGTAAGAAATCTGATAATAAGATAACGAATAGTAATGCAAATGAATCATCACCCATTAATATGAGTGATTCTGTTGTTAATACCACATTGATTACTGATCCTGTTGTGATTAACGATACCACACCACCTAAAAATGTAGCACCACCTATTACAAGGTTAGCCGATCCTGTTAAGCAGGATACTATTCCGAAAAAGAAATCAAAAGGCTTTAAAGGAATAACAGATGATGATTATAAGATCAGTTTAAAAAAAGATAGTGTGCCTTAAGCACACTTTTTTTATGTCACACTGAGGCTCTCGAAGTGTGATATTGGTGTGTCGTCTTCGAAACCTCAGACTGCGAGAATCATTTACCTAAGGGATGACACCCTTCAAAAGGATGTCATCCCTTTACTCCTTCAATTTAGCTCCCATTTGCAAAAGATTTGTTAATCGAAATTTTCTACCCAACCCTTTCATCTTCACTGGGGGTATTATCTCTAAACAACCGATCATACCAACAACGGATGATCATAAACCAAATCATTAAACTAATAAAACCAAACAACATGAAAAAGTATCTTACCCTCGTTTGCTTAGTAGCTGCCGTATTTACAACACAAGCACAGTATGCACCAAAAAATGCAATTAAGATCAACCCAGTTTCTGTACTGGTAAAAACCGGTAATGTTTCTTACGAAAGAGCTATCACCAAAAACCAATCAGCACAATTAGGTGTTTTCTACTCAGGTCTTGGATTGGGTGATTTTAAATATGAAGGCTTTGGACTTACACCTGAATATCGTTTTTACATTGGTGGAAACAAAGAAGTATTAAACGGTGGTTATGTTGCACCATTTGCACGTTACCAGCAGTTTTCTATCGGCGATAAAACCAATGATGCAAAAGCAAAGTTTGAAACCTTAGGTGGAGGATTTGTTTTAGGCTGGGCTAAGACATCAAAAAGCGGATTTGTATTCGACATTTTTGCAGGACCGTCTTACAACAACATCAAATTTAAAAGTGGACAAGAATCTGATTTCGATATCAAAGGTGGTATTAAAGGATTTGGCCTGAGAACAGGTATCAGCATCGGTTTCACATTCTAGTAAACTTCTACCCTATCCCTAAATCGAGCTGGCAGTCAGCTCGATTTTTTATTTTAGCTTGTAAGAATAAAATAAAATTTATCAGAAATAAATAGCACTACATTTACGTTGTCTTAATAATAAAGCTTTCCTGCAATTTATTCTTCGCAGGTTTGCGATGCCTCGCTTCAGTTTTTCGATTTTAGAATTTATTAGTCCTGTTCAGTTAGTATCATTCATTGTTAATTTTTAAAATGAACGTTATGCAACTATCGGATTTTATTTTCCTCGATGAAGCTCAAATGAAAACCATTGTCTTGCATGAAGGTGTGTTGGTGGCTAAAAGACGAAGCAGTGATTACCTTGTACTCCTTTTCCAGATGGATGATTTTTATGTAGAGACTTATTGCAATATGCAAAACAAAGCTGTGAGTGAATACAGGGTATTTCGAAATGTAAATGCCCTTGATCCATACCTTGATAATATAGCAATTGAGGACTTATTAAATTAAAAGAAGCAATTACATTGTCGTTGTAGAAGAATTCATTGCTAAGCTATCTTTTCTGTCATCCAATCGTGTAGAATAGCAAATGTTTTCTTTGCACCTCCAATGATATCTTCCTGGTTGTATTGCAATGCAGCTTCATTTAAACGATCAATAAACGCTTTCCATGTACTGCCTGTTTGGTTTCCATATACAGTAAGATAATTCGTACTACCTGATATGTGCTCACCTAATTTATCGAAAAGATGTTTGTGAATGACCATACCACCAAGAGTAGATCCTTCCAGTACATATAAGCCACCAATAGCATCTTCAACAGTTTCAAATTGATATGAGATGCTCTCTTTACTGATCTCTTTTTTATTATCAATATTCCTTCCAAGAGCAATTAGATCTGCTTCAATCAAATGCGATTTTGAATGTGTGCCTGGAAATAAATGTTGAACCTTAGGAAAGATCAACTCATCAAACACAACTAAAAATCCATATAGTTTTTCCAGGTATAAAGCATAATCTTCAGCAGTAACATTTGCACTTAATAGCTTTACAGAAATTGGTGTTTGCTCCAGTGCCTTATGCAATGATGCAGTATTATTTCGTAGTTGTTCTAAAAACATTATTCAACAGGTAATGTAATGATGAATTCGGCCCCTTTATTTTCTTCACTTTTAGCGGTCAGTGTGCCATTATGATTTTCCACTATCTTTCTTGCAATGGTTAAACCAATGCCAGCTCCTTCAAAGTATTGGTTATGAAATTTTCGAAACATGTTAAATATATAATCTGAATATTCCTGATTAAAGCCTATGCCATTATCTTTTACGCTGATACAATACACATCTTCTGACCGTTCCAACCCTATCATACGTTCAGAAAAAATACTTATCTGAACATCTTTTTCTGATGAAAACTTCAAGGCATTATCTATAAGAATCTGGAAAACCTGTCTCATCTGGTCTGGAACAGCTGTTATTTTTGGTAATCTACTTACCTGGATCACTGCTTTTTTCTCTTTGATCATCATTTCAAGATCTACCAATACTTCTTTTACAATTTCGTTAAGGTCGGTGGTAGATTTATGTCCTTTTTGTGACAGCCTGGAATAGTTAAGAATGCTATTTAAAAGAGTCGATACTCTCTTACCTGAAGCTTGTAAACGTTCAAGATTTTCTGCAGCTTTTTCATCAGTTACATTACCATCTAACATGGATCCATACACTTGCATTTTTCTCACAGGCTCACTCAGATCGTGACTGGTCACATATAAAATCTGCATCAACTCGCTATTGGTTGCTTCTAATGATGCTTTGCTGGTTTCAAGTTCCTCTGTACGTTTAAACACCTGTTGCTCTAACGTGGCTGTAAATTTTCTTAGTGTTAATTCAACAATGGCAACACGAAGCTTTTCAGCAATATCAAGTTCTTCCTTTGACCAGGATTCGGCGGTAAATCTTACTGTCTCTTTCCATATGGCAAAGGAGTTTCTTGGATGATACTTTCTCGAATTTGGCTCGAAAGTTAACGCCTCATTAGGATTGCCACCCCAGGAAACTTTTCTTATTAGTTCAGTTCTGAAAGCCATAATGTAATTGCCTTCGTAAGGTTGAATTGGCAATAGAAGCAACCCTGTTCCGGTATCGGCGAATTGTGTTGCTGCATCATATCTTAAAGGAAGATCAATAATCTGTTCAGTTTTTGTATAACCTTGCTCCTGCAACCACGGCAATAGATCTCTTACCTGCTTTAAAGACGGCGTGATACCAAATAAAGATATTTCTCCATCTCTGGTTACACAGATTCCATCAGCATGAAAAAGCATCAACAACTCATCTTTTATAGACTCTAAACCTTCAATAGTATTATCCAATGAATAAACATGTTGTATGATATTATCATACTGTGCTTTTAGCTTCTGTTCTTTTGTAGACGAATGCTTATATAGTAGTGAGCCGATTTTTGAAGAGATGATATTAGAAAGAAACTCAAAAAAAGAACACTCCTGAAAAGATAAATATTTTGCAGTACGATGATGACATGCTATTAAGCCCCACAATTGTTCTTTATGAATAATACGTGTAGACATAGATGTTACTACGTTCATATTCTTTAGATATTCGAGATGTACTGCTAACACACTTCTAAACTTACAATCAGAAAGATCAGTTGGCTGCCGGGTAATTGGATTTAACGCAGGAAATAATGAAACAGCCTTATAATCTCTGTTAGGAATTAGCCTGTACGGATTCTTTAAGTAAAGATCCCTTGCCTGCCTGGGTATATCAGAAGACGGAAAACGCAAGCCAAGATAACTATCCATTCCTTCTTCCATTTCTTCGGCAATTACCGTCCCGATCCATTCTTCATCGAACGAATAGATCATAACTTTATCAAAACCCGATAACTGTTTTACCTGCCTGGCAGCCACATTTGCCACTTCAGTAACCGAGTTACAGTTATTGATAGAGGACATGATATGTTGAACCTGCTGAAAAAAATTATTGAAACTATCTTTCCCAGTACTATTGTATTTCGGCAGTTCTATCTCTAAAAGCAAACAACCATTCTTTTCATGAATAACAGAATCTACACTTATCAGGCCTGTAGCAAGTACAATTTCCAGGTTGCAGGGTAATGAATGATGATAATTTCCAAGGTTTTCCAGTATCCTTGAAAATGAATCTACACTAATTAATTTTTGTAAAGGCTGGTTAAGAACTTCATCAATATTAACATCGAATAACTCATTAACATTTTCACTGGCTTGTATAATGTGAAAGTTGTTAAGGTCTGCTACTAACAGAATACCTTGAGGTTGAATGCTATTGGTTTGATGCAATGGAATGGTACTGCAAAAAGAGGCTTCTGGTTGTTGATGTTTTTCATTCATGAATACTTTGCTAAAGCGTAATAAAAGGCATTAAAGATAGCTACCTTCACCAAGATTTAATTGTATTATGGAACAAAAGAAAGTGATTATAATAGAAGATGATAATGATGATTTCATTTTTATGAGTGAAGCATTAAATGAAGTTGCTCCACAAGTAAATTATATGCGGTTCAGTAATGCTGAAGACCTTTTCCTGCATCTTGAAGGTTCTGATGATCTTCTGCCTTCTCTTTTTATCATTGATTATAATCTTCCACTGGTGAATGGGGTTGAACTTTTACAAAGACTGAATAAGAGTAATAGTTATAATGAAGTTCCTAAAGTGTTTTATTCAAACAGTACATTCGGTAAACATAAAACGGATGCAGTAGACAATGGGGCAGCAGCTTACTTTGTTAAAGGAAGAGATATGAATGATATACGCCAGAATATGATTGAGGTATTGATGTTCTCTTATCCTGCTGTTTTGTAGAAGAAACAATCAAAATAATTCAACATCTGCAAGTGTTTAAACCTTAGCTTTTCTAATACTTCGTGAAATACCCAGCACACCGTGTTTAAAACGTTTACGTATTACTGTTATTTCAGCACCTACATACGCATTATAATAACTGGAATGAACAGGCTTAGGCGAATAATAAGCTTCAAGTGCTCCGGCAAAAACTTCTTTATAAGATGAAACAGATGGCATTTGGTGTTCTAATACTTTTTTGCCCTGTAATACTATTGGAAGCTTACCGGTATATTCTTCCAATGCATCATTGATGTAGCCGATCTCGAAATCAACTATTTTTTTATCTTCAAAAACAGGCTCCAGGAATACAATAGCATCTGGCAATGCATTAAATAGGTCAAGAATAAATTCAGCTTTAATTGATCTCTCCTGTGCCATGTTATTCGATTGGCAGTAAAATTAGCAGTTTGAAATAATCTGCTGATTATAATAACCTTAAACATTATTAGTTGCAGGAATAAAAATGATGCGTTAACTCACCCTTGTCGTAATAAAAGGCAAAAGAACTATATCGATTTACATTATTCGCTTTCCATCTGCACTAGCTTCGATTAATGTATTTAGTCTCTTTAAAAGTGTTTCTTCCTTCTTCGCACTTAGTACATGATGTATAATCACTCTTTGATAGGAGGGTGCTTGTGCTGTAAAAAATTTCCAGGCAGCTTTATTTGCCTTAAATAACTTTTGCATTTTAGCAGGAAGATGGCCTTGTTCATTTTCGTAACTATATATTTTGCTCTTTTCATCTTTACGAAAATTATATGCAGCCAGTCCTGCAGCTTCCATCGACCCTTGTTTTTTTAAAGCTTTTACTTTCGCAATATTAATGGCACTCCAGTTACTACCTGGTCTTCTTGGTGTAAAACGATTGGTGTAACTATCAGCATCGATACTTTTTCGAATGCCATCGATCCAGCCAAAACAAAGTGCAACATCAACAGCTTCACTCCATGTCATTGAAGGTTTGCCTGTATGAAGTTTCCAAAAACCTACCCACAGTTCAGTTTCTTTAGTATGATGTTTCTTTAGTATGATGTTTCTTTAGCCACTTACGAAACTCGGTAGTATTTTTAAAAAAGAGAGGTGTCATATGCTCACTTATCTATTCAAAATTATTGGTTGTTTATTATTAACACCAAAATCTTAGCTAATCAATGCATTAATCATGAATAAAGATATCCAGGCTTACAATGATCAGCAGGAGGTTACAGACAAAATTATTTGTGATCTGCTGGCTAAAACGATCAACAGTGAGTTGAAAGATGCAGAAAACAAGATCTGGCATGCTCATCCTGTGTGGTTTTTGGATGGTAATCCTATTGTAGGTTATAGCAAACAAAAAGCAGGATTAAGATTGATGTTCTGGAGTGGTGCAGATTTTGAGGAAGACGACCTGGCTGTTAAAGGAGAAAAATTTAAAGACGCTTCTGTGTTTTATCATACTGCTGAAGAGATCAACATTCAAGACCTTAAACGCTGGCTAAAAAAATCAAGAAACATACAGTGGGATTATAAAAACCTGGTGAAGCGAAAGGGCAAATTAGAACGATTGAAATAATATGTATAAACTAACCTAAAACAATACCGATGAAACACTTCTTGATATGGATGATTACGATTGCTTTTATCTCATGTAATAACAATGAAAGCAATGACACCACTAACGACACTATAGCAGAAACTGAAGATTTTTCTGTTAATGAAAATAAAGCATCATCAATCTCTGGTTGTTACCTGAGAGTGATGCAAAGAGATACATTGCTGGCCTCTTTAACACAGGATGGCAATTTGGTAAGTGGTAAACTCACCTACGACAATTTTGAGAAAGATGGTAGCAGTGGTACCGTTTCTGGTACAATTGATAAAGACATTCTGAAACTGGTATATCGTTTTCAATCAGAAGGAATGAGTAGTATCTCGGAAGTTTATTTCAAGATCACTAACGAGGGATTGATTCATGGTTTCGGTGAAATAAAAGTAAAAGGAGATTCTGCTTACTATGCATCTCCTGGCAATATTGTGTATGAGCCTAAAGATTTACTGAACAAAATTCCATGCGAATCATTATCAGATAAACATAAGATGTAAGGTGAAAATCAGAAAGTGTTTTTAGATATTTTTTCGCTCACCAACCTGTTGTCTCCACATTGCATAATACAAACTTTTTTGATCAAGCAGGTCTGCATGGGTTCCTGTCTCTGCCACTTTACCTCTTTCAAGTACATAAATAAGGTTAGCATGCATGATGGTTGACAGACGGTGAGCGATAAGTATCGTGATCCTTTCTTTGCTAAGCGAAACATCACGAATCGTATTGGTAATATCTTCTTCCGTTAAAGAATCAAGGGCAGAAGTTGCCTCATCAAATATCAGCAGATCAGGATTTCTTAGCAAAGCACGGGCTATTGATAAACGTTGTTTTTCACCACCCGACAACTTCATTCCACCTTCTCCCAAAATGGTATCAATGCCTTTTTCGCTTCGTTGAAATAAATGTGCAGCAGATGCATTTTGCATAGCAGATGTTATTTCTTCATCAGTAGCATCAGCTTTTACAAACATCATGTTCTCTCTTATTGTTCCTGCAAACAACTGTGTATCCTGTGTAACAAATCCAATCTTCCTTCTCAGTTCATTATAACGTATATCAATACTTGAAATATCATTGAACAGTATCTCACCACTCACCGGTCTGTACAAGCCAACCAGCAACTTCACCAAAGTAGATTTACCTGAACCAGAGGGGCCAACAAAAGCAATCGTTTCACCCTTTCGAACAGTAAAAGATACACCATCAATGGCATTGGTAGCAGCTTGCCTATGGCTGAATTCAACATTCCTGAAGCTGATACTTTCCAATGGTCCTGTTTCAAGTGGCACATCCGGCCTTTTTTCTATTGGCTTCTGCATCAATTTTTCAAAGCTGTTAACAGATGCATCAACTTCACGATATTGTAATATAAGATTTCCAAGATCCTGTAATGGAACAAATATGGCAGTAGAAATAAATTGCATAGCAATGAGTTCACCGGTACTTAATACATCACTAAAGATCAGCCATAGTAAAATGAATAAGATCGATTGCTTTAAAAGATTAAGTGTTGTGCCCTGCAAAAATGTAAGTGTTCTAACACGTTTTGTTTTCTCCATTTCAAGATCATAGATCTTTTGCGTTTGCAACCGTAATCTTCTTATTTCAGGAAAAGTAAGTCCAAGGCTTTTTACTAATTCAATATTGCGTAACGATTCAGTAATAACCCCACTCATCTTATTTGTTTCACGATTTATCGAACGTTGTACTGTTTTAATCTTTTTACTCAACAAACCTGTTAATGAACCCAGCACTACAATGCCGATGATGAATACAGGAATAAGCATTCCATTCTTCGTGATGGAATACCAGATGAGAAAACCTACTCCTACTACTGAAGAAAAAAGAATATTGATAAATGAATTAACGAACCTTTCTGTATCTGTTTTTAGCTTCTGTAAAATGCTGAGCGTTTCGCCACTACGTTGTTCTTCGAATTCCTGGAATGACAAACGAAGTGTTTGTTTAAGTCCATCGTTGAATATCTGCATACCAAACAACTGAACCGCTTTCCTTGTAAAAAACTCCTGGAATGCTTTGGCTATTCTTGCAGCCAATGCAATAGCTATTGCTATCAACAACCAATACAAAACACCATTCACCAGTTCTTGTTTCGGCAACTTGCCGGTGTTATAAGCATATTCGTCGATGATCTTTCCGAAGATGATAGGATCAACAAGAGTTAAGACCTGGGCTATGCCTGCTAACAGCAAAGAAATAGTTACCAGCCATTTCTGTTGTTTGAAGTATTTCCAAAGTATTTGCATGGATAACGGAAGATATCAAACATCATTCCTGCATAAATATTTTCAGGTGTTTTAAAAGTTAATGGGCAAGAACAAGTCCTCAATGGGAATATTAAATCTCATAAAGAATACCAACCTTAGATTATCTCTGTTGTTATACATTTTGTGCATGAATTTTGAATGATAGGGCTCGTAAGCATGAACAATTTCAGTATCGGTATCGTTCAGAAAAGGGTAAAGCAGAATAACTCGGTTCATTTCATACGGTTCAGAAGTTTAGTAGTCCATTTAATAATCTAAATTATCTCGTATGAACACCAATCCCGTTATAGTAATAGAAGACGATGCAGATGACAGGCTATTGCTCAAAGAAGTATTTACAAAGCTGGATTACCCTAACCAGGTTATTTATTTTCCCGATGGACAGGAAGCATTAGATTTTTTGAATAGCACCAATATCAATCCTTTCCTTATTTTGTCTGATATCAATCTGCCTAAATTGGATGGCTTCGCATTAAGAAGTAAGATAAGAATGGATGCACAACTTCAGATCAAATGTATTCCTTACCTGTTTTTCTCTACTGCATCAAGCCAAAGAGCTGTGGTAGATGCCTATAGTTTATCTGTTCAAGGTTTTTTTGTAAAACAGAATTCTATTTCAGAACTGGAAAAGACGATTTTAGTTATAATGGAGTATTGGAACAGGTGTGTCTCGCCGAACAACTTTTAATTACTATAAAAAAACTCCAGCTTAACGAAGGAGTTTTTCTTTTTAAAGAAACTTATGAACTCATTCTTCTTCTCTTAAAATCTAAAAAGCCAATCAGCAAAAACAACACAGCATATCCTGCGGACATCCATCTTACGTTATCAAAATTCAATCTGCTTTCCGGAAAGGCTGCATATACATGATAGCTGTACGGAAAATATTCTGCAAGCGGAGCTTTCATGTTCATCACCATCAATGAGCCAAGAAACCAAACCGCTACACCTATTCCAATAGGAACGATAAAATTTCTGAAACGTAAGCCTAACCAGAACTGGATAGAAATAAGTGCAAGCAGGGAAAGGTAACTGTTAACTACATGTAATACCACCTCTGACATATTGATAGGTTGATTCAAAAGATCCAAAGAGGGTTTAGCTAAATGAATGATCACAGCATATATTAACGTACAAACCTGGTTGGCTATCAAAAAGATAATAACGAGCCGATGTACATTGATAAATTTAGCCGCAAACACATTCATTTTTGTTTGAGGGGATGTGAGCAATTGTTTCCATGTATTGTTCTTATACTCTAACTGCGGCAATAATGTACAGATGAGTATAACAAAGAATGGAAACACCAGGAATGCCGTCATCTGGAATTTTTCAATCATGATTATGTTGAAGAATACCTTCTCTTCCTCTGGTCTGATTACTTCATCAAACAAAGTATCTAACACAGACATAAACGGACCGAAAGCTGCAGCTATGATGGTTAAGTAAATAGATGCTGTACGTTTTGATTTTAAAATTTCTGATCGTAGGGATATTAGCATGTTCATGATTGTGTGGTAGTAAGGTCGATGAATAATTGTTCAAGATCATTTTTCTTTGGCTGCACCAGGTAAACATCAAGATCATTTTGCATCAATGTTCTTTGTATAGATGCTACCTGCTTTTTTGCGGGTAAAGCAATGGAGACAGTATCACCAACTATCAACGGTTCGTATTCATCTAGTAATTTAATCGCAGCATTATTATCAGATGTTTCAATTAATAATCTTGATCCTTTTTGCTGAAATGCATGTAACTCAGCAAGCGTACCCTGGAATAACATCTTCCCATTAAGGATGATTCCTACATGGCTCACCATCTTTTCAACCTCAGTTAAAAGATGACTTGAGATTACGATCGTCATTCCATATCCTTTGTTCAGCTGTTTAATGAACTCTCTCATTTCAATAATACCTGCAGGATCCAAACCATTTGTTGGTTCATCCAATATCAGCAATTCAGGATTCGGAAGTAAAGCCAATGCAATAGATAAACGTTGCTTCATGCCAAGTGAAAAACGCTTTACTATTTTCTTACCCGTACCACTCAATCCAACAATACCCAATACTTCTGTTACTCTTGCTGATGATGCACCATACACTTTCCTGTACACTTCAAGATTTTCTTTGGCAGTGAGGTGACCATACAAAGAAGGTGTTTCAATTAAAGAGCCGATCCGCTTTAAGATGTTGAGTCGGTTTGCATGCAGGTGTTCTCCAAATATCTCAATATCACCTTGCTGGTTATTGAGTAAACCTAATAACAAGCTGAGTGTTGTTGTTTTGCCGGAACCATTGGGACCAAGAAATCCATAGATGCTTCCTTTTTCTACCTGTAAATTGATATCGTGAAGCGTTCTTACATCCTTTGAATAATTGTAAGACAGCCCTGACGTTTTAATGATCAGCGGGTTGGACATTAGCCGTTGGTGGTTGAAGGCTAAGGGAGGCTGTTAGTGCAATAAAGTGAATATGGAAGATACTTGCCTGTTTGAAAAATCAATGCTTATGCCTCGCCGTATTTATAAAAGGCTGTAATGATGGCTGAGCGGTTGATGGATTTTTATAAGTTGAACTTTTTTGAGTTAAAACCTTATTCCGCCATCCTCCAGCAAAACTGTTGCAGGTTGTAGTTAACTGATTACCTTCTTTAGAACATCTTTTGCAGGCCATAGCTATTGCCAAATTGACCTGCGAAACTATTTCTTGAGCACACGAAAATATTTCTTGAGTACGCAAAATGTCTTCTTGTCATTGCGAAACATCTTCTTTGGTTTACGACGGCTTTTCTATTGATCGTTGCACTGTTTCTATAGCCTGCAAGAACACTTCTTTGTCAGAAAAATATTCTGCTGAAAGCTTGCATAATTCAGATCTGCTTTATAGTTTAATGTTCTGTTACGGCGGATCCTTTAAAAAACATTCTCTAACCTTAAATATAAACACATGGCAAAACAACCCAAACGCCAGTACAATTTCAGCGACGGCACGCTACGTCAATTTGCCGACCAGCTAAAGATCAATGTTACAAGAGATGCTGTTGATTTTACACCGAGAGGCATTACAGCTACCAGTGTAACCAACCTGCAAACACTCATCTCCGGTTTTGATGGCATTACCACTGATGAAGAATTGCTGGGACTTGTTACCACTGCCACCGAACAAAAAGATGCAGCAAGGCAAACATTGATCAGTCAATTACGCATCATCCGTGGTATTGCTGATGTGGCTTACAATGGCAAAGGTCTTTATAAGAGTTTTGGTTTTGAAGAGATGACCAAGACCAGCGATGCAGACCTTTATCGTATGGCTGTTCGTGTACATCGTGTAGCTACCGAACAACTAAGTGATCTTACTGCACATGGCTTAACTGCAACCATGCTCACCGAACTGCAGTCTGCCACCACCGATTTTGATGAGAAGATAAACCACCAGCTTACTGCAATGAACAACCGTGATATTGCAGCAGGAAAGAATTGCTGCAGGCAATAACCTGTTTACTGAAGTGAGCCGCATTGTAAAAGTGGGTAAACATCTTTACCAGGAGAACAATCCTGCCAAGTACAACGATTACATTTTACCTGTTGTTACAGGAAGTGGCGGAACTGAAAAAGTAGGGGAGCCACCGGTGAGTTAAGTTTCTTTTGTTATTCTCCCATGATTAGGCCCTGTCTGTTTAGATGGGGCTTTTTGATGTAATAAAATCAGGTTTGAAAAGATTACAAGTTAATGCCAATGCAGCGATTCAAAGTCTTGTTAGATAGCTGTTAATCTAGTAGAGACACTAAAAGTAAGTACATTGTGAGATGTTTGTACATACTTTAGAAATTGAAAATCTTAGAAGCTTTTCGCATGAGAAACTAGAGTTCTCTAGAAACATTAATATCCTTACAGGAGCTAATAATTCTGGGAAGTCCACGATTATAAAGGCACTTTATAAACTTCAAGACGACAATAGCCTAGCTAAGGAGGATATAAGAATAGGACAAGTTGCTTTTGATATACTTACTAGATTAGAGGACGTAACGGATACAGATAGAATCGCTTTCGAAAATTCTGGTAACACGGTCACTATATATTCAAAGAACCTTTACATAAGACATTTGAATGCCGGTACTAGCACTAACGAAATTATAGAAAGTTCTTCCCTTATAATTGACGCTTTAGATTCTCTTCAGTATCTAGGATTACATCCACAACCTTTTAAAGGTTTTCCAAAAACTGAGACACAGAATAATTTTATCTACCCGTTTTTTGCAAAAAGAAAAACTTCTCACTTTTATAATCAAGGAGGTAAAGAACACACATACAATGTTATGGATAGCTTCTATAACCTTCCAGCAAAAGTTTTAAAAGCTTCACAGTCAGTCAATAAAAAACTATTTGAAAAATACTGTGAAGACATACTTGGCTTTACTATTAGTATAATCCCAGGTGATAATAATGAAAATAAATTAGGCATTTATGCTGGGCATAATACTACCATCCCAATTGAAGCAATGGGAGAAGGTGTAGCGAATATTTTAGGATTAATAACCATACTGCTTACAGAAGATCGAAAATTGTTTTTGATTGAAGAATTAGAAAACGATATTCATCCTCAGGCATTAAAAAAGTTATTAAATCTGATTATTGATAAATCTGAAAAAAATCAATTCATTATTTCAACACATTCAAACATTGTTCTAAAATATTTAGGATCATTAACGACTACAAAAATATTCTTTACAGAAACAATAAGTTTTGAAGGAGGAGTGCCAACTGGCACCATTAAAGAAGTTGAAAATTCTTCACACGATCGTCTTAGAATATTAGAGCAACTTGGATATGACTTATTTGATTATAACTTATATAAAGGATATTTACTACTAGAAGAATCTTCTGCAGAGAAAATCATCAAAGACTTTTTAATCCCGAATTTTGTCCCTCAACTAATTAATCAATTAAGGACGATTGCTGCTGCTGGAGCTGATGACCTAGAACCAAAATTCAATGACTTTCATAGATTGTTTTTATACGTTCATATCACTGAAGTATATAAAAACAAGGCTTGGGTAATCGCTGATGGTGATGCAGTTGGAAAGAAATATATACAGAGGTTGCAAACTAAGTTCAAAACTTGGTCATCGAATCATTTTCAAAATTTCGATAAAGAGAACTTTGAACAGTATTATCCTGAAAGGTTTAAGATAGACGTGAACACTATCATGAAAATGCCCCATGGGAAGTCAAAACAGGAATTGAAAACAAAGCTTTTAAAAACGGTTGTAGAATGGATTGAACAAAATAAAGAACAAGCAATAACCGAATTTTCAATTTCTGCAAGAGATGTTATTGATAGGCTTATTCATATTAGAAATGAGTTAATTTAAGAATGGAACTTATTTATTGCTCGGTGAATTCACTGAGTTTGCATTACAAGAGTGCGACTCAACAGAAGTATCATAGTAGCACCTTAGCTAAGTTCCTAAACACTTTCTCAAGTCGTAATCACACCTTCAATTTGCCGTATGCAGCCGCTGTAAAACTTACAATTAGAGCTCATCTTTGTGTTATCAATTCATCACAACAAAACTGAGTTTATGTCTGCCAACAATGTTTCATTACACAGGGTAATAAAAGCTGCTCCCGAAAAAGTGTACAGGGCACTTACCGAACCGAATGCACTGGCTTCGTGGATGCCGCCTTATGGTTTCATCGGTAGCGTACATGAAATGAATGTGCAGCAAGGTGGAACATTCAGAATGTCGTTCCAGAATTTTACTACAGGTAATAGTCATTCTTTTGGTGGAAAGTATTTAGAAGTAAGACCTAACGAATTCCTGAAGTACACCGATGTATTTGATGATCCCAACTTACCGGGAGAAATGATCAATACGATCACACTGAGAAAAGTTTCCGTGGGTACGGAGATAAATATATTGCAGGAGAATATTCCTGCACAGATTCCTGCCGAAATGTGTTACCTGGGCTGGCAGGAGTCTTTGGAGAAGTTGATTAAACTGGTTGAGCCAAATATTCCGGATGCATAGAACGGATGACATCCTTTAGAAGGATGTCATCCGTTAAAAATCGTACTCCATAAATTCCGGCGGAACAAAATCTGTAAGCCATACATTGTTAGCCGAAATATAGAATACATAACCTTGTTCATGCATTTTACCGGAATGAATCTTCAACACAGTTGATCTGCCATGCCTGCTGCCAACCTGTAAAGCGGTTGTTACATTTTCGCTGAGGTGTACATGGTGCCTCTCCTGTTTTTTCAACCCTTGCTGCAGGATGGCATTTATATTTTCTATGGCAGTTCCATGAAATAAAACAGTAGGTGGTTCCTGTGCCATGTAATTCAGTTCAACCTCAACTGAATGTCCCTGACTGGCACGGATCATAGTTTTGTCTTCGTTAAAAGCAAAACGTTGTTTGTTGTTGGTAGCAACAATGTATTCAAGCATTGTGTTGTTCAGCATTGGAAATCGGTCATTAACCTGTTGAATGAGTATATCAACATTTGTCCACCCGTTTTTATCGAGTGTAATAGCAGCATCATCCGGATCATGCCGAAGGATGTAGCTGAGGTATTTGCTAATGGCTTTGTTTTGTTTAGTGTCCATGTAAAAAAGTTTGGAGTTTATAGTCTTGAGTTTGAAAGTTTAATTAACTCTAAACTCAAGACTATAAAACTTACTCACCTAATAATTCTTCTCCTTTCTTGTTTTTCCATTGCTTTGGTGTACCGCCATCCATCTTTACTATTCGTGGATAGAACGCTCCTACAGTATCAACCAAATGTTGCTGAGCATTCATTACATCATGAATGTTTTTGTAAGCAAAAGGAGCTTCATCCAATCCACCACCTAACAAGGTTACACCATGTTTTGCCAATTCATTTTTTAATGCATGGTGAGTGATATTGCTTAAGGCTTGAGTACGGCTCATTTGTCTTCCGGCACCATGCGACGCTGAATTAATAGATGCAGTTTCACCTTTACCTTTTACAATAAATCCCGGAGCAGTCATACTGCCTGGAATAATTCCCAATACATCTTTACCAGCAGGTGTTGCTCCTTTACGGTGAACGATCACTTCTTTTCCATCATGCATTTCTTTCCATGCAAAGTTGTGATGGTTCTCTACCATTTTCAAAGGCTTACGACCTAATTGCTTTGCAATCTTGTTATGAATTACATGATGACAGGCAGATGCATAATCACCAGCCAGGTTCATACTCAACCAATATTCCCAACCTTCTTCTTCGTTCAATAAGAACCATGCAAGGTTAGAAGCTTCACCCGGTAACTTTCTTTTTGCCTTAGCAAGTTTGGTATAGTGTTGAGCAATGTTTGCACCCAAAGCTCTTGACCCGCTATGAGATAACAAACCAAGGTATTTACCAGGTTCAACACCTAATACTTCATCTTTCTCTGTGATTTCCACTGTACCAAACTCTACGAAATGGTTACCCGATCCAGATGATCCTAATTGCTTTGCAGCTCTTCCATGTAAGTTTCTCAATAAAGGCAAACGATAAAACAGTTCATTGTCCAGCACTTCATGATCGGTGGTTGACTTGAATTCTTTTCCTCCACCAAACAATGTTGCTTCATTCAACTCTCTTGTAAAATAAGCTTCACGTTGAATAAGATCTTTCGGATCAATATCGAAGATTGACAAACACATTCTGCAGCCGATGTCAACTCCAACACCATAAGGAATAATGGCATTTTCAGTTGCCAATACTCCACCGATCGGTAATCCATAACCATGATGGGCATCAGGCATCAAAGCTCCTGCAACACTAATCGGAAGTTTAGCAGCCTGGTACATCTGGTGCATGGCTCCTTCTTCAATAAAATCTCTACCGAAAACATTAAAGTGAACACCTTCTTTGTTCAACGATACTTCACCAACACTTTCAGCAGTGTCGGCAGATTTCGGTATCAACATCTTCGCAATATTGCCTAATATCTCATCTTCTGCAAATGTTGCAGGATCATTCAGCACTTGTTTTAAAAGGTGCAATGCACTTGCTAAAGTTTCATGCTTAAAATGTTTTTCCATTGTATTAATAGCGACAGACACTACAGGACCTTCCGGATAACCGATAGCTCTTATGTCTTTGCCTCTTATAGATAATTTCTTTGCCATTTTTATTTTTTGTTTTTTGTCTTAGCGACACTGCTACTATCGAGCTTCGTTGTGTCACTCACTTGTACTTTCTTTTCTTTGAGGAGCAAGGTGTCAGACACTTTTGAAGTGTCAGACACCTGATAGTTCATCAGCAAAATTCGGGCTGCAATCATCAGCTTTTATTTCATCCAACAGTTTTGTTATAGACTTGCAGCTGAAGGTATATTTTTCCCTTCTGCTGTCTCTCCATTCTTTATACTTGTGTCTTCCATACAATAATCTGCCAAGTGTTCCAATCAAGTCTCTTTGTTCAAGATACTGATCGATCTCCTTCAAACGTCTTTCAATTGCTTCATCTCTTACTCTTGTTTTGCTGATCATATTCGGACGAACCTTTAATACAAATCTCCAAGGCTCAACAAACACATACTTTTTGTATAAATGCCTGTGATTATCCATGCTCAACGTTTCATAAAAGAATTGCTTTTCTCTTTCATTAAAACACAGCTTTCTAAAATGATATTCATCCGGTCTCAGCAGTTGCTGATCTCTTTCTACCTGTATCTTTCTTCCCCACTTACGTTTCTTAGCAGTGAATTTTCTTGTATTACTATGTTGAACTGTGTTGATCTTGTCTAAGATGCCCTGGAAGAAATCTGCATGTTTACTTCTTGCCACATCATCTCTTAAAACAAAGTAACGCTTCCAACCTCTCATAACAGGCGGATTTAATTCAATCCAGCCGAGATTACGCTTTTGCTTATAAAGTAATGCTCTTTCTTTATCCAGTTTTATTAATGTCTTTTCCAGGTCTTCATGTTGCATTCTTATTTTGCGACGTGAAGACTGCAAACGGAATTGCATTAAATAATGCTTCCATTCGCTTTTGTTCATGTTGTTCATATCGTTTACATTTTACCGTTCGTACTAAGCCGTACACCAGCTTCTTTTCATTGCTTGATATGAACTTGTAATTGCTTCTCATTTTTTATAATTTTTAAAAGGTTATTGTTTTAACTGTCAACTATCCACTGTCACCTGCCAACTACTATTGCACTACTTTATTAGCACAGCTTGAACTTGCGAATGCATATGGCTTTGCTTTAAAGGCGAAACCCATTCCTGTGATATAACCCATTGCATCTTTAAAAGCTTCATTGCTTTTAAAGTTTAGGCTTGTATTGATGTCAGCATGTACTTCCATCTCTACATTGAATGCAATGAATATCTCACAGAGGTTGAAAGCAACATCAATACTTCTTTGTACTTCTTCCAGCATTCTTTGTTTAACAGGCATTCTGCGTTTGCATACTTCGTTACTGATGTACATGAAACCTCCTTTACCCTTACGGATAAAAACGATCACAGTAGCAAACTCTGTAATGCCACCTTTCACCTGGCTATCGGTACCAATGCATACAGAAATGTTAGAGCCTGCAGCTTTTTCCTGCATCAATACATCCCTTACTTCATCTTCGATAGATCTTTTGATGCTTGTACCATTTAGCTTTCTCCATTGTTGTTGCTGTTCCATGGCTTTTTGTTTTTGGTTCTCGCAGAAACCGCTGAATACGCAGAAAATTTTTGCTTCAGCGTTTTTTTGCGAGAATTTTTTTGCACGGGTTAAAGGATTACTCACATCATTTATACCTGACTTTATTATGTTCGTGAATCTCACTTCGTTCGATTTCGAACCTTTACTGACAGTTTTGGAGACTGCAATGCTACCATTACACCAAACCCGAAATTAAAAAGTGGTGCCTGAAGGAGTTGAACCTTCTTCCCCGGATTTTCAGTCCGATGCATAGACCATCTCTGCCAAAGCACCAATTGCGGATGAAGAAAGACTTGAACTTTCAACCCTCGGCTTAACAAGCCGCAGCTCTGCCATTGAGCTATTCATCCGTTACAGGGTAATAAGTCGAAAAGAGTTTCTTTCATTGCTCTGCCAGCTGAGCTATCCCGCCTTTGGCAGGAGAAGGATTCGAACCTTCGACACATGATTCCCAGCGAAGTATCTCTTTTCTACGACACCTGTTTGTTGGCTTAAGAAGAGTCGAACTTCTATTTCTGCATTCGTAGTGCAGTGTTTTGATCCATTAAACTATAAGCCAGAGTGTACAGGGCGATAAGCGATAAAAGCACAAGTTGCTCTACCATCTGAGCTACAGGTCCACTGCATTCATTTGTAGTGGACCCGGCTGGATTTGAACCAGCGACCTACCGATTAAGAGTCGAAGTATCTTTTACCTACGACACCTGTATTGGGTGATATCGGGAATTGAACCCTGTTCCTCCGTTTCACAGACGGATGCTTTACCAATAAGCTAATACCACCATTTGTTGTTGAGGATGGACTCGAACCATCAACACCAGTGTCAAAGACTGGTATGTTGCCATTACACTACTCAACAAAGTTGCCCGGTGAGATTCGAACTCACAGCCCCTCGGTTAAAAGCCGAGTACTCTGCCAATTGAGCTACGAACCAGTAAATAAAGTGGTAATAAGCAAACAGTGGCTTTTATGTGACATTTCGAAGTATCACTGTTTTACGACACACTTTAGTTTTATTAACCACAGAGAACACGAAGTTTTTACACAGAGTTCACAAAGCTTTGTGCTGATCTCCTCTGTGAACTTTGTGGTTAACTTTCGAAGAACCTGTATAGTAGACAGGACTCGAACCTGCAGCCTCTTCATTCCAGGTGAAGTATCCGACCAATCGGAATGCTACTATATATATATTGAATGAGCAACAGACGAACAATGAACAGATTGACCTGATTCGAACAGGTTGCCTTTCTGTATATCAGAATGTTCTAACCATATGAACTACGAAGTATCATTGCTCTACGGCATCATTCAATTGTTAACCTGGCGAGATTCGAACTCACACATAACAGCTTCTGAAACTGTTGCCTCTTCCCTTGGGCTACAGGTTAATGTTGAAAGGGTGACAAAGCATAAGAGTTTCAGGAATCGAACCTGCCACCTTTCGGTTTACCAATCGAAGTATCTCTTATTTACGACACCTTTCAATAGTTAAGGAGTAACAAGCGAAATGAGCTTTGATTTTTCCTGGTCGAAGTATCTCATCTCTACGACATCCTTATTTTTTTGAACCACAGAGAGCACTGAGTTTTACACAGAGCTTTGTGCTCTTTGTGTTGATCTCCTCTGTGAACTTTGTGGTTAATATTTTTTATTTGTTCAGTAATGTTCTGAATGTACAAGTGAGTGACACAACGGACGATGCCCTTTGTACTACAGCTCACTCAATAAAAACCCTTTATCAAAAAGTGCCTGCTCACCACATTGAGTGGCAGGCACTGTACTAAACTGCTATTGCATTGATCATTTTCAAAGCATCACTTCCATTCTCTATCGCTGCCAATACATCGAAGATCTTATCGCTCCAGCCAGCTACCAGGTACACATCATCTCTCATCACATTCAGCGGAGTATTACCATAACCAGCCAGGTCGAACAGAAACATCTTAGCATTTGGTGCGATCTTTTTGTAACGCTTCCAAACCTCAGCGTACTGAGTATTGCTGTCGTTACTGTTCCACAACTGGCAATCAGTGAACATCATGATCTTATTAACTACTTTATTCTTTTGAATAAGGTCTTCGATAACCAGGTAACCGTTGGTGCTATAACCAACCTCACCTTCACGACGATGGAACTCCATCACATTGCTAAGAATGTTCTTCTTTGAAACGTTGAGGGTCTTCCAGGTATCACCGAACATACCAGTGATCACATGCTCACACTTGCTTTGCAGCAACATCGCCAGCATCAAACCAATATCAAAACGCTGCACTTTACTTTTTGAACTCACTGGAGTCTGCATGCTACCACTTACGTCGGCTGCAATGACTACTTTAGTATTTGCATCATAACCTGCAATGTTAGCTGCGGTATGCAGTACTGCATCTTCCAATGCATCCAACACTTTACTTACACGACCATTCTCTACATTCTTCAATTCACGGTAAGCACTCAGGAAACGGAAAGGCAATTGCTTGCTTTTTGCTACTGCATTTGCATTAGCGATGTATGCACACACTTTGTTCAGTGCTTCGTTGCTTACATCAGCTTCAAGTATGTTACGCAGGTTACGCAGCATTGCCATGTAACCAAGCTTGTTGCTGAAGATGAGTGCTTCCCACTTTGCCTTCACTGCTTCTTTCTTCAGTTCAACAGTATCATACTTTTGCTGACCAAACACACTCAATTCAACTTCCCAGGTGTATGGAACCTGCAGTTCATCTTTAACGATCTTGTCGAATAAAGCCTGTTGAGCTTCGTCCTTTGCTTTTGGATGTACCAGGAACAAAGCATCTTTCAGCTTCACCTGTGCATCACGGTTGTACTTAGCAAATTGATATTCATCGAAACGATTGAATGCCTCAGCCAAACCTTTTTGCAATTGCTTGCTTAGTTTGTTCAGTTGCTTTGCCTGGTTACGATCGTTGCTTTGTGCATACAATGCAAGCAATTCACTGATCTCATCTGCACGTTGAACAGTTCTTGCAGTTAAAGCACTCACCAGGCTGTCACCATTGTGTTGTTTTGCCAACTCAACAGCCAGCACAAGTGGTACAGAACGAAGATTCATTTGCTCTCTTGCATACACTGCCAGCTTAGCAACGAATTGTGCATCGTTCTTGCTGATCAAGTCACGAATACGCTGCAATCTTGAATCAGCTTTTTCGTAAAAGTTATCAGTCAATGCCGCAGTTACTACTGCAGTGTAAAGTTCCAACTCTGGAGTAAGAACGAATGCCTTTGCACCTTCGTAGTTAGTCACTTCTTTTGCTTTACGCTTAAAATTGAATCTCATGATTCACCTCCTGTTTTTTGTTTTATGAAGCCGGCGTTCCGGCTTACTATTTTGCTTTGCTTGCGTCGCACTCTTGTGCTTGCTATACTTTGTTCAGCTGACCTCACCCTCTTTCCCTCTCAAAGAAGAGGGAGGACTGACTGTTTCTTCAGTATTTGTCTTTTGCACAAACACATCATATTCATTTTTTCAATCAGCTGTGACCCCTTTCATCATTCTCAGCACTTGTACTTCACCAAATAGCCTGATCAATTCTTTTAATTCAAACTTGTTCTCCATGATTTCAATCATTAAATCA
The DNA here is from genome assembly GCA_023386555.1 of Bacteroidota bacterium. Lineage (GTDB taxonomy): Bacteria > Bacteroidota > Bacteroidia > Chitinophagales > Chitinophagaceae > JAEZDC01. The sequence continues at coordinate 139,371 of JAEWJK010000001.1, read as the reverse complement.
TCAATAAAAAAAGCCCGATCATTTCTTGACCGGGCTTATACCTCACTAGTTAGAGTTTAACTAATTCGTTTATAACACGGTCGTATGTATGGATACAAGATTGCCCCACCAAAGACAAAGCGATCACTATTCTGCTTTGTACAGAGGTTCCATTTGGGCTTGTTACTATGTATCCTTATCATCGTTTGCATTATTTAATTTTTTCTGCTCTTATAGATGCTGAGTGATCTGTTTTACACACTCCTCATCAAAAAATTTATTTTATTTCTATACTGCTAAAAGAAAAGCCCCGCAGTTGCTGCAGGGCTTTTAGCTTGTTAGTTTTTGTTGTATCAACACACAGCTTTACATGCCCTGCAATTGGTATAATCCGCTATGGGAATAAACCATTTTGCTGTTTCAATATGTAAATTTTGATTGAGCATTTGCTGTTTTATTTTTTATTTGCGGTGGCAAAGATGAATTTATTTTTTTGTTGCTTCCATATTTTTTTGGAAATAAATTTTTGCAACAAAGTTTTTATTCTTCTGAAACCCTTTGCAGAAAAGCATTTCAAGCCATCATTATTTTAATCCTAGCACATCAACACCTTGTTCAAAAACAATATCAACCGGAATTCCTTTTTTTGAAAGCTGGTCAAGATCGGCTTGAAGTTCTGGTTTAACGATACCTTTCTCAGCCTGCAGTTTTGCAACACCTGCTTTGTCTCCATTTCCTTGTAAGGTTAAAATAAGATTGCTGAGATCATTCATTGCGGTAGTGAATTTTTCATAGTTCACTTTATACTTTCCATCTTTTGTTTTTTCAAATGCACCTTTCTCCTGGAAAAAATTAAATGCAAGCATGTTTGCTTTACCATGAGCAGAACTTGCACCAAAACGAACACTTCTTAAAATGCCAGCCATGAAAGTTGTATAATAATTTTCTATTGGCCCTTGCAATTCTCCTTTCTTTACCAATTCAGAAACCATGTATAATCCCAGTATGTCGGCTTTTGCTTCTTCCAACCATGAACCTTGTTCCTGTAATGCATTACGAACAGTTCCTTTCCCATTCACTGTATTCTTTATACCAAGACCATGAGCTACCTCATGAAACATAACATTTGAAAAGAATGCATCAAAATTCACTTGTGTAACCTGTGAAGGATCGATAAATTCATTTGCAATCGGTTGCATGATCTTATCAAACTTCGCCTGCATTGCATTTTTGAGTTGTGATCGACGAGTTCCTTTTGTCTGCTGCAATGTTTCATCGTTCGGAAGATTTACTGCAATTGTTTTTCCTCCACTATTCGAATGGCCTGCATAATACAGGATATCATAAGCTGCTAATTGGGATGAAGTGCCAGGTTTCTCTGCTTTGTATTTAGCGTCTACCGGTAATCCTTGTTGCAACTCAGGTAACATGGCAACATATTTTTCTAAACGTTGGCTCCATTGTTTATCTTTCAATAACACGTACGCTTCGTATGCATTTCTCCTGTTGTATAATGCATCTTCATAATTCTCAATCGGGCCGATGATAACATCAAGACTATTGTTTTTCATATCCATCCATGCAATATCAGATGCTGTGTATATATTTGTGATCAAAGCATCGGCACGAAGCGCAAGATATTTTTTGAACTCAGGTTCTGTAGCTAATTGTGAAGCCTGTTTCAATAATGCAGCTGCACGTTGTAAAGGTTCTTTATAAGCAACATGGTAAGGAATAGAATATAATTTTCCTGTGCTGTCTCTTCTGATAATTGAATATTGCCCATCTTTATCTTTCACGTTGCTTTTATCCAGTTCCTCTTTGGTCATATCTGCCGGATAAAAATTTGCTGTTTCAGGTTTTTTACCAATGCCTGCAATAAAAGAGGTATCGCCATTTAACCTGTCCCACGGACCATAATTGATCATCACAAACTTTTTTGTAGTTGGATCAGTAATATTATTTAGCAAGCTATCAGGATTACCATAACTCTGCAGCCAGAATAATGTATCCATAATCTTTGCAGCTTCTATCAGCAAAGGAATTACCTGCCTGTCGCTATCACTTAATTGAGAAAGATCAGCAATCAGTTTTACGGGTGCATACGAAGCAAGTTTCTGGCTGATGTAATCATTAGCTGAATCTGCAGTTGATGTTGATTCGGCAGAATAGTTCTTACAACTGATGATCGTTGCAATGGCAATCGCAAAAAGGAAATATCTCATAGTCATTTTTCTTTCGTTAAAAGTAACGAAAGAATAATAGTGAGGAAGTGGAATATAGATTCATTAATATGGTTCACGGAATACGAACCAAGGTGTTTAGATATATAAAGTTTATTGAGTTAAAATAAATTCCTTCGCTTGTTTACAATTCTTTATTCTTTGGATAGCAGGTTTGTAGTATTCTGATTTAGGTGTAGTTATTTTTAATATTTGTTCAGAAATGAGGATAGCGTTATTCAAATTTTGAATGCTTTTCGAAGCTAAACCTGAATTATAGTAAAGAACGGCATAACTATTTAATGTGCTTAGGCGTTTAGGCTCTACTTTCAAAGCCTTATCAAAGTAAACTTTAGCAGAATCATAGTGATGCAAATCCAAATAGAAGTTTCCAAAGTTAGTCACCACAGCAGGATACAGCCCAATTGGAGAATTATCTACCGCTATTGAATAGAATTTTTTTGCTTCATTCACTTTATTATTTAGTGAGGCAATCCTTGCCAAAGTGTGATAAAAGACAGTGATATTATTTCTTAGATAACCAGATGTGGAATCTTTTGATATAGCAAGATTCAAAAATTTTTTTCCAGATTCCATGTCACTATTTTGAATTGAAGTAAGTGCAAGTATATTATAGGCTATTGCATATTGTTTATCTGAAGCATTATGAAGGCGATAATAGACTGATGCTTCTTGAAATCTTTTTAACTTGAAGAATTCATACCCAATTTCTACACTTTGCTTGCTGTATTCACTTTGTCCTTCTATGGCTTTTTTAAAGTAGAACTCCGCTTTAGCTAAATTGTTTCGTTTTAATTCTAGCATCGCAAGCAGATGATTGATGTGAACTGCTCCAGTATCAACTTTTAAGGCTTTCTCTGCTAGTTGGATAGCTGTATTTAAGGAAGTTAGTTGAGGATTATCAAAGTGGCTTCGGGCTTGTAAGAACCATAGTTTAGGATAAAGAGATCTTGCTGAAATACTTGTTTTCCCCATAATATCAATTGCAGTTTCCAGGCACTGTGCAGCTAAAACAAAGTTCGAAGATGATACCAGAGACAAGTCTTGATAAAACAAAGCATTTGGATCATTTGATTTTGCTTTATTTTGTATGTAGTTCATGTCTAATCCTAGCAGGTATAGATGAACATATGTTTGCGAATAGTTTATTAATTCTGTTGTTAACATTAGCTCTGCTTCTTCAGTGAGAGCATCATTGCTCCAAAATTTTTTTAATGCATTGTAATACATCAAAGCAGAATTCTGACCAAGAAGTTCTTTGTCTTTTATTGATTTTGTAAACTTTTTGTATGTGTCAAATAGAAGAGAGTCAGACTTGCCTTTGAAGATTCTTGTAATAGATTTCGGTTTTGCATAAGCCAATAATTTTACCTCTAAAGTTGTTTGTGTCGCATAATCCTTATTGGCATTAGAAACAACTAATGGATCAAGGGTGAATAATTGTTTCTCATCATCTTCCTCTATAATGTTGAATACTGGTCGTTGCACTCCGTTGAATGTTTCTTTGGCTTTTCGTTTAACAGAATCTTCAACATAACGAGATATTTCATGTAAAGTAATAATGCCATCTTTCGGTTCTATATCTGCATCACCCATAGAGCCTTTTATCAAGTAGAAAGTGAACAAGCCATGTCCTCCTCCAAACTTCGACGATTCGTATGCAACACTTCCATCTTTTGTTGCATACAATGTAACAAATCCAGAAAGCCTGTCATATGAATTACCTGCATTAAACCTCTGCTGCATATTCCTTATTGAATCCGAGTTTCCTAATTCTTTTGTCCTGCAGGCATCTATTATTAGGAACACCTCAGCTCCATACCCGGCTACATATTGATTAATTAATTTCCTTTTTAGCTCTGTTAGATTAACATGACCGTCGGCGTCATATTTGTCAGCACCTAAAATTAAATCTGCTTCCTGAGTGAAAAAGAATTGTTCACCTTGATAGGCATCTCCGTGTCCAGATAGATAAAAAAATATTCGGTCGCCTTTTTTTATTTTTCTTTTACTTAGCCACTCTGACCATGTATAAGTAATAGCGGCTTTACTTGTATTGGAATCTAAGTATATTCTTATGTGATCATCAGGTACATTTCCTACTGTATTTAAAAGACGTTTGAATGTTTCAGCATCTTTTGAAGCATATTGCAATGGCTGTATATGTTTATAATCTGAAACGCCAACAATGATTGCATAGGTGTTTCCAGTTGATGCTACTTTGGTGTTAGAGTTAGAACTAACTATAGTACTCTTTTGGTTTTGAGCTACGAGCCCAATAGATAAACTACAGAAAAGAGTAGCAATAAATCCTCTAAGCAGCATCTTTAGTGATTTTATTTTAGAGATGTACTTTATCATGTATTGCCCACAATTCACAGATAAAGTATTGTTAAGGTAACTAATTATTATCAGATCCACTATGTGCCGAACGTACAAGTGAGTGACACAACAGACGATCCCATGAAAAACAAAAGATGGTCAGAACAACTTACCCTGCTCACCTGGTCTTCTAAATAAACTGCAATCAAGTCCCAATCTTTCATGATTCAATCCGTATTTCTCCGTGTATTTCCTATACTGCATGGCTACCATTTCTGCAATATTTCCTTCGCCTCTCATTCTAACACCCCAACGGCTGTCATTTACTTTTCCGTTATGACTTCCTTCTATCATATGCCACACTTTATCTGCACGGTCCGGAAAATTTTTATAGAGCCAATCATGAAATAATAATTTGATAGCACCATTCAACCTGATGTAAGTATAGGCTGAAAATGTTGCTCCTGCTTCACTGGCTGCTTTGATGATATCATGCATTTCATGTTCATTCAATCCCGGTATCATCGGACCTAACATTACACCCATTCTAACTCCGGCTTTACTCATTTCTTCAATCAGCTTCAATCGTTGTTTACCGGTTGTTGTTCTTGGCTCCATCACTCTTCTCAGGTCTTCATTGAATGATGTAATTGAAACAAGAATGGACACAATGTTCTTCTTTCCCATTTCACTCAACAAATCTTTATCTCTCAACATACCTGCATTCTTTGTGATCATGCCTACTGGTTGATTAAATTCATTACACACCTCAAGTAGTTTTCGTGTAATACCAAATTTTCTTTCTGCTGGCTGATAACAATCGGTATTGCCACTTAACCCTATCGGCACACATTCCCATTTAGGATTCATTAAAAACTTCCGCAGTAATTCAGGTGCATTTTTTTTCACTGTGATCTTTCGTTCAAAATCAATTCCTGCACTCCAGCCCCAATATTCAAAACTGTTTCTTGCATAACAGTAGATGCAACCATGTTCACAGCCCTGGTAAGGATTCATGCTGTACCACATACCAACATCAGGACTGTCGATCTTATTCACGATACCTTTTGCATGATCTTCAAAGTATTGTGTTTCGGTGCTTGGTTCTGTCCAATCATCAATACCTTCTACGTGTTCTCTTACCCTTTGATTTTTTAAAAACTTATTAGGGGTATTGAACTGTGCTCCTCTGCCTTTTATATAATCGTTGGATGTGGGTTGTTGTTCGTTGTTGTGTTCCATAAGATTTGTTGTTGTGCTAAGGTGTCCTACACCTTCAGTAGTTTGCTTAAGAATTAAAGAAAGTTAAGGTGTAGGACACCTTCAGGAAACTTCTCTTAATTCATCCCATCTTGAAGTATAACGTGGGCTTCTGTAATCCTGCCGCATTTTCCAATGTTTGTCTATTCCTGATGAGGCATATTTGATCACATCATTCCGCATGCTGAAGTTGATATTATCAACCATGTTCATCAATCCTCTACCTTGATTCCTTGTGCCTGATTTGAATAAATTGCCTTGTATAGATTCATCAGGAACAAGGGCACTTAGTGTAACACCAGCCTTGCTATATTTTTCGCCTTTCCTATAAAGCCGTTCTGCCATTGCCAAAGCAGGTTTAATTAGTTCGTGTGTTAGTGAAGTAGGGAGCGGCAATGTTGCATAACTGCTTCTGGGAAAACCGCCATGTTTATAATCACCAGAACCGCTTTGCTGTTTTGGAACAACAAACACACTGATGATACCTGCAGCACTTTGTTGCCTTCTTAATTTTTCTGCTGCTCTTGTAGTATAAGTAGCAATGGCTTCTTTGATGTCTTTCAAATCACTTACTGCAGCACCAAACATTCTTGTTGTAGCAATCATTTTCTTATTCTCCAATGGATCTTTCATTTGAATAGTGGCTTTTCCATTCAATTCTTGTATCATTCTTACACCAACAACTCCACCGAGATGCCTTCTTGCCCATTCTTCGCTCATGTGTTTTAATTCCCAGGCAGTATGAATATTCCATTCAACCAGTTTATTAGCATAACGACGACCGATTCCCCAAAGATCACCAACCAATGTTCGTTGCAAAGCATCTGCTGTTGCTTCTTCCGTATCAAGCACCCATGTTTTTGTAGAAACTCTCAATTTCTTTGAAAGCTTATTAGCCACTTTAGACAACACTTTTGTTTCTCCAATACCTACAGAAACAGAAACACCTGTCCATTCTTCAACGGTTTCTCTTATGTGTAATGCACATTCGTGTAATTGGTCTTTAGGTATGTGTTTGAGATCAAGAAAAGCTTCATCAACTGAATATATTTCTACGTTCTCTTCTCCTACAAGGTGTTGCAATGTTTGCATTACACGCCAACTGAGATCGCCATAAAGATTATAGTTAGATGAAAATGTTTCTACTCCATTTTTTTCAATCTGGTCTTTAACCATGTAATAAGGTACAGCCATATCAATACCGAATGCTTTTGCTTCATTGCTGATAGAAATGATGCATCCATCATTGTTACTGAGTACTACCACAGGTTTATTTTCCAGGTCTGGACGAAATACTCTTTCGCAGGAGCAGTAAAATGAATTACAATCTACAATGGCTTTCATAGCATTAATGTTTTAGATACCAACGATAGTATTGCATAGCATCGTCTGTTGCGTCGCAAGCACTTTATCGTTCTGAACGTTGTGGAGCTTTTCACGCAAAGCCGCAAAGGAGCAAAGTCGCTAAGCTTTGTATGAATAAATCTGCTCCATAATGAACAAAAAGTAAAAGAGTGCGACGCAACAAAAGCTTCATAGTAGCACTGCACTATGATCCATAAAATTTCTTCTTTGTCTTTTGCGGCTGACGATGATTATCAAGCAATCCTTTTTCAAAAATGTGAATGACACATGTGACCAAGCCGAATGGATTGAATTGCGTGAATTCACCTACATCAATGTCTGCGTAACGTGAATTTGCTGCAACCAGCACCGGACCCTTGATCGTTTGCTGAAATCTTCGAACTACAAGATCTCCATTTACTGCAGCAATGATGATTTTACCATTAGTTGCTTTGAGGCTTTTGTCAACGATAAGCACATCGCCATTTTGAATACCGGCTTCGACCATTGAATCGCCGTTCATCCTAAAAAAGAATGTTGATGGTTTGTTGTAAATGAGTTGCTCGTTCAGATCTATACCACGTTCGGCAAAATCGTCTGCCGCAGCTCCGAAACCGGTAGCATTCAAGGTGTGAACATTGTGCTGTGTAAAGTTTTTTGTGCCATCATAAGAGGCATTGTAAAAGTTTTCCCATTCCATATAACTAAATTTTGAAACACTAAATTATTTAGTATTTTTATGCTAAACAAAATAGTTTATATGGAAACGGCAGTAAGTTTTAAACAACCCGAATTCAGAGGAAGTATTATAAAAGAATACTTGTTGGTAGTCAATCCACAACAAAATATCTGGCAGCAAGTGATGGATGAGAAAGTTAATTTTTTTAATACGTACAGAGAAATTGTTGCGGTTAAAACGAAACCCCACATTACTGTAGCGAATTTTCTTGCAAAGGAAGAAATGGAACCTACCATGTTAAAATGGATGCACAACATCATAAGTGTAAAAACCGCATTTAATGTAGTGCTGAATAACTATAGTGGTTTTCCTAATGCCAATACAATTTATTTACGGGTGCAGGATCATCAGCCATTCAAACAATTGGCTAAGGAGCTAAAAGTGATAGATGAACTGGTGAGGGACAATGGTTTACCCAAAGCTCATCTCATTTCAAATCCACATATGACTATTGCAAGGAGATTAGATGAATCTATCTATGAAAGAGCAATGATGGAATATTCAAAGAAAGATTTTCATGCTGAGTTTACAGTAAATGAATTAATTCTTTTAAAAAGAACGCATCAATTTGATACCTGTAAACAAGTGAATGTATTCAGATTACAACCATAAGTTATGGCTCTTACATTTAAAGGAAGAATAGCGAAAGAATTTACATTGCCTGATTTTGGTGATGCATATGATAAAAAGTTGATGCCGGCTGAATACATGGTAGTATTGCAGCCTCATGAAAATCTGTATGATAAGATCATGAAGTTGAAACAGGATTTTGCTACTGCCTACAATAATTCAATGGCCGTTGCATTAAAGCCACATATAAGTATTGTTCGCTTTATTCAATATGAAATGAATGAGCAGCAAATACACACCAAACTAAAAAACCTCTCATTGACTTTGCCTTCATTTAAGGTTGACCTCGATGGATTTGACAGCTATCCTTCTCATACTATTTATATAAAAGTTAAGACACAAGAACCTATTAAAGCCATTGCGAAAAAAATGAAGGAAGCTCAATCATTAATGACCATCAACAAAGAAAACAAACCACATTTCTTAAATGAGCCGCATATTGCTATTGCAAGAAAGTTACTTCCCTGGCAATATGAAAAAGGATGGTTGGAATATTCAAACCTTCATTTTCATGCGAGTTTTATGGCTGATCATCTTTTATTTCTAAAAAGATCTAACGGAAGCAAATCCTGGCAATTAATCGATTCATTTCACATGCTGAATCAATCCCTTGAAAGTAAACAGGGAGATTTATTTGGGTGACGCTCAGATGCCATCTTTCTTTGCAGTATAACTGACCAATAGTGTATCACATCGTTTACGGCTTTTTTTACCTGCTTTCATTATTACCCTGGAGAGTTTTATATCTCATCAGCGATTGCTTCTATGGATTGGTTTACTATATCATCGGCTATCGAAAAGAAGTAGTAATGAATAACCTGCTGATCGCCTTTCCTGAAAAAACAGAGAAAGAAAGAATAAGAATTGCCAAAGACTTTTACCGCAATTTCATAGACACTTTTATTGAAACCATTAAGCTAATATCTGTAACTAAAAAACAACTTGAAAAACGAGTAAGCATTAATGCAGAAGTACTGAATGATATCTTTCCATCAGGACAATCAATTGTAATTGCTACCGGACATTTCTTTAATTGGGAATTTGCCAATCTCTCTGTTTCGGCTTTTGGAAAACATCGTTTCATTGGGATATATATGTCAGTATCCAATAAGATATTTAATAGACTCATTCATCAAATGCGAAGCAAGTTCGGAACGATACTTATTGCTGTAAAAGATTTTCGTAATGAATATCCTAATTATAAAAAAGAGCAACATGCAATTGGTTTGGTAGCAGACCAAAATCCTGGTAATCCTGCAAACGGATTCTGGTATCCTTTCTTCGGCAAAATGGCACCATTTGTAAAAGGTCCGGAGAGAACTTCAAAGAATTTGAATGCTGCAATTGTCTTGCTGGATTTTCATAAAGTTAAGCGTGGTTATTATAAAATGGATTTTCAGCTACTCACTAAGACGCCAAAAGAATTTGCAGAAGGCGAGATCACAAAACAGCTTGTACATTTTATTGAAGATTGCATCAAGAGAAATCCATCCAATTATCTCTGGAGCCATAGAAGATGGAAGCACCAGTTCGATGCAGAAAAGCATGGCCATTTGGTAATATAAATCTATTAAGCAAGCAGTAGTATAAATATTAAGCTTCTGTTGCGTCGCACTCTTGTACTGAAACAAAAAAGGTGAGCTTTAAAACTCACCTTCAAAACAATTATCAGTTATTAATTCAACGCTGCTACATTCTTCTCGATCTTGAAGTCTAACTTTTTGATCTCATTCCATCCACCCAATACATTTCTTAAATTGTGGATGCCCTGCCTTTTCAACATCGAGGCTGCAATTACACTTCTGTAACCTCCTGCACAATGTATATAAAGATTGTCTGTGTCTTCAATGTTTGCCATGCTTGCTGGATCGGTTAATGTATTCAGCGGAACGTTTACTGCATCTTTAATATGTCCATCAGCAAATTCTGTTTCTTTACGAACATCCATCACTAATAAATTATCATCAAAAGGCATATCCATTAATAATTCATCAGCTTCCACATCAACGATCATATCGATTGGTTCACCTGCATTTTTCCAGGCTTCAAATCCACCATCTAAATAACCTTCTATTTTATCGAAGCCTACTCTTGCTAAACGAATGATGGTTTCTTTTTCTTTACCAATCTCAGTAACCAGTATCATTTTTTTATCGAATGGTAAGATGCTTCCGGCCCATTCTGCAAATCTTCCTTCCAAACCAATCGATATAGAATTTGGAACAAAACCTTTAGTAAAATCTATAGCTTTTCTTGTATCGAGAATGATCAGATCAGTATCTTTTGTTTTGATCTTGAAGGCAGGAATGTCCAAAGCTGTCAATCCCTTTTCAAGAACTGAATCAAGGCTTTCATATCCTTCCTTATTGATCTTAGCATTGATTGGAAAATAATTTGGCGGAGCAGATAAACCTTCGGTAACTGCTTTTACAAAACTTTCTTTGCTATCCTGTTGTAAAGCATAATTCGTTTGCTTTTGTTCTCCAATAGTGCTGAAAGTGTTTGGTCCTAAACTCTTGCCACAACTGCTACCAGGTCCATGAGCAGGATAAACAATCACATCATCATTTAAAGGCATGATGTTTTTTTGTAGACTATCATACATCATTGCTGCAAGATCTTCCATAGTAAGATCAGCACCTTTTTGTGCAAGATCAGGTCTACCAACATCACCAACAAACAAAGTATCACCGGTAAATATTGCATGATCTTTTCCATTCTCATCTTTCAATAAATAACAGGTGCTTTCCAAAGTATGACCAGGAGTATGCAATACTTCTATTGTAAGTTTTCCCAGGTTAAATATCTCTTTATGCTTTGCAACATGAACTTTGAATCCTGCTTTTGTATCAGGACCATAGATAATTGTTGCTCCTGTTGCTTTCGCAAGATCAATATGGCCACTCACAAAATCTGCATGAAAATGTGTTTCGAAAATGTATTTGATCTTTGCATTTCTTTCCTGTGCCATTTGCAGATAAGCTTCAATATCTCTTAACGGATCAATAATAGCCACTTCACCTTCACTTTCTATATAGTATGCTGCTTCACTTAAACAGCTGGTATATAATTGTTGGATATACATATTGAGGAATTTTTACAAAGATAAATAACCGCTTACCATATAAGGCACCATAGGAGCATAGTTTTAAGGTTGATTGTAATTCATTATCGATTCCACTCGACCAATAAGTAGGGTATATATGTAAAAAAGAAAGTCCCGCTTGCAGCAGGACTTTAGCAATTCATAGGGTTGAAATATCTTATTTAACCAGATCAGAAACAAATGCATTTACTTCAGAAATACGAGAGTAGTTTACACCGTAGTAAATGAATTTACCTTCTCTTTCAGTGCTAACAATACCTGCTCTGCGTAAAATTGCAAGATGCTGAGAAGCAACTGACTGCTCTAAACGAAGTTTTACATATATATCAGTAACAGTCATTTTTTTATTCTCATCAAGCAATTTGATCATCTGCTGGCGAAGCTTATGATTCATAGCTCTTAAGATCATTGCTGCCTTTTTCATGTGGATGTAATCCATCTTCAAATTATCCTGTTCCATTGTATTTGTGCTGTGCACTACCATTGTAGGCTGAGCTTGTGTTGTAGCTGTCGTCATTGCGTAGATCATTGGGTATGTATTTTATTTTTCAAAAATATTATGAAAGTTTCCCATTTAGTTCACGCTAAACATATATTAAGATGTTTTTTAATCAGATTTAAGTTTAGATGCAGGAGTAAAGAACTCTTTAAGGTAAAACGGTTCGCTGTAAGCCTTATCTGCAAAGGATTTTAACAGATACAAGTTTTCTGCAATCGTTTGCATATGACTTGCATCATGTTTTGCTTTAAGAAAATATGCGTTATTATTTTCAATAACCTTTTCAAATTTATCTGCACCACTTCCTGAGAAAATGAGGTTATGGTTTAATAATAACTCAACAAAAGAATTTTCCTCGAGTATCATCGCTGAAGGAGGCTGAATTTCATTTAATTGTTCATCATATACAGCGGTAAAAACTTCCATTCGTCTTGCATCGATCATTGGACAGAATAAAGTTGGGAGTTGGGAGTTTAGAGTTGAAAGTTGATTAACATTTTGTATTGCTGCTGTTGAAATTATTTCTAAGGTATTAATAAGCAGAAGTGGTTTGTTTAATGCATAACACAAACCTTTTGCTGTTGAAAGCCCAACTCTCAGTCCTGTGTAACTGCCTGGTCCATTTGAAACTGCTATCGCAGCAATATCTTGTAGCTTATAGCCTACAGCTTGCAGCATTTCTTTTATTGCCGGTTGAATGAATGCTGCATGATCTTTTTGATTTGGATTCGACTTAAGCGATATTAATTCACCATCTTTCGATAAACAAATACTTGCATGCTCAGTTGCTGTATCTATATTAAGTATCAATGCCATTATGCAACTGATTTTAATTCCTGTTCCAATGCTGGTGAAGGTTCATAACGTTTGTCACCTGCACTCAGCTTTTTCAGAAGCCTGTATATATTATGTAAACCAATCTTCTCACTCCATTCAAATGGTCCAAAAGGATAATTTGTACCCAGCTTCATTGCTGTATCGATCTCTGATTTGGTACTTACATCATCACCCAAAGCAAAATAAGCCTCATTAACGATCATGCTGATTGTTCTTGCGGCAATCATTCCTGCAACATCAGGAACATTCTGATATTTCCATTGCAGCTGTTCAAGAATGTTTTTTGCTGAAGCATCTCTTAACACCACTTCAACTGTATCTCTTTTTAAAAATCCATTCCATCCATTGATGCGTGAAAAATTGGCCGGTAGCTCTTCAGTTGTTTTGAGCACGGCGTTAACAAAGACTGGTTTATTATTAATATCTGAAAATGCAGCTCCAAATTCTTCGTATGAAAGATCAAAATATCCATCAGCCTCCGGAACACCTGTTTCAACCCAGATGATTTCAATATTTCCTGGCTTTTCTTTGCTCAGCCATTCTTCTTTTTGCTGCGGAAGTGCTTTTACTGCTATTCTCATAATCAACTTTAATTGGCAAAAATAGGTTGGAGAGTTGATGGAAATTCATTCATTTTGCGAACACAATATTTTATCTATGAAACAGATCATCAAAACTGACAAAGCTCCGGCACCAATTGGACCTTATAACCAGGCTGTAAAGACAGGAGAGAATTTATATATCAGCGGACAAATTGCAATTGATCCATCAACCAATGAACTGATACAAGGTTCAGTTAAAGATGAAGCTCACAGGGTGATGCAAAACTTGCAGGCTATTTTGGAAGAAGCTAAGCTTACATTTGAGCATGTGGTGAAAACTACTATTTTCCTCAGTGATATGAGCTTGTTTGTTGAAGTGAATGAGATTTATGGATCGTATTTCAATGGTGATTATCCTGCAAGAGAAACAGTGGCTGTAAAGGGGTTACCAAAAGGAGTGAATGTTGAGATCAGTATGATTGCCGTTGTTAGTTTATAATCGATGGTATGTAATGAGTAGTGAATGAAGCCGTTTCATTCGGCTCAATCATTTTTAATCCTATTCCATTATTAAAACAATCAGGAATGCCACTTAAATTTTCGAGGGCAATACTTTTTCTATCATCAGGTGTGTACACCTGGAGATAAGGATAAGAATCTTCTGGCAAAATGGTAAGTTTCAATTTATCGCTGCTGAGTACAATTTTGGGTTGTGACGAAGATTGATCTAATACAAAACAATTGTCCAGCTTAACATCTTTCATGTAATGTTTGGTATTAAAACGTTCATCTGCAACGAGATTTCCGGTTGGAATTAATGTATCATCAAACTCCACCATTTGTTTGCTGTCGAATTGCAGGTAACATTCATCCACACTGGTGTCTAATGAAAAATATGGATGCCATCCCTCAGCATAAGGAATAGCAAATGGATTGGTATGAGAAACCGTGGTTTTGCAGGTAAGCATGTTTCCTTCTGATAATTTCCATTCTACTTCCATGTCAAACTCAAACGGAAATCCATTGTCAGAACCATCATAGTGATGAAATAAAACTACTGAAGCACTTTCCTGGTCAGTAGTACTTCGTTTTATCTCAAAAACTGCATCATACATAAGTGCATGCAGAGCATGTTCTTTCAGGTAAAATTTTTCGATCTTAAAATCTTTTCCGTGAAAATGATATGTACCATTTTTCATTCTGCATACAAACGGACTTAGTTTAGCTCCTCTAAAAAAAGGAGCGATATTTTGCTTTGCATCCTGTGGTGAAGAAAAACCATCTACAACATTGATGATGGAATTTTCGAAGGGAAAACGAAAGGCATTTAATAAAGCTCCAAAACTGTATATCTCGGCCTCATGTTTTGTATCTGTGTTTATTAGTGTTATTATCGAAAAATTTAGTGCCTCTTCAACTATGATCTCAAATCCCATACAAATGATTTAAAAACCGAAAGTTAGGGGTTTTAATTGCTCCACAACAATATACAGTACAAGTGAGTGACACAACGAAGACGCCATTTATACTACAGCCGACTAAATAAACTAACACCTGTTCACTTTGGCTGCTAAACGCTAATTTTGAAACCTGAAAAGCGAGATTATGAGTTACACGCCTTCCAATAAAGTTAGAATTGTTACTGCTGCCTCTTTGTTTGACGGTCATGATGCAGCAATAAATATTATGCGAAGAATTTTGCAGAGTAAAGGTGCTGAGATCATTCATCTTGGGCATAACCGTTCTGTAAAAGAGATCGTTGAATGTGCTATTGAAGAAGATGCACAGGGAATTGCAATAACAAGCTATCAGGGTGGACATGTGGAGTTTTTTAAATACATGAAAGACCTGTTGGAAGAAAATGGTTGTGGACATATCAAAATTTTTGGTGGTGGAGGCGGAACAATTCTGCCGGAAGAAATCAGAGAATTACATCAATATGGTGTAACAAGAATTTATTCTCCTGATGATGGAAGGCAAATGGGTTTAGAAGGAATGATCGAAGATGTAATTAAACAATGTGATTATAACCTGAATGGAAATGGAGAATACAAATCTCCGATGGGTTTGGGTGAGGTGAAAGATGTGAGAAAGATCGCAAGATTGATTACAAATGTTGAGAATGGTCAACCAGCATCCAACAATCAACAGCCAACATCAAAAGCACCGGTGTTAGGCATTACGGGAACCGGAGGTGCCGGTAAAAGTTCTGTAACCGATGAGATCGTAAGAAGATTTTTGAATGCATTTAGTGATAAAACGATCGCTGTTATTTCTGTTGATCCTTCAAAGAAAAAAACCGGTGGTGCTTTGTTAGGTGACAGGATCAGGATGAATTCCATCTCTCATCCAAGGGCTTATATGAGAAGCCTTGCGACAAGAGATGACAATACCGCTTTAAGCTCTGCAGTACAGGATGCCATAGATATTTGCAGAAGTGCTGCATTTGATTTTATTATTCTGGAAAGTGCTGGTGTTGGCCAAAGTGATGCTTCGATTTTAGATTATTGCGATGTGAGTTTATATGTGATGACACCCGAATATGGTGCTGCATCACAGTTAGAGAAGATCAACATGCTTGATTATGCTGATGTGGTTTGCATCAACAAGTTTGATAAAGCTGGTGCTTTGGATGCTTTGCATGATGTAAGAAAGCAGTACAAGCGTAATCACCAGATGTTTACAGCGAAAGATGAAGAGCTGCCAATCGTTGGAACGATCGCAGCACAATTCAACGATGCAGGTGTGAATGAGTTATTTGAGAAATTATTGGTAGCTATCGAAAAGAAAACAAATACGCAGTTCGGTAAAGTAGAGGTGCATGCCCATACAAAAGATACTACAACGAAGAGCCAGATCATTCCGCCGAAAAGAGTTCGTTACTTAAGTGAGATTTCTGAGAATAACAGGAGCTATGATAATTGGGTGAATGAACAATGTACGATTGCTTCAAAGTTGTACCAGATAACAGGAGTGATTGGTGAAAAAGAAATAAGCAATATCCCTGAACTGCAATCGCTAAAGAAGAAATATGAAGACCAACTTCATGCAGAATGTAGAAAGCTGATTGAGCAATGGAGTGAGGTTCAGAAAAAATACAGTGCTGATTTTTTTGAGTACAAGGTGAGAGATAAAGTGATCAAACAAGATCTTACCACTAAAAGTTTAAGCGGCACAAAAATTTCGAAAGTTGTTTTACCAAAGTACAAAGACTGGGGAGATATTTTAAGATGGCAGTTGCAGGAAAATGTACCTGGTGAATTTCCTTATACTGCAGGTGTATTCGAATTGAAAAGACAAGGTGAAGATCCTACAAGAATGTTTGCCGGTGAAGGTGGACCTGAAAGAACCAACAAACGTTTTCATTATGTGTCTTTAGGTCAGCCTGCACATCGTTTATCAACTGCATTTGATAGTGTAACACTTTATGGCGAAGATCCTGATCATCGTCCGGATATCTATGGAAAAGTTGGTAACAGTGGAGTGAGTATTGCAACAGTTGATGATGCAAAAAAACTATACAGTGGATTTGATCTATGCAATCCGAAGACATCTGTTAGTATGACTATCAATGGTCCTGCACCTATCATTCTTGCTTTCTTCATGAATGCTGCCATCGACCAGGAATGTGAAAAGTATATTGAGCAAAAAGGTTTGTGGGATGATGTGAAGAAAGTGAGAGAGATGAAATACAAACATTCGTCACAACCGATATATTATAATCCATCTGCACCTGAAAGGTTACCAGAAGGAAACAATGGTCTTGGTTTAAAGTTATTAGGGTTAAGTGGTGATGAAGTTTTACCAAAGGAAGTTTACGAACAAATAAAAGCATCAGCTTTATCACAAGTCAGAGGAACAGTTCAGGCTGATATATTGAAAGAAGACCAGGCACAGAATACATGCATCTTCTCAACAGAATTTGCTTTGAAGATGATGGGTGATGTGCAGCAATATTTTATTGATCGGAAAGTCAGGAATTTCTACAGCGTTTCTATAAGTGGATATCATATTGCTGAAGCTGGAGCAAATCCAATTACTCAATTAGCTTTCACTCTAGCAAATGGTTTTACTTATGTTGAGTATTACTTAAGCCGTGGAATGCATATTGATGATTTTGCGCCGAACCTTTCTTTTTTCTTTAGCAATGGAATGGATCCTGAGTATAGTGTAATTGGAAGAGTTGCCAGAAGAATATGGGCAAAAGCAATGAAGAATAAATACAAAGGAAATGATCGTTCGCAGAAACTGAAATATCATATTCAAACTTCAGGTCGTTCGTTGCATGCACAGGAGATTGACTTCAACGACATCCGAACAACATTGCAGGCATTGTATGCTATTTATGATAACTGTAATTCACTTCATACAAATGCTTACGATGAAGCGATTACAACTCCAACAGAAGAAAGTGTAAGAAGAGCAATGGCCATTCAGCTTATCATCAACAGAGAATTAGGAACGGCTAAGAATGAAAATCCAAATCAAGGTTCATTCCTGATTGAAGAATTGACTGATCTTGTTGAAGAAGCTGTACTTTCTGAATTTGATCGTATTACTGAACGTGGTGGTGTGTTAGGTGCCATGGAAAGAATGTATCAACGTAATAAGATACAGGAAGAAAGTTTAGTGTACGAACACCAGAAACACAGTGGTGAATTGCCACTCATTGGAGTGAATACATTCCTTAATAAAAAAGGCAGTCCAACTATTTTGCCTACAGAAGTTATTCGTTCAACTACAGAAGAAAAAGAACAACAGATACAAAATGTCCAGGCTTTCTGGAAACGCAATGAAGCAAAGAATAAAGAAGCTTTACAGCATTTAAAACAAGTAGCTATTAACAATGGGAACCTTTTTGAAGAATTAATGGATACTGTTAAGTATTGTTCATTAGGACAGATCACACATGCTTTATACGAAGTAGGAGGTCAATATAGAAGGAACATGTAAATTATTGAACCAGCCGAAGTAATTCCACTTGTACAAGTGTGCGACGCAAGTAAAGCATCATTGAAAATACTTCAGCTGGCTTAATAAAATTTACGCAGAAAGATCTTTTCGCATCATCTGTTGTAAACGTTGTGCTATTTCCAGTTCAAGCGAATCAGGCATTGTTGCTGCATCATCACCGAAAGCTGCAAAATGACCTACACTGTTATCCCATGCAAATAAAATATCCGGCCCTCCATTATAACTCACATGATACCTCACCTCTTCATTAAACATGAAAGGGGTTACGTTGAGTATGTAGGGAATTCTATCTACCTGAATTTCTAAATGTCGTTCTTTGGAGAAATTCCGCCTGTTATGATTTGATTTTTTCTCTGGCATCCCATCAGTAATAAACGGCTGATTACTTTGATTAGATGCACCACGTCCTGCACTTCCATGCTTATTGTTAAATCCTCTTCCTGCCATAATCAATTGTTTACATAAAAGACACAGTAACTATGCCATGGAGCATTAAAGAAAAACTAACGAGCGGCTGAAGAAGATAGATATTGTTCAGAATCAGAAGCCTGCTTAACCATTTGCCTGATGGCTTCATCCAATTGATTTGCTGAAGTTTTTAAATGTGTTGCGATATCATTTATTACTGCCGGATCATCATTTAATAATTGGGTAAGTCCGAGGATATTTGATAATGGAGCACGAATAAGATGTGAACTTGCAAATGCAATCTCTTTAAGACGTGCATTTTGGTTTTGTATTAAGTATTCCTGCTGCTTTCTTTCGTTAATGTCTAAAAATATGGCCACATGCTTTTCTATTTTACCATCTATCAAAAGCGGTGATATTGTTGTCTGTACCCATAATTCAGAGCCATCCTTTCTATAATTTAAAACTTCTCCTGAATAACTTTTTCCTGCTTTAATAGCATCCTTCATTTGCTGCTCCACAAATTTGTCAGTACCATGACCATGCAGTAATTCTGTAGGTAATTTTTGCTGTGCTTCATTTAAAGAAAAGCCTGTCATTTTTGTAAAAGCATCATTTACCCATTCAATTCTTCTGTTGGTATCGGTAATAATAATGCCATTAATAGTGTTTCTTGCTACAAGCGAAAGTCTTGATATTTCTTTCTCCTTTTCAATAAGATTGGTAATATCATCTGCAAGCACAATAATCGAATCTCTTCCCTTGTACTTATAATTATTTGTTCTGGTTTGAACATAAAATTCTTCCCCGCTTTTTTTCTTATGAATCCATACGCCGGTATCCTGCAATCCTTCCTGCACCTGTTGCAGAAAGTCATCAAGTCTTTTTACTTCCTTTGATGGCCGAATATCATAAGTTGTCATTTTATACAACTCATTTTTTGAATATCCATATTTCTGTTGCATGGCCTCATTTACCAATACAAACATCTTTGTATCAGCATCAATAATCCACATGGGTATAGGAGAGGATTCAAAAAGAGAATGATACTCTTTAGCCATCTTTTCAGATCGAAGTCGATAAGACCTGACTACAATAAAAATAAGTATCGCAAGAAAAAATACAATGATGTACTCAGTGTACATTTCAGCATCCCAGTTACCTGTTTCAATTATTTGAGGAGTACCATATTCATAGCTAAAATATATCCAGATCGCTTCTCCTAATAAAAAAAGTGAGGAAAATAGTATTTCAGGTTTAGGCAATTTCATGATATTGGTCAAGCTACTTATCTGAACAAACAAAGATGAATATTCTTGTGCTTGGTTATGACAAATTGCCGAGAGACTACTACTATTTGACGATTAAGTATATAATTCCTGGCATTTATTACAATAAAAAGTTCTTCTGTTGGTTTTTCCGAGATACTCTTTAATGATAGGACTACCATCTCTTGGACAGGTACGTTTTGTATGAGCAAGCCAGTGCTTCTTTAAAACGTATTGCTTTTTCCATTCTAAAAAATCGAAGCTGTATATTCTTGCCTGTTTAATAAGTTCATTCATTTTTTTAAGAGGCAGATTGCCAAGTTTAGTTTTAGGATGAACCTGAATTCTATACAAGACCTCATTTTTAATAATATTACCTACACCTGCAAATATGTTTTGATCTAATAAGGCATCGATAACTAAAGTTTCAGGCATTTCTTTCAGTTTCTTCTTTGCTGCTGCAGCATCCCAGTCATCATTCATTACATCAGCTGACCAATCGTATAAATTATTAAGGTCTTCTTCAATTAACTGAACAGAGCAAGCATAAAAATTAAGTTCACCTGTTGAACATATTAAACTAAGTCTTGAAGGAGTTTCTTTTCTTTCATTGATCCTATAGCTGCCAAATAACATAAGATGTATCTTAACAGACAATTTCTTTCCAAAGCAGATAAAAAAGTTCTTACCAAAAGTTTTGAAATCTGTAATCTTCTTTCCTTCGAGTTTACTAAAATCAACTTTTGTATTACCGCCAACTTCAATAACCTTTCTTCCTTTAAACTCAGCTACAGCTTCTTTTAATATGACTATTGATGGACCTTCAGGCATGATGTGTTTTTACGTTTAGCTTCAAATAATAAGCCGTTCTGGTAAACGAAAATCTGTTTACTTTTCCTGCATGAAATATTTTGCATTCCGTAGTTGCATCTGTATAGTAGGGTTATTTTATATTCTTGGATGTTCAAAAGCACCTTATGCTGAGGCTAATAAATCCTATAAAAAACAGGTGAAGGAATATGCTAAACAGTTGAGAGAAAATCCCACTAAAATTGATTCTGGTTTGCAACTTTCAAATGAATGGGTAGGCACCACCAACTTCAATATGCGTAAACCGAATTATGTAATCATTCATCATACTGCACAGAATAGTTGTGAACAGACTTTGAAAACATTTACGCTTACAAGAACACAGGTAAGTGCTCATTATGTTATTTGCAAAGATGGAACAGTGCATCACATGCTGAATGATTATTTGAGAGCATGGCATGGTGGTGCTGCTAAATGGGGAAATACCACTGATATTAATTCTACATCAATAGGAATAGAGCTTGATAATAATGGCTTTGAATCATTTCCTGAAGCACAGATGAACAGTTTATCTCAGCTCTTAGCTGTATTGAAAAAAAGACATGGCATTCCTGCAGCAAATTTTATTGGCCATGGAGATATTGCACCTACCAGAAAGAACGATCCTAACTGGAGATTCCCATGGAAGTTAATGGCAGAAAAAGGCTTTGGTCATTGGTATGCTGATACAACCAATGTTGGGGTTCCTTCAAACTTCGATCATCTTCAGGCATTAAGAATAGTTGGCTTTGATATGAAAGATACTTCAGCAGCTATAGTTGGCTTTAAACGTCATTGGTTGCAAGACACAACAAGAGGCTTGAATGAAAATCATAAGAAGGTTTTATACCAGTTGATGAAGAAATATTTCTGAGCAAAGCTTCGCTGTACATTTGCACCATGTATCAATTGCTAAGACAGCTACTTTTCAATCTTCCTGCTGAACGAGCTCATTATTTTTCAATGAACCTGTTAAGAGATGTAAACAGGTTTGGGGTTGTAAATTCCATTCTGAAAAAGAGCTTTCAATTCAATTATAATGTATTACAGAAGCAGGTTTTTGGTTTAGACTTTCCCAATCCTGTTGGTCTTGGTGCAGGATTCGATAAGAATGCACTTTACTTAAATGAATTAGCTGTTTTAGGTTTTGGGTTTGTTGAAATTGGTACTGTAACACCTTTGCCTCAGCCTGGTAATAATCAACCCAGATTATTTAGATTGCCAAAAGATAAAGCTCTTATCAACAGGATGGGCTTCAATAATAATGGCGTGAAAGCAATCAGGGGAAGATTAGAATTCTGGAGGGCAAATTCCAAAAACAACAAACTTATAATCGGAGGGAATCTTGGTAAGAATAAGATCACTGAAAATGAAAATGCATGGAAGGATTATGAGATCTGCTTTAAGGAATTGTTTGATACTGTCGATTATTTTGTAGTGAATGTAAGCTCTCCTAATACTCCTGGATTAAGAGAATTGCAGGATAAAAATTCGCTCTTAAAAATTTTGAGTAATCTTCAGCACATCAATAATGCAAAGCAAAAAAGAAAGCCTTTATTACTTAAGATCGCACCTGATCTTACCAAAGAACAATTAGACGATATCATCAGCTTATCCGCTGAAGTAAAATTAGATGGCCTGGTAGCAACTAATACAACAATCAGTCGTGAAAATCTTACATCAGATAATGATCTCATACACCAAATTGGCAATGGAGGCTTAAGCGGTAAACCTCTTCAAGCAAGATCTACTGAAGTGGTAAGCTATATTGCCAGACAAACTAGCGGTAGTATTCCAATAATAGCCAGTGGTGGAATTTTTACCGGGCAAGATGCTGTTGAAAAAATAAATGCCGGAGCTTCGCTCATACAAGTGTGGACCGGTTTTATTTATGAAGGACCATCCATTGCAAAAAACATCTGTAATCACCTGGCTAATATTCAGCACAATTCTTGAAGCAGCAACAAACTAAGATTTTATTATGGGAGATCTATCTTATCTGTTTACAGTAGACAGCCTCATTAGCTTGATTACTTTGAGTGTATTGGAAATAGTACTGGGGATTGATAATGTGATCTTCGTTTCCATAATCATGGGAAGAATAAAAAAGGAACAGCGTTTAAAAGCAAGAAGATTGTGGATGGTTACAGGTATTAGTGTAAGGATTGCTTTGTTGCTTTGTTTGGGCTGGCTGGTTACGCAAAAAGGAAATCCTGTTTTTACACTATTTGGAAAAGGATTTGATCTTGCAAGTATTGTTATGCTTACTGGTGGATTATTTCTTTTGTACAAAACGGTAAGAGAAATCCATCATAAGTTGGAAGGTGATGAAGAAGCACTGGAGGCAAATGTTACAAAAACGATTTCAACATTTAGTCATGCTATCGTACAGATCATATTAATTGATATGATTTTTTCGTTTGATAGCATGATCACAGCTGTTGGAATAGCTAAGCATGTTCCGATAATGATTATAGCAGTGATCATTGCAATGATTATTATGTTCCTCTTCAGTGAGAGAATATCCAACTTCATACATAAACATCCCACATTAAAAATGCTGGCCTTATCTTTCTTAGTGCTTGTTGCTGTTGTTTTATTAGTAGAAGGATGGAATTCCGATAAAGCACATGAGTTACACCTGAAGAATTATGTTTATTTCGCCATGGCATTTTCTTTTGGTGTAGAACTACTAAACATGTCTTACAGGAAAAAAATGAAGAGTAAGACTGTTGAATTAAATGAGCCTGTGTTAAAGGATGAAGCTGGTGATCTAAAATAATTTCATAGTAAGAGCCTGCCAATGTTCTGAACATTAAAGGGAGTGACACAACGAAGTTGAGATTTGATAGAAAGCTGGCTTAATAAAAAAGTGCCTCATAAATTTGAGGCACTTTCAATTATAGGTAATATCAAATTAGAAATCAAATCCCATTGCAAAATACCAGTAAGGTTTCCCTTTAAAGATGCCATTCATTTCCCATGATGCATCAGCTTTAAGGAAATATCCTAATAATGTACTTCTTGCACCAAAACCGTAACCACCAACAAAAGGACCAATACCACCTGCTTTATAGCGTAGAGTGATTGGACCATTCTGATAAACTCTTGATGGCCTTTCAATCTTATCGAATTTGCCATTCCATGCTGTTCCAAGATCAACAAATTGAACAATCTGGAAATTACGAAGGAAAGCATTGTTGATTGGCCTGTTAATGAAAGTGCTGAAAACCGGCAAACGGAATTCACTGTTAATTACAACGGCATTGTTTCCATTGGCAACATTTTGCGGAAAGCCTCTCATGTTAACTGCTAGCGATTGAAATGCATAAGCCTGGTCAGCATCTGGAGGTAGCCCATTGTTGAACTTTGGGTTTAACCATCCATCAACTCCACCGAGGTAATAAATGATCTTTTGATTGCCCCATGAAAAATCACCTGCACCTCTTACTGCCCAGATAAAATTGCGATAGATAGGCACATAATATCTTGCATCAAATCCTGCATTGAAAGTGTACTGAGCTTTATTTTTTGAATTTTTATTTGTTTGAGCATTAGCATCAAAATAAACTTTCCATCTTAAGCCATACCAGATGTTTTGTGCTGGATTCAAAGTATTGTCGTGTACATATTCAAGTCTTGCCACTGCATACTTCAAGGTTGAGTCCTTCCTTTCTAATCCCCACACATCAGGAGCACCATTCCCAAATTGCTTTCCCGGAAATACGATTCCTCGGTCAGTTCTAAGTGCAGCTGTTAAACGTAAACTTTTTACCTCATTGAATGGATAAGCAATATTGAATTGATAAAGACTGGTTATTAACCTTGTGCCGTAATCATTATAATCAAGACCGGGTGTGGTAAAAATGGGTCCTTTAAACCTGCTGTTTGTGCTGCGGAAATAGGTTAATCCCCAATCAATTCTTTTACGGAAATTTTGGAACGATAAAACATAATCCCTGTCTTTTAAATTAGTGCCAAAACGAATGCCACCTACCAGTTTAATATCTTCCAGAATATCACTTATACCAACACGGAAATTCCAATTGATATTATTACCATTGTTCAAACGTATTGGACCAGAGCCACCTCCATAAGGTTGATATCTATTGATGAGAATATTATTGGTAACACCACTCAGTAAATAATCTGCACTGAACTTTAGTCTATAATTGAACAACCTTGCTTTTCCTAAAATATTGGGAGCAAGATCAGGCTCAACCGGAATGCCTACTCCAGTTGTATCTGCATCATCGAACTCCGTTCTAAAAACTTTCTTGTCGGCCGTATCCGTTTTGGTATAATTCGTTGCAGTACCTGCAGCAGCTCTTGCTTCAGCCATTCGCTGACGCATATATTCTGTAGGTCTTGCATTTACATTACGCTTACGAAGTGCAACAGAATCGATTCTTAACTTGTAAACGAACATCAGATCACCTTCTTTTCTTACTTCACTAACCTGGCCTCTGTCTCCTGCAATTCTTGTTTCCAATAAACTGCTTTGATAGTTTGTGATTGGAAAAGAATACGTAGAATCTTTATATGTTCTAAAATAACTTACACTATCCGGTTCAGATTTTTGCCATGCAGAAAGTGTTGAATCTATTTCCTGGTCTGTAGGATTACGTAATATTTCATCCCCTACATAAAATAATGTATCTAATCCATCGCTTTGTGTAGTAAAAAATCCGGCCCATCTATTTGCAATGCCATTTTCATTCGATACAAAAGTGAAGTGAGTAGTGTTGTATTGCATCGGGTAACGGGCATCGCCAAATTTCATTTTGGTCAATTGTGTTACCTGCCTGAATTCACTTTTATTGAAAATATCAACAAGAAATATGTTGAAATTATTTCTGCTTGGAATTACCGTATCACCGTCAGGAGCATTTCCTGAAGGACGATTGGATGCAAAAATGATAGCAGACCTGTTAGGGAATGAAACAAATGTAGGATCAAGATCATCATACACATCATCAGTTACCTGTTCTGCTTTTTGTGTTTGAGTGTTATAGATAAAGATGTCTGTTTTACCATTCTTCACTGCACTAAACAATAATTGGTTTTGGTTCAGCATAAATCCGGCATCCAAAATCTGTTCAAAGCCTTGTATCTCCTGCCTGTCTCTTTTTATTCTTGCAACAAGATCATATACGAACATATACTTCTTTCCTTCCTGCCAGTAAATAACCAAAAGCCTTGACCCTTTACCATCCCATGCAAGAATTGGATAATTTGGATTGATATCTCCCTGGTAAACTCTTACGCCATATTTTAATAAAGTTTTTTCTTCGCCTTGTTGGTTTAGCACCACACTATAAATACCTTTTTTAAACTTTACGGCTGCATAAGAATTGTTTCTCGGATTTGGATTTACCTGGAAGTTGTAAAAAGTTTGTTTCTCTACATCTTCAACAACAGAGATCGTTCCTTTTGGTGCATTTCTTCTTTGACGAATGTCTTTGAAATAACGTTCTTCCATCACCGTCATAAATTCAGCAAGTAATGGCTTGAACTTCTTCTTTGTAATACGTTGTGAAGCAGTATTCAAACTTTTGTAGATACGGGTTAGATATAAGAAATAAGAAACATTGTCTTTCTTATATCTTTCACCAATGTAATACCAGAAAGCATGTCCGGCCAATGCTGGTTCTTTAAAAGCAAACTGGTAAAAATTCTTGTATTCAGCACTCATCAATACATCTTTCAGCCTATCGTCTTTTTCAGGGCTCCAGTTTTCTGCCATATAAGAAATATATCCATCTACCAGCCATTGTGGAAGATCCAATAAAGCCTGATTGCTGGCAAATTCACCAATATCATCACCAAAAAGTTGGTTATCTACTAATGTTTTTACAATGCCTTCCCTGATTGATTTACGAAGATCATTATGGTTACCATTAAAGTAAACAACGATCTTATTGTTCACAAGTTTCGTTACACCACCAGAACTTTGCCAGTCAATTCCAAGACCAATGTTGCTGCTCTTGTAATCATTATAATCGTTATAGATGATGATATTTGCTTTACGCTGCAATGAATATTCAACAGCTTCTTCTATTTGTTCCAGTTCCTGTTCAGCCACCTGTGCAACATATTTTGCAAGATCGTTACCGCCTATATTGAAATAGGTATTGAAATTTTGTGTCTCATAAAAACGCCAGGTGAACTTTTTATGTTGAACCCTGTTCTTGCCAAATTCAACAGCATTTACCTGTGCGAAAGATGCAACTGTAATAAAAGAGGCAAAGAGAAAGAACGAAAAGCGAAGTTTCATTTGTTCGTCAGTTGATTTTATGCCGTAAAAGCTAACCCTTCTTTTATGGCGAATAATTTTTCCAGAAGCCGTAAGAAGCAAACATTAATCAAATAAGATACGAATTTTGACGAGTTTGCGTCTTTACCGATGTTTAAGCTTCTAAAATTAGGTAATTAGCAGTAATTGAGATTGTAAAAATAAAGTTATGATAAGCATTAAAAGCTTCACCTTCAGCCCTGTTCAGGAAAACACTTATGTGCTGTATAACGAAAAGAAACAAGCATTCATTATAGACCCGGGATGTTATTTTACAGCTGAGGAAGAAAAACTGCTTCAGTTTATTACGGAAAATGATTTGACACCGGTAAAGCTTATCAATACGCATTGCCATCTTGATCATGTTTTTGGAAACAAATGGGTGCATAAAAAATTCAATCTTGAGCTTCATCTGCATCCTTTGGAAGAAAAAGTATTGGCATTTGCTCCAACCAGTGGACAAATGTGGGGTTTGACTTTCGAAAACTATTCAGGTCCGTTGCATTTTATTAACGATGGAGATGTTATTGAATTAGGGGATGATAAGCTTGAAGTAATTCTTGCTCCAGGTCATTCCCCAGGAAGTATTTGTTTTTATAACGCAGCTCAAAATTTATTGATTGGTGGCGATGTAATTTTCTATGAAAGTATTGGAAGAACTGATCTGCCTGGTGGAGATCATGAAACTTTATTGAAAAGCATCAGGGAAAAACTTTTTGTTTTACCTGATGAAACTGTTGTTTACTCAGGACATGGACAATCTACAACGATAGGACATGAGAAGAAGCATAATCCATTTTTAGTAGATTAGCCGAAATGCATCTTATGAAATATAAATTGCTAATTCTTTTACTGTTTTCGTTTTCTTCAGCATTTAGTCAAACTGAAAAAGGAACCCTGTTATTAAGTGGAAATGCTTCCTTTCAGATGAGTACAGAAGGTGGAGTTCTTTTAAATTTCAATCCGGGATTAGGAGTATTTGTCAAAAATAATCTTGCTATTGGAGGTGCGTTATCAGTTATTACAGATTTTGAGGGTACAACAGGATTAGGAGTCGGAGTTTTTATCAAACCCTATTTTGGAAAAAAAGAAAAGGGCAAATTTTTTCTAAATGCTGGAATTTCTTATTTCCAATTTACAGAAGATTATGATGGACAATTAAACTTAAATGCTGGTGCAGGGTATGCTTTCTTTCTTAATAAATCTATTGCCCTTGAAGTAGGGTTGAATTACCTGGAACATGCAGGGTTTAATAATGGAATTATTTCTCTGGGAACAGGATTCAATATTCACTGGAAAAGGCAAAAACGAAATACTACAGCAACCACTGTTGCTCCTTAAATCTTATTTGCTGTTTTAGCTTCTTCCATTTTATTATAAGCAATAATGAAGATGGCCCCCAGGTTTTTGTACGGTGGAACATAATCTTCAAAACGCTCTTTTCGGGTTGGGTCTTTAAAGCTTGATTCTAGGTTTTTCCATATCGTAGGCCAGTTCAGGTCTTTTCCCTGCCTTAAGTTCTCAGCGATCATCGTTATCATTGGTCCATTGATTAATCCGGAGCCAATTTGTTTAGATGAAATGATATGTGCCTCAGGAGAAATTTTTAAAACTTCGTTCATATTATGATATCCACCACAACTTCCTAACAAAACAACACGAGCTGAAGGTGCTAATTGTTCAATTGTATATTTTACATAGTAGCTATGGCCACGATGAATTACAACGGTTGGCTGAATATTATTTTGATATAAGTATTCATTTAAACTAGCCTGTGCTTTTGCATCAAGATTTTCATCTTCGTTCAAAGGTTTATTGGCATAGATGGTTACTTTACTTCCTTTTAAAGAAACCACTTCCACCCATTCAGGCTTATCGATGATCTTCCAGTTGGCATTACGGAATTGACTGATGAATGAACGATAAACATTCTGTCCATCCTTATCACCATAGAAGTATTGTTCAATGATGATACGGCCAGTTGTATCTTTCAAAATAGGATTTGGAACAAAGTGTACCGGTTGAATACCAAGTAAACCTGTAATATCGATCTTATTTGCAGTATCGAGTGAAAGGAAGATCGTATTCAGAAGGCTGTAAATATTTTTTGCCCTGTCGGTTTTTGCAGATTGAAGATTTGACTGCACCTCATTCAAAATAAACTTCTGCAAACTAACATTTGAAATACTTGCATAAGAATCTGCTACATCCACAGCATCTTCAAGTGTATTAGTTTTATCAAGACCTGTTACAAATCGCTTCATTAATACTGTTGCACTCGATGAGTCCATTTTCTTTAAGAAATCGTCCAACGTATTATAACCTGCAGCCATTTTGATCCATTTTTTAAAATGATCAAAATTTACAAGTTGTAATAGTGTATCAGCTTTATTACCAGAACTCAGCTTCTGAAATATCCTGTTGTACACACCTAAATAACTGCTGGTATAAATCTGGTCAGCACCCATAACAGCTACATAATAAAGTTGCTCCGGCGTTAATGATTCGATTTTTTTGAACCGAATATTGTCAGGAGAATCATGCAAACCATTTATCTCGTTCACATATATCTCAACAGCTTTTTGCTGAAGCTTTTTGGTAAGAGTTTGATGTTCTAATGGAATATCATTATTCCACAAACGTGCAGCATACTTAACCTGTGTTTTTACCAGTAAATCATAATATTTTTCATCATTCTCAAGTGTAGGGGCAATAGAATCAAAAGTCAGGTTCCCTTTATATAATTCATCAAGAAATGGAAAGTATAGTCTTCCTGTTCTCATTGTAGCCATCTTACCGATAATCTTTACCAGCATATCATCATTGCTTAAAATCTTGCGGCTAAAAGCATTTCCGGCACTGGCATAATTGTAAATTTCTTCTTGGTTACGATAAGCTACAGCACGAATAACACTGTCAGCAAAAGGAACACCATGATTTTTCGAAAGTATTTGCATCACCTTTGTGGGGTTCTTCTGCATTTCTTTTAATACAAGATGATCCCTTGAAGATTTAAGTCCTGAATTCTTTTCAAAAGGATATAATCTTATCAATATATTTCCTACTTCCAGTTCATTCTTGGCAACGATTGGTGAAATGGAATTACCGAATTTTTCCAGCTGAACAGCTTCTTTATAAGCCTTTAAAAGATCGATGAATTGTTTTGCCTGGATATTTTTTAATCGGTAGTCTGATCCAAATGCATTGAGCAATTCACTAATTCCTCTCAGGTATTTAATCTTATTGTTATTATCAAGGCTACTATTCACTTCTATGTCAATCTGCATTTCATCAATAGAATATGTAACTTCTGTAGAAAGTTGTTTATTCAACTGTTCATTATCAGTCGGGGCAAACAGTTCATCCGAAACACCATCAGCATTCAGAATATTCAATTGAGCCTTATCAATATTTGTATGAAATATCTGACGCATTAATGGCACATCCGGCATTTTTCGTTTTTCCTGTGCAATAGTTGATATAGTTATAAGGGATAACAGCGTTACCAGGCTTAGTCTACTCATGATCTTTCCAGATTTCATACGCATTAAGCAAAAATACGACCAAAGCTGAAAGCTGGCCTTTCTTTGCATAGATTACTGCAAGTTCTAATTTGTACTGTTAACAATAACATAATCAAATGTGAGCCTTCTCTAAATATCTGCAGGTTAAATTTGTAAAAACAAATTGTTAATGGATAAGCCCATGAAAGTATTGATAGCTGATGACGAACAGGATATAAGGGAGATACTACAATATAATCTAACTGCTGAGGGTTATGAAGTTATCACTGCAAAAGATGGGTCTGAAGCCATTGACAAAGCAAGAATACATAAGCCTGATTTAATCGTTCTGGATATAATGATGCCTAAGAAAACAGGTGTTGAAGTGTGTGAGTACCTGAGAACACAACCAGAATTCCAGGATACGTTGATCATTTTTTTAACTGCTTTGAATGATGAAGGATCACATATCAAGGGATTTGATACAGGTGCTGATGATTATGTAACAAAGCCGATCAGTCCTAAAGTGTTAATCAGCAGAGTAAATGCCTTATTCAGAAGAAGTAAAAAGAAAGATGGTAAAATTCTTCAGCTTGATGATCTTACGATTGATCCGGAACAATTCGTTGTTGTGATCAAAGGAAACGAGGTTATTCTCGCAAAAAAAGAATTCGAACTGTTATATCTGCTTGCCAGTAAGCCTGGAAAAGTATTCTTGCGAAATGAAATACTTAGCCAGGTCTGGGGTAATGATGTGATTGTTGGTGATAGAACGATCGACGTGCACATCAGAAAGATCAGGCAAAAACTAGGTATAGATTGTATTACCACTGTTAAAGGTGTGGGCTATAAGTTTGAATTGTAAGTCACTCTCAACGTAATTTGCACGTTGTAACCTTCTTCGTTACTGGTAATATGTTAAAAGCAAAAAATCTCTCTCCAAGACAACTTTCTTTATTTACGGCAATTATATTGTCATTACCCATTGGTCTTGGGTTTCTTTTCGTAACACCTGAATGGGAAATAGCCATCATAGCTTCTGCCATAACATTTATCGGCAGTTATTATCTTATTCGTTTTGTATTGGAATGGTTCATCTACAGAAAAATTAAACTGATATATAAATTTATTTATCAAACGAAAGCTAGTAAAAGAGAAGAGACATACTACAAATACATCTTGCCCAAAAAAGGAATTGATGAGGTGCGAGAAGATGTAGAGCAATGGGCAGTACAACGAAGTGCTGAGATAGAAATGCTGAAACATAATGAAGCTTATAGAAAAGAATTTTTGCAAAACCTGGCACATGAATTCAAAACACCCATTTTTGCAATACAAGGTTATGTTGATACTTTATTGAGTGGTGCATTAGAAAATCCGGGTGTGAATAGAAGATTTCTCGAGAATGCGGCCCGAAATATTGATAGAATGGTGAACCTGATGAAAGATCTGGATGAAATTTCAAGACTGGAAAGTGGTGAACAACCTTTATACAAAACAGCATTTATTATACAGGAATTGATCAGGGAAGTATATGAATCCCTATCAATCAAATCATCTTCTGTAAATATACAAACAACAATTAAAGAGGGATGCGAGCAACCCATAACAGTGATTGCGGATAAAGAAAAGATCAGGCAGGTAATAATAAATCTTGTAGATAATGCTATCAAATACGGCAGAACAGGAGGAACAATTACAGCTGGCATTTATAAAACAGATGAAAAACATGTACTCATAGAGATCAGTGATGAAGGAATAGGAATAGCACCAGAACATTTGTCAAGAATCTTTGAAAGATTCTATCGAACCGACAGAGGTCGTAGCCGTGATGTTGGAGGAACCGGACTTGGCCTAGCCATTTGCAAACACATTATAGAAGCACACGAACAAAGCATTCATGTAAGAAGCAAACCTGATGTAGGAACCACTGTTGGATTTATACTCGAAGTAAAATAGCTCAGTTATAACCACTTCGATATTTTTCTTTGAGCCAATGTTATCTTATTATTAATTCAGAATAGTACCGTAGATTTAAGGTTGGTATTTCTATTTTTGTCGCCAAATTTCAAAATATGGGTATCAATAATTTAGGGAAGCTCTTTATGCCAAAGAACAAAATTTTCTATGGTTTGTTCGAAGAAGTTGCAGACAGGGTTTACCAAATGAGCAAGTTATTGGTAACATTAGTAAATGAAACAGATTTCGACAAACGCTCCACTTATATTGCACAAATAGAAGATCTTGAGCATAAGAACGACGACAATACACACCAGATATTTACAGAACTTGGCAGAAACTTTATCACTCCGTTTGATAGAGAAGATATCCATGCATTGGCTTCTGCCTTAGATGATATAGCTGATTATATTTTTGCTTCATCAAAGAAAATCAACTTTTATAAAGTAAATCCAAATGATACAGGTATCAGAAAACTGGCCGATCTTATTGCTCTTGGTGCAGCAGAGATCAAAGTAGCTGTTCATGGATTAAGAGACATGAAAGACCTTAGGAAAATGACAGAAGCACTGGTAAAAGTTAACAGCATAGAAAACCAGGCTGATGATGTATTTGATATGAGCATTGATATGCTTTTTCAAACAGAGAACGATGCCAAAGAAGTGATTAAGAAAAGAGAGATCTACCAGGTTATGGAAATTGCAACAGACAAATGTGAAGATGCTGCAAACGTTATTGAATCGATCATCATCAAATATTCATAAGGCGATCTTAACCCCTTGCTATACAAATCACCTTATCACTTTATCATATTAAGCTATGTTCATTCTGCTGGTAGTAATCATTGCACTTGCTCTCATCTTTGATTACATTAATGGCTTTCACGATGCAGCTAACTCAATTGCAACCATCGTATCTACAAAAGTACTTACACCTTTTCAAGCTGTTTTATGGGCAGCATTTTTCAATTTTGCAGCTTACTTCGTTTCCAAATACTGGATCGGTGAATTTAAGATCGGTAATACCATAGCAAAATCTGTTGATGAAAATTTCATTACGCTGGAGGTTATTCTTGCAGGTTTAATTGCAGCCATCATCTGGAATTTAGTTACCTGGTGGTTCGGCATTCCTTCCAGTTCTTCTCACACACTTCTTGGTGGATTTATGGGTGCAGCTTTAGCACATGCAGGTGGATTATCTGAAAACGGCGTTGATGTGATCAATTACGCCAAAGTAATTCCAACCGTACTTTTCATATTTGCAGCTCCTTTGGTTGGAATGTTTATCGCTTTTTTTATTACGATACTGATTGTGCATCTGTTTAAACGATCTAATCCCTATAAAGCCGACAGCTGGTTCAAAAAAATGCAGTTGGCTTCTTCAGCTGCATTCAGTTTAGGACATGGTGGTAATGATGCCCAGAAGATCATGGGTATAATCGGTGCTGCCGTGATTTATTTTGAAATACAAAGTGGTAATGCATCCTATATAACATTAGACAGTGCACATCGTTTCTCTCATTTTGTGGAAGATTATTGGTGGGTACCATTCACCAGTTTTCTTGCTATTGGTTTAGGTACTTTGAGTGGTGGCTGGAAGATCGTTAAAACAATGGGAACTCGTATTACCAAAGTAACACCGCTTGAAGGTGTAAGTGCAGAAACTGCAGGTGCTATTACATTATACCTTACCGAGCATTTAGGAATTCCGGTGAGTACTACACATACCATTACAGGCTCTATTATTGGTGTGGGAGCCACTAAACGTTTATCAGCCGTACGTTGGGGTGTAACTGTAAATCTTCTCTGGGCATGGATATTAACTATACCCGTATCTGCAGTTATGGCTGCCATTATTTATTATATAGTTAAGCTATTCTGATAACACCTTGCTTTTTGGTAATTTGCAGCATCAAATTAGACTATGGCAAAGATTCTGGTTACAGGTGGTTGTGGATATATCGGCTCTCACACAATTGTTGATCTTATTGAAAATGGATTTGATGTTATTTCTGTAGATGATAATAGTCGATCTACCGAATATTTGCTCAATGGTATTCATAAGATCACCGGTAAAAAAGTAAAGAACTACCATGTTGATCTGAAGAATTTCGACGATACACAGGCAATCTTCCAGGAGAATACAGATATAGTGGGTGTGATACATTTTGCAGCGTACAAAGCAGTAGGGGAATCTGTGGAAGAACCATTATTGTACTATGAGAATAACATGTTTTCTCTTATTAATTTATTGAAATGTGTGAAGGAATTTCAGGTGCCTTATTTTGTTTTTTCATCTTCCTGCACTGTATATGGTAATCCGGATAATGTTCCTGTAACTGAACAAACACCTGAGAAAAAAGCTGAATCTCCCTATGGTGCAACTAAGCAAATGGGTGAACGTATTGTGCAGGATTTCGCTGCAAAGGGAAACACCGCTTGTGTTTTGTTGAGATATTTTAACCCCGTAGGTGCACATCCATCTATTCAAATTGGTGAGCTGCCTTTAGGAAAACCGGCCAATCTTGTTCCGGCTATTACTCAAACTGCTATTGGCAAATTATCTCAGATGCAGGTTTGGGGCAATGATTATCCAACAAGAGATGGCAGCTGTGTAAGAGACTATATTCATGTGGCAGACATTGCCAATGCACACACACTTTCCATTCAATATTTGATGGAAAGAAAGAACAATTCAAACTGCGAAATATTTAATCTTGGTTCAGGAAATGGAACTACCGTTTTAGAAGCCATTAAAGCTTTTGAAGAAGTTAGTGGCACTAAGTTAAATTATGTTATTGGGCCAAGAAGAGCCGGAGATGTGATTGCCGTGTATGCGAATAATAATCATGCGGTAAATACTTTGGGATGGAAAATCAAGCATGACATTACTGCAATGATGGATACAGCCTGGAAATGGGAATTGAAGATCAAAGAAGATGAAGAATTAATCAATAGGCAGAAAGCTGAACTAAATTAGTGATGTTCATCCTTCATTTATGAAGGATCTCTTTGCGGTCTTTGCGTTCAGGTTCTATGAATGATTAAATTTAACCTTTGCTCAATGACTTCCCGAATAAAAACAATTCATTTTCCTTTGCGTTTTAATCCTTCCAGGTGGGAAAAGTTCCATATAGAACTGAACGATGAAGTGATTGCGACGCAACGAAGTTCAACCGGAGTTACAGCAGTTGGTATCATTCTCTTTTTTAGATTTTTCCTGCAATCTCATATTACTTTACTTTGCAGCCATTAACCTACAGGCATGCTAAAAGACATTCAAATACAGAACGAACAGGAAACAAGAGGTGGTTTTGGTGATGGCATTTATGAAGTGGCCAAACAAAATCCAAATATAGTGGCACTTACTGCAGACCTTGCCGGTTCGCTGAAGCTGAATAAGTTCATGAAAGATTTTCCGGAACGTTTCGTTCAATGTGGTATTGCAGAAGCCAACATGATAGGCATCGCAGCAGGTATGACCATCGGTGGTAAAATTCCTTACACTACTACGTTTGCAAATTTCAGTACAGGAAGAGTGTACGACCAGATTCGTCAGTCAGTTGCTTATAGTAATAAGAATGTGAAGATCTGTGCATCACATGCCGGATTAACATTAGGAGAAGATGGTGCCACTCACCAAATATTGGAAGATATCGGTTTGATGAAAATGTTACCGGGTATGACAGTTATTGTTCCGTGTGATTACAATCAAACCAAAGCTGCAACGATCGCAATTGCCGCATACGAAGGACCAGTGTATTTAAGATTTGGTCGTCCGAAATGGCCAAACTTTACTGCAGCAGATGGAAGTGATTTCATCATCGGTAAAGCACAAAAGTTCAGCGACGGAACAGATGTTTCCATTTTTGCAACCGGACACATGGTTTGGAAAGCCATTGAAGCAGGAAGAATTTTAGAGGAACAGGGATTGAGTGTTGAAGTGATCAATATTCATACAATAAAACCTTTGGATGAAGAAGCTGTTATTGCTTCGATTTCTAAAACCAAATGTGCTGTTACGGTTGAAGAACATAACATCATTGGTGGATTAGGTGACAGCATTGCACAGGTTGCAGCAAAGAATTTCCCGATACCAATTGAATATATCGGCACAAAAGATACTTTCGGTGAAAGTGGTAAACCCATAGAGTTGTTGAAGAAATACGGTTTAGATACTCCTTTCATCGTCGATGCAGCGAAGAAGGTTATTAGTAGAAAAAGTAAATAATATATTGAGCAAACAGCATAACATATTCATCGTCTGTTGTTTCCCAATTTGTTACTTCGACACACAATTGCTCACTTGACTTTAAGAACTTTATTCATCAAATACATCGTATAAAAAAAGTCCTCCTTTAGTGAGGACTTTTACATATTGATTTAAGTACGATTAACTTCTTCAACATTAGTGCTTCTTCTTTTAGTATCTACTTTTTGTCCTTTACTGAAATTGTAGCGAAGCGTTAAGCCAATACTTCTAAAACGGAAGTACTGATCGAATTCGTTTACATTATTACCAATGTCGGTCGTCCAGAAATACCTCATGCCTTTGAATAAATCATTTGCATTTACACTTACATCAAGCTTTTTATTCAAGAAACTTTTCTTGAAAGCAACATCCACTCTATGCATTGCTGCCATGTGATATAAACCTGACGCAGCAGGACCACGATACAATAGATTCAATTCCATTCTGAAGCTTTTTGGTAATAATATAGTGTGATTGCTTTGCAACATATAAAACACCTGGTCGTTCACAACTTGTCCCTGGTTGCTCATCATGCTGAACTTATTATAACTAACGATCATTGTATTTTGTGCTTCCCATTTTTTTGTGATGCGTAAAGGAGCAAGAGCAGTCATACTTAGGTTGTGACCATCATCCACATTGCCTGTTGTATAAATAGTGGTAGAGTTTGCCACATCAAGTATTGGTATTTCTGCCATCACATCTTTATTTAACTGATAGCTTAATGTAAGAATGTAAATCTTTTTAAACGTTTGTGCAATACTGAATGAATGTGTGTATTGAGGTCTTAATGCTGTATTGCCTTCATACCATGTATAAGGGTCACGGTAATTCTTGAATGGGTTGAGATTGCCGTAATTAGGCCTGGTCAATCTTCTGCTATAACTATAATTGATACCGTAATTATCACTTATTTTTTGTTGAATGAATAAGCTTGGAAAGAAATCCAGATAGTTCCTGTCGTTAATCTGACCAGTTGTATATGATATCCCTGTTCCTTCTGTTTGTTCTGCACGAACACCAGCTTGTGCAGATATATTTTTGCTGAGTGGTCCACTCCAGTTTAGATAAGCAGCATAGATATTTTCTTCGTAATTAAAATGATTGGTTCTGTTTGGATCTAACACTAATGATCCATTATTGAAATAAAATCGGGCATCATTATCAGAAACTACATGACTAACCTTTGCACCCATTTCAAGTTTATGATCCTTTTTCAGCGGATGTACATAATCCATCTTGAATGAATAAATATCAAAACCTGCAGGTACTGTTGTATAAAGTATATCCTGTGTTTTACTTCCACTATTCAGGTTAGTAAAATAATTATACAAGTTAGACTCCCGATGATTTTTGATCTTCACATAATCTAGATCGGCGGTAAGTTGTTTACCAAGCGTATCTAATTTTCCGGTATAGTGAAAGTTGGAAGTGTAGTTTTCAAAAGTGCCTTTGTTGAAGTTATCGGCTTTCACAAACTCATAATATTGCTTGGGTGAATTTCCAAGAGATGTTTGTGTAAGAAACTCATCTTCTCCATTATAGGAACTATAGTAACCCATAAAGCCGATGCTGTGTTTGCTGTTGATGGTGTAATCAGACCCAATTCGAACAGCAGCAGGAGTGCTTCCTTTAAAATTACCGATCGCTGTTTGATCGAAGTAAGTCGTTTTAGAAGGTGCAAAAAACACACGAGTGAAAGTGGCATCTCTTCCACCAACCCTTTTAACTCCATCAATATTTATAAAAGAATTCCATGCGCCTCCTTTAAAATTTAAATTGGCACCGTAGCCATAACCTGTTTGTTTGAAATTGTAGTTCACGGTTGAATACACACTTCCATTCATTCCTCTTTGTGTATTTTTTCTCAGGTTGATGTTAAGAATACCTGACGTTCCTTCAGCATCATATTTAGCAGAAGGGTTGGTAATGATCTCTATATTCTTTACATTTTCCGCAGGCATTCCTTCTAAAAGATTTCTAAGATCTCTTGCAGAAAGATACGTGAGTTTATTATCGATCATAACTGTTACACCTGCTCTTCCATTTAACTGTATGTTTCCTTCAGCATCAATAAATACTCCCGGAGCTTTTGATAATACAGTAAAAGCAGTATTGCCTGCAGCCATTGCTGTTCCTTCTACACCAACCACTAAACGATCTGCTTTTTGAATAATAGAAGGTCTTAATGCTAAAACACTAACGTCTTCAAGCTTTTTTGCTTCTATCTCCAGAACCAATGCACTAAAATCTTTCGTGCTGTTCTCATTTATTAAAAATGGTTCTGTAATTTTTTCTTTAAAACCGATAGCGGTAAACTTCAAAATGTAATTTCCTGGTGCAGGTGCATGCAAAGAAAATTTACCGGTAGAATCAGAAAGTGATGCTGCTTTGAATGAATTGTCGGCAGCTGATAACAATGTTACATTGGCAAAGGCAATAGGTAAAGATTTTTCATCCTTTAATATACCTGTGATTTTTTGTGAATAGGTATTGGATAATAAAAACAGGAAAAAACCACTGAAACAAACTCTGTAAAATACTGATAAAGGAAATTTTTTCATATGGATGCTTTACTTACGAATTTCTTCGTTAAAGGTAAAGGCTCTCATGAAAGACGAGTTGCCCTTCATCCTTGTATGATACCAATTATGGAAGTCTGATATTTACCAGATCACCCAATTATTGTCAATCGTTTCAGACCTGCTGGTTGGCTTTTGACGACCTTTTGTTAGTCTAAATACTTCAGTTGAAAGCCAATTTTTTATTTCCTGTAGGGTAATAGAACCATCCTGATTAGCATCTGCTTTCTTCTCTTTTAATCCGGTGATGAGTGCATAAGTGAATACACCATTTTGATATTCTGCTGTTTCCAAAGCAAACTCTAATCCACCTGCTGCAGAAATTACAGCAGATCCGTTTGCATTACCAAGGTCATTAAATAATTCCTGCATTAATGAAAAGCTATTATCAAGACCTACTTTCTTTTTCTTTCCAATCGTAACTCCTTTTGGCTTAATCGCAACAACAGAATTGCCTATGGATTGTTTCGCCGTATCAATTACCAATTCATCTGATCTATCCACCTCACCACTATGGCAAGCATCAATCAGCAATAACTTTTTTCTTGCAGGAATACTATCCAGTAGCCATTCTAAAGTTGAAAAGGATACTGCTGTCTGTTCAGGCGAATCAAAATCCGTTTCGTGTGATGCAAAGAAGAAGTCACCCTGTTTGTTCAATAAGCCGTGGCCGGAAAGTGATACGACGATCATATCAGCCTCATTCGTTTGAAGCAATGTTTGTTTAGCTTCTTTTAGTGTTTTGGATGTCGCATGTTGGTTGAGCATGATCACTGAAACGGCATCTTTATATTTCGTCTTGAATAGGGTATCAAGATCTTTTATGTCTTTATCAGCATAAGTTAGATTCATTGTAGAATCTTTATAATCAGAAACACCTACTCCAATAAAATACAATCTGCCGTTTTCCGGTTGTGCAGGACGATAAATGATCTCGATATTCTCTTTTAATGATGCAACACCTTTATCATCTGTTACGAAGACTTTTATTTTGTTAACTCCTTCAGTCAATTTCAAAGAATGTATTTCATCCACTGTTGAGGCTTTACTCAATTGCTTTCCATTCATTCCTGTTACCGGAACATCATTAATATGAATAAATACCCTGTTGAGCAGATTACCACCAATTGCTTTTGCATTGATCTGCAGATCAGCTATATTTTTTGAGGTGATCAGTTCAATGGATTTTCTGTTGGTGATGGAAACAGATGGAATGTTATCTGAAATATTGATGTCATTTATCCCTGAACGTTTCTTTCTTTTTTCAAAAGCATTTTTATAGAGTATAATCAAAGATGTATCTGCATAACCGATTCGCTGCAATACAATGTCAGGCCTATTGAAATGCAGATCGAACTGACTAATATCATATATCTTATCATTCACCCTAAAACCAACATCTGTTAACTTCTGGCTGGTGAAATAATAATTATCAGGCGTATAAATGATAAAACGATTGTTAGGCAAAGTAGCGACAGTTGAAAGTAATGTTCGCCTTTTTACATTCCATACTTCTATCTCCTTTTTAAAAACAAGGTACATGTAATTACCGTCATTGCTAAAGAGGATGTCTTTTACAGCTTCCTGCCTGTTAACCAATTCAATCGCTTGAGGTTTACCATTCAATTGAAAGATATCTAAGGCCATTGATCGTTTTTCATTAATATTCAAGGTA
The DNA here is from genome assembly GCA_023386555.1 of Bacteroidota bacterium. GTDB lineage: Bacteria > Bacteroidota > Bacteroidia > Chitinophagales > Chitinophagaceae > JAEZDC01. The sequence goes on along the minus strand of JAEWJK010000001.1, from coordinate 98,106 downwards.
TCTACCTGGTAGAAAACTGAAACGATTCCATTCTTACTAGTTCTAACAATTGGAGGGTAATAACTTCCTTCAAAAACTGCAGGCCTTGAAAGCTTCTGCTCATTTAATATCTTTTGTTGAGAAACCTGGTAAGCATAAACCTTTGTATTATCTGCAAACAAAATTGTATCACCCATCACATCAAAACACCGAACACTTCCTTTAATACCCGGAATGTTTTTCATTACTGTTGCCTTTGCAGTAGATAGATCAATAGCAATAAAATGTTGTTCTCTTTCGAAGAACAAATTCTTACGACTTTGATCAAATCGAATATCCGGCTGTTCATTTTTCTTTACACTATATAAAAGTTTTTTCTTTTTTGATGAAGGATCAAGTATCCAGAGTTTATCATCTGCATGTACTACAGCACCATAAGGAGTATTACCGATCCAGTTACCATATAGATCAAACTTAACAGAACTGATAACAGCATCTTGTTTTAAACTTATTTTCTTCACATCATCCAGGAACGTGGTATGATAACTTGAATCAGTTGGATTAAAATAAATATTTGTTCCACCGAATTTCACAGCATCGTAAGGTTTGATCTCAGCAGTGCTGAAGTTCCATTTCTTCAAAGTCATATCAGACTTACTGCTCCTTGTGCTGGTGATGAGTCCGTTGAAATCATGACCAGGATAAACCTCTGCTAATTGTTCATCATTACCACTGATGGTTTTGATATGTGCTTTCTGTGTAGCATCCCAAATCTCAATGGCATTATTCGTATGTGCCGACCAAAGTGTTCGTTCATCATTGCCAATAACGAGTTTGGAGAAGAATTGAATATCACCTGTATTCTTATAAACAGTCCAGTTTCTGAAATGATTGATTGATGAATCATATTCACCTGCAAGAATATTATAAACAGATCCTGTTCCATCATTACCCACATTGCCTGGCACCAATAAATTTCCTTTTGTATCGAACAATATCTGCCAAACAGATCTTTCTGTTTTACTGCTGATCACATTCTTACTTTCTTTCTTCGCTATATTGGTGATGCAAATGTTGAACAACTCATCAAGCGTTGCAATTGTGTTGCCTGAAGGATGAAAAGCAACAGAACGTATTCTCTTTTCATGAACGGTTTTCACTTCATCAACCAGCTTTCCGTTTAGTGCATCTATGATCTGAACTTTACCTGTATTATCAGGCAAAGCGATCTTTGAAGATGTATTATCAAATGCATAATTATATATCGTACCACTTGTGTTGAATGGATAACTGGCCACTACTTTGGATTTATCAAGACTTAATACGTTAAGTGTACCATTAGTAGATTCATAAAAAAAGTTTTTACCGTCTTCTGAAAAATGAACAAGATTACTTTGTCCGTGTGTTCTCAGCCTGTATAATTCATTGCCATAAAAATCTACGAAGTAAATCACACCAGATGTCCAGGAAGCTGCAATTATTTCGTGTTTTGGATGTACATCCAATACCATCAACGAATTTTCATCCCAGCTATTGGTTTTACGAAGACGAATCTTATTCCATTGCATTTTTGAATCAGCATCCCAGATGATAATGTTACCTGCTTCATCACCCGTGATCATCCTGTTATTCAAAGAAGAAAAAACAATATCGGTTGGCTTTGTCTGATGACCATCCTGAATCACCAACTGAGGCAGCACATTCTTTTCCTTTTTTGATTCAGCTATCAGCTTAGCAAGATCAAAAGCATTCTTGCCTGGAATATCAAGCTTTAGTTGACCCAACAATAAATTATCATCATTATTGTCTGCAAAGAACACTTTGTCATTATCGAAGAAACTTATCATCTCCATAAAAGAAGATGTGCCGCTATATTCTTTTTCGATCTTCATGTGTTCCTGTGCCATATTCAGATCGTACACATGCAGTTTATCATAATCGGTAAACACAATACTGTTTCCCTCAGGTGACCAGAATGCTGCTTTCCCACCAGTGTTGATCATTCTGCTGGTATAGATGCCATTCTCTTGTTCAATTACTTCCGAAGAAGAACTGCCAACCACTAACACATCACCTGTTTTATCATTCAACTTAATGCCTGAAGGATAAACACTGAGTTGATGATTCATTACGATCTCACCGGAATTAATATCGAGGCCTATGATTTTCGATTGAACTCTTTTATAATCATCTGTGTTTTTTTTCAATAACACCCAGCGAATATTTCTTATTGAACTGGAAGCACTAACTACATCAAAAGAATCGGGTAATGTATAAGTTTTGTTATTCCCTGAAGCAGTATTCACCCAATACAACTTACGATTGGCACGATTACTATCAATAAATGAAACAACATTTCCTTTAGAATAATCTGTTCCGGCAGATAAATAATATTTCGAAGGCACAGGAACTTTTACATTGTCTGTTCTTTCACCGGATTCAATGGAGTATGAAACGAGGTTCTCTAGATTTACCCCAAACACCTTGTTGTTTTCAACCGTCATTATCCAACTCATATCACCTGCTATCGTCTTTTTCAACTTCAATGTTTTAAGATCGTACACAAAACAATTGGATGGTATATGATTGTAATCTTTATCAGTCGCATATTTAGTGAGCACTAATAACAAACCTTCATCTTTAAACACACGGTAATGCATCAATTCACCAAAAAATCCTTCCAATTGAACGGATTGATTCTTTTCAGTGTTAAACACCATCAATCTGTCAGACATTTCTGAAGTAATACTCACCTGGAGAAAAAGGTGTGGAGCAACATGATCCATTGATCTTAAAAAATAATACTCTCCCTTCTTATCAATCTTCTGCCGGAATTCTTTAGCCTGCGAAAAAGCATTTACACCAATAAATAGAAAAGCTAGTAGCGAAAATTGTCTCAGCATTTGAAGGTAATTGAATTACCTGCAATATAATCGTTTGATTTTCCTTTCTACACTGCGGCATGTTAAAACAAAAAAGTCCTGCATTAACAGGACTTTCTATTGAAAAAATAAGATCAATTATGACCACAACCACAGGTTTCTCCGTGTGATTCTGTTTGAACATTTGCCGGCCATTCAAAAGCACCTGCATTTTTGGAAGTTTCCCAATAAAACTTTCCACGGGTTTTGTTATAATTGCCGATCTCATTCATTGTTTCTGCATCGTATAATCTACCATTCACCATGGTATAACCAATGCTTTCTGTGTTACGAATATTTTCTAAAGGATTTTTATCCATCACAATCAGATCGGCCAGTTTACCTGCAGCAAGACTTCCGATCCATTGATCAAATCCTAACGATTGTGCTGGATTGATCGTTGCTGTTTTTAGCACATCATGATTACTCATTCCACCTTGCTGGATCATCCACATTTCCCAATGTGCACCAATTCCCTGAATCTGACCATGAGCACCCATGTTTATTTTCACACCTGCATCGTGTAATTTCTTCAGGTGTTTTGATATTAAGATATGGCCGTTCTCATATTCTTCTTCAGGCAACATTGTTCTGTGTCTTGATCTTGTATCAATTTCAGCCCTTGGTGTAAAACGCAACAACTTTTTATTCTCCCAAACATTGGTGTGCTGGTACCAGTAATATTCACCACTCACACCACCATAACTAACGATCAAAGTAGGTGTGTAGGCTGTTTTGCTCTTGCTCCACAATTTCACTACATCATCGTACACCATAGAGATCGGCATATTGTGTTCAATGGTTGTATGACCATCCAATATCATACTCAGGTTATGATGAAAGAATGATCCACCTTCAGGCACTACTTCCATTCCCAATTCTCTTGCTGCAGCGATCACCTGTTGTCTTTGTTCACGACGAGGTTGATTATAGCTCTTCACCGAAAACGCACCGAACGCTTTTGTTCTTCTTAATGCAGATCTTGCATCATCAATATTATTGATCACCGCTTTAAAATCTCCATCGGCACCATAAATGATCGTTCCTGTACTAAATACTCTTGGCCCAACCATTTGTCCGGTCTTCACTAATTCACTTTGTGCATGCACCATTTCACTGTTTGCAGAAGGATCATGCATGGTTGTTACACCATAAGCAAGATTGGCATAATATGCCCAATGTTTTTCAGGTGTAATGCCAGAACGAAAATGGTTGCCGTGTGCATGAGCATCAATTAAACCCGGCATGATCGTTTTACCTGTTGCATCAATGATGTGAGCACCTTTTGGAGGTTTAACTTCTGCTGATTTACCTACCGATAAAATTGTATTTCCTGAAACTACGATCGTTCCATTCTCTATCACCTCATCACCATTCATTGTAATAATTCTCGCATTGGTAAAAGCAACCACACCTGTTGGCTTATCTGCGATTGCAGTAAGACCAACACTGATTCCTTTCTCCGGCATTACAAAACTTGAATCAGGTTTACCTGCAACAAATTCAAACCTGTCTTCTACATTGATCGTGTAATACTGATCACCTAAAGTGTAGTGCAATGTTTTGTTATCATTTCTCCAATGCAAATTCAATCCTGCATCTCTTGAAACTTTCTTTACAGGAAAATCTGCAGTGGTACTTCCAAGATCAATTGTTTTTCCCGTTATAGGGAATGCAGCGATATATACATTATGCAGATCAATAAAAGCTACCCAATTCTCATCAGGCGAAACCGTGAACTGGCTGCCATAGGTTGATTTAAGATGTGTACGTTCATCAGAACCATCCAGTTTAGCACTGGCAAATGTTCTGTTCATACCACCACCTGATATATAAAAAATACGATCACCTTTTTTATTGAAACGAGGCATATCACCTCCAGCTCTTACAAATACTGCTTGGCTACCTGGTGTTACAGATATTGTATAAATACCGGGTTGAGCAGTATAAGCCAAACCTAATGCATCACTGCTACCTTCCCTGCGAAAGACTATTGTTCTTCCATCAGGTGAAAAAGATGGTTGACGGTAAATTCCTTTGTCGCCTGTTATTTTTGAAGCACGACCATTAGGCTGAGTCATATCGAAAGTATAGATAGCTCCTCCATTTTCATCTGTCCATGTGGTATAAACGATTTTCTTTCCGTCAGGTGAAAATGAAGGTTCAAACTCGAATGCTGGTGTTGATGTAACTCTGACAGGTTTGCCATTTGGCAGTTCCTTTTTGTATAAATGGCCGAGAGAATTGAACACAATATATTTTCCATCAGGTGAAGTAACAGCCTGTCGAATTACATTTACATTGAATGTTTCAGGATTGATGTTCTGCTGAAATCTTACTGCATCTGCGATCTTTTGATTCACTTGAATAGAGAAAGGAATCTCAACAGAACTATTTACTTTACTAAGATCGATCTTGTTGATCTTGCCATTGCTCCAGATAATAATGTGTTTATCATCCGGTGTAAAATCAAAGCCTGTAAACGATCCAAACACAGTCCATGCTTCCTGTTGATCTTTCGATAGATTATCATACACTGGCCATTCTTCACCAGTTTCTAAATTTCTTAAGTACAAAACAGATTTCGTTCTTACTCTTTTAATGAAGGCTAAATTTTTTCCATCATTACTTAATTGTGGACGAACAGCACCACCCGGACCACCTGTTACATTCTCAACAATACCCTTCTCCCTGTCAAATCTTCTTATGCGGAAAATTTCGTTATTAGGGTCTTTGTTATATTGAAAAAATCCTCCTGGATACATGTCTTCACTGAAATAAACATACCTGCCATCCTGAGAAACAACAGGCTCATTCACATCCTGCTGGTCATTTTTTCTCGTAGTGAGTTGAAGCCCATTACCACCACTGGTATGATACATCCATATTTCGCCAGCACCTAAAGATCTTCCGGAAGTAAAATGTTTCCTGGCAACAATATATTGGCCATCCGGTGTCCAGGCTGCATTATTCAATAAACGAAAATTTTCTTTAGTGATCTGTTTGGCATTGCTTCCATCAGCATTCATCACCCAGATATTATCTCCACCACCTGCATCAGAAGTAAATAGCAACTTCTTTCCATCAGGAGAGAATCGAGGCTGTACTTCAAATGCAAGACCTGTTCTTAAAGGTTTTGCATTTCCACCGGTGATAGGCATTGAGTAAATATCACCTAACATATCAAATACAATGGTTTGTCCATCTGGTGAAACATCAAGACTCATCCATGTTCCTTCCGTAACAGTAAATGAAACGTCTTTGTAGTTAGAATTGGGAGGGTTACTTACATCCCATTTTTTCTTGTCTTGCGATATTGCGGTACTGGCAGCAAATAAACCCATGGCAAATGGGGCAATCAGGAGTAGTTTTTTCATAACGGCAAGATAAATCATTCATGCTTTAGAGAATAAATAGAAATTTTTCCGGGAAAGGTTATGCAAAAATCAATTCCCTTGCATCATCATCAATCTACAACTGAAAACCAATACATAACCTGTAAAACTCGATGTATGAAACCACTTGCAGCCCTTCTATTGATAACAATGTTTACAATCAGCTCTGCCTCATCTCAACAAATAAAACCAGAAAATGCAAAAAAGATACAAGTAGCCATTTTACTGGATGTGAGTGGTAGTATGGACGGATTAATTGAACAGGCAAAATCCCAGCTATGGAATATGGTTACAGTATTAGGTAAGGCTCAATGTAATGGGTCTTCACCTAAAATAGAAATTGCTTTATATGAATATGGCAGAAGCACCAATGATGAAAAAAAAGGTTACATAAAACAGTTAAGTGCATTTACTTCAGACCTTGATCTTCTATCTGCTACTCTATTTGGTTTAAAGACTGATGGTGGTGACGAATATTGCGGCCATGTAATAAAAACATCCATTGATGATTTATCATGGGATATGTCTGCCGGAAATTACAAAGTGATATTTATCGCTGGCAATGAAGATTTTTTACAAGGCAGCATCAAATTCACAAATGCATGTGCTTTGGCTAAACAAAAAGGCATTATAGTAAACACAATTTATTGTGGCGATAGAATGCAAGGCATTAAGGAGAATTGGAATCTCGGTGGTGAATGTGGTAATGGAAGTTATACCAACATCAACCAAGATGCGAAGGAAGAAGAATTTAATACACCGTATGACAGTATAATGTATGTGTATAACAGCAAACTCAATGCAACATATATTGCTTATGGAGAAGGAGGATCAGCAAATATGGAAAGACAGGAAGCAATGGATGTTCAGAATGCACAGCTCAGCAAAAAAGCAGGATTAACCCGTGCTGCAGTAAAAGCTTCAAGAGGATTGTATGATAACAGGAGCTGGGATCTTGTAGATGCTTATACCAGTGATTCAACTATTCTTAGTAAAGTAAATTCTAATACACTTCCTGAAAACCTAAGAAATAAAAGCAAACAACAGATAAAAACAGCAGTAAAAGAAAAAGCAACACAAAGAGCAGCTATCCAAAAAGAGATCGGCAGGTTAAATGACCTTAGAAATAAATATATTACCGCCGAAAAGAAGAAGAGAGCCTCAGCTAATGCTTCTGCTACGTTAGAAACAGAAATGGAACGTATCATTAGGCTACAAGCAAAGCGATATAATATGATCATTCAATAAACTGACGGATTCAGCCATTTCATTTGTCGTTATTACACAGTAAAACTTTTATTCAAGTGGTTCATCTTTGTATTAATAAAAATGAACATCATGCAAAAGATTACACCCTTTCTTTGGTTTAATGATAATGCGGAAGAAGCAGTGAATAAATACACGAACTTATTTCCAGATTCAAAAATTATTTCCATATCAAAATATCCTGATGCCATACCGGGATTCGGCGGAAAAGTAATGACCATTGAATTTGAATTATTTGGCCAGCCATTCACTGCTTTAAACGGGAACTCGCAATCCAAATTTACAGAAGCCATTTCCTTCATGGTGCACTGTAAAACACAGGAAGAAGTTGATAAATACTGGAATGCGTTATTGGAAGAAGGTCAGCCACAGGCTTGTGGATGGTTAAAAGACAAATACGGAGTATCATGGCAGATCACGCCTGATGTATTATTAGAAATGATACAAGATGCAGACAAAGAAAAAGCTGCAAGAGTAATGCAGGCAATGATGCAGATGATAAAAATTGATATTGCTACCTTAGAGAAAGCTTATAACAACGAAGTATGAAAAGAGATATAAAACCTGCTGAAACGGTTGATGAATATCTTGACAGACTTCCGCCGGATGTTTGTGAGGTTCTGGAAAATTTGCGTAGTGTTATTAAATCGGTAGCACCTGGTGCAGAGGAACTGATCAGTTATCAAATGCCTTCATATAAATACCTTGGGCCGCTGGTATATTTTGCTGCTTTTAAAAATCATTGTTCATTCTTTTGCGGAAAAAAGATAGCTGAAGATTATGCTGAGGAACTCTCATCATTTAAAGTATCGGGTGGAACAATTCAGTTTACACCTGCAAACCCACTTCCTGTTTCCATCATAAAGAAAATTGTAAAGAGAAGAGTGTTGGAAAATGAAAAGAAAGCTTTACTGAAAAAGAAGAAATAAGTTTTAGATACTTTCTATATTTATCGCAAAAAAACAATGCCGCACCATCTTGGCAGAAATGTATTTGGAGATATAAAAAATACTGGTAGCCTCCTCACAAAAGAAGAGGCACTGCAATTATTAAACGTATGGGTTCCCAATGAAAGATTGCAACTACACATGAAACAAGTGGCAACTGTGATGAAAGCCTGGGCACTCGAAAAAGAAAATGCAGACGAGCTAACAGCTGCAAAATGGGAGCAGGCAGGGTTATTACACGATGCTGACTGGGAAAAATATCCTGATGATCATTGCAGGATTATCATTGAAGAATTGGAAAGAAAAAATATTGATCCGGAAGTGATTCATTGCATTGCTTCTCACGGACCATCATATTTTGGTGTTGAACCAGAAACTAAGATGGATAAAATGATCTATGCTTTTGATGAACTATCAGGTTTTATTCATGCTGCTGCTTTGATACGACCAACAAAGTATGAAGGAATGGATGTAAAAAGTATTCAGAAAAAACTAAAGACACCTTCTTTTGCAGCACAGGTGAACAGGAATGATATTACAGATGCTTTTTCAAGAATAGATCATCCGTTGGAAGAAGTGATTGAGTTTATTATTGAGCACCAAAAGAATGTACATTAAAATTTCTCAGTTTTTTTGTACTTCATTCTTCACTTTTTCCTGCATTACCTCCACCTTATCTTTGTTATATGCAGCTCCCTTCTTCACTTCTTCAGAATGCCGTTGCCGAATTCTCCAAGCTACCTGGTATTGGTCAAAAAACAGCGTTAAGATTGGTACTTCACTTATTAAAGCAGGATGTGAACGATGTTGAACATTTCAGCGAAACCATTGCAAAAATGAGAGCCGAAATAAAATTCTGTCAGCGATGCTGCAACATCAGCGATGGAGATATCTGTGCTATCTGTGCTAATTCAATGAGAAACCAGCGTACCATTTGTGTAGTAGAAAATATTCGTGACGTTATTGCAATAGAAAGTACGCAACAATACAGTGGCACTTATCATGTTTTGGGCGGAATTATTTCACCGTTAGATGGTGTAGGTCCGGACCAATTGAACATTGAATCTCTCGTTAATCGCATTCAAAAAGAAGAAACCGAAGAACTGATCTTCGCACTCAACCCAAATATCCAGGGCGATACTACAATATATTATATACAAAAGAAACTTCAACCTCACTCTTGCCGAGTCACCACTATTGCAAGAGGTATTGCATTTGGTGGAGAACTGGAATATGCTGATGAAATGACCCTGGCAAGAAGTATAGCCAACAGGTTGCCGGTTCAGCAATATGTAAAAGGATAAATTTTACACTTCAGTAGTTCAAAAAACCATTTCAGTCATTTTTTAAATAATTAGTGCGGTTCATAAACTTATTTTGAACTGCAAACCCTGTATTATGAAGAAATGGCAGAAAGTCTTGCTATGGTTATTTGTAGTTGGACTCTTAGGTTTTGGAATTATGAAAGGTTACGTTTATTATTTGAACAATAAGCCTCACAGAGATGTTACAAAAGAACAAGGTGTACAGGTAACAGCTCAGCAGATATTTGATGAGTTTATGAACAACGAAGCAGAAGCCAACAAAAAATACCTGAATAAAGCTATTCAGGTAACAGGTGAAGTGATAGAATCAAAAAAGAATCAGGATAATAAAACAGTGGTGCTGTTAAAAACCTCTGATCCCGTGTTTGGTGTTAATTGTACGTTCAAAGAGGAATCGGGAGACTTGAAGCCTGGCCGTACAATAACTTTCAAAGGTATTTGTACCGGCTTTTTAAGTGATGTGGTGATAAACGAAGGTGTATTGGTGAAGAAATGATTAGATCCATCCTATGAAAAAAACATTGATACTATCCCTGGTATTCGGAATAATTATTTTGCATGCCTGCAAGCATGATATATTGAACCCAACCAATCCTATTACTGGTGGTTCAGGTACTGGAGGTAATACAGGTGGAAGTTCTGATGAAGTGTGTTTCGATGATATACTTCCTATTTTCAGAAGCAGTTGTGCAAAAAGTGGATGCCATGATGCTGTTACAAAACAGGAAGGATATGTGTTTGATTCTTATGCAAACATTGTAAAGAAAGATGTAAAGCCGGGGAATGCTACAGGAAGTAAGGTGTTTAAAGTGTTGATTGAGCAGGATGAAGATGATAGAATGCCAAGAACTCCTTATCCACGATTATTGCCTGCACAAATTGAATTAATAAAAAAATGGATAAACCAGGGTGCTAAGAATACAACCAATTGTTCAACGAATATTTGCGATACTACTGTGTTCACCTATACTGCTGTTAAAAAGATCATCGATGCAAATTGCATCAACTGTCATAGCGGTGCTTCACCTTCAGGTGGGTTGAATTACAGCACTCATGCAGGATTAAAAGCAGTCGCAGACAATGGAAAATTACTTGGTGCTGTTAATCATGCTGCAGGGTTTACACCTATGCCAATGGGTAATCCAAAATTATCTGATTGCAATATCACTCAAATAAGAAAATGGGTATTGGCTGGTGCACCAAACAATTAAACAAATTGCAATGAAAAAGATCATCATCATTTTAATAATACTTGCTTCAGCTGCATTATTCAATGGATGTTATTATGATAAAGCTGAACAGGTGTATCCACAGCCAACTGTTTGCGACACTGTGAATATGCGATACAGTACAGACATAGTAGGTATATTGGCTGCCAATTGTTACTCATGCCATTCAGGAACAGCATCGAATAGTGGTGGAAGAAAGTTCGATCAGTATGATTTGCTAAAGAATAATTATATAAACCCGGGAACTTTCAGAAAAGCTATTACCCATGCTCCAGGTGCTTCACCAATGCCGAAGAATATGCCAAAGCTTCCTGACTGTAGTTTGAACAAAATAATTGCCTGGCTTGACAAAGGAGCTCCTAATAATTAATAGTAAAATATAAAAATGAGAATAGATATGAAAAAGTTGTTTGTATTGATGGTATTTGTAGTTACAGGAACAATGTCTGCTTTTGCACAGGATTATTTAACGAGAAATGGAAAGATCACATTTCATTCAAGCACACCAATAGAAGATATTGATGCAGTGAATAATGAAGTAGTGAGTACATTAAATACTGCTACAGGCGAATTCAATTTTCGTGTAGCAATACTCGGATTTAAGTTTGATGCAGTGGATATGCAAAAACACTTTAATGGTGAGACGTATATGAACTCTGCAAAGTTTCCCAGGGCAAGTTTTGGTGGGAAAATAACCGATCTTTCTAAGGTTGATTTTAAGAAAGATGGCAATTATAACGTTACTGTTCAGGGAAATCTTACCATAAAAGATGTAACAAAACCGGTTACTGCCAACGGAACGATCACAGTGAAAGGTGGTAAGGTAACAGCAAAGTCAGACTTCAAGATCAAAAGAGCTGATTACAATGTTACTGGTGAAGCGATCCATGAAAAAAAGATTGGACAGGTGATCACTATATCGGTAGATTGTACTTACGATAAAAGATAATTACTATTGTCACCTGTTGCTCATTGTACCGAAAGATGAAGTGCTTACTCACGGCATTAAATTTCGAAACTGTGTTCGTGAATCTCACTTCGTTCGATTTGGGACGCAACAGGTGATGCCATAATTAACAAAGCTGGTATTAAACTGTTTTATGAGAAAGTTACAACTGATACTAATTAGCCTATTGCTATCAACTGCTGCCTGGTCACAAACAGATACGCTTGATCTTGACAAGTTGCTGGATGAAGAGATGAATGAAAAGAAAAGTGCTACCGAACTGGTGGAAGCAACTTTTAAAACAAGCCGTATCATCAATGGTCATTCAATTGAGAATACTGCAAAAGGCATTCTCGATTTTAAAATCTCACACAGGTTTGGTACCATCAACAATGGTTTTTATCAATTGTTTGGATTGGACAATGCTACTATGAGAATGGGCCTCGATTACGGTATTACAGACAGACTGATGGTTGGTTGGGGACGAAGTACTTTCCAGAAACAATACGATGCTTTCTTTAAGTTTCGTGTATTAAGACAATCAACAGGTGAAAAGAAAATGCCGGTATCGTTAAGCATCATGTCAACAGTAATGTTGTCTACTGATACTGCATCCATCAGGAATAATTACAGTATTCCACCAGGTATAAAGATGAATTTCAGCGATAAATTGTCGTATGCCTGGCAGCTGATCATTGCAAGAAAGTTCAGCACCGATTTCTCTTTACAACTGATGCCTACCCTGGTACATAGCAATGTTGTTCCATTAGCGAATGATCCGAATGATCTTTTTGCATTAGGAGTTGGAGGACGATTGAAGCTAACACAAAGGCTCAGCGTAAATGCAGAATACTACTACAACATACCGGGAAGAAGATTAGAAACAATGGCTGGAGCAAAATTGTATAATCCATTGTCTATTGGATTTGATATTGAAACAGGTGGCCACGTTTTTCAATTGCATTTCACTAATTCAAGAGGAATGACTGAAAGACAATTTATTACAGAAACACCCGGCAGTTGGAGTAAAGGTGATATTCATTTTGGATTTAATATCTCAAGAGTGTTTCAAATAGGCAGGAGAAAGTAATTAACAAATTCAAGCCATGCAGAATTTGTAATTTGGCAGCATGTTCATGAGATCATTTGTTGCATTGGCTGTTTGTTGTTTACTATTTGTTGCATTCCAGGTAGCAACTAATCTTTATCATGCAACAGAAGGCAAGATCAGTTTTCGATCAGAAGCACCAATGGAATTGATCAAGGCCTCATCAAACAGTTTGGTAGGATTGATGGATACAGCAAAAAAGAATTTTTCTTTTAAAGTTCCGATACGATCATTTGAAGGTTTCAACAGCAGAACGCAAAAAGAGCATTTTAATGAGAATTATATGCAATCGGAGCAATATCCGGAAGCATCGTTCAAAGGAAAAGTGATAGAGGATATTGATTTCTCTAAAGATGGAATCTACACCGTTAGAGCAAAAGGAACATTGAATATTCATGGTGTAGAGAAAGAAAGGATATTGAAATCTGACCTGACGATCAAGAATAAGACCATCAGCTTAAGAAGCAATTTTACGGTATTGTTGAGTGATCATAACATACCTATTCCTAAAGTAGTGCACCAAAAACTTGCAAATGAAATAAAGGTTGAGGTGAATACTTTTTTACAACCAAGATAACGAATGAAGATTGCTAAAGCATCATTACTGTTACTGCTGATCGTATCTTCTCATGCTTTGGCTCAAAAACATTTTTACAAGACTTACATACTTCCTTCAGAAACTGTAGTTCCTTCAATCAATAGTTTGTACCAGGACAGTAAAGGTTACATTCTCGTTGGTGCCTCAACCGGTTTGTATCGTTTTGATGGTATCACCTTCCATAAGTTTGATAAGGATAAAAATGTGCCGGATAATGTAATGGCTATCTGTGAAACAAAAGATGGGAAAACCTGGATAGGTTTTGCTGATGGAAAACTGGGATGGCTTAAGAACAATAAACTATCGCTTCAAAATCCGGAGGAAGGATTACCAACCAAAGCAATTAAAAAGATAATACAGGATAGTTCTGGGATTATCTGGATTGCAACTGCAGGAGAAGGAATTTATTACTATACAAACGATCGTTTTTACAACATTAATACAGATGATGGTTTAAGTGATAATTATGTGTATGACATTGAGGCTGCTAAACAGTATATTATTGCCGGAACTGACAGGGGTATAAACAGATGCCAGGTAAACAAAGGCCAGAAAGTAATCTCTTCTTATACTTCACGAAATGGTTTACCGGATAATATTGTTAGATCGATCAGTTTTACCAACAATCATCAGCCGCTGATTGCAATGCAGGATGCAGGTGTGGTTATTACGAATGATAACTTTAATAAATTTTCTATTAATAATTGGCAATTTGGCCAGGTAAATGACTTGTACACAAGTGGCAACAAGCTATATGTTGCTTCAGAAGATTTTGGATTGATCACTTTCGATGTGGCTAACGAAATATCTTTATCAAATCCGCAAATAATCAATCAGCAAAAGATCACTTCTTTATTAAAGGATGCTGAAGGAAACATATGGGCTGCCGGTAACGATCAACTCATTAGAACAAACGGAACTAAACTTCGTCCGATAATTAAATTACCTGTTGCAGAAGCTTCCAATCTTCACACTTTACTTATCGATAGTAAAGACCATATTTGGTTCAACTCCGTGAAGGGATTAAAACATGTAGAAAAAACAACAGACGGAAAATGGAAGGAAAGAATATTTGCTTTGCCTGTCTCTATCAACTCACAGATCACTGCTTTATATGAAGATAAGTTTCAGAATATCTGGATCGGAACAATGGGTAATGGCGCTTTTATTCTTGATGCAATAACAGGCAAGTTTCGGAAGATTACCGAAAACAAATTGCTTTCATCGGCAAGTGTTCTTACCATCACAGGAAAAGATAACCAGGTATGGATCTCAAGTTTGGAAGGTGCTGTTTATTGTAAGCTGACAGACAAAAACAATAACATCCAGGAGCCTTTAGTGCTACAGGAATTTACAACACTAAGCGGCATCGGTACTAACTATATTTATAACACATTCATTGATTCAAAAAATAGAACATGGTTTGCTACCGATGGTAAGGGAATAGCATTATATGAAAATGGAAAATTCACTAACTACACCACAAATAATGGCTTAAAAAGTGAAGTTATTTACCAGGTTGCAGAAGATAAACAAGGCCATATCTGGTTCACTACATTTAATGCAGGTGTGGTAAAATTTGATGGAAAACAATTCCGTCATTTTACCAAAGAAGATGGATTAAGCGATATGAATCTAACTTCCATCGTTGCAGATAACAAACAAAATATTTACTTGAGCCACAAAAATGGTATTGACATCATCAACACTATCACCAATACTATTTCTTATCTTGATAATGAACAGGGATTAAAGAATCTGAACACAGATCTCAACACCATTACAACATGCACAGCAGGGGATGTTTATTTTATTGCAGATAATGCCATTTATAAATATGCAGCATTAAAAAATAACACCCAACCGAAAGTTATCATAGACCGTATTCAGCTTTTTTTGAATGATGTGGAAGTTGAGAACGGGCATACATTTGCTTCATCAGAAGACAATATCAGTTTTTATTATACAGGCTTATACTATTCACAGCCGGAAAAAATACAATATCAATATAAGTTGGAAGGTTTTGGAGAGGAATGGATCACTACCAATGACCGCAGAAGAGATTTCCCTAAACTTGCTCCCGGCACTTACACTTTCAAAGTACGAGCCTCGTTGAATAAGAATTTTGAAAATGCGGCGGAATCAAGCTTCACCTTTACTATAGCAAAACCATTGTGGATGAGGTGGTGGTTCATTAGTTTAGTTATTCTTTCATTGGGAGCCATTCTTTATTTCTACATAAAGGAAAGAGAAAAACGTTTGAAGAAATTGGAAAGACTTGAAAAGGAAAAAATTCAATCACAGTTTGAAACACTTCGCAACCAGGTAAATCCTCACTTTCTATTTAATAGTTTTAATACTTTGGTGTCAGAGATAGAAGATGATCCTAAAAGAGCTGTAGAGTATGTTGAACACATGGCAGATTTTTTCCGAAGCATTGTTACTTACCGTGAAAAAGATGTCATCAGCGTAGCTGAAGAGATCAACATTATCAAAGATTATCTCTTCATCCAGGAAAAAAGATATGGCAATGCATTCCAGGTAAACTTTTCAGTTTCAGCGATAGAGGAACAAAATTATTATCTGGCGCCACTAACTTTGCAATTGCTGGCAGAGAATGCTATCAAACACAATGCTGTTTTAAAAGAAAAGCCTTTGCTACTGGAAATATTTATAGAGGCAGATCAGTTAGTGGTTCGCAACAACATCAATCCGAAGTTACATCCGGAAAAAAGTGCAGGTCTTGGACTGCAGAATATTCATAAACGTTACCAATTGCTCACAAATAAATCGGTAGCCGTAAGTAACGATGATGATTATTTTACGGTTATTATTCCTTTAATCAAACAAGATGATACGAGTACTGATCATAGAAGATGAAGAAACAGCAGCGAAGCGGTTACAGAAAATGGTAACCGAAATGCTTCCTGAATCTGAGATTCTTGGAAGTCTTGGTAGCATTGCGTCAACAATAGATTGGTTTAAAAATAACAGCCAACCGGATCTTGCATTCTTCGATATACATCTAGCTGATGGAAGTAGCTTCGAAATATTCAAAAAAGTACAGGTTATTTGTCCTGTTATTTTCACTACAGCATATGATCAATATGCCTTAGAAGCTTTCAAGGTTAACAGCATTGATTATATTCTAAAACCAATCAAAAAAGAAGAACTTGCAAGAGGCATCAATAAGTTTCGTAACCTTCATTTTAAATCTTCTCCAATCAATATCGATAACCTTCTTGCATCAATCAATCAAAAATCGTCCTATAAAGAAAGATTTGTAATTAAGTATGGCGATCATATGAAAACAATACAAGTTGCCGATATCGCATACATACATTCTGAAAATCGTATCAGTTTTGCCATTTTGAAAGAAGGAAAAAGATATGCTCTCGATTTTACTATGGATCAATTGGAAGAAATGTTGGACCCTAAATCATTTTTCCGAATAAATCGTCAATATATTATTGGTTTTAATTCCATCACCGAAATGCTTTCTTATTCTAAATCAAGAGTGTTACTTAAACTGAATCCACCTGCAAAAGAACAAACCATTGTAAGTACTGAACGATCAGCCTCCTTTAAATCATGGCTGGCAGGGGAATAACCTTTGCCAATAAACATTTTGCCCTTACATTTGCAGCCCAAGGCGGATTTGTTTATTGTTCGGCCCACAGAACTAATAAACGCTAAGAAACTCACACATCGTTGTTTCCCACACGTTTATTAGTTTATTGTCAGTCTGAGGCTCTCGAAGACTGAATTAATGATACCAACAGCAGTGTTTCATAGTGCCGTACGTACGGCATTGTGTCACTCACTTGTACGTTCCGAACATTAAGCAACAACCCACCTTCTGTTTAACATTCAACAGTATGAAGTCAATTCAACAATTACTGCAGGAACGCATTCTCATCATTGATGGAGCAATGGGAACAATGATCCAGCGACATAAACTGGAGGAAGCAGATTATCGTGGAGAAAGATTCAAAGACTATCCCTCTGATCTGAAAGGAAATAATGATCTGCTTTGCTTAACTCAGCCTGAGATCATCAAGAATATTCACCTTGAATATCTCGATGCTGGTGCAGATATTATTGAAACAAACACATTCAATGCACAAAAAGTTTCGTTAGCAGATTACAATATGCAATCTCTTGCTTACGAGATGAACGTTGCTGCTGCAAAATGTGCTAAGGCTGCTGTGAAAGAGTTCAACTCACCTGAACCAAAGTTTGTAGCTGGTGCTTTAGGTCCGTTGAACAAGACATTGTCACTTTCTCCTGATGTAAACAATCCAGGCTTCCGTTCAATCACTTTCGATGAAGCTGTGGAAGCTTATTATGAGCAAATAAAAGGCTTGGTTGATGGTGGAGTAGATATCATCCTTATCGAAACCATCTTTGATACGCTCAATGCAAAGGCAGCCATCTTCGCTACAAAGAAGTTCTTTAGAGATTCCGGTAAGCAATTACCGATCATGATCAGCGGAACGATCACTGATGCTTCAGGAAGAACATTAAGCGGACAAACCCTTGAAGCCTTTTACACTTCCATTGCTCATGCAAAGCCTTTGAGTGTAGGATTGAACTGTGCTTTGGGTGCAAAGGAAATGAGACCGCATATAGAAGAACTGAGCCAGATAGCTGCATGTTATACTTCAGCTTATCCAAATGCTGGTTTACCTAATGCAATGGGTGAGTACGATGAGCATCCTTCAGATACTGCTCACTTTATTGAAGAATGGGCTAAAGAAGGTTTTGTGAATATTGTTGGTGGGTGCTGTGGTACTACACCAGATCATATCCGTCATATTGCTGAACATGTGAAGAAGATCAAACCAAGACAGTTACCTGTTCTTGAAACAGAGCTGGCACTTGCTCAATAGAATTGTTGCAGTAGAAGAGTGTGACACAACGAAAGCATCATTAATAACAGAAGCTGGTATCATAAATAAAATGTCAGAACTAACTATAAAGCCTTACTTAAGATTATCCGGACTAGAACCACTCGTCGTTCGTCCTGAAACAAACTTTGTAAACGTTGGTGAAAGAACCAATGTAACAGGCTCTAAGAAATTTGCAAGACTTGTAAGAGAGAACAAGTATGAAGAGGCATTGTCTGTTGCCCGTCAGCAGGTAGAAAATGGTGCACAGATACTTGATGTGAATATGGATGATGCGTTGCTTGATGGTATTCAGGCAATGACAACATACCTCAACCTCTTACAAAGTGAACCCGACATTGCCAAAATCCCTATCATGATCGACAGCTCTAAATTCGAGATCATCGAAGCCGGATTGAAATGTGTGCAAGGAAAGTGCATTGTAAACTCTATTTCGATGAAAGAAGGAATAGAGAAGTTTAAAGAACAAGCAATTATTTGCCAGGCTTACGGAGCTGCCGTTGTGGTAATGGCATTTGATGAAGCCGGACAAGCAGATACTTTACAAAGAAGAGTTGACATCTGCACCAAAGCTTATGATGTTTTGGTGAATGAAGTTGGCTATGATCCACAAGACATCATCTTCGATCCCAACATTTTTGCTGTAGCAACAGGCTTGGAAGAACATAATAATTACGCAGTAGATTTTATAGAAGCCACTCGTATCATCAAACAAAGAATGCCTTTAGCAAAGATCAGTGGTGGTGTAAGTAATCTTTCATTTTCTTTCCGTGGAAACGATCATGTAAGAGAAGCCATGCATTCTGTTTTTCTGTTCTATGCAATCAAAGCTGGAATGGATATGGGTATCGTAAATGCCGGTCAGCTGGTTATTTATGATGAGATAGAACCTGAGTTAAGAAATCTATGTGAGGATGTTATCCTGAACAGGAACAACGATAATAACCAGGCGACAGAAAAGCTCATTTCTTTTGCAGAAACCGTTAAGGCAAAAGGAAAAGTAGAAGTTAAAGATGAAGCCTGGAGAAACACTTCTGTTGAAGAAAGACTGAAGCATGCATTGGTAAATGGAATTACAGATTACATCGAGGCAGACACTGAAGAAGCTCGTCAGAAATATCCTAAGCCTTTGGATGTTATCGAAGGTCCACTGATGGCTGGAATGGATGTAGTTGGTGATCTATTTGGAAGCGGTAAGATGTTCCTGCCACAAGTAGTGAAAAGTGCAAGAGTGATGAAGAAATCTGTTGCTGTACTTACTCCATATATCGAAGCAGAAAAAGAAGAAAGAAGACAAGCTCATTTAGCTGCAGGTACAGTGAACGAAGAAGGTGCAGGTGCTGCTAAAGTATTAATGGCAACAGTGAAAGGAGATGTACACGATATCGGAAAAAACATTGTTGGTGTAGTGCTTGGGTGTAATGGCTATGATGTGATTGATATGGGTGTAATGGTTCCTGCCGATAAAATTTTGGATACCGCTCAGAAAGAAAATGTAGATATCATCGGCTTAAGTGGATTGATCACTCCTTCACTTGATGAAATGGTACATGTGGCTCACGAGATGAAAAGAAGAGGAATGAAACAACCATTGTTAATTGGTGGAGCAACGACTTCAAGAATGCATACGGCAGTAAAAATTGCTCCGGCTTATGACAATGGTGTGGTGCATGTACTAGATGCATCAAGAAGTGTTACTGTTGCAGGATCATTACTCAGTAAAGAACAAAAGCCTGAGTTTCTTTCAGGCGTTAAAGCAGAATACGATAAGTTGAAGAAGGATTTTGAAGGAAAGAAAACAGCTAAGCAGTATCTCTCTTTCAAAGAAGCACAGCAGAATAAAGTAAAGATCGACTGGAGTAATTATCAACCTCCTGTTCCAACTTTCACAGGAACAAAAGTGTTTGATAACTTTGCTCTTACTCTGCTAAAACCATACATCGACTGGCAACCTTTCTTCATAGCATGGGAAATGCATGGAAAGTTTCCAGCAATACTCAGCGATTCAATTATTGGTACAGAAGCAACGAAGTTGTACAATGATGCCAATGCTTTACTTGATAAGATCATCTCAGAAAAATGGTTAACTGCAAAAGGTGTTGTTGGTTTTTGGGAAGCTAATGCAACATCTGATGATACGATCACAGTCAACTCACAAACGTCAACTCTCAACTTGTATTCTTTACGTCAGCAAGTAAAGAAAGCTGCAGGCCAACCGAATATTTCTTTGTCAGATTTTATCAAACCAGCATCCAACAACGAGCATCCAGATCACATCGGTGCTTTCTCAGTATCCATTCAAGGCATCGATGAACACATCAAACGTTTCCAGGAACAACATGACGATTACAATAAGATCATGTTACAAGCTTTAGCCGATCGTTTGGCTGAAGCTTTCGCAGAATACCTACATGAAAAAGTAAGAAAAGAATTGTGGGGCTTTGCTAAAGATGAAAGCTTAAGTAACGAGCAACTCATTAAAGAAGAATACCAGGGAATAAGACCAGCTCCAGGTTATCCTGCTTGTCCTGATCATACGGAGAAGTATAAATTATTCCAACTGTTGGGTGGAGAAGAAACAACAGGTATTCATCTTACAGAGTCTCTTGCCATGTATCCTGCATCATCTGTTTGTGGATGGTATTTTTCTCACCCGCAAAGCCAGTATTTTGGTGTAGGTAAAATACAAAGAGATCAGCTGGAAGATTATGCTAAAAGAAAAGGAATGAGCATAGAAGAAGCAACCAAGTGGTTAAGACCAATATTGGAGTAACTATTGCATCGCTTCACCTTTTGCAGGCTTACTCACTTTCTTCAGCTTTTTCTTCAGCCATTTTTTGGAATTCTTTTCCATATAATGATTGATGTGGTCAACAGCTTCATCATAATCATCTGTAAGCAATACAAGTTTCAGATCTTCCGGAGAGATTGTTCCTTCATTTGCCATGAAGCCAATATAATCCATCATCGGTTGATAATATTCTTTACCAAAAAGAACCACGGGAAATTGTGTGATGGTTTTTGTTTGAACCAACGTGAGTGTTTCAAATAACTCATCCATTGTTCCGAAACCACCTGGCATAATTACAAATGCATAAGAATATTTTATCAGCAATGTCTTTCGCACAAAGAAATATTCATGCGTAAAAGATTTATGCAAATAAGGATTTTCATGTTGTTCAAATGGTAACTTAATGTTCAAACCAACAGACATACCACCAGCTTCAAAAGCACCACGGTTAGCAGCTTCCATAATTCCAGGACCACCACCGGTCATTGTTGTTAATCCAAGTCCTGCGATTCGTTTTCCTATCTCTCTTGCAGCAATATAATATTTATGATCTTCTTTGAATCGTGCAGAGCCGAAGACTGTTACACATGGCCCAACATTATTCAGGCATTTAAAGCCTTTCATAAACTCCCAGAAAACCTTGTAAGCAAATCGAAGCTCAAACTGTTTTGGCTTGGCTCCTTCGAGAAATGTTTGTTCTTTGGCAGGTATTAACTGGCTTTCCGTTTTCTTTTGTTCGTCCATAATAGTCAAAGTTCGTGGTTATGTACTCAACTTTCGTGCAGGAATTTAACTTCTGTTGCGTCGCACTCTTCAGGTTCCTGTTCATAGCTGAACAGACAGCCTTCAGTACAAGAGTGCGACGCAAGCAAAGCATCAACAGAATTACTTAAGCCGGCTACATAAAAAACAAATGCTTCATTTAACTTGCAGACATATTTCCATAGTATGCGAATCATCTCTTACAATGTTAATGGTATTCGTTCAGCTATCTCTAAAGGCTTTATTGATTGGTTAAAGACTGACCCTGCAGATATTATTTGCCTGCAGGAAGTAAAAGCTGAAAAGGAACAGATAGATGTAAAACCTTTTAATGAATTAGGCTTTGAAGTGTATTGGTTCGCTGCCCAGAAAAAAGGGTACAGTGGTGTGGCTGTGTTTACGAAAATT
Source organism: Bacteroidota bacterium (assembly GCA_023386555.1). Lineage (GTDB taxonomy): Bacteria > Bacteroidota > Bacteroidia > Chitinophagales > Chitinophagaceae > JAEZDC01. Next base: position 75,521 of record JAEWJK010000001.1, on the reverse strand, counting down.
GATCCGGAAAATGTGTTTTACGGTAATGGAATTGAACAAAGTGATTATGAAGGACGAGTGATACGATTAGACTTTAAAGGTGTAACATTACTTAATGTTTATTTTCCTTCAGGAACAATGGGTGATGTTAGACAAACGTACAAATACCAATGGCTGGACGAATTTGTAGCTTACCTTGATGAGTTGAAGAAGACAAGACCAAAACTTATCATTTGTGGTGATTACAATATTGCACATGCTGAAATAGATATTCATAATCCAAAAGGTAACCATAAAACATCCGGCTTTCTACCTGAAGAAAGAGCATGGATGACGAAATTTTTAAGCAATGGTTTTGTAGATACTTTCAGGTCCATTCACCCGGAAAGAAAAGATTGTTATAGTTGGTGGAGCAGGAGATTTCCGACAGTAAGAGCTCAAAACAAAGGCTGGAGAATTGATTACATCACCACCACCGAAAACCTGCGAAATGATATTGTTGATGCACAGATATTTCCGGATATTCAGCACAGTGATCATTGCCCTATCTACACAGAAATAAAAACAAACTAATGTTTATATATAACGTAACGATCAAATTAGATCATAGCATTCATGAAGCCTGGGTAAAATGGATGAACGAAGAACATATTCCTGATGTAATGCAATCAGAATGCTTTGAGAAATTCCAGTTTGTGAGATTGTTGGAAGTTGATGAAGAAGAAGGACCCACTTATGCTGTACAATATTATGCTGTAAGCAAAGCTCAATACAACAGGTATATCGACCTGTATGCTCCTAAGCTTCGCCAGGCCTCAACAGATAAATGGGGAAACAAGTTTATTGCTTTCAGAACATTGATGGAGGTTGTTGGATATTAAATCATCAATTGGATCTCCAATAGAATTTATCACCATCGTTTCCGATAAACATTGTGTACGGCCCATTTTCTGATTCGATAGCTTCCATAACATAAAAACGATGTTCAACCGAGAATTCTTTGCCTTCTTTACCTATACCAAATGTGAGGTATAGTTTAAAAGCAAAAGGTGAAGATGTGTTATCATATTTTGTTGATCTAAACACTACCTTATCTCCTTCAAAGTTGGTTTTCTGGGTTGGTATTGATTGTGGTAATGAAGCTAACATCGGTGATGCCTGTAAGAGATTAATCTTTTCTTTGGTTATAAAGGTTTGTGGAGGCATAAAGTCTGAATCTTCAGGCATAGTAAAATTTGCTTCTGTTAACCCGACAGAAATATTTCGATCAATTTTGTAATCAACGGATCCACCTGATACTTTTACATTAGGATCATACAGGCTTACAGATCTTTCACCAACTACAAGAGCACTTTTCTTCCAGTTGATCACCATAGATTCATTACTCTTATTATATGCCATCATGTTCATTTGTCCCCAACGGCCATTAAAATTATATACCAATCTTACAGAATCGTTTTCCCACACAATTTCCTTCTTTTCGTTCTTTGTAGCTTGATCAGTATTCAAAGTAAGATACTGGTAATTGGTGCAGGAAGAAATTACAACCAGGTAAACAGCAATCGGTAAAAAGGGTTTCATCGAATTAGTTTTACCCAATTTACATCTCGTTGAATGGCAATAAATGATAATTGTTTTGTTTCAGAAATGTTTAACATTACCAACAATTCGCTAACGTAAAACCATCTGCCGGTCTGCATCTAAACGAATTAAGATAAAAATGAGCATGGTGAAAGTAAGAAGTGAAGATCCTCCATAACTGATCAATGGCAATGGAATACCAATTACAGGAGCAAGCCCTATAGTCATTCCCACATTTATCAGCAGGTGTATGAAAATAACACTCGCTACACCATAAGCATATACCCTGCTGAAAGTGCTTCGTTGCCGTTCTGCCACTACTACAATACGGAGAAGAAGAAATGCATAGATACTTAGAAAGAAGAAGCTTCCTAAAAAACCAAAACCTTCACCAATAGTGCAGAAGATGAAGTCTGTTCTTTGCTCCGGAACAAAATCGTAACGGGTTTGTGTTCCTTTTAAAAAACCTTTTCCAGTAAATCCACCAGAACCAATGGCAATTTTAGATTGAATAACATTGTATTCACTTGCATTTTTACCTTTATTCTCAGCTCTTTTCTTTTCTAGTTCAGCTCTTTTTACAGGGTCTTTTGGTAGATAAGGCTTACCTATCAAACTATAGATCCTGTCAGCCTGGTAGGGTTGCATTACATTGTCCATTACATAGGGAACAGAATATGAAACACCAATTGCAAATGCCCAACACAATATGATCAATGGTAGAACAAATCTTGTTTTACTTAAAAATCTTCTTAGTAAAACTATCAATATAACAGCCAGTATGCTGTAAGCAATCAATAAGACCGTTGGTGTATAGATGAGTGAAAGAATAAACAACACACCAAGTGACGCACCAAGTATTAGAATGAAAGGGGGAAGACCTTCTCTGTACATTACCAGGAAAAATGCAAAATAAACAAGTGCAAGTCCTGTTTCATTTTGCATGATTGTAATTGCAGCAGGTAAAATGGCAATTACAGCAGCTATGATTTGGTTTCGTGTTCGTGAAAAATCAGTTTCCTGCCTGCTGATAAATTTAGCTAACGCAAGAGCCGTAAAAACTTTTGTGAGTTCAGAAGGCTGTAATCGAAATCCACCCATTACAATCCAGGAATTGGAACCTTTTACTTCTGTACCTATCACAATGGCCAGGATACAAAGCAATATTCCAAATGCATACAAAAGATTAGCAGTGGCTGTAAAGAATTTGCTATCAGTAAGTAAAATAAAAGTTGCTATAACTGTACATATTCCGATCCATAAAACCTGCTTGGCATAATCAGTATTTTGCTTGACCACAGATTCAAAAAAGCTTTGACCTTCTTTGTATTCATTAGCAAAGATCATTGATACTCCAATCAGTACAAGAATGATATACACCCAGATGAGGCTCCAGTCAAACCCTTTTGAAATACTATTTGAATTTCGTTGACGCATTTTTCTTAATCTCTTTTTAGCCTCACCTCTTCCGGCTTTAACATTGGTGCCTGGTTCCTGCTAGTGGTATCGTCACTTTCTTTCCTATTAGGTTCGGCTTCAGGATCGTAAGTTGTTTTCTTTTCTACTTTGGGTAATACCTGTGTTTCATTTTCATCTACCTGTTTTTCTCTTGCATGCCTAACAGAATCTCTTCGCTTGTACCATTGTTTAATAGCATCCGGAATAAGATCTGCACCAGCAATTCTTTCCAATTCAGGTTGACGTGCAGCAGAAATAGTATCATGCAGGTATTTCTCCATCATTAAAGATGCTATCGGTCCTGCCCATGTTCCTCCATAACCTGAATTTTCAACAACTACAGCTACAGCGATCTTAGGATCTTCCATCGGTGCAAAAGCAACAAACAAAGAATGGTTCTTTTGTTTTACCGGTTTCCCATTGATCACTGTATAGTTTTCTGCTGTACCTGTTTTGGCACACATATTCACTCCAGGAAATTTTGCTCTTGTTGCCGTACCGTAAATTGTTACATCATGCATTCCCTGGATAACAGAATTATACATCGTATCAGGAATATGTAATGGTGTGTGTTTTTGGCGATACTTTCCCAGGAATGCAGTGTCTTCTATTGTTTCATTTTGTACACTGTCAATAAAATGAGGTGTGTAATAATATCCTTTATTGGCGATGATGCACATGGAATTGGCTAATTGCAAAGGCGTAGCCAACATTCTATCCTGGCCGATACCGAGTGTGAGGATATTACAACTGTTCCACCTGGCAAAACCACCGAAGTCTCTGTTGTATCTTCCGGTATCGGGAATATTTCCCCTGTCTTCGCTTGGCAGATCTACTTTTAAACGTACACCTAAACCAAAAGCATTCATGTATTCTTTCCACTTAAGGTATCCTGCCTGTGCATTGGGATAGTTTTTATTATCTACCGCAATTCTAAATGCATGAACATAATAAGCATTACATGAATTAGCAATCGAAAGTCTCAGGTTAGCAGCATGACCACCACCAGCATGTGTACAACGAACAGGTCTGCCACAAGCATAATAGGCACCACCACAAGGGTAGCCTGTACTTGGTGTAATTAAACCTTCATCTAAAGCAACCAATGCTCCAACCGGCTTAAATGTTGAACCCGGAGGATATTGTCCTTTGATAGCCCTGTTTAATAGTGGTTTGGCAGTATCAAGAAACATCCGGCTGAAATTTCTTCTTCTTTCAGAGCCGGTTAATAAATTCGGATCGTAACCAGGAGCTGAAGCCATAGCTAAAATGCCACCGGTTTTTGGATTGATGGCAACAGCACTTCCAAATTTGCCATTCAATAATTTTTCAGCAAGTTGTTGTAGTTCTATATCGATACTGCTGTATAAATTTCTTCCGGCTATTGCAGCAGTATCAAATAATCCTTCTTCGTAAGAGCCCTGGATTCTATTCTTGTTGTCTTTGATGAGATACTTGATACCTCTTTGACCCATCAAAATCGGTTCATATGTTTTTTCAAGCCCTGCACGGCCTGCATAGTCACCCATTTGATAGAAATAATTCGATTGTTTGATGATAGCAGAATCTACTTCACCTACATAACCAAGAATGTGTGCTGCAGATTTAAAAGGATATGCTCGAATAGGTCTTTCTGAAAGATCAAAGCCTGGAAAGCGATACATATTCTCTTCGAGCCTTGCTTGTACTGCAGGTGAAACCAAACCTTCAAACACCGATGGACGATATCTGCCATTTTTTACTATAGCCGTGATCATTCTTTTACGGAACTCTGCAGTATCAATGGCAAGTATGTTACAAAGACTGGTTGTATCTACATTCTTCACCTGGAAAGGTGTAACAGTGAGATCGAACATTGCCACATTGTCGAGAATTGCTTTTCCTTTCCGGTCGAAGATGATACCACGACTTGGATAAACGATCTTTTTGTACACGGCATTATTCATTGCCAGTTCCATGTACTTGTCGTTAAACAGTTGAAGGTTCATCAACTGACCAATTATAAGTAAGAATACAGCAACAAAGATCAACTGGATAATCCTGCTTCGGCTCTGATTATAGACCCTCATATATCGTTTGAGTGAAAAGAGATTGTGTAATACAAAATTGATGCTTGAAAGCATAGCTTGCATCAAAGAGCAAATAAAAATTTATTAAAGACCTGAATGAAGAATGGATTACGAACATTGATGAACGAAGATATTCAGCACAAGAGTGCGACGCAAGGAACGATGAGAACAGAACCTTGGCTGGGTAAATAAAAAAGCTATGCAATATTTGTTCGGTACTTGGCTTTACGAAAGAAAAGCATCTCGGTCAAAAAGATCAGCAGCATACTTATAGCAGTAGTGGCTGTAACTTTTCCGAGGAAATAAAGGAAATCACCAAATTGCAACCATTCTAACAACACCAGGTAAGAGTGATGCATAAAGGTGAGAATCAGCACATATACAAAATAAGGAGCCCAACCCATGCTTTTTAAACTTGGTTCAACATAACTAAGCTCTGTTGTTTCTTGTGGAAGCAATAGTGCAAGCAGGAAAGGTCTTATATAAGCTATCAATAAACATGGTGCTGCATGTAAACCTGGTGTGCTGGTGAAAAAATCCATACACAGTCCAAATATGAAAGCGATCATCAGCAATGCAAAACGATTCATGCTGAATGGCAGCCACAAAAGAAAAAGGAAATACAGGTAAGGCACAATGAACTGGTGCAAAGGCGGAATATTATTCAGCACATAAGCCTGCAACAGCAGGAATAAAATGAAACGGATAATATTTTTAACCAGGTCTGACATTAGTTTGTGGTCTTTATTTCTTCTTCCAATTGTTTTTGTTCCGCAAAAAGAAGGTTATCTACCAGGTAAACATATTGTATAGCTGAGAAATTAGTTGCTGGTTTTAGTTTCAACGTAAAAAAGTTACTGGAAGGATCTGCACCAATAGATGAAACTGTTCCTACCATTAATCCGTAAGGATAATTCGAAGAGTAAGTACTGGTAAGAACCGTATCTCCTTTTACCACTTTAGCACTTTTAGGAATATTCTTCAGCGTTAATACCTGTGGATCTTTTCCATCCCATTCCAAACTACCGGCATTATTGTCTTTCTTCAGCATACTGCTCACCTTGCTGTTACGGTGCAATAAACTCATTACAATGCTGTAATTGTTACTTACACCTACCACCACACCTACAATGCTATTGCCCGGAGCAACGACTGACATACCTTTCTTCACACCCTGGTTAGCACCTCTTTCTAATGTGATGAAATTTGTTTGAGAACTGATGGAGTTATTGATCACTTTAGCAGGTAACCAGGTGAATTTCCTGATTCGTCCTGTGGTATCTCTCATCAAACTATCAATGAAAAAAGTTTTTGTCGTATCTGGTCCGCTGAAATTTGTAGACAGCATATTTCTCAACGTATTATTCTCATCCACCAGTTTTTTGTTCTCTGCTTTCAGGTGAAAATAATCTTCTACGCCACTATATTGTTTGTCTATCCAACCTGTAGTTTCCATCGACAAATTGGCAAATACAGCCTCATGTGTTCTGTTATATTTTACCAGGATAGCAATACACACGATCTGTAATACCAGAAAGATGATGAAGTTGAGATAACGACGTATGAATAGAAAGATATTTCGCAAGGGTTGTAAGCTTTAAGCTGTAAGCCGGCTTATTATTTTAAGCCTGCAGCTTACAGCTAATTTATCTCATTATAAACGGAAACTTACTGTAATTTTTAAGTGCTATTCCTGTGCCTCTTACCACACTTTTCAGTGGATCATCAGCTACATGAACAGGAAGTTTTATTTTCTGGCTGAGGCGTTTGTCCAAACCTCTTAACAAAGCACCACCACCGGTTAAGTATAAACCTCTTCGGTAAATATCAGAAGCCAGTTCAGGTGGCGTTGTTTCTAAAGCTTTCAATATCGCTTCTTCAATTTTAAAGATGCTTTTATCTAAAGCTTCAGCAATTTCCTGGTAACTCACCATGATCTGTTTTGGAATACCAGTTACAAGGTCACGACCATTTACCGGAATATCATCTGGTGGAACGTCAAGGTCTTTCATTGCAGCACCGATCTGAATTTTGATCTGCTCAGCAGTTCTTTCACCAATTAATAAACTGTGGTAGCGACGAAGTGCTTCCATAATATCAGCAGTGAATTCATCACCGGCAATTCTTATTGACTGATCACATACGATACCTGCTAGTGCAATTACAGTAATACCTGTTGTACCACCACCAATATCAATAATCATATTACCAACCGGTTCTTCCACATCAATACCAATACCCAAAGCTGCAGCCATTGGTTCGTGTAAAAGATAAACTTCTTTTGCTCCGGCCTGTTCAGCACTGTCACGAACCGCTCTTTTTTCCACTTCGGTAATAGAAGATGGAATACAGATCATCATTCTCCAGCTTGGCGGGAAAAGTGGTTTTTTAGGATAGATCATTTTGATCATTTCCCTTATCATCAGCTCGGCAGCATTGAAATCGGCAATTACACCATCTTTCAGCGGACGAACCGTTCTGATGCTTTCATGAGTTTTTTCGTGCATCATCAATGCTCTCTTTCCCACAGCAATAACATGTTTCGGATTATTTCTGTCCAAAGCAACGATCGAAGGTTCATTTACAACGATCTCTTCATTATGGATAATCAGGGTGTTAGCGGTGCCAAGGTCTATAGCAATATCTTGTGTAAACCAGTTAAATAGTCCCATTTATATATAAAATTCTTATGTTAGTCGAATGTTGCAAAGTGAAAGAATAAAGTTGAATCCACAAAACTTCAAATGATTGATTTTTCAGGGGTTTAGCAAATCTTAAGCGAATATTTTTTTAGTTGACCGGCTGTAGATTTTCTACTGATCTTCCGTTGTGTCACTCACTTGTACATTCTGTTCTTTATTTAGCTTTTTTCCAGCAATGCATATACTTCCAGGTCAATAAATCTTCCATTCTTTATTTCGCATTCTTTGTTGGTTCCTTCATAAGCAAAACCCATCTTTCGAAGTAGCTTGCTGCTGTTATCATTTCCTGTTTCTATGATCGCTTCTATCCGGTGAAGGTTCATCTCTGTAAAACCATATTCAATGACTTTCTTCACAGCTTCACTCATATAACCTTTCTGCTGGAATTCGGGCAGCAACCAAAAACCGATCTCCGCTTTTCTATGTTCTTTCATCCGGTTATTGAAACCGCAGGCTCCAATAAATTGATGGTTCTGCTTTTGGCAAATAGCCCACCAAATTCCGGTCTCGTTGCTTAAAAGTTCATTATAAAAATCCATCTGGGCTTTTGTTGCCTCGAAAGAAGAATACGAAACACCATAGTATTTTATCACTTCAGGATGTGATAATCCCTCATAGATTTTTTGCTGGTCTGTTGAAACGATCTTTCGCAGCAAATATCTTTCTGTTTCAATTGTTGGAAATGTCTCAGATGCTGAACTCATAACCAATATCTTTCCGGTAATACATTCCTTCGAACGATATCTGTTCTAATACTTTCCTGCTTTTTGTAACAGCATCCTGCAACGAAACGCCATACGATGTAACAGCCAATACTCTTCCTCCATTCGTAACAACGTTGTCACCTTCTTGTTTAGTACCTGCATGAAAAATAATGCTGTCCTGCAATTCACTATCTAAACCTTGAATGGCTAAATTCTTTCGATAATCACCAGGATAACCACCACTTACAGCCATCACTGTTGCAATACACCGATCATCGTATTCTATTTCAATTGCATTCAAATTTTCATTGTGCATCGCTAGGAATAATTCAACAAGATCATTCTTCAGTCTTGGCATCACCACTTCCGTTTCAGGATCACCCATTCTGCAATTGTATTCAATTACCATTGGCTCTCCATTTACATTCATCAATCCAAAAAATACAAATCCTTTGTATTCGATGTTCTCTTTGTGCAGTCCGTTAATGGTTGGCTGAATGATCCTTTCTTCCACTCTTTTCAAAAACACATCATTAATGAACGGAACAGGTGTTACACAACCCATTCCACCGGTATTTGGTCCTGTATCTCCTTCACCAATACGTTTATAATCTTTTGCATGACCAATGATCTTATAATCTTTTCCATCCGTCAATGCAAATACACTGACTTCAATTCCCTGCAAAAATTCTTCTATCACTACTTTATTCGAAGCTTTTCCGAATTGTTCATTGATGATCATTTCCTCAAAGGTTAGCAAAGCTTCTCCATGTGATTGAGCGATCACCACACCTTTTCCGGCAGCCAAACCATCAGCTTTTAATACAATTGGTAATGATTGTTGGGTTATGTATTGCTTTCCTTCTTCAAAATTTTCTTTGGTAAACTCAGCATATCCGGCTGTTGGAATATTATGCCTTTGCATGAATTCTTTGGAAAAAGCCTTGCTTCCTTCCAATTGTGCACCATTTGCAGATGGCCCGACAACGATGAGTTCTTTGTTTTGTTTAAAATGATCGTAAATGCCATTCACCAAAGGTTCTTCGGGTCCCACGATGAGTATATTGATCTGATGTTCTTTGACTGCATTTTCAATTCCTGCAAAATCATTAACGCCAATGTTCAGATTGGTTCCAACTTCAGCTGTTCCTGCATTTCCGGGAGCAATAAAAAGTTGATTGCAATGTTTGCTTTGCTTCAATTTCCAGGCTAAAGCATGTTCTCTTCCACCAGATCCTAACAAAAGAATATTCATAATCTATAATGTGTGGCGAATATCGGCACAATTACTAAACTTGATGAATAGCTACGTTGGAAAAATAATTTGCTTTACTTTAGGCACTTAAACCAACTGATTAATTTAAAATTTCGATCAATGGAAAAAACGATTGCAAAGGCCAGACACCCCAAAGCCTTGTATGCACTCTTCTTCACCGAAATGTGGGAACGATTTGCTTATTACCTGATGGTGGGCATTCTCTTTTTGTATTTAATAGATAATACCACTGGTGGTAAAGGCTTTTCGCAAGACATGGGAGCTGATGTTGTGGGAAGCTTCATTGCATTGGTTTATCTAACGCCTTTTATCGGAGGATTGATTGCCGATAGATATTTAGGATATACAAAATCAATTTTCCTTGGTGGAAGTTTGATGGCTGCAGGCTATCTGGGACTTGCCATTCCTGGTGATACTGCCATGTATGTTTCGCTTGGATTGATTATCGTAGGAAATGGTTTCTTCAAACCTAATATCTCAACCTTACTTGGGAATATCTATAACCGTGAAGATCTGAAGCCGTTAAAAGATAATGCTTACAACATCTTTTACATGGGTATTAACATCGGAGCTTTCGTCTGCAATTTCGTGGCAGCCTATTTACGTAATGCATATGGATGGGGTTATGCTTTTGCTGCTGCAGGTGTAGGTTTGATTATAGGTATGATTATCCTTGCTATGAACCTGAAAGAAGTTAAGCATGCCGATGTAAAAAAACCGGTACAGAAAGAAGACATGCCGCTTTCGAAGATCGTTTTATACGTTTTCGTTCCGGCTATCATTGCTGGCGTTATTGGCTGGATCGTTCCTACACAATTGTTTGGTTCTCCTATCATGGGAAGCCAGGCTAATGATGCTTTCATTTTTGCATGTTTACCGATCATTGGTTTCTATGTTTCTCTATGGGTGAAGGCATCAGGTTCTGATAAAAGAGCGATCGGTGCTTTACTATTCATTTTTGCAATAGCCGTTGCTTTCTGGACGATTTACAATCAAAATTCAACAGGCTTAACGCTTTGGGCAGAGAAACATACTGACCGAAGTGTTTCTGAGACAACTGAAAAAATAGCTGGTAAATTAGGCTTTCTTCAAACAGTAAGTGATACCGATAGAATGGTAACTAAAGTTGATCCTTATCTCGTAAGTATTAAAGATGAAACTGGAAAAGATATTCAGTCGATGGGGCCTGATCCATACTTTAATAATGTACCGATAGAAGATCGACCAAAAGGATCACAAAAACTGGTGAACACAGAGTTGTTCCAATCACTCAATCCATTGTTTATCGTTGCACTTACATTATTATTTGTGCCCTTGTTCGATGCATTAAGACGAAGAGGAAAAGAACCGACGACAGCATGGAAATTCTGTATGGCGTTATTTATATCCGGACTTTCATCACTCGTCATGGTGTTTGCTATAATGTCTGTTCCATCAGTTTATACGCATAAAGCTGCAGCTATATGGTTATGGCTAACGTACTTCATTTTCACCATCAGTGAAATATTCTTAAGCCCTATTGGTTTATCATTGGTTTCTAAACTTTCCCCACCACGGTTAACTTCATTATTAATGGGTGGCTGGTTTTTATCGACCTCTATTGGTGGTAAAGTTGCAGGTGTAATGACCACATTCTGGGATGATTTCACCGATAAGAAAATGTTTTTCTTAATACTTGTTGTGGCTGCATTCGTTGGTGGAATATTAATTCTTTCAAGAATAAAATCGCTCAACGCTATTGTGAAAGAAAGAACAGGAGAATCTTAGCATTTTTTCAATATCATTGCAAAGGAGTTGAATTATCAACTCCTTTTTTATTTACCTCTAATGATTGTTTATGTGGAAGAAACATCCTAAAGCATTGCCTTACCTTTTCTTTTCCGAAATGTGGGAACGATTTGGTTACTACCTGATGATCGGAATTTTTACGCTTTACCTGAAAGATGTAAAGCAGGGTTTTGCTATGACAGAAGCTGAATCAGCCGATCTGTACGGGACTTTCATCGGTCTTGTATTCTTAACACCGTTTCTTGGTGGATTATTAGCAGACAGATACCTGGGCTACAGAAAGTCTATCATTATTGGTGGAATAATGATGGGTGTAGGTTATTGTTTAATGGCCGTTCATAGTTTGCCGATGTTATATCTTTCAATGACACTTGTGATCATCGGAAACGGTTTCTTCAAACCAAACATTTCTACTTTACTAGGTAATGTATATACCACTCCTCAGTATAAAGATCAAAAGGATGATGGCTATAATATTTTTTACATGGGCATCAACATCGGTGCATTCATCTGCAATTTCTTCGGTGCAGCTTTGTATATTTTGTTTGGTTGGGCTTATGCATTTTTAGCTGCAGGATTAGGAATGTTCATTGGTGTTATGGTGTTTCTTGTCGGCACAAAACATTACAAAGCTTTCGATATAAAGAAAGGTGTTGGTCCAAATGATATGTCGATGAGCAAGATTGTAATGTTGATCCTTGTTCCATCAATCGTAGCTGGAGTTATTGGTTGGTTAATACCCGGTGCTTTGGTTGGATCAGACTCTACCGATGCATTCATCTTTGCATGTATTCCGGTGATCATCTTTTATGCATCGCTTTATTTTAAAGCACCGAAAGATGAGAAGAGACCGATTGCTGCATTGCTTGCGATTTTCGCAGTAGTTGTTTTGTTCTGGGCAGTGTTTAAGCAAAACGGTTCGGCATTGAATACCTGGGCCGATCGTTATACTGACAGAAGCATGAGTGGTACGGCTGAAAAAGTTTTTGGAACATTCAGCTTATCACAACCACTTAAGTATGCAAAAGATTCGGTTGCATTGTATGATGAACAATTTCGTTTGCAGAAAACAGCAGACGGACAAGTGGTGAAAGAGTATAATTATCCCACTTATTTTAGAAATATACCTGCAGAAGACAGACCCACAGATGGCAATGCTGTTAGTCTTTGGGCAACCAACCTGAGTCAATCTATCAATCCAGGCTGGGTTATTATCCTAACGCCTTTGATTGTTGCATTTTTTGCATTCTTAAGACGAAGAAACAAAGAACCATCAACGGCAACAAAAATCGCATTCGGATTATTGATCTCAGGTTTGTCAGCATTGGTAATGGTGGCTGCAGTGGCTGCAAATAATAACGGAGCTGAAAAAGCAAGTGTATTATGGCTCATCAGTAGTTATGGTGTGATCACAATCGGTGAGTTATTGTTGAGTCCGATGGGATTATCGCTGGTATCGAAACTCAGTCCGGTAAGAATTACTTCATTGATGATGGGTGGGTGGTTCTTATCAACTTCTATCGGAAATAAATTATCAGGTGTACTTGCTACCATGTGGGATACATACGATGATAAGAAGAATTATTTCTTATTGAACTTCTGTTTACTCTTGGCTGCAGCCATTATGTGTTTTGCTATGCTCAAATGGTTGAACAGGATCATGAAAGAAAAAGGATTATCATAGCACATGTCACACTGAGGCTCTCGAAGTGTGATGAACAGAACTAAGCCAAAAGGCGATGAATATTTCATCGCCTTTTGTATTTATATTTATCCCAACCAAAACCAACTTCAATGGCTGTGCAGAAAAAGTTTCAACCATTCATTCCTGATAATGCAAGGGTAAAAGAGTTTACCGTCAAGTCAATTGTAATGGGTAGCATCTTCGGAATCATCTTCGGGGCTGCAACTGTTTATCTTGCTTTAAAAGCCGGTCTTACCGTTTCCGCTTCCATTCCGATTGCTGTAATTGCAATTACCCTCGGCAGAAGATTTTTAAAAACAACTATTCTTGAGAACAATATCATCCAGACAACAGGATCTGCAGGTGAAAGTGTTGCAGCAGGTGTGGTTTTTACTTTACCGGGTTTTCTTTTTTTAAGTGATCCGGAAAGTGCCAATTTCTTCAACTACATGACCATTCTTACGCTGGCAATTTTTGGTGGTATTCTCGGAACATTGATGATGATTCCGTTAAGAAAATCACTGATCGTTAAAGAACACAATGTGCTTCCTTATCCTGAAGGAACAGCTTGTGGTGATGTATTGATCGCTGGTGAGAAAGGTGGTGATTTTGCAAAGACCGCTTTCTGGGGTTTGGGTTTTGCTTTTGCTTATGCATTGCTGCAAAAAGTGTTTCATGTAATTGCTGAAGCACCTTACTACATGACGAAGCAGGCAAATAAATTTTTCCCTTCTGCAAGAGTGAGTGGAGAGATCACGCCTGAATATTTAGGTGTGGGTTACATCATTGGTCCGAAGATAGCCGGTGTATTGGTTGCCGGTGGTGTGTTTGCATGGTTGGTTGCTATTCCTTTATTGGCTTCTCTTGTTCCTGCTGAAGTAATTGCATTACAACAACAAAAGTTGGGTTACATGACTGATATTGCTTTGGCTGGTGGAAGAGGTGGATGGGATCCGTTAACAAAAACCTTCAGTGATTATTCTGCTGCTATCTATTATGCATATATCCGTCAGATTGGTGCCGGAGCTGTGGCTGCAGGAGGTTTTATTACATTGATAAAGACGATCCCAACTATCATTTCATCTTTCAAAGGAAGTCTTGGCTCTCTCAAGAAAACTGGTGCTGATGCCGATGCTGCTGTTCCAAGAACAGAAAGAGATCTTTCAATGAAGATTGTAGGTATTGGAAGTCTTGTGTTGATATTGCTAATGGCCTTCTTACCACAAATTCCGGGTGATGGTGTTGGACAAAAATTACTGATCGGTTTACTGGTGGTGATCTTCGGTGCTTTCTTCGTTACCGTTTCCTCAAGAATCGTTGGTTTGATCGGTTCTTCTAATAATCCAATCAGCGGAATGACCATTGCAACTTTAATGGGAACCTGTTTGATCTTTATTGCTGTAGGATGGAGTGGTAAAGCTTATGAGCCAATGGCTTTAGTAGTTGGTGGATTGATCTGTATTGCTGCAGCAAATGCAGGTGCGACATCACAAGATTTGAAAAGTGGATACATTGTTGGAGCTACACCAAAGTATCAGCAGATAGCATTATTCATTGGTGTGATTGTTTCTTCTATCGTTATTGGTTTAACGGTTAAATTTTTGGATACACCTACAGCAGCCATGTTAGCGGAAGATCCAACAATGAAACATGCTATTGGTTCTGCAACATATCCTGCACCACAGGGAACATTAATGGCTACATTGGCAAAAGGAATTTTGTCATTCAACCTTGACTGGCAATTTGTTTTAGTAGGAGTGTTTCTGGCTATTGTAATGGAACTTTGCGGCATCAAATCTCTCAGCTTTGCAGTAGGTGCTTATCTTCCTTTGTCAACCACATTGCCAATATTTATTGGTGGTTTGATAAGAGGTATTGTAACGTGGAGAAAACTGAAAAAAGATGAATCAATTGCACAGGAAGAAGAGTTGGGTAAAGGAAGTTTATTTGCTACCGGACTTGTAGCTGGAGGTGCTGTTGCAGGAGTGATTATCGCTGTGCTTTCTGGTTTTGATACAACTGCTGCAGGCCTTGGAAAAGTGAATGCTGAACATGGTTTAACCAGTGCTTTGGGTGAAGGTGGCTATTATATTTTAGGAACATTGTTGTTTGCTTTCATGGCGTTTGTATTGTATAAAGTAGCAATGAAGAAAGATAAACATATGGAAGGATTAGACTCGAATAATCCGAAGATGTAAGCACAAATTATTCGAATTAAGACCTTTACACACTTGTAAAAAGAAAAGGACGAGTCATATCGTCCTTTTTTTATCTAGCACGGCTATTGTTTTGCTTTGTTCCTAAGGTATGATTTAACTACTTTCCTCATGGTACCGACAGCTCGGATAGTTCCTGTAATCTATTGAGAAGAACATTGAATTTTCAGCCACATAGCAAAGCCGTAAAAACTTGCCATTAAGAATATAACCGCAGAGAATAAGAGTTTTTCGCAGAGGTGAAAACTATTTTAAAATCGTTTTTAATTGTTTGCCAAGCAAACAATCCCTCTGCGATAACCACTTCAAAATTCAACCTATCTTATCTCTTTAAAACAAACTTCTCTGGTAGTATATCCAAAAATTCTCTTCGTTACCTTCTCCGCCTAATCGAAATCAAAAAAATCTCCTAAGAAGCCTTTCTTTTTTCTTTTATGATAATATGGATCATGTCCATATCCTTTATTGTAACCATACCCTTGTTGTTGTGGATATGAAGGAGGTGGTGGAGGTGGAGCTTGCTGCTGTTGCTGAGCATTTTGATTATTCTCAAACTCTGCAGATCTTTCTATGATCTTATCCAGTTCACCTCTGTCTAACCATACACCACGGCATTTCGGACAATAATCAATTTCAACTCCCTGCCTGTCGGTCATCACAAGTGTTTCAGCACAATTCGGACATTTCATGTAGTAAAATTTAAATGTGTAACTGCAAGTTATATACCTTTTAAACACTGAAGATTACAATATCGTTATAAAACAAATAAGCGACTACTTTGTTCGTTAATCTGTACTTTTGCCGCCTTGTAACTGAGGAATATGAAGTTTTATAATATTATCATCAAATATCGTTTCTGGCTTAGCTTAGTTGCTATTGCTCTAGCTGTTTTCGTTCATTATACCAGCGGTTTCTGGCCTGCTTTCATCTTATATTTCCTGGCTTTGATCGGATTGTTAAGTCATTTTTTGATTGGTCCAATGCGTTTGATACAAGAACCAATGGAGCAGGGAAATATTGATGAGGTTAAAAGAATACTAAACACTATCTGGTTTCCTGGCCTATTGATCAAACCGATCCGTTCAACCTATTTTACCATCAAAGGAAATCTTGCCATGATGGAGCAGGATTTCGATACAGCTGAAAAACACCTGAAGAAAAGTTCAAGTCTTGGTGCTCCAATGCCTGAGGCTGAAGGTGCCAACAAATTGCAACTCGGCATGATGGCTTTGCAAAGAGGTAATATGAAAGAAGGTGAGGGTTATATCAGAGCTGCCATCCGTTCCGGAATTCCTGATAAGGAAAGTGAGGCTGTTGCTTACCTCAGCATGTGCCAGATATTTATGAACAAAGGCGATATGCGTTCTTTAAAAGCTGCCAAAGATTTTTATCGCAAAGCCAAAGCCTGT
This sequence comes from Bacteroidota bacterium, assembly GCA_023386555.1. GTDB lineage: Bacteria > Bacteroidota > Bacteroidia > Chitinophagales > Chitinophagaceae > JAEZDC01. Next base: position 58,655 of record JAEWJK010000001.1, on the reverse strand, counting down.
AAGCCAACAACCAAACAAGTGGTTGAGCAGATCAAGGAAATAGAGAAATATATTTCCAGAATTCCAGGTTAATTACTACAAAGAAACATAAGGCATATAAAGAATTATTATTTCGGCTGTAGTACTACTATTGAGCTTCGTTGTGTCACTCACTTGTACTTTCTGTTCTTTATTCAGCCATTTACCACTTAATCAACATTCTTTGCTCCTTTGCGTCTTTGCGTGAAACTAACTCCTATGTATTAAACCTCCCAAATATCTTCTCCACCTGTTCAAATCGATACTGAAAAACATAATTTAGCTTTCTCCTCACCATTAATGCATTTGCGATATCTCCTATAAACCACATCGGTAGTTTGTAGTGTACAATATCCGTCATCTCTACACCTCCTTCTATCGCTTTAAATAAATGCTGATGATGCCATAATGAGTATGGCCCATAACGTTGTTCATCCACAAAGAATTCTTTATCCTTTACATGTGTTATCTCAGTCATCCAGTAAAATGGAATGCCTAACAACGGTTTCACTTTGTATTCTATGATCTGGCCCGGATACATTTTATCACCATGATGTTTGCTGATCACTTTAAAATCAAAAGCAGTTGGAGTGATCTTCACCAGGTTCGCAGGATCACTAAAAAACTTCCATGCCTCATCTAAACTGCCTGGAATTTTCTGTATAAATTTTAATGCGTAAGTCTTTGACATATCTATCAAACAAGCTTTCTGCAACTTAGTTCAAAACTAACATCGATTTAGCAGCCTCTTTTGTTATTTTTGAAAGGATGAAACTGCACGAAAATTTTCAGAAGATATACTCCTCTCTCAATGAACAACAAAAGAAAGCTGTTGACACCATTGACGGCCCTGTAATGGTTATTGCTGGTCCCGGTACTGGTAAAACCCAAATTTTAAGTGCAAGGATTGGTAAGATCTTGCTCGATACCGATGCGCTTCCTGAAAATATTCTTTGCCTCACTTATACCGATGCAGGTGTCGTTGCAATGCGAAAAAGATTGGTAAACTTCATTGGTGCTGATGCTTACAAGGTCAATATTTACACGTTTCATGCTTTTTGTAACGATGTAATACAAGAAAATCTTTCTCTATTTGAAAAAACTGCTCTTGATCCGATCTCTGATCTGGAGAAGATAGAACTGTTCAAACAATTGATCGATGCGTTTCCAAAAAATCATCCTTTGAAAAGATATCGTGGAGATGTGTATTATGAGATCAATAACCTGCAATCATTGTTCAGTACAATGAAACGTGAAGGATGGACGAGTGATTTTATTTGTGACAGTATTAAAAATTATATAGACAGTCTTCATACCCGTGAAGAATACATTGCCAAACGTGCAACAAAAGAATTTAAAAAAGGTGATGTTCGTTTAGATAAGATAGCGGAAGAAATTGAGAAGATGGAAAAGCTGAAAGCTGCCGTTTGTGAGTTTGGCAATTTTCAGCAGTTGATGCGTAAGAAGAACCGGTATGATTTTGATGATATGATCAATTGGGTGATAGATGCTTTCTCTAACAATGAAAACCTGCTTCGCCGATACCAGGAACAGTTTCTTTATATTTTGGTTGATGAATACCAGGATACCAGCGGAACACAAAACAAACTGGTAGAACTCCTGATAAATTATTGGGATAAGCCGAATGTTTTTGTGGTGGGTGATGATGATCAAAGTATCTATCGTTTCCAGGGAGCAAACGTTGAGAACATGTTGCGTTTTGCCAAACAGTATGAGAAAGATTTGATGACGCTGGTACTTACAAATAACTATCGTTCTACACAACCGATCTTAAATATCTCAAAAGCCGTTATCGATAACAACAACGAGAGGCTCATCAAACAGATTGATGGACTAAGTAAAGAATTGTTAGCTGCAAATATTAAGATCAATCAGCTGAATCATCATCCTGTTATACGAGAATACGAAACACAAAGGCAGGAAATGATAGATGTGGTGCTGAAGATCGAAAAGCTTTTACACCTGGTAGATCATGGAAGGATCGCTGTGATCTATAAAGAAAATAAATACGGAGAAGAGTTAACGCAATATTTCAAACTTCGAAACATACCAGTGTACAGCAAGAGAAGTATGAACCTGTTGACGATTCCTCTTGCACAAAAGATCATCCTCATGTTCCGTTACCTGTGTACAGAACATGATATTCCTTACAGTGGCGATGAGATGTTATTTGAGATTTTGCATTTCGACTGGTTTAATATTCCACCAATAGAAATTGCGAAACTGAGTATTGCTTCTGCGGAAACACAGTTCAGCGATAATAAAAAGTCGTTAAGAAGATTGCTGCACGAGAAAGCAACAACTCCTCCGAAGGATCTTTTCAGCCAAGGCATTAATGAGAATCTGAAACATGCCAGTGCTGTAATTGAAATGTTGGTTGGTGAAGTAGCTAATGTAACATTGCAACAATTGTTTGAGTATATCATCAGGGAAGCCGGTGTGTTGAAAATAATCATGCAGAGTAAGGAAAAGCATTGGTTATTACAGGTACTTACTGCTTTGTTTGATTTTGTAAAAGAGGAAACAGCTCGTAATCCTTCAATGAAACTGCAGGACCTGGTGAATATTTTCGAGCTGATGGAAAAAGAAAACCTGTCTATTCCTCTTGTACAGGTAAGTGGTAGCGATAAAGGTGTAAACCTGTTAACAGCACACGGCAGTAAAGGACTTGAATTTGAACATGTGTTTTTTGTTGGTTGCAATGCAGCTTTCTGGGAAAAGAAAAGAAAACCGGGAGGTGGTTATTCTTTTCCTGATACCATGTTTGAATCTCAGCCAAAGCATCTGGAGCAGGAGGAGCTAAGAAGATTATTTTATGTTGCATTAACAAGAGCTGAACAGCATTTGCATATATCATACAGCAAGTTCAGGAATGATGGAAAAGAAATGGAACCATCTATGTTCATTGCCGAAATACATGACCAGCATAATTTGCCGGTTGAGAAAGTGATACTCACTCCAGAAGTTATCGCAGAGTTCCAGGCTTTGCAATTTGGAGATGCAATAGCACCTGAAATTGAACAGATAGAAAAAGATCTGATCACAAGATTGCTGGATAAGTTTGTGATGAACGTAACGGCATTGAATAATTATCTTAAATGTCCGCTGGAGTTTTATTTCAAGAACCTTATACGTATTCCTTCACCAAAAAATGAGTCGACTGAATTTGGATCTGCTGTCCACTATGCATTGGAACAATTGTTCAGGAAAATGCAGGATAGTGGTAAGAATGAATTTCCATCAAAAGAAATATTCATCGGCGATTTTGAATGGTTCATGAAACGACATAGGGAAAGCTTCACCAAAGAGCAGTTTTCAAGACGAATGGAATATGGCAAAGATGTGCTTTCAAACTATTACGATAAATATCACGATCAATGGAATAAGATCGTTTCCATTGAAAGAAATATCAGAAATGTTGTAGTGAACGGTGTTCCATTAAAAGGCAAACTGGATAAGCTTGAATTTAATGGTAAAGATGTGAATGTTGTAGATTATAAAACAGGTAATCCAGAAAATGCTAAAGCAAAATTGCTGCCACCCAATGATAAAGAATCCAATGGTGGAGATTATTGGAGACAGGCTGTTTTCTATAAACTTCTTGTAGATAATTCTAAGCAAGAATGGAACGTGGTGAGCAGTGAATTTGATTTTATAGAACCTGATAATAAGAAGAATTACATCAGGCAAAAAGTTTTGATCACTCAACAAGATATTACAACAGTAACACAGCAGATAGAAGATGTTTGGGAAAAAATTCAGAATAGAGAATTTTATGTTGGGTGTGGTAAAGAAGAATGTCATTGGTGCGGATTTGTAAAGAGTAATGATCTTGCGATAGCATTACACGATATGAATGAAGCTGAACCGGAAGCCATTGAACAAACCGGTTTAAATGATTATTAATAAATGTTTTGCGTTCTACTGTAGCTAAACAATTTATGTTTGCATCACTTAATGAGAGCAACATTTCAATATTTTTTTGTAGTAATCTTTATTTCAGCCTTTGTATTTGGCTTAACAGGATGTGCTAATATTATTCCGCCAACCGGTGGACCAAGAGATAGTTTGCCTCCGATGTTAGTTTCAGCCACACCACCTGATTCATCCAGGAATGTAAAGCCAGGCAGGATTGTGCTCACCTTTAATGAGTATGTAGATCAACTACAAGATGTAACACAGAATGTGATCATTTCACCTACACTTGCAAATACTCCTACAATTACCAGCAGATTAAGAAATGTAACTATTCGTCTAAATGACACTCTAGAACCTAATACCACTTATTCTATCAATTTTGGTAAAGCCATAAGAGATGTGAATGAAGGAAATGTTTTGGAAGACTTCACTTATATATTTTCTACCGGATCAACTATTGATGCAAATACTTTAAGCGGTAAAGTTATTCTTGCAGAAACAGGAAAGATCGATAGTACATTGATCGCTGTGTTGCATCAGAACCTTGAAGATTCTGCTATCATAAAACAAAGACCACGTTATTATACCAAATTAGATAGTTCAGGAAATTTTACTTTTAGTAATCTTCCTGCAGCACAGTTTTCTGTTTATGTAGTGCAGGGAGAAAATAATTATCTAAAACGATATGATGATAGCACCCAATTGTTTGCCTTTCTTAATAGTCCAGTAAATGCTACAGCAAATCCTTCTCCGGTTACTTTGTATGCATATAGAGAAGCTAAAAGAAAAGCTACTGTAACTTCAGGAGGGTCAACAGGCACCAATACTCGTAACCAGGATAGAAGACTAAGATATTCAAATGCAGAGGGAAGCAACAAAGATGTGCTCACACCACTTCACCTTGATTTTAACAGGAAGCTAAAAACATTCGATAGTTCCAAATTTATTTTAGCAGATACAAATTTTAATCGAATTACTGATTATCGCACAATCTTAGATAGTAACAGTACACGAGTTACTATTCAGCATGCATGGAGCTTAAGCGGTATCTATAAACTCATCATTCAAAAAGATGCAGTAGCAGATGCAGAAGGAGTAACATTAACAAAAGCTGACACCCTTACACTCAGAGCAAATGATGCTGACGATTATGGACAAGTCAGATTGCGTTTCAACAATATTGATCTTACTAAAAATCCTGTGTTGCAGATCGTTCAGAATGATGTTGTGATTGATTCTGTTGTATTAACAGGCAGAGAATGGAGAAGAAATCTGTTTAAGCCAGGAGAATATGATCTGCGTATTCTGTTTGATGCGAATAAAAATGGAACCTGGGATCCCGGAAATTTTAAGCTGAAGAAACAACCGGAGATCGTTCAGTCATTACCCAGAAAAATATCTATCAGGGCTAACTGGGAAAATGAAGTTGATATTAATCTTTGACAGATCATTGCCGAATCATTGCTGCTAAACGTTATGTTGTACAAGTGTGCGACGCAACGACAGTTGAATGGAGATAAGGTGACAGGTTCATAAATATTCTATTTTCGCTTAAACACTTGTAATGGAAGGAGCAATCGAAGGAGTATCATCTTTATTCCAAACTTTTAAAGGCAAACCTGCAGACAGGATCGAGAAACTTCCACAGAGTGGTAGCGATAGAACTTATTTCCGTATTTATTCAGCAGATGAAACTTTCATAGCAACTTATAATCTGAACATCCAGGAGAATCGCACCTTTATTAATTTCAGCATGCACTTCAAGCAAAGGAATCTGCCGGTACCTGAAATTTTGGCTATCAGCGATGATGTTTCTGTTTACATACAGGAAGATCTTGGAACGGAAAGTTTGTTAGATAAATTGATTGAACATGGTCATGGTGAATATGCTTACAATCTGTTTAAAAAAAGTCTGAAGCAATTGGCAAGAATACAAATTCTGGGAGACCATAGTTTAAATTATGACTGGTGTTTAACAGCAAAAGAGTTTGGCAAGCAGGCAATAATGAGTGATCTGCTTTACTTCAAGTATTATTTTCTTGATACATTGAAACAGCCCTACGACAAACAGGCAATGCTGGATGATTTTGATGCATTGAGTACTTACCTCACAAGAACGCAATATAAATTTTTTATGTTCCGTGATTTTCAAAGCAGGAACATAATTGTGAAAGATGAAGAAGTATATTTTATAGATTACCAGGGTGGAATGCATGGTGCTTTGCAGTACGATGTTGCATCAATGTTATGGCAGGCAAAAGCTGAGTTGAGTGATGAATGGAAGACCAGTCTGCTGAATTATTACATGGATGAAGTAGATAGTTTGTTGCCTCAACCTATTAACAGGAGCACATTTGTACACCAGTATAATGGTTACGTATTGATCCGATTACTTCAGGTATTAGGTGCTTATGGTTTCAGGGGTTTCTTCCAACGTAAAGCTCATTTCCTTAGTAGTATTCCGTTGGCTTTGCATAACCTGCAATGGTTTGTAAAAAATATGGATCTGGGTATTGATCTTCCTGAATTCAATAAAGCTTTGAAGATGATTGTTGATGATGAGATGATACAAAGATTTGAAACCGTAAAAGCTGATGAGCATACACCCTTGGTTGTAAAGATCAATAGTTTCTCTTACAAGAAAGGACTACCTGTGGATGATTCTGAAAATGGAGGTGGTTTTGTTTTTGATATGAGAGGTATATTAAATCCGGGAAGATTTGATGAGTATAAAACGTTTTGTGGAAGGGATAAATCTGTGATTGATTTTTTAGAACAACGAACCAAGATGCAGGATTTTTTGAATAGTGTTTTTGATCTTGTGGATATTTCGGTAGAAGATTATTTGAAGAGAGGCTTTAAGAATTTGATGATCAATTTTGGTTGCACCGGTGGGCAACATAGAAGTGTTTATGCTGCCGAACAAACAGCAAGACATTTGAAGAACAAGTACAATGTAAAAATTGAATTGAATCACACGAATGAAAAAAACTGGGTAAGATCGTTATGAAAGCAATGATACTGGCAGCAGGATTGGGCACGAGATTAAAACCATGGACAGATCATCATCCAAAAGCTTTAGCTGTAGTGAGAGGAAAGAGTTTGTTGCAGCGAAATATTGAGTATCTACAGCAGTTTGGTATAAATGAAGTGATCGTGAATGTGCATCATTTTGCAGACCAGATAACAAATGCAATTCAGACGAACAAAGGCTGGGGTAGTGAGGTAACAATTTCTGATGAAACTGATTCAGTTTTAGAAACTGGTGGTGGTTTGAAAAAAGCTGCAGGATATTTTAAAGGCGAAGCTGAGTTTGTATTGATGAACGTTGATGTTCTGACAGATCTGAATCTTACAGCAATGATTCAACAACAACAAAATAGTAAAGCGATTGCTACATTGGCAGTGACTGAAAGAACAACATCAAGATATTTCCTCTTCAATGCTAAAAATGAATTATGTGGATGGAGAAATATTAATACAGGCGAAGAAAAGATAGCCAAACAATCAATTGATCTTAAACAGAAAGCTTTTAGCGGTATCCATGTGATCAGTAACACGCTTCTGGATCATCTTCAGCTTGAAGGAAAATTTTCTATGGTTGATGTTTATCTGCAACTGGCGAAAGATCATTTTATCCAAGCTTTTGATCATTCAACGAGTAGATTTATTGATGTTGGAAAACCTGAAAGCATTCAAAAAGCTGAACAGATGTTTTTAAGTTAGAGCGACTGTGCTTCGATGTAACCCTTGTTTTCTTAAAAAAAATAATACCAATACAAATACAAAGATGTAAGCAATGATATTGAAAGTATCATGATGGTCTAAATACTTATTAGGATTCCACCTGTTTACTGTTGCAATCAGAATAATAGCCACACGAAAACAGTTAACGATCCATATAGTAACTAGACCAAGCATCGCCCAAAACAATTTCTTTTTCCAGTTTACTGAATGAGCTAAAACAAAACCTGCCCAAAAACTCATAATACCTAAGCCGATACAGGAATACACCATTCTTACACCTTCACCTGTTGTTGCTCGTAAATAAAATGGTGCATCTACATAAGCATCGAATCCAAGCATAGCAGCAACATACTTCGATCCAAACAGAATTGAATGTCTCAGCCATGCTACATAATTAAGATTGTCTTCGAGAAAAGGTATATATAATCCACCAGGTGCTGTTATTCCAATAAACAATTCATTACCGTAGTGTAATCCCAGGAATAGCACAAGGAATTTCACTATGAAGATAAAGCCAGGGTTTTGTATAATGTTTTTGAAAGTCATTTCAAACAAAGAAAGGAAATTGTGTACTAACGAGAATACTCTAAGGGTTAAGATATCATAAAAGCAATATATCAAACCTTAATATAGATCTTTTTCTTATCCAAGACATAGACAATAAGCCAATAGAACATGATCATAACAATTGCATAGATCAATGAGCTTAACCTTTGATCCTCTGTAACAATTGAAGCAATGAGTTTGCAGATGTTCTCATAAAACCATGGCAGCGGAGAAGTATAAACAGGCTTTCCTTCAGTTGTATAATGATCAGTCCATCTTAAAAGTGCAAGAACTCTTGGTAAAAAACCACTCAATACAAAAATGAATAAAGGATTTTTACCGAATACATCAAAGAATCGACTCCATTTACCTTTTGCTTTTCTGAATTCAAGCAAATGGATCATTACACCTATCGTAAGAATTGCAAGTCCTGTAGTATATATCACATAACTGCTCGTCCATATTTTTTTGTTGATTGGAAAAGAATAATCCCATGCAAGTCCGGCAACAGTTAAGATCAATCCTGAAACAAAAAGATTACTCAGCATATCGGTGTTCTTCCCTTTTTGTTGAATGTATTGGCCAACTAAATAACCAAACACAACCTGTACTATAGCGGATAAAGTGCTTATTATTCCTTCCGGATCAAAAGGAACTCCTTCACCTTTATACATATGGCTTTCTCCAAGAATATTTTTGTCTATGCTTGTTCCAAAATAACCTTGAAGGCTATACGGATCTGAGGAGTTCCCTAACCACCAACATAAAAACCAATATAACAATAACAGTATAGCACCTAAAACAAATGCACCCCGTGCTTTTGCATAAAATACAATTACAGATGCAAAAAAATATGCAATCGCTATTCGTTGAAGTACACCTAAAATCCTGATAGATTCCCAAGGCTTTGTAACAAGTTCTTCACCATCCCACTTTACAAAAGGTGACCAGTTAAGGAAAAGACCAATAGCGAAGATTAGCAGTGTTCTTTTAATAACCTTCTTCCAGAAAAAAGATGATCCTTTCTGGTGAAATCTTGGCATTACAAAAGCCATTGCGTTACCTACTGCAAAAAGAAAGAAGGGGAATACCAGGTCTGTTGGTGTACATCCATGCCAGGGAGCATGTTTCAATGGTGGATAGATATTACCCCAGCTGCCTGGATTATTCACCAGTATCATTAGTGCTACAGTTGCACCACGAAAGACATCAAGAGAATAATACCGTTGGGGGTGAAGAGTGTTCATGTTTCAGTCAATGGTCAATGGTAATGTATTTTTTAGCATTGAAAGATAAGGGTTTGTACTAAAAATGCAGAATACATGGTTTTTCGAGGTTACCTCGGACTACTAGCGATGTTTGATAGCTATAGCTTAAGTATAAGTTAAGGGTAACTTAAGCATAAGTTAGCTATAACTCTATCAATGCTATATATTTTTGCGATGCTTTAATGAAGAAGTTATATTCTGATATACCCCCTTGTCCTGATCCTGTCAGTTATATATTGGTTCGATCCAGAGAAGGAAGTTATTGGAGAAAGAAACGTGGAATGGGATCGAAAGGTGCTTCATTAAACGAAGGATTCAAAGTAAGTTCAGCCGGCATGGCAGTTACAGCACCTGCTGCAAAACGAATAGTCTCAAAATTAAAACCTTACCTGGATTGTCTTGTTACAGGCAGGATTACTGTTAGAATTTCCGGGCAGTTAAGAAAGCAGTTCAATAAAACCGGAAAGGTCGATTACACTTTCCTAAAGGATTTCGATCTTCAGCCTAATCATCCATTAGAAAATTTGCTTCGTCTTCCTTTTACAGTAAAGGTTGAGGACGAAGTATTGCGTATTACAATTCCAATAGAAGCACAAACCGTGAAACAGAATAGTGGAATTATATCTGATTTTTATTTTGAAGTGATATTAATATCTGGTGATAGTACCGTAGAAAATGATTTGCGTATTGAAGGTGAAAGCAGTAATACTTATCCTATAAAACCTTTAAAGCAGGGTGATTGTACATTCCACTTGCCTTTAATTAAAAACCCCTGGTTTGCTATATTAAAGGTGTGTTGTATTGAAGGAAATGAAATGGCTGTAGCTGCGAGGAATTATGGTATGAAGGTAATTGCTGTTGGATAAAGGATATGTTTAATTGCAGTCCTTATCAGAAGATGTTTGCGAGGGAAGTATAAAGGTCGATTATATTTATACCGTAAATGATTCTGTAATAACTTGAGTGTGACTGAGATAGGCGAAGCCGTCTTTAATTATAAGATATGAATAAACAATTAGTTACTACTGTTATTATTTGTGGATTGATTTCAATCTTTACTGCATGTAAGACTTCAAAAGTCAACCAAAATTATTTCAGTAGTGATAAACGTGATAGCAGCCACAACCGAATTTGGCAAAGCTATGATTCAAAAATTCAGACAGGAGATAAACTCCTGATTTCGGTATCTGCATTAAATCCGGCCTCAGCCCAAATCTATTCACTTGCTCCTAATGGCAGTGCAGGTGCTGTTACTGTTGATGCCACTGGAAATATTTTATATCCCCAATTAGGTTCAATTAAGGCTGCTGGGTTCACTAGAAATGAACTCAGAGATATTATTTTAAGCAAACTAGCAACATATCTTAAAGATCCAACTGTGTCTGTAGAGTTTGCTAATTTCAAGGTTACAGTTCTTGGTGAAGTAGAAAAACAAGGTCAGATTCTTATCGCTGATGGTAAACTTACCATTTTAGAGGCATTAGGACATTCAGGCGATATTACTGAATTTGGAAGACGAGACAGTATACTTATCGTAAGAGAAAAAGATGGAGTAAGGGAGTTTGGTCATGTGAATTTATTGTCTAATGATGTTTTTAAATCACCATACTTCAGCCTCAGACAGAATGATGTTATATATGTACCTATGGTAAAAAGTAAGGCATATGTATCAGACAAAGAACAGAAGCCATTCAATTTTACTACAATTTCCAGCATTCTGGGTATTGTTACCACAGTGGCTTTCTTAATTATAAACATTGTTAGATAGAAAAGCTGAAAGGCTCAAAGAATAAGTTATGGAAAACGGTTCTTCAACAACAAGTGTACATCACAACCAGCCGAGGTTGAGTGCAAAAGAAATATTCTTTAAGTACCTCGTGTATCTGCCATGGTTTATTGTAAGTCTTTGTATCACGATCACTATAGCATATTTGAAAATACGATATACTGTTCCATTATATACTTCATCTGTGTCTGTACTTGTTAAGTCTGAGCGCAACAGAAGCACTGCACCTAGCGAACTCTCATTGGATAAGTTAATGTTAAGTGGGAGTACCAATCTTGCCAATGAAATAATGGTGTTAAAATCTGCCACGGTGATGAAGCGAGTGGTCAATGCTCTTGGTTTAGAGATTCAGTATTTTAATGAAGGAAAAATAAAGAAATCTGAAACCTATATATTTTCTCCGATAAAAGCCCAGGTACTTGCTTTAAAGGACTCAACCAGGCAAGTTAATATCAGCTTTACCAAGAAAGATGAAAAAATACTGGCAAATTGGGAAGGTAAAAGCATGGCTGTAACTAATGGCAGTACAATCTCTACTTCTAAAGGTGATATGAAATTGATATTTGACCCTGCAAATGTTTTAGAAGCCTATGAGTATTTTATTTACTGGAGAACCGAGTGGAGTGTGGCCAGCGAATTGGCAGGAAGCCTTGAAATAAAACAACAGGCCAAAGATGCAGGAGTATTACACATGAATATTACAACTGAAGTTCCTGCGAAGGGTACAGATGTTTTGAATCAACTGGTAATAGAATATGACAAGCTAACGATTGAAGAGAAAAGTAAGCTTGCTTTAAATAGTATAGAGTTTATTGACGAAAGACTTAATATTTTAACAACGGAATTAGGAACCGTTGAAGACAATTATCAAGCCTTTCAACAAAGGAACAATATTATTGACCTTGGTCAGCAAAGTTCGGCTGAATATGACAAGTTGAATACCTCTGAAACGATGTTGAGTGAACAGGAAGTACAGCTTCAGGTTATAAATATGATTAGAGAATACGTGGCTAATCCTAGTAGACGATACGAATTGGTTCCATCTTCACTGGGAATTAAAGATATTACGCTTGAAGGTCTCATAAACAATTATAATAGCCTGCAATTGTCAAGAGAGGAAGATCTGAGGACAATTCCATCTAGTCATCCTTCTATTAAACTCAAAGAAAACCAGATCGAGAAAGTTAGAACAAGCATTGTTGAAAATCTGAATAATGTTAAGCGATCTGCAGAGAGTTTAAAAAGGCAAAAACAAAAAGAATATCAATCTTCACTGAATAGCCTCAGTTCTATACCTGTAAAGAAAAGAGAAATGCTGGAAATAGAAAGGCAGAAAGGAATCAAGGAAAAATTGTATCTCTATCTGTTGCAGAAAAGAGAAGAACTCGCCATCACAAAAGCATCAACAACTGGAACAACCACTGCTATCGATCCTGCATATAGTTGGGGACCTGTAAGTCCCAATACTTCAAACATTTACCGGATGGCTTTTATAATTGGCCTGGCCATACCTCTGGGCTTTATTTATTTGCGAGATTTACTGAATGATAAGGTAATCACAAGAGGTGACATTGCAAAAGCAACGGAAGCACCGATCATTGGTGAGGTGGCTCATCATCATAGCATGGTAAGACAATTGGTTGTAGGTATGAAAGACAGGAGCATCCTGGCAGAGCAATTCAGGATTATTCGTACGAACCTTCAGTTTTTACTTACGAAAGCACCTTCCAGAAATCCGGTGTTTCTTATTACTTCTTCGATAGCAGGAGAAGGAAAGACATTTTGCTCAATGAACCTTGCAGCTGTTTGGGCAGTGGCAGGAAAGAAGACCGTAATCCTGGAACTGGATTTACGAAAACCTAAAATATCTAAGGCACTCGATCTTCAGCGTGAAATTGGCATTACAAATTATATTCTTGGAAACACAAAAAAAGAAGAGTTGCCTCAACCCTTACCTGAAATTCCAAATCTGTATGTGATCGGGGCAGGACCAATACCTCCTAATCCATCAGAAATGATCATGGATGCAAAAATGGATGAACTATTCACTTACTTAAGAGCCAATTTCGACATCATTATAATTGATTCAGCTCCTATCGGTCTTGTGAGTGACGCAAAAATACTTTCGCGTTTTGCAGACGCAACATTATTTGTAGTAAGGCAGCGTTATACGGTCAAAAAGCAACTTGCTTTTGTACAGGAATTATATAACGGAAAGGTTTTGCCAAATATGGGTTTATTAGCAAACGATGTAAAGATTGGCGGCGCTAATTCTTATTATGGTTATGGATATGGTTACGGTTATGGCTATGGCTACAGTTACAACTACAATTACAGCTATAGTTACGGAGAAAGAGAAAACAGAACATTAGTGCAGAAGATGAAAGATTTTGTTGGGCTATAGAACATGATTAATGGAGATATACGTTCGTAGATTTTGTGTAGAATAGCAGGTATATATAATCCGCATTCGTCTGATTTAAGAAGAGATATTCTTCAAATGCGGGATTCAATGAAAAGGGGTGGACCCGATGATGCCGGTGAATTTGTGCATGATACTATACCTTTTGCATTGGGGCATCGCAGACTAAGTATACTTGATCTTAGCAAAGCTGGTCATCAACCGATGCAAACAGCTGACGCAAGATTCAAAATTGTTTTTAATGGAGAGATATACAATTTCAAGAGCATCAGAAAAGAGCTCGAAACATTTGGATACCACTTCAACACTCAAACAGATACTGAAGTTATATTATATAGCTATAAACATTGGGGGAAAGAATGTTTTGAGAAATTCAATGGCATGTTTGCCCTCGCTATTTGGGATGAAGATAAACAGGAAATGGTGCTTGCAAGGGACCATGCAGGTATTAAACCGCTTTATTATTATTTACACGAAGGCTTATTTGTATTCGCTTCCGAGATAAGAGCTTTCCAATCTTTGGAACACTCATGGCAATGTGAAACTTTTTGGAAGCCTTTATTTTTAATTTTTGGTCATTTACCTGAGCCATTCACCACCATAAAGAATGTAAAGAGTTTGCCAAAAGGCCATTGGATGTCGATTCAAATTCCATCTTTAAGTTCTAGACTATATTGTTATTACAAGGATGACTATGAAGTAAAAATTTTTGACGAAGAAAACGCGTTAGAATTAACACGAGATATACTTCCGGCAGCTGTCAAAAGACATCTTATATCAGATGCTCCTCTCGGCTTGTTCTTAAGTGGTGGAGTTGATAGTAGTTTGCTCACTTTACTTGCAGCCCCCTTATTGCAAGAACAGCTTCAAACTTTATCGATACAATTTGAGGAAGCACAATTTTCGGAAGAACAGTATCAAAAAATTATTATTGATATAACTGAATCAACTCATAATGCATTTACTGTAACGCAAAGATCTTTCGACGAAGCGTTACCGGATATATTAGTGGCTATGGACCAGCCAAGCACTGATGCGATCAACACTTATTTTATTTCCAAATATGCAAGGCAATGTAATCTTAAAGCTGTTTTAAGTGGAGTTGGTGCTGATGAATTATTTGGCGGATATCCATCTTTCAAGAGATTCAATAAATGGAGTCAGCTTAATTATCTTCCAACATTTGTAAGCAGACAACTTGCCAAGATAAAAAAGCCAATGTTTTCAAAGCTTTCTTATAAAGAGCTGCATCCCATGTTAAGTCTTTATTTGATGAACCGCGGTTTGCACACAGTACAAGAGGCAGCTTCTCTGACTGACATCTCTGGAAACGAAATTTTAGATGCATTAAATGAAATTGACTTACCGATAAATATTCATTATAAGTCTCCGAACGCAAATGCAGCAATGGAAATGCATCTTTACATGAAGAACCAATTATTAAAGGATGCTGACTATATGTCTATGTGGCATGGCGTGGAAATTCGGGTTCCTTTTTTGGATAAAGAGTTAGTGCAGACTGTGAGTTCTATATCTCCTGAGATTAAGTTCAAATCAGCTGTCTCAAAATCTTTACTTATAGAATCGTTTGCTACTATTTTGCCTGCTGAAATATGGAATAGAAAAAAACAAGGATTTACTTTCCCATTCGAACATTGGTTAAAAAATTCAGCGCAGTTGATGCCTTCGGGGACATCTGAGCAATACGTGTACAACGATTTTATAAACGGGAAAGTTCATTGGAGTAAGTATTGGTCAATGAAAGTAGCAGGGTTGCCAAAATTTTCATAGGCTTTTTATAATGACTCAGCCAAAACAAAAAGTTCTTTTTTATTATTTAAGTGCATTTAGTAATAATGGTGGAATTGAAAAGTTTAATCAATGTTTTATAAAAGCCTTAAGCGATCTATCAAGGGAAGTTCATCTTCAGGCCGACATTGTAAGTGTGTATGACGGTGAGCCTGATAGTCGATATTTAGGGGCAAGTAGATTCAAAGGGTTCGGTAAAATGAAAACAAGATCTTTGCTATGGTCAATAAAAGAAGCACTAAGTAAGGATGTTTTCATTATCGGCCATATTAATCTTGTTATTGCAGGATGGGTTGTCAAATTAATTAAGCCCGCATGTAAGGTAATAGTCATTACACACGGTATTGAGGCATGGAGCAAAATGTCTTTCATAAAAAAATGGTGTATTCGTAAATCAGATTTGTTGTTAAGTGTAAGCAACTACACCAAAAATCAACTTGTTTTAAGAAATAATATTGATGCTTCTAAGATTAGACTTTTTCCAAACACTATCGATCCTTTTTTTAAAATACCGAAGCAATTCGAAAAACCGGATTATCTCTTAAAAAAATATGGGTTTAAAAAAAATCAGCCTGTAATTTTTACCCTTTCAAGGTTAGTAAGTAGTGAAAGGTATAAAGGGTATGACACCGTAATAGCTTCACTGCCTGATGTTTTAAAATTTTTTCCTGATGCAGTCTATGTTTTAGCTGGTCGATATGACGAAAATGAAAATTTGCGAATCCACATGTTGATCAGGAAATTTAAGCTTGAGAAACATGTATTAGTGGTTGGTTTTATAAAGGATGAAGAAGTGGCTGATCATTATTCTCTTGCTGACGTATTTATTATGCCAAGCCGAAAAGAAGGTTTTGGGATTGTCTTTCTTGAATCTATAGCATGTGGAACTCCGGTAATTGGCGGTAATCAAGACGGCACTGTAGATGCATTAAAAAATGGAACGCTTGGAGTACTTATTAATCCGAGCAAGGTCAACGAAGTTTCTGCTGCGATAATTCAGCAGCTAAATTCCGGTAATGTAAGTAACAATCAGCTACAGAAGAAAGTGATTGCGACTTATGGGTTTGACATATACAAATCAAGATTGGCTACTGTGCTTGCAAATTAACAATGACTTCGGAACGTAAAGAAATATCAATACAAGATCAGGACTGGGATATTGTTATTCAATCGAGTCCATCCTGGTTCAATATAAATTTTAAGGAGATTTGGCAATACAGAGATCTTTTGATTTTGTTTGTAAGAAGAGATTTCATTTCTATTTATAAACAAACAATACTAGGTCCACTTTGGTTTTTTATCCAGCCTTTGATTACTACAGCAATATACATGTTAATCTTTAGTAGGATCGCCAAACTTTCTACAGATGGAGTGCCCCCTATTGTGTTTTATTTAGCTGGTATAACCTGTTGGTCTTATTTTTCTGAAACTCTTTTAAAAACCTCAGACACTTTTATCAATAATGCAAATATTTTCGGTAAAGTTTATTTCCCCAGATTGATAGTTCCTCTTTCCATAACTATTTCAAGTTTTGTTCGCTTTGCTATCCAGCTATCCTTATTTATTATAGTCTGGGCATTTTATCTTTTTACAACTGATCAAATACAAATTACATGGGCTATTTTTTTATTCCCGGTAATAGTATTCATCATGGCTATACTGGGATTAGGCTTAGGCATAATATTCTCATCTCTAACAACAAAGTATCGTGATCTTAGATTCTTATTAAGTTTTGGAGTACAGTTATTAATGTTTGCAACACCAATTGTTTACCCATTATCCTTAGCTCCTGAAAAATATAAATGGATCATTCTTGCGAATCCTTTTACTCCAATCATAGAAGCATTTAGATATGGGTTCCTGGGATCAGGAGAATTTCAGCCCCTTTATCTATTATATAGCTTGATAACAACTTTATTAATTCTGGGAATAGGAATATTGATATTTAACAAGATTGAAAAAACTTTTATTGATACGGTTTAAGTGAGTAGTACAGTAATAAAAGTAGAAGATATAGCCAAGCTTTACAAACTGGGCGAAGTTGGAACTGGTACTTTAAGCCATGACTTGAAAAGATGGTGGCATAAAGTAAGAGGGAAGGAAGACCCTTATGCTGTACTGGGTGAAGCAAATGATCGCACAAATAAAAGGGGAAGTGATTATGTATGGGCTTTAAAGGATATTAATTTTGATGTACAACAAGGTGAAGTTATAGGTATCATAGGTAGAAATGGAGCCGGTAAAAGTACACTTTTAAAAATATTGAGCCGGACTACAAGTCCCACAAAAGGACAAGTAAAAATCAAAGGAAGAGTAGCAAGCTTATTGGAAGTTGGAACCGGTTTTCATCCTGAATTAACTGGAAAAGAAAACATTTATCTTAACGGTGCCATTCTTGGAATGCAACAAAAGGAGATTAAAAGAAAGCTAGATGAAATCACGGATTTCGCAGGAGTTGAACGTTATATTCATACACCTGTTAAGCGGTATAGCAGCGGAATGTATGTTAGGCTCGCTTTTGCGGTAGCTGCACATTTAGAAAGTGAAGTTTTAATCATTGATGAAGTATTAGCCGTTGGAGATGCAGAATTTCAACGTAAATGTTTAGGAAAAATTGGAGAAGTAAGTAAAGGAAGTGGAAGAACTGTTTTGTTTGTTAGCCATAATATGTCTGCGGTAAAACAATTATGTTCCAGAGCGTTAGTCTTTAAAAATGGGCAATTAGAATACCAAAGTTCAGTTAGCAATGCTGTGGGTTATTATCAAAAAATACAGGAATTAAGCTCTTCCTTTTTGCATAGAGGTCACTTCGATTTTGCTCCTGGTAATTCAGGTATTAGAATATTAAAAGTGCAAGTTAATCCTTTGGAAAATGATATTTTAACGGTAAGCTCAGGGCTTGAAATAGAAATACATTTTTACAACGCCATACAGGATATTAATTTAGATATTACGTTTGAAGTTAAAACCCTGGATGATATAGTAGTATTTCATAATGGTTTAATTATAACAAATAAGCAAAACTCTCAAAAGGGAATTTACATAATTAAAGGAGAGATGAAGTATGGGATGTTAAACGCTGGTATATATAAATTGACGTTATTGTTCGGTGAAAGCCAAAAAAATTTACTGCTTAAAGTAGACGATTTCATTCAATTTGAGGTTTTGAATGAGACTGCTGGTAATAATACAAGCGTTCTTCCCGGAATATTTCGGCCTCTTATGGAGTATAAGGCTGAGTTTATCATTCCTTAATGCTATAATATATACTAATAGATGCAAGAGGTTCAGCAAGCTCCCTTCATTATCAAATTTCCATCTATAGGCTCATCAACTCTTGGTTTCATTTCGATAGCTGAAGTATCAAGGAATATTTCCTTTGATATTAAACGGGTTTACTGGACATATTTTACACCAAATAATGTGAAAAGGGGTGGTCATGCACATAAGAGTTTACAACAAATGATTTTTGCTGTATCCGGTACTATAGAGATAAAAACAGAAAATCGAAATGGAGAAAACCAAACCTTCTTACTGGATTCTCCTGATAAAGGATTATTCATTCCGGCTTTGGTTTGGAGAGATATTAAATTCTCTCATAATGCAGTTCTATTATGTCTGGCATCTGAAGTGTACAGAGAAGAAGATTACATAAGAAATTATGCCGTGTTTAAATCTGCGAATGGAATATAATATATATGATTCTTCAATGGAGGCTGAGTGGGACGCATTTGTTGAGGTGCAATCTTTAAATGGAACAATATTACATACACGAAATTTTTATAATCATAATCCAAAAAATGCTGAAGATGAGCACTCTTTTGTGTTTATGAAAAAAGATAAGATTATTGCACTGCTGCCTGCTGTTTTGTACAAAAAAGAAGGGAAAAGGATATTGCATTCACATTTAAGGGCAACTTATGGTGGCTTTATTGTTTCGGCTCAAACCGGTGTTGCCGAAGCAATAGAGATAGTAAATGTTTTGATCACATATTGCAAAAAACTCGAAGTAAGCGAAATAGTAATCCGTAATCCCTTCAGAATTTTTAATAAGCAGTTTACTGATGAAACGGATTATGGCATGTGGTACCATGGCTTTACAATTAAATCACGGGAAATAGAAACAGCTATTGCATTAGGCGACTATGATACGGTGAGAATATCTTACAGCGATACAACAGTAAGAAATGTAAAGAAAAGCATGAGATACATATCTGTTGGAGAAAGTACCGCATATAAAGAATACTGGGATATTCTAGAGCAAAATCTAATTAGGAAATATGGCGTACATCCCACACATTCTTATGAACAGTTTCAGGTGTTAATTAATAATGTGGGAAATGATAAAATAAAATTATTTGTTGCAGAGACCGATAATCAAATGGTTGGAGGAATAATTATTTTTATTGCTAACGATATTACTTTACATGCTCAATATATAGCCTCTAACGAAAATTATCAGGAATATCGACCATTAAATGCTTTGATAGATTGTATTATTAAATGGGGTTGTGAAAATGGATATAAGTATCTTAACCTGGGAACATCAAATTCGGATGCAGGCCGAGAGATAAATTCAGGTTTATTTCGTTTTAAAGAAGGCTTTGGCGGAAGAGGTGTTTTAAGAGAAACTATGCACTTGGTTTTATAAATCTATGCAACAACAAACAGATTTTGAGCGATTCAAAAACCTAAGCTTCGAAGACTTCAAAGCTTTGGCCAGGGATAATTCTTTGTCGATGTACCAAAAAATTGGTTTCCCTGATAGCTACAGAAAAGATAAAGAAGGCTTGATCTTTTTAGATATTGCTGCTAAGCTTGGTTTAGATGTGAATAATACTCCTGATAAAATTCTTCTGGATATCGGGCCTGGCTGTAGTGAACTGCCATTAATGATAATCGAACATTGCAAACAGCAAAAAACAAAAATTTTATTAGTTGATTCAAAAGAAATGCTTGAACAATTGCCAGATGCTGTAAATGTTTCTAAATACATCGGCTATTTTCCTGATAATGTCCCACAACTTATTAATGAATTTCAAAACAAGGTAGACTATATAATAGGTTATAGCATCTTCCATTATATTTTCTACAATACCTGCATCTTCAGGTTTATCGATGCTGCTTTATCCCTGTTGAAACCAGGAGGTAAATTATTATTAGGTGATATTCCAAATGTCTCAAAACGCAGGCGTTTCTTTTCAACAGAAACAGGTATTCAGTTTCATCAAAATTTTACTGGAACTGATACTCTTCCCGAAGTAAACGATATTCATCACCAACTAAATGGGATTGATGATGGTTTATTATTTGGAATTGCAAACAGATACAGAAACTTTGGCTACGAAGCTTATATTCTTCCTCAACATACCTTGTTACCAATGAGCAATAGAAGAGAAGATATTTTGATCTGCAAAATTTAAGCTATGCAAAAAGCAAAAAAGCTGGTTTTATTTGGTGATAGTGCATTTGCAGAAATTGCCTACGAATACTTCAGCCACGATTCACTTTATGAAGTGGTGGCGTTCACTGTGTCAAAAGAATTTCTTAAGAAAGACACCTTGTTTGGATTGCCGGTGATTGCTTTCGAAGAAATTGAATCAATGTATCCCCCATCATTACATGAAATGCATATTGCCATTGTTTATAATAATATAAATAGAATACGCATGAAGTATTATGAGGAAGCTAGGCAGAAAGGGTATAAACTCGCCAATTATATAAGCAGCAGATCTTTTGTTTGGAGAAATGTACAGATAGGGGATAATTGCTTTGTATTTGAAGATAACACCATTCAACCCTTTGTTAAGATTGGAAATAATAACATATTCTGGAGTGGCAATCATATTGGTCATCACTCAGTAATAGGGTCACATAATTTTATTTCATCTCATGTAGTTATTTCAGGCTTCTGTACCATTGGTAACGCTAATTTCATCGGTGTTAATTCTACAGCAGGTAATAACCTTTCTATTGGCAATGATTGTTTTATCGGTTCGGCGGTTCACATTATAAAACCAGTTAAGGATGGTACTTTATTGAGAGGCAATCCTAATTATGCAGATGAAAAATCAACTTACGAACGCTTTGGCATAAAAAGAATATGAAGTGGAAGAAGCTAGGACGGATCTTCGAACCTCCGAAGGATAAAAATTGGAATCAGCTATATGCGATGATGCCCACACCTGTTTATTTAGAAGATAGAGGTATCATTAGAGTTTTTTTTGGTACTACCGATACAAATAGGTTTGGTAGAAGTTCTTACATAGATTTAAATTCAAGTGACCCCACCAAAGTTGTATATATATCACCCGAGCCTATACTTGATTTAGGAAGAGTAGGCACATTCGATGACTCTGGCGTAATTGCCAGCTCAGTTGTTCATCTCAATAGCCAATTTTATTTGTATTATGTTGGGTTTCAACGGACAGTAAACGTTCCTTATATGTTATTTTCGGGATTGGCAATAGGGCAACTAGACTGCATGAAGTTTACTAGATATTCTGAATCACCAATCATAGATAGAAGCCGCTATAATGTTTTCTCTAATGCTGCTCCTTTTGTACTTTACGATGATGACGCAAACTTATTCAAGATGTGGTGTTGGCTAGGAAAGGAATGGATATCAATCAGAGGCAAATTTTACATCAAAGCGGAAATTGGTTATGCGGAATCGACTGACGGATTATCATGGTCTCTTGCAAAAAATTCTTGTATAATTCCAAGAGAAGGTAGTGAGTTTTCTGTTGGAAGACCATGGGTCAAAAAACTAAACCATGGATATGAAATGTTTTACTCCGTCCGTTGGATTGATAAATTGTATAGGCTTGGTTATGCGAGATCAGAAGATGGAAAAGATTGGATAAGAGATGATGAAAATATAGGCATTGATGTATCCGAAACCGGATGGGACAGTGAAATGATCTGTTACCCTGCCGTTCTGACAATTAAAAACAGAACCTTTTTATTTTATAATGGCAATAATAACGGTGAAACAGGATTTGGTGTTGCTGAGCTAATAGAAGATTGATGACATGAAAATACCTTTTGTTTCATTAGAAGAGCAGAATAATATAATAAAACCCCAACTGCTTAGAGCTGTAGAAGAAGTAATTGACAGTAAATGGTATATACTGGGTGAGAAGGTTAAGTTGTTTGAAGAGAATTATTCGCAGTATAACCAGGTAGCATATACCATAGGTGTTGCTAATGGGCTAGATGCTTTACATCTGGCATTAAAGGCTTTGAATGTAGGTGAAGGAGATGAAGTGATTGTACCCTCTAATACTTATATCGCAACATGGCTTGCCGTTTCATATTCAGGAGCGACAATAGTTCCTGTTGAACCGGATATAAACACTTATAACATTAGAGCATCTGAAATCGAGAAAGTCATTTCATCTAAAACAAAAGCGATTATTCCTGTTCATTTGTATGGACAAGCATGTGAAATGGCAGAGATATGTGAACTTGCTACCAGAGAAAATTTATTCATTATTGAAGATAATGCTCAAGCACAGGGAGCTAGTTACAATGGGAAACTGACAGGTACATTCGGTAATCTTAACGCTACCAGCTTTTATCCAGGAAAAAACTTAGGGGCAATGGGTGACGCAGGTGCAATTACAACTAATAATACCACTCTTGCTAAGAAAGTAAAGATATTGCGTAATTATGGGTCAATTAAAAAGTATAAGCACGATTTTATAGGGTATAATTCAAGACTTGATGAGATTCAGGCAGCTATTCTTGACGTTAAGTTGAAACTACTTCCTGAATGGACAAAAGAAAGACAAGCCATAGCCAGCCAATATGACGAATATTTAAAAGGAGTGGGTGATATTATATTGCCTCAAGTTGCTGCTAATGCAAGCCATGTTTATCATTTATACGTAATACGTACAACATATAGGGATCAATTGCAAAATTATCTTGCTAAAAAGGGAATAGAAACATTGATTCATTATCCTGTTCCGCCTCATTTTCAAAATGCGTACAATCAATTAAATTATACAACAGGCAGTTACCTAATTGCTGAGGAAATAGCATCAACTTGTCTGAGTCTTCCATTATGGATAGGGTTAACTACTCTTAACGTTGAAAGAGTTTGTGAGATGATAAAGGAGTTCTATGGAGACAAATAAACCATATCCTTTAGTTACAGTTTTTTCACTGATTTACAACACCGGAAAATATGTAATTGAAGCACTTGAATCAATTAAGGCAAACAATTATCCAAATATTGATCATATAATCATTGATGATTTTTCTACTGACGGATGTTCAATTGAAATAGTTGAGAATTGGATAAAAGAGAATAATTATCCATGTAAATTTATTAAGCATTCAAAAAATCATGGAGTTTGTAAAACCTTAAATGAAATTCTCTCCTTAGCAGAAGGAAAATATATTTTTGGTTGTAGCGACGATTTAATATTGCCGGATAGGATTAAAAAGCACGTAGATATATTAGAACAATCTGCAGATGATGTTTGTGCCGTTTATTCAAAGGCTTATATCTGGAAAGATGGAAAAGTTTATTATGATTGGCTTTTAGGCGGTGATCCAAATGGTGTATCTCCTGCCGGAAATATTTTAGACAATCTAATTATGAAAAATTTTATACCGGCAATTAGTATAACCGTAAAAGTGTCTTGTATAAAAGAAGTAGGGGGTTATGATGAAAGTATTCCTTATGAAGATTACCAAATGTGGCTGAAATTAGCTGAAAAGTTTAAGTTTATATATTCCGATTACGTTTCTGGCATTTATAGAATTTCAGGCGAAAGTCTTTCAAGTAACATACATAATTGGGATTTGAGTTATTTGAAAATATACGCAAGCCTCAAAAATCAAAAAAACAAAGTTCTCTCCAGGCGTTATCTTGAGTTAGCTTATAAAGCATATTGGTCAAACAATTCAGAGGCGATAAAATTCTTTCGTAAAGATCTTAAGAACCATACCCTATCTGGAGTACGTTTTGTTCTTGCAGTTTGGATGCTCCCAGTTAATAGAAAAATAGGCAAAGGCTTAATAAAAGCTTTCACATCAGTATAGGGAATAATTGATGCTTCTTGGCATTTAAAGTTTCTTCTTAGATATCATGTCTTATACAAAGTCTTATCCTTTAGTTACTGCCTTTACCTTAATATATAATACCGGTGATTATGTGATTGAGGCACTAAACTCTATTAAAGCAAATAATTATCCTAAACTGGAACATATTATTGTAGACGATTGTTCTACAGATGAAAGATCTATACAGTTAGTTGAAAAATGGATAATTGAAAACAACTATTCCTGCACTTTTATAAAGCACGAAACAAATAAAGGAGTATGCTCAACTCTTAATGAAATATTATCAATAGCAAAAGGCAAATACATTTTTGGTTGCAGTGATGATATTATTATGCCTGAAAGATTATTCAAACAGATAGAGATGTTGGAGGCTTCTGACGATGATGTTTGTGCAGTTTATTCTAAAGCATATATTATTAGAGATAATAAAATTCGTTATGACTATTTAATGGGAGGATGTTCCGAAGAATTTCCTCCTCAAGGTTATGTTTTAGACAGGCTAATAGACTATAACTTTATGCCGGCTATAACCGTAATGGTAAAAACCAAATGCTTACATCAAATGGGTGGCTACGATGAATATTTTGCTTATGAAGATTATCCCATGTGGTTAAAGCTTGCCGAAAAATATAAGTTTATTTACAGCGAATATGTATCTGGCATATATAGGTATTGGGATAACAGTATTTCTTCAACAATTGAAAATTGGGAGCTCACACACTTAAATATGTTTTTACGGCTAAAAAATCCTAGCAGAAACTCAATAAAAAAGAAAGTGATAGATATAGGTATTACAGCCTATAAAAAGAAAGATGTTCAACTACTCCAATTTATCAATGCAAATAAGAATAAGTTTCAGGTTAAGGTTGCAGGTTGGTTTTGGTTATTACACAAATTTCGCATTCCTGTTTTTGTAGGATTAAGAATGATTAGGATAGCTCAAAAAATTCATAGACAATAACATTTATGATACAAAGCAAGTATCAAAACAATAGTTTGTTTATTAAAGTTTAAATAGGGTAGAGTTGTATTTTAATAAAATTCTCCTGATTTCACATGATGCCTCCAGAAGCGGTGCACCGCTCTATATTATAAATTTCGCTAAATGGTTAAAAAATACGCATGGAACAGAGGTTTTAAGTTTAATTATTAACGGCGGTGATCTTGAGGATGAATTTCATGCATTAGGAAAGACTTGGTTGTGGGATAGTCATTATACAAAATCGTCTTTGGGTGAAAGATTACTATCAAAGATGGGATTGATGAAATTAAATACAACCTATCAAAAACGGATAATAAAAGAAATATCAAATCAAAAACCCCAGATAGTTTTTTCGAATACTATTGTCTCCAACAAAGTAGCTTCTGTCTTAAGGCCTCATTTAAAGGCATGCTTCATTAGTCTTGTTCATGAAATGCAATTTTCTGCAAGTGTATTTTATCCTGAATTCATTAGCAACTTTTACCTACAAAATTTTGCAGGTATTATTGCCATAAACAATCATATAAAAACATATCTCGTAAACGATTTTGGGTATAATAACAAGCGTATTTCAGTGATACCACCATTTATTAAGAACGTGCCAACAAGAATTCATAATATTCCTGAATTTACTAAGCGGCATACAAAGAAAGACATTACAATTGGATTCTCAGGTTATGCTGATTGGCAAAAAGGTTTCGATTTATTTATGCCTTTAATTTATATTTTAAAAAATCGGGTAATAAACAAAAATATTAATGCCATTTGGTTAGGAGACATACCTGAACTCACTTTAAAAAAAGCGAAATACGAGTTGTCCAAACTAAAAATGAACAAATTCTGTTCATTTCCTGGCCGTGTTGAGAGCACGGATGCTTTTTATAAGAAAATAGACATCTTTGTTTCACTTTCAAAAGAAGACTCATATCCTATTTCATGCCTTGAGGCTGCAAGTTTTGGCAAACCGATTATTGCCTTCGAAGGTGCAGGTGGTGTGGAAGATTTGATTCTTTCAGGTGCAGGTTTTCTTGCCCCTTTCCTTGATTTAAACGGTTTAGCGGAAAAAATTTGCCAATTGATTGATGATGATGAATTACGGCAATCAACCGGCCAACGAGCAGCTGACATTGCAAAAAATTATACAATCAATAAAGTTGCACCTCAAATAATAGATTTTGTTTCTACCGTTTATACTTTAACATGAAGAAGGCATTGCTAGGCATTAGCATTCCGGTTTTTAATCAACCTCAACTTCTGAAATATTGCTTGCAAAGTTTAAGGCAGCAAACTGTTAGAGACTTTAATGTTTATATTTATGATGATGCGAGTAGTGTTAGCTACAAAGAAGTGATTGCCGGTTTCCCTGATTTATCTATTTACTACCAAAAAGCTGAGAAAAATAAGGGAGCTTTAAACAACTTTGTTTATGCTTATAATGAAACCGCTAAAAAACATTTCTTTGTATTAAAACTCCATGAAGATGATCAACTTTCGCCAGTCTTTATAGAAACTGTTCTTAAAGCAATAAATACAGAAATTAAGCCTGCTATCCTGTTGTCTAAATTTGAATGTTTTCCTGAGCACTTTGAAGGCGTTTATGAAAATGGTCTGGAAGATGTGCCTGTTTATAATATTGATCGAGAGGAACTATGCTATCGTTACATTAAAAATGAAGCAATTTCTTTTGGTTCTGCCGTTTATAATACAGAGGATTTTTCTAATATGATCCTTGATTTACAAACTTATTCAGAGTTTGCAGACAGGCCTTTCATATTAAACCATCTAAAGCCGGGGCATAATATTAAGCTCATAGATGCGCCACTCTATTATTATAGAAATCATCTTAACGACATTCGGTGGAAAGGCTTACAGGTGAAACATGTATTTAATCTTTTGAAACTATACAGGAATATAATTAAAAACACATACTATGTGGTGGAGTTTAAAAAGCTTTCTACTAGCGTTATTTTAGATTCTTTCAAAAACCTTAGATTATCAGGTAATGCACCGTGGTTGCCTATTTATATTTTAATGGGATATCGGCAAAAACTTATTTCAACTAAATATCTGCTACTCCGAAATTCCTTTATCAATCGAAACATAACTTCTATGAAGAGGTTAATTAAATGAAAATAGCTTTTATAACATTTGAATATCCACCTGATAATGGGAAAGGGGGCATTGCAACATATACAAACCAGGTTTGCAAATTGTTGTCAGATACAGATGATGTACATGTTTTTGCTTCAAGTTCCTTCAGGCAAGAAGTAGAAAAAGATCAGGCAATTACTGTTCATTGGATATTGAGCAAAGACCCTTCTGATTTTCGTATTAAAGTGGTAAACGACTTTACAAAAGTTCATTCAATAGAAAATTTTGATGTGATTGAGTCTGCAGAAATACATGGCAATGCTTGGGAAATAGTAAAGCGATACTCAACACTACCTTTAATAGTTCGTTTACATGCACCTAACTACTTAGTAGAACACTTAAAAAAAAGGTATTTGCCATTTTGGGTAAAAGCCCGGTTTGTTTTAGGGGCTTTAAGGCAAGGCAAAATTGATCTTGGATATTGGAGAAAATATGATAAAGCAGATGATCCCGATTACAGGTTTGCATGTCTTGCAAATCATCTTACTGCACCATCTTCCTATATGAAAGAGTGGGCTGTAAAAAACTGGCAAATTTCCCCAGATAGAATTTCAGTGGTGGCAAATCCATTTATTCATTATGATAAGTTATTAGATATTCCAATAGCCGAAAAGCAATGTGCTAACGAAATAATCTTCTTTGGTCGTTTAAACGTGTTGAAAGGGCTTGTTAATGCTACAAAGGCAGTAAAAAAAATATTGAAAGAACATCCTGATTGGCAATTTAAAATAATTGGAGATGACGGTCAAGGACCAATGCCAGGCACTAAAATGACAATGAAGGATTGGATGCAGAAAGAACTAGAAGATGTAATTAACCAAGTAAACTTTATACCGGGATTTGACTATTTACAGTTACCTGGTTTACTTAAAGAGGGCAAAATTGTTTTACTGCCTAGTCTGTTTGAGAGTTTCTCATACACTTGCATTGAGGCAATGGCAGCTGGTAAAGCCGTAATTGGTAGCAAAGTTGGTGGTATGGCAGATTTAATTCAACATAACATTAATGGACTTTTGATAGAACCAAATAACATTTCTGAAATTTATAGGGCTTTAAAAAAAATGATATTAGAACCAGACAAGCTAAATGTTTTTGCGCAAAGGGCAAGACAGAAAGTATTAAGTTTCGATTCTCAATTGCTTAAGCAAAACTATCTAAATATTTATAAAGAGGTGGTTGGGCATAAAGGTTTTAGTTGTAACATATAAACTAGACTTCCAAAATAAGTGATAGTATAAAAAAAATATGAATTTTTAGTAGTGTTAAGGCTATGGAAGAGATAAATAAATGCAATACAATATTGTATTTACGCCGATACTTAGTAACAAGTGTTATCCTATTAACCTTATTCCTTTTTTTGCAAACAAAACATGAATATTGGGGAGATGAAGCTCAGGCATTTCTGATCGCAAGAGATAGTAATAATTTAAACGAGCTTTTTCAATTAGTAAGATACGAAGCTACTCCTCCGCTTTGGCACTTACTTATCTTTTCAAGTTTGAAGATATTCAACAGTATTGCGATACTTAAGATGCTTAATGCTATTTTGTATGTAGCACTTATGACAGTTGTTTATTTAATCAGGCGACATCAGTTATTAATTTGTAAGCTACTTTTTTTATCATCCTATTTTATTTTTTTTGAATGGGGACAGATCAATAGAAGTTACCTTTTAGGTACTGTACTTGTTTTAGCAGCTGTTTATTGTTTGGATAAGAAAAAAAATTATGTATACTTTTTTTTATTTGCCGGATTAGGAATATTAGCCAACGGACATTCTTTTATCATAGTAATTTCGCTTATAGCTGCAAATGTTCTTTGTAATTTCACCGATCTAAAACGTAATAAGAAATATTACATAGGTCTAGCATTATTTCTCCCTTTTTTAATTTGGGCATTTTCTTATATAAAGGGAAAAGAGGATGGGTTGGAAAAGTCTTCTGTGCTAAAAGCAAACTTGACTTTATTGCCTGAAAAGGTTCGTATTTCTTTAAGTAATGTAGGTGAAGGAATTTTATTTATACAAAGAATTGTAAATGATGATCAACCTGTATGGCAAAACAATCTCTTAAGAAACGCATACACACAAAAGTCAATTGAAGGTTGGCTTATTTCGGATATTCTTTTTGTAACAATTGGACTTATTTGTTTAGGTATATCTCTATTTTTATTGCATCAATCGAAAGAGGCATTTTTGTTTATTTTGTTTTCATTCTCTTTTATGATTGTCGCTAATTTGCTATCGCCGTTTGGATTAAGTTTAAGGCACAAAGCTTTTTACTTTTTAGCAATCTTCATTGCGCTATTGATAGCGGAAACAAAGGCTTATAGACTTTTCATTTTACCATTACTTGGCATAAGTACTTTTTCCACCATATTAATAATATATCAGGTATTGCTTAAGCCCTTTTCAAACTCAAAAGCATGTGCCCAATATCTTCAATCCAAAATAATTAATGAAGATTCCGCCATTAAAATATCTGGCCATTTCTGGCAAATCACACCAATTTTAGCTTATACTAATTTACCCATTGCATATGTGCCTTCTGTTAATAAATGGATGAGTTACACAAAACTAGATTCCACGGTTGCAAAAAATTGGGCGGTATCGTTGAATGACACAAGCTTCATAAAAATGTCACTGCATCAGGATTGTAATATCATTATGGAAAAGAATCGTAAAGATTTTTTATATCAGCAGTACAATTACAAACTGGATACCTTCTTTGCTGAGAAAACTATACAGCACTATGAGCGATATTATATCTATCGCAAGAATTATAAATGAGCCCAGGTACTAAGATTAATATATATCATTTCCATAATGGTTTTGGTGGTGGAGTTTTTTCGATAATAAGAAGCCTATGTGCTTATAAACAGCATGAGTATATTAATAATCACATTATTTACACCATTTGCCTTGAAGACCAGCCCACTTATAAAATACCGGTGTTGCAAAATGTTGCAAGTGAGCAGGTATTTTATTACTCTCGGTATTGGAACTTTAATTATACCTGTAGAAGGTTAGCAAAGTTAATTCTACATTCAAACTCTGTAATTGTTGCTCATGACTGGTTGGAACTTGGTATGGTAAGCAATTTGGGCTTACAATATCCTGTTGTTCACATTGTGCATGGGAATTATCAATACTATTTTGATCTTGCATTTAAGCATCACCGTAATGTTGACCGATTTATAACAGTAAGCAAAATAATCAAGAGGAAACTCGAGCAGGTTCTATCCAACAAAGATCAAATAATTACTTTTCTAAAATATCCCGCCCAAACATATGAAAACAAATCTTTAGATTTTAAGCAACTTGTTTGTACTTTTTTTGTTCGAGATTTATTTGATGAAACGAAACAGTTTATCATTCTTCCCATTATTCACAAATATCTTCTGCAAAAAGGTATTGAAATAAAATGGTTGATAGCAGGAGGTGGTAGTTCTGAACAAATGATTAAGTCAATATTTGGCGTGAATATTCAGGATGATTCTGTAGAATACCTTGGTCTATTGGAAGAGGAGGGTATAAATAAAATGTTGCAACGTTCAAATACGATGATACTTCCTTCTTTAAATGAAGGTTTTCCAGTATCTGTGGTAGAAGCAATGAAACAGGGTGTTGTTCCACTTGTTAATAGCTGGGGGGAGTCTATGGATGAGTTATTAGAACATGCGAATACAGCCTTTATCTCTCGCCAGAATACTGCTTCTGAATATGCAGATTTCCTGGAACAATTGGCAAAGAATCCTGAACTGCATAAAAGGATGAGTTTGCATGCTTATACAAGGGCTTCAGCTTTGTTTGATCCGAAATTAAACACAAGCAATTATGAGGCAGTTTTCATTGATGCATTCAATTCATCAAAAAAGAAAATCCGGCAAAAAGTTTATGGGAGTAGATTGGATGCAAAATGGATTCCTAATATGATTACAAGATTCTACCGAAAATTTATATGATCGATACTCCTCTCGTTAGTATTTTAATGACTGCATTTAACCGTGAACAATATATAGCTGAGGCCATAAAGAGTGTGTTGGATTCTACTTATCAAAACTGGGAATTAATAATTGTAGATGATTGTTCAAGCGATAAAACCGTTCAAATAGCAAAAGATTTTGTTGATAAAGAACAGCGAATAAAAGTTGTTGTGAATAATCAGAATCTCGGAGATTATCCCAATAGAAATAATGCAATAGGCTTTGCCTCGGGTGAATATATCATGTTTGTAGATTCTGATGATAAAATATTAAGAAATGGAATTGAACGATGTGTGCAATCAATGTTATTATTTCCGAATGCTGAGTACGGAATGTACTATATTGAAGAAAAAGGATCATCCCGTTTTCTTCCAGCCGAGGAGGCAATACAGCTCCATTTTTTTTATAAGCCTTTTCTTACGGTAGGTCCTGGCGGTACGATAATAAAAAATAGTTTTTTGAAGAAATTGAATGGGTATCCTCAGAGGTATGGCCCGGCAAATGACATGTATTTTAATCTTAAAGCTGTTATAGAAGGTGGGGTAGTGTTATTGCCTTTTGAATTTCATTATTACAGAATTCATCATAGACAGGAGCAAAACAATAAGTATTCATACCTGTATAACAACTTCAGGTATCTCCGTGATGCAGTTTTAGAATTAAAACTTCCATTAAACCAGGAGCAAAAAGAATTCATCTTAAATAAGAATAGACGTCGTTTTCTTGTAAACTCTGTTCAATACTTATTAAAAAGCGGCAATATAAAAAAAGCAATTAACGCTTTTAGATCAGCAGGATATACAGTATATGACCTTTACAAAGGAATTTTTCATTATGATATTCCAAAAGCTACAAGATATACCGAAACTTCACTAACAAAAGTGGTTAATAAAATTGACAGTTAGATATTTTAAATTAAGAGATATCGATGCGTGTACTGCAAGTACTTAATCATTTTTTACCTCATCAGGCTGCAGGAACTGAAGTGTATACTTGGGCTTTAAGCAAACATTTGCAGCAAAGAAATATAGAAGTTAAAATTCTTATTCCAAACTATGGTCAGAGCTCATTCAACCAGTATGTGTATGATAATTTGGAAGTTTTTCAATATGCAGAGCCATCAATTGTAGATCGGTCGCTAATATTAGGCTTACGAGAGCCTGAGGGTTTATCCGCTTTTTGTGATTTCTTAAAAGCTGAAAAGCCAGACATTGTTCACTTTCATGAATTGGCTGGTAGTAATGGTTTGGGCTTAGCTCATATCGAAGCTGCCAAGAAATTAGGTGCGAGGATAATCATCACCATTCATGTTGCAAAATATACATGTAGAACCGGAACATTGATGTTTAAGGATGAAGTTATGTGTGATGGTAAAATGAGTATTGAAAAATGCACAAGTTGTTATTTACATATGAAAGGAGACAGTTTTGTAAATAAAGCGGTAGCTATGGCTGCATCTTTTCTATATAAAACAGGGTTAAATACTACAAGCCTCAAAACAAAAACTACAACTGCTCTTGGAAGTTATTATCAAATAGAAACCTGGCACAACACTTTTCATAAAATGATAGACCTCTGTGATAGAGTTGTGGTGCTAACAGAATGGTATAAAC
This sequence comes from Bacteroidota bacterium, assembly GCA_023386555.1. Lineage (GTDB taxonomy): Bacteria > Bacteroidota > Bacteroidia > Chitinophagales > Chitinophagaceae > JAEZDC01. The sequence continues at coordinate 25,312 of JAEWJK010000001.1, read as the reverse complement.
GTATGTTGCTATTAAACCGAGTTCAGGAAGAAAAACTTGCATTAATACCACAAATGCTACCCCAGGGTAATAAAATCAAATACAATACTTTAAAAAAATCAGAAGACCCGGTTCGATTGATATTTATTGGTAGAATCAGTCCATTTAAAGGGCTGCATCTTTTGATGAATGCTATAGTAGATTTTCCGGAAGATCAAATTAAACTGGATATTTTCGGACAGTCTACGGACGATGAGTATAACAATAAGTTGAAAAAGATATCTGCCTTTAAAAAAAACATCGCATGGAAAGGAATGCTGGACCCAACTTTAGTTGTTGACGTGATGAGGAATTATGATGCGTTATGTTTATGTTCTACTTTATGTGAAATGAGTCCTTTAGTCATTCAGGAGGCATTTGCAGCAGGCATAACAGTTATTGCCAGTAATGTTTATGGGAATTCAGAGCAAATACAACATAATCACAATGGGTTATTATTTAAATTCAATAGTGTAAATTCTCTAAAAAAACAGTTGAATCGGTTGGTAAGCGAACATGGTTTGATTACTAAACTGCAACAAAACGTAAAACTGCCTATAAGTGCAGAAAATGTAGCCGCTGACTACTTTGCGTTATATAAAACAGTAACAGCTTAATGCGTATTCTTCTTGTAATGGATCCGGGTATACTCATTCCGCCTAAAGCTTATGGTGGTCATGAAAGATTAGTGGCTATGTTTGCTAAAGAGTATTGCAGATTAGGCCATAAGGTTGATCTGTTGGTAACAAAAGGTTCTTCAATTGAAGGATGTACGATCTATTCATTAGGAAAAGAAGGATTCCCTCCAAAAAGAAATGATGCACTTATGGCTGTGGTAAATGCATGGAAATTCTTATGGAAAAATAGAACAAGATATGATCTCGTACATAATTTTGGAAGGCTTGCTTATCTAATCCCAATTCTTAATCATCCGGTAAAAAAAATCATGACATATGGCAGGGAGATCAGCAGTAAGAACATCGATCTGATACATAGACTGCCAAATAGGAATATTGTTTTCACTGGTTGTAGTAATAATCTTGTCAGCCGGGTTGTAAAAAAAGGAAGATGGGAGGTGGTATATAATGCTATTGAGTTTGATAAGTACACATTAAATGAGAAAGTAGATGAAGATGCTCCATTGATCTTTCTTGGCAGGCTAGAAAGAGTTAAAGGTGTACATACCGCCATACAAGTAGCAAAAGCAACTAATAACAGACTCATCATCTCTGGAAACATATCTCCTTTGGCGGATGAAAGAAATTATTTTGAAACTGAAATAGCTCCTTATATTGATGGAGATCGAATAAAATATATTGGTGCTTTGAACGATGACAAGAAAAATCAATATTTAAGCAGTGCAATTGCATTGTTATTTCCTATAGAATGGAACGAGCCTTTCGGAATGGTTATGGTAGAAGCGATGGCCTGCGGAACACCGGTGATCGCTTTCAAACAAGGATCAGTTGATGAAGTGGTTGATGATGGTATTACAGGATACAAGGTGTCAAACTTAAAGGAGATGGGTGATGCTGTACAAGAAGTAAAGAAGATTGACAGAATTCTTTGTAGAAAACATGCTGCTGCAAGGTTTGATGTTACGATAATTGCAAGACGGTATTTATCGATTTCAGATGAATTTTTTTAAAAGGCTATTGCCATATAAATTTAAACGAAAGTTCAAAGATCACCTCGGCGTACCTTCTTTGCACTGGAGTTTATTGAATCTTAAACGTATTGGGTTCAATCCTGAGTTTGTAGTAGATATTGGAGCTTACCATGGAGAATGGACAAGTAGTTTTCTGGAAGTGTTTCCCAACACCACTGTCTTAATGATAGAGGCACAACGATCAAAAGAAATGCATTTGCATAAAATTTGCCATCTGAATCCAAAGTGCCGATATCAAATTGAACTGTTATCTTCTGAAAAAGGAAAGTCGATTGCTTTCTATGAAAATGAAACGGCAAGTCATGTAGTTAATTACGATGAGGACAATACTGTTAGGATTGATAGTGACACAATAGATTGTGTGATGGAGAAAGAAATGTTGTACCCAGATTTTATCAAACTGGATGTACAAGGGCATGAGCTTGAAATATTGAAAGGTGGAGAAACAACTCTCAAGAATGCAGAGTTTTGTTTACTGGAAGTTTCATTGCTTGAGCTTTCCGGTGAGCCTTCTTTCGCTACAGTTATTGATTTTATGGACCAACGAGGGTTTCAGGCGTATGATATTTGCCAATTTATGAGACGTCCTTTTGATCATGCTCTTTATCAGGTTGATTTGCTATTTATTAATAAAAGATCTGACTTCATTAAAAATAGACGATGGAGTTGAAGAAAATCGTAATTGTATCCTCCGGTCAACCTTCTGCTAATCCCAGGCTAACAAAAGAAGCAATAGCCCTTGATGCTTCCGGTTATAATGTAACTGTGATTTATTCTCCTATCTCACCATGGGCAGACAAATATGATTCTTTACTATTCCGGCAATATAAAAATATCACATGGGTAAAAGCTGGTTATCATTCCAGAAATGATGCATTTCGTTATTTGATTTCACGTGTAAGAAAAAAAGCACATGGAATACTTAATCGAATCTTTACACGTCCGGATTTATCTGTTAAGGCAATTACTCTTTTTTCGCAGGAACTAATACAAGAAACATGCAGGAGAAAAGCTGATCTATATATAGGTCATAACATAGGTGCATTACCTGCCGTCGTGAATGCAGCGCATTTTCACCATGCAAAATCACTATTTGATTTTGAAGATTATCATAGAGGAGAAGATGTGTTGCATTCAGCACATGTCAGATGTGTAACAAGAATCGAAAACGAATACGTACCTAAAGTAATGGTCTGTTCTACATCTAGCCCGTTGATTACAAAACAGTATTCAGAATTATTCGCTGCAAAGTCGTTCTTTACTGTGCTGAATTGCTTTAGTATAGGTTATCAGAAGAAACATCACGAAAGAAAAGAAGACGACAATTTAAAGTTATTCTGGTTTTCGCAGTATGTTGGAAAAAACAGGGGATTGGAAACTATCTTAAAGGGTATCGCTTACTCGAAAAGCACCAAGATTCGTTTAACACTTCTGGGTAATTGTAATGATGGTATGAAGGACTATTTCAATCAATTTGCTTCTTCACTCGGATTAGGTAAAGAGCAATTGATGTTTATTGGCCCGGTTGAAGAAAGCCTGATCGTAGAGATTGCTTCCGATCATCATATTGGTATTTGTGCAGAGATTCCTAAAGTGGTGAACAGAGATATCTGCCTGGCTAATAAAATATTTATGTATTTGCTGGCTGGCAATGCACTGTTTTTATCAAACACAAGGGCCCACGCTGCTTTTTTAGCGAAATATCACGATACAGGTATGGTTTATAACCATGATGATGCTGCACAAATTGGAGATTTGTTAAACGGTTATATGAATGATGGTGGTCTGCTAGAAGTTCATCGAAGAAATTCTTATGACCTTGGGAAAAAAGAGTTGAACTGGGAAGTTGAAGGTGAACGATGGCTTCAACAAATAAGGAGTTTGTTAGCATGAGAAAAATCCTTATCATTTCTCCTCACTTTCCCCCTTCAAATCTTGCTGCTGTTCATAGAAGCAGGTTATTTGCAAATCATCTCCCCAATTTTGGCTGGCAACCTATAATACTTTCTGTACACGAAAAGTATTATGAAGAAAAACCGGATTGGAATCTTTTTAAATTATTGCCTCATTCTTTAAAAGTACAAAAAGTAAAAGCGCTTCCTCTAACTAAACCTCGTATGATTGGTGATATTGGCCTTAGGGCTTTCTTTTATTTATATAATGAAGCCAAACGGATAATTCGTGTAGAAGAGATCGATTTTATATATATACCTATACCATCATTTTATTGCTCTTTGTTAGGTAGATTATTGCATGCTAAAACAGGAGTGAAGTACGGAATTGATTATATAGATCCATGGGTACACCGATTTCCTGGCTCGGATAAAATTTTTTCACGTCATTGGTTTAGCACTCAGTTGGCAAAAATCCTTGAACCCATTGCTATAAAAAATGCCAGCCTTATAACCGGTGTTGCAGAAGGTTATTATACAGGTGTAATTGAACGTAACCCAAAGCTTAAAAATATTGTTGTCGGTGCAATGCCATATGGTGGTGAGAGATCTGATCACCAGAAAGCAAAAGAGATTAATCTGCAACCCTACTTATTTTCTGTGAAGGCTGATAAATTCCAAATCGTTTATGCGGGAGCTATGTTGCCTAAAGCTTACACCGTATTGGAAGCTATTTTTTCAGCAATTGTTCAGGCAGCTGCAGATTTTGATTCGGTTGAATTTCATTTTATCGGTACAGGTAAAACGGCTGTTGATACTACAGGTTATAATATAAAGCCTCTTGCAGAAAAGTATAAGTTATGGCAAACGGTGGTATTTGAGTACCCTGCCAGAATTCCATATTTAGATGTATTGGCTCATTTAGAAGCAGCAAAAGGAGTGTTGGTTATAGGTAGTACAGAACCTCATTATACTCCATCTAAAATCTATCAGGCAATTTTATCCGGGAAACCTTTGTTTGCAGTACTACATAAACAAAGCGCTGCGGTAAATATGTTGTTGGAAGCAAAGGCAGGGCTAGTGCTTGACTTTGATGGAGAAGCCGGATTGCAGCAAATAAATGAAAGATTTGTTGATGTTTTTAAGTCTTACCAATCGTTTGCAAATCAATATGAACCAACTGATGTAAATGCAGTAGTATTTGAAAAATATTCAGCCGAGATAATCACTAAACAATTGGCAACATTACTTAACGCTGCTGTGAAATGAAACGGTTAGCAATCATAACCACTCATCCCATTCAATACAATGCTCCGCTTTTCAAAATGTTGTCGGAAAGGCAAAGAGTATTGGTTAAAGTATTTTATACCTGGGGTGAACGAAGTTCGCTGGCTAAATTTGACCCAGGTTTTGAACGAATGGTTGAATGGGATATTCCACTTTTAAATGGATACTCATTTGAATGGGTAAAGAATACTGCTAAAGATCCAGGTTCACATCATTTCACTGGAATTATTAATCCCGATCTTATCGAGAAGCTTCAACAATTTAATCCAAATGCTTTGTTGGTGTTTGGATGGAGTTTTCAGAGCCATCTGCAAGTGCTACGAAAATTTGCCGGCAAGGTTAACATTTTATTCAGAGGCGATTCTACCTTGTTAGATAGCCAATCATTTATAAAGCGATTTTTTAAAAAAGTCTTTCTGCGTTGGGTATATAAACATATTGATAAAACTTTATACGTAGGAAAGGAAAGCAAAAAGTATTTTATTGAATATGGATTAAAGGAATCACAATTAGTGTTCGCTCCACATGCTATTGATAATGCAAGATTTAATTTTACACCAGCGCTGGTAGAGAGCGGTAACATTCTTAGAAGGAAATTAGACATACCGCTGAATGCTGTGGTGTTTCTTTTTGCAGGTAAATTAGAAGTGAATAAGGATCCTGAGATTCTGGTAGAAGCTTTTTTAAAACTTGCTTCAAAGGATAGTCATCTGGTTATAGCGGGTAGCGGTTCTTTAGAAAAAAAATTGAAAAAAATGGCTGGTGGAAATTTGCGTATTCATTTTCCAGGTTTCCAGAATCAAAGTGAAATGCCTGCAATATATAATATGGCAGATGTTTATGTGCTGCCATCAAAATCTGAAACATGGGGCCTGGCTGTAAATGAAGCGATGGCATGTGGTAAAGCTGTTTTAGTAAGCGATAAATGCGGATGTTCATCAGATCTGGTTAAAGACGGTGTTAATGGTTATGTTTTTAAGACCGGAAGTGTTTCAGCATTAGCTGATAGACTTCAAGGAATGACCAACAAGTCTTTACTCTCCTCTTTTGGCACAGCATCACATAACATAATACAGCATTATTCGTTTGAGCAGGTGTGTAAGGCAATAGAAGATAACTCATGAATCAAAGCCCTAAGAAGAAAATAATTTTATATAGCTTTTTGTCTGCATTGATAATGGAGCTGTATAACAGTAGTAATTCACTCCCTGCATTTGTTGGGTTATGGATTTTCTTTTTTTCACTGATGCATTTGTTTGATTCTTTTGGGGAAAAGCTACCCTTAAGAATATTGTTTTTGTTCTTCATGAGCTTTCAACTCCTTTTTACTGGTTATTTGGCTTATTTCGTTTACCCTGAATATCAGTATTACCGTATGTCGGTGGAGCCTCACGAATATTTTACCTATACTATTGCTGCTATTGGTTCTTTTGCCATTGGGCTTTATTGGCGTGAGAAAAAGAATCAACATTTAGAAGCAGTTAACATTACCGACGTAAGAGCTATGGCACAGAGCAACCCGGGCATAGCTTACTTTTTCTTATCGATTGGTATTTTAGCAAGTTTTGCAGATTATATTTTCACAGGCTTGAGTGTTGGATTTGTGTTATATGCTCTTAGCTTATTAAAATTTGTAGGTTTATTCCTAATAATATTAGGAAGTATTGAATTAAAAAAATGGTTGACTATAGCTATATATTCTTCTATTATTATTACTTCTTTTCAGGAAGCAATGTTTCATGATTTAATTATCTGGAGTCTGTTTCTTTTTTCTGTTTATTCACTAAAGTATCAACCTTCGTTTTCAAGAAAAGCTTCAATTTTTATTACTGGAGTTATAATAGTTTTATTCATCCAGGTAATTAAAGGAACTTATAGAGAAAATCTTAAAGAATCCGAAGCTTCATTAGATACAGTTATAAATACAACAGGAGAAGTTCAGGAACAATCCGGAGGTATTTTTACAATAGGAAATATCGCTCCTCAGATATCACGTTTTAACCAGGGATGGATCATAACAAGAGTGTTGGATAATGTTCCAGAGAATGAGCCTTTTGCTGAAGGAGAAACAATTAAACTTTATCTGGAAGCTGCTTTTTTGCCCAGAGTTTGGGCTCCAGATAAATTGCAGGCCGGTGATAAAGAAATTTTTTCCAGGTATACAGGACAGAGAATTTTCGAAGGTACTTCTATGGCATTAAGTTCTGTTGGTGATGCGTACATCAATTTTGGTAAAATAGGAGGTTGTGTATTTTTATTTGTATACGGTCTTCTAATTTCCTTACTCATGAACTTTCTGAGTAAAAAAACCAAGGAATATCCTTTTCTTCCACTATTTGCCCTTGTAATATTTGCTTATGCGGTTAGAATAGAATGTGAAATGCAAACGGTAATGGGCCATATTGTAAAATCCTGCATCATTCTTTGGGTGATATTTATACTATATCAGAGAATGCTTCGTCGTTATTTTCAGCCCGTTCGTGAATCCAGGTTGCAAACTTCTCGTTAAGTAGGGTCAAGTGTTGTTACATCCGGCTTTGGTTGTCCTCGTATAATTAGATAATGCCTGAACTTTCAATCATTATAGATTGGTTTTCGCCTGCTTATAAAGCTGGTGGTCCGATAATTTCGGTACAGAATATTGCTGATCATTTAAATGATAAGTTTAAAATCAAGATTGTTTGCAGTAATCTTGATCATGATAAAACAATTTTGAATGTACCTCAAAACCGTTGGGTTAATAGGAAAGGTTTCCAGGTATTTTATGCTGATAGTAATTTTAATAGCATAAAAAAAGTAATAGATAAATCAGACGTACTTTTTATTAATGGTATTTATTCTTTTCAATATAATTTTTTGCCTGTTTTAGGGTTGAAGGGTCGAAAAATTATTTCTGTAAGAGGAATGTTAGACCCTGGTGGTTTATCACAGAAACGGCTTAAGAAATTTCTTTATCTGCAGATATGGAAAATTTTGGGTCTTCACAGAAAATGCGAATATCATGCTTCTACTGAAACCGAAAAAAAGTATATACAATCAGTTTTAGGAACGCATACAAAAATTTGGGTAATACCTAATTTGCCTCGTCTGATCTCGTACAAAACACCACTCCCTAAAAAACGAAATGCCATTATCTTGTGTACCGTTGCATTGATTGGTACGATGAAAAATCATTTGCTTGTTTTGCAATCATTACAAGATTGTAAAGCTGAGGTTGAGTATCATATTTATGGGCCTGTGAAAGAACAGAACTATTGGAAGTTGTGTCTAGCAGTTATCGCAAGTTTACCTGCAAACATTAGAGTTCATTATCGTGGACATATTACCCCTGCCCTGGTAACAGATGCTATTGCTAAATGCCATGTGTATATCCAACCAAGCAAGAGTGAAAACTTTGGTCATTCCCTATATGATGCTTTGTCTTCCGGAAGACCTGTTATAACAAGTCATTTTACTCCATGGAATAAGTTAGAATATGATCAGGCAGGTAAAAATGTTTCAATCAACTCAACAGTTGAAATTACTGCTGCAATTGATTTTTTTGCAGCGATGGATAGTGGTCAACTTCAAGTATGGAGTATCCAAGCCAGGAATTTTGCATTAAAGGCTTTAGATATCGAAAAGATAAAGACGCAATACATTAATATGTTTAACGGAGCAGAAAATGATAAAAACACATGGTAATTCTCGGTATAAATGCTTATCATGCTGATAGCTCTGCCGCTATTTTTGTAGATGGGAAGTTGATCGCAGCAATTGAAGAGGAACGTTTTCGCCGTATAAAACATTGGGCAGGTTTTCCTGCTGAGGCAATATCTTTTTGTTTGAAAGAAGCCGGAGTTGCGTTGCATCAGGTAGATCATATTGCTATCGGAAGAGATCCTAAAGCAAAATTTTTGAATAAGCTTTTGTTTCTTGCAAAGAACATGAATGGATCATTCAGTGCAATGAAAGATCGTTTAAAAAATTCAAGAAAGGTCGCATCTCTCGAAAAAGAATTTGAAACTCATTTTGGTGTTGATGAGAAGATTGTCAGATCAAAAATCAGGCAGGTAGAACATCATCGGAGCCATCTTGCTTCTGCTTTTTTTGCCTCTGCCTTTGAAGAAGCTGCATTGATCAGTATTGATGGATCAGGTGATTTTACAACAGTAATGACTGGGATTGGTCGTGGCAATACCATCGAAATAATAAATTCAATTGATTTTCCGCATTCGCTTGGAATATTTTATACAGCATTTACTCAACTCCTGGGTTTTTCTCATTATGGTGATGAGTATAAGGTGATGGGTTTGGCTCCTTACGGTTCTGTTCAACCTTTGCTAATGAATAAACTTCGGGATGTTGTAAAGCTTAATAAGCAAAACGGCCTTTTTCAACTAAACCTGAAATATTTTATTTCTCCTACAAAAAGTATAATCTCGTACGGTGGAGATCATATTCCGAGAGTATCATCACTCTTCAATAAAAAGATTGAAATAGTTTTTGGAAAAGCTCGTCAACAAAACGAACCATTAACACGGCATCATAAAGATCTTGCAGCTTCAGTCCAATGCATAACGGAAGAAACGATCTTTCATATGCTAAACCATCTTCACCAAGTTACAGGTTTAGATAATGTTTGCATTGCCGGAGGTGTAGCACAAAACAGTGTGGCTAATGGAAAGATCACAAGGAATACGGCTTTTAAAAAAATATATATTCCTTCTGCTGGTCATGATGCAGGAATTTCTGTTGGTGCAGCATTATATGTGCAGCATCAATTGATGAATATGAAACGTCAACCTATCAAAACTGCTCACACAGGTAGTCGTTTTTCAAATGAAGAGATAGAACAACTTCTTATTAACCGGAACATTGCTTACAGAAAATTAGATGATGAACAATTGTATGATGTGGTGATTGATCGTTTAATTCAATCTGGTGTTGTGGGATGGTTCACAGGAAGTGCAGAATTTGGACCCAGAGCGTTGGGTGGAAGAAGTATTCTTGCAGACCCAAGAAGGAATGATGCGAAAGATATCCTGAATGAAAAGATCAAGCGAAGAGAAAGTTTCAGGCCTTTTGCTCCGAGTATTTTGTCGGAATATGTTGATGATTTTTTTGAAGTAAGTGATGAAGTTCCCTTTATGGAGAAAGTATTTCCGATACGTAAAGAAAAACAAGCAATGATTCCTGCCGTTACCCATGTTGATGGAACAGGAAGGGTGCAAACTGTAAATAAGGAGGTGAATCCAAGATATTATAAACTAATAGATGCATTTCGAATAAAAACAGGCATACCTATCCTCTTAAACACCAGTTTTAATGAGAACGAACCAATTGTAAATACTCCCGTGGAAGCACTTGAATGTTTTCTGAGAACTAATATGGATATGTTGGTGCTTGAAAATTGTTTAATTGAACGTTGAAGGTATCTTGCAGCTTCTCTGTTTGTAAAAATAAAAGTGAAAGAAAAAGATAATACCGCCCCGATAAATTTTGTGATCATTGGCTGTGGAAGAATCGCAGAACGTCATGCACAGCACATATCTAAAAGAGGTAAGCTTATTGCTGTGTGTGATATACTAAAAGAAAGAGCTGATCAGTTAGCTACACAATATGCATCAAAAGCATATTATGATATACCAGAGTTATTGAATCAGGAAAATAATATTGATGTAGCTGCCATATGTACACCAAACGGATTGCATGCCGAGCATACTATTGCATGTCTTAATAAAGCCATTCATGTGTTGTGTGAAAAGCCAATGGCCATTACTGTGAAAGACTGCCAGGCAATGATCGGAGCTGCAGAGGAGAATAATAAGGTGCTGGCTATCGTAAAACAGAACAGGTTTAATCCACCTGTGATGGCAGTTAAACAATTAATCGAAGAGGATAGATTAGGAAAGATTTTCAGCGTGCAGCTTAATTGTTTCTGGAATCGCAACGCAGATTATTATACAAGCTCTTCGTGGAAAGGGACAAATGCTTTAGATGGCGGAACTTTATTTACACAATTCAGTCATTTTATTGATCTTTTATTTTGGATGTTTGGAGATGTGGAAGATGTTCGCTCTTTCATGAATAACTATGCACATAAAGGTTTTATTGAATTTGAGGATTCAGGTGTAGTGATATTGAAATTTAAAAACAACCTAATTGGTACTATTAATTATACGGTTAACAGTTACCAAAAAAATATGGAAGGATCGTTAACGATCTTTGGGGAAAAAGGGACCGTAAAGATTGGAGGGGAATATTTGAATAAATTAGAATACCAACACATAAAAGATTATTGCATCGAAAATTTACCTGCAGGAAAAGAACCAAATAATTATGGTAACTATACCGGTAGTATGAGTAACCATGATAAGGTATATGATAATTTTATTGATGTAATTCAAAATGGAGTTCCACCTACGGCCAATGCTTATGAAGGATTGAAAACCGTTGAGATAATTGAAAGGATACATCAATCAGTAATAAGCTATAATAAAAATGAATCCTGATATTCGGAACATATCTATAAAAGTGGATGTTTCTTTTGGTAAGAACGTTGTCATCGTTCAGCCTGTGAATCTTTATGGTTGTACCATTGGCGATGATTGCTTTATTGGCCCGTTTACAGAAGTGCAGAAAGGTGTAATTATTGGGGCCAGAACAAAAATTCAATCTCATAGTTTTATTTGTGAACTAGTTGATATCGGTGACGATTGTTTTATTGGGCATGGTGTGATGTTTATTAATGATACTTTTTCAGCTGGTAAGCCAGCAGGTGGAGATACAAATAAGTGGAAACAAACATTCGTAGGCAATAATGTTAGCATTGGTTCAAATGCTACTATATTGCCAGTAAAGATTTGTGATAATGTGGTAATAGGAGCAGGATCAGTGGTAACGAAAGATATTATTGAGCCCGGAATTTATGCAGGTAACCCGGCATATTTATTAGATAATCATAAGTAAGCTGAGCGTATTTTTGGTTAAGCCACATCAATGGCATTTATTAATTCAGAATGAAGGTTAGTATCATCACAGCTACATATAATAGTGCGGAAACAATAAAAGAAACATTGTTATCTGTAGAATTTCAAACTTACCCCAATATTGAACATATTGTGATTGATGGTGCTTCAACTGATGAAACATTAGACATCGTAAAAGATTTCCCACATGTGTCTAAAGTTTTCAGTGATGCTGACGAGGGAATATATTATGCCATGAATAAGGGTATTCAGCATACAACTGGTGATATTATTGGCATATTAAATTCAGATGATTACTATCCAGATCCGGAAGTAATAAAAGATGTAGTAGATCATTTTGAAGAAACAGGTTGCGATGCATTGTATGCTGACCTGATCTATTTTAATCCGGACAGGAAATATCCAGTAACCCGTGTGTGGAAATCTGGGAAGTATAACAGGAGAAATCTTTTGTTTGGATGGATGCCACCTCATCCCACTTTTTTTGTGAGAAGAGCTGTTTATGAGAAATATGGAAGCTTCGACACCAGGTTTAAAAGTGCTGCTGACTATGAGCTGTTGGTTAGATTCCTATATTTTAAAAGCATAAAAGCAAGCCATTTAGACAGGGTGATAGTGCATATGAGATCCGGTGGCCATAGTAATAAAAGCCTGATGAATCGGTTTAAGGCCCATATAGAAGATTATAGAGCGTGGTCATATAATCAGAAGAGGCCAAAGTGGTATACGATTATACTGAAGCCATTGAGGAAAGTTTGGCAGTATATATAGATATCAGTTGTTTGGTTGCTACTAAGTAAGGAGGTTAACGCAGAGAATAGGTTTGGAGGTTGAATGTTTAAGTTGCTGTAAGGGAGGGCTGGCTTGCTGACAGTTTAAGACGCTAAACGCAGAGAACACAGAGAGATTGTTTGCAGGCAAACAATGAGTTGAATTGTTGGCCTGTGACCAAAACGCAAGGAGAGGTTAACGCAGAGAATAGGTTTGGAGGTTGCATGTTTAAGTTGCTGTAAAGGAGGGCTGGCTTACTGACAGTTTAAGATGCTAACGCAGAGAACACAGAGGATTGTTTGCAGGCAAACAATGAGTTGAATTTAATGCACGAATATTTGTTGGACAGCGACCCAAAATGCAAGGAGGTTAACGCAGAGAATAAGGTTTGGAGGTTGAATGTTTAAGTTGCTGTAAGGGAGGGCTGGCTTGCTGACAGTTTAAGATGCTAAACGCAGAGAACACAGAGGGATTGTTTGCAGGCAAACAATAGCGGTAAATAGTTTATGTTTCACATTATGTATTTGAATTTGTGTGAATGGTGTGTGAAACACATTTAAAAATGAAGCCGGCAAGCGATCATGTATGACGAGGATAGGAAGGGACTATGGCTTAAGATACAATGGACTGGCAGGGAACTTAATTGTTCAAACTGGCCTTTATTGATCGGTGACGAGCAAGCGTAAATACAGCCGGAGCCAAATTTTATAAACTTATATCGGCTTACATCGGCTTAGCCCCGGCTTAAGTATAAGGTTAATATAAGGTAACTATAAGGGCAGGTATAAGGTAAGTATAAGGTTGCTATAAGGACGGTTGCAGTCTGCCTAGTCCTAAGATAGCTTCATGTGCAGTTAGCTTGTACAGTACATCTCCTGAGGTGGACTTGCTTTAGATATCTAAATAGAAATCTATTCTGGAGCCTGGTTGTATAATATTCAGACGGTTCACTTTATACAGTATGTAAAATTATGCTTCGAGAACCTCCCGCCTATTGCGGGACAGGTCAGCATGACATCCTGCTCCGTAAATCATGCTTTGAGTGCCTCAGCATGACATCCTTCATTTAATCATACTTCGGTGCCTATTAACATCGGTGCTTCAGCTAACAGCAGACTAAATTAAGTTAATACCACTAAAAGGCAGTTTTTCCCCCAGTTGCTTAGGCTATATTTGCCGGCTTCTGCTACTTGCCTTCGCTTGCTTATGTGACTGAGATGGCGAAGCTATAGACGGACAGGGTTACATCAACCGAATATAACATTCAGTAAGTTGGGACGATAACAAACATATTAATATTTTTTCTTTTATTTTGCCTCAAACCATGAAGCACCTATTAATTGTTCTTATCGTATGGACGAGCTTTTCCTCGTGCCGTACGCAGCGACAGTTCACCTATTTCAGGGATATTCCGGATACTATCAGTCATTACCGGATTACAGATACAGGGTACAAGGTACTTACCATTAAACCTGATGATGTTTTGCAGGTAAATATCAGCAGCCCAAACCCAGAGGCCAGCAGCTTTTTCAATACCCAAGGCGGCAGTGTAGTGGCAGGGCCGGTAGGATCGGGAGCTACCAATTCTGGTACGCCTGCGCCCAATTCTTATTTAGTGGATAAAGAAGGCGGTATTGATCTGCCAATAATCGGTCGCATTGAAGTGAAGGGCCTCACTACCGGAGCGGTAAAAGAAGCGGTGAAGAATAAGGTAGCACCTTACCTGAAAGATCCGATTGTGAGTGTGCGGCTGCAAAACTTTAAGGTGACTGTGCTGGGAGAGGTTACCCGGCCTGCCAATTATATTGTACCCAATGAAAGGGTGAGCCTGCTGGATGCCATTGGAATGGCAGGCGATCTTACGGTTTTCGGCAGGCGGGAGAATGTATTGCTCATCCGGGAAGTTGAAGGAGAGAAAACATTTACCCGTTTGAATCTTAACGACAGTAAGGTGTTTTCCAGCCAGTATTATTACCTGCAACAAAATGATATTTTATATGTAGAACCCAATAAGGCAAGGGCAGCCGCTACAGATATGACCACTTTAAGGACAATATCTATAGTTAGCTCGCTGGCTACATTGGCGGCTGTTATTATTTCAAGACTTTAAAAGCAACTGCTAATAAATTGTAGAAATCTTTAGTCTTAATTTAGATCAAACATGACCCCAGATACACCTCCACCTATTCATTCCCGGCCACTGCAGCAGGAAAATGATTTCAGCCTGCAACGCCTGATCAGTTATGTACTAGCTTACTGGTGGTTATTTGTTGTTTTTATTATTGCGGCATTTGCGCTCACCTGGGTTTACCTAAGGTACAGCACACCGCAGTATAAAGTGCAGGCCAAACTACTGGTTAAGGATACCAAACGTGGTGGTGGTATTTCAAGTGCTGATGTATTTGCCGATTTTGGTTTACTGGGTGGTACCAATAGCGCAGACAACGAGGTGGAACTGCTGAAAAGCCGTACGCTGATGGAGAATACGGTTGATGAACTACAGGCCAATGTACGGTATTTTACCGAAGGTAGGGTAAAGGAAACGGAGGCGTTTGCCAACAGCCTACCTTTTGTTTTTGGTTTATTTGGCGTACAAGAAGACAGTTTAAAGCAGGCCCAGGAGTTTTTATTTACACCCAAAGGAAATCAACAGTTTGTGTTAACGGGTGTGAACGGTGAACGTATGGGCCATTATGGGGATACGCTTCGATTTCCATTTGGCAGGGTGGTGATAAAATCTACTACCCGGCAGCCAAAGGAGAACGTGAAAATATTGATTCTTCCCCGAGAAACAGTTGTAGAAGGTTTCCAGGCTGCACTAACTGTTGCGGTAACGGGAAAGACCGTGAGTACTATTGATCTTACGCTTACCGATGCTATGCCTGAGCGTGGAGAAGTGCTGCTGAATACGCTTATCCGCATTTATAACCAGATGAACACCGAGGATAAAAACCGGATAGCTGACAGTACCATTAACTTTATTGATCACCGGCTGGTTTATGTAACCCAGGAACTGGGGGATGTTGAACGGGATATAGAGCAATTCCGGCGAAATAATGAGCTGACCAATATGAGTGCACAGGGAGAGATACTTCTTCAAAACAGCAGTGAATATTTCAAG
Organism: Bacteroidota bacterium; assembly: GCA_023386555.1. GTDB lineage: Bacteria > Bacteroidota > Bacteroidia > Chitinophagales > Chitinophagaceae > JAEZDC01. Next base: position 9,583 of record JAEWJK010000001.1, on the reverse strand, counting down.
GAGCTGAGTGCACAGGAGGTTCAGATAGCCATTATTAATAACCTGCAGGAGTATCTTGCAGATGAGAATAATTCAAATCGTACCATACCCGCGGGCCTTGTTGTACAGGATCCCAGCTTTGCCATGCTTGTTGAAAAGTATAATACCCTGCAACTGGATAAAGACCGGCAGCTGCAAACTACAACCGAGAATAACCCTATTGTACAGCGGCTGAATGTGCAAATCGCATCACTTAAAACTGATATCGTTTCGAACCTCGCGACTATCAAACGCAGTATGGTGATTAACCGTGAGAATCTTCGCAGGCGTGGCCAGGCTTTTGAAAGCCAGCTGCAGCAGGTACCCCGCAAGGAGCGAACCTTTCTTGAATTCAGCCGGCAACAAGCCATTAAACAGGAGCTGTACCTGTACCTGCTGAAAAAGCGGGAAGAAACTGCTGTAAGTAAAGCCGCCAATATAGATAATGCCCGTATTGTAGATGCGGCCAAGGCGCAGCGTAATCCATTTACACCTAGAAGACAATTGCTATATATGGCAGCTTTGATTGCCGGTATTTCTATACCGGCACTGATGCTTTATGGTCGAAGCTTAATATATAACAAAATTGAAAATAAACAAGATATTACTACAGTCACAGCCACGCCTGTTATGGGTGAAATCAGCCACAGTGACCATGCTGACAACCTTGTTGTGAAGGGCAATCCACGGCACCCTATTGCGGAACAATTTCGCTTATTGCGCACTAACCTGCAGTATATGTCGTTCACTGCGAATGGCGGCGGGATTATTTTAGTGACCAGCAGTATGAGTGGCGAGGGTAAATCGTTCATATCACTTAATCTTGCAGCTATGCTTAGTTACGGAGGGAGAAAGGTGGCGTTGCTGGAATTTGATCTTCGTAAACCTAAGTTAAGCCGTTACCTGGGCCTGGACAATTTTGATGGGCTCAGCAGTTACCTGATCAATAAAAATCAAGATCTTAATAAGATCATAAGACCGGTGCCCGGGATGGAAAACTTACACCTTGTGGGTTCCGGACCCATACCCCCTAACCCGGCTGAGATGATCCAAAGTGAACAGACAGGCGAACTATTTGCAGAGTTGAAAAGCCGGTTCGATTACGTGGTGATTGATGCCCCACCTGTGGGCGTGGTAACCGATGCACTGCTCCTGGCTGGTTTTGCCGACGTTAGCCTGTATGTTGTGCGGCAGAAATACACCCTTAAATCGCAGATAGAACTGGTGGATGAACTTTACAGGGAAAAAAAGCTACCCAATCTTGGTATCGTAGTTAATGATATCCACAAACAAAAAGGTTATGGTTATGGTTACGGTTATGGTTATGGCTATGGTTATGGTTATGGCAGTTATGGTAATGACAAGTAGTTTGAATTAGCCACCCTTTTCGCTGATCATGAGTAATCCCTACTCTTTGTGTTCCGCATCCCGGTTCTCTATTAAGTAACCAATAAATTTAACGTGAATAACAGCCCTCATTATTTTGCACATGATACAGCAGTGATAGACGAGCCCTGCACCATCGGGGAAGGTACCCGGATCTGGCATTTTTCGCATATTATGCCGAATTGTATTATTGGCAACCACTGTAATATTGGCCAGAACGTGGTTATATCGCCTGATGTTGTATTGGGTAATAATGTGAAGATCCAGAATAATGTTTCGCTTTACACGGGTGTTACCTGCGAAGATGATGTGTTCTTAGGGCCCAGTTGTGTATTTACAAATGTTATTAACCCCCGCAGCGGGGTTAACCGCAGAGACCAGTATCTACGCACTCATGTTGGTAAAGGCGCTTCTATAGGAGCCAATGCAACGATCGTGTGCGGCCATAATATCGGGGATTATGCATTTATTGGAGCGGGTGCTGTTGTTACGAGGGAGATACTGCCATATGCACTTGTGGTGGGAAACCCGGCAAAGCAGATCGGTTGGATGAGTGCGTTTGGAGAGCGCCTGGAATTTGTAGATAATATAGCGGTATGCAAGGAGACTGGTGACCAATATCGCCTTGAAGCCGGCAGGGTTACTCGGACAACGAAAGACTGATCATAATTTTGACCCCCAGATATTAATTTAAAATGGAAAAGAAAAGAATCAATTTTGCCGTAATCGGATGCGGTCATATAGGGAAACGACATGCCGAAATGGTACAACGTAATGCGGAAGCCAACCTTGTGGCCCTCGTGGACAAAAAGCCTGAAAGCGAGCTAAACCTGGACAAGTTTGGAGTGCCCTTCTATCCCTCACTCGATGCATTACTCGCAGCGGATATTGATATTGACGTTATTAATATTGCTACCCCCAACGGATTACATGCAGAACAGGCTTTGAAATGCCTGGAAGCCCGAAAACACGTAGTGGTAGAAAAGCCCATGGCTTTAACGAAAAGTGATGCTGAAAAGGTGATCTTTAAAGCACTGCATGTGCATAAGCATGTTTTTGCGGTAATGCAGAACAGGTATTCACCACCAAGTGTATGGATCAAAGAACTGATAGAATCTGGTAAACTGGGGAAGATCTATATGGTTCAATTGAACTGCTACTGGAACCGTGATGAAAGGTATTATAAAGCAGATAGCTGGCATGGTAAGAAGGCACTTGACGGAGGCACACTCTTTACACAGTTCTCTCATTTTATAGATATCATGTACTGGTTGTTTGGTGATGTAGAAAACATTACTGCAAGATTCAACGATTTTTCGCATAAAGAACTTACCGAGTTTGAAGACTCTGGTTTTGTGAGTTTTGATTTTGTGAACGGCGGCATGGGGAGTCTGAATTTTTCTACGTCTGTCTGGAACCAGAACCTGGAAAGTTCGATGACCATTATTGCTGAAAATGGTTCCATTAAGATTGGTGGGCAGTATATGGATAAAGTAGAATACTGCCATGTAAAGGATTATGAGATGCCAACATTAGCTCCTACCAATCCTGGCAATGACTATGGAGCCTATAAGGGTTCGGCTCAAAATCATAATTATATCATAGAAAATGTTGTGGATGTTTTGAATGGCCGATCCGCCATTACTACCAATGCATTAGAAGGATTGAAAGTTGTAGAAATAATTGAGAGAGTATATAATGGGAAGCGGGGTTAAGTTTTCCCTATTATTACCAGCCTTTATACTGGCACTTTGTTTCCTAGAAATGGCGTTCGGGAATTTGTTACATTTCCGGGTAGTGTGGCTTTTCTACGCTTACGTAATATATTTCATTTTTTTCCGAAGTTTTAAGGCAAGCCTTTCCGTCAATAAGGTTTACATTCTTCCCTATCTATTCTTAGTATTGGGTTATTTACTCGCCGCTTTATTATCTGATAATTTTTATAATACTATTAAGGGCGAGATGTTTAATATTTTGTGGTGGACTATATTTAGCCTGTTGGTTGTTTCTGAGCTCAATAAAGAAGCAAAGGTTGTATTTTTTTTTAATAGGCTTTCGCTAATGATATTTACCGGGTCATTGGTTGCAGCGATTATTGGTTTGTACAAACTTTATATTTTTGAATTCTCTGGTACAATATGGGAAACGAGTTATTCCCAAGAGGGAACAATCATTCAAGGAAGTTCTCTGAATTCAGATTATAATATATATACGCTAGGTATTTTACTCGGCGTATTTGCCGGGAAATATTCAAACGACCTATATCCTACAAAGATCAAAAATTTAGTTTTTAAACTATCTACCCCTGTCATGGCTCTTGCAATGCTCACCAGTGGCTCAAGAAGGGGTATTTTGTTTACTATATTAATGTTACTAATTGTTTATTTATTTAAATTTTCTTCTCAAATATCTATAGTACGACAGTTGGCAACCCAAAAAGTAAAGACTCTAACATTTTGTTGCTTGTTCATTTTATTATTCATTCTGTTTGTAGACAATATAGAATTTATTTTGAATAACCTGCAACTTGAAAGCACCATTTTCGGCCGATTGGCTACTCTCAGTTCTCAACTGACCCAAGCAAACGAAAGGACACTTCGTTGGGATCTTGCTTATGAGATGCTAAGTTCTAAAGACTTAGTACAATTGATTTTTGGGAGCGGCTTTGATTATATTTCCAGATACGGCGAAAAGTTCGGTAATACTGAGGATAATCCTCACAATTTCATTTTAGCTACATGGTTGTATGGCGGATTTTGTGCAGTACTTATGTTGTTTATTACCCTTATTACCTCTTTGAGGTGTATGGCAAATAAACCAATATTTACTTTTTTCTTTATCGCCCAACTGTTCCTACTATTTTTTAGCTTAACATCATCAAATACATTATTCAGCTACCGAATATTTCCCGTATTGACGCTTCTCCCGCTTTTGATTTCTACTAAGTATTCAAGATATCCATATAAAGATCTATCGGAAATAATGAGGTATTCAGTTTTATCTAAGGGACATATCGTAAAAATACCCAGCAGCAAGTAACTATGGTGCAAATGGCCACCCATAACTTTATCGCCACTTATCTGTACTGCGGAATCTTTCATTGATTGCCGTTTCGACGTAAATCTTGGTAGTGCAAGTGTCTTAACGACTTTTCTGATGTTTGCGTTTTTATTCCTTAAAACAGTTAACCCAGCCTTTATAGTGACTGGCCAACTTTGAAGAATAATATGAAGACTTTTGAAATTCGATAGTATCAGAACGCTTTTTTCAAGGACTTATTTTAAAAATATCGGCATCCTGCTAGGTGGTGCAGGGCTTTCCCAGGTTGTTTTGATAGCTGCCTCACCGGTGATTACCCGGTTATATTCGCCGGAAGATTTCGGCTATTTTGAAGTGTTCTATTCGGTTGTTAGCGTTTTAACAGCGGTAGCGTGTTTGCAATATGATGTGAGCATTTATACAGCCAAAGATCAAAAAGAAGGAATTAATGCATGGGCTTCTACTTTCCTGGTAGTAATTTTTGTTTGTGTTTTGATCGCTGCGTGTATTACTATATTCAAGGATATTTTTCTGAGTATTACCGGCGCGGAGATCAAAGAAGCCTGGGAGTGGGCGGTACCCGTATATATATTTTTTTCTGCAGGGTTTACCTTATTACTTACCTGGTTTACAAAGCAAGGGGAATTTAAACTTATCAGTATTACCAGGATCATTCTGAGCATTATGGTTGTTGCCTGCCAGATAAGTTTTGGAATAGCTGATATGGGGTACTGGGGATTAGTTAGTAGCACAATTTCTGTACAGGCTATAACCTTTATTTTCCTGTTTTTTCTCTTTATAAGAAAATACAATTTTTTATTTAGGGAGATAACGATGGCAGGTATAAAAGCTAACCTAAAAAGTAATAAGCATTTACCATTGATAGTGTGGCCAGGAAACTTCTTAAATACTGTGACACAAAACCTGCCGGCATTTTTTCTTGCAAGGATAGATGCAACTGTTCTGGGGTTTTATAGTTTGTCACGACGAATTTTGGGAATGCCCATTGCATTCATGTCGAGTTCTGTTCAAAGCATTTTTATGAAAGAGGCAACAGACGAATATGCTAAAACAGGTAAAGCGGTGAGTACTTACAAGAAAAACCTGATACTCCTTTCAATTTTTGGGATTGTGGTGATAACAGGAATTCTGAGTCTTGGGCATTGGCTGATACCGCTGGTATTTGGGAGTGAATGGGCAGGCTCGGTACAATATATTTACCTTTTAAGTATTTTGTATGCGATACGATTTATTTCTGGCAGCCTATCGTTTGTAATGTTATTGGGCAAAGGCCCTAAAGTGGATATATTCTGGCAAGTAACTTTATTTTCTCTCACATATGTGATATTTAGTGTTATTCCTGAAAATACACAGCCCATTAATATTGTACTAGTATATTGTCTTGCAACTTCAATATATTACTTATTATACATGCTACAATCTTACTCAGTAGCAAAAAATCCTGATATAGCACGAGGGCTATTCCGAAAATTATAATGCTGTAATATTGCTGTGTATAATTGTACATGTGATATATAAATTCTCCGGTTTAAACTATGGAATTTAGAAGACCATACAATATAGAAACGATCTTTCCTTTTTCTTTAGTAGAGGAAGTTCTTCATGAATTGAAGAAAAATAATGCCCAATTCATCACTTACAAACAAATACCATGTAAAAGAATATTCTACGGTAGGTTGCAAAAATTAAATGCAATAATAGAATTCATTGGCTTTAAATCGGGTTATTCAAAAAACCCTGTTGCACTCCTAAGATCAATAGTAGAATTTTCTCAAAGGGCCGGGTTACCTTTTAAATTATCTAAGCCTGCTAAGTATTCTAACTTAACGGTTTTGCTTCAGCACGATGCAGATCGGCAACCTTACAAAACAATTGATATGATGGAGGTTGAAAGAAAGAATAATGTAATTAGTTCAAATTATTTTTTTTATGAAAGGAATATGTGGGATGGTGACAAGGAGCCTTACGAATTGGATGAAAACAAATTAAAAAAACTGGAATCAGAAGGTTTTGAAATAGGGTATCACTTAAACGCTTTCGAATTGGCAAATTATGAATTGAAGAAAGCTTTTGAGTTAATAGAAAGAGACATTAAATGGTTTGAGGAAAGGTTTGATTTAAAAACTTTTGTACCTCATGGAGGTAAGAAAGGACCTGGGGGCATTAATAATGATCATATTCCTTACAGCGGAATTTTAAGAAGGTATAACTGGGTCTATAATAGAATAGGTATATACAAAGATGCTTCATGGAGTGACGGCGATGTATATTTTAATAGGATAACCGACCCAAGAATTATAGCAAAAAATGCCAGCAAAGGACAAAGAATTATGTTCTTAATGCACCCTCAATATTACGGTGACGCGCTGATGCAAAACTGGCAGCAATTACCTGTAGCTAAGGATGATTGGTGGCAAAGACTTTGGAATCTTTAATTGTTCAATATGTTAACAACAAAGGCAGAAATCGAAATTGTAAGCAAGGCTTGGGAGCCTGGTATTAAAGACCCAACACGACCCCGGATTCATTTTCAAAGAATCTTAAAAAGATTCTTTAAAAATGTAAATTTTAAAAATAAAGTTGTGCTCGATCTGGGTCCGGGACATTATGATTTTGGGGAACTTGTTCGGCCTCTCGGAGCCAGAGTCATTAACCTTGAACTTGATCCTGCCGTTATTGAATTAGGTCGTCATAAAGGATTTGAGGTTATGGAAGCGGATTTAAAAGACCCTTCTATTTATAGTAACCTTCCGGCTAAAATTGATGTACTTTTTTGCAGAGGATCTATTAATGCTGGATGGTTCCCCCATGACGCTACTGCTCATAGAAACTATTTGGAAAATATGATAGGTTGTATGTCTGAAAACTCAGTTGCGTGGGTTTCACCTTGTAATGCTCCTATCAATAATCTCTCCACAGAGGCATTTTTAAAATCAGTTTCTGAACAGGCAGCCATATTTAAAAAAAATGGGTTTGTAAAATTCAGTTCAAATAAATGGCAATGTCGCCAATATGGAATATGGAGTACACCACCTCGCCTTATCTATACAAAAAACCTTAGTTATCATCAATTTCCCTGGTAAATAAATTTTATTAATTTCACATTCATGGAGTACCAGATTTGCACCAATTGTATTATGGATACAACCGATCCGGATATTTATTTTGACGGTAACGGTATTTGTAATCATTGCCACTATTACGAAAATTATAAGAATAATGTGATGTTTACCGGCAACGAAGCTAAGCTGGCAACGCAGCAGATGGTAGCCGAGATTAAAAACCGAAGACCCAAAGGTTCAGATTACGATTGTATTATGGGATTAAGCGGAGGAGTAGACAGCTCTTATCTTGCCTGGTATGCAGTAAAAGTACTGGGATTAAAACCGCTTGTGGTACATGTTGACAGTGGTTGGAACAGTGAATTGGCTGTTAATAATATTGAGAATATCGTAAATATACTGGGATTAGACCTTCATACATTAGTGTTGGATTGGGATGAAATAAGGGACTTGCAACGATCATTTTTTAAGGCATCTGTACCTAATTGCGATATACCACAAGACTTTGCTTTTTTTGCAGGGTTATACAAAGAAGCAAAAAAGTATAAGATTAAAAGCATTCTGAATGGTGGTAATATGCAAACTGAGTCCATTTTACCCAGAGCATGGGGCTATAGTTCAAGCGATCTGATCCACCTGCGGGATGTGCATAAAAAATTCGGCTCTATAAAACTAAAAGAATATCCGGTGGTGAATTACTTGCAAAAAACTTTATATTATCAGTATATTTTGAAACTTAAAGTTTTCAGGCCTCTTGAGTATATTCCATATAATAAGGCCGAAGCTAAACACTTGCTTATACATGAATTGAAATGGAGAGATTATGGTGGTAAGCATTTTGAATCTGTCTTTACTAAATTTTTTCAGGCCTATTACTTACCGGTAAAATTTGGGTTTGATAAAAGAAAGGCACACCTGAGCAGTTTGATCGTTTCCGGCCAAATGACTCGGGAAGAAGCAGTAATAGAAATGATGAAACCATTGTATGATGCACAGCAATTAAAGGAGGATACTGATTATTTCATAAAAAAACTTGGCTTTAGCCAGGCAGAATGGACTAAAATTATGGAACAACCACCTGTGCTTCACGAAAATTTTGCCTCGGAAGTAAAACTGCACAGTCTAATGCGGAAACTGATATATCGCCCAATACTCATAGCAAAAAAAGCTTTAAGTAAATAAGATGTACAGGCATTCTGTTCATTTATTTATTTCTCCTGTTCTAAACGCAAGCAGATTAATGAAGGTTTGCAACAGTACTATTAAACTGGGTCTGGTAGATCGGATAACGGTTCTTGGAACCTGGCAAGAAGGTTTGGCTGAGGAAGAGCAACTTGGCGAAAATATTAACCTGATAAGGATAAAAACTATTTCAAAAACGAGCCCTTCCAAGAATTGGTTACTTCGTAAACTGTATGCTTTGTTTTCCTTATGGCAGTATTACCGGGCGTGCTATCGTTACTGTAAGCAGCAAAGGCCACAGTTTATAAGTTGCCATAATTTAGTATTGCTACCGATAAGTGCAATCATTAAAAATAAAACCGGTTGTATTTTTTTGTATGAACCCCACGAACTAGAAACAGAAAGAACAGGGATGGGAGGAACGCAAAAAACTGCATCTAAATTTATTGAAAGAAGGTATATATATTCAGCAGATAAAATAGTTACTGTTTGTGATCCTATATCTAAAATTTATAAGAAACTGTACGATCTTTCGGACGCTAAAGTAGTAAGCATTCAGAATGCGCCTGTAAATCCTGATTTTGGGAAAGAAGTTAAGCGATACAACCTGTTAAGGGAAGAGTTTAACATACCTGCCGGTGCTATTATTTTTATTTACCAAGGTGTATTAGACAGATTCAGGGGTATCCAAAATTACCTTGACTGTTTCTCCAAATTAGACGAAAGCAAGCATATTGTGTTGATGGGGTATGGAGAAGATGAATCATTAATTAAACAGTACAGCCGCCAGTATAAAAATATACACTTCAAACCTGCGGTTCCGGTAAAAGATATTATTAAATACACTTCCTCGGCAGATGTGGGGTTATTCTTTA
>JAEWJK010000003.1 GCA_023386555.1 Bacteroidota bacterium | reverse complement strand
AAAAAATACTGTAAAGCTAAATCAGTACTATTGTAAATATTGTAAAGTTCCACTAGTACTAAGAAGAATACTGTAAAGCCTATGCAGTAATAATCAAAAGGTGTAAAGCTTTTTCAGTACAAGACATCCCAGTCTAAGCCGTAGTAGAGTGGTAGCTTCCTTATACCTACGCCGTATCTACAAGCAGGTTACGCCGTAGTTAAGCCGATGTAAGCCGATGTAAGCCGATGTAAGCTATGATACACAACCTGTCAGGTTAGGATGATAGCAGCACTGCTGGCATCAGTTTGCAAGAAGATGAAAAGCTAAACCTGACAGGTTATTGCTCAACTTCTCAGGTCATTTGTTGGTGAACAACACCAACAAAGGCAGAACTCTGCAAGAATGCATCAGCAAAGATCATCACGATGCTGCACCATTAGCCATCTCAGCTGCATCTTTTTGCCCTTGTTGGTCTTGTGACCAACAATTATCATAAAGAACAGCATCCTAATACCGTTAGCACCTACACTTAACAGAAACTCAACGAATGCCTCAGCAAAGATCATTACGCTGTTACCCCATCAGCCATCTCACCTGCATCTTTTTCTGCCTAACAAAATGTCCTAGTATAGAAATAGCCTTTGCAGAAAAAGCGAGCAGTTGCAACAAGCTACACCTCCGGTAACCCAAACAGCGAAACAGTTCAGGAAATAACTACAGTCATATCAACAGATGATATACTGTCCCATCAAGGCCTGGAATGGATGTGTTGTATATCATCCATTCTTGATCTTTTGGTTCTTTTCTATCAAGAGAAAAGAACATATAAATTAAAAGGTGAAAAGAGGGTTTTGAATTCACAATCATCTGTTGATAAACAACTCCAATAAATGATACAATAACCTGTCAGGTTAGGATGATAGCAGCACTGCTGGCATCAGTTTGCAAGAAGATGAAAAGCTAAACCTGACAGGTTATTTCTCAACCCCTCCAGTAACCCAAACAGCGAAATAGCTCAGTAAAGCATTTCAGGTGTTTCTTTTCTATCAAGAGAAAAGAACATAAATAAAAGATAACGCTAGGGATAAAGCCCGGTTATAGGCAAGCAGGGCAATGTTTAAAACAAAAAACTCACCTGTTGGGTGAGACAATTTTGCTTTGCGGAGACTAAGGGATTCGAACCCTTGATACAGTTTCCCGTATACACACTTTCCAGGCGTGCTCCTTCAACCACTCGGACAAGTCTCCAAAAAATCAGGACGGCAAAAATAAGGGATTAACATTCGTTAGAAGAGACGAACTACCAATTCTTCATATGTTCTTCAACTATTCTTTCCGGCTCATTTGCTTTATGATGCTCCCAGTCAGGATCATACTTTACAAACCAACTCAGCCATAAGGTTCTTGACAATCTCATAAACACGGGTTGTAGTAACAACATCAACACCGAATTAATACCGAGCCAGTAAAAAATCCGGTTGTCATTTATTGAAATACCAATCAATATCCACCAGATAACGAAAGTGACGGCCGAAAAAGCTACCGTTAATGCATAACTCACATAACTGGTTCCGTAATAAAAACCAACTTCAATCTCTGTACGCTGACCACATACCGGGCAACGTTCATTCATCTTCATATTATTCTTAAGATCGTAGGCGTTCTTCGATTCAAAAAGATCTCCTTTTCTGCAACGTGGGCATTTATTGCTAAGCACTGAAGATAGGTATCCAAACACAGCTAATTATTTAAACTGCAAAGGTACACCTATGAAATGTGTTGTCTTATAATATTCTCTAAAACATTCAATGGTACAGCACCGGATTGCCGCCATATTATCTTTCCTTTATGAAATAGAATAAGCGTTGGTACTCCCTGCACCTGGAAAGCATTGGCCATTGCAGGACTTTTATCTACATCCAATTTCAAAATTCTGATGCTGTCAGGCATCTTATCTCTTAATTGTTTCAAAACAGGTGTCATCATTTTGCAAGGCCCACACCATTCAGCAAAAAAGTCTACCAATACAGGGGTAGCTCCATTAATCACATCATTAAAGCTTTCTTTTTGGTTTGTTTCCATAAAATGCTTTTTTAAAACGCTGCAATTACTGTTCCGTAGAAGATATTTGGGAGCAGAGGCCAGCGCTACTATTAAACCTAAGTTGCGTCGCACTCTTGTACTTCCAGAACTTTATTCAAAAAGCTTTGGTATACGATTGCTTCCTGCCTCGCAATGACGATAAAAACAGTTTCGCAGTAATCAATCTTCCAATACTTTTTCCATCTTCATACTGCGAGATCCTTTGATCAATATATAACTGTTTTGAAACTGCTGTTGCTTATACCACTCTTTAGTTTCAACAGCGTTAGGAAAGTATATGAACGGATGTTTGAGTTTTGCATAATCACCACCCACAAGAACAACATTCGTTAATTCAAGTTGCTGCAACAGCTTTATTATATTTTCATGTTCAGCAACACTTTCATCACCTAATTCCATCATTGCTCCAAGCATCACTACTTTATTAGCTGCATTTATTTTTGCAAAGTTTTCAATAGCAACCTTCATACTAGAAGGATTTGCATTGTAAGCATCAAGTATAATATGATTACTGTCTCGTACAATCATCTGAGACCTGCTGTTAGACGGAACATAATTTTCTATAGCAGAGATGATCTTTTCTTCCGGCACATTGAAGAATGTGCCAATGGCTACAGCACACAACACATTCGGTAAGTTATAATCTCCCACAAGATTTGTATTGATCTCGCTTAGAGCCTTTCCTCCGGTTAGCTTTACTTTTAAAAATGGTTCGCTGGCAATAACTTCACCTGTAATATCAGCGTCAGCTGTTCCATATTTATAAATAGTAGTAATGCCCTTGCTCATGTCCTGCAGGTAGTCATAATCAGCATATATGAATGCAGTACCCTTATTTTCTCTCAGGTAATCAAATAACTCACCTTTACCTTTTCTAACTCCTGCTACACCACCAAAACCTTCGAGGTGAGCTTTACCACAATTAGTGATAATGCCATGTGTGGGCAGCACATATTTACAATACGATTCAATTTCTTTTTGATGATTGGCTCCCATTTCTATTACTGTCATTTGTGCATCATCTTTTACACGCAATAAAGTAATAGGAATACCAATATGGTTATTTAGGTTTCCTTCGGTTGTATAGGTTTTATAGTGAGAAGCCAGTACTGTACTCACCAATTCTTTTGTTGTTGTTTTTCCGTTACTACCTGTAATGCCTATGAATGGAATATTAAATTGCTGCCTGTGATGTTTAGCCAGGTTTTGTAAGGTTGTAAGCACATCATCAACAAGTATAAACCTCTCATTCATTTCCGTTAGGGCTTCATCAATCACTACATATGCAGCACCCGATTCAAGAGCATTTAATGCGAATTGATTTCCATTAAAGTTGGGTCCTTTCAAGGCAAAGAAAATATCACCTTGTTTGAGTTTACGGGTATCAGTTTGTACTGACGGATACTGTAAAAAGATTTGATAGAGTTGCTCAATCGACATGGTACTCATAAAGAACACAAATTAGGAAACACGAATTACATGAATTATAGCCAATTGGGCTAATGAATTTATTGGTCAGGTATTAAACGGCTTGTCATGACGAGGCAGTAAATGAAAAAAGCCATCTAATTTCTCAGATGGCCTTTTTGCTGTATTTACCTTTTCCTTATCTCTTTGCTCTGCGTGAAGGGAAGAAGTTACCGGTTTTACGGCCTTTTCCTTCAGGCGATCCGAAGTGTGTCATTGCACAACGGAAACCAACTGTGCTGCTTGCCTGGTCTTCTTCTAAAAACCTACGAGTTCCTGCACTCATCCAATATGGAAGATCCTGCCAGCTGCCACCTTTAATAACTCTTGATTTATCAGAGATCAATGTAGTAACACCATATTGATATTCATATCTCACTGCTGTTGAGGTATCTCCATCTAAATGATTTACTGCATAACTACGCTGATAGTTTCTCCTGTTACGAAGTGCAGAATCTTTTTCATTTACCATTATAATTCTACCAACACTGTCTCTGCGATTACCTTCATCCAGCGTAGGATCTACCTGCTTAAATACGTTACCGCGGTACGGGTTCATATCATCTTCATCAAAACCTGTCATTGGTCTGTAAACATCTCCAACCCACTCACTCACATTACCGCTCATATTATATAAGCCAAATGCATTAGGAATATATGAAGTTACTTCTGCGGTGTAAGCTGCACGGTCATTCAATCCACCGGCAACACCCATATAGTCACCATTTCCACGTTTAAAGTTACCTAAGAAAGCTCCCTGCCATGTTCCATGACGAGTACCACGGAGGTTATCATAACCTGTATTCTTCCAGGAATAAATATTCTGGTTAGCGATAACTTCCTCACCACGTTTTTTCTCGCTTTTACGAGGCTGTGGGTTTTCAGCAATTTGCCCTAAAGCAGCATATTCCCATTCAGCTTCAGTTGGAAGACGATAATCCGGTAATAATATTCCATCAGAAAAAACAACAGTGTTTCTTGGTTTACCCTGGGCATCTTTCAATGGATTTTTCTTCGGTTTACCCGGAACACCTTGATATTCTCCCATTAAATAAGACTTAGTATTAAAGTTTTCCTGAGCTCCACCACCCATTTCGGTCTTTATAACCGTTTTGTTTTGGTACCCTTTTTTAATTAATTCTAATTGATTAACACGGTCTCCTCTCCACACACAGAAATCATAAGCCTGTCTCCAGGTAACACCTACAACCGGGTAATAATTATATCCCGGATGGCGGAAATAATATTCTACATAAGGTTCATTGTACGATAATTCACTTCTCCAAACCAATGTATCTGGTTTAGCAGCATCTACAACCTGTGGCATATCTGCAAGACCGAAAACATTATCAACCCAATAGAGATATTCACGGTAATGAACGTTGGCAACCTCAGTTTTGTCGATAAAAAATGAATTAACAGTTACACGACGTGGTACATTGTTCCAATCTCCCATTACGTCTTCCTGTTTGGCTCCCATTGGAAAAGTACCGCCCTGCACAAACACCAGTCCCGGACCGGTCTTCATATCAGAAGCTTTAGCAACAAAGAAACCCCCTTGGTTCTTGTCGTTATAATTCCAGCCTGTGGCATTTGATTTTTCAGCTTTCTTCTTAAATAGATTGCAAGAAGAAAGAGCTGCAACAGATGCTAATAAAAGAGTGAAGTTTCTTAATCCGGTAAGCATTGTCATTTGACAGATTTTGATTCGTTACTAACGAAGCTGTGTACTGAATATTGTTTTAAGGATGTTAAGACTGCGAATATAAAGATTTCTGGTTACCTAAAACAAACGCTTTTTTTGGAAAAGCTGTTAGTGAAAATATAATTTAATATGTGTGAGTTACCTGGTACATATAAATTTCGCAGTTTTTCAATCCCGTAAAAGCTTTAGAAACAGCGAAACAATAGTTAATGCTGTCTATATTTACTGTATCATTGCAAAATCATGGTCTGCAACCATTGATTCTAAACGTACCAGGTAAACTGATTGAATGACTCATTTCTACTCTATTTAAAGCTAATTACTTATTACGAACTTCTACTTAATTTATTAAACATTTCTTAGATGAGACAAACAACACTGAAAACTGCTGTTTTGTTATTATTATGGTCATTCGGTAATAAAGCATTGGCTCAAACTGCTGAACCTATTAATGTGGTAACTACTGCTGTTCCATTCTTACGTATATCCCCAGATGCAAGAGCTGGTGGGATGGGTGATGTAGGAATCGCAACAACGCCTGATGCCAATTCAGCTTTCTGGAATCTTGCTAAAATTCCTTTTGCAAAAAGCAAAACATCCATATCTGCAACTTATACTCCCTGGTTAAGAGACCTGGGATTGAATGATATTTATTTAGCTTCCCTGGCAGGCTATCATCAACTAGATGATCAGCAGGCTATCTCAGCTTCTATTCGTTATTTCAGCCTGGGTAATATCACATTTACAGATTTCGCCGGTAATATCCAGGGAGATTTCAGGCCTAGAGAATTTTCTTTTGACGTTGGTTATAGCCGTAAGCTTTCTGATAAACTGGGATTGGGTGTGGCATTAAGATATATCAATTCTAATCTTGCAGGTGGAGGAGTTTCTCAGTCAGGTGTTACGTATAAAGCAGGTAATGCAGTTGCAGGTGATGTTTCTTTATATAGCAATAATGTTTCTGAAGCTACTGGTGGATTTGCCTGGGGTGTTGCCATATCTAACCTGGGTTCAAAGATTGCTTACACAAATGACGTAAATAATAAAGATTATATACCTGCTAACCTCGGAATTGGTGCTTCTTATACAAAGGTTTTTGATGAAGTGAATAAGATTCAGTTTGCTGTTGACATTAATAAACTACTGGTGCCAACACCACCTTTGCCAGCTGATATTAATGATCCGAATAAAGAATCTATCGATTCAGCCAATCTTGCTGAGTACAGAGGTTATGGCGTATTACAAAGCTGGTTTAAATCTTTTAGTGATGGTGGAAATGAGTTTAAAGAATTGATGTTCGGTATTGGTGCTGAATATTCTTACAACGATCAATTCATGTTCCGTGCAGGATATTTTTATGAAGATAAAACCAAGGGCAACCGTAAATACTTTACACTGGGTGCCGGTCTTAAATATAATGTATTTGGATTGAATTTTTCTTACCTGATACCATCTGGAAATGGGGTGAACAGAAATCCATTATCAAACACACTTCGCTTTAGTTTATTGTTTGATCTGGATAAAGAGAACACTGGTTCAAAGTAATCGACAACAGGAAATATTTAAAAGCGAAGGGATTACCTTCGCTTTTTGTTTTAAATAAAGCTTATGTCAATCAGAATAGGGCAGGGAATAGATTTTCATCAGTTAGTGGAAGGCCGAGATCTTTGGATTGGTGGAATTAAAATTCCTCATTCAAAAGGTGCACTTGGTCACAGCGATGCTGATGTGTTGCTCCATGCAATTTGTGATGCATTATTAGGAGCATTGGCTTTGGGTGATATCGGTACACATTTTCCTGATACTTCAGCAGATTATAAAAATATCGATAGTAAGATATTGTTGAAAAAAACGCATCAATTGATTAGTGATAAAGGGTATAAGGTAATCAATGTCGATTCAACGCTTTGTCTCGAAAAACCTAAGGTAAAACCTTATGTATATGAAATGAGGACAGTGATTGCATCTATCTTGCAAATAACGATCGATGATGTTTCTGTTAAAGCAACTACCACAGAGAAAATGGGCTTTGCCGGTAGAGAAGAAGGGTTGGTTGCTTATGCATCAGCATTGTTGCAGAAGGCATAGTTTTTAACATAAACATTAATAACTAATCAATCATTACCATCGTCAAAAACATAGATTTGTTCAATGAGTTTTACGGTAAGAATTGTTAATCGATCCTCTAACCCGTTACCGGAATATGCAACATCCGGTTCTTCAGGAATGGACCTGAGAGCCGATTTGCAGGAACCGGTTATTTTAAAGCCTTTGGAAAGATCACTGATACCAACAGGTTTATTTATTGAACTGCCGGAAGGATTTGAAGCACAGGTAAGACCAAGAAGTGGTTTAGCTATAAAGCAAGGCCTTACCTGCTTAAATTCACCAGGAACAGTTGATGCAGATTACAGAGGTGAGCTGAAAGTAATTCTCATTAATCTATCTAATGAAGATCAACAGATTAATCATGGAGATCGTATAGCACAAATGGTGATACAAAAAGTAGAGCAGGTGGAATGGTTATTGGTGCAGAATCTTACTGAAACACAAAGAGGAACAGGTGGTTTTGGCCACACAGGAAAATAATAGAAATGATCAGACACATTTATATTTTACCATTACTGGCGATAACCGTATTTGCTTGTCGTCCAACAAAAAAGATACAGAAGATAGAGGAAGCTATCTCTAAAAAGGACACGGTGGAAACAGTTGTTATTACACAAACACCTTCTGTAGATTCTGCTAAGCTTATTGCAGAACTAATTGATAAAGTGAATCACAAAAGAATTGAGTTCAATACTTTTTCTGCTAAAGCCAGGATTGATTATGAATCACAGGATCAGAAAGATGGTGGCACGGCTCATATCCGAATTCAGAAAGATAAGATGCTCTGGATTTCACTTACCGGTCCATTGGGAGTAGAAGGATTTCGTTTACTGATTACTCCAGACAGTGTTACGTTAATGAATAAACTTAATAAAACCGTTCAGTATAGAACCATAGAGTATTTGAAGGAGCTAACTGATATCCCTTTTGACTTTGCAACATTACAGGATCTTATTGTAGGCAATCCAATTTTTGCAAACAGTAATGTTGTAAGCTACAAGAATAGCGGTGTTGAATTGCTTGTATTGATGGTCGGAGATATCTACAAACATCTGCTTACTCTTGATAATGATTACAGGATCACTCATAGTAAACTGGACGATGTAAATATGATTCGTAACCGTACCTGCGACATAACTTATTCAGATTATGAGAATAAAGAAGGATTTCCTTTTGCAACGAAACGGGTAATAACTGTTGCCGAGAAAAGCAGATTAGAATTGAAAATGGATTTCAAACAGTATTCCTTTAACCCGTCGTTAACGTTTCCGTTTAATGTTCCTAAAAATTATAAAATAAAGTAATTATTGTTTGTTGAAAACGTTAGTGTTTTGAATCTTCATTGGAACACCCATAAAATCACAATGATGCTGAAAAAAAATCTTCTCTTATTGGTCTTTGCATTCACTTCGCTTTTTGCTGCAGCACAGCCATCTAAAGATGAATTACAAAAGCAGCAACAACAATTGCAAAAGGAAATAGCCGATCTGAACAGAACTTTATCAAGTATTCAGAAGAACAGGAAAAGTTCTTTGGCAGAATTAACTGCGGTAAGGCGAAAGATTCAGGCTAGGGAAGCAATGATGAATAACATCAGCCGTGATCTTAGAAGATTGGATGACGAAATCTATACGATTAACCTTGATATATACAGGTACGGAAACGAATTAACTCAACTAAAAAAGCAATATGCACAAAGTCTTGTGTTTGCTTATAAGAATAGGAGTAATTACGATTACCTGAATTTCATTTTCTCTGCCAACAGTTTTAATGATGCAATAAAAAGAGTTCGTTACTTAAAAAGCTATCGTAAACAAAGAGAAACACAGGTTAGTACCATCGTTAAAACGCAACAGGTACTGGACCAGAAAAGAGTAGCTTTTGAAAGCAGTAAAAAGGAAAAAAATCTTGCACTACAGGAGCAAACAAAAACATTACAGGAGTTAGAGAACGATAGGAAGGAAAAAGACAGGGTTGTCGCAGGATTGAAAGGCCAGGAAAATGATATTGCCGGTCAAATAAAAAAGAAAGATAAAGAAAGAAGAGAGTTGGCCAGCGCTATCAATACAATTATTAAAAGAGAGATCGCTGCGGCCAAAAAGAGAGAAGAGGAAGAAAGAAAGCGTTTAGCTGCAGCAAATGCAGGAGCCAATAAACCAGCTACGAATAATACTACTTCCAAACCGAATGTAAGTGTTACTCCGGGAAATACTGATGTAGGCAATGGTGGTGTTACAACTTCAGGTAGAAGTGGTACGATAGAAAAGTTTGATTCACCAACAGAAGAACAATCATTGGCTTTCGAAGCAAATCGTGGAAGATTACCTTGGCCTGTTGATGCAGGATTTGTTGCATTAGACTTTGGCTCTTATGAAGTTCCTGGATCGAAGTTGAAAGGAATAAGTGACGGTATCGATATTTCTCTTCCGGTAGGATCATCGGTAAAGTCAATTGCAGATGGTGAAATAGCTTCAGTATTCGATATGGGTGGAGAACAGGCTGTATTGGTTAGACATGGAAAATACTTTACTACTTATAGTCATTTATCTTCTGTGAATGTTTCTAAGGGTCAAAAAGTTCGTTCAGGAACTGTCTTAGGAAGAGCAGCAGCGGATGAAGCAGGAAACGGGCTTGTAACATTTATGGTGACTAACGAAAAAGGTGTACACCAGGATCCTGAAAAATGGTTGAAGAGACGTTAAGATCAGGAAGAAAGATATCGGAAAGGACATGAAGATCATTCATGTTCTTTTTTATTCTGTGTTACGTATAATATCTCTGTGAGCTCTGCGTTCATCCACAAGTCTCCAGCCTGCAAAACCTGCTATACAATTTTTCATATTCCGGTATCACATTTCTGATATCATGTTTATTAGCTTGTTCGAAAGCCTGTTCTTTTATTCTGGCCATTTCCTGATCGTTATTCAAAATGCTAATGGCAAACTCACTCATTGAAGCAACATCTCCAACATTGGCTGTAAAACCAGTAATGCCATGAAGATTGATCTCACTTAATCCACCTGCATTGGTACTGATCACGGGAACTTTTGCAGCCATTGCTTCCAAAGCACTCAATCCGAAACTTTCATATTCCGAAGTGAGCAAAAACAGGTCACTAATTGGAAGTATCTCTTCCATCTGTTCCTGTTTACCTACAAAACGTATGTCATCAAACACACCAAATTCTCTTGCTAATTCTTCAGCAACTGGTCTTTCCGGGCCATCACCTACCATCAATAATTTAGCTGGCATTTCCGATCTTACCGATGCAAATACTTTCATCACATCAGGTATTCTTTTTACTTTTCTGAAATTGGATGCATGCATCAATATTTTCTCTCCATTAGGAGCAATTACTTTTCTAAAAGCATCAATTGGTTTTTTATTGAACCTGCTAACATCAACAAAATTGTAGATCACTTCTATCTCTTTTGTTATCTCGAATGAATGGAACGTCTCATCTCTTAAGTTCTTACTTACTGCAGTGATGGCATCACTTTCATTTATCGAAAACGTAACTACCGGCTCATACGTTTTATCTCTGCCCACAAGTGTTATATCAGTTCCATGCAAAGTGGTAATAAACGGTACATGCCTCCCTGTTTTCTTCTGTACAATTTGCCTTGCCATATATGCTGCTGATGCATGTGGAATGGCATAATGCACATGCAAAAGATCAAGATCATGATTTAAAATCACATCCACCATGGTACTGGCTAATGCAACTTCATAAGGTGGATAGTCGAATAAAGGATAAGTAGGAACCCTTACTTCATGATAAAAAATATTTGCACTAAATACATTTAACCTAACGGGTTGCTGATAGGTGATAAAGTGAACACTGTGTCCTTTATCTGCTAAAGCCTTTCCAAGTTCTGTTGCCAGTACACCGCTTCCTCCAAATGTTGGATAACAAACTATTCCAATCCTCATAAGTTTATTTTATTGCAATTGATCTTTACGATCTCCTGCAAGTAACACATTTTATTTTTATTTATTTCTGCCATCCATCTAATCAATATAGAATAATAACATTCCCTAACTTAGTTGCCATGAGAAAGTTAATTGCCCTTCCATTATTATTGGTTGTATTTTTTAGCAATGCACAGGATCTTACAGAAGATTCACTGTTTATAAAACGCATATCCAACAATATCCTTTCATCAAATGATGCTTATGATAATTTATGGTATCTCACTAAAAAGATTGGTCATCGTTTAGCAGGTTCTGAAGGTATGGTTAAGTCCGAAAAGTGGGGGCTTGAACTATTCAAAAAGTATAAAGCTGATAATGCTTACCTGCAACAATGTATGGTTCCGAACTGGAAAAGAGGCGGAAAAGATGTAGCATCAGTTTCTTATAAATTAAAAGGTAAAACCAAAACAGAAAACCTGAATGTATTGGCTTTGGGTAATTCATTAGGTTCAGGCCAGAAAGGGATTAAGGCTCCATTGATATTTGTAAATTCCTTTGATGACCTTGAAGCTAAGAAAGATAAATTAAAAGGAAAGATCGTTTTTTATGATATCCCATTTGGAGATACGCTTGTAAATCCTTTTGATTCTTACCGGATGTATGCAGGTTACCGTGGAGCTGCTGCAAGCCGTGCTGCTAAATATGGTGCTGTTGGTGTGATGATAAGATCAATGAGCCACTCAACAGATAATTATCCTCATACAGGTGCTATGCGTTACAACGATAGCTTTCCAAAAATTCCTGCTGTAGCTGTAGGATTGCAGGATGTTGTCTCACTTGGTTTGTTGAAATTCTTGCATGATGAGGAGAACTTAACTGCCTTCATCAAAACAAATGGAAAAATGTTACCTGATACCATAGGTAATAATGTGATCGCTGAATTAAAAGGTACAGAATTTCCTGATGAATTTATTACAGTAGGAGGTCACTTAGATAGTTGGGATGTGGGTGAAGGTGCTCATGATGATGGTGCAGGTGTAGTGCAAACGATTGAAATATTAAGAGCTTTCAAAGCATTAAGATATCAGCCAAAAAGAACAATACGTTTTGTGTTATTTGCCAATGAAGAAAACGGACTTCGTGGTGGAACAAAATATGCTGAAGAAGCAAAAGCAAAAAACGAAAAACATTTGTTTGCATTAGAAAGTGATGCCGGTGGTTTTACTCCAAGAACAATTGGGCTAACAATTCCTGAATCTGCATGGAGTAAAATAGAAAGCTGGAAAAAATTGTTTGTGCCATATAGTATTACATCATGGGATAAAAGTGGTGGTGGTGCAGATATTGGTCCTTTGGCAAGATTACTAAAAACACCTTTAGGTGGATATGAACCAGACAGCCAGCGATACTTCGATCATCATCATGCAGATAATGATGTTTTTGAAGCTGTAAATATTCGTGAGTTAAAACTGGGAGCAATCAATATGGCAGCATTGATATATTTGGTAGACAAGTATGGCTTATAATACTGTATGCTATTGGTTAACTACCAGCTTGTGTATCTTCCTTCTGTTACCAACAATCCAGATAATGTCATCCCATTCAAATACAGTGTTAGAATCCGGATTCAGTAATCGCTGATCACGTCTTTCGATTCCAATTACTAATCCATCTGTACGTTCCCGTATTTGTGATGCTCTGATAGATAAACCATTAAGTTTGGAAAACTCATCTACTATGATCTTTTGTAACTCAATATCCTCAAGTCTGAGTGTCTCATTTATTGCAGCTTCATTGGCATTAAATACCGGCTTAAATAAATGCATCTGGTCGTCAGTAGCAATAATGCCGGCATGATCGAAAGGTAATAGCATTGCATTTCTATTAGGTGCAAGTATTAGCTTTTCTCCACGTTTGATATAAGCGATGTTAATACCAAATCGTTCCCTCCACTGTAACTGCTCTAGGGGTTTTCCTGCATAAACTGCATGTTGTGGTACTACCATGTCAATAATATGAGCCGACCATGGTACCAGATTTGATCGAAGAATTTTATTGCGATGATAATTATCAGGTGATAATTTTTCTGCTTCTGCAGCAGCAGTTTCTCTGGCATTCAGGTTCAATAGAAAATTTCCTTCAATTCGCTGATAAAATGCTTGTATTCTTTTATAAAACATAAAATATACCACCACTATTACCGGTATTGCGATGATAAGTGCCACAAAAGTTGGAAGTATCTTTATCATCCATACACCTATTATCAGAAAGGCTAAAAATATTCTGCCGATTTCTAACATTACTAATGGGCCACGGTTATACCTGCTGTTAAGCCAAAGTTCTTTATAGGCTCTTTTGTTTGGTTTTTTTGTAATAAGTGCTACTAAAAAAGGAGAAGCTACACCAAGGGTTGTTACTACACAAACAATACCTGCAATAGTTACATTACTTATGTACGTTTGGATGAATGGTAGAAAAAAATTAATTGATAACAATAATATACCAATAAGAAGAATGCCGTTAACTGCTGCAATAGCACCATAAGATCTAAGTGCAGTTTTCCAGTTGTTTTCTGCCTGGATGTTCTCTGTTCCGGTTGAATATCTATCTAACCTCTGCACCCACCTTGACGGTAAAATACGAACCAGCAGATGGTAAAGCCTATCTGCACTCTTTATCATATAAGGAGTGGTGAAAGTGGTTATGGCAGAAGCACCCACAGCAACTGGAAACAAAAAGTTACTGATCACACCGAGGCTTAATCCAAGTGTTGCAACAATGAAAGCAAACTCACCTATTTGTGCCATACTCATACCAACCTGTATAGATTGCCTTAATGGTTGGCCCGATAACAAAGCACCTAATGTGGTACTAAAGAATTTTCCAAACAATGTTAGCAGTGTAACCCAGATTACTGGCCATTTATATTCCATGATGGCCACAGGATCTATCATCATTCCCACAGAAATAAAGAATACTGCACCAAACAGATCTTTAACCGGCTTAAAAAGGTGTTCGATTTTTTCGGCAAGAATAGTTTCTGCCATAATTGAACCCATGATAAATGCACCAAGTTCAGCAGAGAATCCAACCTCTGTTGCAAGTAATACCATTCCTAAGCATAAGCCAATAGCAAGAATAAGTAAGGTTTCTTCATCAAGCAGCTTGTTGATCTTTCTCAAAAGAGTAGGCAGAATGAAAATGCCTGATAAGAACCAAACGGCTAAAAAGAATAATAATTTGGCTACAGTCATTAATAATTCTGCACCCTCAAAAGCCTGGCTAACTGCCATTGTTGAAAGTAACACCATTAATAAGATCACAACAATATCTTCTACCACTAAAACTCCAAAAACAATACTTGCGAATTTTTTTGTTTTAACACCCAGTTCATCAAAAGCCCTAATGATAATTGTAGTTGATGAACTAGCCAGCATTCCACCTAAAAACAAGCTATCCATAGTTGACCATCCCATCCACCGTCCAACTAAAAAGCCGCTGCAGGTAATAAATATGATCTCTACAAAGGCAGTGATTGATGCAGCACCACCAACACGCATTAACTTTTTAAAGCTAAATTCCAAGCCCAGGCTAAACAATAAAAATATTACTCCTATCTCAGCAAATGTTTCAATATTATCTGTATCAGCAACAGTTGGCGTAATGGATAAATAGGGCCCTACAATAAATCCTGCAATAATATACCCCAATACCAATGGTTGTTTAATAGCCTTGAAAATGAGCGTTGTAATGCCTCCGGCTATTAATATTAAAGCAAGGTCTTCTATCAACTTTGGCAGATGTCCCATGGCGGTAAAACTACAACCGATTTTTTAAAAAGATTGGAGCTCCATGTTCATTTTTCATGTGCAACAGATTATTCTTTCAATGAAAGTTTAAAGTTCTTTTTGGCAGATATTATAAGAGAGGCTATTTTGATATAGCTTCAAACCGAAAGCCTTCTTTAGTGTAATATTCCAGCACTTTCGGCAAAGCAAACTGCATTCGTTCCAATGCTTTTGCACTATCATGAAAAACAATAATGCCTCCATTCTTCGCATTCAGCACTACGTTCTCATAACATTTCTTGCCATCAATTTTGTTATCCCAATCACCACTTAGCACACTCCACATGATGATGTTGAAAGATTGATGGTGGGCAGTTGTTGGTTGTTTGCCATGAGCAGATTCTTTTCTTAACACAGCAGATTGGAATCTGGTTATTCTTCCATAAGGGGGACGAAACATTTTAGAATCTATCAGCTCAGCAGCTTTTACAATATCTGCAATATATTCCTGGTCTCTTACTTTCCATCCGTTAAGGTGATTGAAGGTATGGTTACCGATGGCATGTTCTTCATCAATAATTCTTTTATAGATATCGCCGTGATCAGCAACATTCCTACCGATGCAAAAGAATGTTGCCTTTGCATTGTATTTTTTTAATTGGTCTAATACAAATGGTGTGGCAATTGGGTGTGGTCCATCATCAAAAGTGAGGTAGAGAATTTTTTCATCTTTCTCTACATGCATATCCCAGATCAAACCGGGATATATCCATTTCAACCAACCTGGGGGTTTTACTAAATACATCAGCTAAAGTTAATCACCATAAGCAACAATATGAATGATCTTTCCCTGGTACATATACACTCGTCCACGATTTTTTAAAAAATCATTTCTTGTTTTATTGTCAGAAAGAATTGGGGTCATAAAATTCACCACAGCTTCTTTTTTTACTTCAGGAGGATCACCAACAACAATCGCAGTGGCAGCATAACTTCTCAATGTATTTTGAAATGCTTCAATAGCCATTTCTTTTGTTGAATAAAGATCAGTTCCTATAATTTGTCCACCGGTAATTGCAATGAAACCTGCAAAGCTGCTGTCGGTTTTAGAAAGCTTATCAGTGAAGAATTTTACATATAAAGAATCTTCTTCTATAAAACGTCGTTCTGCAAGTATATCTTTATAAGCTTCCGTTTGAGATTTTTTACCGCTTACTTTAAACTGGTTTTCTATATTTTCCCAGATGTCATGTTGCTTTCGGCTTACATCAGTTGCTCTTCTCAAACTCATATCTGCCTGGCGGAAATAATTAAAAGGTTTTGATTTCCTGGCCCAACGGCCCTTCTCCACACAAAAAACATTTACATAGTATTTCTCTTTGTCCGGAGGTAATATCATTGTTTGAGAAACGATACGATCCTGCTTACCACCTACTATTATTTCACCTGATTGTATAACAATAGCTTCTTTACTCATGTTCCGCATTTCCAGAATTCTAACATCAGCATTGCCGGAACCTTTTATTTCATTGATCTTGAGTTTTTTTTCTCTCAATGCTTTTTGCATGGTGGTAACATTATCAAAAGGCAGATATCCTTTCGTACCACCATCACCAACAAAACGTACAGGAATGAGCTGAAGATTATCATACGTCCATGAAGCAGCAGAATCGTACTGCACCACAACTTCGGGGAAACTGTTTTGCTGGGATATTGAATACTTGAAGCACAGTATCAAACAGCTGAGAAAGAGTGATCTGATGATGTGATTATTCAAAAGGTCATGGAATTGTTGCTTAAAGATATGGTGTACAAGTGAGTGACACAACGAAGATGCCATGAAAATATATAGTTGACTATATAAAAAAACCTCATATAACTACATTTTTAACAGTGTGCTGTGATGTTATCTTTGTAGGATGATGAAAAAAGTTAGGGTTCGTTTTGCTCCTTCTCCCACAGGTGGACTTCATTTAGGTGGTGTAAGAACAGTATTGTACAATTATTTGTTTGCCCGTAAACATGGTGGTGATTTTATTTTAAGAATTGAGGATACGGATCAGAATCGTTATGTACAAGGCGCTGAAGAATACATTTTCGAATGTTTAAAGTGGTGTGGAATTGAACCGGATGAAAGTGTGCAGCATGGTGGTGAATTTGCACCTTACAGGCAAAGCGAAAGGAAAGCGATCTATAATGAATATGCAGAGAAATTAGTGAAAGATGGATTTGCATATTATGCGTTTGATACAACAGAGGAATTGGAAGAAATGCGTATAAAATTTAAAACGCATGATAATCCAACTCCTCAATATAATCATGAGATAAGGGAAAGAATGCGAAATTCTTTAACGTTGGGTGAAGAAGAAGTACAGCGTTTAATAAGTGCAGGTGCTCCGTATGTTGTTAGAATAAAAATGCCGTTGAATGAAGAGATCAAGTTCGCCGATATGATTCGTGGTGAAGTGAGTTTTCATTCTTCATTGGTAGATGATAAGGTATTATTGAAAGCTGACGGAATGCCTACTTATCATTTAGCGGTGGTAGTTGATGATCACCTGATGAAAATATCACATGCTTTTCGTGGTGAAGAATGGCTGCCAAGTGCTCCTGTTCATATTTTGCTTTGGAAATATTTGTTTGGATTGGAAAATATGCCTGAATGGGCTCATCTTCCTTTAATATTAAAGCCTGATGGAAATGGTAAGCTGAGTAAAAGAGATGGAGACCGTTTAGGATTTCCGGTGTTTGCAATGGACTGGACTGATCCTAAGACTAACGAAAAAGCGACAGGATTTAAAGAAAGAGGTTTCTTACCTGAGGCTTTTGTAAACATGCTGGCTATGTTGGGCTGGAATGATGGAACAGAGCAAGAGATTTTTAGTTTGGATGAATTGATTGAGAAGTTTTCGCTGGAAAGAGTACATAAATCAGGAGCTAAATTCGATTATGAAAAAGCGAAATGGTTCAATCATGAATGGATAAAACGAAGTACGAAGTACGATTTACAAAATACGATTTACGAGATATTAAGTCAAAATAATATTGCGATAAGCGATAATGAGAAGTTAGAAAAGGTAATAGAGTTAGTGAAAGACAGGTGTTCTTTGTTGACAGATTTTTATGATCAATCAAAGTTCTTTTTTGTGGCACCTGAAGTTATTGATGTCGATTCCATCAAAGGAAAGTGGAATGATGAAAAGACTGTTTTCTTTAAAGAGTGGATTGCATCACTTGATTCAGCAGAATGGAAAGCTGTAAGCCTCGAATCTTCATTTAAAGAATTGGCAACATCAAAAAACATTAAAGTAGGAGAGTTAATGTTGCCTTTAAGAATTATGTTGGTAGGTGGAAAATTTGGTCCCGGTGTGTTTGATATTGCAGAGATTATTGGGCCTGCAGATGTAAAACAAAGAGTTGAAAAAGCTTTATCACTTCTATAAGTAAAAGCCACTTTCGAGTGGCTTTATTATTTTACCGTGATCTTATCTGGATTTTTGGCAATAAAATCTTTCCATCCATTAAAACCTTTTGATATCGCTGCAACAGGAGATGAAATTTGATAGTAATGACATAACGCTACAGCCAGTGCATCGGTAGCATCAAAATATTTTGGTTGATCTTGTATTTTCAAGATCGTTTGCAGCATCTTCCAGATCTGCTCTTTATCTGCATTACCATTACCGGTAATGGATTGTTTTACTTTCTTAGGTGAGTATTCCGTCACTAGTAACTGAGCCTGCATTGCTGCAGCAATAGCTACACCTTGAGCTCTTCCTAACTTCAACATACTTTGTACATTCTTTCCAAAAAAAGGAGCTTCAATAGCAAAAGTGGTTGGCTTGTGTACAGAGATGATGGAACAAACTTTTGTATGTATCATCTCCAGTCTTGAATAAATATTTTTTGTAGAGCCGAGTTTCAGTACATCCATAGTTTGTACAGAAGGCAAGCCATTCCTTACTTCCAGTACTGCATAACCCATGATAGTAGTTCCGGGGTCAATTCCTAATATGATCTCACCAGCCTGCATGATGTGAAAGTAAGATGTTTGCAAATAAGATATCAATCATGTTAACAAACATGTTAGTTCGTTATTTTTGAAGCTAAATTGGCATTCTGAATAAACGAGTTAAGATATTCCTGAATTACTTTATAGGTCCTGTTTTATTCATCTGGGTGGCATATTCCCTTTATCGTGAAATAAATAATCAGAAAGACCTGCATCAATCCTGGCAACTGATCAAAGCTTCAGCATTTGGTAAGAATAGCTGGAAACTTGTTGCTGTGGTTCTGCTGATGTTTTTAAACTGGGGTATAGAATCAAGGAAATGGCAGGTGCTGGTAAGATTTATTGAACAAATATCTTTTCTCAGGGCCTTCAAAGCAGTTTTTGCAGGTCAGTCTCTTGCTGTTAATACACCTAACAGAATTGGTGAGTATGTTGGCAGAGTTGTTTATCTGCATGAAGGTAATAGGCTAAAAGGGCTTGCATTGATATTTGTGGGAAGCTTGAGTCAAACCATCATCACCTTGCTGGCTGGCCTTGCAGGATTGTTTTGGATGAAAGAATCGGTTACAAATTCTCTTAAAACTATATTAACAAAAGTTGGGCTGCTCGAAGTTTATCCTGGACTAGTTCCTATGGTTTACGAAGTAATATTTTATGGGGTATTGGCTGTGGTTCTTATTATGTTGGTCGTTTATTTTGAACTTTCATGGTTAACCAAACTCATTGAAAGATTACCTTTTGTTAAAAAGTATAGTTACCTCATAGAGAAACTGGAAGACTTTCATTGGAAAGAATTAACACGAATTTTGTCTCTTTCTGTCACACGTTACGTTGTATTTATAGTCCAATACATATTATTGCTGCAGGTTTTTGAAGTGAATATTCCTTTTTGGCAAGCTGCCGGATTGGTGAGTGTGTTTTTCCTGGTATTGGCAGTAGTGCCCACCATTTCATCAATTGAATTAAGCTTGAGAGGAATTGCAGCGATAGAGTTATTTGGTCTCGTAAGTACAAATACGTTAGGTATCATTGCTACTACTGTAGGATTATGGATAATAAATCTCATTATTCCTGCATTAGCCGGTAGCTTATTTATTTTAAGCATTAAACTCTTTAAGAAATAAACGTGAAAAAAATTGCTTCGATCTTTACCGCTTTATTGTGTACCGTTTCGCTGACTGCAGGCGATAATTTCTGCGGTATTAAGAATACCAGTTTCCAGGGTGGTGAGAATATTACTTACACTGTTTTTTATAGTGTCATAGGTGTTTATATTAATGCAGGTACAGCTACTTTTTCTACAACATTAGAAAGAATGAATAACAAACCTGTTTATCATGTGGTTGGTACAGGTAGTTCCAATTCCAAATACGATTGGATATTTAAAGTAAGAGATAAGTATGAGAGTTATATCGATACCGCGAATCTTCAGCCACTGAAGTTCATTCGTAACGTTGATGAAGGTGGTTATAAAAAATACGAAAACATTACTTTTAATCAGACTGCAAATACAGCTATAACCACTGATGGTGTTTATAAAGTGCCGAATTGTATTCAGGATGTATTGAGTTCAATCTATTATGCAAGAAATATCAACTTCGATCAATATAAGGCAGGAGATAAGATTCCGTTTGATATGTTTTTAGATAACGAAGTGTTTCATCTCTACATAAGATATCTTGGTAAAGAAACCATCAAAACCAAATATGGCAAGTTCAGAGCCATCAAGTTCAAACCGCTTTTAGTTAAGGGAACTATGTTTGAAGGTGGTGAAAAGATGACTGTTTGGGTTTCTGACGATGCAAACCATATTCCATTAAGAATTGAAAGCCCGATAAGTGTTGGTAGTGTAAAAGTAGATATGATGCAATATCGTGGACTTCGACATCCACTCAGTTCATTGGTAAATTGGAAATAATTTGAAAGCCTCTAATTGAGGCTTTTTTCTTTTTTATGATATGGGCAATAGTATTTTAATTGAGCATCGTTGCGTCGCACACTTCTACAAAAGAATGTGTTGCATCAATTGCCAGTAAAAATTACACTTCCGCTATTTTGAAAGTATCTTTTTGTCTTACACCTTTTTCTGTCATATGTAAGTTGCAACACTCTATCGTTGGATCATGCTCAAAGAAAAGTGTATAATCGTTCTCCACTGCTTCAGTTAAGAAAGTTTTTTTTTCGTTTAAAGTAGTCAGCGGAAACATATCATAAGCCATCACATAGGGTATTGGAATATGTGCAGCAGCAGGTAAAAGATCAGCCATGTAAACAATCGTCCTTCCTTTGTAACTGATTTGTGGTAACATCATTGCATCTGTATGTCCGTTTACAAATCGCAACTTAATATTTTCAAATAAGTAATTTCCTTCTTCTGTTGATGCAAACTTCAATTGTCCACTTTCCTGTATTGGTAAAATATTTTCCTTTAAGAAAGATGCTTTTTCCCTATCGTTTGGTTTAGTTGCCCAGTTCCAATGTTTTTCATTACTCCAATAAGTAGCATTTTTAAAAGCCGGGACTAACTTATCACCTTGTCTGATAATACTACCACCACAATGATCAAAATGAAGGTGCGTTAATATCACATCTGTAATATCATCTTTTGAAAATCCATATTTGGCTAAAGATTTATCCAGCGAATCATCTCCGTGCAAATAATAATGCCCCATGAATTTTGCATCCTGTTTATCACCTATTCCATTGTCGATCAAAATAAGTTTGCCCTCATCCTCAATTAATAAACTTCTCATTGCCCAGCTGCACAAATTATTTTCATCTGCAGGGTTCAGTTTATTCCACATGCTTTTAGGTACTACACCAAACATAGCACCACCATCTAATTTAAAATAGCCTGTATTTATTGAATAAAGCTTCATGCGATAGAATGTTTTTTCTTTTTAGCAGTTGTATTTGTCCAAAGTAAAAGTAAAAAGCCTAGTATAAAGAAGACCATTAAAGCAAGAACAGAATTTCTTTGGCTACCGGTTAACTCTATAATAAAACCAAAGGTGAACATGCCAATAACGATGGCAATTTTTTCAGTTACATCATAAAAGCTGAAGAATGATGTAGTGTCTTTTGTTTCAGGCATCAGCTTCGCATAAGTTGAACGGCTGAGCGATTGAATGCCACCCATTACAAAACCAACAACCGTTGCAAGAATATAAAATGCCATTGGATCTTTTGCAGGTAATAAATATCCAGCGATGCATATTCCGATCCATACGATCACACAAGTCATTAAGGCAGGAAAGTTTCCGATCTTACCTGATAATTTTGATAAAAAGTAAGCTCCAGGAATAGCAATTAACTGAATAATTAATATGGCAATAATGAGATTTTCTGTGGGTATACCTAATTCACTTTTGCCATACAGTGTTGCAGCCAGCATTACTGTCTGCACTCCCATGTTGTAAAAAAAGAAAGAGAACAAATACCGCTTTAAAACCGGCAAATGAACAAGTTGTTTCCAAACTTTATTCAATTCTGTGTAACCGTGAGCCAATGTATGTTTCTTGTCAGAACCTATTGGAGATGATTTAGGTAATCGCTTTAATGAAAGACTGGCAAAGCTGAACCACCAAATACCTACCAGCAAGAAAGATAACTGTGAAGCAAAGCCTTTTGTAATGCCAAATGTTTCATTACCCATCACAAACACAAAACAGATCACCTGTAATATTACACTTCCAATGTATCCGTATGCAAAACCTCTTGCACTCACTTTATCCCTGTCTTCAAATGAAGCAATTTCCGGCAGGTAGGAATTATAAAATACAAGGCTTGCCCAATAACCAACACAGGCAATGATCATAGCAGTGATGCCCAACCAAAGATTATCTGCATTGTAAAAGAACAAAAGGCTGCATGAGATACTTCCCATAGTCATAAAGAACCGTAGGAAAGATTTTTTATTTCCCCTGTAATCTGCAATAGACGAAAGTAAAGGTGACATGATTGCTACAATACAAAATGCAGCGGCCAATGCATAATTATATAAAGCGGTGTTTACAAAATCTCGTCCTAAAAATTGAACATGATCAATTGTTGTGTCATTTCCATCCCCGGTAATGCTTTCGAAATATGCAGGAAATATGGTGGATGTTATTACAAGGTTGTAAGCACTGTTAGCCCAATCGTACATGGCCCAGCCATTCACAACTTTCCTGGAAGCAGTTTGCATTTGCTTGGTTTGGCTAAAGATAAAATAAAAAAGACGCTATATACAATAGCGTCTTTCAAATATTGTTTCAATGTTTATTTATGATGAGTTGTATCTCCTTCGCCAGTTGTATTAGTTGGTTCTTCTACTGAAATAGCAGATGAAGTATCTACTGTTATAGTATAAGTTGGAATTTCTTTAAAGCCCTCCATACGAGTATCTGCTAATATAACTTTTACCGGCTTACCCGAGAATACATCTGAACTGATGGCAGCCCCCATAATGGTAAATAACATGTCTGCATTCTCTGTCTGGCTTACTTTTTCTTTATCAACAACAAATTTTACGTTGAAGGTATCAACGGTTTTAGTTAGTTGTACTGATTTTTCTGTAGCACTGTCAAAGTAGTTATTCTTTAATAGAAAATCTCCAAGCCTTTTTGCATCGTCAGCTGTAGCACCATCTTTATAGTACACTTCACTTTTATCGTTAGCCATGTATTTATCACCCCAGGAATTACAAGCGATCAAAGCAGTAGACACCAATAATGCTAAAACTAATTTCCTCATAAGATTTATTTTTAGTAGTACAAGATATAAATTATTCAATATAACCTGTGTAGATAAGCACTAAAAGTATAATGCCCACGATTATTCTATACCATCCAAACATTTTAAATCCATGTTTCTGGAGGTAAGTAATAAAAAATTTTATTGCAAGCATTGCAACAATAAAAGCTACAATGTTTCCAACGATAAGTAACATTAGATTGTTTCCTGCAGTTAATACTTCCGGTTCTTCTTTGAAAGTTTTTAGCAACTTATAACCTGTTGCTGCAGCCATTGTTGGAATGGCAAGAAAGAATGAAAATTCTGCAGCAAAATTTCGGGTCAGCTTTTGTTGCATTCCTCCGATGATAGAAGAAGCACTTCTGCTAACACCAGGTATCATTGCCAAACATTGCCAACATCCAACAATAAAAGCTTTACCAAAGCTCAATTCTTTTTCATTGTCTACTGTATGTGTTTTAAAAACTTTATCAATAAATAATAACACAATACCGCCTAGTAACAATGTAATGGCAACTGTAAGTGGACTTTCAAGCAAACTGTCTATTTCATCTTCAAACAGGGCACCTAATACAAGTGCAGGTACAACAGCAACCAGCAACTTCAGATAAAACTTCCACCTGTTTAATGGGAAAAAGCGTTTATAATAAAGAATAACTACCGATAAGATCGCTCCTAACTGTATGGCTACAGTAAACAGTTTTGTAAACTCTTCTTTATGAATACCCAATAAAGAACTGGTAATGATCATGTGACCAGTAGAAGAAATGGGTAAAAATTCCGTAATGCCCTCAACTATAGCTATAATTATCGCTTCAAAAATATTCATGTGCAACTTTAAAGATTAAAGAAACAAAAAAATCCCGCTATCGGCGGGATTCAAATTCATTTATAAAAATTAAGCTCTTACTACAGGCTTCTTAAAAATAGCATATATCTCTACCACGAAACCTAGTAAGATAACAATAGGAGCTATCGTTATTCTTGTTGTACTATACACCACATTGGTATCAAATACATTCGGATCCTGGTTTTTACCACCACTCATCAGTAACATGCCAATAGCAATGATCACACCACCAATCCCCATCCATATATAATTATCTTTTGTAAAAAGAATGGTTCTTTCTCTTACTACTTTCTCTTTTACAATTTTCTTTTCTACAGCCATTTCAGTTAATTAAGGTTTGCAATATAAACAAAAGTCAATTAGTCATTGAGTCATCGGCCATTGGCTAATTGACCATTGACCAAAATGACCTAGTATAAGTCATCCAGTTTCATTTTCAAATATTTCATCACACTTCTATGCGTGCTGTATAGAGAAATGATCACACCTACCAGCACCATTCCGCCAAATAAAATCAACAGATTGCTGGTACTGTGTAGGGCTTTTAATCCATCAAACTGGCTTTCTGCCCATTTCATTACCGTAAATAATATGGCAATGGCAATCACCGAACTGATCAACCCGTTTACGATAGCTCTCATATCCATCGGTTTTACTATAAACCATCTTGTGGCACCCACCATTTGCATCGTCTTTATTAAGAAACGGTTGCTGAACATGGCTAAACGAATAGTATTATCAATGCTAACAATTACCAGCACACAAAGAATAATCGCCACTACCAAAAACACCAATCCAAGCTTCGATGCTCTTTCATTCAGGTTGTTCACCAGTTCTTTAGGATACTGAAGATCAGTGATCTGGTCTGGATAACGGGTCAAAATTGTATTCGACATCTTAGCCAGGCTATCCTTATTTATCCAATCACTTTTCGCATAAAAATCAATGCTTTCCGGTAAAGGATTATCATCCAAAACTGTAGCCCAATCTTCCTGGTTATCTTTATTCCAGATCTTTTTTGCCGATTCCTTATTTACATACTCCACATTCCTTGCAAAAGGCTGGCTGGCAACAAATTGTTGTATCTGGTTAATGGTGTCTTTATTAGCTGTTCTCAGGTAAGCACTTATCCTGATGTCTTCTTTAAACATGGTAGCTACCTGGTTAAAGTTCATAAATAGCCAACCCATTACTCCCATGATCAATAATACAAGAGCCACCCCAACAATGCTATACACATAATTAGGCTTACTGCGTTTCAACGATGCTTTCTGTTGTGCTGCCATGCGTAGAATTTAGCGGTTTTAGACAGGTGCAAATGTAGGGTTTACAAGCCTAAACATTACATTTGCAGCACTCTAACGATTTGTTTTAAACGGTAATTATGCACATCACTACCGGTGAGGGTTAAAATTTTGTTAGTAGATTTTTATTTAGCCGGCAGCAGTGCATAATTCAACTTCCGTTGTGTCACTCACTTGTACGTTCTGAACTTTATTCGACAGGATTGGAACGCTGATTACGCTGATGATTATGATTGAATTGACACAGATTATCAGTATTAATCCGCTGCATCTGTGTCATCTGTGTTCAATTGTACAAGAGTGCGACGCAAGGAACGATGAGTAAACAATCGAAAGCTGTTTACATAAATCAGATATCATAAATCAGAGCTCAGACATAGAATGGAATACAACTTCAGGGAAATAGAAAAAAAATGGCAGCAACGCTGGAAAGAAACGAAAGCTTATAAAGTTCCAAACGACTTTTCGAAGCCTAAATGTTATGTGCTGGATATGTTTCCTTATCCAAGTGGTGCCGGTTTGCATGTTGGTCACCCGTTAGGATATATCGCTTCTGATATTTATTCACGTTACAAAAGACTAAAAGGATTTAATGTTTTGCATCCAATGGGCTTTGATGCTTTTGGGCTACCTGCAGAACAATATGCAATAGAACATGGCATTCATCCTGCTGTTTCAACTGCAACAAACATTGAG
This sequence comes from Bacteroidota bacterium, assembly GCA_023386555.1. Taxonomy (GTDB): domain Bacteria; phylum Bacteroidota; class Bacteroidia; order Chitinophagales; family Chitinophagaceae; genus JAEZDC01. Next base: position 362,578 of record JAEWJK010000003.1, on the reverse strand, counting down.
AATTTTAAAAAGCAATTAGACAATATTGGGTTTTGTTATGATTGGGAGAGAGAAGTAAACACTTCAGAACCTCGCTACTATAAATGGACACAATGGATATTTCTTAAACTTTTTAAAAGCTGGTTCAACAGAAAAAACAACAAAGCAGAATCTATTGATGGCCTGATCAAAATTTTTGAAGCCGAAGGGAATATTAATCATCCTGTACCAAACGATAAATTCCAAATTCCCAATTCCTTGTCCGGCACATTCACTGCAGCTGAATGGAAATCATTCGATGAATTCACGCAGCAAAGTATATTAATGGAATACCGTATTGCATATTGCGGTTATGGAGAAGTGAACTGGTGTGAAGCCTTGGGAACTGTTCTTGCCAATGACGAAGTGGTGAATGGCGTTAGTGAAAGAGGTGGACATCCGGTAGTAAAAAAGAAATTACGTCAATGGTATTTGAGGATTACAGAATATGCTGATCGATTATTGCAAGGACTGGACACCGTTGATTTCAGTGAAGCAATGAAAGACATGCAGCGTAACTGGATCGGTAAATCTTCCGGTGCTGAGATTGATTTTTATATTCACTATGGCGATACTAAGGAAAGCAGAGAGATCGTTGATCAATATACTAATGAAAAAGGGGAAGAGGTAACGGTCGAAAGTATAACATGGGAAGAATCGCTTGTTGGTGACTCCTTACGTGTGTACACAACACGTCCCGACACTATTTTCGGAGTTGACTTCATGGTCATTGCTCCTGAACATGAACTGGTAGAAGAAATCACTACACCCGAACAAAAACAAGTTGTAGAAGATTATATTACTTATGTAAAAAGTCGTAGTGAAAGAGAAAGAATGGCGGAGAAAAAGATCAGTGGTGTGTTCACAGGATCTTATGCCATCAATCCTTTCAATCAGAAAAAAATTCCTATTTGGATATCGGAATATGTGTTAGCCGGATACGGAACAGGAGCCATAATGGCTGTGCCTTGTGGTGATGAAAGAGATCACAAGTTTGCAAAGCATTTCAATATTCCGATTACAAATATTATTGATGAAGCTTATAATGGTGAAGAAGCAAATCCAACCAAAGAAGCAAAACTAAGTAACAGTGATTTTCTTAATGGCATGGTGATGAAAGATGCCATTGAAGTTGTGATTAACAAACTGGAAGAATTAGGAATAGGAGAGAGAAAGACCAACTATAAAATGAGAGATGCTGCATTCTCTCGTCAGCGTTATTGGGGTGAACCTTTTCCAATTCAATGGAAAAATGGTATTGCTTATCCTTTAGACGAAAGTGAATTGCCATTGGAATTGCCTAAAGTTGATTCTTATTCTCCAGGTCCTGAAGGTGAAGGTCCGTTAGCGAATATTGATTCATGGACAGAAAGACACCTTGAAACCAACACAATGCCGGGTTATGCAGGAAGTAGCTGGTATTTTTTACGTTACATGGATCCGCATAATGAAGAAACTTTCTGCGACAAAAAACTATCTGACTACTGGAACCAGGTTGACATTTACATAGGTGGAACCGAACATGCTGTAGGCCATTTATTATACAGCAGAATGTGGACGAAATGTTTGTTCGATCTTGGATTGATAGGACATGATGAGCCGTATAAGAAATTGGTGAACCAGGGAATGATACAGGGAAGTTCGAGGTTTGTGTATAGGTTAAGAGGAACCACCACTTTCATTTCAAATGGATTAATTGGCGAAAATAATTACTCAAATTCGGAACCAAGGATTTTCGCTTATTCACCAAGTGATGTTGATAAGCTTCATGTTGACGTAAATATTGTAGATGGCGTTGAATTAGATATGGATGCTTTCGTTAAATGGAAGCAAGAATATAAGAATTCAGAGTTTATTTGTGAAGATGGAGTAATATATAATCCATCAACAAGGGATAAGGACACTTGGTTTCTTGACAAATACATCTGCGGTTCAGAAGTTGAAAAAATGTCGAAATCAAAATTCAACACAGTTAATCCAGACGATCTTGTAAACAAATACGGAGCCGACACTTTCCGTATGTACGAAATGTTCCTTGGCCCGGTAGAACAAAGCAAACCATGGGATACGAAAGGAATTGAAGGTGTCCATCGTTTCCTGAAAAAACTTTGGCGTTTGTTTTTTGATGAGCAAAAGGGAAAAGTATGGAACGATGAAAAAGCAACACCCGAAGAATTAAAAGTGTTGCATAAGACCATCAAAAAGATTGAAGAAGATACTGAACGTTTTTCTTTCAATACTGCTGTGGCTGCATTCATGGTTTGTGCCAATGAACTGCATGATTTGAAATGCTATAAAAAAGAAGTGCTTGAACAGGTAGTAATATTACTTACACCTTATGCTCCTCATATTGCTGAAGAACTCTGGACTACTTTAGAAAATAAAAGAAGTGTATTGGATGCAACTTACCCAGTGTTTGATGAAACATATGTTGTTGAATCATCTAAACAGTATCCGGTTTCTATCAACGGAAAACTTAGAACAACGATCAGTATTTCGTTAGATGCTGAACAGGCGGAAGTAGAAAAGATCGTTTTAGCCAATGAAGTTGTTCAGAAATGGATTGAAGGCAAAGAGATTAGAAAATTCATCTTTAAGAAAGGGCAAATGGTAAATGTTGTAGTTTAGTGAACAACAATTGCTTACCCCTTATGATGATTCTTTTTCAATCGCAGCGTTTATTATTTCGTCAGTTTACTTTAGATGATGCTGATCTTATTGTTGAGTTGAACAGCGATCCTGCTGTAATGCAATACCTGCATGAACCGCCAACTACAAAAGAGAATGCAGAACAGGTAATCACCGATATTATTCTTCCACAATATGATTTGGGTTTAGGTCGTTGGGCCGTTCATTTAAAATATACCCAGGAGTTTATTGGCTGGTGTGGATTAAAGTACATCAAGGAAAAAGATGAGGTCGACCTAGGCTATCGTTTCAAGAAAAAATATTGGGGCAGAGGTTATGCAACAGAAGCTGCTAATACTTGTATCAGCTATGCTTTTGCACATCTGGATTTAGATCGGATCATAGCAAAAGCTCATATTGAAAATGCGGCATCATTGAAAGTGATAGAAAAATGTGGAATGCAATTTTTGAAAGAGGATATAGAAGATCATTGTCCTGTTAAGGTGTATGAGTTAACGAAGCAATCAGTTAACTTTAGCCAATGAAAGATCCATTAATAGATCCGAAAGATATCATTCATGTGCTAAAAAAAAACCAGTCCTCTTTTTATCCTGTTGTTCCTTTTAACAGCGAGAAAGATAAATTGGTACTAATGGATTTTACTTCAACCAATGCAACACTCACTTCCGAAATATTTGATGATACCGATAAGTTCTCAGAATATGTCGAAGATATACTGGAAGATGCTGGTGCTGCTTATGGAATCGGTGGTTATGCTGAATTGAGAACCGTTTACAGTCGTAGTAAAATTTTCGATTCAGCTGATGTATATGAAGAACCGAGACGTTTGCATCTTGGTACAGATATTTGGGGCAAAGCCGGAACTCCGGTGTATGCACCTTTTGGCGGAATGATTCACAGCTTTGCTTTTAATAATAATTACGGAGATTACGGAGCAACACTTATTGTTTCGCACCAACTCGATGGTTTTTCTTTCTATACTTTGTATGGTCATCTTGCTTTAGCCGATATTGAAAAAGCAACAGAAGGTCAATACATCAACCGTGGACAGCAAATTGCAACATTTGGTCTGCCAAAAGAGAATGGTCATTGGCCACCACATCTGCATTTTCAGATCATTTTAGATATGGGTTATCGTGAAGGTGATTATCCTGGTGTTTGCAAATACAGCGAGAGAGAAAAATATTTATCTAATTCTCCTGATCCTGATATTATTCTGCAGATGATGAAGTATGTAAAAGGATAGTTTTATTTTACCAGCTACATAACACAGATCATCGTCCGTTGTGTCAAATCGACGCAGGAGATTCACCGAAACAATAATTTAAAATAATATTCTGAGGTACTCACTTCAAGGTTCTAAACTTTATTGAGCAGGTCAATTACCAATGACTTTTTGTCTAGCTGACTCGATGACCTTCAGCACAAGAGTGCGACGCAACGAAAGCTACAGAGTATTCCTACAGCTGGCTCCATAATATTTCACATCTTCTTCAATAACCGAATACTTATTTTTGGTCACTAAAGTTTTATAATGAAAAGAATTTTCTTGTTCGCATTATTAGGAATGATTGGTGGATCATCGATAGCACAAAAAACTAAAACACCGGCTAAGCCAACTCCAAAACCTGTACAGCCTGGTTTAAAAAATGCATATGATTCTTTCAGTTATGCTGTAGGAATGAGCATTGCTTTACAGTATAAAGAATTTGGTGTTACTCAACTGAATACAACTGCAACTATGACTGGAGTAAATGACGTATTGAAGAATAAAAATGTTGTACTTACTCCTGACCAGGCAAATTTTATTCTGAACAATTACATCAACAAATTGATGGCTGAAAAAGCCAATGTAAATAAAAAAGCCGGCGAAACATTTCTTGCAACCAATAAAAGCAAACCTGGTGTAAAAATATTGCCAAGTGGAATGCAGTATATGGTGATAAAAGAAGGATTAGGTGCTATGCCATTAGCTACAGATACTGTTACTGTGCATTACACAGGAACTTTGATTGATGGAACTATTTTCGATAGTTCAGTTGATCGTGGTGAACCTGCACAGTTTACAGTGGGTGGTGTTATAAAAGGTTGGACAGAAGCTTTACAACTAATGAAAGAAGGCAGCCGATGGAAATTATTTATTCCTGCAGAGTTGGCTTATGGAAATTATTCTCCTCCGGGTTCAAATATTCCTCCTGGTTCTGTATTGATCTTTGATGTTGAATTATTGAAAGTAGGAGGGAAGTGATGATTATGGCTTATGGGAATTTTTTAAACACTGTAAGCCTTAATACTAACTCTAAAACAATAAATGCAATTCCGATCATTAGTATCAAATGGTATTTATCCTTGAACCTGTTATAGGTGGTAACTTTTACATTTGATTTTTCCAGTTTATCAATACTGTCGTATATACCCTGGAGGTTTTGCTTAGTTGTAGCATGAAAATATTGTCCACCTGTTTCAGCAGCAAGCGCTTTTAATAAACCTTCATTGTATTCCAGTTTCTTCTTCTGCATAACTGTACCTAAAGCAGTTTGTACAGGCACTTCAATTTCTTTTTCTGAGCCAATGCCAATGGTGTAAACTTTTACATTATATAGTTTGGCCATATCTTTTGCAATATCCGGTGGAATAATTCCGCCAAAATCAACACCATCCGTTAAAAGAATAACTACTTTACTTTTTGAATTTGTATGCCGAAGCCGATCAATACTTGTTGCTAATCCTGAACCGATAGCTGTTCCTTCTTCAGGTAAATAACCGCTTGCAATATTGTTGATCTGCGAACGAACTGTGTTATGATCTGTAGTAATAGGACACAGTGTAAAACTTTGATTGCTGAATATCACTATACCGATTCTATCACCACGTCGGTTTTTTAAAAAATCCTGTGCAACTTCTTTAGAAGCTTCCAACCTGTTAGGAAGAATATCTTTCTCTGTCATACTTCCACTAATGTCGAAGCACATCACAATATCAATTCCTTCACCTGAAATTTCATCTTCTGTAAAAGTTTCCTGTGGTCTTGCTAATGCAATTATCAAACATGCAATTCCCAAACAGCGAAACCAGAAAGGCAGATGCTGCAGTTTTGTTCTCCAGCTTTTGGTGTGTTGTAAGAAAAAAGTAGTTGTAACTTTTATAGATGCAGAAATTTTACCCTGATTATTGTAGTACCAAAACATTAATGCAGGAATAAACAACAACAGCAATAAAACCCATGGATATGCAAATTCTATATTGAATAATTCTTTCAACATTAATTCTTAGACTTCGTTTGGTTGTAAACTGTAGTTGCAATGTTCTTCAAAGAAGGAAATATCGCATTTGTTTCTTCGGCTGGCGGAAAATATTTTGCAAACTTCACTGCATCAGACAAACGAAGAAACTGGAAATAATCATTCTGTGTTGTAGCATCTGAAAATTTGCCTTTTGTCTTGAGGATGTATTCACCAGTGGTAAGATGTAACGTCTTTTGTGAAAAGGCAACATCTATAAATTCCTTAATAAGCGAAGCTGAATCTTTGTAAATGTTTAGCACAGAAGCACGGTCCTGTTTGTCAGTAGTTTCGAGTTTTGATATTTGCAACAGGAGTTCATTGTACAATTTATCCAGTGAAGCGACAGAGGTAATTTGTTGCTGACTCTCTTTGTTAATTTTATGAAACCATAAAAAGCCAAACAGTGATATTAAAGCAAGAAATACAATTACAGCAATGATCCACCAATTGTTTTCAGGATTTACTTCCAATATATCTTTTATATCATGATAGTCTGACATTGTTGAAATATCAACAGGCATAACAGTTATACCGATTGGTTCGGTTGAAAGTTTCCTGTTATCGTGCAATATCATTTCAAATACGGGAAGCTGCCAATAACCGGAATCGAAAGAGGTTAATACAATATTATAGACTATTGTAGAGTTGTTTATCGTTTGAATTGAGTCTGATAAAAATTCAATATGATTTACAGAATCAGGAAACATGAAATCCTGTTTAATAGTAGCATGGCTGATGCCTTGTACTTTTATCTGTAATGAAATTTGTTCGCCAATTACAATTTTCTCTTTGCTGATGATGGTTGAAACATGCTGACTATAAGATTCATTAACGCATAAGCAGACAACGAACAAAATCAATGTTTTCAAAAACATCAACCCTAGACCATTCACCATGAACCATTGACCTCTTCTCATGCTCTCCTGATAAAAAATTGTTGAAGTGCTTTTACATAATCTTGCCCTGTGGCAATTTGCATCAGATCGGCCCCGGCATTCCTGAAAGTTTGTTTTGCATCTGTAAGTATCCTCTGGAACTGTTGATTGTAGTTATGTTTGGTTAGTACATCAGCTGTATCAAGGCAAACAATTTCACCTGTTTCAGGATCTTGCAGTTGTATCAATCCACCTCCTGGAAATGATGGAAGTTTTTCATCCTTCTCATCGTACACTTGTATTCCAATCACATCATGTCGCTTAGCAGCTACTCTTAATGCTTCATGATAACCTGCATCGGCAAAATCGCTAAGAATAAAAACGATGCATTTATGTTTTGAAACTTTATTCAAAAACTGTAAAGCCTTGACAAGATCAGTAGTTTTATTCTTTGGTTTAAATGATATCATTTCCCTGATGGAATACAATACATGATCTCTGCCTTTTGCCAAAGGAATATATTTTTCAACCTGGTTGGTAAAAAAGATCAGTCCTGTTTTATCATTATTGTTCAATGCTGAGAAAGAAAGTATAGCTGCCACTTCAGTGATCAGTTCTTTCTTTGTTTGTTCATTCGTTCCAAAAAAACTGCTTGCACTTGAATCAATTAAAAAGAAAACAGATAACTCTCTTTCTTCTTCAAACACCTTGCTGTATGAATGCCCCATTCTTGCAGAAACATTCCAGTCAATAAAACGAATATCGTCACCATGTGTATATTCACGAACTTCTTTAAACGACATTCCCTTTCCTTTAAAAGCAGAATGATATTCTCCTGTAAAAAGATGATTAGTGAGCCTTTTACTAAGTATCTCAAGTGTCCTAACTTTTTTCAGGATATCGGTAACAGAAGTTGATGTTTCAATATCGTTCTTTTGTTGCTTCATTAAGGAACATTCACAGCTTTTAGTACTTCATCAACGATCATTTCTGAATTAATGTTTTCAGCTTCGGCTTCATAGGTTAATCCAATTCTATGTCGCAAAACATCTTTTGCTATCGCCTTGATATCATCAGGTATCACATATCCTCTTTTATTCATAAATGCATTTGCTTTTGCGGCCAATGCAAGATTAATACTGGCTCTTGGCGAACCACCATAACTGATCAAAGCTTTCATCTTACCCAATCCGTATTCAAGAGGAGAACGAGTGGCGAAAACAATATCAATAATATACTGTTCCACTTTTTCATCCATATAAACCTGCTTAACCAGGTTTCTTCCGTTGATTATTTCCGAAGTACTAACTACCTGGTTGATCTTTGGTAATTCCAATCCCTGAACCTGTTGCCGAATGATCATCTGTTCTTCTTTTTTACCGGGATATCCAACAATCACTTTCAGCATAAACCTGTCTACCTGTGCTTCTGGTAAAGGATATGTTCCTTCCTGTTCTAACGGATTTTGTGTAGCAAGCACTAAAAATGGTTCATCAAGTTTATAGGTTTGTTCACCTATGGTAACTTGCCTTTCCTGCATTGCTTCAAGTAAAGCACTCTGAACTTTTGCCGGAGCCCTGTTTATTTCATCGGCTAAAATAAAATTAGCGAACACCGGTCCTTTTCTAACAATAAATTCACCTTTCTGTTGATTATAGATCATTGTTCCAATCACATCTGCAGGAAGAAGATCAGGCGTAAATTGTATACGGCTGAACTTTGCATGAATGGCTTCACTTAAAGATTTTATCGTAAGCGTTTTTGCAAGACCCGGAACACCTTCTAACAAAACATGACCATTACTAAGCAAACCGATCATTAACCTGTCAACCATGTATTGTTGCCCTACAACGATCTTTGAAAGTTCTGCTCTTATATTATCAACGAAAGTGGCTGCATAGCTGATCTTTTCATTCAGCTGTTGTATATCTGCTGCAGTTTGCATGAATCAGGTTTTATTTGAAATGATAGTAACAAGCTTTTGCAAGTGTAAGCCAAAAGGACTTAATTATTTGCGAAATCATTAGGCAAGAATAATGCCTGCAAACAAAATAGCTTTATTGATGCATTATGAGCAGGTAATGTGTATGCTAACTTCATTACTTTTGCGGCCATGCAATTTGGATTTAGTTATAATAAGAAGAAGGTTTTACAGGCTTTGCGTTTTCATTTTATCAGTCGGCCGGAAATAAAGATACTGATGATACTGGTGAATGTTTTTGCCATAGGATCTGCTGCCTTATTCTATTTTCAAAAAATAAGACCGGAGCCTTTTTTACTTGGTACAACTATTTGGTTATTGTTGATGGTTTCAGTTTGGTATATTCTGCCATATACCATCTATCGCAAATCATCAACATTTAAGGATGCATTTGTGATAACGGTGAGAGATGAATCTATTCACCTGGAGAATCCAAATGGTTATGTAAGCTGGAATTGGGATCGTTTTAGTAACTGGATTGAAACGCCACATTTCTTTCACCTTTATTTTGATGCCAGATCTTTTTTTCTGATTCCGAAAGATGATACAACAGATGAACAGCGTCATGAGTTAAGAAATATGCTGAAAGAAAAGATCAAATGAAAGTGATCAAAGTTCTTTTTCCATTATAAAGTGTGGAATGTTAAGCTCCTGGAACTCTTCTCCAACAACCTTATATCCCTGCTTTTCATAAAACCCGACAGCTGTCTTTCTTGCATGCATCGTTAAGGTTTTATAACCACGATCCCTGGCAAGATTCTCTGCAAACTGCATTAAAGCTTTTCCAAATCCTTTGCCCTGCAATCCTGAAAGAACAGCCATTTGACGTAAACGAACTGTTTTATCATCTACTTTGGTTAATAAACAACAGCCTTCCATCTTATCATCTTCAAAGCAGCCGATAAGAATGTCTTCATGTTCTCTCTCTAATTCTTTCTGGTCAAAATCAATTCCGAGTGGTTTACGCAAAATAGCTCTTCGTAAATCCACCATTTCCTGGTATTCTTTAGTGCCGTGATCTATTAATTTTAAAGCCATGCGGTAAAGATTGGTTTACAAGATAGCCAACATTTCAAAAATTATACAAGTAATGCTATTTATACGATTTTTTTGATGTGAAAATCATTTTGGAACAAAAAGGCAGTAAATCCTTGCTTATTTGTCAAAATATATATTTTTGCGGCTGTAACTAAACTTTATAACAATGTCAGACATCGCAACAAGAGTTAAGAAAATCATTGTTGACAAATTAGGAGTAGACGAAGCAGAAGTAACGAATGAGGCTTCTTTTACCAATGATCTGGGAGCCGATTCATTAGATACGGTAGAACTGATCATGGAATTTGAAAAAGAATTCAACATCTCTATTCCTGATGAGCAAGCTGAGACAATTACAACTGTAGGTCAGGCTGTTGCTTATCTTGAAGAACATGCTAAGTAAGACTTATCACTTCCAAAAGGAATATTAAGATCCGCCTTTTCTCTGCGGCAATTGCCTAGGAAAAAGGCGGATTTCTCACTTAAAAAGGCTTTATGCAGTTAAAAAGAGTTGTAGTAACCGGAATGGGAGCATTAACTCCTCTTGGCAATACGCTGGAGGAATATTGGAATGGACTTATTAATGGCGTTTCCGGTGCTGATCATATTACACTATTTGATTGCAGTAAATTCAAAACACAGTTTGCCTGTGAGTTGAAGAACTTCGATCCCTATCAATTTCTTGATAAAAAAGAAGGCCGTCGTTTAGACAGGTTTACTCAAACAGCATTAATATGCAGCGATCAGGCTGTAACTGATGCTAATATTCAGATTGAAACAATGAACCCGGACCGTATTGGAGTTATCTTCTCCAGCGGTATTGGGGGTATTGTTACTTTCCAGACCGAGGTGATGGAATTTGCCAAAGGTGATGGCACTCCACGCTTCAATCCTTTCTTTATTCCAAAGATGATCCTGGACATTGCAGCAGGACATATTTCTATGCGTCATGGTTTCAGGGGCCCAAACTTTGCAGTAGTTTCTGCCTGTGCATCATCTACACATGCAGTGATGGATGCATTTAACCTGATACGTTTGGGAAAATCAGATATTATTTTAGCTGGTGGAGCAGAAAGTGTTATCTGTGAAGCTGGTGTTGGTGGCTTTAATGCCATGAAAGCACTGAGCGAAAGGAATGATGATCCTAAAACCGCTTCTCGTCCGTTTGATAAAGACCGTGATGGTTTTGTAATGGGTGAAGGTGCAGGAATTCTTGTTTTGGAAGATCTTGATCATGCCATTGCAAGAGGTGCAAAAATTTATGCAGAAGTTGTTGGTACAGGTGCTACAGCCGATGCTCATCACATGACAGCTCCTCATCCTGAAGGATTGGGTGCAAAGAATGTTATGAAAGCTGCTCTGGAAGATGCTGGAATGCAACCATCTGAAATTGATTATATCAATGTACACGGAACTTCTACTCCGTTAGGAGATATTGCAGAAACCAAAGCAATAACGGAGGTTTTTGGAGAGCATGCTTATAATTTAAATATCAGCTCAACCAAATCAATGACAGGTCACTTGTTAGGTGCTGCCGGAGCTATCGAAGCTATTGCCTGTGTAATGAGTGTAGTGCATGATATTGTTCCACCAACGATCAATCATTTTACTGATGATCCGGGACTTGATAATAAACTAAACTTCACTTTCAATACTGCTCAGAAGAGAACTGTGAATGCAGCATTAAGTAATACGTTTGGTTTTGGTGGTCATAATGCTTCGTTGATTGTGAAGAAGTACAAGGCTTAAAGATGTCTGATGTGATGATGTCTGATGTTGGCCAGGACTGATTCCCCTTGCTCCACAAAGATTTTCAGTACAAGAGTGCGACGCAACGATGTTGCTATGTAATCCTATAGCTGGTATCATAAAAATCCTTAGCTTAACATCGTGGATATGATCACGAAATATTTCCGTAAACCATCATTAGCAGAAAAGCAATTGAAGAATGTGCTGGGTATAAAACCTGGTAATCTTAATCTGTACCAGATGGCTCTCAGTCATCGTTCGGTGAAAGAAACTGCCGATGAAAATAATGAGCGTTTAGAATATTTGGGTGATGCAGTGTTAGGAACGATCGTAGCTGATTATCTTTTTCGTCGTTATCCATATAAAGGAGAAGGTTTTCTTACAGAGATGAGAAGTAAGATGGTGAATCGTCAATACCTCAATGAAATTGCATTGAAAATGGGATTGAAGAAGATTACCATGTACAACAAGTTTGATAATTCACTTAAGAGCAGCCAGATATTTGGTAACACTTTGGAAGCTGTTGTAGGTGCTGTTTATCTTGATAAGGGTTATAAAAAAACACGTAACTGGGTATTGACTCACATTGTTATTCCCCACATGTTTGTTGATGATCTTGAAGCGATAGACATCAACCTGAAAAATCGTTTGATTGGCTGGGCAAGTAAAAATGCAAAGACATTAGACTTTGAAACCATAGATGAAAAGATGGAAGGCGGCAGACGTTTATTCACTATCGCAATCGTTATTGACGGCGAAAATATTGCGGAAGGAAAAGGTTACAATAAGAAAGATGCCAGCCAGGCTGCTGCACAAATTGCGGTGGAGAAATTAGGATTATAGATTAAACATTGAATAAAAAAAGTCCTGCAAATTCTTGCAGGACTTTTTTGTTCATGGGACTTCTATGCTACGAAAATTAATGCTTAGCTACAGTCAATGCTAAAATATTATTCTTCTGCATATCTTTTACAACTGCCTTAGAAACTTCATTTGCTATTTGTTCGGCAGATGATGGATCAAAAGATTTTGATTGAGCTGAGTACAATAATTTATTGCTGTTTACATCGTACAGGTTTGTCTCAAAGAAATAATTTGTCTGCCTGTCAGTGTAACCAGGTGTGTACTGTCTTGTGTAAAAAGTTTGATAAGTGCGATAAAACCTGTTGTAGCGAACTGCATATGGTTCATACCTAACACTACCAGGAACATAATTTTCACTTGTTTCAGTGTCTTGCAATCCGATTGTGATCACACCATCGATCTTACTTTTATCCAGCTGATCCATCACTTGTTTTTCCGTTAATCCTTCAAAAGCTTTCGGGCCATATTCCTGTAATGCACTTACAGCAATAAAACCTTTTTTAGAAAGATCTTCCACCATCTGGTATTCCATTTCCTGTCTTAAAGCTCTTTGTTTTTCAGGTAACATAGCAATAACCATCACTTTTTGTACGGTGCTTTGTTCAATGTCTTTGTTTTTCCAACTGTTTGTAACATTGGTGCTGCTGCATGCAACTAATAAAAGAAATAAAGGCATCATTAAAACCAATACTTTCTTCATCTGTTTATCTCCTTTTTGTTTCCACTATAGACGCTAAAACGATGCTGATATTATAATTAGACGAAGAGTTAACAGAGCTTTGAAAAAAAAATGTTAGCAAAAATTATGTTGCCGGCAAATGTGCTGCTATTGAAATTTTGTTGTGTCACTCACTTGTACGTTCAGAACATTGAGCAGCAGGCGATAAGAAAATTACCTATGAGATTTAGCTTCTATGGTGGAAATTATTTTATCTCCTGGCAAATTTCAATTAACACACCATTAGTAGATTTCGGGTGAAGAAAGCAAATGAGTTTATTGTCTGCTCCTTTTTTTGGGAATGGATTTAGCAAAACAAAACCCTCATCCTGCAAACGTTTCATCTCAGCTTCAATATCGGCTACTTCAAAAGCAAGATGATGAATGCCTTCATTTTTTTTATCAATGTATTTTGCAATTACACCATCTTCAGTTGTACATTCAAGAAGTTCGATCTTTGATTCACCTTTTTTAAAGAAGGCTGTATTTACATTTTCTGAATCTACTTTTTCAGTTTTATAACAAGATGTATTCAGTAATTTTTCAAAAACAGGTATTGAACTTTCCAGGTTCTTTACTGCTATCCCGATGTGTTCAAGCTTGATCATATTCGTGGCTTTGATATTCGAACATAATAGATTTTCTGCAGAGAGTTTCATTACATCTGTAATATTGCGGATAGTTTTTTCCAGTTTATTCAAATTAATCGCTATGAAAGTGTTTTCAAACCGTGTCACACAATTATTCAATATTCAATATCCTATTATACAGGCTGGAATGGTGTGGACTTCAGGCTGGAGATTGGCTTCTGCAGTTTCCAATGCAGGAGGATTGGGAATAATCGGTAGCGGAAGTATGTATCCGGATGTTTTAAGAGAACATATTCAAAAATGTAAGGAAGCCACTTCAAAACCTTTTGCAGTAAATGTTCCTTTGTTGTATCCCGATATTGATAAACATATTCAAATAATTATTGAAGAAAAAGTGCCTATTGTTTTTACAAGTGCAGGTAATCCAAAAACATGGACATCAAAACTGAAAGAACATGGAATTACAGTTGTGCATGTAGTAAGTAGTAGCAAATTTGCAAAAAAGTCTGAAGATGCAGGTTGTGATGCTGTAGTTGCAGAAGGTTTTGAAGCAGGTGGCCATAATGGGAGAGAAGAAACAACAACTTTTGTTTTGATTCCTGCTGTAAGAGAAGCGGTTAAGATTCCTGTTATTGCTGCAGGTGGTATTGCTACAGGAAGACAAATGTTTGCAGCGATGGTATTGGGTGCTGAAGCTGTACAAATAGGAAGCAGGTTTGTTTGCACTCCTGAAGCTTCGAATCATCCGTCTTTTAAAGAAGCCATTATAAAAGCACAAGAAGGTGATACAATGTTGAGCATGAAAAAAGTAGTTCCTGTAAGATTACTAAAGAACAAATTTTTCGAAGACGTAAAAGCACTGGAAGATAATGGTGCTTCAGCAGATGAATTAAATGCATTACTTGGAAGAGGCAGAGCAAAGAAAGGAATGCTTGAAGGAGATATGGATGAAGGTGAGTTAGAGATTGGCCAGGTGAGTGCTTTGATCACAGAAATTAAGCCTGCAGCAGAAATTGTTGCTGAAATCTGGCAGAAATTTACACGAACCATGCAGCATCCTTTAGAATGTGGGAATCTTAAGGTTAATTAATGTGAACGGAAAGTTTCGTACACGAAAAAAAGTTCTACATTTAGTCCTCAAATCACACTGCCATGAAAAAAATCCTTGTTGCCGTACTACTTCTTTTCGTAGCTCAATTAGGTTTTGCTTCTGCAGGAAGTAATTCAACAAACAGTGCATGCGTTACCGGAACTGTTGTAGATGCTAATACCAAAAAGCCTTTGGCAGATGTTACCATTGTTGCAGTTAATGGAGCTAATAAAGTTGAAACAGTTACTACGAATGCACAAGGACACTTTAAAATAGCAACTTTACCGCAAGGAACTTATACACTTAAGTTAACGAAGGAAGATTATAAGAATGCTGATAAAAAAGAAGTGGTGATAAAGCCAGAAAATACAATAAAGGTAACTATTGAGATGGTTGCTGAAACCCTTGAAAGCAACAGTCATCGTTCATGGTGGGATAAATATGATCTATATCTCTAAAAATATTTCTATCCTTTGCAAAATGCCGGCTTATTGAGTCGGCATTTTATTTTGTATTTAACCAGCTCTTGAAACTTAGCCAATCATCTGTTGTGTCAAATCGACGAAGGAGATTCACCGAAACCTATTTAAATAATAATATTCTGAGGTACGCACTTCATCATTCTGGAATTCTATCAACAGTTCAGCAATGAACTATTTCTCTAAGAAATTTTTCAACGATGTTCCGGTAATATAAGTCCACCCTTGTTGGAAACTTTCTCTTGCAAAGTCAGGTTGATCTGGGAATGATTCCACACCATCATGCGTAAGTCGAAGTCTTGTTGCTTTACCTTCAGCAAATAATTCAAAAGTTACTTCCGAGTAACCTTGATGTCCCTGGTAACTCCAGCTGTATTGTAATTTTTTTTGTTGTATTACTTCCGTGATCTTACATAGATGCAAATACTTTTCTCCTTTATGTCCTTCACCATAAAATCTAAATTCGAAACCAATTTCCGGTTTGAATTCATCTAACATAAAATACCAATCTTTCATCTGGTCTTTGTCAGTAATGGCTTTCCATACTTTATCTATAGGAGCGTTATAAGTTTGTTCTATGATAATTGATTGAGAATTCATTTTGTAATTAGCTTGTTTGTTGTTCATTAAAGATAAGAACGTAAAAGTGAGTGACACAACGAAGTTGCACAAAGAACAGAATGATGGTCAAAAAAAATCCCGAACTAATTTGTCCGGGATTTTCTTTAAGCTTTTCTTATAGCCCATTTCCACATTTCTTTCCAGCTAGGTTTTTTACCATACATTAAAATACCTGTTCTGTAAATTTTTGAACTGAGCCAGGTGGTAAAAAGAAAACCGGCAACCAATGAAGCCATACTTAGCAATAATTGCCAGTAAGGAACTGTATCTGGCACACCAAAAGGAATTCTTGCCATCATAACTATTGGTGAAAAGAAAGGAATGATACTAGCCCATGTTGCCATAGAACTTGCAGGACTGGTAACTGCTTTCATCATAAGCATTATGGCAATGATGATGGGCATTATGATCGGCAACAATAAACTTTGTGCATCTTGCGGGTCTTCGTTTACTGCACTACCTACTGCAGCAAATAATGACGCATAGAACAAGTAGCCAAATATAAAATAGAATAAGAAGCATCCTACAATTACAAACCAGTTTGCCTGGCCCATTGTTTCTGAAAAACCTTCAAACCCTGAAGTTGCTCTTGCAGCCATGCCTGCTTGTCCATTCATTTGCTGAGATGCTTCACTTGCTTGCTGTAAAGTTTCGGGTGCAAGAAATGCTGATGCTGCAGTTGAAATTCCGATGATCAATATGATCCACATGATGAACTGTGTTAATCCTACAGCACCAATACCAATGATCTTACCTAGCATTAACTGAAATGGTTTTACTGATGATACCATCACTTCAGCAATACGATTGGTTTTTTCTTCCATCACTCCACGCATAACCATTGTGCCGTAAATAAACAAAGTAATGTATATCAGAAACCCTGCACCATACCCAATAGCATAAGCCAATTTGCTGTTTCCTTCCTGTACTGCTTCTCTATTGCCATAAAAGTTTTTTACTTCTGCTTCGCCGGCCTGGTTACGTATTGAGTCAATTGTTTTTGTATCAATATTAAAACGGTCTTTCAACAAGTTGTTTTCAACTGCTTTGTTGATCTGGTTTTCTATTTGTGAAGAAGCGATGAGCCCAAATTGTTTTTTGGAATACAGTTGATAATTTTTGGAAGAATCGTTTGGTGGAAATAATACTGCACTATAACCTTTTTCATCATAGTTTGCTGTATCTACACCAGAAGGAAATTCAAATGTCAATGCTTTTGTATTTTCGAGGTTGCCTTTAAAAAATCCTGCATTATCTATTACAGCGATCTTCTCCTGGTCAACTTCTTCTACTGATATGTAAGTGATGCCACCAATCAATACAACAAACAATAATGGGGTGAGGATAGTGGAAAGTATAAATGTTTTCTTTTTTACCCTACTCAGATATTCTCTTTTTATTATGATCCAGGTTTTGTTCATATAATAAGTTTTGGGAGTGTTGAATTATGATACCGGTTGAAATGCTCTTGCAGTGGCATTTGTACCTTCTACCAGCCTGATGAAAATTTCGTTGAGGCTTGGAAGTATTTCATTAAATGCATTTATCTGCAAGCCTTTCGATAAAAAGTATTGTAGTATTTCATTGTTGTTGTACTCTGCATGCTTCTGAATGGTTAATTCACTTTTTCCTGCCTTCTTTACTTCGAATAAATAAGTGGCAAGATGTTCAGGTAATACCTCATTATCGAACTTAATGCTGAATAAATTCTGCTTGTAAGTTTGTTTGATGTCATTCACTGTTCCATCTAATACTTTTTTACCCAGGTTAACAAGTACAATATGATCACAGATTTCTTCAACCTGTTCCATTCTATGAGTACTGAAGATTATGGTACTACCATTCTTTGCTAACCGATATATCTCGTCTTTAATAAGATTTGCATTTAACGGATCAAGTCCACTGAAAGGTTCATCTAAAATGATGAGTTTTGGTTCATGCAACACTGTCGTAACAAATTGAAGTTTCTGGCTCATCCCTTTACTCAGATCTTCTACTTTTTTGTTCCACCAGCTCTGCATTTCTAACCTGGTGAACCAGTATTTTATTTTTTCAATCGCTTCGCTTTTACTCAATCCTTTCAATTGTGCCAGATATACTGCCTGCTCACCGATTTTCATCTTCTTATATAAGCCTCTTTCTTCAGGCATATATCCGATTTCCTGTATGTCCTTCATTGCATCGAACTTCCTTCCATTAAAAAGAATATCGCCACTATCAGGATAAAAGATTCCGGTGATCATTCTAAGCAAAGTGGTTTTACCGGCTCCGTTTGGTCCAAGTAAACCAAAGATGCTTCCGGGAGCAATGCTAAAGCTCACGTCATCCACAGCTTTTTGGGTAGCGTAATGCTTCTTCAGATTTCGCAGTTCTAAAATTGGGTGCATAGCAAGTATTGATTATAAGTTCAAATGTACACTTAGTTTCTCCTTTGTAACATTAGTATAGTCTTCAACAAAAATATTACACAACTGCAATGCGTTTCCACCTAATTTCACCATTTATATAAACGGTGGGTAAAATGAAAAGAACTTTAGTGTTGTCTGGTGTATTTGCGGTAATCATTATTTTTTGTTCAAGCTGGGGCTTTTTGGTACACAGAACTGTTAATCAATTAGCCATATATCAATTAAAAGGTGATCTGCAGGAGTTCTTTTTTGAGAACCGTGAGAACCTTGTATATAATGCACCAAGAGCTGATACCCGGAGAAATACAGATAGTACAGAAGCTACAAAACATTTTATTGATCTGGAAGCCTTTGGCGATTCTGCAGCCTGGAAAATGCCTTATGGTTGGAATGATGCGGCAAGATTGTATAACCAGGACAGTTTGATCAAGTATGGTTATGTGCCTTACCATGTTATGTATATGAAGGATAAACTAACAGAGGCTTTCAGGAATAAGAATAAAGACAGCATTCTTTTTTATGCTGCAGATATCGGTCATTATATTGGTGATGCCCATGTACCATTACATACAACTTTGAATTACGATGGTCAATTAACGAATCAAAAAGGTCTTCATAGCTTATGGGAAAGTATGATACCGGAACTTGAATTGAATACATACAATTTTTATGTAAAAAGAAAAGTTCGGTATCTGAAGAACCCTGCAGAAACGATCTGGAATGTTGTTAGACAAAGCCATGCTCTTGTGCCTGATATGTTGAGAAAAGAACTTGAAGTGTCAAAGAATTTTACTGACTCAACAAAGTATCGGATCCAAATGAGAAGAGGGAAAGAGTCGAGAAGTTATACAACTGCTTTTGCCAAAGCCTATTCAGATGCATTAAAGCCAACAATCAATCAGCAGTTATTGGCTTCAGCAAATGTGATTGCAGATTTTTGGTACACGTCGTGGGTTGATGCCGGTAAACCTGATATGGAAGACATCACAAAAGATTTTACCAAAGCTGATAAGAAAGAATTACGATACGAATTGAGTGCTTATAAGAAGAACAAACTAATCAGTGACAGTTTGCTTATCGCCAGGAAAAGATCAGGAAGCAGCGAATAATTTTTGATAGATAGCTGCTGCAACTTTTTCACCATCCATTGCTGCACTAACAATGCCTCCGGCATAACCTGCACCTTCACCACAAGGATATAGTCCTTCAATCCGTGGATGCTCTAACGTAGTTTCATTTCTTGGAATACGAACAGGAGATGAGGTTCTGCTTTCTGTAGCTACAACTAATGCATCATTTGTATAATAGCCTCTCATCTTTTTTCCGAACTGTTTAAAAGCTTCCTGTAGATTCTTATGAATGAAAGGTGGCAGTACATTTTTAAGATCAGCTGAATTTATTCCGGGTAAATAACTGCAGTCCGGTAATGAAGATGAAATTTTATTATTGCAGAAATCAACCATCCGTTGAACAGGAGCAACTTGTTTTCCTCCTCCTTCATTAAAAGCTGCTTTCTCTATTTCGTTTTGAAAATTCATTAACACCAAAGGATCATCAGCATCAAATTTTGAATTTTGACTTTTACCTTTTGATTTAAAATAATTCAAAGCATCTTTAAACTCAACACTCACCACCATTCCACTATTTGCGTAAGGATTATTTCTTTTGCTGGGGCTCCATCCATTTACAACAAGACCATCATTTTCTGTTGAAGCAGGTGCAATAATTCCTCCTGGGCACATGCAAAAACTGAATACACCTTTATCGTTCACTTGTTCCACCAAACTATACGAAGCAGGTGGTAAGAATTCACCTCGTAGCGGACAATGATATTGAATAGAATCAATAAGATTTTGCGGATGTTCAACCCTTACACCAAGAGCAAATGGTTTTGATTCAATTAGAATATTCTTGTGATGAAACAATCGGAATATATCTCTTGCAGAGTGACCTGTAGCTACGATCACTGCATCACCATTTATTACGTCTCCATCACTCGTTTTTACTCCTGCAATAGTGTTATTATCAATGATCAGATCGACTACTTTTTTATCGAATAAAAATTCTCCTCCACTGGCAATGGTCTGTTCTCGAATAGCAGTAATGATATGTGGTAGTTTGTTTGTGCCAATATGAGGATGTGCTTCGTATAGTATTTTTTCTTCAGCACCAAACTGCACAAACAGGTTCAATATTCTATCAATGCTGCCTCTTTTATTACTTCGGGTATAAAGTTTTCCATCACTGTAAGTTCCGGCACCACCTTCGCCGAAGCAATAATTACTCTCTGTATTTACAATGCCTTCTTTGTTTAACTGTGCAAGATCTCTTCTCCTTGCCCTTACATCTTTTCCTCTTTCAAGTATGATTGGCTGAATACCTATTTCAATGCATTTCAAAGCTGCAAACAAACCCGCAGGTCCTGCACCAACAATAATAACTTTCTTAGATGCTTTTGAAACATCTTTAAATATGGCCTGTTCAATATTTCTTATAGTGAAAGGCTCATCAATAAAAGCCTGTACAGTCAGATTGATCCAGGGCTGTTTACTTCTGGCATCAATTGATCGTTTGAGAATATGAAAGCCTGTTACATCAGCGATTTTCTTTCCTGCCGACTTAGCGATGTAAGTTTTTATTATTGATTCATCAACTGCCTCAGAAGGCAAGACTTTGAGAGAGATTTTTTGTTGCATGTTGTTAGGTTTTTATCCTAAAAAACAAATATTATAATACCAGCGTTTGCTTTTCATGGCAGCATAGTTGCGTCGCAAGCACTTCATCTGCAAATCATCTGGCAGCTTTTAAAAAGGCAAATCATCCACTACATCACCAGCAGGTGCATCTGCAGCATAATTAGGTGAATCATCAATCATTTGTCCACCCAGTTTTATTGTTTCCATTCTCCAGGCATCAAGGTTGGTGATATAATTATCCTTGCCATCTTTCGTCCATTTGCTTCCTTTAATATTGAATAGCACTTTCACTTCATCACCAATATTAAATCTATCAGGCATTGCAGTTTTATCCTGCACACACTGAAACTTTACATAGTTGGTAATGGTTCTGCCATTAATATCTTCAGATTTTTCTATAATAAATTCTCTTGTTTTAAATGTTTCAGTACGTTGCACGATATCAAATTTTGCCACTAATCTTCCTGTAAGCTCGTAAGACATATTTAATGATGATTTATAAGCGGCAAATTAAGCTTAAAATCTCCTTTTATCTTTTAAAAATTTTGTGCTTTTAAATAGCACGTTGTACCTTGAATGCTCTACAGAAATATGAAAAGACATTTTTACTTTTTCATTATTGCATCACTACTTGTTGTTCAATCCTGTACAACCGTTCAGCTGATACCGGCAGAAGTTCTACATGAGAATTATCCGGTAACAAACAATCAAAAACACGATTCTGCAATTTTAATGATGCTTTCACCTTATAAGGATAGCGTCAATAAAACTATGAATAGGGTTATTGGTTTTGCAACCGAAACTTTAAATAAAACCAATGGACAGGTTAGTTTAGGTAATTTCTTTACGGATGCTATGAAGAAAATGGGAGAAAAATATTTTAAAAGAAAGATAGATGTGACCGTAGTCAATTATGGAGGCATGCGTTCATATATTCCTAAAGGTGATATTACAGTTGGTAAAATGTATGAGTTAATGCCTTTTGATAATTTAATAGTGCTGCAAGAAGTAAAGGGATCACTGCTCAAGCAATTTCTAGATCATACTGCTAATGCCGGTGGTTGGCCTGTGAATGGAGTAACGATGACTATCAAAAATAAAAGAGCTGAAGATATTTTAGTTGGAGGTAAACCACTTGATAAAAATGCAACATATGTGTTGGCTAATTCTGATTATGTGGCTAATGGTGGAGATAATAGTGAAATGTTGAAGCCAATTCGGCAGATCAATATCGGTTATTTGATGAGAGATGCATTAATCGAATATGTACAACATTTCACTAGCAATGGTAAACCCGTAACAGCTAACCAAGAAATCCGTATCACCAATGCCGATTAGTAGAAGAAGATTTATAAAAGACACGAGCTTTGCCTCAGCAGCATTGCTGGCATCTTCTTTTATTGACGTGAATGCTGCTGATAATAATTCAGAGAAACTTACTATCCTTCATACAAATGATGTACATAGCAGGTTAGAGCCCTTTCCAAATGATGGAAGCAGGAATGCAGGCTTAGGTGGGGTTTCAGCCAGATCAGAGATCATTAAACAAATAAGAGCAACTGCTGCAAATGTTTTATTGCTTGATGCCGGAGACATTTTCCAGGGTACACCTTATTTCAATTTGTATAAAGGTGAACCAGAGATAAAGGCAATGAGCATGATGGACTATGATGCAGCAACAATGGGCAATCACGACTTTGATGCTGGTATAGAAAATTTTGCGTTGCAACTTCAACATGCAAACTTTCCGATCGTTATATGCAATTATGATTTCACAGGAACTCCTATGGAAGGAAAGGCTTTGCCTTATAAAATTTTTCAAAAGGGAAATATCAAGGTCGGGATATTGGGAATCGGAATAGAATTAAAGGGTTTGGTTCCGGAAAACTTATCCGGTAGAACAATTTATCAAGACCCGATATTAAAAGCTAATGAAAATGCGGAAGAGTTAAGAAAAAAGCATAAATGTGATTTTATAATCTGTCTTTCTCACTTAGGTGATAAGTATAATGATGACAAAATAAGTGATGAGATTCTGGCTAAAGAAAGTTATAATATAGATTTAATTATCGGAGGGCATACACATAGGTTTTTCGAGCAGCCGAGGAAGTATAAGAATAGAAAAAATTCAGATGTTATAGTGAATCAGGTTGGTTGGGGTGGTATTAATTTGGGAAGAATGGATTTTGTTTTCAACAGATCGGGAAAGAAAAATTTGGCGCAAAGTCATACTGTTGTTATTGGCAAAAAAACAAGTGATTAAAAAGTTTTTTTTTCAACATAATTTGTCCATATTCGCATCCCCGTATTACTTTTTACTACCACCCAATTTTGCAGGAAAAAGTGATACAAAAGAAAAGGATACAACTCTTAACTTAATATATAAACCACGTTATTTTTTTATGTCTAAGAATGCTGAATCCGTTTGGAGCAATTGTTTAAAGATCATCAAGGATATAGTAGAATGGCAGCATTTCAAAACGTGGTTTGAACCTATTGAAGCAGTTGAGTTAAAAGGAAACGTATTATTGATACAGGTGCCAAGCCAGTTCTTTTATGAGTATTTAGAAGAACATTACGTTAACCTACTTGCAAAAACTTTAAAGAGAGAATTAGGTAAAGATGCAAGATTAGAATACCGTATCATGGTTGATAGCGGTAATAACGGCCGCAATGGTTCTATGGATGTGCCTGCCGGTAATCTTAAGATATACTCCAATAACGAAATGGATTTTCCATTAGTGATAAATAATCCTGTAAAAAATCCTTTTGTTATACCGGGATTGAAGAAGATGCAGATAGATCCGCAGCTCAATCCAATTTATACATTTGATTCTTTTATAGAAGGTGATTGTAATCGTGTTGCTCGCAGAGCCGGCAAAACGGTTGCTGAAAAACCTGGAGCAAACTCATTCAATCCGCTTGTATTATATGGTGGTGTTGGTTTAGGTAAAACCCATCTTGCACAAGGTATTGGTAATGATGTGAAGCGTTTACATCCAAACAAGATCGTTTTATATGTAAGCAGCGAGAAGTTCATTAACCAGTTCCAGGATCATAGCAGGAACAATGCAATCAATGATTTCATTCATTTCTATCAATTAATAGATGTATTGATCATAGATGATGTGCAGTTCTTTGCCAGAGCTGAGAAATCTCAGGATGCTTTCTTTGCTATATTCAATCATCTGCATCAGAGTGGAAAACAATTAGTACTTACTTCAGATAAGTCTCCCAAAGACCTTGATGGAATGCAGGAAAGACTATTAAGTCGTTTCCGTTGGGGATTAAGTGCAGATCTTCAGATACCAGATTATGAAACAAGAATTGAAATTCTTGAACGTAAGATGAAGAATGATGGTCTTGATATGCCGAAAGAAGTGGTGAAGTATGTGGCATATAACATCAACACAAATATTCGTGAATTAGAAGGTGCTTTAATATCACTCCTGGCTCAATCATCTCTCAATAAAAAAGATATTGATCTTGAGTTAGCCAAAAAAGTACTTCGCAACTTTGTTAAGACAAGCAGCAAAGAGATCACCATCGATGCCATTCAAAAAATGGTGTGTGAGTTCTTTGATGTGTCTTACGATAAATTGCTTCAGAAGACCCGAAAGAGAGAAATCGTACAGGCAAGGCAAATTACTATGTACTTAGCCAAAGCTTTTACCAAGAACTCTCTTAAGACAATCGGTGAGCATTTTGGGGGCCGTGACCATACTACTGTAATACACAGTTGCCAGACTGTAAAAGACCTGATGGACACCGATTCCATGTTCCGTGAGAACGTTATGGAATTAACACAGAAGGTTCAGTTAGCAGCTATGTAGAGAAAATTGAAAAGACCAAAACTTTGATCCCGGTTCACCAAAAGCCGGGATTTTTTTATGATGTCCCCGTTCACACATTAATGAAACCTTAGTTGCGTCGCACTCTTGTACTGAAGGAGATTAGTTCATCAGGTCAATGAATCATCGAGACCATAGTCATTTAAAAGTTATTAGATTGACTTTTTGACCAATGACTATATGACTAGCTAAGTAAAGTTCAGAATGTACAAGTGAGTGACACAACAGACGATAAATAGCATTACTGAAGCTTGTTCAATAAATAACAACCTCTAAATAAAAATCAATTTGGTAATTAGCTTTTAACCTCTATTTTTGCCGTCCTTAATTCAGCTACGGTGAGGTGGATGAGTGGCTGAAATCAGCAGTTTGCTAAACTGCCGTACGGGTTAAACTGTACCGAGGGTTCGAATCCCTCCCTCACCGCTAAAAAGCTCTGCAAAAAACAGCAGGGCTTTTTTGTTTATGTAATTTGTTAACTTGTTGAATCTTTAGTCCGTACGTAAAAAAACAGATATGAAACGCTTACTTCTACTTACTTGCATGCTGATTTCTTTATCAGCCATTTCTCAACGAAAGTTGGGACTTATTGTAGCTGTTGGAGAATATCCTACCAATGGAGGATGGAAAAGCCTTAGCTCAGTTAATGACATTAAATACATTAAGGCAGCCTTACTTCAAAACGGATTTACAGAGAGAGATATTGATACTTTGTTAAATCAAAGAGCTACGAAGATTGGAATTTTAAAAGCCCTGGATGATCTGATTCAAAAAGCACAAACCGGAGATGTAGTCGTGTTTCATTTTTCAGGGCATGGCCAGCAGATATTCGATGATAATAATGATGAAACCGATGGCTATGATGAGGCTTTGATTCCTTATGATGCTGCAGCATATTACGATCCCGTAACATATAAAGGTGAAAAGCATTTACGGGATGATGAGTTAGGTGAGAAATTGAATCTCATTAGAACAAAGATCGGTGCGACAGGTAGTTTAGTAGTTATCGTAGATGCTTGTCATTCAGGTACAGCTACAAGAAGTTCTGAAGTTTTTCAGGCAAGAGGAAATCCTGTACCATTTAATAAGCCTGGCTATAAGCCTAATATTAAAGTAAGCTTTGCATCTAATACTTCAGCTGATGAATTTTTCGGTAACGGCATCGGTAATATGATCGTATTTAGTGCTTCGAGTCCACACCAGGTAAACTTTGAAACAAAGGACAATGAGAATGTAGGTGTAGGTTCTTTGTCCTATGCTTTCGCAAGAGCAGTAGCAGAATTAAAACCTGGTAGTACCTATCAATATTTATTTGAGAAAATAAGGGCTCAGATACAAGCAAAATTCCCCCAGCAAATACCAATGATAGAAGGAAATGTTAACCAGGAAGTTTTTGGCGGAAAGTTCATACCTCCAATGAGCTATATCGGTATCCAGAAATGGGTGAATGATACCAGCATTGTAATTAACGCCGGCTTTTTAAATAGTGCAACAAAAGGAACGAAGTTTACTCTATATGCCCTTAACGATAAAGATGAAACTACGCCTATGGCTGAAGGTTATATTACAGTTGCAGGAAGCTTTCAGAGTGTGGGAACGATTGATAAAAAGTTAGCAAAAGGTGAGGCTTACAAGGTAAAAATTGATGAATCAGGCTTTGGTGATTTTACGGCTACGCTTTCATTTAAAACTAATGACGATAAAGCGAAGCAGCCTATGATGCTTATAAATCAGGTTAAATCCTTTATTAAACCATATCAATATTTATCTGTAGGTGACAATGCTGATTACGTATTTGATATTAAAAACACTTCAATTAACCTAATTGATAAATCTGATAGTACTCGGTGGAGCGTTACCCTGAAAAAAGGTGATACGCTTTCGCAAGATATGATGAAGCAAATGCTTGATAATCTAAAACGAGCTATGCGTATCAATTATCTGAGAAATATGGCAGACGGTGGAACACTTGTGCAGAATGTAACGGTGGAAATTATCCCTGTGAATCCTGCGAATGTTACCGGAACAGATGTCTGGATGAGACCAAATGATGTATTCAGCATCAAGATCGTAAATAATAATAGCTATCCCGTCTACTTTAACCTGATAGATCTAATGCCGAACAATGAGGTTAAGGTATTAGTCCCTTATGAAGGAACGACTGCAGAGGATTTCGCTATCCAACCTAAAGCGGAGTTCCTGATCGAAGAAATTTCAGTGGATGAAGGAACACCAATGGGTCGTGAGTTTATGAAGTTCATATTTACTAAAACAGCTATGGATTTGAGGCCGGTTTTATCAAGATCTGCCACAAGAAGTGCAGCTCATAAATCAGGGATTGAGAATGTATTAGATGATATGTTCAAAGACAATCCAAACCAGGCAACTACGAGGTCAAGTATGGTTCGTCCTGTAAAAGTTGATGAAGTGGGTGTGATCACAAAATCATTTAGCATTAAAAGATAAAAACAGTAATATTTATTAATCAGGCGAAGCAATGCTTCGCCTTTTTTGTGCCTAGTTTGAAATAAAAAAGAGCCAGGTAAAACTGACTCTTTTTCTTTCGGTAGTCGGGAGGACAGGATTCGAACCTGCGACCCTCACGCCGCAGGAGTGATATTCTAACCGGACTGAAGCAAATATGAGTATTGATCAAGCCATCGTATACCTCTACCCTTTATTTTTTTCTCTAACGCTACAGATTCCGATCTGCTTTCAACAGAAATATAGCCAATCAATGTCCATGGGATACCATGCCTGATACTTGGAGTTTCTCCGTTATTATGCCTTATCAATCGAGCGGGTACGTCAATAGTCTGCCCACAGTAGTATTTTTGAGAAGATTTACTATGAAGAATATAGATGTAATACATAAAAAAGAGTCATTAAGTTATGACTCTTTTTCGGTAGTCGGGAGGACAGGATTCGAACCTGCGACCCCCTGGTCCCAAACCAGGTATTCTACCGGGCTGAACTACCTCCCGATTCCTTTAAAAGGAGTGCAAATATAAGGGCATTCACCACAAAAAATTCATGATGTAAAAAAAACTCCAACTATCCTTTCAGTATAAATGCAAAAGAAATGCAAATAGGCATGTTGCTATATGTAATAGAATTAAGTATCACATCCTTACTATGTTCTTACGAAGTAATAAAGAGAACAAAATCAAAACAAACCAACAAAAATCTTAACTATTAAACTTAATTGTCAAATGAAAACGCTACGCTACACACTCTTTATGTTATTCTGCACCATCGCTATACAAAGTATAGCTCAGAGAAAAGAAACAAAAGAAGTAAACATGTTCTGTACAACTAAACAACCCGAAAGAGGTTCTGCCGTAGACAGTGATACTTCTAATAACGGAACCAGAGGCCTGGCAGATAATTATTATCTATGGAATGCAGGCACCACACTTAAAGTTAGAATGTTCCAAGGGAGTAAAATGCTAAGAGATCTGGTTATTGCTGCAGCGAGAGAATGGGAAAAATATGCAAACATTCGTTTTGAATTTGTTGATTATGGCGAAAGTCACATCAGAATATTATTAGCAGAAGGTCTGGGTCATAATTCAAGCCTCGGAACTCAATGCAGAACTATTCCGCAAGACGAGCAAACTATGAATATTGATACTTCTGAATTCTTCTACAAAGGTCAATTCTATGGATTTGAGTTTAAAGGAACAGTTATGCACGAATTAGGTCATGCAATTGGATTCTTACACGAACATTTTAGCCCTGTTTCAGGAATCAAATGGAATAAAGAAGCAGTTTATAAAGACATCATGGAATCTAATGGCTGGACTAAAGAACAAATTGATTATAATTTATTTCAACAGTTCGCTACAAGCTATACAAACGGTACCAGCTACGACAACAAAAGCATTATGCATTATTACATTAAACCTAACTGGACATTCGATGGATATTCGGTGAAATCAAATTTTGCGATATCAGAAGGTGATAAAGAGCTTGCAAGAGTGGCTTATCCTCCAACAGGTGTAGATAGAAAATTTGAAGTAGCTCGTTTTACTATCTCAGATTTTATCAATACCGATGTGATAGATAACCAGGCCAAACAAGGGTTCTCATATTTTCCTGAATTCGAGATCAGCACAGAAGGTAAACAAGGTAAAGTAGTTTTTATTGCTTATATTCTTGATAAGAATTACAATTTCGTAGCACATGCACAAAATCCTGATATGATTGTAGGAACATCACAAACATTCAACCTTCCTGCCGGTAAAACTTATACAGTGAATAAGAATCTAAAGGATATTGAATTCTTTATTCCTTACTCTGCTATCAACCTTAATAAAGGAAGAAACGATCTGATGATATATTTTGTAGCGAAGTTGATAGATGGAGATGAAGTGAAATATCTCTTGAGATCAGAGCCTATTGCTTTCTCAAAAACAATAAAATGATCCGTACCCTTATTTATAACGAGGCTACCAGTTTTGGTAGCCTTTTTTATGCTTCAACTTGTTTGCTAATTCTTAAGTTTCGTTTATCAATCCATTTTTGAAATGGTATAGATAAGCTAACTGAAATGATGGCTACTATAATTCCTGCAGCAACATCCAGTGGAAAATGTTGGGCAAGATATATCCTGGAATATCCCACTAAAATGGCGGTGAAAATTCCAACAGGTAGCCACCACTTTTTCCTTGTCATCAAACAGATCATCAGGAAAAAAGTAAATGCTGTTGCAGTATGTCCTGATGGAAAACTTGAAAATGAATGTACCGTTACTCCTTCAACAGTATGAATAAAAGAACCATCTGTGATGTAGCGTGTTGGTCTTGCTTCATCAGGAACAATAAAATATTTGCAAACCTGTACAAATATTGTAACTAAAGTAAAACTTGCTGTTACCAAAGCCAGGTATAGTTTTCTTTTCTTCCAGATAATATATCCCAACATAGGAATCCAGAGAATAGCATCTCCAAAATAGGTGATGAAGCGAAACAATATATCTGCAGCGTTTCCTCCATCTCCATTGAGTATTAAGAAGGATTCTTTTAATCCGTAATAGTAAGTCAGGTAGAATAAAACCCCAGCAACAGGTAGTGAAAGCAGTATTCCTGTTTTAAAAGATCTGGTATTAAGGTTTTGCTGCATTTTGTTTTAATATGATGGTTGTTGGCAATTCAAAAATATCGTGATGTTCTGCAATAACCTCAAGATTCATTTGCTTTAATTCGTTTTCAAACTCTTTCCTGCTGATGATGAGTGCATCGGGATATTCTTTCAATTTTGCTTGAATGGAATCTAGAGATGGATATTCTTTGATATTCGTATTGAGATAGAAATTATAGCCCGGATTATATATCTGGTAAGAATAAATATGATCATATTGATTCACCAAACGGATCGTTTTACTTACAGGATTTTGTTCGTACAATTTTGGATATACGATATGGAGAAAGATGATATTGAAAAAAGAGTATCCTATAGCAACAATAATTATCCTTCTAAACCAATCAGCTTTTCTGTTTTGTATCAGATGAGCAATGAACATTATCGGTGCAATCAGTAAGGTTAACGCTATCCAGCTTATATGTTTTGCTTCTACTTCCTGCTTAATAGCAAAATATCCTGCTATTGGTATGACCGTCATGATGAACAATAGAATGTATTGTGGATATTTTTTTGAAGTGATTCGTTTATTGATAAGATGAGAAATGAAAGCTCCCAATACCACTGCAAAAAATGGATAGCATGGCATCGGATAATTCGGAAGCTTGGTACTTGATACTGAATAGAAGATAGTAAATACCAATGTTACCAAAGCAGCAAACTGAACCGTTTCATGATTAAAGACTGATTTCCTTTTTTTGATTACTTCCCCCAGGAATGAAGTAAATGGCAACATTCCGATCAATACAATTGCAATGGTGATCAGGAATATTCCTCCATGACCTTCCATTTCTTCAGAGAAACGATTGAAATTATGTTTGAAGAAAAATTCTTCTGTCCACTGGCCATTTGTTGCTTTGTGCACTGTAACATACCATGGTAGAGCAACAACAACAAAAATGATGGCTGCTAAAATCAAACTCCAGTCGAATATTTTATTCCATTTTTTCTTCCAGATAACCCAGAGCAATAATGCAATGCCGGGTAAGCCAACAGCAACAGGTCCTTTAGCTAAAGTAGCTAACGCAAAAGTTGCAGCAGCAATATATAATTGAGATTTTCGTCCTAACTGCAGATACGTGAATGCTGCAAATGTTCCAACTGTGCTGAAGAAAATAAGATATGGATCTGGAACGGCTAAACGAAACTCAAACAAAAAATGTGTGCTTAACCCTAGTGATAATGCACTGAAAAATGCTACCGATTGATTGAATAATTTTCTGGTATAAAGAAATGTTACAAGAATGGTAAGTACACCTAATACTGCAGAAAAAAATCTGGCTGCAAATGCATTCTCACCGAATAAAAAATAAGCTGGCTGCATAAACCAATAATGCAAAACGGGTTTATGGCTTCTTAATTCTCCATTGAATGTTGGAACGATCCAATTACCGCTATGAAACATTTCTCTTCCGGCTTGTGCATTCCTGGCTTCATCGAGAATATAAATAGGAGGTGAGTTGAGTTTGAAGAATAAAATGAAAACTATTACTCCAAAAAGTAAATAAATCTGCTGCCTGGAAAATTGATAATCTTTTGCTGGTTCCATTAGCGGCAAAGCTAAGTGAATGTGATAATAAGATAAAGCTTCTCAAATTACAGACTAAAGTTGCTGAATGTACAGAACGTACAAGTGAGTGACACAACAGAAGTTGAACAGCAGTGTTTAGCTGGTCAATAAAAAAAGCCTGCTGAAAAAAATCAACAGGCTTAATCAAATATCAAGCATCAAGCTTTCATCTCAGCATAATACTGATGGAAATATGGAATAGTCTCAATGCCTTTATAAAAATTATCTATGTTGAATTTTTCATTAGGGCTATGAAGATTATCGCTGTCTAATCCAAAGCCTAAGAAAACAGTTTTGCAACCCAACACACTTTCGAACAAAGCAGTGATCGGAATACTGCCACCACCTCTAACAGGAATAGGTGCTTTGCCAAAAGTAGTTTCTATTGCCTTAGCTGCAGCTTTATATTCGGTACTGTCAACAGGAGTCATGTAAGGATCACCACCATGATGTTCTGAAGCTTTCACCGTTACATAATCCGGTGCAATGCTGTGTAAATGATCAATGATCAGTTTCGTCATCTTAGCACTTTTCTGATTTGGTACTAAACGAGCAGAGATCTTTGCAAATGCCTTGGCAGGTAAAACGGTTTTTGCACCTTCACCTGTATAACCACCCCAGATTCCATTCAATTCAAGTGTTGGACGAATTCCTGTTCTTTCATTAGTGGTATAACCTTTTTCTCCCCACAATGTTTTTACACCCAGATCAGTTTTGAATTCACTTTCATCGTAAGGTGCTTTCGCCATTTCAAATCTTTCTTCAGGAGATGATTCAACCACATCATCATAGAAACCAGGAATAGTAATGTGATTATTTTCATCATGCATAGAAGCGATCATCTTTGCTAAAATCGTTATAGGATTTGCAACAGCACCACCGTACACTCCACTATGCAAATCACGGTTTGGCCCGGTAACTTCTACTTCTATATACGACAAACCACGAACACCAACATCAATACTTGGTGTATCTAAACTCAGCATTGCTGTGTCACTGATCAATATCACATCAGCTTTCAGTTTTGCTTTATTCGCTTCTAAAAATTCACCTAAATGTTTTGAACCGATCTCTTCCTCACCTTCAATCAAAAATTTTACGTTAACAGGTAAGCCACCCGTTTTATTCATCACTTCCAAAGCTTTTACATGCATGTAAAATTGTCCTTTATCATCACATGCACCTCTTGCGAAGATCTTCCCATCTTTTATCACCGGTTCAAACGGAGGTGAATCCCAAAGTTCCAATGGATCTGGTGGTTGTACATCATAGTGACCATACACTAACACTGTTGGTTTGGATGGATCAACTATTTTTTCGCCAAACACAGCAGGGTGTCCTGCAGTTGGCATTATTTCAACTGTATCAGCTCCGGCTTCCAGTAAACGTTGTTTTACTTTTTCAGCACAACGAACCATGTCTTCTTTATGTTCACTTCTTGCACTTACACTTGGAATGCGTAATAGTTCAAGCAATTCATCAAGGAAACGGTCTTTATTTTGTGCCTGGTAATCTTTCCATGCCTGCATAGGTAAAAATTTAGATGGCGAAAATATAGTAAGTAATCGATATTTTTTATGATGCAGAAGCTATTGCTACTATTAAGCTTTGCTTGCGTCGCACTCTTGTACAAGTTGATCCATTACTCAGCTATTTATCCTGGGAAGTGAGTACCTTTAATGAAACCAGCAGATATGAAAAGGTTCATCATTCCTGTAATATGCATTGTATTGTTCAGCTATTGCAAAAAAAATAGCGATGTTGTAAATACAGCCAAAGATTATCTGCCTTTAACTGTTGGTACAAACTGGACCTACATAAGTGATGGTAACACTTATAAATTAACGGTAACCAATAAAGATACTGTTGCATTAACCAGAACATACAAGGTACTCAGCAATTCTAACGGACCTAATCAATACCAGGCAAAAGCAGGGAATGATTATTATCGATTTGCCACTTTCCAGGGATTTCTTCCGAATGGAGTGGAGGAATTATATCTGAAAGAAGATCAGAACGTAAATGCTACCTGGCAGTTCAGCGTACCTATTACATTTAGCGGATTTCCTATTAATGTTACCGCTAAATATACCATTACTGAAAAAGGCATCACTAAAGTAGTTCAGGGTAAGACTTATAATGATGTTTTTCATATCAGGCAGGATTTCTCTTCACCAATTGGCAACCATGGTGGAGGAGATCATTTTTATGCAAAAGGTGTAGGGCTTATCAGCAGCAACCTTGCTATAACACTTCCTGGCCAAAACATAAACAACACTACGGAGCTTGTTTCGTATGAGATTAAGTAACGGTATGCTTTTTATCGGAAAGAATGTTTTCGAGGGTCCATGTTAATCTTTGCTTGAATGGTTGTTGTCGTACAGGACAATCATCTTTTACACAAATAGGACAACTGATCGGTAAGCAGCCATCTGTATGTACAAACAATTCAATTGATTCTCCGAATTTCTGCCTGATCAGTTTCTCTAACGCTTCCACTTCAACATGTGCTTCATGAACATTCAGGTACCAAGGCACAGTTAAATGACAATCTACATGTAATCGGCTTCCATATTTTATCACTCTTAGATTATGTAGATCTATCCAATTATCTCTTTTATTTGCATTCAGTAATTCCAGCATTTGCTTCAGCAGATCCATATCTGCTTCATCCATTATACCTGCCAAAGATTTTCGAATGATTAAGTAACCATTATAAATGATGAATACACTCATTCCAATTGCAATTACTTTATCAAGCCAGAAGAGTTTGGTGGTGATCATCAAAACCAAACCAGCTATAATCGCTAAAGTAGAATAGGTGTCGGTTTGTAAATGTTTACCGCTTGCCTGTAATGCAAGTGATTTATTTTTTTTGCCGATATTCAGACAAATAGTTCCTGCAATAAAATTTACGATAGCAGTAGCGCCAACCAAATAAAGACCGGTATCAAGTGAGTATAGTTTTCTTTGAAGAATGAAGTTTTGAACTGTCTCATATATGATCAAAAGACCGGAAGCAACAATTAAAGTTCCTTCAACGGCAGCAGAAATGAATTCTGCTTTTCCATGACCGTAAGGATGCTCCAGATCTTTTGGCTTGGCAGCAATATATAAACTATATAATCCGATAAATCCTGCTACAACATTCACAATACTTTCAAGTGCATCAGAAAGAATTGCAAGAGAATTAGTTTGATAATATGCAATGATCTTGGTAACAAACAAAACCAGGCTTAATACTGTTATCCATGCCTGTACTTTAAAATTTTGTTTAGCTTCTTCCAAGATGATTATTTGAGGCTCAAATGTACAGTTACAGCAATTCTATTTTGTATGTTATATCACAGTGTTTTTTTAACATAGCTGATATGCCGCAATAAGTTTCATGAGAAAGATGAATAGCTTTTTCAAACTTATAAATATTCTCTTTCGATATATCACTTCTGTAGATCATCTTTATATCTTTAAACACTTTCGGATCTGTATCCGTTTGTTCTGCTTCAGATTCAACCTCAAGCTTTGTAAAGTCTACTCTCATTTTCTTCAAAATACCAGCTACATCCATTCCACTACAAACATTTAATGCACCTAATATGGCCTTTTTCGGGCTCATACCACTATCAAGACTTCCGCCTGCTTCTGTTGTATCCATCCTGATAGTATGATCATTGTCTGATACAACATCGAATGCTAACTTATCTATCCATTTTGCTGTTGCTTTCATTTGAATTGGTTTTAATAAAAAACGGTACAAAGTTATTGAACCGTGTACCGTTAATTGTGATTTAGATCAGTTCTATTTATCTGTAAGTTTCCTATATCTTTTTTCAACAAAATCCCAATCAATTATATTCCACCAATTGTTGATATAGTCAGCTCTTTTGTTTTGATACTTTAAGTAATAAGCATGTTCCCATACGTCTAATCCTATTAGCGGAGTTCCTTTTACTTCTGCAACATCCATCAAAGGATTATCCTGGTTAGGTGTAGAAGTGATGATTAGTTTATTATCATTGCCAATTACCAGCCAGGCCCATCCACTGCCAAAACGAGAAGATGCAGCATCACTAAATTGTTTTTTAAATGCATCAAATGAACCGAAATCTTTTTCAATTGCTTTACCAAGTTGCTGGTCTGGTGATTTCTCAGGTTTTGGCGACATTGTTTCCCAGAATAGTTCATGATTATAATGTCCACCTGCATTATTTCTCATCTTAGTTGAATACTTAGATATATTTTTCAGTAGGTCTTCGAGCTTTATCTTTTTTGTGTCTACATTTTCTGCAGTTGCAGCATCAGCAAGATTTTTTGCATAACCTGCAGCATGTTTTGTGTAATGGATTTCCATTGTCATAGCATCTATCACAGGTTCAAGTGCATTAAAAGCATAAGGCAAAGGTTTTTGCAGAAAGCCAATATTAAAAGTAGCAGGCTCAAATATTTCTGCGAAAGATGGTAATGCGGTGAATGTTAATCCGGCAGCAATGCTAGCCTTCCCTGCGTTTTTAATAAACTCTCTTCGGCCATTTAATGTGTTTTCCATAGCATGGTTATTTAGATGAATTATTTGCAGTTTTTAAATTTAAGATCCTTTTCATTGTGCGGTAAGAACGATAATAAAATTCTTTATTGAACAATTGTGAATCTCTCATTGCCTTATAAGTAAGAAAGAAACATATAGGAATTAAAATCAAAGCCGAAAGCCACATTCCAACAAATGCACTGGTAACATCTTCCTTTACAAATTTCTCTCCAAATGTGTTGAAGAGATGAAAGATGATAAAGAAGATCACGGCAAAAACCAATGGAGTACCTAAACCTCCTTTACGAATGATTGAACCTAATGGTGCCCCGATCATAAATAAAAGGATGCATGCAAAGGAAAGAGTAAATTTTCTGTGCCATTCTATTTTATGGCTTCGTATATCTTTCTCACGATTACTTTGCTCTGCAACAAGCATATCAATTGCACCTGTACTTGCATTTACCTGGCTGATAGCTCTTTCTGTGGCAATATTTTTCAAATCAGCAGGTATTAGGTCTTTAAATGATTTTGCTTTGATGTTTGGTTTTGTGGGTGGAGGTTTTGTTGAATCGGCATATCCTGCAAAACGGAATAGAGAAGAGAGTTCCTGCTTGTTACGATTGAGAAAATGATTATCCATTTTTTCTAGTGAATCAAGTCTTGTGTTAAGTTGCCGTACACTCAACATTCTCTGGTGATCTTTAAATAAACTATCCTCTGTTTTGCTGAGTTGAAAACTGCTTAGATCAAAGACCTTCTTGTATTCTTTAAAACCCAGGCGAATGAATTCTGTATTGGTAGTTCCCCTGTTTCCTTTTTCTTCATAACGCCAGCCATTCTTAAGGATAAATTCAAGATAGCGTTTATCAGGTGTAACCCTCATCACTCCACTTTCAGCAACCATCATGTGATCCTGCAGGTTATAATTCTTTTCGTAGATGGTAATGTTCCTAATAGTGCTATCATCTTTTTCTTTCTTACCTAATTTAATTACATAGCCTTCGATCTTGTTATAAAAAACACCTTCTTTAATATCGAAAGCAGGCTTTGAAACAATCAGATCATATTTTAGACTTTCAAGTTTAAGATTTGCAATCGGAATAATATTATTAGCAAAAAGAAAAGATACACCTGCAATTAATGTAGCTACAACCAACAAAGGCATCATAAATCGCATTAGAGAAATGCCGGCAGATTTGATGGCAACGAGCTCAAATGATTCTCCCAGGTTTCCAAAAGTCATTATCGAAGAAAGTAACAGAGCTAAAGGTAACGCTAAAGGAACAGCTGTTGCGGCAACATAGCTGATAAGTGTTAGGATGGTAAATAAGTCAAGTCCTTTTCCTACAAGGTCATCTATCCATAACCAGAAAAACTGTAATACCAATACGAATAGTGAAATGAGAAATGTGGCTAAAAATGGCCCAACAAAAGCACGGATGATGAGTTTATCAAGTTTTTTAATCACTTTGTAACTTCTTTCTCAAATAAGTAGAATGACAAATGTAAAACTTTCAAAAGAGGAATTGGCTTTAGTAATTGATGCGGAATTTATTTTAACAAAGAACCGCATCATTCACAAAGTATATCAGCTATTCGGAGAGTTGAGTGAAGAGTTTCAGCAAAGGGCTAATCATCTGCCAAAATCATTCACATCCATTCCACCCAAAATTTCTAAGGGAGAAAATTATCTTGGGTTACCGTGGGTGATGCTTGATTATCCAAGAGTATTTTCAAACACAGATGTTTTCGCTATCCGTTGCTTTTTCTGGTGGGGTGAATTCTTCAGCATCACTTTACAACTTCATGGAAACAATAAAGAGTTGTATTCTCATTCAATAGAATCTTATTTGAAAATGCATACTGAAGGATGGTGGATTTGTAATGCTGAGGATCCCTGGCAACATCATTTCGGCAATGATAATTACATCGAATGCGATATTAACGCTGACTTATCTAAGGGATCATTTATCAAACTGGCAAAAAAAATCCCACTGCAGCAGTGGGATAATGCATTTGATTTCTTTTCAATAACATACCAGGAAATACTGGAAATGCTAAGCACCAAGCCTATGAAATAATTCTTTGATCTGGTATTCCCAAAGCTGGCTCTGGTCTTTGATTTCGCCTTTTTCAGCAAAATCTTTTATGACTAAAATAGTTTGATTCGTGATCTCAGTTTTTTCAATTCTGAATTCAAAATATTCATCTTTTCCGGTATGTAACCAATGAAAACGGATGAACTTATCTTCTTCTTTTTCCAAAACTTCAGCTTTATCAGGTGTGCCACCACTCCAGCTGAAACTGTAAACATTCTCCCATTCGTCAACTTTATCTGCAAACCACTCCTGCAAACCAGCAGGTGTTGCTAAGAATTCGTACAAAATATTAGGTGAACATCTTACCGGGTACTCCAATGTAAATAATTGCTTCTTACTCATTACTATCACTTTACTCCTTGTTTGTAGGGCTGCAATAATAGTAAATAGTTCATACCCTCAAAATTTTTTTTCCGTTATTCAACAATCTGCCATGTTCTGAGATTCAAGCCCATCTTACTTCTGTAATGCTTTGCCTGCCAAAACGATGAGAAATAAATTTTTAGGATTGATTCATAGCATTTGTTAAATTGTGTAGCAGACGTGACGTAGAAATTGAAGTCAGACAACCAAGCTACCATCATACCCTAAATATTTTCTACATGAGTATGCGTCAATTAAAGATCACGAAATCTATTACCAATCGTGAGTCTCAGAGTCTCGAAAAGTATCTCCAGGAGATTGCTAAAGTTGATCTTATTACTGCTGACGAAGAAGTAAACCTTGCCTTGCGAATTAGAAATGGAGACCAGAGAGCACTCGACAGGTTGGTAAAATCTAATCTCAGGTTTGTTGTATCAGTAGCAAAACAGTATCAAAACCAGGGATTATCGCTACCTGATCTTATCAACGAGGGAAATCTTGGATTGATCAAAGCTGCTCTTCGTTTTGATGAAACAAGAGGGTTTAAGTTCATTTCTTATGCTGTTTGGTGGATACGGCAGAGTATTCTGCAGGCTCTTGCCGAACAAAGCAGGATTGTAAGGCTTCCATTGAATAAAGTTGGATTAACCAATCGTATTAGTAAAGCATATCAACAACTGGAACAGCAATATGAAAGAGAACCTTCACCGGAAGAAGTTGCCGCATTACTTGAAATAAGTATAGATGAAATTGCTGCGACAATGGGTATTGGTGTAAGACATGTTAGTATGGATTCTCCAATTATGGATGGAGAAGACGGAACATTGATAGACACCATGGAAAATCCAAATGCCGAAAAAACAGATAGGAGTGTTGAGCATTATGAATCGCTTCAAACTGAAGTACAGCGATCACTACAGGCTCTTACAGACAGGCAGAAAGCAGTACTCTGTTATTTTTTTGGAATCGGGATGGAGCCATTAAGCCTGGAAGATATAGGTGAAAAATTTCATCTGACTAGGGAAAGAGTGAGGCAAATCAAAGACAAGGCAATCAATAAGTTGAAAACGACTACAAGGTGTAAGTACCTGAAAGTTTATTTAGGATAGTCATTCAGCCTTCGAGCATTATATTTGCAGCCTTATTTAAGTGAGCTTAGGTTCACTTTTTTTATTGAAAGAACAGAAACTCAGCAATTATGTTTCAAAGTTTAAGCGAAAGATTAGAAGGTGCTTTTAAGAATTTAAAAGGAGAAGCAAGAATTAATGAACTCAATATTGCCAACACGGTAAAAGATATTCGTCGTGCATTGGTTGATGCCGATGTAAACTATAAAATAGCTAAAGAATTTACAGATAAGGTAAAAGACAAAGCCACCGGTGAAAAAGTTTTAAATGCAATCAGTCCAGGACAATTAATGGTAAAAATCGTTCAGGATGAGTTGACTGAATTGATGGGTGGAACAGAAGCTGAATTTAATATCACCGGTGCTCCCGCTATCATTTTAATTGCAGGATTACAGGGTAGCGGTAAAACAACTTTCAGCGGTAAGTTGGCAAACTATCTCAAAACAAAAAAGGGTAAATCACCTTTATTGGTTGCTGCAGATATTTATCGTCCGGCAGCGATTGACCAGCTAACTGTTTTAGGTGGCCAGATAGGTGTGGATGTTTACAGTGAAAGAGAAAACAAGAACGCTGTTGAGATTGCTCAGAATGCAATTAAAGAAGCCAAAGCAAAGAATAAAAATGTCATCATCATAGATACTGCAGGTCGTTTAGCAGTGGATGAAGTGATGATGACGGAGGTAGCTAATATCAAAAAAGCTGTTAATCCAACTGAAATTCTTTTTGTTGTTGATTCAATGACCGGCCAGGATGCAGTGAATACAGCGAAAGCTTTCAATGATAGATTAGATTTCTCCGGTGTTGTACTTACTAAATTAGATGGTGACACAAGAGGAGGTGCTGCTCTTTCCATTAAATACATTGTCAATAAACCAATCAAGTTTACGAGCAGTGGTGAAAAAATGGAAACGCTGGATGTGTTCTATCCTGAAAGGATGGCTCAGCGTATTTTGGGAATGGGTGATATTACTTCTCTTGTTGAAAAAGCACAGGAGCAATTTGATGAAGATCAGGCTAAAAAGCTGGAGAAAAAGATCCGTAAAAATCAGTTCGACTTCCAGGACTTCCTTGATCAATTGCAACAGATAAAAAAAATGGGTAACCTGAAAGACCTGATGGCAATGATACCTGGTGTTGGTAAAGCGATCAAGGATATTGATATCAGTGATGATGCATTTAAAGGAGTAGAAGCGATCATAAAATCAATGACACCTTATGAAAGAAATAATCCGGATAGTATTACCACTTCAAGACGACAAAGAATAGCAAAAGGTTGTGGTAAAGACATCTCTGATGTGAATGCTTTTATGAAACAATTTGAACAGATGAGACAGATGATGCAGAGCATGAACAAAATGCCAATGGGCAGAATGATGATGCCTGGAATGAAAAGGTAATTTAACTGGTAGCTCAATTTTTTTCTGATTAACTTTAATGTCCTCAAAAAATAACACCATGAAAAAGTTTTTAACTATCGTATGTGCCTTGTTTGTATTTGTTGCTTTTAGCAATGCACAGACAACAGAAGCAAAATCCACTGAATCAAAGTTACCCAGTAAAGAAGAAAAGCAAAAAATGAAGGAAAAGCAGGAAGCTGAACTGGCTGCTGCATTTAAAGAAATTGGATTAACCGATGAGCAGGTTCAACAGATAAAACAAGTGATGGATAATACTGCTGAAAAGAACAAGAGAATAAGAACTGATGCTGCTCTAACTGATGAACAAAAGAAGGAAAAGATCACTGCTAATAACGAGGAAAAAAATGAGCAGATAAAAGCAATTATGGGTGTAGAAAAGTACAAGCAGTTTAACGAAATTAAAAAAAGACAAAAAGCGGCATCAACTTTACAGCCGGCAGGCAATTAATATAAGTTATACTATTAGCAAAGCCATTCTGCAAAGGATGGCTTTTTTATTTCGGTAAATCGATTTGATAAGTTTTGTTACCTTTTACCGTTAGCTTTTTTGTCCTGAGCCAGGGATTCAACAGTTTAAGCATCTTATAATTTGTTCCATTGTTTTTCGCAAAAATTGCAAGGTCCGGAATGGATTGCGAAACATTGATCTGTCTTGTTGATAAAGGCTTGTACAGATCGGCTTCATCCGGTTTGTAGCCAAGTTCATCAGCATTATCCAGCAAATGCTTGAATGTAAGTATTCTGAAGATATACCTGTTCGTTTCTTCAGGTAACATCAGGTCATAGTAATTTTTT
Source organism: Bacteroidota bacterium (assembly GCA_023386555.1). Classification (GTDB taxonomy): domain Bacteria; phylum Bacteroidota; class Bacteroidia; order Chitinophagales; family Chitinophagaceae; genus JAEZDC01. Next base: position 320,625 of record JAEWJK010000003.1, on the reverse strand, counting down.
GTGCCTTGAAAATTAGCTTGTGCATTATAGCCACCCATTCCACAATTGTATGATGCAGCAGCACCTGTCCAGGAACCAAATTTCTCATACGCTTGTTTTAGATAAACACAGGCAGCATCAGTTGCTTTTCTCGGGTTATATCTTTCATCAACATCTTCACTTACTTCAAGAGAATAACCAGGAGCCGTTTTAGGCATAAATTGCCAGAATCCTTTTGCGCCTGCTTTCGATGTTAGATTTTGAATATTGCTTTCAGCCACACACAGGTATTTGAAATCATCCGGAATTCCATTAGCCTTTAATCTTTCCTCTATCATGGGAAAATACCGGTTAGCAAGCTTCATCAGGTATAAAATATTCTGCTGCTGGTAATAATTAAGGAGTAATTCCCTGTCAAAAGCTTCTCTTATTTCCCAACGATCTAGTGGTACTCCTTCACCGGCAAAGCTCATTATTTCTGGAACCCTAGGAACTTTCCATTGATAAGGCATTACTACATTGTTCTGTTTACCAACAGGTTCGGTATCACGGAAAGCCATTTGACTAAACATAATGCATGTTGCAATAACGCCTGAAAAGAAGATGGCTGCAGGTTTATAGAAGGTTTTCATTGAATATGATTGAAGTACAAGCTTACTGGCTCAAAAAAGATGCCTTTAGTATTTTTGCTGCCATGAAAAACCTCAGCACAAGTGAGTGACACAAGGGACGATGAGTAAAGAATCATCAGCTGGAATCATCAAAAAACATAAAATACCATTCCATGACAATAATCACTTGGAATATTAAAACCTAACTGTTATTTTCGCCGTCCTATTGTTAACCAAATTTCATCACCTGGCTTAAATTTCTATTTAGAATGTCAGTAAAACTAAGACTACAGAGACACGGCAGTAAAAAAAGGCCTTTCTACTTTATCGTAGTAGCCGATGCTCGTGCTCCAAGAGATGGTAAGTTCATCCAAAAGGTAGGAACTTACAACCCATTAACTGTACCAGCAACCATTCAGTTGGATCGTCAGAAAGCGTTGGAGTGGCTTCATAAAGGAGCTCAGCCTACTGATACAGTTCGCAGAATACTTTCTTTTAAAGGAGTATTGTATTTAAAGCACTTATTACGTGGTGTGAAACTTGGCTTATTCGATGAGGCTACTGCAATGACAAAATTCCAGAGCTGGCACGAAGAGCATGAGTCTAACATTCGCCGTCGTAATGATGAGCACAGAAAGCAGCGTAAAAACAGCAGGCCTTATACTCCTGCAGTAAAACGTGTTGAGAACGATGAGCAAAATGCACCTGCAGCACCTGCTGTAGAATCAGCTGAAAACAGCGGTGAAGCAGAAGCTTAATTCAATACATTGCTTTGCAATAAGACCCTTTGAGTTTTCAAAGGGTTTTTTGTTTTCTGTACCGCAGAGATATTTTTTGTGATTCCAGCCTGGTTTTTCAATGATGCTTTGCTTGCGTCGCACTCTTGTACAAAATATCATTCGGCAGCTGTTCTTACTGCAAATTCATGGGCAATAATATACTTTGCGAAATCTCTTGTTCTCTTTTCTCTGCGGTTAATAAACTCATACATTTGCACAAATAGTAGTTTATGCCAGAGCAACCGCAACAACAGCAAAATCAACTTAACATAGAGATCAGTGAAGAAGTAGCAGAAGGTTCGTATGCTAATCTTGCCATCATTACCCATAGCCACGCCGAATTTGTAATGGATTTTGTGAACGTTATGCCTGGTACACCAAAAAGCCGTGTAAAATCAAGAATCATATTTACACCGATGCACGCCAAGCGTTTTATGAGAGCATTGGAAGAGAATATAGAACGTTATGAAACAGCAAACGGTCCAATTAAAGATCTTGAGCAGATTGAGATACCAATGAATTTTGGTGGACCTACCGCTCAAGCTTAATTTATTTTATCGGGCAGGTTACTTCGAAGTTTTCAGCAATATGTCTTTGCAAACATTCTGCTCTGAGTGAGGAGAATGGGTGTGTTCTAAAGAAATCTTCAAGCCGGTTGTACTGGTTTTCCATCTTAGACATTTCTTTCCAGAATGTTACGGCAGCACAAACATCCTGGTTAAGGCTATTGGAAAGATCAGTTCCGTAATAGTCAGCTTCCAGTTCATTCCGTTGATTAAATGAACCTGTAAGCAGCTTGGTTACTTCCAAAGCAGTTCCGGCATTTTCAGGTCCGAATATTTTTTCCGCCACCATCATTTCGTGAATGGTCTTTTTAATATGTCCTAATTCAGAATGTCCAATTTCATGACCAATAATGGCATATAACAAAGGTGTTTTACCGCCACATTTTTTATACATACCGGTGGTGACATATATTCTTCCACCGAATGTAAAAGCATTGATCATCGTATCTTCTACAGCGTAGATATAGTATTTGATCTTAGTTCCATCTTCCCTTTGGTTCAATAACTCATCCATCACTGTTTTAAGATTAGCATTAATAGCAGCATCATTCAACAACTTAAATGTTTTGCTTTCTATCACATCTTTATGAAAAGCCTCGCCATATTCGTTTTGAAGTTCATCGGTAATGCTCTTTTCGTCAACTGTTATTTTTCTAAAAAGATCTCCGGCCTTATCAAGGGTTTTATTTACCTGGCTACCTCCTAAAGCACTATCAAGGCATGCAAAAGAATAATTATCTGCTTTTTCTCCTTTTTTGCCAGATGTATCACAAGAAAAAAAAGCGATGGCCAGAATTGAAACGAACAGAAGTTTAGTATGCATAAAATGTTTAGTACAAAGGTTTTGCCAGCAATAAAGTTATCATCATATTAACCAATACTCACATAAACTTTTATCATAGATCAATATTAATATTTGTGTTGTCTTATATGATTTGCATTTGCCGAAGATTAATCCAATATTTATGATCCCCAATGCATATTATGGAAGATGTGATAAAGTTCTCTTTTAATGGAAAAGAATATACAGGAACTATATTAAGCAGCCTTGATATGACTCCACACTATCATTGGTTGATATTCAAACAACCGGAAATGCAGGAAATATTGGGGGATGAAATTGCTTTCATAGTAAAAAATGCAGAGCTAAGACCCGTGAATTCATTTTTAGCCCATAAGAATAAAGAACTTTTCCAGCAAATCAGAAATGCGATGGAAAAGCATCTTACTTCCCAATAAAATTAGCCATTAAGCTTTTACTGGATCTGAGTGAATAGCAGCAGCCATTTCTTTAATAAGTGAAGGATCTTTTTCAATTGCATTTCCCACAACTATTACATCTGCACCGGCTTTGCAATTGATATAAGCTTTTTCAGGTTCAATAATACCACCACCTATGATCAAAGGAGCTTCAATATGTGTGGCAACTTTATGGATCATTTCCTCTGGTATCGGACGTTTGGCACCACTGCCTGCATCCATATAAATCAACTTCATTCCCAACATTTCAGCAGCCATAGCAGTACACATGGCTATTTCGTTTTTATCGGAAGGAATAGGAGTGGCATTGGAAATATAAGAAACAGTTGTAGGAGCACCACCATCAATCACCATATAACCGGTAGGCATTATCTCAAGATTGCTCTTCTTTACGAAAGGAGCACTTACTACATGCTGACCAATGAGTAATTCCGGATTTCTTCCTGAAACAAGTGATAAATACAATAGGCCATCAGCATAACGGCTAACCTGTGAAGGAGAACCCGGAAACAGGATAACAGGTATATCACAACTGGCTTTTATCTGTTGAATACATTCGTCCAGGTGGTTAGATATAACAAGGCTTCCACCAACAAAAAAATAATCAACCTTAGCATCAAGTGCTAATGATACCAGCTGATCAATTTTTGCATTGTCAACCTTATCCGGATCGATCAATACAGTAAAGGACTTCCGGCCCAGTTTCTTTTTATCTGCCAATTGTAAATACAGTTCCTGTTTCATTCAATCATTTATGGGTCGATATCTGCAAAAATGCGAAAAAAATTGCATTGAAATACCTGCTATGCAAAATACATAACATTCAATAACACCTTAATTTCTTTTAAAAATAAGGGTTTAAGCTTTTCAAAGCCTGTATATGTACGAAAATTTATTGGATTTAAGATGTGCCATGCCAGATTTCTTATCTACACATGTGAACATCGCATCAAACGCAATGCAGATTTGAGGTTTCTATTATTCACAAATATTTTCCACATACGGTGCATATTTCAGACAGGGAATTATGAAAGCAGAAAGATATTTTCGTCAACCGACCTCAAAAAAGGAAGGGAATAAAAAACACTTAATTCCACCACCAATAAATTTCAACGCTTATGGCACACCAGCAAAACAAAGGCATGCAATTCGGCCGTCGTTTTACAAAAGAAGGAGTATCTCCTTTTGATCAGTTTGAGTACGACTATCGTACTTCAATCATTCGTAATCCGAATGGTGAGGTTGTGTTTGAAATGAATAATGTAGAGGTTCCAAAACAATGGAGCCAGATAGCTACAGATATTCTTGCACAAAAATATTTTCGTAAAGCAGGTGTTCCACAGGCTGATGGTTCTTTAGGTAGAGAAACTTCAGTAAAGCAGGTAGCTCATCGTATGGCCAATTGCTGGAAAGTTTGGGGTGAACGTTATGGATATTTTGCTGCAAAGAAAGATGCACAGATATTTTATGAAGAATTAGTGTACAGTATTTTGAACCAGGCTTGTGTGCCAAACAGCCCTCAATGGTTCAATACAGGATTGTATGAGAGTTATGGAATTGCAGGTAAGCCACAAGGACATTATTATGTTGATCAGAAAGATGGTAAGCTGAAGAAATCTACATCAGCTTATGAAAGGCCTCAACCCCATGCATGTTTTATTTTAAGTGTTAGTGATGACTTGGTGAACGAAGGTGGTATCATGGATCTTTGGGTAAGAGAAGCAAGAATATTTAAATATGGAAGTGGTGTTGGAACTAACTTCTCTCAAATTCGTGGTGAAGGTGAAAAGTTAAGTGGTGGTGGTACTTCATCAGGCTTGATGAGCTTTTTGAAAATTGGTGATCGTTCTGCAGGTGCAATTAAGTCTGGTGGTACAACAAGACGTGCTGCTAAGATGGTGTGTTTAGATCTTGATCATCCTGAAGTATTGAAATTCATAAACTGGAAAGTTGAAGAAGAAAACAAAGTAGGTGCTTTGATCAATGCGGGATATGATTCGCATTATGAAGGTGAAGCTTACTTAACGGTGTCTGGTCAGAATTCTAACAATTCAGTTCGTATTCCTAATGAGTTCTTCGAAAAATTACAGAATGATGAAGACTGGGAATTGAAAGCAAGAACTGACGGCAGAACAATGAAGAAAATTCCTGCCAGAGAAGTGTGGAACCAGATTTCTTATGCAGCATGGAGATGTGCTGATCCAGGTACTCAATATGATACTACCATCAATGAATGGCATACTTGTCCAAAAGGTGGAAGGATCAATGCATCTAACCCTTGTTCAGAATACATGTTCTTAGATAACACAGCATGTAATCTTGCTTCTGTAAATCTTCGCAAATTTCATGATGAAGAAACAAATGTTTTTGATGTAGAAGGTTTCGAATACACAACAAGATTATGGACGACTGTGTTAGAAGTTTCTGTATTGATGGCACAGTTCCCTTCTAAAGAAGTTGCACAGTTATCTTATGATTACAGAACATTAGGATTAGGTTTTGCAAATCTTGGTTCTGTGTTGATGTTAAGCGGTATTCCTTACGACAGTGAAGAAGCAAGAGGTATTGCTGGTGCCATTTCAGCTATCATGACCGGTGTTTCTTATAAAACATCAGCAGAGCTAGCCGGAATTCTCGGTGCATTTGATAAGTACGAAGAGAATAAAGAAGACATGCTTCGTGTAATGCGTAATCACCGTGCAGCAGCTTATGATGCAGAAGAAGCTTATGTGGGATTGCAAACAAAGCCTGTAGGTATCAAAGCAAAATATTGTCCGGATTATTTATTGACTGCAGCAACTAAAGCATGGGATGAAGCAGTTCAGTTAGGAGAGAAATATGGTTACAGAAATGCACAGACAACTGTTATCGCTCCAACAGGAACAATTGGTTTGGTAATGGACTGTGATACTACAGGTGTTGAGCCTGACTTTGCTTTGGTTAAGTTTAAAAAGCTAGCCGGTGGTGGCTATTTCAAGATCATTAATCAGTCTGTTCCATTAGCATTAAAGAATTTAGGCTACAGTGAAAAAGAAGTTGATGCTATTGAGAAATATGCAGTAGGCGCTGCAAGTTTTGATGGATCACCTTTCATCAATGCTCAATCATTAACTGAAAAAGGGTTCACAAGTGATGAGATCAAGAAACTAAGCGATTCTTTAAAGAGTGCATTTGAAATTGGTTTCGTATTCAACAGGTTTACATTGGGTGATGCAACTTTAGAACGTCTTGGTTTTACTGCAGAACAATATTCAGATTTCAGCTTTAATCTTTTAGAAGCTTTAGGTTTTACTGAAGATGAAATCGAAGCAGCTAACGATTACATCTGTGGTACCATGACTGTCGAAGGTGCTCCATTCTTAAAAGAAGAACATCTTCCGGTATTTGATTGTGCCAACAAATGTGGTAAGAAAGGCGAAAGATATATTCACGCTCATGGTCATATTAGAATGATGGCAGCTTGCCAGCCATTCTTAAGTGGTGCTATTTCCAAAACCATAAACTTACCTCATGAAGCTACTGTTGAAGAAATTGCAGACAGCTATATGCTCAGCTGGCAGTTAGGTTTAAAAGCTTGTGCATTGTATAGAGATGGAAGTAAATTGTCTCAGCCACTCAGCAATAAATCAGACAAGAAAAAGAAAACAGAAGATAAGGATGAAGTTGCAGCAGAAGCGGTGAATGAACAATCATCAACTAATGATTCTAACATCGTTGATCTCGGTAAATTAACTGTTGAGGAGTTATTAGAAGAAGTGCATAAAAGAATGCAAGCTGCTCCTGATACAACTTTAAAACGCCAGCTTTCAAAGATCGTAGAAAGACAAGCTTTACCTGCTAAAAGAACAGGTTATACGCAGAAAGCGAAGATCAATGGACAAGTATTGTTCTTAAGAACAGGTGAGTATAAAGATGGAACATTAGGAGAGATCTTCATTGATATGGCCAAAGAAGGAGCAACAATGAGAAGCATGCTCAACTGCTTTGCTATTGCTGTTTCAATCGGCTTACAATATGGTGTTCCTCTAGAAGAATTTGTTGACAAATTTGTCTTCACCAAGTTTGAACCTGCCGGAATGGTAGATCATCCAAACATCAAAACAACAACATCATTGATCGATTTTGTTTTCCGTTGTCTTGCGTTTGATTATTTAAACAGAACAGATCTTGTTCATGTATTGAATAAACCTGAAATCGGCAATACAGGTGAAGATGAAGGAGAGATCACTTACCTGGGAAAGCCTGAACTTAGCAGTGTGAGAGTAACAGCTCCATCTGCTTCAACTCCATCAGCAGCACCACAGAAAGTTCAAAAGGCAGCTACGACAATCAAAGCTGAATCAAGTTTGGATATGGTAAATGCAGCAGCGAAAAATATGCAAAGTGATGCTCCATCATGTAACACTTGTGGTCATATCACCATCAGAAGCGGTACTTGCTACAAATGTTTGAACTGTGGAAACAGCATGGGTTGCAGTTAATCTTAACTAAGTTGGATTCATTATATAAAGCCACCTGGTCTCGGGTGGTTTTTCTTTTATATTTCCAACAATAGATACAATTCTGATCGTTCCTTGTGTCACTCACTTGTACTTTTATTCGCTTTGCATCATTTTACTACCTTGCAAAAAAATGCTTCATGAGAAAATTCTTCCTGCTATGTTTAATTATCTTCTCTACTACACTGATTGCTCAAAAGAAAATCATCAATCCAATTATATCAGGTCCAATGATTGGCCATGTTGAACTGAGAACAGCAGGGATATGGGTTGAATTCAGTAGCGAAGTAGAAACAGCTGAACTTAGTTATAAAAGAACATCAACAAATAAAACAACACCAATCTTACTTGATTTTGTATTTGAACCTGGTTCAAACATTGGCAGAATTACATTAACAGCACTCGAACCCGGAACAACATACTCTTATTCAGTTTTAGTCAATAAGAAAATTTTTTCATCAGGAGAAATAACTACCCAGCAACTCTGGCAATATCGCAAACCTGCACCAGACTTTTCTTTCCTCACAGGTAGTTGTGCATACTTCAATCAACCTGAATATGATCGTCCGGGTAAACCTTATGGCAGCGATTCAATGATATTCGAAGCAATGGCCAAAGAAAAAGCAGATTTCATGCTATGGCTTGGCGATAACTGGTACACAAGAGAAGTAGATTATTTCAGTGAGTGGGGTTTGCATTACAGAGCATCAAAAGATAGAGCTACAAAAGTTTTACAACCATTTTTAAAAGCAATGCCGCATTATGCAATTTGGGATGATCATGATTATGGTTGGAATAATGCAGATAAAAGTTATCCATTAAAAAATGCTTCTCGTGATGTGTTCATGAAGTACTGGTCAAACCCTTCTTACGGTGAAAATGATGAAGGCATTTATACAAAGATGACATGGAATGACGTTGATGTTTTCATGCTCGATTCACGGTGGTTCAGGAGTAATGATCTGATGAAAGACAGTGTTGACGACAAACCAAATCCTGAGAAAAGAATGTTTGGCGTAAAACAAATGGATTGGTTGAAAAATGCACTACTTCAAAGTAAATATAACAGCAACATCAGTTTCAGGTTTATTGCAACAGGAAGCCAGGTGCTTAATCCTTATGCTGGTAAAGATTGTTTGAAAGATTACCCGATAGAATATAACGAGTTGATCAATTTCATCACTGAAAACAATATCAATGGTATAATATTCCTTACCGGTGATCGTCATCATAGCGAGATCATCAAACTAGAAAGAAATGGCACTTATCCTTTATATGACATAACGGCCTCATCTTTAACTGCAGGAATTTCAAAAACGTCCGGCGAGGAGATTAATAACCCACATCGTGTATCACCCGAAATACAACAGCATAATTATGCACGTATAGCCATCTCAGGCGACAAACTCGACAGAAAGCTAACCGTAGAGTTCCTTGATATCAATGGAAAGAAAATCACCAGTTGGAGTGTTCCATTAAAGGATGTATCCGGTAAAAAGTAGAAGTTTTAAAATCTGATTATTTTAGATACATTTGAACCTTAACTATAACGCTTAACAATGAAAAAGCTTTTAATTATTTTTTCTGCTGCAATAATCTTTGCCGGATGTGAAAAAAAGAAAGATGATCCTGTCGTTCCATCCTTAGAAGTGGTAACCAATAATCTTGTCGGCACATACAAAATCACTGCAGCTACAGTAACCCAGGCTGGTGTGAATGTTGATGTATTAAATAATCCGAGCTATTATGATCCTTGTAAAAAGGATGACATTTACACTTTAACTGCTACCACTACTACAACTGGTGCATATAATGTAAACGACGCAACTACGGTTTGTTCGCCGACCACTTCTTATAATGGAACATATTCTGTAAATACTACAGCTAAAACTATCACACTTAATACAACAACTCCCACAACGGCAGATGTAGTAACTATTACATCTACCTATTTTATTATTTCCCAGGCAAATTATATGGGTTCCGGAGCAACTTTAAAAGTAACCTACACAAAACAATAAATAGTAAATTTTCAATAGAAATGCCCTGTTAAAAGCAGGGCATTTTTATTAAGTCGTTGATGTGCATCAGTTTTTATGAAGGTTCATTCAATATCTTCGCAGGCTATGGCAAAGTATGCTCATGATGAAATTGTGCCGGATGAAACCAGTGATCTGCAGAAGAAAGACCAGGTAGCTGGTATGTTTGATAGCATTGCTTATCGGTACGATTTCTTAAATCGTTTTTTGAGTGTTGGAACAGATGTCGGTTGGAGAAAGAAAGCAATCAAAGAACTAGACTCGCTTCAACCACAGCAAATGCTTGATGTTGCTACAGGTACTGGCGACATGGCAATTCTTACATACAACATTTTAAAGCCACAGAAAATAACAGGTATTGATATTTCTACTGGTATGTTAGAAGTAGGCAGAAAAAAGCTTGCACACAAGAATTTACAGCATCATATAGAATTGTTAAGTGGCGATAGCGAAACAATAAATTTTCCAGATAATTCGTTTGACGCAATCACCGTGGCTTTTGGGGTGCGAAACTTTCAAAACCTCGAGAAAGGACTAAAGGAAATGTTGCGAGTATTAAAACCGGGAGGAAAATTGGTGGTGCTCGAGTTTTCAAGACCGTCTAATTTCTTATTTAAGGGCATTTATAATTTGTATATGAATGTAATTGCTCCTTCCTTTGGCAAAATGTTTGCAAAAAACAAAAAGGCTTACCGATATTTGAACCAATCAGTTCAGGCATTTCCGGAAAGACAACAATTTACAACCATACTTAAATCCGCAGGTTATAGAGACACTTACTACAAAACGCTTAGCTTAGGAATATGTTCAATTTACTGCGGAAGCAAATAGGATTTACGGCAGCAATCTTACTGGTATCATTATCATCTTCGGCTCAATATGTAGAGCTGAACAGGCCGAACCATGATAACTGGCCTTACTATTTTGGTATGACACTCGGTTATAACCAATCTTATCTTCATCCCGATGGTCGTCATGCAAGATTTATTGAAAACGACAGTGTGCTAACAGCAGAACCTGGAAGCAGTGGTGGTATAACTTTAGGATTGTTGGCTACTGTACGATTGACCAGAAGATTTGAAGGAAGATTTAATCCCAACCTGATTCTCGGAGCTTCAAGATTTTTTAGTTACACACTCACGCATCCAAATGAAGATGGACATCTTGATGTGAAAAAAACATTACCAACAACTATTATCAGTTTTCCATTGCAATTAAAGTTCAACTCAGATCGTATCAATAATTTTCGTGTGTATATGTTAGGTGGAGTGAAGTATGATCTTGATCTTGCTGCCACTTCAAAAGCCCGTAATGCAGAAGACCTGGTGAAACTTAAAGGAAATGATTTTGGTATAGAAGCCGGCATTGGATTTAACTTTTATCTTCCTTTCGTAACAGTTTCGCCGGAAATAAAGATCAGTAAGGGCTTAGGAAATATTCATTCAAGGGATGCAAACCTTAAATACTCTAATATATTCGATAAGCTGCAAACACGAATGATCTCGATATCACTTCATCTTGAAGATTAATTTATGTTAGCAAGGTGTAGAATATCTATTTAGCTTTCGTTGTGTCACTCTCTTGTACTACAACAATATCTTCAGCAGATTCAAAAAATAAATTACTGATTAAATAAATTAACTTCTAAACCTTTGCTCCCTTTACATAAAATCAAAAATCAAACTCTCTTCTTGCCATATTCCATCTTAATCCAAAGCTCAAAAATGTTGTATTGTTTTCCGGTGCATTCAACGTTTTATAATTACGTTTGGTAAAATTTGCATCAATAAACAAATTCTGTTTCAATTCATACGAAGCAAGGAAAGATCCGATCAAACAAGTGGCAGTATTTCCTTTACCTATATTTATATTATTATCCGATAGCCTGTTATCGAAACCACCAAATACATCATTGCCAAAATTATAAGCTCCTACGCTAAGGCCTTGATTGTAGCTAACAATCTTACCTTGTAGATATAATTTTTTAATTGGCTGTGCTCTTAATATTGCAATCATTTCTTTGAAGTTTGCACCAAGTGGATGAGCCAATGGTTGATTGTAATGAACATAGCTGGTTATTTCATCATTGGCAGCATAAGTGTATGGCCTAACACGATTAATTTCCACTTGCAGGTCTACGTTGTTCAATCCAAGTAGATCAATGTATTTTATACCGGCCTGGTAACCAAAACGGTTATCCCATGTTTTATTTTTTAAGCCGTCGGGTTTTAATTTATCAATCATTAACTGTCCATACAATTGGAATCTATTTAACAGATTTGCTTTTAGATCGAATCCAATATAATTCCTGTCCTGAACAGCATTTTTAGTACCAGGTATTTGTAAGAATATTACCGGATTAAAAAGACGTAATGGAATTCCACCATTATTACCCAACATAGTTCCTTCAAACAAGCCGAGGTTTAACCAATTAGTTGCAGCAAAATTTAAATAATGTGCACGGTAATATTTCCTAGGAAAGATACGGTCACCTAAACTTTTATCATACGGAGAATACAATTCTGCAAAAATATTCTGGTAATGAAATCTTCCGAATCTCGAGTTAATTTTCAGGTGCATATAGTTGGCCGAGAAATCGCTCAAAAACAAACTGCGGTAACCATTTCCAATAAAATTTTTATCATAGCCAATCTGCATATCAATAGGTTTGGCAATCTTCCATGATGCAGTAGCCCTGATGTCGAAATAATCAAATGCTGTAGTGCTATTGTTGAAAAATTTATAATAGCCGATAGCCGGCACAGCTTCATATTTATTTACCCAATCAGAAACATACATTGGTGGTCGTTCCTGGTTCTCTGTAAAATAGAAACTGAAACCAATTTTATTTTCTATCAGTCCTCTTGCATACAAGCCTCTGCTATTTAGAAAAACATTCTCATCATTATTATTTTCTTTATATTGTTGATATTGAATGATAGGATTGAAAATGAGGTGAAAGCCTTCTTGTTTCAATTCAGAAGCATTGGCTTTATTCTTATAAAAATGTTTGAGGAAAGGTTTGTTACTATTGAATGATTCTCTTGCCATACTCCACTCAGTATTCGACATCAAAAAGCTTTCTATATTGTAACGATCTACGGCCGAAACTCCGGCAGCAACAGAATCAATTTGCTGTATATCTTTTACAGCATCTCTTCGATTATATGGCTTAAGAGAAGAAAACTTTAGATAGTCCGGATTGTACTTTACAGACATCCTGTTCAACAACCATTCATCTTTCATCCCCGGAAATAGATGTGTGGTTTGAGATTTCCCTGTAAAAGGAAGAATGAAAGCAATCAATATAATTATTTTTTTGAAAGGCATGTATTCTTATTAATCAATTTAAAAATCAAATTCTCTTCTGCCAATGTTCCATCGTAATCCAAATGATAGAAGCATAGAATTTAGATTGCTACCCATTTCTGTTTTGAACGATCTGTTTGTTATAGTGGCATCGATAAACAAACCTTTTTGTATTTCATACGATACATTGGCCATTAGATAAAAACAAGTGGCTTTATCTCCACTGCCAACCTTCCAACCATAATCTCTTGCCCTGTCAACATAATCAATCAAAACATTGTTACCGGTATGCAATCCTGCTGAATCCAATCCTTGTTTATAATAAACCGCTTTTGCATTGATATGAAGTTTCTTAAATGGCTGATAACGTAATATCCCAATGAACTCATGTAGGTTGGCTCCTAAAGGATGAGCTAATGGTTGATTGGAATGACTGTAATTTGAAACAGAATCATAATGTGTATATGTAAAAGGCCTTATTCGGTTTGTTTCTAATTGCAGATCCATATTTTTTATACCGAATGCATCAACATATTTAACACCCAATTGGTAACCGAATTTATTTGCCCACCATCCTGTACCTGCTTTTATTTCGCCTAGTTTAAATTCATCCAAAAAGCCTTGTGCATATAATTGCAAACTGCCGGCAACATTTGCTTTTACATTCATGCCTAACATAGCATTATCTGGACTTCCACTTTGTTGCTCCATTGCTCTTAAAAAAGTAATTGGAATTAGATAGTTAGGTTCAAATCCATTTTCTCTACCAAATACTACAGCATCGAATAATGAAATATTAAGCCATTTTGTGGCATCAATCCCTAAAGTATTTATACGAAGAAATTTCTTAAAATTGGATTTCTCCACAATACCATCTTGTGGAGTTAGCTTCATGTACAAACTCTGAAAATTAAACTTCCAGATCTTTGTATTGATTTTGAAGAAAGCGCTGCTGTTGCTTCCATCACTCAGCAATAAACTTCTATGACCATTTCCTAAAAATATTCTATCATAGCCTAATTGCAGGTCGATAAATTTTGTTACCGGTGTTTGAATCGATCCTCGTATATCCGTATAAAATACTTTTCCTTGTGATCTTGTTTTATATTTCCCAATTCCTGGAACAGCATTATATCGTGATATCCAGTTGTCAAGATAACCCGGTAATCTTTCGGCATTAGCAGTAACGTAAAGATCAAATCCGATCTTCTTTAATGCAACACCTCTCAAGTCAAACCCAATTGTAGCAATGAACGGATCTTTTTCTGAATTGCTTTCTTTAGAATATTCTACTCTTGAAACAGGTCTATAACTCCAAAACCCACTATTGCCTTTGTGTTTAATCTCAGCAATATTGTTTTGATGATATATATTCCCTATAGTATCAAACTCCGGATCATCTAAAAATCGGTTGAGATTATGACGATCAATTTTAGTGAATTTTTGTGTATGAATTGAATCTTTTAAGATACTGTGTAACGATGCGAAAACTGCTCTTCTTGAATATGGCCTAGTAAAAGACTGGTTCATTCCTTCCCAACGAGTTTTAATTTCAATCCTATCTAATAACTTGTAATCAGGAGAACCGATTCTTATATTAGTGGATTGGGCAACAGTAGTAAATGGTACTACCAATAAAACCAATCTAAAAAGAAGTTTAATTTGCATAAGGGGCATTTCTAAAATTAGCCGAATGAAACAATATCTGATCAAAAATACCTGTATCGTAAATGAAGGAACAAAAATATATGGTGATGTTCATATAAAAGATGGACGGATAGAAAGGGTGGATAAAACGATTACATTGTCTAATAATGTTATTGAGATTGATGGAAATGGCCTGCATCTCTTACCTGGTGTTATAGACGACCAGGTGCATTTTCGAGAGCCAGGATTAACCCACAAAGCGAATATTTATACAGAATCGAAAGCTGCAGTGGCTGGTGGTGTTACTTCTTTTATGGAAATGCCGAACACCGTTCCGCCGGTTTTTACACAAGAGTTACTCGAGCAGAAGTATGAAATTGCATCAAAGACTTCTCTTGCGAATTATTCATTTTATATGGGTACTTCTAATGATAGCATTGAAGAAGTGCTGAAAACAAACAATAAAAAGAATGATATATGTGGTGTAAAGGTTTTTATGGGTTCTTCAACAGGAAATTTATTAGTTGATAATCCATTGATGCTCGATAAAGTTTTTAGTGGAACAGAAGTATTGATTGCTACACATTGTGAAGATGAATCCATCATTCGGAGAAATTTTGATGCGTTAAAAGAAAAAAAAGGGATATTATCACCTTCTGATCATCCTGCTATACGAGATGAAGAAGCTTGTTTTGAATCTTCCTTTCATGCCATACAATTTGCTAAGAAGTATGGAAGCCGTTTACATATTCTGCATATCAGCACAGAAAAGGAGTTACAATTGTTTTCTAATATGCTTCCGTTGCAGGATAAACGTATAACTGCTGAAGTTTGTGTGCATCATCTCCATTTTACCAGTGAGGATTATAAAGATCTTGGTAATCTTATTAAATGTAATCCAGCTATCAAATCACCAAATAACAAAGAAGCTTTATGGAAAGCTTTGATTGATGATCGGTTAGATGTGATTGCTACCGATCATGCTCCACATACATGGGAAGAAAAAAATGAGCCTTACGAAAAAGCCCATGCAGGATTGCCATTAATTCAGCATCCTTTATTATTGATGCTGCATTATGTAAAACAAGGAAAAATTAGCATTGAGAAAGTAGTAGAGAAGATGAGTCATGCTGTTGCAGAATGTTTCCAAATTCATGAGAGAGGATACATACGAGAAGGATATTTTGCTGATCTTGTTTTGGTGAATATTGATCAACCGACTATTGTTTCAAAAGATAATATTCTTTATAAATGTGGATGGAGCCCTTTAGATGGTTTCGTTTTTCCTGCAACTATTGTAAACACATTTGTGAGTGGTCATTTGGTTTATGGAAATGGTAGTTTCGATGAATCTCAAAAGGGGAAACGATTAACATTTAACAGGAACTGATGCTCGTAGATAAAACCACTTTGAACGATCTCTCTATTTTTCATCATGAAGAAGAACTTTCTGTTTTTCATCATTTGAATTATACAAGAACCCTTGGGGGCAAAGAATGGTTGAGACAAATATTAAGCAGGCCTTTGAGTGATATAAAAACCATCCATGGTGTTCAATCAATCATCAAAGACTTATTGCCTCATATTAATGTGTGGCCAGAGACAATCACTAACGGCACAGTAATGGTGATTGACAAGTTTTATGATACACCGGTACAGGACATGTCAGTTTCGAACAAAATAAACACCTTCCTCTACCAGGTATTTTATTCAGCAGATTTTGCTATGGCGAGATTCTCGGTGCAGCATTTTATAAATTTCATAAAAGGCATGCATGAACTTATATACCTGTTGAAAGATGCAAAAGCTTCACAATTGCAGACATGGAACATGAGAGTAGCCATGTTGCTGGAAAAGCCTGTTCTAAAGGAAATACTGCAGCGAGATAAAGTAGATAAACTGTCTGCAGCAGAAATACTGAAGTATGGATCATTCCTACGAAGGCAATTTAAATCAGAAGTTATTGAATTGATAGAAATCTACAGCAAGCTTGATGCTTACTATAGTATGGCAATAGCATGTGATAAATACAATTTCACATTTCCCGAATTCATTGAATCAGATGAGCCCTTTATTGAAGCAAATCAATTGTTTCATCTACTGTTGCCTACACCGGTTTCTTACGATGTTGAACTAAGCAAGCGAACTAATTTTTTATTCCTTACTGGAGCTAATATGGCAGGTAAAAGTACATTCATAAAAGCTGTGGGTGTTGCTGTTTATCTTGCTCATATTGGTATGGGTGTACCGGCACAGAATGTACAGCTGAGTTTGTTCAATGGATTGTTGAGTAACATACAGGTTATCGATAACATTATTAAAGGAGAAAGTTATTTCTTTAACGAGGTACAACGTATTCGTAGTACGATTGAAAGAATAAGTGATGGAAAAAAATGGCTGATATTAATAGATGAACTGTTTAAAGGCACCAATGTACAAGATGCAATGAAATGCAGCACTACAGTGATTGAAGGGCTTCGAAAAATGCATAATGCTATTTTTATTCTTTCTACGCATTTGTATGAGATAGGTGAAGCACTAAAGCAATATCATAACATCCAGTTCCGGTATTTTGAAACACAGGTGAAGGATGATCAATTGGTCTTTTCTTACCAATTGAAAGAAGGAATTAGTAATGATAGATTAGGTTATTTGATTTTGAGAAAAGAAGGTGTTGTTGAATTGTTGGAGAAACTATAATGCAAGGATATGGCAACTTTTATTGTTGATGACTACATCAAAAAGCTTAGTTTTCTTGAAATAGAACGGGATAAAAAGAAGCAGTCTTTTATTCATTTTCGATCAATGAAAAATTTCCTTAAATATTATGATGAATTAGAAAATATTCATAAGCCTGCTGTATCTCAACTTATTGAAGGATATTTTGATTCTTTATCCAAAGAAGTCAATAATAGGCAAGACAGTAAAGGTCTTTATGAAAATTATATCCAGCGAATTGGAATAATTTATAATGTGGCTTTAAAATTCAAAGTTTATAAAGTCTTTACCGATGCATTAGTTTGGGGAACTTTATTAGATATTATTCTTTATTTTATTGGGGTTTCCCAAAACTTTTTATACATTCCTGTAGGAATAATCATTTTCGTTTCTAATTGGTTCTATGTGTATTACCGTTTTGAAAGGAGGAATAAAGTTTTTGGTCCTCTATACTAATCTGATTCTTCTCCTAATTCTTCGTTTGTATAATTTCACATCAGCATTCCTGGTTCTGCGGAACTTGTAGTTCCGCAGCAATATTCTATCGCTTTTAGCGATTGTTTCATTCCGCTTCTTTTGTATATTGTTCTTCAGAAAAAGGCAATTGCTGAAAAAAGTTCAGAACGTACAAGTGAGTGACACAACAGACGATGCCATTATAACAAAAGCCGATCAACCAAAACCCTATACTGATGCTCGTTAAAACTTTTGGATCTGCTGTTTACGGTGTAGAAGCCATTACCATTACTGTTGAAGTAAATGTTAGTGCCGGACAAGGCTATACTATTGTCGGTCTTCCGGACAATGCTGTAAAAGAAAGTTTGCAACGTTTGGAAAGTGCTATCAAGACCAACGATTATTACATGCCTCGTATAAAGATTATTGTGAATCTCGCTCCTGCAGATATAAAAAAAACAGGTTCTGCATTTGATCTTCCGATCGCTGTTGGTGTTCTTGGTGCAAGTGAACAGATCGTAGAACCTGAGCGGTTGAAGGATTATGTGATAATGGGTGAGTTGAGTTTAGATGGAACAGTCAAACCAATCAAAGGTGCTTTGCCTATTGCCATCCAGGCAAGGAAAGAAGGCTTCAAGGGATTGATCGTTCCAAAGGAGAATGAACGTGAAGCTGGCATGGTGAATAATCTTGCAGTGTATGGGGTAAGCCATTTGAATGATGTGATTAATTTCTTTAAAGATGAATCTTCACTGAATCCTGTTGAAGTAAATACAAGAGATGAATTCTTTAACTCGCAATATGAATTTGAATTTGACTTCAGTGATGTAAAAGGACAGGAGAATATTAAACGGGCTTTGGAAATTGCAGCTGCAGGTGGACATAATGCAATACTAATTGGTCCTCCAGGTGCCGGTAAAACAATGCTGGCTAAACGATTGCCCACGATACTTCCACCATTGAGTTTACTGGAAGCTTTGGAAACAACAAAGATACATTCTGTTGCAGGCAAACTTCCTGAACATGCAACGTTAGTGAGTAGAAGACCCTTTCGTTCACCACATCATACAATCAGTGATGTTGCACTTGTTGGTGGTGGAGGTGTTCCACAGCCTGGTGAGATTTCATTAGCACATAATGGTGTGTTGTTTTTAGATGAGTTGCCGGAGTTTAAAAGAACAGTGCTGGAAGTGATGCGTCAACCTATGGAAGAAAGACGAGTAACAATATCACGGGCAAAAGTTGCTTTGGATTTTCCGGCGAATTTTATGCTGATTGCTTCGATGAATCCATGTCCGTGTGGTTTCTATAATCATCCTGAAAGAGAATGTACCTGTCCACCAGGAACAGTACAGAAATATCTGAATAAAGTATCGGGTCCGTTGTTAGATAGAATTGACCTGCATGTTGAAGTTACACCTGTTGCATTTTCTGAATTGAGCAACACCAATACAAAAGGTGAACATTCATCTTCCATTCGTGAAAGAGTAATTAAAGCAAGAGAGATACAAGCTGAACGATACAAGAATACAGAAGGTGTACATGCCAATGCACAGATGAGTTCTAAAATGCTGAGAGAAATATGTGTGATCAGTACAGCAGGAGAGAACCTGTTGAAAAGAGCCATGGAAAAACTGAATCTTTCTGCCAGAGCTTACGACAGGATTTTAAAAGTAAGCAGAACCATTGCAGATCTTTCTGCCAGTGATGATATTAAAACTGAACATTTAGCCGAAGCAATACAGTATAGAAGTTTGGATAGAGAGGGTTGGGCTGGGTGAGGTAGGGTAGGGGAGAAGCTGGATTTTAGTTATATGAAATTAGTTAGGTGGGTCGGAAGTACAATGTAAATTAAATGAAAGATGAACGAAGGATGATCGATAGATTTCTGTTGTCGTAGTGATGTTTCTATGAAAGTCTCATGTAAGAGTTATACCATCTTTTAGCGGGATATAGAAAGAACAAAAAGTTAATGAGTTAAGAACATATAAAGCCAATGAATAAATAATTAAGTTTCCCCTCCATCGAACTCTCACTTTTCCTTAACACCCACTTATTCTTTCTTTGCTCAAAACCCTTAATTGATGAAACAAGTTCTACTCAGCCTTGGCATTATTGCAGTATTAGCTTCATGTAACGATAAGCCTGTCATCACACCAGTACAACCGGTTGTTAGTAAGACAGTCGAATTCAGGATTATTCCTACAAACGATTACACAACCTCTTATTACAATGGTGCTACGGCAGAAGTGAAGCTTGCTGTTTACAAACAATTTAGTAATCCATATTCAACGTCGGTAATTTGGGATACAGTAATTGCAAAGCAGGCGATCAGTAATTATATGAGTATGCCTAATCCGAATGTGATCCGCAAAACTTTTACCGGTTTAAAGGAGAATGAATATCGTATTGGTGTAAGTTATTCTATTGGTTATGTATCTGCACCACCTCTCAGTGCCAATTCATGGAGTGGCATGGGTGAATTGATAAATCTTGGAGATAATGTAACACATATAGTATCTGCAGGATTGTAATTTATTTCTTGTGCATCCTTATTGTATGGTAAGACTTTTTATTGGCTGAAAAGCTGCTAAATATTCTTCAGTACTAGTGAGTCCCGAATGGGTCGGGAGAACTGACACAAGGAACGATCAGTAAAGTTTCAACAGTCCATTCCACAATTTCGTATATCGTAATTCGTACTTCGGGTTATCTTCGCTCCAATGAAAGCCACGATCTATAAATCTACCGGTAGCTGGTATGTTGCGAAAGCTGAAAATGGTAAAACGTATAATGCCCGTATAAAAGGTATTTTTAAAATAGATGAGATCACTTCCAGCAATCCTTTGGCTGTTGGCGATGAAGTGGAACTCGAAGAAGAATCAGAGATCAATACAGCTATCATTACGGAAATATATGAACGAAGAAATTATGTAGCCCGTTCATCTCCTCATCAGAAATCAAAAATTCATATTGTTGCTTCGAATCTTGATCAAAGTATTTTATTTGCTACACTAAAAGAACCAAGAACTTCACAGGGGTTTATTGATCGTTTTCTTGTTACCAATGAAGCCTATCATATCAAAGCCTTGATCGTCTTTAACAAAGCCGACATCTATCGAAATAAGGAAATGGCAAAGTTTGAAGAGCTGAAACAGATGTATGAGAACATTGGCTACAAAGTTTTTCTCACCAGTGTTATCAATCAGCAAGGCACGGAAGAAATTAAAGAACAACTGCACAATAAAACAACACTCGTCAGTGGACATAGTGGTGTTGGAAAATCCAGTTTACTTAATGCTATTTTTCCTGAGTTATCACTAAAAACACAAAACGTAAGTGGCTGGAGTGGTAAAGGTCAACACACCACCACGTTTGCCGAAATGTTTGATCTGCCTTTCGGTGGAAAGATCATTGATACACCTGGGGTGAAAGAATTCGGAATTGTAGATATTTCTAAGCAGGAACTTTCGCATTATTTTCCTGAAATGAGAGATCGTTTAAACGATTGCCAGTTTAATAACTGTCTTCACATCAACGAACCGGGCTGTGCAATAAAAAGGGCAGTAGAGCAAAAAGAAATAGCCGAAGAAAGGTTCTTCAGCTATTACAATATTCTTGAGTCTATCGACGAGAAAAATTATTAAAATACTTTTCCGGTAAGAAAGTTTGCCAGCTCCCCAATTACTTTACTTGGTTTGCCTTCTTTCGTAAGAATACTCACACCATTATAAATATTGTGTTGCAGGGTAAGAGGTTGGCCTTTGTATTTAAAATGCCAGTCAACCGTAGCTGAATCATCTTCTTTACCAATGAACTTCACTTTCAATTCTTTAGCCATAACATTGGCAATACTGTAAAATTTTTTCAAACCACAATTGTCATCAATAATTGCTTCTAAAAGTCCACCTGATGGTTGTAACTGGTAGTTCATAACACCTCCTCTTATTTTTATGCTTTAAATTCTTTTTGTCCGGGCTGCAATTCTGCTATGAGGCTTTACTTGCGTCGCACTCTTCAGCTGCAAAGCTTTATTGAGCTTTTGCCAACTTCGGATTAAATTCTGTACAGGTATGAACTTTACTCAGCTTTTTCCCTTCACCTAAAACTTATTCATGCGGTACTTCTTTCCTTTCTTCAAATCCTTTGCCGCTTTTGGATCGCCGCTAAGAATTCTTTCAGCACCTACGTTAGCACCATTACTTGGACAGCCTTTTTTATTGGAGCGGAAGAGACTGCAGGAAGTTAAGAGGACGATTGCTGTCAGTGCTAACAAGAAATTTCGTTTCATCAGAGTAGTTTACTGCAGCAAATTACCAAAATTCTTACCATCAATGCCGTTCCAGGCAAAAGATTCAATTGTAAGACTAATTACACAAAGCATTTGCTGCATTTATTGAATATTAAATTAGTGTTATCCCACAAAGTAGTAGGCTAGTTGCCTCTACATACATGTGGAGGACATAAAATCATTTCGCCTCATTAATATTCCCAAACCAGGAAGCATATTTAATGTAATTATTGGCTATCCTGTCAATTTCCCCATGCAATAATTCTTTGGAAATATCCTTTACTTTTTTGGCTGGCACTCCTGCATAAATACTTCCTTCTTCCACAATGGTTCCTTCCAAAACGACCGATCCGGCTGCAATGATAGAATTGCTGTGAATTACACATCTGTCCATCACAATGGCTCCCATTCCAATCAATACATTATCATGAACCGTACAGCCATGAACGATTGCATTATGTCCTATAGAAACATTGTTTCCAATTTCAGTGGCATTTCGCTCAAACGTACAGTGAATCACAGCTCCATCCTGCACATTTACTTTATCGCCCATTTTAATATAGTTCACATCACCACGAACAACGGCATTGAACCAGAAACTGCAATCGTCACCAGCTATCACTTCTCCCACAATAGTTGCATTAGGAGCAATGAACGTGTTCTTTCCAAATTTCGGAGACTTACCATTTACCGGACAGATTATAGCCATTTTATTAGTTAAAAGTTGATAGATAATAGTTAACAGTCAAAGGTATGAATGGTTCTTCCATCAACTAACAACCAACATATTTTTTTGCGTTCTTTGCACCTTTGCGTCTTTGCGTGAAACCAAACATGGACAATCGTAAACTTTTCTTCCAGCATATTGCTCAAACGTCTCCTTCACCTATCGGTTTAGAAATGGTGAAAGCTGAAGGTTGTTATATATATGGTGCTGACGGAACAAAGTATCTCGATCTGATTTCAGGT
This sequence comes from Bacteroidota bacterium, assembly GCA_023386555.1. Taxonomy (GTDB): domain Bacteria; phylum Bacteroidota; class Bacteroidia; order Chitinophagales; family Chitinophagaceae; genus JAEZDC01. The sequence goes on along the minus strand of JAEWJK010000003.1, from coordinate 297,502 downwards.
TTCAGCGTAGCCAATATTGGTCACAGCCATCCGAAAGTGGTAGAGGCTGTTCAAAAACAGGCTGCAGATTACATGCATCTTATTGTTTATGGCGAATTCATCGAGCAACCACAGGTTCAGTATGCAAAACTGCTTACGGATCATCTTCCATCTTCACTCAATTGTGTGTATTTCACTAATAGTGGGGCAGAAGCAGTTGAAGGAGCAATGAAACTTGCAAAAAGAATTAGCAATCGTTCAAAGATTATCGCATTCAACAAAAGTTATCATGGTAGCACACAGGGTGCATTGAGTGTAATGGGTGATGAGGAATTCAGAAATGCTTTTCGGCCTTTACTGCCGAATGTTTATCATTTTGATTTTGGAAGTGAGGAAGCCATCGATTCAATTGATAGCGACACGGCTTGTGTAATAATGGAAGTAGTACAAGCTGAAGCAGGTATTATAAAGCCAAGTAAAGACTGGCTTCAAAAATTGGCTCAGAAATGTAAAGAGAACTGCACACTTTTAATTTTCGATGAGATACAATCAGGCTTTGGCAGAACAGGAAGTCTCTGGGCTTTTGAACAGTATAATATTGTTCCAGATATATTATTATTGGGTAAAGCACTTGGTGGGGGAATGCCTTTAGGGGCTTTTATTTCCGATCAAAGATTAATGAATACGTTAACCCATGATCCTGTTTTGGGACATATCACCACTTTTGGAGGTCATCCTGTTTCCTGTGCTGCAGGACAAGCTGCTTTAGAAGTTTTATTTGAAGAAAAACATATCGAACGGGTTTCTCAAAAAGAGAAAACCCTTCAAACAATCAAACATCCCCTCATAAAAAAATCAAGAAGTTCAGGTTTATGGATGGCCATTGAATTTGACTCTTTCGATACCTGTAAAATAGTTGTGCATAAATGTATTGAAGCTGGAATAATCACGGATTGGTTCCTTTTTGCTCCAAATTGCTTAAGAATTGCTCCTCCTTTAAGCATAACGGATGAGGAGTTATCAGCTTTCTGTCAGCAGTTTATCCAGCTACTTGATTCCATTCAGCATAATTGATGTTGAACTCGTTCCTCAATACAATTTTTCCTGTTTAAAGAATTTATCGTTGTACTGGTTTAGTGCTGTTTATCCCACTGATTGTGAACTGGTATGAAGCTTGTATTACAATCGTTAGTAATTCTTCATTTTTAAAATACAACTTATGACAGACAGTCAAAGATTCTTATCCGGCTTAGCACTTGGTGCAGCTGCAGGTGCTGCTATTGCTATCTTATTGCAGAGCGAAAAGGGTAAAGAGATGTTAGATAACATCAAAGACTTCGCTTCTAATGCAGGTGATAAAGTAAAAGATGGATTAAGTGGTTTAACTGACGAAGTGAGTGAACTCTGGAGCAAAGGAAAGGGTGCCACTGAAGATGTAAACCAAACAGCACAAAATGCAGTTTAATACAGAGACAGAGCCTACCGTAAATGGGCAGCCCAAAGAGAAAAAAGAAAACTTTTTTGTTGAAACGAAAAAGCTGCTGGAACAGTACATTCAAGACCGGATATTATTGCTGAAACTTGAGATGTCGAAAAAAGCTGCTAACGCTACAGCAGGAATTGTGAATGGTGTAGCATTAGGTTTGTTTGCTTTGTTTGCACTCATTTTTTTAAGCATTACGCTTGGTTTTGTATTTAGTGAACTTACCGGCAGCTTTATCTGGGGCTTTGGAATTGTAACAGCCATTTATGTTGCATTGATCGTTATACTGATCACTGCAAGAAAATGGGTGACCAAAAAAGTTTCCAATGCTGTGATCAGTTCTATCTATTCAAAAAAGAAAGAAGAAAAAGAAAAGCAAGATGACAGCATCTCAAAAAATTGAATTGATGCAGATTTCCACTGTTGATGATCTGAATGCCGAGATACTAAGAGTGAAGGCAAGAACGATCATGCAAAAGGAAGTGCTGAAAGAAAAGATGACTCAATTACCCAAAGAGGCCTTAAAGTATGGTGCATTAGCAATCATACCTGGCTTCCTGGCTGCACGGATCACAAAAAGAAGTTATGGCGTTGCATCAGGTTTATTTGGATGGTTGTTCAATGGTAAAAATGAACAACGAAAAGCTGCAGCAAAAAAACAGGTTGCAAAGTCTGCAAAATCAGTTGGAATATTTACCGGTTTGAGTTATCTGTTTGCAAAGCTGAGTAAAAAATTATAAGAAAGGATATGAGAAGCATTTTATACCTGATAGCAGTGATATTAGTAATCGGCTGGTTCTTTGGATTTTTTGTTGGATCGTTTACTGGTCTGATTCATATCCTTCTGGTACTTGCTATTATTTCATTATTACTTGGCTTGATTCGAGGACGAGGTTGAAGTATAAGAATAAAAATTAAACAGATCGGCTAAGGCCGATTTTGTATATCTGTTAATGAGTAAAGACAATATCAATTGAGAGTTGTTCGCCGTGTTTCAAGAATACTGGCCTGGATATTCGTGAGTTTGCTGGGCCTTGTGTTGCTGGTGTACTTGTTGATTCAGGTTCCGGCGGTACAGAATTATGTCCGTGGCGAAGTAGAAGTATATTTAGAGAACAAGTTAAAAACAGAGGTACGAATCGGTAAACTCAATATCACCTTTCCTAAACGAATTATACTTGAAGATGTGTATTTCGAAGATCAACGTGGTGATACATTGTTAGCCGGCGAAAAGCTCAATGTGAACATTGCTTTCTTCGAACTCCTCAATAATAAAGTTTCAATAAGTGATATTCAACTTGATGGCATAAGAGCCAACATCTATCGTAATGGAACTGATTCAGCTTTCAACTACGAATACATTTTTAATGCATTTACCACAGCTTCCACCAGCACTTCCACATCAGCTCCAATGCAACTGAATTTAGATAAAGTTGTGTTGAACAAAGTAGTAGCCAGTTTTAGGGATGATCATATTGGAAGTGATATGTATATAAACATCGGAAATTTTTCCGCTGATGTTGATGAAATAAATCCTGATAGTTTTCTTTATACTATTCCTTTGATCAATCTTAAAAATACTGCTATTCGTATGAAGCAGTATAAGCCAATTGCTACACCAAGACCAATGGCTGTAGTCGAAGCACAAAACACTCCTCCGAAATTCGATATCAATCTCGATAAACTCAATCTTAAGAATGTTACATTCAACTACGATAATGCGGTTTCTGCTATAACTACCGATGTGCAGTTAGGTGATCTGATAGCAGATGCAAGATCAATAGATCTTGATTCGATGTACATAAACCTGGAAGACTTTCAACTAAATAATACTACTGCAAAAATTGTATTCGGAAGATCACAACAAGCAGAAATAGCAGCAAGAGAAATTGGAAAAGATATCGAAGCCCAGGCCAATAATCCCTGGAGAATTCGTTCAGATAAGATTTCGTTGAAGAATAATTTTGTTCAATATGATGATAATAATCAGCCACGCCAGGTTGGTGTGATGGATTATGCTCATATGAGTTACCAGGATCTTAATCTTGAAGCCACTGCTGTTATTTTTTCGCCTGTAGCAATTGAGGCTTCCATCGAAAGTGGCTCATTCAGAGAACAAAAAAGTGGAATTGTCTTACGGCAGTTAGAAGGTGATCTTGTGTACGGTGAAACAAAAACCTCTGTTGAGAATCTTTTCATTCAGACGGATAAAACAAATCTCAGAAGAAGGGTTTTGTTGACTTACGAATCTATTGAATCGATGGCCTTACGTCCTGGTGATATTTATCTGGATGCAGATATCGATCAATCAACTGTTGCAGTAAGAGACATCATTGCTTTTGCCCCTGCATTAAGAAATGTAATTCCCTTTAAAGGAAATGAAAACGAGATATTCAATATTGATGCTGTTGTTCGTGGATACATTAAAGACCTGAGTATTCCTACTTTAAACGTAAGCAGTTTTAGAAATTCAACTTTCTCGGTTTCAGGTTCAATCAAAGGACTACCATCTACCAATCCATACTTCGATCTTGTAGTGAATAGATTCAGTACAACAAAAACTGATCTTGCTGCATTCCTGCCAAAAGGGTCTATTCCAGATAATATCAGGCTACCCGAAACTATGTCTGGCAGAGCTGCTTTTAAAGGTTCACCTACTAATTATAATACAAGATTAGTGGCTCAAACGAATAAAGGGAATGTTGATCTCACAGCAACAATGAATGGACAACGGTATAAAGCCAAAGCAACCACACAAGGGTTAGACATAGGATACATTTTAATGCAACCAAACATTGGAAAGGTGAGCATGCAGGCAAATATTTCAGGTAATGGTTTTGATTTTAAGAGTGCTCCAATAGACATCGATGCCTATGTTTCTTCTGCACACATCAATGGATACACATACAATAATATTAAGTTCACCGGTAATCTTCGTAATGGAATTTTAAATGGAAAGGGAGATATCAAAGACAGCAATGCAGATCTTGATTTTGCTGTGGTATCTGATTTGAAACTCACAAACCCTTCACTCGATCTGCAATTACAGGTAGATAGTTTGAATTTGAATGCACTTGGCTTTAGTAATGTACCGTTTAAGATTCATGGTAACATTAATGTAAACATGCCATCACTGAATATGGCAACATTAAATGGTAATGCAACCATTACCAATGTAGTTTTTGTGAAGGAAGGAAAGCGGTTCACTATCGATACCATCTCACTTATTGCTACACCAAACTCAATAGCTTTACGATCAGAAGTTGCAATAGTTGATCTTAAGGGAAATTATAACCTTACAGAGATCGGTTATGCTGTGCAGAATATCATTCATCAATACTATACAATTCCGGGTTATCAAAGTAAAACTCTAACAGCACAACAGGATTGGACATTAACAGCAACAGTTTTTCCTTCAGATGTTTTGTATGCATTCATGCCTGAAATAAAAGGCACTGATACGGTAAGTCTTACTGCAAACCTCAACACAACACGGAATGATCTTAGGCTCCTTGCAGGTACAAGAAAATTTTATTTTAATGGGCAGTATGCAGATAGTTTAACAATAAATGCCAATACTACTGCAAACCAGTTATTATATTCTGTCAATGCTTTTTCAGTCGGTACTAAAGATTTCAGGGCATACAGAACTTCTGTTACGGGTGATCTGATGAATGATCTTTTAAATGTTCGGCTTGATGTAAAAGATAGGCTGGATAAATCACGATACCGGCTAGCAGGTGTTGCTGCAAGTATTCCGGGTGGATTTCGTTTTAGCCTCAACCAGGATAGTGTAATGTTTGATTACGACAGATGGTCTGTTGGTGCAGGTAATTTTATTCAGTCAACTACTGCGGGATTATTGGTGAATAATTTCACTATCAGCAAAGGAGACCAGGTGCTGAGTGCTAACAGCAGAACCTCTGTTCCGAATAGTCCTATTGATCTTGCTTTTAAAAATTTCCAGATAAGTACCATCACCGGCATCATCAATCAGGATCAATTACTGATGGGCGGAACGATTAATGGTACTGCATTGGTCAGCAATTTCGATACAAGTCCTGTATTTACTTCTGATCTCCAGATGCAGGATTTTAGTTATAAGGGAGATACATTAGGAAATATTACAGCAAAAATAAATAATCAAACTGCTAATACACTTGCAGCTGATATAAGATTGCTTGGTGATAGCAATGATGTGCATCTTAATGGCAGCTATGTGATCTCTTCACAAACATTAGACATGAAGCTCAATATGAACAAGTTTGATCTGTCATCCATCAAACCGTTTCTTACTGAGCAATTAAGGGATATTGGTGGTACCATTAGTGGTAATATGGATGTTGCAGGAAAACTAACAGCTCCTGATTTAAATGGAACATTACGATTCAATAATGCATTTATTGCCCCTGCTATTTTAGGTGAACGTTTTTCTCTGCCCAACCAGGAGTTAAGAGTAACACCACAAGGTATTCGGTTAGACAATTTTGTAATAAAAGATTCATTAGGTGGTGAAGCGATCATCGACGGTTCAATAGCTACATCTGACTTCACAGATTTTGAATATGATTTTTATCTCACGGCAAATGATTTCCGTGTGATGAATACAAAGCGAACCGCTAATTCAGAGTATTATGGTAAGTTAAATATTGACGTTGATCTTGCTGTGTATGGAAACATGAAAACTCCTACGCTTGAAGGAAATCTAAGAGTAAATGAAGGAACAGATCTTTTTGTTGTATTACCGGGAAGTAATCCTGAAATTGTATCAAGAGAAGGAGTAGTGCAGTTCGTTGATATGGATAATCCAACCGACAGTGTTTTCGTAGAGACACGTAATGTACTTGATTCCATCATCAACAGTATGGATGTTGCAGGATTAGATGTTGCTGCAACAATCGAAACAGATACAGCTGCACAATTGAATCTGATAGTAAATGATCTCACTGGTGATATTTTATCTATGCGAGGCCGTGCAGATCTTGCAGCAGGTATCGATAGAAGCGGAAAGATTTCACTCACTGGTAACTATGAATTAAACAGTGGTTATTACGAACTTTCATTTGAATTTATCAGGAGAAGATTCGATATACAAAAAGGAAGTACGGTAACATGGACTGGCGATCCAACACAAGCTGTAGTTGATGTGACTGCTACTTATGTTGCTAATACAGCACCGATAAATTTGGTTGCTCCACAGTTAGGTGAAAGTACTGCTGCATTAAATCGTTTCAAACAACGATTACCATTTAATGTAATGTTGTATTTGAATGGACAAATATTAGAACCTGTTATCAGCTTCGATATTCAGATGCCACAAGGTTATGCTGCAGCATGGAAAGAAGTAGATGAGAAATTGATACAGGTAAGAAGAGACCAGGCTGAACTGAATAAGCAGGTATTTGCTTTGCTGTTGTTAGGAAGATTCGTTCAGGAAAATCCATTCCAGGATGCTGGTGCAGGTGTGAGTGTTGCAAGACTGGCAAGAGAAAGTGTAAGTCGTGTGATAACAGAGCAATTAAATCAATGGGCTAATGAATTGTTACCTGGATTTGGCCTCAGCTTCGGAGTAATATCGCAGGAAGATTATTCAACAGGCGAATTAAGAAATAGAACAGATTTGAATGTGTCTCTCACAAGGCAAATGTTTAATGATAGAATTCGTGTTACCATTGGCAGCAATTTTGAATTGGAAGGGCCTGCAAATAGCAATTCTCCAACTTCACCTTCTACAGGTTTTGCCAGTGATGTTGCTATTGATTATTTATTAAGCAAAGATGGCAAATACATGCTCAGAGCTTATCGCAGGAATATATATGAAGTGATGGTAGAAGGTCAGGTTGTTGAATCAGGCCTTCGTTTTATAATGACGATGGATTACAATCATTTCAGGGAATTGTTTAGAAGAAGAAAAACCGATGATCCGCTGCCAACCAGACGAAGAACAACTACAAACACCACTGAAGAAGTACCAAAACCAGTAGAAGATCCGCAAAGCAAATGAGAATACTGTTTTATATATTGATTATTTCTGCTTTGGCTACTGCATGTAGTCCGAAGTTAGCTCCCGGTGAAACTTTATTTGTTGGATCTGATGTGAAGATTGAAAACTCAGATAAAGGTGCTAAAGAACGAAAAGCACTGGCAAGTGAACTGGAAGCATTGGTAAGACCTTGGCCTAATTCTAAATTTTTAGGCATTCGTTTTAAACTAATGTTCAGTCAGCTTCCATTTGTAGGTAAGAGAATAGGCGAACCACCTGTCTTAACCAGTTCTGTAAATTTTGAAAAGAACAATGAAGTATTACAAAATAGATTGCATAATAAGGGCTATTTCCATGGATCAGTTTCATTTGATACTGTAACCAAACGAAATAAAACAAAAGTAACTTTTACAGCTAAAGTTGGATCACAATACAGTATTAATGCAGTTTCTTTTCCTGCAGATTCCAGCGAACTTAGTAAAGCAATCACTGCTACTGCTAACAGAACGTTGTTAAAGACAGGTGAGCCATATGATCTTGATATTATAAAAGCTGAAAGAGTAAGGATAGATGCAAGACTTAAGAACGTTGGGTATTTCTACTTCAGCCCGGATTATCTCATTGTTAATGTAGATTCAACTATTGGTGGTAACAAAGTAAACATGATGGTCAGGTGGAAATCAGAAACACCTGGTGATGCAAGAAAAGTATATCGCATTAATGATATAATTGTTCATGCAGATTATGCTTTAAACACTGCTGCTACAGATACTAGTGGCATTAAACCTGATTCTTCTTTGTACAATGGATATTTTATTATTGATCCGGAACAAAGATTCAAACCAAAAGTATTCGATAGAACATTAGTAATAAAACCTGGTGATATATACAACAGGGATGATCATAATCTTTCACTTAACAGATTGATCAGTCTTGGTGTTTACAAATTTGTAAAGGTTCAGTTTGAAGAAGTGCAAACAGATACCGCCAGTTTGTTGAATGCATATTATTATCTCACACCATTGCAGAAGAAATCAATTCGTTTGGAAGTAGGTGGACTTACAAAATCAAGCAATGCAACAGGTTCAGAGATTACATTAAGCTGGAGAAACCGAAATTTACTAAGAGGAGCAGAGTTGCTTACTGTTAGTGCTTTTGCCGGTATTGAAAGACAAATTTCCGGCAATCAACCTGCAGTTTCAACAAATCGTTTAGGTGCTGATCTGAATTTCATCGTTCCCCGTATTACTTTTCCATTCCGTTTTAATACAAGTAGTGAATTTGTGCCGCAAACAAGAATGAATTTCGGATATGAACTGTACAACAGAACTGATCAGTATAGCCTCAACTCCTTCAAATTGAATGTAGGTTATGTATGGAAAGATAATATCAGGAAAGAGCACCAGTTAAATGTATTCTCCATCAATTATGTTGATCCATTACATATAACTCCGGAGTTTCAAAAAGAACTGAATAGCAATCCTACACTGCAAAGAAGTATCGAGCCTCAATTTATCATCGGATCAAACTATAACTTCAATTATAATTCGCAGATAAGACCAAACAGAAGAACACATAACCTGTACATCAATGGTAACATAGATCTTTCAGGAAATCTGCTTGGTTTATTAACAGGTGCAAAAGGGTCAGACAAAAAAGAAATTTTAAATGTACCATTTGCTCAGTATGTAAGATTAGAACCAGAGGTAAGGCATTATCTACGTTTTAATAATAGTCCAACGAACATGTTGGCAAGCAGAATGATATTTGGAGTTGGCTATGCTTATGGCAACAGTAGTGAGATGCCTTTCTCCAGAGCTTTTTTTATTGGTGGTACAAATAGTATTCGTGCCTTCAGAGCAAGATCGGTGGGGCCCGGAACATTTTATGGCGGCAATGCAGATACTTCCAGAACATTTTTACCGGATCAACCAGGAGATATAAAGTTTGAAGTAAACACGGAAGTTCGTTTTAATCTTACTTCAATTTTTAATGGAGCTATTTTTATTGATGCCGGTAATATCTGGACGTTGAATGAAGATCCACAAAGACCTGGCGGAAAATTCAGCAGTAAATTCTTAAGTCAGCTTGCAGTTGGTGCTGGCTTTGGATTAAGAATAGATCTTAACCTTGTTATCCTTCGTGGAGATCTAGCTTTCCCTTTACGAGAGCCATGGGCTACTACAGCAACAGATCAGTCTTTAAAAAGCCTTTGGAAAAGATCGATATTCAACCTGGCAATTGGTTATCCTTTCTGATGTTTTTTACTTAGCTGCAATACTACTATCATCGTTCCTTGTGTCACTCACTTGTGCTTTTATAAAATATTCAACTTTTTATTCTTCAAAATAATTACCAGTGAAATTGCTTCTCAATAATAAAGATCATACAATAAAATTAGATAGTGCTTTAATGAGATGCAACAAAAAAGGCTGTCAATCGACAGCCTTTTTAAATAATTAAGATGTGTGTTTATTAATACTTCACAAATCTCTGTACTGCAGTTTCACAACCATTAGCACATACAACTTTAACCATGTATGTTCCGGCAGAAAGTGATTGTACATTCAGTGATTCTTGGGTATCACCATTTACAAGTTGCGTTGCTCTTTGTAAGATCACTTTTCCTGTAAGATCAGTAACAACAATTGTTACCCTTTCTGAAGAAGGAGAAGCAATTACAAGATTCAATTCATTTCTTGTTGGGTTTGGATATACACTGCTGATTCTAATATCAGTAGCTTTTGATTTCAATGTTACAATATCAGAGTAGTTGAATTTACCATCAAAATCTATTTGCTTTAAGCGGTAAAAATTAGTGCCTGATAAAGGTCTTGTATCGGTATACTGATAAGTAAGTTGTGAAGCACTATTACCATTTTCTGCTTTAGAAGGTATAGTTGCAATAGAAGTATAATTTCTTCCGTCGGCACTTCTTTGTAATTCGAACGCTCTGTTATTGATTTCAGTAGCAGTAGTCCACTGTAATAAATTCACAGCTCCTTCTGTACGTCCGGTGAATGAATACAATGTAACAGGTAATCCGCCACTTACTGTTAATGAATAATCCTCAGTTTGTCCATATCCACTTGGATTACATGCCTCTACAGAAGGAGGAGTGGCAGAAAGCCATTTTTTAAGAATTCTCATTCTGGTTGTACCGTTTATAGCATCGGTTGGAACGGCAATGTTTCCGGTAACTTCTATAGCGTCAGCACCTGTGGAATTTGTAAGAACACCGATACGATATTTTTCATTACTTCCTGTAAAGAATCCATCTCTATTCCAATCAATATACACAACAATGCTATCACTATAATTACCACCGGTATTTCCTTTTACTGTGATAGGATAAGTTTGACCTGCTGTTACCGCTCCAGTAATACTAGTAAAGTCTTCCTGTGCAGGAGAACCATTAATAGTAGCAGGGGAAGTATTATTAATACCTGCAAAATTTACAGAAGTTATAGGTTCAACATCACTTGGGTAACTTGTTTGACAGTATCCTACTTTTCTGCTTTCTGTTGGGTTTAATGCAGATGCAGGTTGAGTTCCGGGAGAAGTTGCACCACCACCGGCAACAATAGTGATACCACCAACTTCTATACTTAAATCAAGCGTATTTCCTAAAGGTGCTCCTGAGGCTATATCATATGTAATCCATAGATAATTATTACCGAATCCAAGTTGGCTGGTTAATCCAGAAAAGGTTGCAGTATTTCCTGAAAATGTTACAGGCGTGCCATGCATTTCAATAATATCAGTAGCGGTGCCAGCATGTAATTTAACATTGGTAATATCTGCATTGCTTGTATTGCCAGATGTAACTGTTAGATTCGTAAGAGTGAGTGTTCCCGTTGTTCCGGTAACTGGAATTAAGATACGCATCATGCGATTATTGGTAGAACCTTTTTCTACTTCGCCAGTCATTTGTGTTGCGGTAATGGTACCAACAGCCATCGGTGCAGATGGAGCTGTTGCAGTTACCAAAACATCATCAATAGCTAAACCTGGTTGATTTTGTACAGTTGCATTTGCAATAAATCGCCATCCTAATAAAAATTGTGAATTGTTCAGTGATGCCGGTAAAGCAACATTTGTTTCTGTAACAGGTGTTGCACTACCCTGTAAGTTTGAGCCAACAACTGTCCATCCGGTAGCTCCTGTGAGATCAGTTGTGTAAACTAGATTGCCATAATCTGCTCCAGCTTCGCCAAGCCCTTTCCATTTGTAGCTTACTTTTACATCAGTTACTCCTGTTGCATCAACCTGTTTGTATATTAGAGCTGCATAGCCAGGATTGTTTGTGGCATTTATATTCTGATAACTACATGATGCAGCTGACGCAGAAGTTATACCAGTTAAATGCATGCTTTTCGTTCCGGCAATAGGAGTACAAGCAGACTGGACGTAAAAAGCATTGTAAGGATAATTAGCTAAAGTGCCAAGATAGTCACCAGTCCATGTTCCGGTACTACCTGCAGCCGGAGTTTCGAAATCATCAGATAATAAAGTCACCTGGGCTGCCGACTGCTTAACACAGAATACAGCAACAAACAGAAGTACACTAAGTAAAAATTTTTTCATAAAACAAATTTTATAATAATGAAGGTAAACAAATCAAAGAAGACTACCTACGTAGATATTATTTCCCCGATTTGAATAGGACAATATTAAAAAAAAGTCCCCAGACTATGGGAACTTTTTGTATAAGTGGGTTAGCTTCTTAGTTTTTTATAAACTGTGCTACTTTAAATTCTGAACTACTGTTCACTACTCTGATATAATACGAACCAGTAATAAGTGTAGAAACATTTACTGATAAATTATTATCACCTATAACTAAAAATGAATTTATCTGCATTACAATTTTTCCAGATAAATCTGTGATAACGATCATTGTTTTTTCACTTCTATTACTTGTGATAGCCACGTTCAAGGTTTCTCTCACAGGGTTCGGATAAATTGCAATTCCAAATGATTGGTCACCTTTAACAGACGCAATTTTTGAGAAGTTTATTTTTCCGTCTTTATCAATCTGTTTAAGTCTGTAAAAAGCCGTACTCTTAAGAGGACGATTATCAATGAAGCTGTAGGAGATAGAGTTTACACTGTTACCTTCCGTGGCTAATGATTTTACAAACCCTATTTTAGAAAATCTTATACCATCAGCACTTCGTTCTATTTCAAAGCCATTGTTATTTTGTTCTGTTGCAGTACTCCAATTAAGTAAATTTATTTCATTTTTTCTCTCAGCTTCAAAAGCTGAAATTGTCACTGGTAAAACATTGTTGTAAGTTAGTTCGAATGGCATGTCTTGAGCAACATCTGGTGCAGCAGCAGGGTTTCCGGCATCAAGCAATGGACCCCATGTTCCATTGAATTGTACTGCATTCCATCCAGTGACAGTTCTCGCACCTACGACAGTAGCTGGAGGTAAAAAACTACCCGTACCACTAGTAGTAGTTACTTGCCACTCTATCCAATACGTTCCGGCAGGTAAATTAACACCTGTGAGGTCAGCAGTAATTCTCCATAATTTTCTTGTAGTGCCAGGAGTTGTTGCTGTAGGTACTTGAGTATTTCCAATTCTATAGGTCAGCGAATCAATACTGCTGACAAAACGATTTGTAGTAAGATCTCCGAATACTATAGACGACCCCGCAGTACTTGGATTTCCATTCCAAATCTGAACCCGAATTCCATTGAAAGGGCTTGCAGTTCCAGTATAACCTGTTTGATATCCATAAGTATGGAATTGGCTAATTTGCCACTGCTGTCCAGAAGGAACTGTAAAATCATCTGCGATTCGCAGATTACTAGTTCCATCGCCACTAGCACCAAAGCCTAAATTAGTATTGCTTTCCGTGGTATTGCCATTGTCATTCTGAAGTTCGCTCCATGTATATCCTGCAGGAGCTGCGACTCCGCTTTTTGTAGTTGCGCCTGTACTAAGAACACCGTTTTTGTAAGTGGATTGGGCTGAGGCTTGCATCGCCAAAAACAAAAAAAGAAGTAGAGTAGAAATTTTTCTCATAGATGTTTGTTTTAATTTTCATCTAAAGTATGATATTACAGTTACTATTACGTATGGTGTTAATTTCTTTTTTGCTGACTATAAATATTCAAATCTTTCCAAAAAATCCCATTTGTTCATTAACCCTCAACCCTTACCTTTGCCGCCTGAAATCAGGACTGTACCTGTTTTCATAGAAATCATCTAATTAATTACATATATGGCTACAACAGGTAAGATCAAGCAGATCATCGGTGCAGTAGTGGATGTGCAGTTCGAGGGAAATCTCCCGGAAATTTATAACTCGTTAGAGATCAAAAGACCAGGTGGAGATACACTGGTACTCGAAGTGCAACAGCATTTGGGTGAAGACAGTGTTCGTACGATCGCTATGGATGGTACCGAAGGTCTGGTTCGTGGAATGGAAGTGATTGACACGGGTAAAGCAATTGCAATGCCTGTGGGTGAAGGAATTAATGGTCGTCTGTTCAACGTAACCGGTGATGCGATTGATGGGTTACCTCAAGTTAGCAAAGCTGGTGGCCGTCCAATTCACAATAAACCACCTTTATTCGAAAACCTTAGTACAGCTACAGAGGTACTTTTCACAGGTATCAAAGTAATTGACCTTATTGAGCCTTATGCAAAAGGTGGTAAGATCGGTTTGTTTGGTGGTGCCGGTGTAGGTAAAACCGTATTGATCCAGGAATTGATCAACAATATCGCCAAAGGTTATGGTGGTCTTTCAGTATTTGCTGGTGTGGGTGAAAGAACTAGAGAGGGAAATGACCTGTTAAGAGAGATGATCGAAGCTGGTATCATGAAATATGGTGATAGCTTCAAACACTCTATGGAAGAAGGTGGATGGGACCTCAGCAAAGTAGATATGGAAGGTTTGAAAGATTCTAAAGCCACATTCGTATTCGGTCAGATGAACGAACCTCCAGGTGCAAGAGCAAGAGTGGCACTTTCTGGTTTAACTATCGCAGAATATTTCCGTGATGGAGATGGACAAGGTAAAGGAAAAGATATCTTATTCTTCGTAGATAATATCTTCCGTTTCACTCAAGCAGGTTCTGAGGTATCGGCTTTATTAGGTCGTATGCCTTCAGCGGTAGGTTACCAGCCAACACTTGCTACCGAAATGGGATTGATGCAGGAAAGAATTACTTCAACTAAAAATGGTTCTATCACATCTGTACAGGCTGTTTACGTACCTGCAGATGACTTGACCGATCCGGCTCCGGCAACAACTTTCGCTCACCTTGATGCGACAACTGTATTGTCTCGTAAGATTGCCGACTTAGGTATTTATCCAGCGGTAGATCCATTGGATTCTACTTCAAGAATTTTGACTCCTGCAATCGTTGGTGAAGCTCACTACGAATGTGCTAACAGGGTTAAGTTGATCTTACAGCGTTATAAAGAACTTCAAGATATCATCGCTATCCTCGGTATGGATGAATTGAGTGAAGAAGATAAACTAACTGTATCAAGAGCTCGTAGGGTTCAACGTTTCTTATCTCAGCCTTTCCACGTAGCAGAACAGTTCACAGGTTTGAAAGGTGTATTTGTTTCTATTGAAGATACGATCCGTGGTTTCAATATGATCATGGATGGTGAAGTAGATGAATATCCTGAAGCAGCATTCAACCTTGTAGGTACTATTGAAGATGCTATGGAAAAAGGTAAGAAAATGTTGGAGCAGGCGAAAGGATAATTGAGTCATTGGTCATTGAGTCATTGGTCAATGGCTTGATGATTTTAAATGACCTATTGACAAATGACTTATTGACTTTTTATGACATTAGAAATATTAACTCCGGAACGTAAGCTTTATAGCGGTGAAGTGTATGGTGTGCAATTACCGGGCATTTCGGGTTTGTTTGAAGTATTAGACAAACACGCAGCTATGGTAAGTGCTTTGAGTAAAGGCAATATGAAAATACTTGTAGATAAAAACCGCTCTGAGAATTATTCAATCCAGGGTGGATTTGTTGAGGTATTGAATAATAAAGTAACCGTTCTTATTGAAGGAGCGAAAGAAGCTTAATTTATAACTGCTTATAATAAAAAGCTCTCATGTATTTGAGGGCTTTTTTTATGTACTTAGCCTGGAAATTACTATTTAGCTCCTGTTGTGTCACTCACTTGTACGTTCAGAACTCTTTTGAACAAGGATGTAGATGGTTATTGATTGATCTTAGTTAACTATCAAACAGCTCATCCATGATTTTGTTGTACAAGAGTGCGACGCAAGGAACGATGAATAATGTACGGTAGTTGGCTGCATAATTCAAATCAGCTACATTTGCCGTCTTTCGACAGGCCCAGGATGACAAGCTTGTTGCAAACCAAAATCAAAACATTATTTTTTATGGCAACTACTTCCGATATCAGTCGTGGTATGATACTTAAACTCGATGGCAGCTTATATTCTGTTGTTGAGTTTGGTGAAAATAAAACAGCCCGTGCCGCAGCAAAAGTTTGGGCGAAATTAAAAGGTGTTGATAACAAGAGATCAATTGAAAAAACATGGAACAGTGGTGAGACAATTTATCCTGTTCGTGTTGAGAAAAAAGCTTTTCAATATCTATACAAAGATGAAAGCGGTTACAACCTGATGAATAATGAAACCTTCGAACAAATTGCATTGAACGAAGACATGATCGATGCACCACAGTTTTTAAAAGATGGTGGTGAAGTATTCGTGTTCATCAACACTGAAACAGAACAACCAATTGGTGCAGAATTACCTGAGAAAATAAACTTATTGATCACTTATTGCGAACCTGGTGTTCGTGGAGATACTGCAACAAGAGCTACTAAACCTGCTACTGTTGAAACAGGAGCAACTGTTCATGTTCCTTTGTTTGTAAATGATGGCGAAATGATCCGCATTAATACAAAGACAGGTGATTACGTTGAGAGAGTGAAAGAATCATAACACGAATTAAAATCGAATTACACGAATGAAGGCTGAATTTTTCAGCCTTTTTCTTTTTTTGAATCAATTTTTGCCATTCACTATTTAAGATTCACTATTCACAATCACACTGCAGTTCACCCATTCACCATCAAAACTTGCATTGTATTTTTTATAAAAATTAATAGCAGGTTCATTCCATTCTAAAACCTGCCATGAAATTCCTTTCCAGCCTTTTTCTTTCGCTTCTTCAATAAGGCAGTTGAACAATAATTTGCCGATACCTTTTCCTCTCCACTCTTCAGTAACAATAATATCTTCTAAATACATCCTGGCACCTTTCCAGGTAGAGTATCGAATATAATACAAAGCAAAACCAACGATTACTCCGTCAACTTCTGCAACAAAAGCCCACCATACAGGAGTTTCTCCAAAACCATTATCAATAAAATGATTGAGAGAAACAGTTACTTCATTAGGAGCTTTTTCATAAACTGCCAGTTCGTTTATCAACTCTAATAATCTTGAGCAATCTTTTCTTTCAGCTCGTCTAATAGAAATATTATTCATTTTTTTTTCTGCGTTTTTCAGCGAATTCTGCGAGAGATTATTATTTCAAAGCCTGGTCAAGATCATTCAAAATATCTTCAATATTCTCAATACCCACACTCATTCTTATCAATCCATCAGTGATGCCGAATGATTCTCTTTCTTCTTTTTTTACGCCGAAATGAGTCATCGATGCAGGATGAGAGATCAAGGTGTCTACTGTTCCAAGTGAAACAGCTCTAACACACATCTGCAGTTTGTCAATGAATTTTTTCCCTGCTTCCAAACCATCTTTCAACTCAAAACTGATCACGGCACCTGGATGTTTCATCTGCTTTTTAGTAATGGTATGGTCAGGATGTGATTCAAATCCCGGGTAATTCACATGAGCAATCGAAGAATGATCCTGAAGGAACTTTGTAACAGCATCTGTATTACTGCAATGTCTTTCCATTCTCACCTCTAAAGTCTTCATTCCAATGCCCAATAAAAAAGCATCAAAAGCATTACTGTTTCCACCAAGTAATGCATGCCATTTCCAGGCTTGTGTTTTCATGAAGTTGAGATCCTTACCAATCAGCACTCCACCAATAGCAGTACCATGACCATTGAGAAATTTAGTGGTTGAATGAAACACAAAATCAACACCGTATTTAAAAGGCTGTTGCAGGTAGGGTGAAGCAAAAGTATTATCAACAGAAACCACAAGATTTTTTTGCTTAGCTAGTTTAGTGATGGCTTCAATATCTACGATCTGTATAGTTGGATTAGCAGGTGTTTCAAGATGTACCATTTTAATAGCAGCATCCTGCTTTATGGTTTCTTCAACTTTGTTCAGGTCTCTCATGTCTATGATCACTGTTTCAACACCACATGCCATTAAAACTTTATGCAGCAATTCATGTGTACCACCATACAATGAATAATGCGAAAGCACTTTATCACCAGCTTTCAGGTTACTCATAAACATTGTAGTCATAGCAGATTGTCCGCTGGAATGCAACAAAGCTTTCAACTGAAGTTGTTTCCCATTTTCATCTTTCAATCCAAAAGCTTCTAATGCAGCAATCGTTTCTTCAGCTACTTTGAAAGTTGGATTTCCCCATCGGCTGTAAATATTGCCTTTGTCTTCTCCGGCAAACCTTTCCATTCCCTGGTCTGCAGTATCGAATGTAAAAGTTGATGTTGCATAGATAGGAGTGAGATGTGAGTATTCAGGAAAAACATCTGGTGTTGTATGCATGGCAACAGAGCTAATGCCTGTTAATGTGAACTTCTTTTTCATTTTAATTCGTTCTAATTCGAGTAATTCGTGTTTTCAAAAATAACAAACATGAAGGAGCTATTATCTTCTTATGCATCTTATAATTATTGGGCAAATAATGAGGTAACCAGAAAGATACTCACTCTTTCAAACGAGCAACAACAGTTTGAAGTGAAGAGCAGCTTCAGTTCTTTACAGGCCACTATTATTCATCTTTGGGATGCTGAAAGTATCTGGTGGCAACGAATGAAATTGCAAGAAAATATTGTTATTCCCAGTCTCAGTTTTCATCCAACAATGCAGGAAGCGGTAAACGGATTGTTGCAACAGGGAAAAGACTGGATGGAATGGGTGCAAAAAGCTTCAATTCCTCAGTTAGAGCATAGTTTTTCTTATAGGAATTCAAAGAAAGAAGAATTCAAGCAACCCATTTGGGAAGTATTAATCCATATTTACAATCATGGAACATACCATCGTGGACAAATGATAACCATTATGCGTCAGTTGGGAGAAGAAAATATGCCTCAGACAGATTTTATCCATTATACCAGGATAAAAAAATAATTGTCATCCTGTCAGGAATTTTTGATTGGTATTTTATTTGATTTTTGCGGTCAGCTGCAGATTAAATGGCAGCTTCGTTGTGTCACTCACTTGTACGTTTATTCAAAGCTCAGCAATGGACATTCAGCTGAAGAGTGCGACGCAACGAAAGCTAAATAGTAAACAAGAAGCTGGTTCCATAAAAATTACACATTATGCAAAAAGGACAGATCAGGGTTCAGACGGAGAATATTTTTCCGATCATCAAGAAATTTCTTTATAGTGAACACGAAATATTTCTGCGTGAATTAGTCAGTAATGCTGTTGATGCTACGCAGAAACTAAAAACTTTGTCATCTATCGGTGAAGCAAAAGGTGATTTGGGTGAATTAAGAATAGATGTAGCAATCGATACAAATGAAAAAACACTTACCATCACCGATCGTGGAATTGGTATGACGGCTGAAGAGGTTGACAAATACATTAACCAGGTTGCTTTTAGTGGTGCTGAAGAGTTTTTAGATAAATACAAAGATGCAAACATCATTGGTCACTTTGGATTGGGTTTTTACAGTGCTTTTATGGTGAGTGACAGGGTGGAATTATACACCAAGAGTTTTAAAGATGAAAGTGGTGTGTATTGGAGTTGTGATGGTAGTCCTGAATTTGAATTATACAATGTTGACTATAGTCAGAGAGGAACGAAGATCGTTCTGCACATCAATGAAGAAAGCAAAGAGTTTTTAGAAGCTGATCGTATTCGTTCGATCCTCACAAGATTCTGTAAGTTTTTACCGGTAGCAATTTATTTTGAAGACAAGCAGATCAATAATACAAATCCTATATGGACAAGAAAACCTTCTGAACTTACAACGGAGGATTATCAGAATTTCTACAAAGAATTATATCCTTTTGGTGAAACTCCTTTGTTCTGGATTCATCTGAATGTTGATTATCCATTCAACCTAACTGGTGTTCTCTATTTCCCTAAGATCAAGCAGAGTTACGAGATACAGAAAGATAAAATTCAACTGTACAGCAACCAGGTATTTGTTACTGATGAGGTAAAAGACATCGTTCCTGAATTTTTGATGTTGCTGCATGGTGTGATTGATAGTCCGGATATTCCATTGAACGTGAGCAGAAGTTATTTGCAGGGAGATCCGAATGTGAAAAAGATCAATAATCATATCACTAAAAAAGTTGCTGATAAACTCGAAGAGATATTCAATAAAGAAAGAAATGAGTTTGAGCAGAAATGGGAAAGCCTTGGCTTGTTCGTGAAGTATGGAATGATGACAGATGATAAGTTCCTGGAAAAAGCAAACAAGTTCTTGGTGATGGAAGATGCTGCCGGAGGAAAGTTTTATACTTATGAAGAGTATAGAACAGAAACTGAAGCAACGCAAAAGAACAAAGAGGGTAAGTTGGTGATTTTATATACAACAGACCCTGTTCAACAACACAGTTATATTCAAGCTGCACAAGACAAAGGTTATAAGGTGGTAAAGATGGAAACGCTGGTAGATTCAGCTTTCATCAACAATATGGAAATGAAATGGGAGAATGTACATTTAACAAGAGTAGATTCTGATATTGCTGATAATCTTATAGACAAACAGGAGAGTAGTGAAAGTGTGCTCAGCAAAGATGAAGAAGCGAAATTGAAAGAAATGTTTGGTTTACAGATTCCTGAATTGCACGTAACAGTTGAAGTGAAAGGTTTAAGTGCTGAAGCTGCACCGGTTGTTGCCACAAGACCTGAGTTTATGAGAAGAATGAAAGACATGGCATCAATGGGTGGCGGAATGAGTTTTTATGGTGCTATGCCAGATGAAGTAACATTAACGGTAAATGGTAATCATCCGATCTATCAAAACATTCTGAAAGAAAACAATGCTTCTACTCAGGAAAAGCAGGTAAGAAATCTTGCAGACCTTGCTTTACTTTCCCAGGGATTGTTGAAAGGAAATAACTTAACAGAATTCATCAGCAGAAGTGTTGATTTGATGCAGGGTGAGAAAAAGAGTAACCTGATTGTTGAAGCTTAATGCTGAAAACATTAGTTATATGAAACGTTGGCTTCGGCTGACGTTTTTTTATTCGCTTAATCTAAAGTCAATTACTTTTAGTTGCAAATATTTCGTTCCCTGCCATTCATTAATGTCTAATGTAAAAACAATATCAAGCGGATGATTCATTTGCAACAGGTGGAACTTAGTAGCAATATTAAATCCGATGCCTGAGAAGGTTATACTATTTTGCTTAACCACAAATCGGATATGCTGTTCTTTAACGACTTTGGAAAAGCCCGATTCTTTTACATTTTTAGCAATGAATACCGGACGAAGATTTTCCGGTCCGAAAGGTTCCATCTGGCAAAGAATATTATAGAATGATTCTTTTAGTTCTGTAAAACTTACTTCAGCATCGATAACAATTTCAGGAATGAGCTGTTCCGGCTGAATGATCCTGCTAACTACTTCTTCGAACTTGGTGCTGAAAGCTTCCACTTGTTCTGGTAACAAGGTCATTCCAGCAGCAGCAAAATGGCCGCCATATCCTAATAAGTGTTCACGGCATTCATGAATGGCTTCATATAAATTAAAACCGGCCACGCTTCTTGCAGAACCTGCAACAATATCACCGCTTTTCGTTAAAACAATTGTTGGACGATAATAGCTTTCAATTAATCTTGACGCAACAATTCCAACTACACCTTTATGCCAATGTTCTTTAAAAACAACGGTAGTCTTTCTGTCAACCAAAGAATCATTACGAAGTAACGAAAGAGCTTCCTCGGTTATACTGCTATCAGCTTCTCTTCGGTCGGAATTATCGCTGTGCAGCATCTCAGCAAATTCCAATGCTTTTGCAGGATCACATTCAATAAAAAGTTGAACAGCTTTTTTAGCATCATCCATTCTTCCTGCAGCATTCACTCTCGGAGCAATTACAAAAACAAGACTATTGATGTGCATCTCTTTTTGTACCGCAGAAAGATTCATTAAGGCTTTTATACCAGCGCACGGATCTTCATTTACTTTTTTCAATCCATAGAAAGCCATTATACGATTCTCACCAGTCATGGGAACAATATCAGCTGCAATAGCAGTTGCAACAAGATCGAGGTAACGCAGATAAGATGATTCAGGTAAATGTAATCGTTCAGCTAAGGCCGTCATCAGTTTGAATCCAACACCACAGCCACAGAGTTCTTTGTAAGGATATTTGCATTCTGGTTGTTTCGGATTTAATATAGCTACAGCTTTGGGGAGTTCTTTATCAGGTAAATGGTGATCGCAGACGATAAAGTCAATTCCTAATTCTTTTGCGTAGGCAATTAATTCAACTGATTTAATACCACAGTCAAGAGAAATGATCAGCTCAAAACCATTTTCTTTTGCATGATCGATTCCAATCTTAGAAACACCATATCCTTCTTTATACCTGTGGGGAATATAAAAATCAACTGCATCGTACTCTGCTTTCAGAAATTGATACATAGATGCTACTGAAGTAGTGCCATCAACATCATAATCTCCAAACACAAGAATTTTTTCTTTCTTTTCAAATGCCTGTAAAATTCTTTCAACGGCTAGCTCCATATCTTTCATCAGCCATGGACTATGCAGAGCTGAAAGTTGTGGACGAAAAAAAGATCTGGCTTTTTCAAAGCTATCAATCCCTCTTTGAACCAGTATTTTAGTAATTGTGGAATTGATTTTTAGCTCCTGTTGCAAAGCATCAATAGCAGATTCATCAGCGGTGAGTATGTTCCAGCGTTTTTCCATTTAGTAAGCTCTGTCGGTAGTGTATCGAACCATTTCTTCAAGGGCATCTCTCACTTCACTATGAGGGAATTGGTGTAAGATACCTAAAGCTTCGTCTCTGAAGGCAAACATTTTTTGTTCTGCATAGGCAATTCCACCAAACTCAGTAACAGAGTCAATTACAAATTTTACTTTATCCTTCTTTGTATTTTCATTCTTAATAATATAGATGATCTTTTTTCTGAGTGAAGGATCACAATTGTTTAAAGTATATATAAGTGGAAGTGTGAGTTTTTTTTCTTTGATGTCGTTACCGGTAGGTTTTCCGATGCTGTCAGATCCGTAATCAAAAAGATCGTCTTTTAATTGAAAAGCCATACCAACCTTTTCCCCAAAAAGTTTTAGTTTATCTACTGCAATCGGATCTGAAAATGTAGTATAGGCTCCTGCAGAACATGCAGAGGCTAGCAGGGAAGCTGTTTTGCCTCTGATGATTTCATAATAAATATCTTCTTTCAGGTTAAGGTTCCTGGCTTTTTCCATTTGCAATAACTCTCCTTCGCTCATTAACTTGACTGCTTCAGACATTATCTGCAATACTTTGAAATCCCCATTATCAAGTGATAATAATAATCCTTTCGAGAGAAGATAATCCCCAACAAGCACTGCGATTTTATTTTTCCATAATGCATTTATGGAAAAAAATCCCCGTCTTTCTAGAGAATCATCCACTACATCATCATGTACTAAGGTGGCTGTATGAAGAAGTTCTACAAGGGAAGCTGCTCTATATGTACTATCATTGATTTGCCCACCCAGCTTAGCGCTTAGCAGCACAAACATGGGCCTCATTTGCTTTCCTTTTCGCTTTACAATATATCGCATGATGCTGTCTAACAATGAGGCACGGCTTTTGACAGCTTCTTTGAAATATTGTTCAAACAGGACAATTTCTTTGGTAATAACCTTTTTTGCAAGATTCATGAGAGTAAGAAAAGTTGCAAGATAGTATGGAGAGATTTAAAAATGCTATGCAACATATTACAATAGGTTATTGTCTTTAAGCGTTCTAAGATTATTAGGAAATAAATTTAAAAAATTTGGTATTTAAGTTTCAACAACTATTTTTGCATAATTAAGTGGTAACTAAGGATATACAATTTTAATAATATAAATTTCACCTATGGCAAGCAAAAAGTACGCATTGATAGTAGGCTTCTTATGCCTAATACAGTCAAGCTTTGCACAAAACAACGACGCTACCTACAATTGGAGCGACTCAGCTAAAATAGCAAGCAAATACATGGCTCAGCACAGTGAGTTCATGAATAATCAGTATCCTTATCCCGCGAAACCAAGAGATATGTGGGAGTTAGGTTTATCAGCCGGATATGCATTCTGGAAAAGTGACATGGCAGCCCGTCCTGGATTTGGAGGAGGTATTTCTTTGAGAAAATCATTAGGCCATGTATTTTCTATTCGTGGTCAGTATAATGGTATGTTTACTTATGGGTATGATTATTTGCCTAGAAATCCTGAAACAATGGTAAATGGTTCTCCTAACACTTGGGCTGGTTATACCGCTGCAGCTAGGAGAGATGGGGGGGTTTTTGCAAATTACCGTAATCGCTTACACCAGTTATCCTTGGATCTTGTTGGGTCTTTAAACAATATCAGTTGGTATAGAGGAAATCCTAAAACCAACTGGACTGCATTTGTTGGTTATACCGCTTCTGCAAATGATGTTGATATTGATGCTTTAGATGCTAATAATGCACGTTACAATTATTCCGGAATCAATTATCAGAATCAGGCAAGAAGTGATATCAGAAGCCAGTTAAAAAATTTGTGGGATGGAGAGTACGAAACAAACGCACCTAACGGCTATGGTAACAACACAATTGGCACCTTGGGTGATGGTAATTTTATATTAGTTCATGGAATAACAGCCGGTCTTGGTGTTGCAAGAAAACTCAGCGACAGATTCAACATTGGTCTTGAGCAAAGATTCTCTTATTTCTTCGACGATAATATGGATGGTATCAACTTTGGCCAATCAAAAGACTTTTTAAGCTTTACACAACTTCGTTTAGGTATTAACCTGGGTAACTCAGCTAACAGAACCCAACCATTATGGTGGGTTAATCCAAACAACTTTATCTACAATGAGTTAAACAGACCTACACACATGCAGTTACCTAAGCCAGTATTACCAGATGCTGATAATGATGGTGTTACTGATCAGTTCGATCTTGAGCCAAACACTCCTGCAGGTTGCCCTGTAGATTCAAAAGGTGTAAGCCG
Organism: Bacteroidota bacterium; assembly: GCA_023386555.1. Taxonomy (GTDB): domain Bacteria; phylum Bacteroidota; class Bacteroidia; order Chitinophagales; family Chitinophagaceae; genus JAEZDC01. Next base: position 272,682 of record JAEWJK010000003.1, on the reverse strand, counting down.
TGATACTGATGGTGATGGTGTTCCTGATTGCCGTGATAAAGAATTACTTACAGCTCAGAACTGCTTCCCAGTTAACGCTGACGGAGTTGGTAACTGTCCAGAACCAGCATGTTGCGGTGAACTTCGCAAAATGATTGAAGAAGGTGGTGGCCGTCGTGGTGACTGTCCAATCTCATCTTTACCAAGCGTACAATTCAGATCAGGTGCAATTGCACTTAGCAATGACGCTAAAGCTGTATTGAATACTGCAGCAGCTCAGATCAGGGCAAACGAAAACTGCCGTGTAAGAGTGGTAGGTTATGGAGCTTCTGATAAGAGAGCACAGCAGTTAAGCTGGGATAGAGTAAATGCTGTTATCCGTTACATGGTTGAGCAGCAAGGTATCTCTGAGAACAGATTCATCTTCAGCTATGGTGCAGAAGGTGGTGATGCAAATACTGTAGATCTTCAACCAACAACTGAAGAAGGTCCTAACACAGTACCTGCACCACATCCAAATCTTAAGAAATAAATCTTAAGCGATTATAATATGAAAGCCTCCCTCGTGGAGGCTTTTCTTTTATACTTTCCTTAACTACATTGGAAGCGAATGATTTAACCTTAGTTCATATTTTGGCAGCGAATCCTTAACTTCGCCAACTTTATGATGAGAACCCTTTCGCTCTTATTGGTAGTTTCAACTGTATTAATTTCCTGTTCAACTCAGTTTGGAAAGGTGCTCAAGAACAAGGATAATGAGTATAAATACAAAATGGCTGAGCAATACTATGCAAAGGGAAAATACTCGAACGCTCAACAGCTTTTTGAAGATCTTTTTCCTTACATAAAAGGTACCAACAGGTTTGAGGATATGTATTATAAATATGCTTATACTGCGTACTACCAGAAAGATTATGCAAATGCAGAAAATCTTTTTAAATCCTTTAGAGAGACTTTCCCAACGAGTCCAAAGTCGGAAGAAGCAGAATATATGAGAGCTTATTCATTTTATAAGCAATCACCAAAGATTGAATTAGAACAGACAAATACTCAGAAGGCCATATCATTGATGCAGGTGTTTATAAACCAGTACCCTAATTCCACAAGAGTAAAGGAAGCTACCAAGATTATTGATGAAGGCCGACAAAAATTAGAAACTAAAGAATTCAAAAGTGCAGCACTTTATTATAACCTGGGATATTTTCGTGCTGCAGCAGTAGCTTACACAACCTTGATTGAGAACTATCCTGATTCTGATCGAGCCGATGAATATAAGTTAAATGTGATAAAGGCCTATTATAAGTTTGCTGAAATGAGTATCGTAGAAAAGCAGCAGGAGCGGTATGAGAAAGTGATATCAGAAGTTGAAGATTTCAATGATCGTTTTCCGGAAAGCAAATATGTAACTGAGGTTAATACTTATAGAACACTATCTTCGAATAATATAAAAAATATACAAGATGAGCAAGCTAAGAAGGCAAATCAGCTCTAGTACAAGTAATGTTGTTGAAACAAAAAGCCTTGTTGCTATTAAAGAGCCAACAGGAAATTTGTATAAATCAATTGCTATCGTTGCTAAAAGAGCAAACCAGATAAATATAGCACTTCGTGAAGAGCTGCATAATAAGTTAGAGGAGTTTGCTAGTCATACTGATAGCCTTGAAGAGATTCATGAGAATAAAGAACAGATAGAAATATCCAGGGCTTATGAAAGAATGCCAAATCCGGCTATCCTGGCTACTCAGGAATTTGCAGATAATAAAATCTACTACCGGGACAATGATGAAGATCTTTTCCGATAATCTTTATTGAATGATATTTTGATAATAGACGACAGTGTAATTCTGTCGTTTGTTATTTTTATACCCGATGCTTAAAGGAAAGAAGATATTACTTGGAATTACTGCAAGTATTGCTGCTTATAAAGCCATACTGTTGGTAAGGTTATTTGTAAAAGCGGGAGCAGAAGTAAAGGTGATTATTACTCCTTCTGCAAAAGATTTTGTTTCCCCACTCACACTTTCTACGCTTTCTAAAAATCCTGTTTTATACAATATTGCAGATGAAGATACATGGAGTAATCATGTAATGCTCGGCCGATGGGCTGATGTAATGCTTGTGGCCCCTTGTAGTGCAAATAGCTTGGCAAAAATGGCAAAAGGTATTTGTGATAACCTATTGCAAGCTGTTTACCTCTCTGCTACTTGTCCTGTTGTAATTTCACCAGCAATGGATGAAGACATGTGGCATCATCCATCAACAAAAAGAAATATTAAAACACTTGAATCTTACGGAAACAAAATTATTCCTGCTGAATATGGTGAGCTTGCCAGTGGATTGATAGGAGAAGGCAGGATGTCAGAACCTGAAACAATTATTACTTATTTGGAGGAAGAATTTTTCCGTACTAAAGATTTGGAAGGAAAAAAAGCAATTGTAACTGCAGGGCCAACATTTGAACCTTTAGATCCTGTGAGATTTATCGGAAATCATTCATCCGGAAAAATGGGAATCGCTATTGCCGAAAATCTCTATTTAAGGGGAGCCGATGTTGAGTTAATTCTTGGTCCTTCTACAATAAATTCAAAGTTTAAACACATCAAAATAACGCATGTAAAAACTGCAGAACAAATGCACCAGGCTGTGTTCAATTCTTTTCCTTCAGCTGATATTAGTGTAATGAGTGCTGCAGTAGCAGATTATAAGCCATCCGAAATTTCGGTGGATAAGATCAAGAAAAAGGAGGACACTCTTACTTTATCATTACACAAAACGAAAGATATATTAAAAGCAATAGGCTCATCAAAAAGAGATGATCAATTAGTTATTGGTTTTGCTCTGGAAACAAATAATGAATATGAATTTGCGATAGAGAAGTTAAAAGCCAAAAATGCTGATATGATTGTCTTAAATTCACTCAGCGATCAGGGAGCCGGATTTGGATATGATACTAATAAGGTCACAGTGTTTAATAAAGATGGAGAGATAACTGAATTTGCAATAAAATCTAAAATTGAAATTGCTGCTGATATTGTTGATCTGATCATAAAAGAGTTGAGTAAATGAAAAGATTATTATTTTTTTTATTTGCCTTAGTAACATCATTTGCATTAAATGCACAGGAACTACAGGCAAAAGTTACAGTGAATGCACAACGTGTAAGCACAACTGTTGATAAGAAGATTTTTACAACCTTACAAACACAACTAACCAATCTTCTTAATAATCGTAAATGGACCAATGAAACTTTTCAAACGCATGAAAAGATTGAATGTAATTTCCTATTAAACATCGATAAGGTTGTTGAAACAAATGTTTACCAGGCTTCATTAACAATACAAGCTGCAAGGCCTGTTTACAATTCCTCCTATCAAACAGCATTAATTAATTTCCAGGATGCCGATGTTACTTTCAGGTATGTTGAATTTCAACCCATAGAATTTAATGAGAACAGGGTTCAAGGCACTGATCCTTTAGCTGCCAATATTACTGCAGTGTTTGGTTATTACGTTAATATTATCCTGGGTCTTGATTATAATTCTTTTACTCCAAAAGGTGGTGATGTGTATTTTCAAAAAGCATTGAATATTGTAAATAATGCTCCTGATAATAGGAACATCAGTGGTTGGAAAGCTTTTGATGGTTTGCGTAACCGATATTGGTTAGCAGAAAACTTAATGAATTCCCGATACAATATTGTTCACGATGTGATGTACACATATTACCGTCAAGGGCTGGATAATATGTATGATGATGAAGCAAACGGACGTAGATCAATTCTTGCAGCATTGAAACAACTAAAGAGTTTTAATGATCAGAATCAGAACTCAATGATACTCCAGTTTTTTATGCAGGGTAAATCTTTAGAATTGATCAGGATATTTAAGAAAGCTCCACCTCAGGAAAAAAATGATGCAGCAACAATTCTTTCGCAAATAGATATTACGAATGCATCAAAATACAAAGATGAGTTGAAATGAGGCAAGTGATTCTTCTTAGTCTTCTCTTGTGTTTTTTGGAGGCTTGTAATAATAAGGATTCACTTCCTAACAACATTATCCAGCCAAAAGCCATGCAGAATATTGTATGGGATATGCTTCAGGCAGATGAAGTTGCTTTTCAAAATAAATTGAAGGATTCGACTATTAGTTTAAAAACAGAATCTTTTAAATTATACGACCAGGTATTTGCTATCCATAAAACAACAAGAGATCAGTTTTACAAAAGCTATACATATTACCAGCAGCATCCCCACTTATACAAAGGCTTGATGGTAGGCATTAAATCAATTGCTGACAAGGAAAAAAAGAAAGTGCTCAATCCGGAAAAGCTAAGATAATATTCAGATACAAATGTTCGATACTCGTTTCCTGATTACAGCCTATAGCAACGATAGCTTATAACCTATAGCCGACTTAATAAAAATCTTACCCTTACATTTGTTGTAAAGTTTTTTTATGAATAAAATAGTTGCAGGTGCTGATGAGGCAATAAAAGATATTCAAGACGGTTCAACTATAATGTTAGGAGGTTTTGGCTTATGTGGTATTCCTGAAAATTGTATTGATGCATTGGTAAAAAAAGGGGTGAAGAACCTTACCTGTATTTCTAACAATGCCGGTGTTGATGATTTTGGACTTGGCTTGTTATTACATACTCGCCAGATAAAAAAAATGATGAGTAGTTATGTTGGTGAAAATGCAGAATTTGAAAGACAACTACTTTCCGGTGAGTTAGAGGTTGATCTTATTCCTCAAGGTACACTTGCAACAAGAATTCAGATGGCAGGAATGGGTATTCCTGCTTTCTATACTCCTGCAGGATATGGAACAGAGATAGCTGAAGGAAAAGAATCAAAAGAATTTAATGGTAAAATGCATTTGATGGAGTTTGCTTTACATGCAGATTTTGCAATCGTGAAAGCATGGAAAGCAGATAGAATGGGTAATCTGGTTTTTAGAAAAGCTACAAGAAACTTCTCTACATCAATGGCAAAAGCCGGCAACATCACAATCGTTGAAGTAGAACATATTGTAGAGCCAGGTGAATTAGATCCTGATGAAATACATGTTGCAGGAGTATATGTTCACAGAGTATTCCAGGGAAAAAATTACCAGAAAAGAATAGAGCGTAAAACTGTTCGTTTGCAAAACTGATTTTATGTTTTTAACTGCAAATGCAATAGTTAACGAGTTTGGTATTGAGGATACTATTGCAAAATTCTTTGTAGATAGAGAACCTCCAAAAGAGAATTTGTATTGGAAGGATAAACAATTGTATTTACGAGCACAACCCGGATATATTTTTCTGCCATTGATAGTTGACCTGTATTATAAGCAAGGTCTTTCATTAGCTGAATTATTATCAGAAAAATTTATTACCACCCTTGAAAAGATCGGCCATTATTCTGCTGAAGAAGAATTTGGCATCATAAGCAAGAAATCAGCAGTAAAAGAGTGTATCAGACTAGTAGATCAAAATACTGATGAACATTTTCTAAATGCAGTGATTGATTATTTAAACGGAGCAGAAAATGAAATATCAACATTAACTACTCCCTTTAAGTCATTACACAGGGGAGATCTTTTTTTGTTCAGCATTTCTGTATTGAAGTGTAGCGATGCAAAAAAATTGGAGTTAGTACAAACCTGGTTTGCGTTAATATCAACATTATTGCTGCTGGATGATTCAGAAGATTATGAAAGTGACTTAGAAAACGCAGATGAAAATGCTTTTATAGAAAGTGGAAGCAACCAGGAAGGTTTTGATAAAATAAAGAAACAACTTGCAAAAAATTTAGATCACATAAAATCAATTAATGTAGCTATGGCCAATGGGCTGCATAGAAAGTTCATTTCGTTAGCTGATAAACCAGGTATAAAAGAATATTTAAATGTTTAATTATGGCTTTAGATAAATATGGCATCGCCAAAAGAATTGCGAAGGAATTGAAAGATGGTATGTATGTAAATCTTGGTATCGGAATTCCAACATTAGTAGCGAATTATATTCCTGAAGGCATGACTGTGATCCTTCAAAGTGAAAATGGGATTCTTGGTATGGGTGCATATCCTTCAGAAGAAGATATTGATGCTGATTTGATAAATGCCGGAAAAGAAACTGTTACAGTAATTCCTGGTGGTGCATTTTTCGATAGTGCTGAAAGCTTTGGAATGATCAGGGCAGGTAAGATTGATCTTACTGTTCTTGGTGCAATGGAAGTGAGTGAGCAAGGTGATATTGCTAACTGGAAAATTCCCGGTAAAATGGTGAAAGGAATGGGTGGTGCAATGGATCTTGTAGCCAGTGCACGAAATATTATTGTGGCTATGCAACACACAAACCCTAAAGGCGAAAGCAAATTACTTCCTAAATGTAGTTTACCTTTAACCGGTGTAAAGTGTGTTAAGAAAATCGTTACTGAACTTGCAGTAATGGATGTAACGGATGAAGGCTTTGTGTTAAAAGAAAGAGCTCCAGGTGTTACCGTTGAAGAAATAAAAGAGAAGACTTTAGGTAAACTGATCGTTAATGGGGAAGTGCCGGAGATGAATATTTAGCCAGCTGTTGTTTTTCAATCATCGTTCCTTGTGTCACTCACTTGTACGACATAACTTTTTTCATCAATCCACGAGATTATTTTTCACTGCGAAGAAAACAAGTCCGGCTGTGTTTTTAACGCCAAAACGTTCCATCAATCTTTCTTTTATGCTTTCAACAGTTCTTGGACTGATCTCCATTTTTTGACCAATTTCCTGGCTGGTAAATTCCATACAGATATACCGAAGTACGTCTTTCTCCTTATCTGTTACCGGAAAATCATTATTAAGCGAAGGGATAGATTTTGTTTTATTATGTGCTCTCTTCAACAAGATTCGATTAACAAAATTGTTGAGATAATATCCTTTGGAAACAACATCTGTAATTGCTTTCTTTATCTCAGCAGGATCAGTACTCTTTAATAAATAACCGTTGGCTCCATTTTCCATCAGGTGAGTAACGAACCTGTCATCTTCATGCATAGTAAGAACAATAACTGCAATTTTTGGATAATGTTTGCTGATAAATTTTGTTGCTTCAATACCATCTTTAACTGGCATTCGAAGATCCATTAAGATAACATCGGGTTTTGCTTCATCAAGTCCGTTGAGCAATTCTTCACCGTTATCAGCTTCTAAAACAAATTTTATATTAGAATAGTGTCGTAGCGAAAGGATAACTCCTTTTCTAAAAATCTTATGATCATCTGCAATAGCAACTTTGATGTCCATATTTTCCGAAGTTAATCAAAGGATTTATTTGCGGAATTATTTTTCGTCGTCATCTTTTGGAATATCTATACTAACCTTGAAGAATGATTGGGAAGCATCTTGTTCAAAGAAAATATCACCATGAATTACTTTAAGCCTGCTCTTGATATTCTTTAAACCCAATCCAACATTACTTTTATTTAGTTTATCAAAATCCTCCTGTGTAATTCCTCTTCCATCATGGTGTAACCTGATGATCATTCCATCTTCGTTATCATGTTGTGTAAGATGGATAAAGGAAGAATTACTATGCTTTAGAATATTATTAACCAGTTCCTGAATGATTCTATAAACGATTAGTTCTTTTTCAGGCTTTAATCGATTACGATAATCGTAGAATCTGCAGTTGACGTTTAACGAACCAGATCCATTTATTTTTTGAAAAAAATCAGTCACAGCAGATTCAAGTCCAAAGTTTTTCAGTGTTGGAGGCATTAGGCTATGGGAAATGTTCCTGATCAATTGAATTGTTTCATCAATTATCTGCTTTGCATTATAAATGGATTGTAATTGCTGGGCTTTTTCCTGGTTAACAAGATTTTCTGTAAGATATAATCGTGCTGTTGCTAACAATGGACCGGCATCATCGTGTAAGTCTGCAGCAATACGTTGTCTTTCTTCTTCCTGCAATTTTATTGAAGCCCTTAATAATAACTTCTGCTGTTCAGCTTCCATCTCCTGCATTCGAATCTGGTAACGTATTACTTTTCGTTGGTGAAAAATGATAAACAGAATCAATCCAATTGTCAACAATAACATCCCTAATGTTCCAAAGAACAAAAGGAAAGAAATATTAGATGAATTTGTCTGCAGCAATATCATATGTATTGTAGTGAGGTACGTTTAGGATTATGTTTCACTTGCTTCTTCTTTGCATCTATAAGAAAAGCTATAGTAAAAAGTAAATTCTGCAGGATATAGAAAGCAGAATTTATAGTATAGAAGTTTGCCTTTTCATTTTGATCTAAAGTATTGCTATAAAGAAATAAGAAAAATGTACCTACTTTATACAAAAGAATAGCTGAAATAATCCAAAATGCAGGAGTTGAATAAATGAAAGGATTTTCTGGTTGTTTCAGTTGATAATAAAAAAATGCTAATGCAAACAATATTATCAAAATTGTTGTACCGCCATTATAATATCCACCGTAGGAGTGGATCAGGTCTAAAAGAATATTTCTATAAAACCAAAAAGCAACTGAGAATATTAAGGCAGTAAGTGTAAGCTTTTTCCATAATGGCACAGCTTGAAATAGTAAGAAAAAAATTGTATAAATAAATATTAGTTCTATCAATAAAAGGATATTCACCATCCTCAAGTTAGAATAGACATTAAAGGCTGCTGAGGTTAATGGAGCAGTGTTTCCTTCTATTTCAACAATAATGTTTCCTGAACTGCTTTTTGTTGCATTTATTTTTGCTATTGATCCGATAAACTCATTTGAGCTAATAAATTCTCCTTCGTGAATTTTACCTTTAGTTAACTCAAGTTCTACAGTGTGTTTATTGCTCTGAGATGAAAACTCATGAATATAACCAGTTGCTAGCGGTTTCTTGCTAGAATAAACACCAATAAGATCAAAGGAAAAGTTTGCTATAATCAATAACAAGCATACCCATTTTAACCTTGTTCTCCAATTTCGGAGAAACAATATAAAGGCTAAAATGGGTACTATATTAAAATAGACAGAGAAATCGGATATTAATTCTGGATTGATAGTTTTGGCTTTGTTCCAAAATTAATCAATCAACGGAATAAAATCAATCTATTTACCACCAATTCGATGTTGTAGTTGTTGTGGTGGTCACGACTCCACAGTAAGGCGGACAAATTTTACCTCCGGAAACTATTACACCTTTATTTTTATTGATCTTGCCATTCGCATTAATAGTATCTATTTCAAGAATATTATTGCCGTTTCCGTCAACTCCAACAAAGATCAACTGACGAATACCCATATCATTTAAGGCGTAAAAAGTTCTGATACCTACACAGCCAGGTTGTGCAAGAATCTTTTCGATTACATTTCTGCCGGTAAATTGAGCCATTACATCATCCGGATTTTCATCAAAACTTCTTTTGATCATTTTAGCACCGGTTTCATAATCAATCTCTTTACCCACTTCTGGAGTATAAGATTTCTGTTGTTCAATTACTTTACCTTTTACAACGATTAATTCTTTGTTCATGTTAGTTAGCAGTTAATGGTTATTTTGAATAGGATTATGTGTTATTAAAAATCCTGCATAACCATTTTTTCCACAATAGCTCTGTTATCTCATAGAATTACAGTAATTTGACCGAAATCTTTGATCAGCAACCATTTCAGAAGACATAGAATTGTTGCTTGGGAATCAAAAATTAGTAAAACCACGAATGAAGTACCGTATTTTTACGGTCGTAAATATCGTAAATATTCTAATTGCCTTATCATTGTGGATAGATATTTACGAAGTAAAATCACCAATATATTGATTGTTGATAAACTGATACATACAAAAGGCTGTAATACAGGCTGAAATCAAACAACCTCCTATGACTACAGAAAGGACGATTAAGGTAGCTCTTGCAGATGATCATAAGATTTTTCGTGATGGGATAAAAATGGCTTTGAAAGACAGGGAATACATTAAAATTCTTTGGGAAGCAGAAGATGGAAAGGACATGCTGCATAAGTTGAAGATTAAGTTACCCGATGTGTTATTAATGGATATTAGGATGCCTGAGATAGATGGTATTGATGCCATTAAGCTAATTAGGAAGGAATATGAAGATATCAAGATCATTATTCTTAGTATGTACGATGACCAGGAGATCATTAACAAAATGATGGAAATGGGGTCTAATGCTTTTCTTACTAAAACAGCTGATCCGGATGAAATATACCAGGCTATTCTTTCGGTAATGAATGAAGATTTTTATTTTAATGATTTGGTTAATACTGCAGTTCTTCTAAAACTTCAACATAAAAAAACAGTCAGAAAGTTTTATCCAAACCCTGTTAAGTTCTCTGATAAAGAAATACGGATATTAAAATTGATAAGTGAGGATAAAACAACAGATGAAATATCTAAGGAAGTTTTTCTAAGCCCCAGGACAATTGAAACAATACGGCAGAATATGAAATCTAAGATCGGCGTAAAAACGATAGCAGGACTTGTGATGTATGCCATGCGAAATAAGCTGCTTGAGAATTAATCAAATCCGATGATTAACGAATTCTTTACAGGAATAAAACTTGATTCATTAAATGGGCATTAAAAGCTGTTAACAACAATAAGTAATAGTCCTGTGTAAGTTTCATATAGAAAAAAATGCAATCTCTCTCTTTCTTCAAAAAAGATTAAACCAAGCTTTTGCAATAATTTCATTTTAATGCAGAACATGTTTATGTTCACATTTTAGCGTGTTAAGGGATGGTATTTTTGGTTTCTAACCTAGCACCAAGTGACCTCCAATAACAAGATATCTAAGCTTGCTTATATTGCATTGCTTTTAATTGCATCAATACAATCATCAGCACAATTAACAGCAAACTTTAATGCTGATATAATTGCTGGATGTTCACCACTTGTAGTAAAGTTCCATGATCAATCAACAGGTAATGCAACAAACTGGCGATGGAATTTAGGAAATGGTACCATTTCACAACAACAACATCCCACAGGAACTTATTTTACTCCCGGTATATACAATGTAAAACTTGTGGTAGCTAATGCAAATGGTCGGGATTCTGTAATTAAGAATCAATACATCACTGTATATTCAAATCCCATAGTTGACTTTTCTGTTTCAGATACTCTTGGTTGTTTTCCAAAAGCAGTACAATTCATTGATAAAAGCCTGGCTGGCTCAGGAAATATTACACAATGGACATGGGATTTTGGTGATGGAAATATTTCAAGTCAACAAAACCCAATACACACTTATACAAAGGCTGGGTTCAATACTGTTACTTTAAAAGTGGTTAACAGCTTAGGTTGCCAAAAAATCATCACAAAACAAAATATTATTCAGCTTCAAAACACGGTTGCAGACTTTTCGTTCAGTTCCAATACAGGTTGTGAGCCAACTACTATAAATTTCAATAATCTTTCTACTAATGCTATTTCTTATCAGTGGAATTTTGGAGATGGTAGTTCATCTATATTGCAAAATCCATCACATACTTATGCATCTGCAGGGAATTACCATGTAAAATTAGTAACAAAGAACACGACAGGTTGTTCCGATTCTGTGAGCAAAACAATATTGGTTGGTGCTTCTAAAGCTGATTTTATTTATACATCTGCATGTGCAGGGTCTTTGATAAACTTTCAGAATACTTCTACTTCTTCAGTAGTTAGTGTGGAATGGAATTTTGGAGATGGAACTACTTCAACAGAAATTAATCCGGTAAAAATTTTTGGAGCAGCAGGTAATTATTCAGTAAGGCTCGTCAGCAATTTCGGCGAATGTAAAGACACAGTTATCAAAACGGTTATTGTATATGCCAAACCTATTGCTAGTTTCAGTGAGTCAGGTAATATTACAACATGTAAAGCCCCGGCTTTAGTAAATTTTAGTGCATCATCATCAGGTTTAATTTATCAGTGGAATTTTGGTGATGGATTTACATCAACATCAAAAACTCCCAGCCATACATATCTTACTAACGGAATTTTTGATGTAAGTCTTATTGTTACAAATGCAGGAGGATGTAGTGATACTTTAACAAAGAAAGCATTAGTTAAGATCAAACCACCAATAATTGAATCCCTAAAAAGCGTTCCATACTTAGGATGTACTCCATATACTGCAAACCTATCTGCTGTTATTAATTCACCTGATCCAGTTGTGAGTTGGATATGGTATTTTGGCGATGGCTCCACTTCAACTCTACCGGCTCCATCACATGTTTATTCTACACCTGGTACATACGACGTAAAACTGATCATATCTACTGCAGGTGGTTGTAAAGATTCTATTATCTATCCAGCAGCTATCAGGATTAGCAACAAACCAACAGCGAATTTTGTTGCAGCACCACTGAATGTTTGTTCTAAAGAGGAGATTCAATTTACCAATCAATCAACTGGAGCTAACGAATGGCTTTGGATCTTTGGTGACGGAAGTTTTTCAACAGCAGAAAATCCTTCCCATCAGTTTGGGGATACTGGATATTTTACTATTAAACTCATTGCATCAAGTACAGGCTGCAGCGATACTACAGAAAGGATAAATTACATATACGTTGATCCTCCAGTTGCCAGGTATAATATTATCAGAGATTGTTCAACACCTTATAAGGTTCAATTCAAAGATAATTCAATAGAAGGCGTTACATATAAATGGGATTTTGGAGATGGAAATAGTTCCATTTTACAAAATCCAACACATGTTTATAGTGCAGCAGGTACTTACAACTTTACACTTATCGTATCGAATGGAAGTTGTGCAGATACAACAATTGGAAATATAAATATTATAGATGAGCATCCGGTTATGGTCTCAATCGATACAATTATATGCAAAAATACTTCTGCTAGTTTCTCTGCAGCAAATGTTAATCAAACAAATATTACAACTTATAATTGGGATTTTGGAGATGGTAACTTAGTTACTACCAATTCATCTTTAGTAAATCATCAATATACCGTAGCAGGTACTTATTTTGCCAGACTAATTACCACTGATATTCTTGGATGTAATGATACTTCCCAGGTTGTGCAGGTTAAAGTGTATGGGCCAACTGCTTCATTTAATAATATTGAAGGAACTTGTATAAATAGCAACGTAAGTTTTATAGATTCATCAAGAACTGATGGGATGCATACTATAGTTAAGTGGGAATGGTATCCTGGAGATGGAAATATTTATACTAATCTAACTTCTATCTTTTCACATACATATCCTACCGCAGGAGTTTTTAATATTAAATTGAAAGTAACAGATAGTTATGGATGTTCTGATTCGCTGGTAAAGTTATCAGCGTTATTAATTGCCGATCCTAAAGCTGATTTTAATCTTTCTGATTCTATTAAGTGTTCAGTAAATTCAGTTTCTTTCATTAACCAATCAAATGGCTTGGATCTTACCTATCAATGGAGTTTTGGTACTGGTGCTACATCTGTTGATCATGCTCCTTCATACATATATGCTGCAGAAGGGATGTATGATGTTCGTCTGAAAGTAATTGATCGTTTCGGGTGCAGTGATTCAATAATTAAGCGGCAAATAATATCTAACCCTACAGCAGGATTTATAACAAGTGATACTTTTTCTTCATGCCCTCCATTATTGGTAAACGTAACAAATGCATCAACAAGTTATCGTAGTCTTTCCTGGAGTTTTGGTGACGGAAGTTTTGCAGAAACAAATAATCCATCTCATTATTATACTAGTCCTGGAACCTATCAATTGAAATTAACGGCTACCGGCTTTGGTGATTGTATTGATACTGCTTTTAAAACTATCATCATTAAAGGGCCTACTGGTTCATTCACATTTTCACCTTCCACCATTTGCACTAATGAAGACGTAACATTTAGTGCGTCAAGCATTAATAGCTCAAACTTTCTGTGGGATTTTAGTGATGGAATAACTACCAAAACAACAACAGCCTTCGTTTCTCATGTTTATGATGTACCGGGATATTATATTCCCAAACTTATTCTCATCGATACTGCCGGTTGTGAAGTACCAATTGTTTCTTCAGATACATTAAAAGTGATGGGTGTAAAAGCTCAGATAGAATATCAGAATCAACTTTTTTGTGATTCAGCTGCAATTCAGTTTACGAATGCTTCAATTATAGCAAATGATCTTCCATCAAAATATCAATGGAATTTTGGTGATGGCTCGTCGTCAACTCAATGCGATCCTTTGCATGTTTATAATCAAGTTGGATTATTCAGCATACAACTAAAAGTTACTACAAATGGTGGATGCATAGATTCTACAAGTGTAGAATCTCCTGTATTAATCAATAGAAGCCCGGAGGTCAATTTTAATATCAATAAATCTATTTGTTTACACGATTCAGTACAATTCAGTGCTACGGTAATTGATTCTGATTCTCCTGTAACCTGGAAGTGGAATTTTTTAAACGGGCATCAATCTGCTGATCAAAATCCGAAAACGGCATTTGATACTGAAGGAAATTTTCCTGTAAAATTAGTGGCAACTAATAATAGTGGTTGTACAGATACTCTTATAACATCCATCTTGGTACACCCTTTGCCTAATGTTAAAGCGGGAACTGACACTATGATCTGTCGTGGACAAACATATACTTTACAATCTACCGGAGCTGCTACTTACAAATGGCAGAATCATCCTACATTAAATAATGTAAGTGGTTCACCTGCAATAGCAACACCGTTATTCAACACCACTTATTACCTGAAAGGTCTTAGTGAATTTGGCTGTGCAAATACGGATTCCGTTAGAATTAATGTTGTTCAGCCATCTGTTGTTGAAGTGAGTAAGAATGATACTTTATGTGAAGGAAGTTCAGTTCAGTTAAAAGCTATAGGTGCTGCAAAATATACATGGTATCCGCAAACCGGTTTGAATAATGCTACGATCAGTAATCCAGTTGCTAATCCAGCCGTAACAACTAATTATATGGTCATTAGTTCAGATCATTTGAACTGTTTTACAGATACAGGTTATGTAAAGCTTTCAGTATTTCCTATTCCGAAGTTTAATATTATTGATAATCTTATTACAGTGCCATCAGGGTCAACAGCAACAATACGAACGTCCAGTTCACCCGATATCACAAGCTGGAAATGGTATCCTGTAAAGGATATTAACTGTACAGATTGTCCACAGCCGATCGTTACTGCAAAGGATGATATTATATATCGTGCAGAAGTTAAGAATGATGGTGGATGTACGGCAACAGATAAAGTAACGATTACTGTTGTCTGTAATGATGGAAATGTTTTTATACCCAATACATTTTCGCCAAATAATGATGGAATGAATGATGTGTTTTATCCTAGAGGTAAAGGCATCACATCAATAAAAGCAATGAAGATTTTTAATCGTTGGGGTGATTTAGTGTACGAAGTGCATGATTTTGCTGCCAACGATGTTAATGCCGGATGGAACGGCAGTTTTAAAGGTTCGAAACTTACCCCCGATGTTTATGTTTATGTTGTAGATGTTGTGTGCGACAACAGTACAATCTTTACATTGAAAGGCAACGTTACATTGATAAGATAGTATCTATTTAGAAGGGAAATTAAACGTAGCTAATCGTGAAAAACGCCAGGTTCTATGCCAAAAGGGTAAGTATATTCTTTGTACTTATTGTAATGACTAATTTGATCTTTGTTATCAGTTCTGATGCACAGGCACCTGTTGCAAACTTTACTGCTAATGTTACGTCAGGTTGTTCACCATTGGTTGTTCAGTTTACTGATCAATCAACAGGTAATCCAACATCATGGGCATGGGATCTTGGTAATGGAAGCACATCAACTGTAAAAAATCCAATTTCCACTTATGTAAATCCTGGTGTATACTCTATTACATTAACGGCAACAAATGCTTCGGGGTCTTCAACTAAAACAATTACCATCACGGTTAACCAGGTTCCCGTTGCAAAATTCACTTCAACGGATACTTCTGGTTGTACACCACATACGGTAACATTTACCGATCAATCCACAACAACAGTCGGAACAATCACTCAATGGGAATGGAACTTTGGTGATGGAACCACAAGTACTCAACAGAATCCAACACATGTTTATAACACTTCCGGAACATACAATGTTTTTCTTAAGATAACAACATCAGCAGGGTGCACTCAAACTTTATTTAAGCAACAGTATATAAGAGCCGGAGAAGGTTCGCAGGCAGATTTTGTTGCGAATGTTCCGGGATATTGCCAGGTTCCTGTTACAGTAAATTTTACAAATAATAGCCAGGCCGATCCGGGATCAACTTATCTATGGAATTTTGGTGATGGCAATACATCAACTGCTACTAATCCAACACATACCTATAATACCGTAGGAAGTTTTACTGTAACGTTAACATTACAAAGTAGCAGCGGATGTAATAGTACAAAACAGAAAACGATTGATCTTTCAGGTAAGAATGTTTCCTTTACCGGACCATCAACTATTTGTGTAGGCTCAGCAACAAATTTTCAGATGAATTCATCTCCGGCACCTGTTTCACAAACATGGGATATGGGTGATGGAACAACATATTCAACTGCATCAATCACTCACACTTATACTACAGCAGGATCATATACCATTACGCTTACAAATGAATTCAGTGGTGGATGTGTAGCAACAAAAACACAAACGGTCTCAGTAATTGCAGCTCCTGCATTGGATTTCCAGGCAGATACAACTAAAGCCTGTAAACCTCCTTTTGCAGTAAACTTTCAACCTGTTGGTGCAACTGGTGGATATAGCTGGGATTTTGGAGACGGCACAACGTCAACACTTCAAAATCCTTCACATACTTATCAGGCTGCAGGAAATTTTACCGTCACACTATCTGCAATGAATGCAAGTGGTTGTATGGGTAGTATTCAAAAAACAGACTTCATAAAAATACTACCACCAACCATTGCTATCAGCAATCTTCCGGTTAATGATGGCTGTACACCTTATTCTTTTACTCCTGCAGCAAACATCAGTGCTGCAGAAGGAATAGCATCTTATTTCTGGGATTTTGGTAACGGTCATACATCAACTGCAATTAATCCATCCTACACATATACAACTCCAGGTTCTTATACAATTAAACTGAGAATCCAAACGAATGGTGGTTGTGCAGATTCGATAACATATCCTAATGCTGTAAACATCAGCAATGGTGCAACACTGGATTTTTCTGCTTCACCTACAACAGTGTGTGTCGATCAACAAGTTTCATTTACAATGAACACTTCTGCTTCACCTACAACCTATGAATGGGATTTTGGCGACAATACAACTTCTGCATTAGTATCGCCTACACATCAATATAAGTTGGTTGACAAGTACAATGTTACACTCACAGTAAAATATGGAAACTGTACTTCGAGGATTACGAAAGAAGAATATATAGATGTGCAGCCACCTGAAGCTCGTTTCTCAGCAGTAGGTGATTGTAGTAACAGACGGTTGATCAATTTTACAAATGAGTCAATAGGATCCGGAAATGTTTTATGGAATTTTGGAGATGGAAATACTTCAACAGATCCCAATCCATCTCATTCATATGCATCAGATGGTAGCTATACTGTATCTTTTACAATAGATAATGGCATTTGCAGCCATACCTTAGTAGATACAATTCAAGTTTCTTCAACACCTATAGATTTTTCTACAACTTCAACTGTTGTTTGTAAGGGTGATCAGTTTACGCTACAAGCAAATGTTCCTAACACACTTTCTGTTAGCCAGTATGAATGGACAGTACCCAATTCTAGCATACTTACTTCTTCAGTTGATACTATTCCTTGGATAATGTATGCTGCAGGAACTTATGATGTAACATTAAAAATTACTACTACTAATGGTTGCATAGAAACAATAACAAAGTCAAATTACCTGACTGTATATGGCCCTACAGCAGATTTTATTTCTGATAAGCCAGGTGGTTGTGAGAATGCTACAATTAATTTTTCAGATAGTTCAACATCAGATGGGTCACATCCAATCACCCAATGGACATGGGATTTCGGTAACGCTTCATCTCCAGCCTCAGGAAGCAATGTTTCTCATACATACAATAGCGCAGGCCTTTATAATGTGTCTTTAACAGTAACAGACAATTTTGGGTGTTCAGATACCAGGGTGAAATCAAATTTTGTAAACATCAGTAACGGAAAGGCAATGTTTACAGCAATTGATAGTATGGGTTGCAGGGGTAAAGATGTAATATTCACCGATACGTCAACAGGTAATCTTGCAAATTGGGAGTGGAGTTTTGGTGATGGTACAATAGTTAACGGTGTTCAGAATCCTTCACATAGCTACAGTGATTCTGGCCTTTACACAATAAAATTAAAGATCACTGAAACTTCTGGTTGTACAGATTCCCTCACTAAAACCAGTTATGTAACTATTAAAGATCCTGTTGCTAAATTTGGTTTGAGTGATACGTTCAGTACTTGTCCACCATTAACCGTTAGTTTTTACGATAGTAGTTATTATGCAAAAAAATGGCTGTGGGATTTTGCTGATGGTGGTGGTTCTCCTGTTGCAAGTCCTATAAACTTATATACAGTCCCCGGCTTATATAATGTAAAGCTAACAGTTACCAGTCCTGGTGGTTGTACAGATTCTGCTATTGGAACAGTTCGAATCTTAGGACCTTATGGTGCGTTTGATTATAATCCTTTATCGGGATGTACACCTGTGCCTGTTAACTTTAATGTTACATCATCACAAGCAGTGAAGTTTCTTTGGGATTATTCTGATGGTATAGTTGATAGTGGAACAGTTCCTACTATTTCTCATGCATATCTTTCAGGAGGTAAGTTTGTTCCAAAAGTAATTCTTACAGATGCATCGGGTTGTAGTGTTCCGGTAATAGGTAACGATACGATCTATATTGAAAAGACTATTCTTGATTTTTCAGCATCTCAACAAGCAGTTTGTGATTCCGGTACAATATCATTCACTAATCTAAGTGAAGTAAGAGCTCCTTCTGTTTCTTATGAGTGGAAGTTTGGAAATAATGCTACTACAGTAAATTCAATAAATGCTGATAATACATTTGGCTCTCCAGGTTGGTACGACGTTACCTTAATGTCTACAACACTTATGGGTTGTAAAGATACACTTACAAAGCCGGCCTTCATACGAGTACATAATTCTCCGGTTGCCACTATAATTTCAGAAGATTCATTATGTAAACCGGCAAGTTTTACTTTTTCGACACAGCTGGCTCCTGATACATCATCTATCAAAAGTTGGAGCTGGACGTTCGGCAACGGACAAAATGATACACTTCAAAATCCACCTTTGCAAAACTTTCCTAATGAAGGAAACTTTATAAATACTTTGAGTATTCAGGATAGTGATGGATGCAGTACATCTGTTTCTAAAACTGTTATTGTGCATCCTTTACCAGTTGTAAGTATTTCTGATGATAAAATAATTTGTCGGGATAGTTCTACTCAGCTTTTAGCATCAGGTGCTATCTCATATAATTGGATTTCTCCCAATAATAACCTTAGTTGTTTAGATTGTCCGGATCCTGTAGCTACACCATTACAAGACATTGTTTATAAAGTAGAAGGTATCTCAGCTTTAGGATGTAAAGGTTATGATTCGGTAACAGTAAAAGTTTTTCAACCGTATAAAATTTCTCTTGAATCAAAAAGCGATTCATTGTGTTTAGGTAAAACCATACAGCTAAAAGCTTTTGGTGCACCTATGTACAGTTGGTCTCCTGCAACAGGATTAAGTGCAACAAATATTTCAAATCCATTTGCATCACCTACAACTTCTACAACATATAAATTAGTGGGTTTTGATAGTCTTGGATGTTTTAAAGACAGTCTTGAAGTTCCGATCATCGTGCTAGATAGTCCATCTGTAAATGCAGGCCCAGATCTTATTCTAAGTGCCGGTACTACAGGAAATATTCAGGCTACTGCATCAACTGATGTTGTGAGCTATCAGTGGTCTCCATCAACAGGTTTAAGCTGTAATGATTGTCCAAATCCAACCGTTACTGCAGGTGGTAATATGACTTATACAATACGTGTAAGAAATTCAGCTGGTTGTGTAACAGAAGATGAAGTAAAGGTGATCGTAACCTGTAATGAAGCTAACCTTTATATTCCAAATACATTCACACCAAATAGTGATGGCATGAATGATGTATTTTATATAAGAGGGAAAGGTGTGTATGCAGTAAAATCTTTTAGGGTGTTCAATAGATGGGGCGAATTGTTATTTGAACGGAAAGATGTTACTCCTAATGATCCATCACAGGGATGGGATGGAACGTTCAAAGGGTCTATTGCACTAACTGACACATACATTTATCAGGTAGAAGTGATGTGCTCCAATACAGAAGTGCTGAAATATAATGGTACAATAAGTTTAATACGATAACGATGAGAACGAAGTGGGAAAAAAGAAAGAGAAGTATAACAAGAAATTTTCTTGTCGCTGTGATGATGTTAAGCAGTGCTGCTATGTATGCACAGGACATTCACTTCTCTCAATTCTTTGAAGCACCGCTTTTACGAAATCCTTCATTAGCTGGAATATTCACTGGTGATCTGAGGGTACAAGGTGTATATAGAAGCCAATGGGGTAGTGTTACAGTTCCATATCGTACAGGATCATTCGATGTAGAGTATAAAAAACCTATAGGCAGAGGAGATGATTTTGTTACTGCAGGCTTACAGATTTTATACGACAAAGCAGGCACTACAAATTTCACCACTACTAACTTAATGCCTGCATTGAATTATCATAAAGCATTAAGTGCAGATAAAAATCAATATCTCTCTTTAGGTTTTATGGCTGGCCTTGTTCAAAGACGATTAGACATGAGTAAGATGACTACCAATAATCAATACGATGGCAATGGTTATAATCCATCCCTTGGCCATGGTGAAACTTTTACAAATGGAAACTTCAGTTATCTTGATGCAAGTGTAGGTATGAGTTATAATTCATCAATAAGAGATAGTGAAACGGATAATTTTTTTGTTGGATTAGCTTATCATCACTTCAACAGGCCCAAGAATTCTTTTTATAAAAATCCTGAAATAGAATTAAATCCTAAATGGGTGGGATCAGTTGGAGTAAGATTTGGTCTCAACGAAACCTCATTCTTTACACTGC
Source organism: Bacteroidota bacterium (assembly GCA_023386555.1). Classification (GTDB taxonomy): domain Bacteria; phylum Bacteroidota; class Bacteroidia; order Chitinophagales; family Chitinophagaceae; genus JAEZDC01. The sequence continues at coordinate 251,581 of JAEWJK010000003.1, read as the reverse complement.
AGGGAGATTATTCAAAACAAGGTGCTTTTCAACAAGCAATCATGGGTGCTCTTTATTCATATAAGTTAGGAACTGATTACGAAAATCCTACCCATATTGTTCATCTCGGAGGTTTTCTTCGTTGGAAAGATGCTTTTATTCCTGTTATTAAACTTGAGTTCATTCCTTTTTCTGTCGGGTTGAGTTATGATGTAAACGTATCTCAATTACGAACAGCCAGCCAGGGTAGAGGTGGATTTGAATTATCAGTTTCTTATCGTGCTTTTTTCGATAGAAATAATTCTTCCAGGGATGCAGTATTATGTCCCAGGTTTTGATTGAATGCTTATTTTGCACCCTTAATTTTAATTATGGCATTGCAAAAAGGAGATAAGGCACCTGAGTTTAAACTTTTCAATTCAAATAAGGAATGGGTGAGTCTTTCAGATCAGAAAGGTAAAAACATTTTGCTGCTATTTTTTCCGTTAGCCTTTACCGGAGTGTGTACCAAGGAACTCTGTGGTGTAAGAGATAACCTCAGTTTTTACAATAATATAAACGCTGATGTTTATGGCATATCGGTAGATAGTAACGCAACATTGGCAAAGTTCAAAGAAGATCAGCAGTTGAATTTTAACCTGCTAAGCGACTTTAACAAAGAGGCATCAGTTGCTTATGATACACTTTATGAGAATTTTGGCTGGATGAAAGGTGTGAGCAAGAGGTCGGCCTTCGTCATAGATAAAGACGGCATTATTCAATATGCAGAAGTATTGGAAAATGCAGGTGAAGTGCCTGATTTTGAAGCCATCAATGAAGTTTTGAAGCAGATTAGTTAGTGAATTTCACAGTCTTACAAATAATTTTGGTACAAAATTTTGTTCTTATATAAGGAATGATATAGCTTTAACGTAACTATTCGTATGAAAAGAATTTACTTATTACTCTTAATGGTCAGTTTAACGGTCTGTGGTTTTTCACAGGATCGTCAGCCTGCTCGTAATGAAGTGAAAGTCAAATTCTTTCCGAATCCTGCTACCACAGTAATCAACTTCGAATTCAAGAAAACAAATCCTGAGTCTGTTTACACTTTACAGGTGTATAATTTCATAGGCAAAAAAGTTTCAGAGATTGTAGTTTCAAATAATAGAATCACTGTTCCTTTAGATAATTATTTCAGGGGAGTTTATGTCTTCCAGTTAAGAGATAAAACGGGCAGAATTGTTGAGTCTGGCAAATTCCAGGTGGCTAAATAATTTTTATTCCAGCTTTAATTTTCATGGCACCATTACTTGCATCGCACTCTTGTGCTGCAGAATCTGTGTTGAGAAAACTCATCCAGATACTTGTAAAACTCACTCCTCACTATAAGTTGAATCGACCATAATACCTTTTTTATTAAGATGAGTAACATCTCTTGTAAATAATGGTATTTGGTAGGATGAATCGGAATCATTTCTGAGATAAGCAATATCAAATATGCATGTGAACTTGTAATACCCGTTTGTATCAGCAGCTACAATTTCGTAAACTCTCCATTTATCATTGATCCTTTTTATTGCTGTACTTCTATAGAACCGAAAATCAGAATTGATATCCTCTATAGGTAAGTAATCCGTGTTTTGTTGATTGAATGCCGTTTTAGAAAAAGAAACAATTTCATATAAGTGAGGGAAAATACTCTTTCGCCTAACGTCTTTTCTTGTAACAGGAACATATCCTGCTCCAATAAATTTTTTCCTTCTAGGATTATAAGTTGCAAATAAAACAGAGCTACCGCCTGTAAGAAATATTTTCGCTATGTTTTTAATTGAGTCTGGTAAATATTTAATCTTAGGAATAACTCTGGCATTTCCGTTCCATCTGAAATAGCCTGCAATATTTAATGAATCATTTTTATATCTAAACCATGGAATAGAATCTTTGTAATAGAACTCATTAAATTTAGAATACCCGCTTACATGTAAAGATTCTTTGCATCCGATAAGGATCAAGTAAATGCAAACAACCGATACAAGTTGAAACTTCATATTATAGAGTTCAATTTAACGGAACATCAACAAAACAGGATAAGCTTTATCTATCTGTCACCTCTACAATTAAAAACTTAAGATAATTAGTATTTTCCATTCCCCATACAATCGGATGATCGCTGCTTTGTGTTTGAAATACTACTTGTCTCAATTTCTTTCTGGCATCTTTTGCAGCCATTTCAATCGTCTGCAGAAATAAATCCGGTTGAACAAGATTCGTGCAACTTGAAGTCACTAAAAAGCCTCCATTTCTAAGTAACCTCATTCCTCTCAAATTAATCTCTTTATAACCGGTAATGGCTTTTTGTATACTTTCCCTACTCTTGGTAAATGCAGGTGGATCTAACATTACCACATCATATTTTCTTGCTTCTTTCACCCACACTTTCAATACATCAAATGCATTCATTGCTTCAAACTTCACAATATTCTGAAGTTCGTTTAACTCAGCATTTTTATTAGCTTGTGCAACTGCATTTTCCGAAATATCCAAACCCAAAACACTTTTAGCTCCGTAATGGGCAGCATGAATTTCGAAAGTGCCGGTGTAAGTAAATGCACCTAAAACATCAGCACCTTTTACAATATGTTGAATAGCCCTTCGGTTATCCTGCTGATCTAAAAAATAACCAGTCTTTTGTCCATTCTCGATGTCAACATAAAACTTCAAACCATTTTCGTTGATAATGATCTTTGTATCGAATGGTTCTGATAGAAATGCTTTTTGCTGCGATAATCCTTCCAGTTCTCTTACCGGAACATCGTTTCTTTCATAAATACCCTTCGGATTGAATATCTGCTGTAATGCTTTTACAATAGCAGGTTTCCATGTGTCAATACCAAAAGCCAGGCTTTGAATAACAAAATAGTCATTGAACTTATCAATGATCAAAGCAGGCATTTGGTCTGCCTCACCAAATATCAATCTGCAATTTTCAACATAGCCAAGACTTTGACGATATTTCCATGCTTCCAGGATTCGGTTGTAAAAAAACTGTTCGTTTATGTCTTCTTTTTTCCTTGTTAGTAATCTTACCAGTATCTGAGATTTGGGATTGATATATCCTCTGCCACAAAATTTTTCATCGTGGTAATAAACTTCAACTGTATCACCTGCATTTACAGCACCTTCTATTCGGTTAACTTCATTAGCAAAAATCCATGGATGTCCATTAGCAATTCTTGGAGCGATCTTTCTGTTTAAGAAAACTTTGGTCATAGGCTGCAAATATACTCTTGATGATACCAGCATCTGGCATCCAGCATCCAGTCTGCCATTTTTTCCCTTTTCTTTGCGTGGCAACAATTTTGACACTTTATCCGCTAACTATATTGGTATGAAAGAGAAAGAAAAGAAGGTTGAACAAGATAACAATTCGGCAGAAACAGCAGAAATAAATGAAAATTTCGGGTTAAATACTGACGAAAATGCAGCCGGCACCACTCATTTGAACGAGCCTGTGTCTGAAGAATCAGAAATGGAAAAACTGCAGGCTGAATTGCAGGAGCAGAAAGATAAATACATCCGTTTAATGGCTGAGTTTGATAATTTTCGTCGACGTACAGCTAAAGAAAGGCTGGAACTCATTCAAACAGCCGGTAAAGATGTAATTGTTTCTTTACTGGATGTTTTAGATGATTGCGATAGGGCTGAAAAGCAAATTCAGGCTACTGAAGACGTTACGCAAATTAAAGAAGGCGTTACGCTGGTATTTAATAAAATGAGATCATCATTACAGTCGAAAGGCGTTAAAGAAATGAAGAGTGTACATGAAGAATTTGATGTAGAGAAGCATGAAGCAATAACTGAGATTCCTGCACCAAATGATGAGTTGAAAGGAAAAGTTATTGATGAAGTGCAGAAGGGATATTACCTGAATGATAAGATCATCAGGTTTGCAAAAGTGGTGGTAGGGAAATAAGTTAAAAAGTAATAATTCAAAAGTCAAAACATTGAACGTTGCTGTTTTTACTTTTTACTTTTGAATTTTGATTTGCTCAATATAGCTCAGAACGTACAAGTGAGTGACACAACAGACGATGAGTAAAGTATCTGACGCTGGTATCATATAAAAATAAAACTGTAGTTGAGGCTATGGTAAAGGAAGCTAAAATGGCAAAAAGAGATTATTACGAGGTATTAGGTGTTGGAAAAAGTGCATCACCTGATGAGATAAAAAAAGCGTATCGAAAAGTGGCGATGCAGTTTCACCCTGACCGTAATCCTGGTGATAAAGAAGCTGAAGAAAAATTCAAGGAAGCTGCAGAAGCTTATGAAGTGCTGAGTGATGCCGATAAAAAAGCAAAGTATGATCGTTATGGTCATCAGGCTTTTGCTCCAGGAATGGGTGGTGGAGGTTTTGGTGGTGGTGCAGGAATGAACATGGATGATATTTTCAGCCAGTTCGGAGACATTTTTGGTGATGATGTATTCGGAAGTTTCTTTGGTGGAGGTGGAAGAAGAAGTAGCGGTGGTGGAAGACCAACAGGAACAAGAGGCAGCAATCTTCGTATTCGTTTAAAATTAAATTATGAAGAGATTGCGAAAGGTGTAACAAAGAATATAAAGGTAAAAAAATATGTAAGCTGTTCTACTTGCAGTGGCAGCGGTGCAAAAGATAAGAATAGTATTCAAACCTGTAGCACTTGTGGTGGTAGCGGACAAGTAAGAAGAGTTACCAATACTTTTCTTGGGCAAATGCAAACTGTTACAACTTGTCCGAATTGTAATGGTGAAGGTTCAACAGTAACGCAAAAGTGCGGATCATGCAAAGGTGAAGGAAGAGTATATGGTGAAGAGATGGTAACCATTAATGTTCCTGCAGGTGTTCAGGAAGGAATGCAGCTTAGCATGAGTGGAAAAGGTAATGCAGGTGAAAGAGGTGGTGCTAATGGTGATCTGATTATTTTGATTGAAGAAGAAGCACATAAAGAATTACAGCGTGATGGATTAAATGTTGCTTACGATTTGCATATATCTTTTCCTGATGCTGTGTTTGGGACTTCTGTTGAAGTGCCAACGATTGATGGAAGAGCAAAGATCAAGATACCTGCAGGTACACAAAGCGGAAAGATTTTTCGTTTAAAAGGCAAGGGATTTCCTGAAGTGAATGGATATGGCAGAGGTGATCAATTGATTCATGTAGATGTGTGGACCCCTCAGAGTGTTTCAAGCGAAGAAAAAACCATGTTGGAAAAATTGGGTAAGAGTGAAAACTTTAAACCTAATCCGGGAAAAAATGATAAAAGCTTTTTTGATAGAATAAAAGAAGCATTCAACTAGTTACAAATAGTTAATGGAGTGAATTTTTTTAAAGCTGATGAATGTTCATCAGCTTTTTTATTGCCTCGGAATTATTGGCAATGCAAATTTAAACTTCATGAAGCTGGTATATTTCGTTGATGTTTCTTCCTAATCCATCATAATCTAATCCATAACCTAAAACAAATTTATTAGGGATGGAGAAGCATGTGTAGTCAATGGGGAAATGGTATTTGGTTGCTTCTGGTTTATGTAACAACACAGCAATTTTTACTGATGCAGGTTGTTGATTGGTGATTTGTGGTAAAAATTCATGTAAGGTTTTACCTGTATCTATAATATCTTCTAATATGATTATATGCCTGTCTTTTATGTCTGTATCAAGGCCAATTGCTGTAACAACATGACCGGTTGACTTAGTGCCTTTATAGGAAGCAAGTTTAATGAAACATATTTCAGCTTCTATTTCCAATTGTTTAAAAAGGTCCGAAGCGAAAATGAATGACCCATTTAGTATAGCAATGAATAAAGGTTTTTTGCCCTTATAATCCTGCGAAAGTTGTGCAGCAAGATCTTTAATTTTGTTTTGAATACTAACTTCTGAAATAAAAGGAACAAATTCCTTATCGTGAACCTTTATAAGCGACATAAGCAGGGTTTCTTTATTTGGTAGCAGTTACTTCTACTAATTTAGGTGTAACAGGTGAATTGGTCTTCAAATATATTTTTTCTCCAATCTGTGGTTGTCTTCCTTTAGGGATTCTGTTGTAAGCAAGTAACGATTCTAATTGAACTCCTTCTTTCTGGGCAATAATTTCAAGTGTTTCATTTGTCTCAACTATATGCAGATCCTTATTACCTTTTTTGCTTTTTTTTCCTAAAAATATCAATTGATCATAGCCAAGAATATCAGTTGTTTTTGCTTCATCCATATCATTGAACTCGAGCAATTTTTTATAAGATATTTTGAATTGATTGGCCAGTGCTAGTAATGATGTTCCTTCTTTGGCAAAGATCACTTTAATCGAGTTAATTGTAAAGGTGCTTTCGGGATAATCTGATGCTTTATATAATGTGGCAACCTTTTTAATCTCTGGCTCAACTGTATTCTCTAACGCTACAGCAGGAACAACTTCTGCTATTACATCCTTAGTAGAAGAAGTTGGTGTGTCAATAGCTGCTGTAGCTATAATTTCAACTTCTTTTATCGCTTCTTTCTTTTCTTCTGGGTTGACTGCCAGAATTTCCTTTGGATGTTCTTTACTTTTTTCTAATGCGAGCAAAGTGTATTCCTGCAGGTTATATCGTTGAATGATATCAATCAATCTTTGTGCATAGGTAGGACTTGTTGCATATCCTGCCTTCTTCAAACCTTTCGCCCAGCTTTCAAAGTCAGTTGGATCAAGTGAGAAAAGAAAAGCATAATGTGCTCTCGTTTTTAAAAAGTTGGAATGATCAATATATGATTGTTCTGCACTATTGTATTTTCTAAAACATTCACCTCTTGCATCATCATCATGGTACACTTTTTCGCCTGTCCATTCCGGTTTACACTTGATTCCAAAATGATTGTTTGATTTTTTTGCCAGGTCACTTTCACCTGACTGCGATTCAAGAATTCCTTGTGCTAATGTAATGGCTGCAGGTACACCGGTACGCTGCATTTCTTTCATAGCAAGTTCCCTAAAAGCTTGAATATACTCAACCACCTTTTGATTCTGGCTGAAAGAAGTAATAGAAATAAAACAGATGAATAAAGCAGGAACAATTTTTTTCAACAGCATTATTTTCTTTTTTTGATGAGCATTAATCCATCTCTCACTGTCAACATCACCTGCTCTGTTCTCGGATCATTAGCAACATGTTCATTAAAGGCATGTATAGCTAAAGCATTCTTTCCTGATATGTTTTCTTGCAACACCTGACCATGAAACAGCACATTGTCTGCTATGATCATTCCGTTATCACTTAGTTGTGGCAGCACTGCTTCATAATAAGCGATATAATTTGTTTTGTCAGCATCTATGAAAACAATGTCCCATGTATAACTGAGTGATGGAATTATATCCTGTGCATTTCCCAGATGCAAAAATATCTTATCTGCATAATCCGAAATCTTAAAATTGGCCTTAGCTACCTCTGCATCAGCTTCTCTTAATTCAATTGTGTGCAGTTCTCCATCTTCTTTTAATCCTTGTGCAAGGCATAAAGCACTGTATCCTGTAAATGTTCCAATTTCAAGAATATGTTTTGGTTGCAGCATTGAGCTAATGAAACTGAGAAATTTTCCTTGTAACCTGCTGCTCAACATATGTGCATGTGAATGACCTGCAATTGTTTGCTCGTATATATTCTCAAGTAATTCAGCTTGTGATGAAGTGAATTGCTCTGCATATTTTTCTGCAAGTTCATTAACCAGCAACAAAATGTTTTTCTTTAGTTGTTTTAGAAATTAAAAGCAAACCGATAAAGGTTAAAAGGCCATTAATAAGAATCAGTTCATTTCCGATCTTATAACCATTAAAAATAGATTGTGATGCAGAGTTTAAACCTAAACTATCAATATGAAGTTTGGCTTCATACCATGCAGGATTGCTTAATATATCGAGGAATGCAGCTATTAATGGAGCGATGATGCAAACAGGCCATATCAAACTGGATTTGATAGAACGTTTGGTAAGTATTCCAAAAGCAAACAATCCTAACAATGGACCATAAGTGATGCCTGCAAATTTCAGGATAAAGTCAATAATGAGTTTATCGTTAATAGCTTTAAACACAAGCACCATTAAGAAGAATATAACTGCAAATGTAAAATGTACTTTCAATCTTGTTCTCTTCTTTTCTTTTTCTGAAGCACTTCTTTCTTTAAGATTAAGAATATCTATGCAGAAACAAGATGTGAGTGAAGTGATTGCTCCATCAACGCTTGGGAATAATGCTGATATAAGAGCGATAATAAAGATGATTCCTATCACTCCACTGAAAGTATCGCTTAGTGCAATTGTGGGAAAAAGATCATCAGGCGGAACTTTTATTCCATTGGCATCGGCATAGAGATAAAGCACTCCACCCAAAACAAGAAATAAGAAGTTTACTACCATCAGTACGGCAGTAAAAGTCATCATGTTTTTTTGAGAGTCTTTCAATGTTTTTACCGAAATATTCTTTTGCATCATTTCCTGATCCAGACCCGTCATCGCAATAGCAATGAACATACCACCAACAATATGTTTCCAGGCATACGATGGAGCATTAACGTCCCAGTTAAAAAGTTGCGTATATCCTTTATCAGACATCATTGATAATGCACCTCCGAAATCTGTACCTAATGCTTTTGTAATAACAATAATGCATGCAACCAATCCTACCAGCATTCCCGTTGTTTGCAATGTATCGGTATAGATGATAGTTTTTACTCCTCCTTCAAACGTATAAAGTAAAATAAGTACGAGTATCACCAGAGCAGTTGCTTCAAAAGGAATCCCGAGTTTATTGAAGATGAATATTTGCAGTACACTGATCACTAAATACAATCTTGCAGTAGCACCGACTGTCCTGGAAAGTATAAAAAAGAATGCTCCGGCTTTATGTGCATTTACACCAAATCTTTTCTCCAGGTAAGTATAAATGCTGGTAAGATTCATTCGGTAGTATAATGGAAGTAGCACGAATGCAATCACCATGTAGCCGATGAGATAACCTAATACGATCTGGTAATAATAGAAATTCCCTGTTCCTACACTTCCAGGAACACTTACGAACGTAACGCCACTTAAAGATGTGCCGATCATTCCGAAAGCAACCAACATCCAGTTGCTTTTTTTATTGCCTATAAAAAAAGACTCGTTATTAGAATTTCGACTTGTTATCCACGCTACAATCAATAACAAAACGAAATAGCCAATAACAAACGAAAACAACAAAGTAGCAGACATAAGCTTATGTTAGAGCGTGAAAAGTAGTAAAAAATATTGACCTAATATTGTCATTCAATCTATTGTATGCATTACAAAAGTATGGCTGTTTTCTGTGGCTCAAGACCAGGTGTTAATGAATTATATGTACAGCATGCAAAAGAGCTTGGAATGTTGATGGCAGAAAATAGTATTTCACTTATTTACGGAGGTGGAAGTAAAGGCTTAATGGGTGCTGTTGCAGATGCAGTAATGGATAATGGCGGAAAAGTGATCGGCGTAATTCCTGAAGTGCTTGTTAAATGGGAAGCTCAGCACCAGGGAATAACGGAAATGCATGTGGTTGCAGACATGCATTCTCGTAAGAAGATGATGTATGAACTTTGTGATGCAGCGATCATCTTACCTGGAGGTTACGGCACATTGGACGAATTATTTGAATTGCTTACATGGAATACGCTTCAAATACATAGTAAGAAAATTATCCTGCTTAATTCAGCAGGATATTATGAACATCTTTTCAATCACATTCGGCAAATGACTGTAGAAGAATTTTTGTACGAAGATTGGCAGGAAAGAATTACGATTATTGACGAACCTTCTGCTATCTTTTCAAAGGTTTTAAGTAAATTCCAAAACCAGTTCTGATTATCGGTTGAGCCCTGTTAAATTGATCTCTATAGGGAGAGTTGATATTTTCAGCAAGATCAATCATAACGGTTATGTAAGATATACGTCTGCCGATTTCTCTTCCTCCATATCCTACACCAACCAATAAACTTTCAGCTTTATAAGTAGTAGAGTTTTTTTGATTAGTGATCTCATCTATACTTGTAACCTTGATCCAGTTGTACTCAGGCTGTATAGCAATATGAAGAAAATTTACGGGCCATATTCTGGCAAATACACCTGCACCATAGTTGAATGAACGTATTCTGCCAAGTGTTGAACCAGTCGAAAAATTATCTATTCTTTGTGTTTGATAGTTTAAATTGAATGCTAAACCTGCATCCAGCCATTTTGAAACTGAATAACCGATCTCTGGAACACCACCAATAGCAAAACTTCCATTTCCGAAGCCAAGGTTAATACTTCCGCCAATAAAAATGTTATCCCTCCTGAATTTGCTTCGTTCTTCTTCTTTAGGCTCTTCATCCTTTGCTTGCCATGGAATTTCTATCTTCTCCTGTGAGAAAATTGCCGAGCATACCAGAATCATAAACCCACTTAATATTATTCTTTTCATAATAAACATTTAAGCTTTAATTCAAATCGAAGATCTTACCTGCATTCAAAATATTCTTAGGGTCAAATGCTTTTTTGATCTCTCTCATTAATCGTAAATTGGCTTCATCAAACACAATATCCATATAACTTTTTTGAATAAGACCGATTCCATGTTCACCACTAATGGTTCCTCCTAATTCATGCACTAATTCAAATAAAGATCGTAATCCTTTTACCATTTCTTCGTCTTCCATGCTATTAGCCGTTCCCTGCTTTTTTATTCTTATATGCAGATTACCATCACCTGCATGTCCATAACAAACTGCTTCAAAATTATATTGCTTGCCAAGCTTTTTTACACCCCTTATCAAAGCAGGTAATTCTGCTCTCGGCACTACAGTATCCTCTTCAATTGTATAACCATCCATCTTTACTGCTTCTGCAACTCTTCTTCTTAATTTCCATAATTCAGCCTTTTGCTGTGCATTATCGGCAAAGAAAATCTCGCCTGCATCAAACTGCATTAATAATTCGCTGATAGCTTCCATCTCACTCATCAATACATCGAGATTATTTCCATCAACTTCAATCAACAGATGAGCAGCAATATCATCACTTACCGGTACTGCAGAGCTATCTACCATTGCTGCAACAATTTTCAACGCATCTATTTCAACTAACTCTAATCCGCTTGGAACAAATCCTGCCCTGAAAATTGCACTTACTGCTTCACTCGCTTTATCCAATGATTTAAATGGAACAAGCATTAACAAGTCATAACTGGGTAAAGGAATTAATTTTAAAACAATCTTAGTTACGATACCTAACGTTCCCTCACTACCAACCATTAACTGTGTAAGATTATAACCTGTCGAATTTTTTAAAACATTAGCGCCTGTCCAGATTACTTCACCTGTAGGTAACACTACTTCAAGATTCAATACATAATCTTTTACCACACCATATTTCACAGCTTTGGGTCCACCACTGTTTTCAGCAATATTTCCACCAATAAAACAAGATCCACGACTACTTGGATCAGGGGGATAGAACAAACCTTTTTCCTTTACTGCATTCTGTAACACTTCAGTGATCACTCCAGGTTCTGTTACTACCTGCAGATTACGTTCATCTATATTAATGATCTTATTCAACTTCTCTGTACTTAATAACACACCACCCAAATGTGGTAAGGCACCACCACTTAATCCTGTTCCTGCTCCTCTTGGAGTTACAGGTATTCCATCAGCATAACATATTTTCATTATTGCTGCAACTTCTTCTACAGTCGATGGCTTTACCACAACTTCCGGAGGATAAACGAGTAATTCTGTTTCATCATGGCCATAATGTTTTAGTGATTCTTCATCACATAAGACATTTGATTCTCCAACAATATTTTGAAATTGATTTAAATGTGCAGCATTGATCTTTCCGCTGGTGATAATTTCCATTATGTTATTATAAGTTGTAAAAATAAGAAGACTATTTATTGAACCGGCTGCATGAATGCTATTTCGCTTCGTTGCGTCGCACTCTTCAGGTTTCTATTCAGTATTCAGCAATTTTATTCAACATCGTCTCAGTTATCCTGTTAACGCTATTTAACTTCCTTCTGATCCGAAAAATCTATGTTAAGGTCTCTTAACTCAGCTTATCCGTTTCTTTTTCCACTCATCATTTGAAAGTAACTTTTTCTTTACCTCAACGTATCATCTTCATAAACAAACAATAAAGTAGCAGATGTTAAACATTCATCAATCTGTATGACAGGATTTGGTAACGAAAAATTCAGTTGTATGTTTGCTACGAATTAGTTCGTAAATAATTAAAACTCATAAAACCTTAACATCATGAAAAGCAAATTCACCTTAACCAAAACATTCGCACTTGCAATATTGCTTGTGTGTTTTACGGCTGTCTCAGCATCTACTCTTGAAAATGATTCTTGTAAAACTAAATGTTGTAAAAATAAAAAAGTGAAGGCAGTTGCTAAAACAACTGTAGATTTTAATAAGGCATTTAAAGAAATAAATGCAGAAATTAGATATGTAACTACAATAGGTATCGCTAAGGAGATAAAGAATACTTTAAGAACAATACGTTTAGAGAAAATTGCCTTTTATTCTGAAATGCCATCTATTTTATTTGAGTTTGATATTGTGGAAGAAAATAATAAAGTTGATGCGAAACATAAGATTGATTTTACCGCATTAGATAAAGAAATGAACCAGGTACAAGAGGAACTTAGTAAATTCGACGGAAATACTACAACATCAAAAATAGATTTCTCAGCTTTGGATAAAGAAATGAACAATGCTCAGGAAGAATTAAGTAAAATGGATGATAGCCTGAAAAACGATGACGCTAAGACACGTAAAGCAGCAGAAGAAATTTTAAAGACCGGAATTAAATCTTGATTGTATATCGACATCACCTAACACCCCAAAACATGAATCCCTTCTTTCAAATAGAAGGGTTTTTTTTGTACTAAATCAATTAATAATCCTTGTTAAAGAAAATAAAAATTCAACCAACACGTAAGGTTCTACGAATTGAATCGTATATTTGATACGAAGTAATTCGTAAATACAATTTATCACCTAATTTCTAAAACCATGAAAAATGTATTCACATTTCGCAAGTCATTTTTTCTTACTGCTTTGTTTCTTGTTTTTATTGGCAGCACTGCCTGGCAAACCAAGCCTCAAAATAAAACCAAATCAGAAGATTCATTTAGCGACACCACTAAGCCCGGCAAACACAGCACTTATAAAAATGCATCTGGAGTAAAAGATCTGGATGAAGCAATGAAAGAGATTGAGGCTGCAATGAAGAAACTTGAGATTGAAATGAAGCAGCTAGACCTTGGTAAGATTGAGAAGGAAATAAAGGAGAGCATGGGTAAACTGGATATGAAAAAATTACAGGCAGAAATAAAAGCATCTATAGACAAAATTGATTGGAAAAAGATAAAAGAAGACATGGATAGATCATTAAGAGAGGCTGAACTGAATATGAAGCAAGTGGATTTTAGTAAACTTGAAAAAGAGATGGCCGAGTTAGAAGAGAAATTGAGTAAGCAACAATTTGATCTTAAAATAAATGCTGAAAAGATTAGTAATGATGTTAAGGCTGGTATGGAGAGAGCAAGAGAAGGAATGGAAAAAGCAATGACTGAACTGAAGTTTATGGAAGAGTTTACGAATGAGCTTGAGAAAGATGGTTTGATAAAGAAGAATAAAGGTTACAAAGTGCAGGTAAAAGATGGTGAGCTATACATTAATGGAACCAAACAATCTAAAGAAACCTCTGATAAATATCGTAAGTATTTTAAGAAAGATAATTTTACCATTACCACTAATGGTGATGGTATTATAGAGATATGATAATATTGATAAAAAAGTAAAACCCATCTGAGAGATGGGTTTTTTATCAGAAGCTTGGCATATTACATTTAATGGCTTTGCCTTGTGAGAATACTCCGTTTTTGACTATCGATACTTCATATGCACCTCGGGTTGCATTATATTGCCTGATATTACTCATCGTTGCATCGTAATTGAATGTTAGCTTATAATCATTCATTTGAAATCCAATCACAGGAGCAATGGCATCACCAACTCTATAATACAATCCACCTAAAAGCTGGGTAGTGCCATCACCACTTAAATTATAATTTGCCATTCCACCCACAACATATTCCCAAGAAGTTGCCATCTTACTTACATAGGCATTAGGCGAAATGATCCACATATCATTTAGCTTGTAAACAGCATTTAAAAATGCAGTGTATCTCATCGGTACAACGGTACTTACACTATTGTTAGAAAAGAAACTTTCGTTTGGCTTATTAATATGTAATGCACTGAAGCCTGCATTCACATATAAATTATCAGATGGGAAAAGAGCATAATTTAATCCAACCTGCAGATCAAAATAGTTTACTCGGTTAGATGAAAAATTTTCGCCACTTGGTGCAGTTATATCAAAAAATTTCCCGTTCCATTGATTATCGAAGCTAAGCTTTGTAAAATCTATACTTTTAGAAACATAACCTGCATTAAATCCTAAACTAACTAAACTATTTAATCCCAGCAATTGGTGATATGCAACAGATGCATAAGCTTTTGTAGCTGAGAGCTGGCCGGAACCAGCAACATCTTTCATTAACGCACCACCGACACCCATCCAGGCATTTTCAAAACGATTGGTGAATAACTGCACATCACCCCAAACACTCATTGTTTTGTATGGTTTTGTTGCAATACTGGCCCATTGTGTTCTGTAATTACCACCCAGCCTGAAATCGTAATCTGGGTTAAAACCTGTATTCGCAGGATTCACCAGCATAGGTGCATTAAAGTACTGTGTAAAGTGAAGGTCTTGTGCAAAGCTGCCAAGGCTACATATCGTCGTAAGTATCAAAATTATTTTTCGCATAGTCTTTCCTTCCTTTAACGTAGTAATGTTATATCGCCTGTTTTAGTTGCCTTGGTTCCATCGGTAAATTCCAGTTCCAGGGTATATGTATAAACTTCCTGTGGTTGCAGAATACCTTTATAAGTACCATCCCATCCTTCAAACCTGTTGGTAGTTGTAAACATTAATTGCCCCCAGCGATTATATATTCTCCAGTTCATTTTACCGATAGCAAAACCTCTTACATAAACTTTATCATTCACACCATCGCCATTAGGTGTAAATGCATTCGGAACGTCCAAAGCCGGAACTACTCTTGCGGCAATGGTTGTGCAAACGGTATCGGTACAGCCATATTGATTGGTTACGATGAGGCAAGTATTGAAATTGCCTGTTGCATTATAAAAATGTCGAACGGTAGTGTCTCTTCTTGTGGTGAATAATGAGTCACCGTCACCAAATCTCCATAGATAAGAAGTACCTCCAGTTGATGTATTTACAAATTCAACCGCCGTATTTATTTCAGGAGGATTCGGTGAATAATTAAAACCAGCAGTAGGAGAGCCACTAACAGTAATGGTGAAACGGGAACTATCAATAATGTTGCAGGTATTTGAATCGATTACTGTTAATCTAATAATATAATCACCAGGTGTGTTATAAAGATGAGTGGGTTCTTCATCTGTTGATGTGGTGCCATCACCAAAATCCCATTGAAAAGTTGCTCCGCCTGCAGAAGTATTATTAATAATTGCGGTATAAGGAGCACAACCAAATGGTGGTGTGGTAAAATCGGCATCTACATTTTCTGAGATACGAAGTGAAATGTCTAATGTATCGGGGTAATTACAATAATTAGTATCCACCAATATCAGTTTTACATTGTATGTTCCTCTTGCTGCATATGTGTGTGAAACAGGTGCTGTTCCTGCAATGGTAGAAGTTCCATCACCAAAATCCCATTTGAATGATTGATTGGTAAATGGTTTTCCCGGAGCTGCAGGTGGTGTTGATGTATTGTAAAATATATAAGTAAGATTTTCACATGGTGGTTGTTTTTCTGCACGTCCACTTAATGTCGCAATATCTTGCCTTACGGTAATTGTTGTATATGAAGTATCGGTGATATTACAAGTTGATGAGTCAACAGATATCAATCGTACAGTATAAGTACCGATGTTATTATAAGTGTGCGAATTTGATGCAGTTGTAGTTGTTTCATCAGGAGAGCCATCACCAAAATTCCAGATGTATTGTTGACCAAGTTCAAGGGTATCGTTGAAATCAACGGTTAGCGGAATACAACCTGATCTTCTTGGTGATCCATCAACAAAAGATTTTACTCCTGTACTAACTCCTGCAAGTTCCATTGCAATTTTTACTGCAGCGAGATTACAATTACTACTTTTATTGGTTGTTGACCACGATCCTGCGGTAGTAGGAAAAGCGTTAGGGCCA
Source organism: Bacteroidota bacterium (assembly GCA_023386555.1). GTDB lineage: Bacteria > Bacteroidota > Bacteroidia > Chitinophagales > Chitinophagaceae > JAEZDC01. Next base: position 235,283 of record JAEWJK010000003.1, on the reverse strand, counting down.
CCTGTACAAAATCCACATTGTGCCTGGTAAATCACTCCATTCTCATCAAAACGACTTGTACCACCATCAACATGGTCAGTGTTAGTAGCATTTTTTGCTCCGAATAAAGTTCCAAACAATTGATCTTTTGCATCTCTTTCCAACACAAAAATATAAAAGGCATTACCATCATCATCAATTGTGTTAGACAGTGATGCATTGTTCTTCATAGTCAAGCCATTTGTTCCTGCATTGTCCCATCCAAGTTGACTATTCAACTGTCCACCCCAACCCGAAACATATACATTTTCACATCTGTCAACGAGAAAAGCAACAGGAGAGATATCTGGATTTGCATTTCCTTTTCCAAAGACTGTTGAATAAACATAGCCAGACAGATCAGGTTGAAGTTTTGAAATAAACTGCTTACCATTGGTTTGTCTGAATGTTGCATTTGCTGTAACTGGCCAACTTCCTTTCGTTGTTCCCATTACATAAGGAAAATTATTCCTGTCTAGTTGAATACCATAAACCATATCAACATTGGAAGTGCCCAGGTAAGTTGATTTAATATGAGTACTACCATCACCAGAAATTATGGATACAAAACCATCGGTCTCTCCACCTTGATAAGATGCTGAAATAACAGCACCAGCATTAGTACCGGGAAAGTCTGTACTTGTAGTAGCTCCGGCAGTATAAATATTACCATTTGTTTTGTTTATAGTTAAAACAAATGCTGCATCATCTCCGTTTCCACCTAAAAAAGAAGAAAAAAGAATATTGCCAAGATCTGGTGTAGTTTTAATAATTACTCCGTCTTGTTGTCCTCCAAAAGTCGTTTGAAAAGCTCCTGGCGTTACAGGCATATTGGTGGAACGAGTACAGGAAGCAATATAAATATTACCTGCAGCATCCAGCATTACTTCACTTCTTGCATCATCACCATAATTTCTATTAATAGAAATTTTTCCTGCCTGTGCCTTAGGCCTGATGTTTACACCATCAGCACCTCCACCTCCTATAATTCTCGAACCTATCAATGCTGAACCTGTTGAATTGAGTTTGGTTAAAATAATATCCCAATCTCCACCTGGTCCATACCTTGTTCCAGGATAATTTGTTGAATTCGTTCTTCCTGCAATAACTAAATTTCCTTGGGCATCTACTATTAAACTATGAGGTTGTTCATTTCCGGTTCCTCCAAGATAAGTGGCATAGATACGGTTTGAACCGTTGGCGTTGAACTTAATTATACCAATATCCCAAGGACCATTATCAGTAGTGAAGCCTCCCTGAAAAGTTGTTTGAAACGCACCATTATTTACGGGAAAAGTACCTGCATTACTAACTGTTCCTCCACCATAAAAGCTGCCATCGTTATCATAAGTTGCTGTATAACCCCAATTATCTGCTGTACTTCCAGAGAAAGTTGAGAAAATAAGTGTTGGATCAATAACTAAGGTTTTGCTTTTATCGTAATTGCCTAATTTGAAAGTGACGATATTACCTTTTACTATGTATTGATTACTGATTTGCTTTCTTCCGGATGATAATGGTTGATATGTATAAGGTTTCAACTCCTGCACTTCGTCAACGGATGTTTTAATTACCAATCGTTCATTCCTCACTTCCAATTCATCCACACCATCAAAATACATAGCGATCTTTTCCACGGAAGCACCTGGATTTACAATGATGTCATACTTCAATCTTCCTTCACTGGTATAATATCTTACATCAACACCCGGATAAACATTTTTATAGGAAACTCCCTGGTATATTTTACAATTGCTTGCCCATTTTGATGGATCATTTCCTATGAAATAATTATTATAAGATTCTAATGGTTTATCAGGAATAATTTGAGTAGATGCGGAAGCATGCAAAAATTTCATCTCGTAAGCATGAGATCGCAAAACAAACTTATCTGAGTTGGTAGTTGAAGATTTGTGCGATATGCTACTATCGGTTGCAGAAGAATGAGAATGACCATGCATTCTTTCAGCCATTTGCTGTAGATCTTCCCTGTTATGTAAAAGCATTTTGTAACCATCCTTTTGTAAAAAGAAAGCTCCGACAGTCGTAGTAGCTTTAAATTTTACCTTTTCAGGCCATTGACCTTTATTTTCTATAAGCTCAAGATTTGAATAATCCTGTGCAACAACGTTCATTGAAATAAACATCAGCAGCATCAAACAACTAATCCTTTCCAAGCGTTTCAAACTTAAATTTTTTAAAAGATACTATATATAAACGAACGAATCAATGATTTAATGCCTACGATATCTTACTCCATGCAGTTTTACCTTTCTGTGACAACAAGTATTGTTTCAGCGGCAAATTCTGAGCCGAACTGAGATCATTATCTGCTTCAACAATCTCTTCTGCTTTTACCTTTGCTACTTCAAGAATATCTCTATCATTAACAATCGAAGCCAGCTTAAAGTTCAACATTCCGCTTTGCCTTGTTCCTTCAATATCACCAGGACCTCTTAATTCAAGATCTTTCTCGGCTATTTTAAATCCATCATTCGTTGCACACATTATACTGATACGTTCTCTTGCATCTTCGCTGGTTTTGCTGCCGGTTAAAAGAATGCAAAAGCTTTTTTCGCTTCCTCGGCCAACTCTTCCTCTTAACTGGTGCAGTTGCGACAAGCCAAACTTTTCTGCACTTTCTATCACCATCACCGTTGCATTAGGAACATTCACTCCAACTTCAATAACTGTAGTGCTCACCATTATATGAGTTTCGCCTTTTACAAAACGTTGCATGTTGGCTTCTTTCAGATCTGCAGGTTGTTTGCCATGCACCATACTTATCCAAAATTTTGGTTCAGGAAAAAAGCTTTTTACCTGTTCATAGCCTTGCATAAGATCTTCGTAACTCAGCTTTTCACTTTCCTCTATCAATGGATAGATGAAGTAAGCTTGCCTTCCTTTATCAATTTCTGATCTTACAAAATCCATCACTTTAGCCCTTGCTGTTTCTATACGGTGCACTGTTGTTACAGGATGACGACCTGGTGGTAATTCATCCATTACACTATAATCAAGATCACCGTAAGCAGTCATTGCCAACGTACGAGGTATTGGAGTAGCCGTCATCACCAGAACATGTGGTGGAATATTTGCTTTTTGCCACAGTTTTGCTCTCTGTGCCACACCAAACCGATGTTGCTCATCTATAATAGCAAATCCAAGATTTTTGAATTGAACAGCATCTTCCAATACAGCATGTGTTCCCACAATGAAGTTGATATCGCCATTCTTTAAATCAAGTAGAATTTTTTTGCGGGCTGCAGATTTTATTGAGCCTGTAAGTAAAGCAATTTTTACCGGCATTGCAGCTAATAAGCTGTTAAGACTGTTGAAATGTTGTTGTGCAAGAATTTCTGTCGGAGCCATCATCACACTTTGGTAACCATTGTCTGCAGCCAATAACATACAAAGCAATGCAACGATTGTTTTGCCACTTCCAACATCTCCCTGCAACAAACGATTCATCTGGTGCCCTTTTGCTGTATCAGTTCTTATTTCTTTTAATACTCGTTTTTGTGCACCTGTAAGATCGAAGGGAAGATGTTTTGTGTAGAATTCATTAAATAGATCACCCACTTTCTCAAACACAACTCCCTGGCTGCTCTTGTGACGCTGGATTTTGGTAAGGTTTAGTCGTATCTGGGCAATAAAAAGTTCTTCAAACTTTAATCTTCTTAATGCCTGGTCGTAATCATTTTGTGATTGTGGGAAATGAATGTTCTTATAGGCTTCAAAACGATTAGTGAGTTTCAATTCATTTAATAAAATATCGGGCAAACTTTCAGGGACATCTATTTCTTTCAATTGAGATAATAATTGAAACGTGAGTTTACCAATCTGCTTTCCATTAAGTGATTTCGCTTTTAGCTTTTCCGTAGTAGGATAGATTGGCTCGAGAAAAACTTTGCCACCGGCTTTTTCTGGTGTGAAGATTTCAATTTCCGGATGAACGATCTGAGGTCTGCCGTTAAAAAATCCGGGTTTACCATATACGAGATAATCTCTTCCTTCTATCAAAGTTTTTTCTACCCAATGAATGCCCTGAAACCAGGTTAATTCTATTGAGCCGGATTGATCTTGCAAATGAGCGATCAATCTTTTAGCTCTGCCTGCACCAATCGTTTCAAAATCTGTCAGTCGGCCCGCTACCTGTATATAATCTGTATGGGGTGTGATCTCTTTTATCTTGTTGATCTTTGTTTTGTCCACATGCCGGTAAGGAAAATGTTCCAGCAGATCAGCAAAGGTGAAGATGTTCAGTTCTTTTTTTAATATGTCACCACGTAAAGGACCAACACCTTTTAAGTATTCTATAGGAGATTCTAATATTGATGATTGTTGTTGAATATCGTATTTGTTTCCTTAACAAATATAGGTTTGGATGTTTCAAAGTTTAAATCCAAAAGCAACTACATTATGTAACAATTTTGTTTGTAACATTTTTGTTACATAATGATCAAGATATTTCTGAAAATAAGTGAGTGAATCTTCAGTAATCTTATTAATAAGGTAAGGATGCTGCATGGAAAACAGAACCTCGAAGTGAGTGACACAACAGACGATGCTATGAAAAACTTCAGCCGGCTCAATAAAAATTCTACTTATTAATCACTAACCACTATCATCTATCCACTACTTTTGTCGCCTATGGCAAAAGAGATCGTTGTAAGTGGAATCAGGCCGACAGGTTTTTTACACCTCGGTAATTATTTTGGAGCGATGCGAAATTATGTTCGCATGCAAGATGAATATGACTGTTATTTCTTTGTTGCTAACTGGCATGCATTAACAACACATCCTGATACAAAAGAATTGAAGCAAAGTGTTTACAGAGTGATCGCAGAGAATGTTGCCTGTGGGTTAGATCCTGATAAAGTGGCTTTGTATGTTCAGAGTGATATTCCTGAAATTACAGAGTTGTATTTGTATTTAAATACAATGGCATATAAGGGTGAATTGGAAAAGACAACCACCTTCAAAGAGAAAGTTCGTTTGCAACCTGAGAATGTAAATGCAGCTTTACTTACTTATCCGGTTTTGATGGCTGCAGATATTCTTATTCATCGTGCAGTAAAGGTTCCGGTTGGTAAAGACCAGGAGCAACATTTGGAAATGGCCAGAAATTTTGCTGACAGATTCAATCATCGTTATGGAGATGTTTTACCTGCACCTCAACCATTCAATTATGGCAGTGAATTAGTAAAGATCATGAGCCTGGATGGTAATGGTAAGATGAGTAAAAGTGAAAACCAGATGGCTACCATTTATTTGGCTGATGATGACGATGCAGTAAGAAAGAAGATAATGAAAGCAAAGACCGATAGCGGTCCTACAGAAAATAATTCTGTAAAGCCGGATTATATCGATAACCTGTTTACATTAATGAGTATTGTGAGTGAAGTACAGGTAAGACAGAAATACTCGAAAGATTTTAATGAGTGTGTGATCCGGTATGGTGATATGAAAAAGCAGCTGGCTGAAGATATGGTAAACTTTGTCCGGCCAATTCGTGAAAAGGCTGCTGAGATCCAGAATAATAAAGACTTGTTGGATAAGATTATTAAGCAAGGTGCTGAGAAAGCCAGAGCCAGTGCTTCGGCAACATTAGCTGAGGTGAGAAAAGCTATAGGGATGAACTACTAATACAGCAATTTTTATAAGATTTGGATGGATTAATGGGATGCTCTATGTTTGATGTCCCTAGTAAAGTAAGTACCAACGTTAAACTGCAAACCCCGGATGGCTAAATCAAGAAAACCAAAACATATTGCTGTTGCAGGTAATATAGGAGCAGGAAAGACCACATTAACGGAAATGCTGAGTAAGCATTATAAGTGGATACCTCAATTTGAAGATGTAGATCATAACCCTTACCTCATGGATTTTTATGAGGATATGCCAAGGTGGAGTTTTAATCTGCAGATTTATTTTCTTAATTCTCGTTTGAATCAGTTACTTGAAATTCATCGTGGTACCGAAACCATCATACAGGATAGAACCATCTACGAAGATGCAAACATATTTGCACCAAATCTTCATGATATGGGCCTGATGAGTAAAAGAGATTTTGAAAATTACTATCGTTTTTTCCAGACATTGAAAACGATGGTACAACCTCCTGATCTGTTGATATTCTTAAAATCGTCTGTACCAAATCTTGTTGGCCAGATACAAAAAAGGGGAAGGGAATACGAAGAAAATATTCGTCTGGATTATTTAAAGAAGCTGAATGAACTTTACAACAAGTGGATTGATGCTTATAAAGAAGGTCCTTTATTGATCATTGATGTTGACAAGAATAAATTTGGCGAGAATGAAGAGCATTTTGGTGAAGTGGTGAATAAGGTTGATGCGATGCTATTTGGGTTATTCTAATAACAGTAATTAAACGAATTGCACTAATTACACGAATTAGTAAGCCTCTTTAGTGAGGCTTTTTTGTTGCCATTATAGAGATCAGATGAAGTGATTAGCTCAATACGATTATTTGTTTTTGGATTCGCTGAATTGCAAAGCAATTTGCGACGCAACGAAGCTGCTATGAAGATCAAAAGCCGATATTGCATCATTCAGATTTAATTCGTGCAATTAGTGTTCAAATAAAAATCCCGCTACGAAAGCGGGATTCAACATTTGGTCATAGCAATCAAAAGAGACCTGTTCGAACTCGAACTTCTTTATTGTGCTTTTGGTGCAGCGGCTAAAATTTCTTCGCTTACACCACTTGCATATTTTTCAAAGTTTTTCACGAACTGCTTTGCAAGATCATTTGCTTTAGCATCGTATGCAGCTTTGTCTTCCCATGTATTTCTTGGATTTAGGATTTCATCAGGAACATTCGGACAAGACTTCGGCATCATCATTCCAAATACAGGATGCTGTTCAAACTTAACATTATTCAAATCACCATTTAATGCAGCTGTGATCATTGCTCTTGTATAGCTTAGTTTCATTCTGCTTCCAACACCATAAGGACCACCACTCCAACCAGTGTTTACCATCCAAACATTTACATTATGTTCGGTCATTTTCTTACCAAGCATATCTGCATATTGTCCTGGATGTAACGGAAGGAAAGGAGCACCAAAACATGCACTGAAAGTAAGTTTTGGTTCAGTAACACCGGCTTCTGTTCCGGCCACTTTTGCAGTGTAACCACTGATGAACTGGTACATAGCCTGGCCTGGAGTTAATTTGCTGATCGGAGGAAATACTCCTGAAGCATCACACGTTAAGAAGAAAATATTTTTTGGTAATCCACCGATAGAAGGCTCTTGTGCATTACTGATGAAGTTCAAAGGATAGCTTACCCTTGTATTTTCAGTGATCTTTGAGCTTGCAAAATCTATTTTATTAGTGCCTTCAACAAAAGTTACGTTTTCTACTAATGCACCTGGCTTAATGGCTCTGAAAATTTCAGGTTCTTTTTCTTCGCTCAGGTCAATCACTTTTGCATAACAACCACCTTCAAAATTGAAAACTGAGTTGCTGGTCCAGCCATGTTCATCATCCCCAATCAATTTTCTGTTAGGATCTGCACTCAAAGTTGTTTTACCAGTACCGCTTAAACCAAAGAAAACAGCCACATCGCCTTCTTTGCCAAGATTAGCAGAACAGTGCATGCTCAATACATTCTTATCGTGTGGAAGTACATAGTTAAGAATAGTGAAGATTCCTTTTTTCATTTCACCGGTATAACCTGTACCACCGATTAAAATAGTTTTATGAGTGAATGAAACCATGGCAAAGTTGTGCTGCCTTGTTCCATCAACTTTTGGGTCTGCTTTAAAACCTGGGGCCTGAATAATATGCCAGTCAGCTTTGAAGTTTTCTAATTCACTTTTTGCCGGACGTAAAAACATATTATACGCAAATAAATTGCTCCATGGGTTCTCGTTTATTACACGAATGTTCAGCCTGTAGTTAGGATCTGCACATGCATAAGCATCTCTCACCCAAACTTCTTCTCTTGCATTTAAATAATTCAGCATTTTCTCTTTCAGCTGAAAGAAATATTTTTCTTCAACGGGAATATTAAAATTGTTCCAATGAACTGAATTTTCAGTCAATGCATCTTTTACTGTGAATTTATCCTGTGGACTTCTTCCTGTAAATTCACCGGTGTTTATGCATAAAGCACCTGTGTCGTTCAATTGACCTTGACCTCTGTTAACGGCTTGTTCAACAAGCACCTCTGGCGCTAATTGATAATGAAATTCCGGTTGTGTTAAGCCTAGCTGTTGTAATTCTTTAGATGGTATCATAGACGTTTTTATCATAGCGAACAATCGTTAGTTAGTTTACAAAAGTATAGGAGATTGATTAAAAATGGTAACGTTTGCGTAAGTGATACACAAAATTTTTAGTAACAAGCTTTAAGCCAATACTCATCGTTCCTTGTGTCACTCACTTGTACTTCAGGAATTTGTGGCAGCAGAAAGCATGTCACTATACGAATAAGATATATAGCTACAGGGTTGAACATCAAAAAGCTCAGCATAGAAACTACATTGTTCTTTTAGTTTTTCCAGGCCGATTTCGCCTGTAGCATCAATGGCTTCAAATTCTATGAAAGTCCCAAGGCCGATTACTGTATCGAGTGAAATTTTACATTCTCAATGAAGTATATTCTGCGAGTTTTATCTACAATTATTTTAATACCCAGTGTTTTTATAAGAATTTGTTTTAATCTGTTATCCGGCTTATGTTGGTAAAGTAAAACGGTTGATTGTTTAGCTTCTGCCGCATTTTCTCTTTCATAATGGATCAAAGCATTTTCAATATTGCCTTCTCTAAGCTTCAATCTTCCGTTGCTCACATTAAAATAAGTATCTACCTGGTGATCTTCTCCTTTATATACAGGATCCAGTTTTTCCAGTTTCTTCTCCAATTCCGCAAGATTGTTTGCCCTGGCTTTGAACTCAAAATTTGTGATCGGCATGCAAAGTTTTGAGGCAAGATAATTTAACGGATATTAAAAAGCTACTTCATAAGAAAAAGAAGAAGTGCTTGCGATTTTAGATAAGTTCATGGCACGCTACACAAAGATTCCATGAAAAACCGGAGCTGTTATTATGTAATGTGTAAAAGTCCAAACATCTTAATTCAGAAGATTTTTTATTTTGTAAACGCAACCGTCTACTAACAATGAATCGTAAATCATTTCTACAGGCTTTTGTTCCTGCAACCATTGGAGTTGTTTTAACTAAGCAATTAAAAGCATCTGAGAAAGGTGTAATAAATCCTGCCATTATTCCGGCATATCTAAAACCCGGAGATACAATTGGAATTACGTGTCCTGCAGGAGCTGTTAATTCAAATGATCTACGTAAATGCTCTCATGTATTTAAGGATTGGGGGCTAAATATTAAATACGGTAATACCGTTGGAAAAAAGTGGCAACGATATGGTGGAACTGATGAAGAACGATTAAGAGATCTGCAGGAGTTGTTGGATGATAATACAGTTGATGCCATCATTTTCGGAAGAGGTGGATATGGTACAATGAGAATTATTGACAAGGTAAACTGGGAAGGATTTCTAACTAAACCAAAATGGCTGATTGGTTATAGTGATATCACTACCATTCACCTGCATATTCATTCAAATCTTGGCATTCCAAGTATTCATGCACTTATGTCAACTGGATTGACAGCCGCAAATCCATCAACTAAAAGCCTCCAGGATGCTCTGTTTGGTAAACCTGTATCTTATGTAGTTAAAGGAAATTCTCTGAACAGAGAAGGAAACGGTTCCGGAAAATTGATCGGTGGAAATCTTACCATTCTCCAGGCTTGCAGCGGAAGTAAAAGTGATATAACAACTGAAGAAAAAATACTATTTATCGAAGACGTTAATGAGTACAAATATTCTATTGATCGTATGTTGGTTCATCTGAAACGGTCAGGCAAACTTGATAAGTTATCCGGATTAGTTGTCGGAGCATTTACAGCCACTAAAGAAAACGAAGAAGAAACCTACAGGCAAACCATAGAAGAACTGATTCTGGAAAAAGTGAAAGAATATGATTATCCCGTTTGTTTTAATTTCCCGGCAGGTCATATCAAAAATAATCTAGCGCTAAAATTTGGTGTTCCTTATGAATTAAGTGTTTCATCAACGGATGTTATCCTTAACGAAAAACGAATTGATTAGATTTTCTATCTCGTTATTGCATAACCAGAAAAGGTTTTATAGCTTTAGTGTATGATCATTCCACCCTACCTGCAAAAAAATGATACAATTGGTGTTGTATGCCCTTCTGGTTTTATGCCTGCAGAAAATTATCAAACCTGCATCAATACATTAACTGAGTGGGGATTCAAAACAAGGTTAGGTACTACTCCCGGCAATCAATTTCATTATTTCGCAGGTACAGATGAAGAAAGAAGAAATGATCTTCAGCAAATGTTAGATGATCAGGAGATAAAAGCGATTCTCTGTGCAAGAGGTGGATATGGTTTAAGCCGGATCATCGACCAACTCAACTTCAAAAAATTTGTAAAGCATCCAAAATGGATCATTGGTTTTAGCGACATCACCGTTTTACATGCACATATTTTCCAGGAATATAAAATTGCAACATTACATGCACCCATGGCCGGAGCATTTAATGAAGGAGAACATAATAATGAATATGTGCTTTCTTTAAAAGATGCATTGCTGGGAAAAACTGCATCTTATTCAGTGGAAGCCAATGAGCTTAATTCATTGGGTAAATGTGAAGGGAAATTGATCGGAGGAAATTTGGCTTTGGTAGCTCATTTGGTTGGCTCTGCATCTTCCTTCAACACAAAAAATAAAATTCTGTTTTTAGAAGATATAGGAGAGTATCTATACAATGTAGATAGGATGATGATCCAATTGAAAAGAGCCGGAATGTTGGATAAGTTGGCAGGAATGATCTTTGGTGGCTTTACTGATATGAAAGACACTACCATTCCTTTTGGTCAAACCATTGAAGAGATATTGCAATATCACATGAGAGATTATGATTACCCGGTTTGTTACAATTTCCCGGTAAGTCATGCAAAAGAAAATTATGCTTTAAAAGTTGGTGTAAAACACAGATTGGAAGTAAGCCATAGCTCGGTTCTGTTGAAGGAAGTAAACTAAACCTCAACATATATGAAACCCTTACTCTACTGTTTGCTTTTTGCAACCGTTACTTGTATTCACAATCATCTTACTATAACCGAACATTCGAGACAAAATACATGAACAATCCTCCTGTGTTTGCTTATGGTAAAAGATTCTTTGAAGCGATTTTATTTCACTCATTTTTCTGCTTTCGATAAAGTGATTAACAAAGCTGTTGAAAATGGAGATACTGCAAAATATCTCCGTATTATTTTTCTTTTTACGTTGATGAAACCGGAATGGTATATGAGCCAAAGTTTGAAAGAGTTGCATCAACACGTTCTGCAATAACTGAAAGCTCGAAGATCATCAAGCATTTTAATGATATGAAAGATGTTCTGCAGGAAGCTATAAAAAAGATGTTATTGAAAATGGCTGCATTGAGACCAGGAGTAGAAAAGGTCAGCCGACAAAAACATTGAACTATGATTATATGCAGTTCTGGGTTGGATTAACTCCACCACAATAGTTTTAGTTTTGCTACATGGTAGTGGATTATCTTATTGTTGGACAAGGAATTTGTGGCACATTTCTCAGCTGGAATTTAATAAAAGAAGGAAAAACAATTTTGGTGATCGATGAATCACGTCCTTTCAGTTCTACCAAGGTTGCCAGTGGTGTTATCAATCCGGTTACTGGAAGAAGAATTGTAAAAACATGGATGATAGATGAAATTCTTCCTTTTGCAACAGAACAATATCTGCAATTTGGAAGAGTAATAGGAGTGGAGTTGATCAGGCAATGTAATGTGATGCAATTTCATTCAACACCACAAATGAAAGATGCTTTTGTTGAACGATATGAAACTGATGAGCAGTATTTAGATATAGCTGATGGCGATCAATGGAGACCTTATTTCAATTATAATTATGGTGTTGGTGAGATAGATCCTTGTATGCTCGTTGATCTAAACCTGATGCTGCATCAATGGAGATTAGTACTAAGACAAAAGAATTTATTGATCGAAGAGCGGTTTGATAATGATGAACTTTCGGTGAATAATGATGTAATTCATTATAAAAGCATCACAGCTAAAAAGATAATCTTTTGTAATGGTATAGATGCTTTCGATCTTTCATATTTCTCACTATTACCTTATGCTAAAAATAAGGGTGAAGCATTATTGATAGAAATTCCAGGTTTACCTAAGACAAATATTTTTAAACAAGCCTTATCAATTGTGCCGTGGAAAGATGATGTGTTTTGGGTAGGATCAACTTATGAATGGAAATATGATGATCTGCAACCAACCCAATCCTTTCGAAAGAGAGCAGAAGATATATTAAATTTTTGGCTGAAGATACCTTTTACCGTAGTTGATCATATTGCATCAGAACGTCCTGCAACGGTTGAAAGAAGACCTTTTGTTGGCCTGCATCCTGTACATAGTTCTATTGGAATATTAAATGGAATGGGAACAAAAGGCTGTTCATTGGCTCCATATTTTGCACATCAATTCGCACAGCATCTTGTTAATGGAGAAACTATCAATCCGGAAGCCGATGTGCAAAGATTCAAACGGGTTTTAAGTAAGTAATTGCTGTAAAAAATTATTATTGCAACTCTAATTTACCCTCATGGCTCAAAATGAACCTTTGTATAGCATACCTGTAAGTTTTCGCAGGATGGAGAACCTGCATATTTTTTTCTGGTTGTTTAAAGATATTAGCTGGTGTATGCTGTGGAAGCCTTTAGGTATAGCAATGATATTTCCAACACTTATTATTGCGATAGTTATTTCCATACGAACCAGGCATATTGTTTCTGAATTATGCCATAACGTAGCTATAGTGCTATGGATATTTGCCAATTCGTATTGGATGATAGCAGAGTTTCTGCATTTTGATGAAAATATCGTTACAAGTGAAGTGACATATAAACATCTTGCTGTTATTCCTTTTGCGATAGGGATTGTAATTATGTTATACTACTATTTATGGTGGAAGCCGAGAAACAAAAATGTTATGGAGACAATGTGATGCAGTAAGCCATCTGGAGAATATCGATGAAGCTTTACTTGCGTCGCGTCTTTCCGATGTAAAATCGGAATCCCGATATAATCGGGACTTGTATTGAATGAACTTAATTCAACACAATCATCAAACGATCATTCAGGTTTATGACGATTCTCTTCCATCATTCTCATGTTCTTTGCTCCCTGTAAAAATTCAGAAGCAAAAATAAAATCGTTCAGCTTTTCATCTTTACTAAAGATGATGTCTTTATTGGTGCCTTCCCATTGTTTATAACCCTGGTGCAGATAAACAATATGATCTCCGATCTCCATTACACTGTTCATATCGTGTGTTACAACAATGGTAGTGCTGTTATATTCTGAAGTAAGTTCTTTGATCAATCTGTCGATCAATAATGAGGTCTGAGGGTCCAGACCTGAATTCGGTTCATCGCAAAAAAGGTATTTTGGATTGAGGACAATAGCCCTTGCAATGGCCACTCTTTTTTTCATCCCACCACTCAGTTCAGCAGGAAATTTTTTATTTGATCCTGTAAGATTTACCCTGTCTAATGTTTCGTTTACTTTTTTCTTTTTGTCTTTGTACGAAAGTTTAGTGAACATATCGAGTGGAAACAAAATGTTCTTCTCCACTGTCATAGAATCGAACAAAGCTGAACCTTGGAACAACATACCGATCTGCTGACGAAGTTCTTTCTTTTGATCTTCACCCATCTGCAGCATGTTATGTCCTTCGTAATTAATCTCACCTTTATCTGGTTTAAATAAACCCACCATGCATTTGGTGAGAACGGTCTTTCCACTACCACTTGCACCAATTATGAGATTACATTTGCCGGGTTCCATAACACAACTGATGTCCTGCAGGATTACCTTATCTCCAAAACTTTTCTTGATGTTTTTTACTTCGATCATTTCCTGTTCAATATATAACTAAAAGTTGAAGTGAGTGTTTCTTCGATAAACTCAGGAGAAACTGCTACGCTTTTGCTGCCATAAAAAACTAAAACTTGAACTGAGCGTAGCAACGATGATGCCATGAAAAACCGAACCCTGACTTACAAAATTTCTATTTGATTTTTTAGCAGATCTTCAAATACATCTCTTTTACGAATTAAATGTGCTTCCCCATTTTTAACCAATACTTCAGCAGGTTTCAGACGACTATTAAAGTTGCTGCTCATTTCAAAACCATAAGCACCTGCATTGTAAAAAACAAGATAATCACCTTCACGAACTTCATTGATCTTTCTATCCCAGGCAAATGTGTCTGTCTCGCAAATATGACCTACTACAGTGTAAATTCTTTCGGCACCGGAAGGATTACTGATGTTTTCTATACGGTGGTAAGATTCATAAAACATTGGGCGAATCAAATGATTGAATCCAGAATTTACACCAACAAAGACAGTTGCAGTTGTTTGTTTGATAACGTTTGCTTTCACAATAAAATATCCGGCTTCACTTACTAAATATTTTCCGGGCTCAAACCAAACTTCTATTTTTTTGCCGATTTCTTTTTGATAGGCGTTGAAATCTTCTGCCACTTTTTTCCCAAGCTCTTCAACATTCGTTTCAACATCACCTTCCTGGTACGGCACTTTGAAACCGCTACCCAGATCAATAAATTCTATATCAGGAAAATTCCTTGCAAGATCAAGCATCACTTCTAATCCCTGGTGAAACACATTTATATCTTTTATTTCGCTTCCGGTATGCATGTGAAGTCCGTTAACATGCAGCTTGGTGGTCTTTACAATTCTTTCGATATGCCTCATTTGGTGAATGGAGATGCCGAACTTACTATCAATATGACCAGTTGAAATTTTATAATTACCCCCGGCCATAATATGTGGATTGAGACGAATACTTACAGGATAGCTATCACCATACTTATTGCCGAATTGTTCGAGAATGGAAATGTTATCGAGATTGATTCGAACACCTAATTCTTTCACTTCTTCAATCTCGGAAAGATCAACACAGTTAGGTGTATATAAAATCCGGTCATTATCAAACCCTGCTTTTAAACCAAGTTTTACTTCGTTGATGCTAACACAATCAAGTCCTGATCCCAGGTTATTTAATATTTTAAGTACGTTGATATTCGTTAATGCTTTTGCAGCATAGAAAAACTTCGCTTCACACCCATTGAAAGCAGATTTAAGTTTATTATACTGTTCTTCAATTTTTTCTGCATGATAAACATAAACAGGTGTGCCGAATTGATTGGCAATATCAATGAGTTGATGATTAGTTAATGCTTGCAACATTTTGCGAAGATAACGAGATAGTGGATAGTTTAGAGTGAAGAATGGATAGTAAGTAGGACATTATAAATGTATATTGTACTTCTTCAACCTTTCCATTTTCTCAACTGCTGTAAAGTTGCTTTGATATCTTTTGGAACTTCCGCTTCCAACTCAAACAGCTTAGCGTTCAACTCAAATTTTAGCTTCCAGGAATGTAAAGCCATCCTCGAAAGTATTGGACGTTCGTCCAATACATCATTCGATAGCTTGAATTTTTTTCCTTTGATAGTGGAGAGTAGAATTGGTTCAGCTTTGCCATACAATTCATCACATGCAATCGGATTGCCAATGTGCTGCATGTGTACTCTTATCTGGTGAGTTCTTCCGGTATGAATCTGAAACTGCATCCATGAGTATGATCGAAAACTTTCCAAAACTTCATAATCTGTTACCGATGGTTTCCCTTTAGCATTTGTCATCATCTTCGTAACCTTACCTGGATGTTCTGCAATAGGAATATCTATGGTTCCTTTATCGTTTACCGGTTTCCCTAAAACCAAACCCTGGTAGAATTTTTCAACATCCCTTCCTTCAAATTTTTGAGAAAGCTCTTTATGTGTCTTCTCATCTTTCGTAAATACGATAATACCACTGGTGCTTTTATCTAAACGATGTACAGTGTAAATCTCACCGTATTTTTCTTTCAAAAGTTGTTTCAATGACACTTCGGTTCCCATTCTGTCAGGAATAGAAAGCAACCCTGCAGGTTTATTTACTGCAACAAAAAACTCATTCTCAAAAATGATCTCGTAACGCATTATCTTCTCCTATCATTTGATCGTTTAGTCGGGGAGGAACTTTTGTAAGATCTTTTCTGATCACCTGATCTTTCATTATTGCTACGGCTTGATGGTCTGGGTGAGGTATTTGTTTTATTCGTTTTTCTTTTATCCTGTCCAGTTTCACTTGCTGCACCATAATTTTTTCTTGCAGGTGATTTTCGTTCAGTCGTATTCTCTTTATACATCCTCTTTCTTGGAGTGCCTTCAGCTCTTGTAGATTTAACGCTGCTTCTTTCTTTCCTTACAGGTTTATCACCTTTCAAAACTTCTTCCACATCTCTTTCTTCCTGTTCCGACCTTTCTTTTTTTGCTCTTATAAAACTCTGGTTCATGAATTTCAACAGACGAACTTCTTTTTCATTCAGATGTCTCCATTTACCACGATCAACATTCTTCTTTGTAAGATTAGCAAACATTACACGATCAAGATTTTTTACATCATAACCCAGGTGTTCAAATATTCTTCTAACGATCCTGTTTCTTCCACTATGAATTTCTATTCCAATAAGGCTTTTATCTTTCGGATCAACATAACTAACAGCATCAGCTTTGATTGATCCATCTTCTAAGGTGATTCCTGCCAAGATCATTTCAATGTGTTCTTTCTGTACCGGCTTATCGAGTTTAACCTCGTAAATCTTTTTTACTTCAAAACTTGGGTGAGTAAGTTTTTGTGCCAGTTCTCCATCATTGGTCAACAACAAAACACCGGTAGTGTTTCTATCTAATCTTCCTACAGGATAAATTCTCTCAGGAGTAGCTGCTTTTACCAGATCGATCACTGTTTTTCGTCCTTCAGGATCTTTGAGTGTAGTAAGAAAATCTTTGGGTTTATTCAACAATACATACACAAGATTCTTTTGCGAGAAAATTTTCTTTCCATTCACCTTTACATCTTCATTACCTAATACTTTATAGCCTGGTTCATATACAATGTCCCCATTCACTGTAACTTTTCCTTCCTTCACAAGCTCTGCAGCTTCTCTTCTGCCACAAACTCCTGCATGAGCAATGAATTTATTTAAAGGCATTTCAGTAATTGGCTGCTGGATGTTCGATGCTGGTTGCTGACTATTGGAAGATTCTTCTTTTCTGTTTCGTACTTCTTTTTTCGTACCTCGTACCTCGTACTTCGTATTTGCAGTCTTTCCTCTCTGTTCGGGTGTATTTCCGTACTTAGTACCAACAGCCTGGTATTTCTCTGCTTCTTTTTTGCGAAATGCTTCACCTCTTAGTCTGGCTTCTTCTTTCAGCTTTCTTTTCTGCTGACGAATGGCTTCTTTCTTTTTCGCACCTTCTAATTTGGGATTGATGAACTTCTCGAATGGTTTTTTACTCATTGTAGTAGATTTTGCTGTTCTTTCAACAGGAGCAGCAAAGATAAGGTTATTGACTCAGCAGATTTGTTACTATTAAGCTTTAGTTGCGTCGCACACTTGTACAAATATTCTTTACTGAGCAATCAAAATAAAAAAGCATCCGGTTTAATGGATGCTTCTTTCCTTGAATACGCATAACTAAAACACTCTTCAACAAAATTTATTTCTTAGCTTTTTTATCTCTTTTTCCTTTACCTTCTTTTCTTTCGGCTTGCATTTTCTGAATTTGCTCTGCAGTAAGAATAGCGTTCAAACTTTCCTTACGTTCTGCCTGAAGTGCTTTGAACTGTTCTTTCTTCCGCTCTTTGCTCAGGCTTTCATTTTCACGAATAGCTTTTGCTTTATTTCTGAAAGCCTCATTCTGTGCTTTTAGTTTCGCTGACTGTTCGTTTGTAATGCCTAATTCTTTTTGTTTTTCAGCAAAGCGGTTTTCACCTTTAACTTTAGCTTCTGACTTTCTTTTTTCTTTCCATTCAGCCATCTTAGCTTTTTGCTCAACAGTTAATATGCTTTGCATTTTTGTATGCTGTTCTTGTCTTAAAGCCTGTGCTTTGGCTTTCATATCTTCTTTAGAAGTACTAGCATCTTTCAATGCTTTGAATTTGGCTCTGTATTCTTCGTTCAAAGATTTCATCTGGTTTTTCTGTGCATCAGTAAGATTAAGATCTTTACCAAAATCGGCACCTTTATGCTTGCCGTGTTTTCCTTTTTTCCCATCTTTCTTCCACTCTTTAGTGGCTTTGTCTTTTGTTGCTTTTGTGTCTTGTGCAATTGCTGAACCTGCAAATAATAATGCGGCAATTGAGAGGGTGAATATTCTTTTCATGTAATTTGTTTTTTGTGTTACAGGAATAATAGACCACCCACTCACCAGTTGGTTTAAGAAAGCTGCTTATTAATTTGTTAATGGAGTTAATTCTTATTAGCGAGTTGGCCACAAGCGGCATCAATATCTTTACCACGACTGCGACGAAGTCTTACGTTCACTTTGTTCTTTTCGAGGTGTTGCATGAATTGCATTGTAGTGTCTTCATCTGGTTTCAGGAACCTTGCAGCATCAATTGGATTGTATTCTATGATGTTGATAAGATCAGCCGGGACTTTCCTATACAGTTTGATCAGTTCATCTGCATCTTCAATAGAATCGTTGAAATTCTGGAAGAGAATATATTCAAAAGTTATTTCATTGCCTGTTTGTTTATAGAAATAATTCAAAGCATCCACCAAAACTTTAATGTTATTGGTTTCATTGATCGGCATGATCTCGTTACGCTTCTTATCGTTTGCAGCATGAAGTGATACTGCTAATTTGAACTTTACTTTATCATCACCAAGTTTGTGGATCATCTTTGCAACACCAGCGGTAGAAACAGTAATTCTTTTCGGGCTCATTCCAAGTCCATCTTCTGAGGATATTTTTTCAATTGCTTTCAGCACATTATTATAGTTTAGTAAGGGTTCACCCATACCCATGAATACAATATTGCTGAGTTTTTTATTGTAAACTTTTTCGCTTTGCTGATTGATAAGTACCACTTCATCATATATCTCGTCGTAAGTAAGATTTCTCTTCCTTTCCATGTAACCTGTAGCACAAAATTTACAAGTGAGACTGCAGCCGATCTGGGATGAAACACAAGCTGTTTTTCTATCGTCAGTGGGGATTAGTACACCTTCAATCAGGTTTCCTTCAACCGTTTTAAAGCGGCTTTTTACCGTGCCATCAGCACTATGCTGGGTAGTGTCAACAACCAAGGCCGGTAAAGTAAAATGTTCAGCCAGTTTGGCTCTCATTTCTTTGCTTAGATTGCTCATGGCTTCAAAAGAATGTGCATGTTTCTTCCAGAGCCATTCATATACTTGTTTGGCCCTGAACTTTTTTTCACCTATTTCAAGGAAGTAGGTTTCAAGTTCCTGAAGTGATAAATGCCTGATATTCTTTTGCTGTTGCGTAACCATAAGCTTGCAAATGTACAATTGACGATGCGAAAGAAATGTTAGTACATATTAATAATACCTGAAATAAGAAAGGCGAAGCAATTGCTCCGCCTTAGCCTTGAGATATATCGAATTATTTTTTACGCTTTGAATAGATCTCCATCATTTTTTCTTCTTTTCCTTTCTTGGTGCAAAACATTTCCATTTTCTGTGTGTTATCATCAATAAAGGTAACCACCTCTCTCATTTCTATTTCCTTTCCGGTACCTGGATCTATCATTTTACCTTTTGACGTAAGTGTTTTTGCATTTGCATCGTAAACTCCTTCCAGGTTCATAAAACCGGTTCCCATATTATCAACCCAGGAACTTTGGAAAACTTTTTTCGCATTATCGTATCCAATAATCGATCTTCCTTCGAAAGGCATACCCATCATATCTCCTGTAAATGTTCCTTCTGAATAACGGCCACCTAATATCATCTTATTTACAGAAATAGCTTTGCTTTTTACTGCTGGTGAATCAGGATGCATCCACGACATCACTTCAGATTCCCAGGTTCCATTTCCTTTAGCCAGCCACTCATGCATTTTACCTGGTGTTGCATAATCCATCCAGGCTTTTTGTTCTTCTTCAGGAGTAAGTGTTTTTTCCGGTTGAACAGTTGCTGAAGCAACATCTGATGGTTTGGTATCACTGTTACACGCTGTTGTTAAAAGTGAGATAGCCATAAGGCTGTAAAAGATCTTTTTCATTTGCGTAAGTTTTTAGTTGTGGGATTAACAAGGTACGCTTTTTTTACCAGAGAGTTTCTTTCTGAATATATAACTTGCGGCGACTTTGCTGAATACTGATCCGAACGTACAAGTGGTTGCCAACGTGATAATTAATTTTATGTTGGTGTTGGCGAATCTCACTTTGTTCAATTTGACACAACGGAAGTTAAATAGTAATTCTAAAGCTTTGACAATCATGAAAACAACATACATTATCGATGCAATCAGAACACCAATCGGAAAATATGGCGGGAAGCTGGCCTTGGTCAGACCTGATGATCTGCTTGCTTTAGTGATCAGAGGCTTGGTGGATCGTAATAAAAATGTTGATGTTAATGCGATTGAAGAAGTGATCGCTGGATGTGCGAACCAGGCTGGAGAAGACAATAGAAATGTAGCCAGGATGAGTGCTTTGCTGGCAGGATTACCGGTTACCGTTGCAGGAAGTACAGTTAACAGATTATGTGCAAGTGGATTGACTGCAATAATGGATGCATCGAGAGCAATTATGTGTGGTGATGGTATGTTTTATATTGCCGGTGGAGTGGAAAGTATGACGAGAGCTCCGTTTGTAATGGCAAAAACAGGTGAAGCATGGAGCAGGAATACAGAGGTGTATGATACAACAATCGGATGGCGATTTGTAAATAAAACATTGGCAGCATTGTATCATCCATATAGTATGGGAGAAACGGCTGAGAATGTTGCGAAACAATGGAATATTTCCAGAGAAGAACAAGACAAATTTGCATTGGCTTCACAAGACAAATATTTTGCTGCACAACAGGCAGGAAAATGGAAAGATGAAATACTTGCTGTTGAAGTTAGCGATAGAAAGCAAAGTTTTACTGTGGATACTGACGAACATCCACGACAAACAACATTGGAAAAATTGGCTTCCTTAAAACCTGCATTTGCAAAAGAGGGAACTGTTACTGCCGGAAATTCTTCAGGTATCAATGATGGATCTGCTGCATTGTTATTAGCCAGTGAAGAAGCTGTTAAGCAGTTTAACTTAACGCCCATGGCAAGAATAGTGAGTATGGGTGTTGCCGGTGTTGATACAGCTATAATGGGAATTGGTCCAGTGCCTGCAACGCAAAAAGCTTTGCAAAGAGCAGGATTGAAAGCAAGTGACCTTGACTTGGTAGAATTAAATGAAGCTTTTGCTGCACAATCTATTGCCTGTATAAAAGATTTGAATCTCGATATAAATAAGGTGAATGTAAATGGCGGAGCGATTGCTCTAGGTCATCCTTTAGGTTGCAGCGGAGCAAGAATATCAACTACAATTTTGTATGAAATGAAAAGAAGAAAAGCGAAGTATGGATTGGCAACAATGTGTGTGGGTGTTGGACAAGGTGCTGCAGTAATTTATGAAAACTTATAACTGCTATTATGCAAAAAGGTCTGAACTCATTTCAGACCTTTTGTTTATTATTATCTCTTAATCACAAATATCAATTCTTACTCTTTCCTTTTCCTTTGTTTTTGCTATTGTTATTTTTAACCTGTCGGTCATTAATGGAACTTAAATGATAGTATCCATCGTTTTGTTTCCAGTAGGTATTTCCTCTATAGTTGTAATAGAGTTGTCCTGAATTTGCTCTTGCAGCATAACGATCAGGTACAGAAATAACCGTGGCTATTCCATTACCTCCGTTTTTCTTTTGCTGCCCAGGTGCATATACTCTTGCTGATTTACCACCATATTGTTTTTTTGCCTGACCTGGAGGAAGACCTTTAGCATTTACATTTCCTGTTCTGATGATGGTAACCACACCGTCAGTCTGTCCTTTTCTTGGGTAACCTGTACGGCTATCACTAGTAGGATATGGATTTGGATAAGGTTCATCAGGTATTCTTGATTGATCAGGATATCTGGTGTCACCCGGAACAGGTTGGCCGGGAGGAACTGGATAGGGTTCAGAACCTGGATAATTTGTTCTGCTACATGCGGTAAGAATTAATGCGGCAGATACAGCAAGTAAAAAGCTTTTCATAGAATGTTTTGCTGTTGGACTTGTAAATTATATGCCAGCTTAATGCCGGTTCAATGCTTTTATGAAAGTAGATTGTTAATACTACTTGTAATAATTTTCATCCAGATAGAAGTATCCATCAGCTTTCTTCCAATACCAGAATTTTTTCTTTAAAACATAATAAGTACCCTGTGTATTTTTCTTAGAAAGACTTTCCGGTACATGCAAAACTCTTGGGGGAACAGTTTTAAAACGATACATCAGGTTTTTCTTTTGATTCGGTGTAAAAGATCTTGCCTGCGTTACAGGATATACTTTTCCCGTACTTGATTTTACGGTTGAGTTCACCACTTTGCCATCACCACTAACCACTACAGAAGCTTTTTCTTCCGCAGGTTTTGGTGCTTCTGTAGTTGTAGTAGAAGAAGTTGGTTTTGGTGGAACAGTTTTACGATTACATGCCACAATAACCAACAGCATAAACAATATCGAATAAAATCTCATCCGGAAAATTTGTAGAGCCTATTCGAATTTTATGCCAAGCTGCTGCTTAGAAATTAAACTTCTCTAATGCTGAGTGAGAAATCGTTTGCTGTTCACCTGTTTGCAGGTTTTTGATATTGCAAGTCTGTTCTAATAATTCTTTACTGCCGATCATTACAGCAAAAGGAATAGACTTCTTTTCTGCATATTTGAACTGCTTATCAAATTTAGACTGCTCATGAAATAGTTCTGCTGCTATGCCGTTATTTCTTAAATGCTGCATCAGTTCATATGCTTTTTTGCTTTCTTCAATTCCCAGGTTGAAGAATAAAACCTTGGTACCTGTTTGTACAGTATCAGGAAAAAGTTTCAGTTCTTCCATTACATCATAGATCCTGTCAACACCAAAGCTGATACCCACACCCGGAATATTTGGAACACCGAATAAACCTGTAAGATCATCATACCTTCCTCCACCACCAATACTTCCCATCTGAACATTGTTCGCTTTTACTTCGAAGATGATGCCTGTATAGTAGTTGAGACCTCTTGCCAGAGTGAAATCAACAACCAGTTTTGAGTTTGGAGTTTGGAGTTTATAGTTGAGGATATATTGTAATTCTTCAGTTCCCTTCAGACTGTTTTCGTTACTGCCGAGTAAAGTCCTTAGTTTATCAAGTTTTGCTTCATTGCTGCCATCAGTAGAAAGATACTGTTCAATGATACCGATCTGTTGTTCATTCAATCCTTTTTGAGTTAATTCTTCTTTCACTTTCTCAAGACCTATCTTATCCAGCTTATCAATTGCAATTGTAATGTTCATCATCTGTTCTGCACCACCACAAACTTCAGCAAGAGCAGTTAATATTTTTCGGCTGTTTATTTTGATCTCAGCTTCAATCCCTAATTTTTCAAAAACAGTTGCATAGATATTTGCCAGTTCTACTTCATTCAACAAAGAATTACTGCCTACCACATCAGCATCACATTGATAAAACTCCCGGTATCTTCCTCTCTGTGGCCTGTCTGCTCTCCACACTGGCTGCATCTGGTATCTTTTGAAAGGCATTGCAAGTTGTCCATGATTCATTGCCACAAATCTTGCAAAAGGAATAGTCAAATCATAACGCAAAGCTCTTTCAGTAAGGCCTTTTACATTTTTCCCTTCAAGCACTTTATCAAAATCTGTTTTCGCCTGTTCATGTTTTTCAACTCTGTCTAAACCATTGTTCAGAATTTTAAAGATCAGTTTATCACCTTCATCACCATACTTTCCCATTAGCGTATCAAGATTCTCCATAGCAGGCGTTTCCAGTGGTTGAAACCCGTACAATTCAAACACATTCCTGATCGTTTCAAAAATATAATTGCGCTTACGAACAACTTCAGCACTAAAATCTCTTGTTCCCTGTGGTAATGATGGCTTCATGATGTTAATTCAAAATTCAAAAGTAAAAAGTAAAATTGACGGGTATTGTGTGTTACTAATGATGACTTTTCTGTTTTTCTTTTTTTATAATTGCGTCACATGCATCACTGATTAATTTATAAACTGTATGGTATCCGTCTTCTTCTCCATACCAGGGATCAGGAACATCCATCTCTTTACCAGGATGCAATTCATCTAAAAAAAGAGTCACTTTATTTGCATCCCAAAACTCACCACTCATTTGCTTCACATCT
This sequence comes from Bacteroidota bacterium, assembly GCA_023386555.1. Classification (GTDB taxonomy): domain Bacteria; phylum Bacteroidota; class Bacteroidia; order Chitinophagales; family Chitinophagaceae; genus JAEZDC01. The sequence goes on along the minus strand of JAEWJK010000003.1, from coordinate 210,811 downwards.
TTATAATTGCTTTTATCCATTACATATATCCTGTCATATTCCTGTATATCCGTTTTTCTAAATTGTCTTGCACGCTGTTCACAGATATCAACACCATTCAGCTTTGCAACTTTCTGTGAAAGTTTATGTGGTGGTTCTCCAACATGCCAATCACCGGTTCCGGCACTATCAACTGTCCAATCAAGTCCGGCTTGTTTGGCTTTATATTCCAGTATGCCATGAGCAAGTGGACTTCTGCAAATGTTTCCAAGACACACCATCAGAATTTTCATGCTGCGAAGATAATTGTGTTATGATACCGGCTAAAGTATTTCATGGCATCGTCTGTTGTGTCAAATCGACGAAGGAGATTCACCGAGACAAAATATTAAAGTAAGATACTGAGGTACTCACTTGTACGTTCTGAACACCTCTCAACCATAAACTCTCAACTTTCTTTATGGATTTTATTTAACAATTGCATCCCATTGCCAGATACCGGTATTTAAACAACCTTATTGGTATGAAAGTTCAACTGCAGCGAACGATTCATACAACACAACTATAAATTACCATTATGAAGCCGGAAACAATTCTGCAAAGTGATGTGTTAGACATCATCTTCGAAAACAGGAACAAAGAATATGGTGCTTATGCACTTCGTAAAAATTATAATGTTCGTTTGTTGCAAGCTATGGGAGGTACAATTCTATTAATTGGCTTTTTCATTGTGCTGCAAAGCATGGATTTCTCTGATAAATTAGAAAAACCTCAATCTCCTTTTGATGGTATGCAATTAACTTCGGTTAGTCTACCTGAAGACAAGCCAGAAAATCCTGTTCCTGAAGACAAGCCAAAGCGAATTGAAAAAACAACTACACTAAATGCTGTACCTCCTGTAATTACATCCAAACCTATTGAAACAACAATAGCCACACAGGAAGAATTAAGTAATGCAAATCTCGGTACAAAAACAGAGATCATTGAAACATCTGGTGGTTCAGGAGACCCGGGGCCTGCAGACAATGGAGATGGTAAAACGATTGTTGAGATCAAACCTGTTAAATCAATTGTTGAATCAAATGTACCATTAGATGATGCTGATGTGATGCCTTCTTTTAATGGAGACATTGTTCGGTTTATGCTACGGCATCTTCGTCAACCAGATGATATAGATGAAGGACAAAGAATAATAGTCAGGGTAAAATTTGTGGTAACAAGAGAAGGAGATATCAGTGATGTGCAGGTTGTTCAAAGTGGTCGTCGAGATTTAGATGAGGAGGTGATACGTGTAGTGAAAAAAATGCCTCGTTGGAATCCAGGTAAACAAGCTGGAAGGTTTGTTCCGGTATATTTTAATCTACCTGTAACCTTCGTTAGTAATTCAGAATAAAATAAATAACTATATTGCCTGCCCTGTGTATGAAGCTGGTATGCTGATGGTTGTGAATTTTATGGCTTCTACATCATTGGTTAATTGTATAAACAAAAAATGCAAAACGAATTTCGGGAGAGGCAAAAGAAAAACATCGCAAACATGCGGATGATGCGAGATATAACTATGGCTATTCTTATTTTAGGAATGGCCATGGTGTTATTCTTTGCACGCAAACTCAACTTGCTAACAAATATTGGCGACACCTTTAGAATTGCTTTGGGTGTTTTGTTTGCTGTTTACGGTTTGTTTAGATTATACAGGGGAATTAAGAGAGATTATTAAACTATGAAACAAGGGATAGCAGCAGTTGTTGGGTTTTTAACATGGTGTTTCTTAGTGATTTCATGTGGTGATGCATCTAAGAATAATGAAAAGACTGGATTCAAGGGGAGAATTAACATTAGTGTTGACGAAACCTTTAAACCTGTAATCGAAGAGCAAATCAAAGTGTATGAATCATCCTGGCCGGAATCTGATATAGTTGCTTCTTATAAGTCAGAAGCAGATTGTTTCAGAGACCTTCAACATGATAGTACTACGATGGTAATTGTAACGAGAAGCCCTAATGAAACAGAAAGAAAGTTCTTTAAAAATAAACTGAATTATAATCTTCAATACGACCTGTTAGCGTTCGATGCAATAGCTGTCATTGTTAACAAATCTTCAAATGACAGTGTTTTTACAATAGAACAATTAAGTTCGTACCTGAAGGGATCGGATGGGGAAAAGCAGATAGTGTTGGATGGAAAGAATGCAACTAGTACGATCAGATATTTAATGGATAGTTTACTTCAGGGAAAAGAGTTTGGAAAGAATGTTGCAGCAGCAGAAAGCAGCGAAGCCGTAATAGATTTTGTCGCTAATAATGCTAATGCTATAGGAATGGTAGGAATAAGCTGGGTATTTGGAAGAGAGCATTCAAATCAGAAGGATAATTTAAGTAGAATAAAAACTGCACTGGTGGAATGTAAAAGATGTAAAAGTGATAGCTTTTTTAGGCCATCCCAGGCAACAATATCTGTAGGGCATTATCCATTGTACAGAAAACTGGTTTATATCTTAAAAGAAAATGTAATTGGTGTAGGAAGTAATTTTATGGGTTTTATGAAGTATGAACGAGGACAGTTAATTTTCAGAAGAGCACAATTGGTTCCTGCAAAAATGGGTTTCAGTAGTCGGTTAACAAATATTAGTGAAGAGGAATAGTTTACTAACAACAAGCAAGCACATGAAGAAGATCACTTTAGTAATGTTATCGTTTTTGATTGTTGCAATGGCAATGGCTCAAAACGTAGAAGAGGGAATAAAGCAGTTGTACTACCAGAAGTACAATACGGCCATGCAAACGTTGCAAAATGCCGTAAATGCTAATCCGAAAGATGCAAATGCAATTTATTGGTTAGGCCAGGCTTTTATTGCAACGGAAGATGTGAATGGGGCCAAAGCTATATACCAGAAAGCATTGAATGAAGGTGTTAATGATCCAATGATCTGGGTTGGTATGGGTCATGTGGAAACATTAAATGGAAAAAGAAACGAAGCCCGTCAGCATTTTGAAGCTGCTATAACAGCATCTCTTGATCGAAAGAAAAGAGCAAATCCTAACGTGTTATCAGCAATAGGTCGTGCAAATGCAGATGGAGGATCAAATATTGGTGATCCGCAATATGCAATTGACAAGCTTAAGCAAGCTGCTGAACAAAATCCAAAAGATCCTGACATTTATGTAAACATTGGTATCAACTACCAGAAATTAGGTGGTGACAGAGGTGGTGATGCTGTACAAGCTTATAATAAAGCCTGGGAGATAGATCCGAAATATGCAAAAGCTTTTTATAGAATAGGCAGAATTTATGAAAGCCAACAGAACAAAGAACTTTTTGAGAACTTTTACTCAAGGGCTATAGCTGCTGATCCAACTTATACAGCAACTTATTTAGCATTATACGATTACTACAAGAACAGGGATGTGAACAAAGCCCTTGGTTATTTACAAGATTATATTAAGCATGCAGAACAAAATCCTGAGAATGAATTTTTCATGGCCGATTACCTTTTCCGTGCAGGTAAGTACCAGGAATCTTTAACACAGGGAAAACAATTGGAGGCTAAGTATGGTATAGCGAAACTTCCTAAGTTGAATGTATTATATGCGTATAACTATGATAGGTTGGGAGATTCTGTTCAAGCAAAAAATAGCATTGAGAAATTTCTTTCAACAGCTAAAACCGAACAGATTCAGTCAGATCATTACGTATTGGCCGGAAGTATTTTGGCAAAATTCCCTGGAAGTGAAGATGCAGCTTCTTCTTACTTAGAAAAAGCGATACAGGCAGATACAGTTAAAGCCAATCAGATCGATTATATGACAACCGCTGCTCAAATTTTTGAGAAAGCACAGAAATATGATCAACAATATAAATGGTTGGAAAGACTTGTGGCACTTAAAGGTGAAAAAAGTGAACTAGATCATTACCGCTTAAGCACCGTGTCTATGAGTGCAAAAGCTTATAAACGTGTTTTCGATACGTTAGCTCCAGCTTATGTAGCGGCATTTCCTGATAAACCTCAAGGTTATGCTTTCTGGGTTAGAGCAGCGAAACTTATAGATACATCAGGTGCACAAGGTTTAGCACTGGTTCCGATTGAAAAGCAGAATGAGTTCTTAATCAAAGACGCTGAAACTAATAAGAAAGCTATCTATCTCAATTATTATTATTTATTGGTTTATTATAATGATCATGCAAAAGATCTTCCTAAGGCTATTGAGATGACTGATAAGATGATGGGATTATATCCAGAAGGAACAGAAGAGCATAAATTTGCAAAAACTACAAAAGAAGTTCTGGAGAAAGCCTATGAAAAAAGAGGTGGGCAAAAATCCTCTGGTAGTGCATCTTCAGCAAATAAAACCGGCAGTTCCGGAAAGTAATTTCAAAAACTGACCGATATCATATGAAAACTCTCTCTTTACGAGGGAGTTTTTCTTTTTCGTAACCTTCTGAGGCTTATTTTTGCCATGCTAAAATTTTCGCTTCATGGGCATTTTTTCTTTTCTTCTCCAGGCACCTGTGGCAAACACAACACAAAATTTCTTACCAATTGGTATTCAGTTGTTTTTTGCAATAGGTATTGTAGTGTTAATCATGGCAATTACGCATTGGATCGGACCCAAAAGAAAAACTGCCGATAAACTGGCAACATTCACAAGTGGTATTGAAAGTCATGGTGAAGCAAGATCTCCAATGGCTATCAAATATTTCCTTGTAGCTATTTTGTTTGTTTTATTTGATGTAGAAGTGATCTTTTTCTATCCTTATGCTGTTAATTTCAAGGCATTAGGTTGGGATGGATTTTTAGCAGTGCTCATGTTTGTAGGTTTTTTCCTCTGCGGATTTATCTACATCGTCAAGAAAGGAGCATTGAAGTGGGAAGATTAACGAAATGAGATAATGTCATAATGTGATGATGTGATAATTGGTACGTCTATAGTACTAAATCCATTATCGAATTATTAAATTATCAAATTATCAATTTAATTGTATGGCACGTCCGGTAAGATTCAATATACATCCTAAAGAAGCTGATTTTAATACAGCTATTGGTCATGCTGATGCTCCTCCGGGTTTTTCAGGTGAAGGATTTTTTACCACTAAGCTGAGTGATGTGGTAGGATTGGCAAGAAAAAATTCAATCTGGCCTTTACCTTTTGCTACTTCTTGCTGTGGTATTGAATTCATGGCCACAATGGCATCTCATTATGACCTTGCAAGATTTGGTGCAGAGAGAGTAGGTTTTTCGCCACGTCAGTGTGATTTGCTGATGGTGATGGGTACGATAGCTAAGAAAATGGGTCCTGTTGTAAAGCAGGTTTATTTGCAAATGGCTGAGCCAAGATGGGTGATTGCTGTTGGTGCCTGTGCATGTTCCGGAGGTATTTTCGATTCTTATAGTGTATTGCAGGGAATTGACCAGATTGTTCCGGTGGATGTGTATGTTCCTGGTTGTCCGCCAAGGCCTGAAGCTATTATTGATGGCTTTATGCAGATACAGAAATTGGTAGGAGAGGAAAGTATCAGGAGAAGAAATGGTGAACAGTATAAAGCATTGTTAGAAAGTTACGGAATTCAATAGTCGCCATTAGCACAAAAGATAAAGTGCTTGCGACGCAACGAAGCTGCCACAAAGAACAGCAGCTGGTATTATAAAATAGAAAATGGCTTTAACGAACGATATAATTAAACAACGGCTTGTAGAAAATTTTGGTGAATCTGTAACCAATTTTGAAGAGCCTTATGGCTTGCTCACTTTTGAAGCTCCAAAAGAGATGAACTTAAAAGTGATGCAGTTTTTGTTTGACGACGAACAACTGGCTTTTAGATTCCTGACCGATCTGTGTGCTGTGCATTATCCGGATGATAAAGGAAGAGAACTGGCTGTTGTTTATCATTTGCATAACCTGGTAGATAACATCAGAATTAGATTTAAGGTGTTTACTGATATTGATTCACCAGATGTTTTTACCGCAACCCAACTCTTCTCATCTGCTAATTGGATGGAGAGAGAAACCTACGATTTTTACGGAGTGAATTTCGTTGGTCACCCTAATTTGAAAAGAATTTTAAACGTAGATGAGATGGAATATTTTCCAATGAGAAAAGAATTTCCATTAGAAGACCAGGTGAGGATTGATAAAGACGATGAGATGTTTGGAAGATAAGTTCGCAACAATTGAAAGCTTAAAATACATACCCAATGAGAAACTTATTAGAATACCGTCAAATGCTGGTAGGCATCTTGGTAATAATAGCAATAGCTATTGCCTGGATAACTGAAACAGCTGTTAGAAATGTTGATACAGGAATTGCTTTAGGAATTACCTGTTTAGTGATCGGAGACATGGTAATAGAAAAAAGAAGGAAATAACCAAACTATAGAATGGCTGAGAACCATCATATAAAATTGCCGGAAGGCTCGATAGAAAAACAGACAACCACGCTAAACTTAGGTCCAACTCACCCTGCAACACATGGAGTGTTTCAGAATATTGTTGAATTGGATGGAGAGAAAGTTGTCTCAGCTGAACAAACAGTAGGTTACATTCATCGTGCATTTGAAAAAATTGCAGAGAGAAGACCGCTTTACCAGATAACACCTCTTACCGACAGGTTAAACTATTGTTCTAGTCCTATCAATAATATGGGCTGGCATCTTACCTGCGAAAAACTACTGAAAGTTTCAACTCCTAAACGAGTTGATTATTTACGTGTAATTATAATGGAGCTGGCAAGAATTTCAGATCACCTGATCTGTAATTCTATTGTTGGTGTAGATAGTGGTGCCTATACAGGTTTCCTTTATGTGATGCAGTATCGTGAGTTGATCTATGAGATTTATGAAGAAGTTTGCGGCTCACGTTTAACTACTAACATTGGAAGGATTGGTGGTTTTGAAAGAAACTTCACTAACACTGCATTTGAAAAACTGGAAAAGTTCTTAGATGAATATCCAAAAGTGCTGAAAGAATTTGAAAATCTTTTTGTGCGTAACAGAATATTCATGGAACGTACCATTGGTACAGGTGGCATCAGTGCAGAAAGAGCATTGAATTATGGATTTACCGGTCCTAATTTAAGAGCTGCAGGTGTTGATTATGATGTAAGGGTTCATTCACCTTACAGCAGTTACCAGGATTTTGATTTCACAGTTCCTGTTGGAAAAACCGGGGATAACTACGATAGATTTTTAGTAAGAGGTGAAGAGATGTGGCAATCAATTTCCATCATTGAACAGGCTTATAGAAAAGTACAGGAATTTAAAGGTGCTGAAGCTGAAGTATATCATGCTGATGTTCCTGAATATTATCTTCCTGAAAAGAAAGATGTTTATACAAAGATGGAGGCACTCATCTGGCACTTCAAGATCATAATGGGTGAGATTGATATGCCTAAAGGTGAAGTGTACCAATCTGTAGAAGGTGGAAATGGTGAGCTTGGTTTTTATTTGATCAGTGATGGAGGAAGAACACCTTATCGTTTACACTTTAGAAGACCTTGTTTTATTTATTACCAGGCTTATGAAGAGTTAACAAAAGGTGGAATGTTAAGCGATGCAATTATGACGATGAGTTCGTTGAATTTGATCGCTGGTGAAATGGATGGATAATGAGTAATAAAGGAAAAATACAAAAAGTGATTTGGAAAGGATCTTTTGCAGAAGCAGAGCAAAAAGATAATGAATATTGGGCAAGACAAACACCTGAAGCACGTTTAGCAACTTTAATAGATCTGAGGGCAACTTTTTTTTCGGATGCAGCTTCAAAAATTGAAAAGATAGTGTACAAAAGGAATATAAATGAGCAGGAAATCAAAGCTAAAGCTTGAAGATGATTTTGTAGAGTTTTTAAAGTTGTGCAACAAACATCAGGTTCAATATTTAGTTATTGGTGGTTATGCTGTTAGCATTCATGGATATCCTAGGGCAACAAAAGATCTTGATGTATGTATAAAAATTTCCGACCATAATGCAGAGAAGATGGTTGAGGTGCTAAATGAATTTGGATTTGGTTCATTAAAACTGGCTAAAGAAGATTTTTTGAAAAATGATTTCATAACTCAACTTGGTCATGAACCTGTTAGAATAGATATTTTGAATGATTTGAATGGTGTGACTTTCGATGAAGCGTGGGAAAAGAGAAAGGAAATTTTATATGAAGATGTTTTGGTAAACTTTATAGGTTATAATGACTTATTAAAAGTGAAAGCAGTTTCAGGAAGGGTTCAGGATATTGCAGATATAAAAAAATTAAAAGAAAGAAATTGAAATAATGACTATTCAATTTTCAGACGATAAACTGGCTAAAGTACATGAGATCATTGCACGTTATCCGGAAGGAAAACAGAAAAGTGCATTGATACCGGTATTGCATTTAGCCCAGGAAACATTTGGTGGATGGCTTAGTCCTGAAGTAATGGATTATGTAGCTGAGTTATTACAGTTGAAATCAATTGAAGTATATGAAGTAGCTACATTCTACAGCATGTACAATTTAAAACCGGTTGGCAAATATGTTTTCGAAGTTTGTCAGACTGGTCCTTGTATGTTGAGAGGCAGCGATAATATCATCAACTATATTAAAGAGAAACTTGGAATTGGTGTGGGAGAAACAACTGCAGATGGAATGTTCACTTTAAAAACAGTTGAATGTTTAGGTGCTTGTGGTTACGCACCGATGATGCAGTTAGGTAAGTTTTATAAAGAACATCTCACCAAAGAAAGTGTAGATGCTATTATTGAAGAGTGCAGAAAGAATGCTGCCGCCAATAATTAAAGTATGGGGATAACAACAGCCATATTGAGAGTGAGGGAGCACCGGAAATCGGAGAAATTTTCCGACGTGGAATTTCTTGTTGATAGTGGTGCAGTATATAGCCTTGTGCCGGGTAAGATATTAGATCAATTAGGTATAGAACCATATAGAGAAATGAGTTTTTCGCTTGCAGATGGCACTTCGGTTAAGCGAAAAGTCAGTTCGGCGTATTTTGAATTTGAAGGCGAAGGAGGTCCGGCACCTGTAGTTTATGGAGAGGATGGTGATACTGCCTTGTTGGGGGCAACAACGCTGGAATCTATTGGATTGGTGCTGAATCCGTTTACAAGGACCTTGCACCCTATGCGTTTATTAATGGCCGGATTAAAGAAATGAAGCAACTGCTCGTAATATTATTGTTCTTTGTAAGTCTTGGAAGTTTTGCTCAACGTACCGTTCAGGAAAACTCAAGAGATCTCGATATAGCTTTGGTAAAAAGAGATACTGCTTTTTTAAACCAGTATTTGCATGATAACCTTAGTTATGGTCATTCGAATGGTTGGGTTGAGAAGAAGGATGAATTGATGAAACACTTGTTCAATGGAAAGCTCAATTACAACAAGATTGAGTCAAAGGAGTTATCTGTAGAACACACGAATGATGTTGCATTAGTAAGATTAGAAAGTAACATACAATATGTGCTTGATGGAAAAGAGGGATCATTGAAATTGCATGTTTTACAGGTTTGGATGAAAGATGGATATGTTTGGAAATTGTTGAGCAGGCAGGGAACGAAAATTAATTAATAGATATGAATCTGGAAGCGTTTGATTGGTTGGTGATAACGCTGCTTTTGGTGCTGGTGTTATCAAAAATTGTTTCAAGCTTGAGGAATCGAAATAAATCGATGAAAGAGCAATCAGATGAGAACATACCAGGCGAGAAGTATTGATTCAGTACAAGAGTGCGACGCAACGAAAGTTGAAATAAGATATAGAGCTGACTAACTAAAAATAAAAGTCCATTTTAAGGACATGAAGAAACTACTATTAGAGAACGATCACATTGAAGGTATAAGATACTTTGATGCCTACCGTAAGAACGGTGGCTATAGAAGTGTGGAGACTGCTTTGAAGTTAAGTCCTGATGCAGTGGTGGAAGAAGTGAAGAAAAGTGGCTTACGTGGAAGAGGTGGTGCAGGTTTTCCTACAGGAATGAAATGGAGCTTTTTGGCCAAACCTGAAGGTGTACCTCGGTACCTTGTTTGCAATGCCGATGAATCTGAACCAGGCACTTTCAAGGACAGGTATTTAATGGAATTCATTCCGCATTTATTGATCGAAGGAATGATCGTTTCATCTTTTGCATTGGGTTCTAATCGTTCATATATATACATCCGTGGTGAATATGCATGGATCGTTGATATACTAGAACAGGCAATTGCAGAAGCAAAACAAAATGGTTTTTTGGGTAAGAATATTTTAGGAAGCGGTTTCGATTGTGAGATCTATGTTCAGCGTGGTGCAGGTGCTTATATCTGTGGCGAAGAAACTGCTTTAATAGAATCTCTTGAAGGAAAAAGAGGAAATCCAAGAATTAAACCTCCGTTTCCAGCTATAAAAGGTTTGTGGGATTGTCCCACAGTGGTGAATAATGTGGAGACACTTGCTGCTGTTGTTCCGATCATCAACATGGGTGGTGAGGAATATGCAAAGATCGGTGTAGGAAAAAGTACAGGAACAAAATTGATATCTGCTTGTGGTAATATCAATAAGCCTGGTATATATGAAATCGATATGACCATTTCTGTAGAGGAATTTATTTACAGTGATGAATATTGTGGTGGTATTCCTAATGGAAAAAGATTAAAGGCTTGTATTCCAGGTGGTTCATCTGTTCCAATTCTTCCAGCTAATTTGTTATTGAAAACTGCAAAAGGTGAAACCCGTTATATGAACTATGAAAGCTTAGCCGATGGTGGTTTTGCTGCAGGAAGTATGATGGGTAGCGGTGGTTTTATTGTGCTGGATGAAGATCAATGTGTGGTAAAACATACATTAACGTTGGCAACATTCTATCGTCATGAAAGTTGTGGACAATGTTCTCCTTGCAGGGAAGGAACTGGTTGGATGGAGAAGATATTGAAGAACATTGAACATGGAAAAGGTAAGTTGAGTGATATCGACTTACTTTGGGATATTCAACGAAGAATTGAAGGAAATACAATTTGTCCATTAGGTGATGCAGCAGCATGGCCTGTGGCAGCAGCGATAAGGCATTTCAGGGATGAGTTTGAATGGCATGTGTTGAATCCTGAAGAAAGCCAGAAAAGAAATTATGGATTGGCAGGATATGCTGATCCGATACATGTACCGGTTTGATTTTAGTCAGTGCACTTTGCGTTTCTTTGCGAAATACTTTGTGCTCTTTGCGGTTAAATTTTAACCATGACGGAAAACGAACTATCTAACATTGTAATTGGTGAAGCAATTAAAGTTCATCAACAACTTGGTCCTGGTTTACTTGAATCAGTTTATGAGGAATGTTTAACCTATAAACTAATTAAGACGGGCTTGATGATTCAGAAACAGAAGCCAATTCCTTTGGTTTTTGAAGATATAAAACTTGAATGTGGCTTTAGATGCGACATTCTTGTTGAGAACAAATTGATCATTGAAGTAAAAGCAGTTGAAGCTTTGAATGACATTCATCTAGCTCAGGTGCTCACATATCTTAAGCTCACTAATGTAAAGCTTGGATTGTTAATGAATTTCAATGTGATCAAATTAAAAGAAGGGATTAAAAGGGTGGTGAATAATTTATAACCGCAAAGAACGCTGAGTTCTACGCAAAGATTCGCAAAGAAGAGTATGAGTGAACAAGCACCTTTAGTGAAGGTTACGATTGATAACATAACAATAGATGTTCCTGTTGGAACAACTATACTAAATGCTGCAAGAATGGTTGGTGGTGATGTTGCACCTCCGGCTATGTGTTATTACAGCAAACTGGAAGGTAGTGGTGGTAAATGCAGAACATGTTTGGTTGAGGTGAGCAAAGGCTCTGAAAAAGATCCTCGCCCAATGCCGAAGCTGGTAGCATCCTGCAGAACAACAGTGATGGAAGGAATGGAGGTGAAAAACATCACTTCAGAAAAAGTGATCGATGCAAGAAATGGTGTAGTGGAAATGCTACTGATCAATCATCCTTTAGATTGTCCGGTATGTGACCAGGCTGGTGAATGTGACTTGCAGGATCTGAGTTACGATCATGGTAAAGCTGGTACCCGTTACGAATTTCCAAGAAGAACTTTTGAGCGTCACGACCTCGGCCCATACATTCAATTACACATGACACGGTGCATTCTCTGCTATCGTTGTGTGTACACTGCCGATCAGCTAACAGAAAAAAGAGAACATGGTGTATTGGATAGAGGAGATCATGCACAAATTGCAACTTACATAGAGAAGAGTTTAGAGAATGATTTTATTGGTAATGTAATTGATGTTTGTCCTGTTGGTGCATTAACTGACAGAACTTTCCGTTTCAAGAATCGTGTCTGGTTCTTAAAGCCAATGAATGCACATAGAGATTGCCCTAAATGTTCCGGAAAAGTTACACTTTGGAATCGTGGAGATGAAGTGTATCGTGTTACAGCCAGGAAGAATGAGTGGGGTGAGATTGAAAATGATGAGAGTGGCAAAACTCAATGGATATGTAACGAATGCCGTTTTGAAAAGAAAAAAACAAGTGACTGGGTTATAGAAGGACCAAGAGAAATTAGTCGTAAGTCAGTGATCTCATCCAATCATTATTTAAAAGTAGAAGAGCCGCAGAATGTATTACCGGAAGTAATGGGTGGAAGAAATCCAAAACTGCTGATGGATATCCATGATGTGAGTGATGTAAACAAACCGCACATTCACCTGAGCGAAATACAAGGGCCTTCAACGAGCCAGACTTTTGAAGACAATTCAAATATCAACCCGCAATGAGTATAGACTGGTATTTAGTATTGGAGAAATTCTTATTGATTGCCATAGTGGTTACTGTATCACTCGTGATAGCTATGTATGAAACCTGGGGCGAAAGAAAGATAGCAGCCATTTTACAGGATCGTCGTGGACCAATGAGAGCTGGTCCTTTTGGATTATTCCAACCATTAGCTGATGGATTGAAGCTTTTCATGAAGGAAGAGATCATTCCAAACAGCTCAAATAGGTTCTTGTTTATTCTCGGTCCTTGTTTGGCTATGATGGCTGCAATGATGACGAGTGCTGTGATTCCTTTTGGTGGGTCAATTGAAGTGTTTGATAGAAAAGTTGATCTGCAAATTGCAGATGTAAACATTGGTGTGTTATACATTTTTGCTGTGGTGAGTTTGGGTGTTTACGGAATTATGATCGGTGGATGGGCTTCTAATAATAAATTTTCTCTGATGGCTGCATTAAGAGCAGCATCACAAGCTATCAGTTATGAACTGGCAATGGGATTATCATTGATCGCTTTGTTATTCATGAGCGGAAGTTTGAGTATGAGAGAAATTGTTACACAGCAAATGGAAGGTGGATGGGGTGGATTTTTAGGCTGGAACTTTTTATATCAACCTTTAGGTTTTCTCATCTTTTTGATTGCTGCTTTTGCAGAATGTAACAGAACACCATTCGATTTGCCGGAAGCAGAAAATGAATTGAACTTTGGTTATCACCAGGAATATTCATCAATGAAACTTGGATTTTATTTATTTGCTGAATACATTAATATGTTCATCAGTAGTGTATTGATGGCTACGCTTTTCTTTGGTGGATATGATATGCCTTTCTTTGATGAAGCTGCACATGCACATTGGGGTAACTGGTTAGCATTGATCGGCATTGTAGCCTTGATGGCGAAAGTGTTATTCTTCATCTTCCTGTTTATGTGGGTAAGGTGGACAATACCAAGATTCCGTTATGATCAGTTGATGAATTTAGGTTGGAAAAAACTGGTACCATTAGCATTGGCCAATATGATTATTACCGGTGCTGTAGTTCTTTGGTTGAATGAAAGATAATTGAGCAAGGTGTTGAGCAAGAATTAAACTTCGTTGCGTCGCACTCTTGTACATTGGAACACAGATGTAGCAGATCAGCGTTCATGGCTTTATTGAACAAAGTTCGGAACCTTGAAGTGAGTGACACAACAGACGATGAACAAAGAGATAAAGTTGGCTACACCAGTATATAAAAATAATTTTGCGAAACTTTTGAAATAAGAAGGAAGTAGATAAATGCAGGCATTAACAAACAGAGCGAAACCGGTAGAGCGTAAACCCATGACATTCGTGGAGAAGCTTTACTTATGGAACATCTTTAAAGGGATGCTCATAACGTTCTCGCATATATTCAAGAAAAGGCCAACGGTAAATTATCCTGAGAAGAAAAGACCTTTCTCACCGGTGTTTCGTGGTTTGCATGTATTGAACCGTGATGAAGAAGGAAGAGAAAGGTGTACAGCATGTGGCTTATGTGCATTGGCTTGTCCGGCAGAAGCCATTACCATGGAAGCTGCAGAAAGAAAAAATGGGGAAGAGAATTTATACCGCGAAGAAAAGTATGCAGCAAAATATGAAGTGAACATGTTGCGTTGCATTTTCTGCGGTTTGTGTGAAGAAGCTTGTCCGAAAGATGCCGTTTATCTTTCTGAGACATTCGCACCATCCAATTTTACAAGAGAGAGTTTTATATATAAGAAAGAAGATTTGTTGATACCAAATCCTGTAACACAGCCTGAAGAATATAAAAAAGCGAAAGGCTTGTCATGATGTGCATCATCGGGATTTAGAATTTGCAATTTGATATTTGAATAACTGCAATGAGTATAACTGAAATAGTATTCTGGTTTTTAAGTGGTCTTGCTTTGATCAGTGCCATTATGGTATTGCTCAGCAAGAATCCTGTACATAGTGTACTTTGGCTGATAACTGTATTTTTTGCCATTAGCGGACATTATATTCTGTTGAATGCACAATTCCTTGCCATCGTTAACCTGATAGTATATGCCGGAGCGATCATGGTGTTGTTTCTCTTTGTAATAATGTTAATGAACCAGAATGCAGAAACAGAACCACGCAGTAAAAGCATGTGGATCAAACTGGCTGGTGCAATTTCCGGTGGAAGTTTATTGATCGTTGTGGTGGCTGCCATAAGAGAATCTTCAAACCTTGTAGTGAGGGGAGAAGGTGACGCTATTGTTCCGAAAGAAGCATTGGTGAAGGTTGGTGATATTGGATTGATTGAACAACTGGGTAATTCGTTATTTACAACCTATGTTGTTCCATTTGAAATAAGCAGTGTATTGTTTTTAAGTGCTATGGTAGGTGCTGTTGTAATTGGTAAGAAAGATCAAAATTAATTATGCCGATTCATTATTATATTATTCTTGCTGCTACGCTGTTTTGCATTGGTGTAGTTGGTGTGTTAACTCGTCGCAATGCGATCATCGTATTTATGTGTGTTGAGTTAATGTTGAATGCTGTGAACTTGTTACTGGTCGCTTTTTCAAAGATGCATCACGGTGCAGCTTTATCATTAGATGCTGCCTCAACAGCTGGAATTGATGGGCAGATATTTGTATTTTTTATCATGGTCGTGGCTGCAGCAGAGGTTAGTGTTGGATTGGCGATAATCGTAATGATGTTCAGGAATGTACATTCGGTTGATATAAACTTTTTGAATAGATTAAAAAACTAAGCTTTTAGCTTATAGCTAAAGGCTCATAGCTGATATGAACAATTTGATCTTATTAGTACCACTACTTCCCTTCATTGGTTTTTTGATCAATGGCTTGTTCAGAAAGTCGTTGAGTAAATCAATGACAGGCATTATTGGAAGTGGAGTGATACTGGCTGCTTTCGCATTAAGTGTTGTATTATTCCTTCACGTTAAGAATAATGGTGGCATTGTTGCGAATTATTTTGACTTCATCAATATAGAAGCGTTCAGAATTCCTTTTGCATTCCAGGTAGATCAGCTTTCGTCTTTATTCTTACTCGTTATCACCGGTGTTGGTTTTTTAATTCATGTATATTCTACAGCTTACATGCATGAAGAAAAACCGGAACATTTTGCCCGGTATTTTGCTTATCTGAATTTGTTTGTCTTCTCAATGTTGTTATTGGTAATGGGTGCCAATTTCGTTATCATGTTCATTGGTTGGGAAGGTGTTGGTCTTTGTTCTTATTTATTGATTGGATATTGGTTCAAGAATAATAATTACAACTATGCAGCTAAGAAAGCATTTGTAATGAACCGTATTGGTGACCTTGGATTCCTCATCGCTATTTTCTGGATATTGGCTAAAGTTGGTACGGCTACTTACGTTGATGTGTTTGCTGCAGTAGATCAGTTCAGTTCTACAGAGCTTACTGCAATCACCATGTTGCTTTTTGTTGGAGCAATGGGTAAAAGTGCACAGCTTCCTTTATATACCTGGTTACCGGATGCTATGGCTGGTCCAACTCCGGTTTCTGCTTTGATCCATGCTGCAACAATGGTAACAGCTGGTATTTACATGATAGCACGAAGCAATATCATGTATACCATTGCTCCTTATACTTCAGAGATCGTTGCAATAGTTGGTTTAGCCACTGCCATCTTTGCTGCAACAATTGCATTGAAGCAAAATGATATTAAAAAAGTATTGGCTTATTCTACAGTAAGTCAACTAGGATATATGTTCCTCGGTTTGGGTGTTGGTGCATATACAGGAGCAGTTTTTCATGTAATGACACATGCCTTCTTTAAAGCATTGTTATTCCTCGGTGCCGGTTCTGTTATTCATGCCATGCACCATGAGCAGGATATCAGAAGAATGGGTGGATTGAAAAAATACATGCCGATCACACATATCACTTTCTTACTGGGATGTTTGGCAATTGCAGGTGTTCCGCCATTCTCAGGATTCTTTTCTAAAGATGAGATATTGGTGGGTGCGTATAACTCAAATCCATTGTTCTATTATATAGGTGTTGCAGGTGCTCTGATGACAGCATTTTATATGTTCCGTTTGTATGCACTTACTTTCTTAGGTAAGTTCAGAGGCACTTACGAACAACAACATCATTTGCATGAAAGTCCTTCAGCTATTACAATTCCATTAATTGTTCTTGCGATACTTTCTGTATTCGGTGGATTCTTAGGTATTCCGGCTTTGTTTGCAGAGAATGCTCACCTGCTTGATAATTTCCTCGATCCAATCTTTGCCGCAAGTAATGAATATACAACTGCTCATCATCTTGAACATTCAACAGAATGGATTATGATGGGTGTTGTTACAACGATCATCTTAGTTGTGATTGTATTTGCATGGAGATCGTTCAGTAAAAAAGAAATATTTGAAGAAAACAAAGGACTTGGAAAAGTGTTAGAGAACAAATGGTATGTAGATGAATTGTACGATAACATCATCGTAAAACCTTTACATGCAATAGGAGGTTTCTTTAAAGATGTGTTTGAGAGATCTGTTGTGGATGGTGCAGTGAATGGAGTAGGAAGATTGATCCAGTATTCATCAAGACAAGTTAGATTAATTCAGAACGGACAAGTAGGAAGTTATATTCTCGTAATGGTATTATCGCTGATCGTGATCATTATCATTCTACGTGAGCAGACAGTTATTGTTTCAGCTTTAAGAAGTTTATTTTAATTATGATACCGGTTCTACTGATAGTAATTCCTTTATTGAGCGGTTTGATCAGCTTTTTTATCAAAGATCCTAAAGCTGCAAAAGGCTGGGCTTTACTGTCATCGCTGGTAACATTGGCTATATCCATTGCTGGAATATTCATTTATAACCAGGCTACGAATCTGCATTACGATGCTGCATGGCTACCAACATTAGGTAGCAGGTTTTCAGTTGGATTGGATGGAATGGGACAAATACTTTGCTTATTGAATGCAATAGCATTACCTGTGATCATCGCTGCTACTTACAAAAATCATTATCAGAATCCGGGAGCATTTTACGCTTTGTTATTATTAACACAAGCCGGGATGATGGGTGTATTCCTTTCATTCGATATGCTGTTATTTTATTTCTTCTGGGAACTGGCTTTAATACCTGCCTATTTTCTTTGCTCTCAATGGGGTGGTGAAAGAAGAATCGCCGTTACATTCAAATTCTTCGTGTACACTTTCGTCGGTTCATTATTAATGCTGATCGGTGTTTTATATCTCTATTACAAAACACCGGAACAATCTTTTGCATTACAGGCTTTTTATGATTTGAATTTAAATAGGGGTGAAGAGTCTTTCATCTTCTGGTTATTCTTCATTGCATTTGCTATTAAAATGCCGGTGTTTCCTTTTCATACCTGGCAGCCCGATACTTACGAACAGGCACCCACAGCAGCCACAATGGTGTTGAGTGGTGTTATGGTGAAGATGGGAATCTTTGCTGTATTACGTTGGTTGGTTCCGGTATTCCCGAATGCAGTGGATCAGTACAGTCAGCTTATCATCATCTTTTCAGTCATCGGAATGTTATATGCATCATTGATTGCCATCAGGCAGGATGATATGAAACGATTGATCGCTTATTCATCTATCGCTCACATTGGTTTAATGTGTGCTGCCATCTTTGCACAGAATAAAGTTGGTTTGCAAGGGGTGATGATACAAATGTTCAATCATGGTATTGTCGTAATTGGTCTTTGGATCGTTGCAGATGCCATTGAAAGTAAACTCGGCACAAGAAAATTTTCTCAGCTTGGCGGACTTGCACAAAAAGCACCTGTGCTGGCAATACTATTTGTGATCATGGCTGTAGCAAATGTGGCTTTACCACTCACAAATGCATTTGTTGGTGAGTTCCTAATGTTCAATGGTTTGTTCCAGTATAATGTATGGATAATGGCGATAGCAGGTATCAGTATCATCCTCGCTGCTGTATATACTTTGAACATGGTGCAGAAAATATTTTATGGTGAGGTTAATATGGTAACGGCACAGGCTGGTGAAGCAAAAACAAATGTTCAGTGGGTATTGATAGTGTTGGCAATTGTGATCATTGTGCTTGGTGTATATCCTCAACCAATGATCAGGCTTACAGAAGATTCGGTAAACGCAATAATGGCAGCGATTAAATAAAGTTTTAAAGACAGTATGAATACGATTTTATTTTCGGCTTTACTTGGTGTGGTGATGATGTTTAGCAGCTTCCTTGTTAAAAAGGTGTCTGCATACAAGTATATTGCTGTAGCCGGATTACTGTTCTTGCTCATCATGAACATTGCTGAAACATCAGGTTATCACCTGCTACATATCAATACAAGAGATATGTTGCGATTCGATAAGTTTGGTTTATTCTTTAACACCATCGCAATAGCATCTACACTTGTGTATGTTTTACTTTCGGGAAAAGATATTGAATACATAGGCAAGAATACAGCAGACCTTCACGTTCTCATCTTCTTTGTGCTCTGTGGTATTGGAATTGTAACTTCTTTCAACAGCCTATTGTTGTTGTTTCTTGGCATTGAGATCATTTCTATTCCCCTGTATATATTAACGGGTAGCGATAAAAGAAATTTAAAGAGCAATGAAGCCGCATTGAAATATTTCCTGATGGGTTCATTCTCTACAGGAATAATGCTCATGGGTATTGCATTGTTGTATGGTGCTACCGGAAGTTTTATTATTGATATTAAGCCGGTAGGAATGTTTGGTCCGTTACCTGTGTCAGTAATGGAGATCATCGGACTTGCTTTCATACTCACAGCCATGGCATTTAAAGTGTCTGCTGCGCCATTTCATTTCTGGACACCGGATGTATACGATGGTGCGCCAACAGTATTTACATCCTTCATGGCAACGATTGTAAAAGCTGCCATCTTCATTGGATTTATAAAATTATTTGAAGCCAAAGCACCAGACCTTGGTGAAGGATGGCAATTAGTAATTGCATTGATAATTGTCTGCACATTGTTCATTGGTAACATCACAGCAATATTCCAGCAGAGTGTAAAAAGAATGCTGGCATATTCCAGTATTGCACAGGCAGGCTTCATGATGTTTGCACTTTACACATCAAATGAAATGTCGAAAGAGGGTATCATTTTGTATTCTTTCGCATATAGCCTTGCCACCATCGGCATCTTTGCGATACTTATAAAAATGAAAGACCTTACGTTCGAAGGCTTCAATGGTCTTGGTAGAACACAACCAGTATTGGCTGCAGTGAACACTGTTTTTCTTTTTTCACTCGTTGGTATTCCATTGACAGCAGGTTTCTGGGCAAAATATTTTATGCTGGCTGCTGTGGTTAAAACACAATCAGGTTTGTGGCTGGTGATTGTAGCTGTATTATTTGCCGCCATCAGTGCTTATTATTACTTCCGTGTGATACAGGCCATGTATTTCAAAGAAGGTAATCCGGAAACTACTGAGATCAAACCATCTTTCCGTTATGGATTGATTGTATTGGCAGCATTAATTGTAATAATTGGCATCATGCCTAACCTGTTACTGAACTGGTTGTATTTCTAGTATTGAGCAGAGTATAGAGCATCTATTAAGCTTCGTTGTGTCAAATCGAGGAACGAGATTCACCGAAACAAAAATCAAGAACAAAAATACTGAGGTACTCACTTGTACGGTTGATTCTCTATTCAGCAAATGAAACGCAGAATCATTATTTGTACAGCAGATATTTCAATCGCATCTTTTTATAATTACTCAAACCAGGTTCCCAGCTTTTTCTAATTTCTTCTTCAGAAACTCCGGCTTTGATCTGTTCTTTAAAGTTTGAATCACCTGTTCTGTAATCAACATTACCAATCTCTTTGCTTTGCGTATGATCAAAGAATTTTTCTTTATGCGGATAGGCTGCATACAACTCTTTTATCCATTGAATGTTGATCTTTTTCTCCTTCAATAAAATATTGATATCATAATTTCTCAGGTCAATTCCATAACAAACCTCATTCATGAACAAAGGTGTTTCTGACATTCCTTTGATACTTGTTGGGGTAAAAGAGAAGCTATATTTATCCTTCAGCAAAGGATTACCTAATACGGTAAAAGGAAAGTAAGTACCACGTCCATAGTTAATGATCGTTCCTTCAAAGATGCATGTTGAAGGATACAGCATGATCGATTGCTGTGTATTTAGATTCGGAGATGGTTTTACAGGTAAGGTATAATACATATCATGATCATAATTCGCTACAGGTATTATTTTGATCTTGCATTTTAATTTATTCGGCAGCCATCCTTCACCATTAATCATCTGTGCAAATTCACCAATCGTCATTCCATGAGTAATTGGAATAGGGAACTTACCAATACCTGAAACTAATTTCATATCCATCACAGGTCCATCAACGAAATAACCGTTAGGGTTCGGCCGATCAAGTATCAGCAACTCTTTACCATTTTCTGCACAGGCTTCCATTACATCTGCTAACACATTAATATAAGTATAAAATCTGCAACCCACATCCTGTACATCAAAGATCATCAGGTCAACATTCGACAAGTCTTCTTTCGATGGCTTTCTCTTCTTTCCATATAGCGAAACAACCGGAATTCCTGTTGCACTATCTACTTCATCGTTTACATGAACACCTGCACTTGCTTGTCCACGAAAGCCATGTTCAGGACCAAATACTTTTACAATCTCCACTCCAAGAGAATTTAATGTATCCACAAGATGCGTATTGCCGATAATGGTTGTCTGGTTACCCAATATACCGATCCGTTTTCCTTTTACATATGAGAGATACAGTTGAGTTTGTTCTGCACCTGTAACTATCTCATTTTTTGCAGAAGTACTATTTGTATTTTTCGGTGGAGTGCATTGCAAGCCTGCTAACAGAAATAGCAGGATAATAATTGGCCTGGTGTTCATAACATAAAATGAATGTTGAAGTTAATCTTTCAAATTATAAATCGATATTCCGATACAGCAAATTTCCGTTTATCTTTATACCTCAATGACCACCAAAGACACATTCTCACTCGCTTTCCGTACAGTAAGAAGTAATAAACTTCGTACAGGTATTACTGTTGCCATTATTGCATTTGGTATCATGGCACTCATTGGTATCATTACAGCTATCGAAGCAATGAACCAAAGCCTTACCGAGAATTTCTCTACCATGGGGGCTAATGCATTCAGTATTCGTTTCAAAGAGTCAAGGAATGTTAGGTTTGGTAATGAAAGTAATACCACTAAGTCAGTCAAGGGAAGAAAAGAACGTAAGTCTATTATGGATAAACGGATCACTAAAGATCAGGCTGAATTATTCAAATCAACTTTCGAATATCCTGCTGCAGTAAGTATTTATTTACGTGGCGGTGGAAATTTAGTTTGCAGGTATAAAGAGAAAGAAACGAATCCTGAAGTTACACTTTGGGGTGGAGATGAAAATTATCTCAACGTAAACGGATATACAATAGCAAGAGGACGAAACCTCAGCAATCTTGATATACAATCTGGTAGAAATGTTTGTTTAATCGGAAGTAATATAGCATCGAAATTGTTTGGAAGAAATCCTGAAAAAAGCATCGATAAGATCATTCGTATTGGAAGCGTTCCATATAGAGTCATTGGTTTGCTGAACAGTAAAGGTTCCAGTGCTTTTTTACGTCAGGATGATGTGATCATCACCTCTTACAATAATGCACGTAGAATGTCAACAGCTAGCACATCTTTTCTAATAGGTGTTAAGGTTGATCATGTAGCTCAATTGGATCCTGCCATTGGTGAAACAACCAGTGTGTTCAGATCTGTAAGAAAACTTACACCAACAGACGATGATAATTTTGTAATTGAAAAGAGCGACAAGTTTGCAGAAACGTTTATTAGTATGTTAAGCAGCATTCAGGGCTCAGCCGGTGCTATTGGTTTAATTACTCTGATTGGTGCAGCCATTGGTTTAATGAATATTATGCTGGTTGCTGTTAACGAAAGAACAAGAGAAGTAGGATTGATAAAAGCACTTGGGGGAAAGAAGAATAATGTCCGAATGCAGTTCTTGTTAGAAAGTGTGATCATCAGTTTACTTGGAGCATTGTTTGGAATTATTTTAGGTGTGCTTGTCGGAAATCTCTTCACCATGGTAATGGATACAGGTTTTGTTGTACCATGGTTCTGGGTAATATTGGGAATTGTTATTTGTACAGTTGTCGGATTACTGGCAGGTTTATACCCTGCAATAAAAGCTTCTAAACTCAGCCCTATTGTGGCATTGCGTTACGAATAATTATTTTCTCCTGGCAACAAATTCTATTGCAGGATTAATTTGCTGAAGATGTTCTATAAAACCTGTTTTCTCCTTTGGCGAGACAAGCACACTACCATATTTATCAAACTTAATTTCAAGCCGGTCTAATGACAATGCCGGAGAACTGATCGGGTTATTGGTTTCTTTTATCTGCCTGATGCTATCAATCTTTATTTGTTGGTTGAAAAGAAAACCGCATTCTACTTTTAAGCTATCTGTTGTAATGGTGTATTTAGTCTTAAGAAAGATATATGCAATAAATACTACAGCAGGTATTAAAACTAGTCCCATAAACCATACATCTTCCACAATTGATATTACTATCAATGGAATGAATGAAGCCAGCATTGGCATGTAGATTATCCAGCTGATCTTTGAACGATACACCTTCATCTCTTGAAAATAAAAAAGTCCTGCAAATTCTGCAGGACTTTTGAAAGCTATAGATAAAAAATTATTTATTAGGATCTAAAGCCCTGTTGATCCTTTCCTGCAAGTCCTGTAAATGGATCTTGCTCATAGCATCAGTTGTAGTTGGAATGGCAGCAGCTACCTGTGCTTTCAACTTCAACAATTGTGCTCTTGCAATAGCAGGAAGATCTGTTCTGCTTACATTCATTGAAGCAGGACCAAAGGAAATTACAGAACCAGCACCTAGTGTTGCTGAAGGAGCGGCTGTACCATTTAGTATTGTATTCATCCTTTCAACAAAAGTCTTCTGCAATCCACGACGATACATATCAATCGCTTTTTTGCTTCTCAATTCGCTGAAAATTCCTGTTTGTACATCATTCAATAATTCAATTGCACTGTACGCATTGGCAGTTCCAAAACGTTCAACATTTACCTGTAAACGATTTAACCTGTCATTGCTTAATAAACTGTTCAATCCATTAGTCATAGCATTTGAAACAGGATCAGACCCTTCACCAGGATTGCTGATTCTATTCCAGATATCTTTATTGATCAGCCATTTTGGTGTTTCGAATAACTGGTTATGAAGAAAGTTTACAGCTTCTTTTTGTTTGCTTTTCGAAACAACTTCATAAATAGCACCACCTTCTTCAGCAGTTCTGAATGTTTCATACACACCACCAACATTAGTTGTAACATGACCCATATAACGATTGAACTGACCAACTAACTGTCCATACATTTCACTCAGGCTTTCATTGATCTCGTTTGGTTGTACAGTCCATTTTTCCAGGTTGGTTAAAATGCGTTGAAGGTTTTTGATGCCGTATTCACTTGCTTTAACTGAGTTATCACTCAAATCTTCACGCTGGCTGCGAGGGTCATTATCATTGCCCAATTCATAAGTGCCAAACCATGTTCTTGGATTTTTGGCAATGGTTTCCCTGATCATCTTATCACTGTTCTTCTTTCTTTCTTCATCTGTATTACCAGGAATGTATCCGTAACCCCATTTGATTGCCCAGATGTCATATTCACCGATCTTAGGGAACAATCCTTTCTCGTTAATGTTATCTTCAGGCTGTGCTACATAGTTAAAACGGGCATAATCCATAATAGAAGCAGTATGTCCATGCTCTTCCACCCATCTTTTATTTCGTAAGCTGTCAACAGGTGTTCTGCTACTGCTTCCCATGTTATGTAAAAGACCGATGGTATGACCTACTTCATGAGATGATACAAAACGGATAAGTTCTCCCATCAGGTCATCATCAAACTTCATACTTCTTGCTCTCGGATTAACTGCAGCAGCCTGTATAAAATACCAGTTCTGCAATAACTTCATTACGTTATGGTACCAGCCAATATGGCTTTCCAGTATCTCACCACTACGAGGGTCATGTACATTAGGGCCGTAAGCGTTCGTAACATCAGAAGCAAAATATCTCAACACAGAAAATCTTGCATCTTCAGTGCTCATATTCGGATCGTTAGGCCATTCTTTACCAACGATGGCATTCTTAAAACCGGCAGCTTCAAAAGCAACCTGCCAGTCATTAATTCCCTGTATTAAATAAGGAACCCATTTTTTTGGAGTAGCAGGATCGATATAATAAACGATTTGCTTCTTAGGCTCTACTAATTCTCCACGCTTCCACCTTTCAATATCCTCATCTTTTGGTTCAAGCCTCCAGCGTACAGCAAAAGTTTCTTCATCAACTTTTTGCTGATCATCACTGTAAGAAACAAATCGATCTGGGAAATATCCAACTCTTCTGTCCCAATGTCTCTTTGCCATTGGTGTTCTTGGAAGCAGTATCATTGAAGTATTCAGTTCAAATGTAACCGCACCTGCAGCATTTGCAGCCGGAACACTTGAAGTGCCAGGCAAGGAAGGTCCGGCAGATGGCATGGAAGTGAAAGTTTTTACTGTTCTTACTTCAGTATTAATAGGGAAGGTGTTGATGTATTGGATAAATGATCTGTCAGAAGCAATACCTGCCAGGTTGAAAGATCTTTTTCCGGCAGGATTTAAACTCACCACCTGGTTATCTCCTTTAAAGAAATCTGTAACATCAATAACTACACTGGTAGAATCCTTTCCGATAGCTGCGATAGGAAAAGCTGCTGCAATAGGATTAAGGTTTGAATTAGAAACAGCCTGCGAAATTTGATTGGTAGAATCAGCAACATTGATCAAAGTAATCACTCTCATAAACACATTATTGCTGGGTCCTTTCTCAAATGAAAGCGTTTGACGGTTGGTTAGTTCTCCTCCATAGGTAGCACGGCCAACACCACTGTTAGCAGGTACTTTTACAAAACGTGTTACCGCCATAATCTCTCTGTACATTATCGAATCAGGGATCTCGAAATAATACTTATCATCTACTTTGTGTACCGTAAAAAGGCCTTTTGTAGTTATAGCCTTGTCGGTAATAACATCCTTATACGGCTTCGGGCCAGTATTAGTACGACCTGCGGTTGTTCCGGTTGGGGTAGTACCTGTTCCTGGAGTAGTTGGTGTAGTAGGAGTGGTCGGCCTCTGACCTATAGCAGAAAGACTTGCCCCCATTACCAATAAGAGAACGAATTTTTTCATGTAGCGTAAAATTTATTAGGGCGTGAAAATACTAAAGCATTTGTTTTATTACTGGTAAAAATGATTTATGGATGTAGAAAGTAGATTTTGTTGAACAGCAGATGGAACTTGCTTCGAAAAAGAATAACATTGAAAATTAGAGAAGGTCATTGTTGAAGAACAATAAATACATAATTTGTGTGCCATTAAAAAACTTTCGCATTTAACTGCATTTTTGTGTAGAATTGCGAACGAAAAAAATTTCTAACTGATTTCTAAACAACAAAAAAATCAACTGAGTCATGGCTGAAACAAGACCAACTGCAACTGTAGCAAGAAGCACTACATCCGTACAACCTAAGAAATCCAGCAATGCTATCGCCTGGATAGCTCCGGTACTTTGCATTGTACTTGGATATATCATATGGCGTTTTATTTTAGGTAATCCAGGCAATTTTACTAATCCAGATCCTTCAGGTGGTTTCTGGCCTCACCATGAAGGTCCTAAAAGTGGATTGGTAAGAATGTATGAAGGTGGTATCGTTGTACCTATTCTTATTGCTAACTTCCTTATCGTTATCGTATTTGCTATCGAAAGATTGTTAACAATCAGTAAAGCTACCGGTAAAGGAAATATTGCAGAATTTATTCGTAAAGTACAATTTAACCTTGCTAACAAAGATGTTGATAAGGCAATTGCTGAGTGCGACAGGCAAAAAGGATCTGTAGGTAATGTAATGAAAGCAGGTTTACGTAAGTATAAAGAAATGATCAGTAATAATGAACTTGCTACAGATCAGAAAGTATTAAACATTCAGAAAGAAGTTGAAGAAGCTACTGCTCTTGAGTTACCAATGCTTGAGAAGAACCTTGTGTTCCTTTCTACCATTGCATCAGTAGCAACCCTTCTTGGTCTTTTCGGAACGGTATTAGGTATGATCACAGCATTCTCTGCTCTCGGACAAGGTGATAATGCAGATGCTACACAGGCACTTTCCGTAGGTATTTCTGAAGCCCTTTATAACACAGCTTTGGGTATCGGTACATCGGCGTTAGCTATCATTTTCTATAACATCTTCACTACCAGGATAGATGGCATCACTTACGGTATAGATGAGTCTGGTTTTACGTTAACACAAAGTTTTGCTGCTAACTACAAATAAGTTAAAAGCATCTAAAACACTGTGGAAAGAAAGAAACCATGAATCTCATTATCCGAACAATAAAAACTTAAAGAATGGCCAGGCCTAAATTACCAAGAAAGAGCACTAATATCGACATGACGGCGATGTGTGATGTTGCTTTCCTGTTGTTAACTTTCTTCATTCTGGCAACTGAGTTCAAACCAACCGAAGCAGTTAATGTTACTACTCCAGGTTCTGTTTCATCAAAGCCTGCACCTGAGAAAGATGTAGTGCTGGTATCTATAACTAAAGACGGAAAGGTTTATCTGACAATGGATGACATTGAAAGAAAAAAGGAAACCATCGAACAGTTAAATGAACGCAGAAAACTTGGACTAACTGAAGCAGAAATTGCAAAAACAGCCGCTTTGCCTTTTTTTGGAACTCCTATCGGGCAGCTTAAGGCTGCAGCACAATTGCCTGCAGATAAATATTTAGCAGATGGGTTGGAAGGTATTCCTGCAAAAGATACCGCCAATAACGAAATGCTCGATTGGATGAGTGCTATCACCAAAGCTTATGAGGGTGCAAAAATGAATCTGTTGTTGAAAGGTGATTTGAACTCTAAATACCCAACACTGAAGAATGTGATCGCTTCCTTCAAAAGAAACGAGTTGCTGAAGTTTCAGATGGTAACCAATCCGGAGAATGTTCCGGTAGGAACCGAGTTATACACAACAGGCGCTAGAGAATAAAAATTTATAACAAAAAAAATATTCTGATATGGCAGAAATGGATGTCTCATCAGGTGGTGGTCATAAGAAAGGACCGGGGGTCAAGAAAAGCAAAAAGCTTTCTACCCGTGTTGATCTTACACCCATGGTAGACCTGGGCTTCCTGCTCATTACGTTCTTCATTTTTACAACAACGATGAGCCAGCCCACAGCAATGAAATTGAACTTGCCTAAGGATACTGAAAATCCCGAAGAGCAGAACCAGGCCAAAGAATCTGGTGCCCTGACTATTCTGCTGGGAAGTAATAATCATGTATTCTATTATGAAGGCCAGTTAAAACCAGATGGCTCTAACTGGATGAGTTCAAGTTTCAGCGGTGAAAACAGTATTCGTGATGTAATCATCAATAAGAAAAAAGATGTAGTAGCACGTCACGTTCATACACAAGGTTGTCAGGAAATATGGGCTAAGAATAATAACGATCAAACCTCTTGCAGAGATAAAGATCTTGTTGTTGTTATTAAACCAGGAGAAGAATCAACTTATAAAAATGTAGTGGATATTCTCGACGAAATGACGATCAATGTAGTAAAGCGTTATGCATTAGTTGATATCAGTGAAGGCGAAACTCAATTGATCAAAGCAACAGAGGCAGCAAATCCAAATTAATTTTTTCAGGATTTGTGGAATTTTAAAAGCTTCTGAATCTTATATAAAAGCTTAGTAGTATGGAAACAAACAAAATCTTATCCGCTGATATCCTCGATATCATCTTCGAAGGAAGGAACAAGGATTACGGAGCTTACGAGCTTCGCAAAACTTACAAAAACAGGCTTATTATAGCTATCGTTGCTACTTTGCTTGTATGCCTTCTGTTCATGATCGGTTCTTTCGTTGCAAACATGAAAAGCAGCGATGATTCGGAACTTCTCGTACAGGATGTACAGCTTGAAAATGTACAGCAGCAACAGGAAGAAATTCCGGAACCACCACCTCCACCACCTCCTCCAAAAGAAGAACCACCAAAAGTGGAGATCACTAAATTCACCCCTCCAAAGATCGTAGAAGATGCCAAGGTGGATGAAAAAGAGGAGATCAAAGAAGTGATAGAACTGGAAGAAACTAAAATTGGTACAATTAACCAGGAAGGTTTAAAAGACCAGGGAATCGTAGCACCACCAGTAGAAGACAAGGGTACAGGGGTGGTTGAAGCGCCAAAACAAATTGTAGAAGATTACGATAAGGAATTTACTTCTGTTCAGATTGAAGCAACTTTCCCTGGTGGTCTCTCTGCATGGAGAAGGTACCTGGAAAGAAACCTGAACGATCGTGTAGTAGAAGAGAATGGTGGCCCTCCAGGAAGATATTCAGTAATAGTGTCTTTCAGGGTAGATAAAGATGGTAACATCACTGAAGTAAAAGCCGAAAATAATCCAGGATACGGTACAGCAGAAGAAGCCGTAAGGGTTATCAAAAAAGGCGGTAAATGGACTCCAGCTCAGCAAAACGGACGTAGTGTAATCTATCGTCAAAGACAGAGTATCACTTTCGTTTATACTGAAGAGTAATCTTAGTAAATAGAATTAAATCCTCCTGCTTACAGGAGGATTTTTTTATGCATACAACTCTGCATAAAGCTATTTTTGCTTATGGCAAAACTGGTAGGGTGGGATGATACAATCGTTGCTTTGGCTACAGCACAAGGAATTGCAGCAATAGCAGTTATCAGGGTAAGCGGTAAGCAGGCATTCAATATTGTATCAGATCTTTTTCCTTCAAAAGATCTTTTAAAGCAAGCGTCTCATACCATTCATGTTGGATTATTGAAAGATAATAATGAAGTACTGGATGAAGTGGTTGTTTCACTCTTCAAAGGGCCACGTTCATATACTGGTGAAGATGTGGTAGAGATCAGTTGTCATGGTTCGCCATTTGTTCAGGAAAAGATCATACAAGCCATCATTACCAAAGGTGCAAGATTAGCAAAGCCCGGTGAATATACTTTGAGGGCTTTCCTGAATGGTAAGATGGATCTTACACAGGCAGAAGCTGTAGCTGATCTGATTGCAAGTAATACAGAAGCCAGTAGAAAAACAGCTTTGCAAAATATTCGTGGCGGATTTTCTGATGAGTTGAAAGATCTTAGAGAACAATTGATAAAATTTTCAGCCTTAATAGAACTGGAACTCGATTTTTCGCAGGAAGATGTGGAGTTTGCAGACAGAACACAGTTGAAACAACTGATTGAAGAATTGGAAATAGTTATCGCAAAACTACTCCGGTCATTCAAGCTGGGTAATGTTATTAAAAATGGTGTGCAGGCAGCTATCATTGGTAAACCTAATGCAGGAAAATCTACTTTACTCAACACTTTATTGAACGAGAATAGAGCTATTGTAAGTGATATTGCAGGTACAACAAGAGATACTATTGAAGAAGTACTGAACATTAATGGTGTTTTATTCAGGCTGATAGATACTGCAGGTATAAGACAACATACCACCGATATTATCGAAAGTATTGGTGTAGAAAGAAGCCTGGAAAAAATGCAGTCGGCAGATATTGTGTTGTACATCTTTGATGTGAGTGAAACAAGCAAAGAGCAGTTGCAGCAGATCGTTACTGAACTTGGTGCGGTAAATCATTTACTCATCGGTAACAAAGCAGATGAACAGGAAGCAGAAACATTAAGAAATAAATTCAGCGGCATTGATGTATTATTTATCTCTGCAAAAAAAGGGTATGGTATTGATGAGCTCACAAACAAACTTTTGCAAAGAGCTGTAAGTGGGGAGATCAATACAGAAGATACCATCGTAACCAATGCCCGTCATTTTGAAGCACTGCAAAAATTACATACCACCCTGGCAGAAGTAAGAAACGGTATGGAACATTCCATTCCAGGTGATTTACTTGCAATCGACATAAGGCAGTGCCTGCATTACCTCGGAGAGATAACAGGTGAAATAACTAATGATGATCAATTAGATTTTATATTTAGTAAGTTCTGTATTGGAAAATGATAGCAGCCCCGGAAGCTACATTTTTTTCCCTCATATTTGCTCGGTTATGACACACACAAATATTTGCAGATTAACATTTGCTATCTCGTTACTGATAGCTTCCTTCGGTGTTTCCGCACAATCGAAAGATTATACCACCATTACTTTCTGGCAGCACGACAGTGCTAAAATCATCACTAAGTCTACCGATTCAATAATATTGAAAAAGCAGCCTTTTTCTATCACCTTTTATAGCAAACGCTACGATAGTAAGAACGAAAAATACCATGCTTTGCAGGTAGCGGTGCTCAAAGATGCTGCTGATACACTTAAACTGGTTGTGGGAAAAAGTATTGAAGACATTCCCTATTTAGCATCAGGCAGCGGAATGGCCACTGGTGCAAGTGGCTTGTATGATGCAATGATGATAGACAATGAAGGGCATCACTACCTGTATTATGAAGATGAAGCAGAGCGAAGGGTGAGCCGTGTTGCTATCGTAAAAGAACTGCTGGAGCTGGAATGGCAAATCTCCGGCGCCTTTATGGATAACGAGGACGTATCGCTTTCGGATCTAAAGCTTCCCGCCTTGTATTTTGTATTCTTTGCAGATCGTAACCTGAATGAGGCCATCGATCAGCATGAGATCAAAATTGTGAAGGTGAGGTTCAGGTAGGGGTTATTTGTCCGTAGACTATGCTTCAAGACCCTCCTGCAGTGTGCGGGACAGGTCAGCATAATACCTGTCTCGCATGAAAGTCTATAGTATTCAAAATTCTTTGCCTGCAAAGAATCCCTTTGCGATCTTTGCGTTTGTGTTCTCGCATACGTATTTCCCAATCTCCCGGCAACATCTAAAACAATCAATCACCCAAAATCTTTGCGTTAAACGCTTCACTTCTCGTCAGAACCGCTTATCATACTATTACTACCTGCTCAAGGCCTCTTCAATATCCTTTCGTATTGGCCCGTATTGCCTGATATCTTCCAGCACCTGCTCATGTGTTTTGTCGGGAAACTTTTTTTCTATCGGTCGGTTCCTCACCAAACGAAATCAGTTACAGTAGAAGTCTGTGATTGAGGAAAACGACTTCCCGGGTAATTACCACACCACCCAATCGAAGTTATTATTTACAGTACGGCTCGTTGGCTTCTGCAGGCCATTTGTTAATCTCATTACCGATTCCCCCACTATTTTTTTTAACTGCGATACTGTTAATGTTGTACTGTTATTGAACGCATCAATAATACTGTAAGTAAACACTCCATTTTGCAAGTCACCTCTTTCCTGGGCATATTGCATACCGCCGGCTGCGGAAATAACAGTGGCACCTGTACCACGGCTTACGTTTACAAAGAGTGTTTGCATCAGTTCAAAGCTGCTCGTCATACCCATCTTTGTTTTAGGGGTAATGCGGATGTTGCTTTTGGTTTTGGTTCCAATGCTGTCAAGTGCGTTTCTGGAAGCTTCAATGCGTTCTATCTCTTCCTTATCTACTTCACCACTGTGGCAGGCATCGAGTAGCACCAGTTTCTTCCTTGGTTTAATATCATCTACCAGGCTTTCAAATAATTCATAAGAAAGCCCATTTTTTTCAGGCTCATTAAAATCGATGGAATAAGTGCTCAGGTAGTAATCCAGTTCTTTGCTTAATATTCCATGGCCCGAATAAGATAATATTACTTTATCATCAACATTGAGTGTTGCAAGCTTTGTTTTCAAAGCCAGGATATTTTCTTTTGTTACCTGTTCATCAAATAAGGTATCGATTATTATCCCGGGATATTTCTGCTGTAGCTTCAGCGAAAGGTCCCTGATGTCTTTTACGCTCCAGCTAAGATTGTTCGATGCGTCTGCAAATTGATTGATACCAATACCAATGAAATGGTTTTTTTCTTTTAACGGTGCCACAGGCTGGTATTTTACAAACAAAGGCATGCGATAGCTTTCTATTCCTGATGCATTGGTAACGGCAGCCTCCACCCTGTTTTCACCGGCCGACAATTCAATACTAAAGGTGGTATCGAAATCACGGCCGGGTCTAATTGCAATGCCCCTTGATCCATACACAGGCACCTGGTTTACCCAGGCATTGAACTTTACCAGCGAACGGGTGCTGTCACTTGCCTTGAAGCGAAGCTGTAACCTGCCAGCCTGCTGTTCATAACTGATGTTCGTACGGTTTGTAAAATCAGCATCGGGCACGCTGTAACCTGTTTCAAGTAAAGCAGGGTCTATCTCCAGTTTCTTTAGTCTTTTAAGATAGGCCTGGTAATAGGCATTTATCAATGCGGTGTTTTTACTGCCAAAAGCTTTTAACACCAGGTCTGGACGATTGAATTTAACATCAAGTTGTTCGAATGATATGATGCGGGCATTTTTCACATAATGTACTTTTCCCAGGTCTTTGATGTTGCCGCTGTAATACCTGCCAGGCAATACAATAAGATAGTCACCATTATCCACTGTTACCAGCCTGGCTATTTCCGAATGCTTCTGAAAATTGTAAAGCACGATATTCGACTGGTGCGACAGTGCTACAATACTATCATTAATAAAATTGCTGTATTCGTATTGCCCCAGGTAATGCTGTTGCCTGCTTTGTACATCTACCAATGTTGCATTCAGTTCTTTAGTGATCAACACAAACCAGCGACTGTTATTACTAAACACTACTTCCTTTACCAGCTTGTCAGGAATATTGATCCGCCAGTTCTTTTTCGAAGGAACGTTCCAGACATCTACGTAAGGAAAGCTATTGATGCCCGAATGGAAATTAATATCCTCCCACACCACTACGGCAGTATTACCATCATGGCTTAATACAGCATTCTTAACCCAGGTAGTAGAATCAGTAAGCGAGAGTATTTTTTCACCTGTGTCATAATGGTAAACAGCCCATTCACTTTTCATCATCGGGTCATGTTTGGGTATATAATAACGGTTGCCTGCAATAAACGAAGAATCGGTGTAGCAAGCCTCCCGGGCAGACTCACTATGTAACAGGGTACCATCCTTAACACGGAATCTGCTGCCCAATCCTTCACAGGCATCTACATTGAGTATCGTTCCTTTTTCGCAAAAATGAAAATGATAAATGTTGGCGCAAAAAGTAGAATCGGTTACACTGTACACCATCTTTGCTGCTTCAAGGTTCCATGCATTAAATGTTTTGTAGTTGGTTTGTGAGAATAGCCAGTTGTAATGATTGTTGTGCAGTACTCCTGTAACAGTAAAGGGTTTGCCTTCCAGTGTTTTGGACCGGCTCATATCGGCTGTTTGAAAGATCTTTATTTTTCCTGAAGGAAATGAAAAAGCTTTCTGCCTGCCCGAGGTGCTTTCATCGATCGCTACAGGTAAGTTTCCATCCTCATCTCTCGGCTCTGGTTTGTGCTGCGTAAAACCATCGAGTACGGTTTTGCCAGTCTTCCAGTTTACCGATAATATCTGGTTGTAATAAGAAAGCAATAAACGGGTGTTACTATCAGTAAATGTATACAGTTTATAGTTGGTGATAACCCCGCCTGTATTTTCAAGTTCATGATAAGAAAGTCTTTTGCCTGTAACCAGGTCGTACACGCTAACTGATACTTCATCATTAATCGCAAGGAACCGTTTATTACCCGAGAGGCAGTAATCACTTACATAACGACGGGGGAAAGCAGCTATTTTTTTTCCATCGCTTACATTCTCAAGATACAGTTCGTCTGTATCATAATACAGTATAGCTTTCAGGGCGGGAATGAAAGAAATCATTCCGGCAGCATTTCTCTTATGCTTTGTTTTCAGATCAATCAGCTCTGTTAACTGAGCAGGCACTTCCATTCCGGCCACTTCATCAAACCTGGTGGTCTCAGCAGTTATCACAGCGTGCTGCATATCATCATCAAACACAACATAAGTAGGTAAAGCATGCCATTTAAATGTTTCTATCACCTGGCTGGAGGCAGCATCCCATATTACTATAGTACTATCACTGTGAGCAGAGATGATCCTGCTTTTGTCTGCATTATAGTTTGCAAAGCAAAATTTTGTGTTTTTAAAACGTAAGACGGATGAAACTTCGCCGGTATGCATATCATATATCCTGCACACAGAATCTGTGGTGGCTAACAACACCCGGTCTCCGGCTGCATTAAACCTTGCTGCCAGTATTTTCTTCGACGGTACGCTGAGGTTGTATAATATACGTTCATATTTTACATCCCATACCAGTATGGTAGCATCTGTAACGGATAATAATAGTTTTTCGTCTTTGCCGAATTCAATGTATGGTGCTGTACTATGCCCCTGGGGCAATACTAATGCAGGTTCCTGTGCAAGTACAGGTATATGCAGCACGAACAAAAAAGCAGTGAAAATACAGCGTGGATTCATGGGGTAAAGACTATTGTGAATATAGTATATTTCCACGACGACCAGGTCAATGCAAATTTGCCTGTGTGCCTGTTCGGGAGCAAAAAGAAATTCTTTTACTGATCTTTTTCTATCGGTTGGTTCTCACCAAACGAAATCTATGATCTAATGGTTGGTGGGGACACTAACCACTAGGGTAAAGATGAAGTTCTTCGATATTACCATTTATAATCTCTTTTCCTATAGCACATATAGCGATCCTCTATATAGATGTCCTATACTTTAAAAATGTAGGCATCTTGGAACTATCTCACATCTGGTTCTAAATAAAACTATTTGTGTCATTCTCACGCAGTTTATAATATTAAATCTGCGGAAGGCCGAACAGCATAATGCAGCATCTATGTTTATATATAGATGTCCTACACTTTAAAAATGTAGGACATCTTAGAACTATCTCACATCTGGTTCTAAATAAAACTATTTGTGTCATTCTCACGCAGTTTATAATATTAAACATCTGCGGAAGGCCGAACAGCATAATGCAGCATCTATGTTTATATATAGATGTCCTACACTTTAAAAGTGTAGGACATCTTGGAACTATCTCACGTCTGGTTCTTATTAAAACTATTTGTGTCATTCTCACGCAGTTTAAAAATATTAAACATCTGCGGTAGGCCGAACAACATAATGCAGCATCTATGTTTATATATAGATGTCCTACACTTTAAAAGTGTAGGACATCTTAGAACTATCTCACGTCTGGTTCTTATTAAAACTATTTGTGTCATTCTCACGCAGTTTATAATATTAAACGATCTGCGGAAGGGCGAACAACATAATGCAGCACCTATGTTTATTTGAAAAAACCTTTACCAAAGTGATTCAAAAAAAAAGGGCTGCTAATTGCAGCCCTTCCTGTTTTTTATTTTCTCCCATAAATATTTCATTGTTTTACTTACAATGAAACTAACTACTGCTCCTATAGTTGCCAGCACAGCGGTTTGTAATAGTTCGCTGCTGTTAATATGTATGATCACAACCAGTAATGTACCGCTTGCTGTAGAGGATAGGGTAGTAGAATGAAAATGATTACTCATTGGTATTATTCATCGCATCATCCTGTGCAGTAGTTGCCTGGCTTACTGCCGAGGCAATACCACCGGCTACAGTTAAGTAACCTGCGATCTTTACGATCACCACAGGCAGTGCAACCGGTGCAGCGAGAATACTGGCACCAATGGCTGCCACCGCAAGCCCAATGTTACGAATGGTTGCAAAGAACTTTGGGGTTTTGCTTTTTACTCTTTTGCTAAGACTCATACTTTCTTTTTTGTTTAATTAATTGTTCCAACCTCATACTTCTCAAATCGTACCTCGTACTTCGTATTTCGTACTTCTCGATCGTACCTCGTATCTCGTACTTATCACATCATACTTCTCAAACCGTACCTCGTATTTCGTACTTCTCAAATCGTATCTCGTACTTCTCAAGTCGTACCTCGTACCTCGTATTTCGTACACGTACTTCTCAAATCGTACCTCGTATCTCGTACCTCGTACTTCTCAAATCGTACCTCGTACCTCGTACCTCGTACTTCGTATTTCGTACTTCTCAAATCGTACCTCGTACTTCGCCTTACACTCCACTCACCGCCACCACTCTTAACGGATTATACAACCCATGCAGTAATGGGTATGATTCTCCATTCACATCCTGGTAAAACTGTATACCTGCCATCAGGAACAATGGTTTGGTACTATTGGCTGTCACATTCGCCGTAAGTGTTGTTGCAGCATGTGGATTAAGATCAAGAGTGATCAACGCTGTCTCCTGTTCATCCACAACAAATGTTTCGTTTTCAAAATCTATCTCGTAGGCACCACTCACAATCTTGCAATGTGTAGCACCGGATGGCACTTTAATATCACGAAGCGGAATAAAAGCAGGAATGCTCAGTTCAAG
Organism: Bacteroidota bacterium; assembly: GCA_023386555.1. Taxonomy (GTDB): domain Bacteria; phylum Bacteroidota; class Bacteroidia; order Chitinophagales; family Chitinophagaceae; genus JAEZDC01. The sequence goes on along the minus strand of JAEWJK010000003.1, from coordinate 173,637 downwards.
TGCACCGGTCACCCGGTTGATAGTGCTCACATAGTCTTTCAGCAAAGTTTTCTTAAGTGAAGCATTATCGTTGAATTCAAACCCTTGCAACAGTTCTGTCTCACCGTCAATCACATTACGTTGTCCACGAATGCTCACCAGGTCAGCCTTTATCACTTTCACCATTTCTTTCACAAGTCTCCTGTTGATTGTTCTGTCTTTCAGGTTTTGCAGTAATAGCCTGCATGCTGTTTTCAAAACAACAGAAGCCTTGCCTGCCCTGCCGAATTCTGCCATGTTTTCCCTTGTACGTCTAAAAGCCGAATCGTTCATCACTTTCTCTTTACTCATCGAGCTTTTCTTATAAGCGATCATCTTACCATCGGCCGTTCTCGCAAACGTGATGTTATCGATCGTTCCCCTCAGTTGTATTATACTCTCTTGTGTTGCCATTTGTTTTTTGTTTTAGTTATTATAAACAGATCTTCCCCCCAAGATCCTTCCGGCCACACTTTCCCTGCACCCGGAAGAACCGCTTCAACGAGAAACACTCAAACAAAAACGCTTAAACAAGAAATAAGAAATCAGAACCGTCGCAACGAGAAACAACAAACCAGAAACGTCCTCACATCTTCAACGGAAACGCCCTAGAGAAGAATCCATAATTAACCAAACGCCAAAACCAAAAAGCCTTCACCACCAACCATCCAAACCTGCCTCTTTTTTACTCGCACAAAATTTCACGGCAAATAAAGTAGCCTCAGTAAAAAAAGCAAGCAGTCTCACGCTCTTACACCATCAACAGCCCCAAACATTCTGCAGCCTTAATAAATATTGTATACACATCAAACGCTGTTCGCACCCCAACGGGCACTCTCATTAACCACACAAAAAATTTACACTTATTGAATAGTCAACTAACCAAAAGATTCAGCTTCCAACGATCAACCTTTTTGCATAAAAACCATCCAAACCTGCCTCTTTTTTTACTCGCACAAAATTTCACGGCAAATAAAGTAGCCTCAGTAAAAAAAGCAAGCAGTCTCACGCTCTTACACAATCAGCAACCCAAAACGTTCAGCAGTTAAATAATATTCTACTGCCACACGAACAGTAGCAACACAGCCACATTAAACGCTCTTCGCAACCTAACGGACACTCTCATTAACCACAAAAAAAATTACACTTATTGAATAGTCAACCAACCAAAAGATTCAGCTTCCAACGACCAAGCTCTTTGAATAAATATCATCCAAACCTGCCTCTTTTTCTGCCCGGTATAAGCAAAATATTACTATACAGCCTACGCAGAAAAAGCCAGCAGTCTCACGCTGCCACACCTCCAGTCGCCCTTAAGCGAAACAGTTCAGAAAAGAACAACAGTTAAATCAACAGTAGTATTACAGCCACATCAAGGCTTCGAATGGATGTGCTGTATTATCATCCATTCTTGATCTTTTTGTTACTTTTTCTATCAAGAGAAAAAGTAAATAACAATAGCTTGTCAGAGCTAAAAAAACTTACCTGTTATGATGATCCATCATACCCACCACCGCCAAAAACAAATTCAATCCCTTCTGCCATTCTCTCTCAATAAAATATCCCCTCCAGTAATGAAAATTATTCGCCGTAGGCGACTCCCTCATATCCAATACAGCTTCCGCAATCACTTTCATTACCTGTTCACGTAAAGGATATGTCTCACGAACTGCAATAAGTTTCTTATACCATCTTGCAGTGCCCTTAAAACCTTTGTCATTGGTAGTATCCACCCACCATTCCGGTGAAGGAATATACCTGCCATCAACAGATTCAACATACGCTCTTGCCAGTAGTACACGTTCAACAAATGCAGTATAGCACTGTTCCCTGTCTGTATGTTGTAGTAAGAACGATCTGATAAATTCCTTCAACCGTTGTTGTGATGCAGCCGATAACACTTCACCATTCCACAATGCCGTTACTGCGATTGCATAAGCTGCGTCAGCCATACACTGCACCCTGGGTGTAAAGAACACATTATCGATCCTGGAAACACTTGTTGTTTCATTTACTTTCAATCCACCTTTAATCCCAAATAGTGGAGTCATCCTGTTTTTTCTTAATGCCTGCATACTGTATAATTTTAAAATTGAATAATCACTTTGCTATGTTGCTATGCTGCTTTCATAATAGGTGTAGCAATTATGCCTTTCAGAATCGTTTTGGCAGATGTGATCGTCAGCACAACTTTCTCTCCCTCATCTAACGCAGCATATAATTTTTCTTTCAGGCTGTTGAATGCTTTTTTGCTTTCAACACCACGTCCTTCGCCGGTTGTCATTGTCACGGGTGCAATACATCCCTGTAATTCTTTTATCGCATCATTGGCAGGATGCATCAGTATCAGGTCTCTGTCTGCAATACCATGTATCAGCAGGTGATAACCAAACTTCTTACTCCATCTTTTACTCATGGTGTATTTACCTTCAGGTATGCAACTGATTTTCGGTTTATTTTCTTTCCAGGGTAGTTCTATGCAATAGCTGTGAAATACCCCATCTATATACAGTTTGCCGTTAACACCCTTACGGTAATAGTTTCGCAGTATCGTTACATGCGTTTCACCTGCAAGCTTCATCGGGTTCATTATTATCGTTGCCATGCTGTTTGTTATTTGTTTAGCAAATATGTGGGTGTGGCAAAACCGCACTTTCTAGTTTGGGCAGTTTTGGGAGCGAATGGGAATAAAAAGGATTAAAAAGGAAGGAATGGGAGTGTTTGGAAGTTGGTCTTCCACTTCCTGAAAGAACTGCACACCTGGGCTATTTAGATGCAAACAATTGTATATTTAATCCTTATTTTTACCCTAACCCCCTTATGAGCATACAATCTTCAATTCGTGATAATCAGGCTAAAGGAAAAGTAGCTGAGTTTTTAAAAGAGCACATAGCCTCAGATTCAAAACTCTCTATCGTATCGGCCTTCTTTACCATTTATGCATACGAAAAATTAAAAAAGGAACTAGACGGTATCAATCATCTGAAGTTTCTTTTTGGTGAACCACGATTTATCCAGGCTAAGGATCTGGATCCTGAACTAAAGAATGTGCGTGCCTACAAATTCGAGGACGATACCCTCACCATTAAATTGGAAAACAAGCTGCAACAAAAGAAGGTTGCAAAAGAATGTGCAGAATGGTTGAGGCAGAAAGCCGAAATCAGATCTATGGTAAAGCCGAACTTCCTGCATGGAAAACTTTATCATATAGAAAAACCCAGTGGTACAGAAGAAGCGTTGATGGGAAGTTCCAATTTCACTGTCAATGGTTTGGGCTTAGGTAACCGGCCCAACATCGAATTAAATCTGGTAGTAGATAGTAACCGTGACCGAAAAGACTTGAAAAAATGGTTCGATGATATATGGAATAACGAGGAAGGATTGGTAGAAGATGTAAAAGACCAGGTACTCAAATATCTTGAAACACTGCACACGGAAAATGATCCTGAATTCATTTACTATAAAACACTTTATCATCTCTTCGAGAAGTATTTAGCCGACCAGAACAAAGGGGGTTTATTAGATGAGCGTACCGGTTTTTTTGATAGCGAAATATGGCACATGCTTTACGAGTTTCAGAAAGACGGTGTAAAAGGTGCCATTAATAAAATAGAAAAGCACGGTGGTTGCATCATTGCAGATAGTGTTGGTCTCGGTAAAACATTCGAAGCACTGGCAGTGATCCGCTATTATGAATTAAAAAATCAGCAGGTGCTTGTGCTTTGCCCTAAAAAACTCAGCAGTAATTGGACGGTTTACCAGGCTTCAAAAAATAACCTGCTCAACCCCTTTAAGAAAGATCGTTTCAATTATCATGTGCTTTATCATACCGATCTTGGAAGACAGCACGGCACATCCAATGCAGATGGTCATGATTTTGAGAACATCGAATGGGGTAATTACAGCCTGATAGTGATAGATGAATCACACAATTTCCGTGGTAATCCCATGGAAAAAATGTTGGATGATGGAACCACCCGGATGAACCGCGCAAAGTTCCTGATGAATAAGATCATTCAGTCTGGTGTAAAAACAAAAGTGTTGCTTTTATCTGCCACACCTGTTAACAACAACCTGCGTGATCTTCGGAACCAGCTCTCTTACCTCATACAGGATAACGAACAAAGCTTTTACGAAAACACCCAGATAAAAGATTACCGCCAAACCCTCAAACTGGCGCAAACACAGTTTACTACCTGGGCAGATAAAAAAAATAAAAGTCGCACAGTAAAAAATCTGCTGGAAAAACTGGATTCGTCTTTCTTTAAATTATTAGATGAACTAACTATAGCCAGAAGTCGTAAGCATATCGTATCATTTTACAATATGGGTGAGATTGGTAAATTCCCTGATCGGCTACCACCTCAACCTATTTATTCATTTATTGACCTCGAAAACAGGTTCTTCACTTACGATGCACTTAACAAAAAAATACTGCAGTACAAGCTGTCCATCTTTAATCCTTCAGCTTATGTAAAAAAAGAGTTTCAGGATTTCTATGAACAAAAAGTAAAAGCCAAGCAACGTGTATTAGCTTTCAAACAAAGCGATCGTGAGCATTTCCTCATCAATATGATGAAGGTCAATTACCTCAAACGTTTGGAAAGCTCTATAGAATCTTTCCAGATTTCTATGGACAGAACAATTGCAAGGATCGAGAGACTTGAACAAAAAATAAATGCCTTTATCGAAAAAAAGAAAGACGTACAGCAACTCGATTTGTATGAGTTCGAAATGGATGAAACCGAGCGACCTGATGTGGAAGATGACGAAGAACAATGGGAGGTAGGTAAGAAGCTCCGGTTCAATCTGGCTCATTTAGACCTGGCCTATTGGCTAAGAGACCTCCAGGCAGATAAAGAAGCCCTCAGCGATCTGTACAACAATGCAAGAGCCATCGATGCCAGCCGTGATGCCAAATTGCATGATCTAAAAAAACTCATCATCGATAAGATTAAGCAACCCATTAATCCCGGCAATAACAAGGTGTTAGTCTTCACCGCTTTCGCAGATACGGCCAAATACCTTTACGATAACCTGAATGAATGGAGCGTAAACTCACTCGGCTTGCAAATAGCCATGGTAGCAGGTAGCCATTGCATCACCACTTTCGGTAAAAACGAGTTCTCTCACATCCTCACCAATTTTTCCCCGGTATCCAAAAACAGGGCAATGGTAAAATCAATGGCGCAGGAAGGTGAGATTGACATTCTGATTGCTACCGATTGCATCAGTGAAGGACAAAACCTGCAGGATTGTGATTGCATTATCAACTACGACATTCACTGGAACCCTGTTCGTATAATCCAACGTTTTGGTCGTATAGATCGTCTCGGCAGTAAAAACGATCAGATCAGGCTGATCAACTTCTGGCCTACAAAAGATCTCGACAACTATATCAATCTGAAGGAAAGAGTGGAAGCCAGGATGGCTTTGGTAGATGTTACGGCAACAGGTGAAGACAATATTTTAGATACGGAGCAGATTGAAGAGCTGATAACAGATGAATTAAAATATCGCAATCAGCAATTGAAACGGTTACAGAAAGAAATACTTGATGTAGAAGAACTGGATGACAGCATCTCACTAACCGACTTCACTTTAGACGACTTCAGAATTGAGTTAAGCAACTACATAAAAAATGATGGTGAGAAACTGCAGAATGCAGCTTTAGGTTTGTATGCCATTGTTCCATCACCATCCGGAAATCATGCAAAACAATGCCATAGAGATTTCAACCAGACAGAAAAGGATATCATCCAGCCAGGCGTAATTTATTGCCTCAGGCAAAAAGGTGATACAACCGGTACTGAAGATGTAAACCCTTTACAACCTTACTTCCTCGTGTACGTTCGTGAAGATGGTACCGTTCGGTTCAACTATGTACATGCCAAACAGGTGTTGGAAATGTTTCGATTGCTTTGCCAGGGTGTTACCACACCATATCAGCAGTTATGCGATTGGTTCAATACCAGTACTAACAATGGTAGTGATATGGCTAAATACAATCAGTTAGCAGAAAAAGCCATAGATGAGATCAGCAGGGTTTTTAAAAAGAAAGTGTCGCAAAAACTTACTACCGACAGGGGAGCTGTTTTAGTGCCGAAAAACAAACAGGCAACCGAAGCAGATCATTTTGAACTGATAACATGGTTAATCATTATCTGATGTACTAATAAAATTCGTATTTTACCCTTCCCAATTGCTTATGAACTTTTCTTCCCTCATTCACTCCATTCAGCAAACCCATAATGCCTTACAGCAGCAGGCTGTTAAAGCCATTAACCGTACACTCACTATTCGTAACTGGCTTATTGGTTACTATATCGTTGAGTTTGAACAAAGAGGTGAAGACAGGGCTGCTTATGGGCAAGACCTGGTTAATAAACTTGCCACGGCTATCAATATTCGGGGTTTATCATCCCGGAATCTGCACCTGTTCAGGCTTTTCTACATCACTTATCCGCAGATTTTGCAGACACTGTCTGCAGATTCTAAACTTTCTCAGGATCACGTAACAATAGGTCAAACATGGTTTGAACAATTGCTGCCATCACAAATAATTCAGACACTGTCAGAACAATTGCAAATCAACAAATCGCTATTGCAAACTGCTGATGATCAGCTATCAAATTTGCAGACAGTGTCTGCAAAATCATCCATTCGTCAGACGTCTGACCAATTAATCATTCCACCCGATAAACTCATCACCCGGCTTTCCTTTTCGCATATCGTAGAATTATTACAAATAGATAATCCTTTTAAAAGAACATTCTACGAAGTACAAGCCATCAAAGGCACCTGGAGTGTAAGAGAACTACGCAGGCAGATCAACAGCCTTTATTTCGAACGCAGCGGCATCAGCCAGAAGCCTGAACAGTTGGCCGCACTCATCAATGAAAAAGCAGAAAGCCTGCAGCCTGCCGATATTGTAAAATCCGTTTACGCATTCGAGTTCCTCGGGCTGAAAGCAAAAGATGTAATCGAAGAAAGCGACCTGGAAACTGCCCTGCTCGATCACCTGCAGCAGTTCATGCTCGAACTCGGTCATGGCTTTTGCCTCGAAGCAAGGCAGCAGAAAATACTGATAGGTGATGAATACTTTTTTATTGACCTTGTGTTCTATCACCGTATTCTCAAATGCCATGTACTGGTTGAATTGAAGGTGGAAGCGTTCAACCACACCAATGCCGGGCAATTAAATACCTATCTTAACTACTACAAAAAGGAAATAGCAGAGCCAACCGATAACCCACCGGTAGGCATTTTACTCGTTACCAATAAAAACACCGCTTTGGTTGAATATGCCACTGCAGGTATGGACAATAAATTATTTGTAAGCAAATACCTGGTGCAGTTGCCTAGTAAAGAACAACTGCAGCAGTTTGTACAAAACGAATTGAAACAGTTATGAGTGTTGATAGGGAATCGAAATTGATTGAAATAGAAGAAGCGATAAAGGCTTTTGATTGCGATAAGCTAAACAAAAGTGCGGTGAAGCTTTTGAACGCTTTGGGCTATTATAGCAATAAAACAATAGATGCTTCATCGAATACCTTAGAAGGTTTTTTATATGAATTAGATATAGATGAAAAGTTAATCAATAAAGATGCGGCGTTAGCAAATGACTGGCAAAATGCAGAATTAATTTTCCAGGTTACCGATGCAGAAATTACCCGTATACAATCTCTCTTTGATACTGGTAAGGTTGATAGAAATGAATACCAAAGTTTTCTCTTTGTTGCTATTGCTTTAAAAGGTACTAATTACAAAAGGTCTGATCTTGTTAAGGTCACAAGAGAACTGAACAAGCCTTTTAAAATGCCTGTCATAATTCTTTTTTGTTATGACAATAAGCTTACGCTTTCCATAATCGACAGAAGACTCCATAAAAAAGATTTTTCGAAAGATGTACTCGAAAAAGTAACACTCATTAAAGATATTGATGTAGATAATCCCCAAAGAGCACATAAAGAGATTCTAAAAGACCTGAGCTTAGAAGAGCTATATCGTAAATACGAATTTCACTCATTTGTAAAACTGCATGAAGCATGGAAGGCAACGCTTAATATTTCAGAGCTCAATAAAAAGTTTTATAAAGAGTTAGCTTATTGGTATTTCTGGGCTTTGCAAGAAGTTGAGTTTCCTGGCGATGAATTGAAAGATGATGCAACAAGGAACCCAATCAATGTAATAAGGCTTATCACTAGGTTGATCTTTGTTTGGTTTTTGAAAGAAAAAAATCTTGTGCCCGATGCATTATTTAGCAAACGAGAAGTAGATAAAGTATTAGACTATAAAGACAAAACTGGAAGCACTTACTATAAAGCTATTCTGCAAAACCTATTCTTTGCTACGCTCAACACTGAAATGAACAAAGACGTAAAAGATAAAGACCGCATTAGCCGGACTTTTGTAAAACGAAATACAGGTGTACCTCATTACTTCCGTTATAGTAAGTTTATTAAAGATCAGGACAGGTTTGCAAAATGGATGGATAATGTTCCTTTCCTTAATGGTGGTTTATTTGAGTGCTTAGACAAACGATCAAAACAAGGTGATGTTTTCATAGATGGCTTTACGCAACAGCAAAAGAATGAAACAGTAGTAAAAGTACCAGATGATCTGTTTTTTGGAGCTCCACGAATTGTTGATCTAAACTCAACATTTCATACAAAAGGAAAGAAGTATGAGGTGCAGGGATTGATCAATATTCTGAACCGCTATAAGTTTACTATTGAAGAAAATACACCGATTGAAGAAGAGGTAGCATTAGATCCTGAGCTATTAGGGAAGGTATTCGAAAACCTGCTGGCAAGTTATAACGAAGAAACCCAAACAACCGCAAGAAAGCTAACAGGCTCATTCTATACGCCGAGAGAGATTGTTAATTATATGGTAGATGAGAGTCTTATTGCCTATCTCTCTAATTACCTGCTGAAGGAAGATAATGATAAAAAAAGAGAAGACCTTAATAACAGGTTACATCACCTGTTTTCTTATGCTACCGACCATGCAAACTTTACTGACGTAGAAAAACGTACATTGATTGATGCAATTGATAGCTGTAAAATACTTGATCCTGCATGTGGTTCAGGAGCTTTCCCTATGGGTATCCTGCATAAGCTGGTATTTATCCTAAGCAAACTGGATAAGAATAATGTAAAGTGGAAACAAAAGCAGTTAGATAAAGCAAAGCGGGATAAGGCTTTGGCAGAAAAAATGGAAGATGATACAAACCGAGAAACTGCCATTAAAGAAATTGATAAACGCATAGAAGATATTGAAAAAGCTTTTGATCAGAATAACCATGAGCTTGATTATGCCAGAAAACTTTTCTTGATAGAAAATTGCATTTATGGAGTAGATAAACAACCAGTAGCAATCCAAATTTCTAAGTTGCGTTTCTTTATTGCTTTAATCGTTGATCAGAAGAAGCCTAATGAAAGGGAAAGGAATATTGGGATAAGACCATTACCTAATCTTGAAACAAAATTTATAGCTGCAAATACATTATTATCTATAGAAAAAGGAAGCGGTTTGCTGGTTAATCTGGCATTGGAAGAGGAAATCAAAAAAAAGGAAGCAGAGATTCACAAGGTTCGTGAGAAACATTTCAGGGCAAGAACACCAGAAACGAAAGAAAAATACAGAGAATTAGATGCTCTATTACGGGACGAATTAGCAACACTCTTAGAACGGGACGGTTTTCCCAAAGATGCTACAAAAAAATTGGCAGGCTGGGACCCTTATGATCAAAACAAATATGCAGATTTTTTTGATCCGATGTGGATGTTCGAAATTGAGAAAGGGTTTGACATTGTTATTGGGAATCCACCATATAGAATTATTACCAAGAATAATACACCCAAAAATGATATTGAATACTATATGGCCAAGTATGTATCAATAAAAAACTCCACAAGTAAGAATCTTTACACTGTATTTATTGAGAAGGGAGTTCAACTGACTGCAAATAAAGGCGTGCTATCTTTTATAGTTCCTGAGGGTTTATTCAAAACAAGAAGTTATGAAGATTGTGTATCCATGCTTAATAAAAATGGAGTAACAACAAATATTACCACTTTCAGTTCCTTTGTGTTTGAGAATGCAATAACAGGAAGTTTAATATTTAATTTCTCCAAGGGTTTAGGTTTGAATCTTGAAATAAAAAAATACCAATTTGACTCTGAATTTAATTTAAAAGAACTTGAAGAGGAAAATCAAGATGTTCTCAATTTGATTAGAACCAGAAGCGATGAACCCTTGAATAAAGTTGCTGGACTTTTTAAAGGAATTGTAGTTCAAGACAGAGATTCAGTTATATCTGAAAACAAGACTGGTCGTAAAGACCGATTCTTATTAGGTAAGAATATCTCAAAATGGCAAATAAACAGTTACTACTATACTAATTATTCGGAGCTTGTTGCTGTAGGTGGAACTAAGAAAAAAGCGAAGCATGATATTGAACCCAGAATTTTAGTTAGGAGAACTGGCGATAGTTTGTGTTGTGCTTATTTGGAAAAACGTGCAATTACGGAAAGCACATTGTATTCTATTTGGTCAATAAGCCATCGGTATAATAATAAATACTTATTTGGATTGTTGAATTCAAGTTGCCTGAATTATTACATTCGGCAGCTAATGATTACAAACAAACAGGCATTTCCTCAAATTCTCATGTCTGATTTAGAGGAATTGCCAATTAAACATAGCACAAATCAGGGCACTTTTATTTTCCTCGTCGACCTAATTCTTTTTAATAGAAGTGATAATCAAACTTTGAAAGGAGGAGTATCTAGTCAATTTGCATCTGAGTTTTTTGAGGCTATCCTTAATGGATGTGTGTACGAACTCTATTTTGCCGGGGAAATGAAAGAAGCTGGAGTTGATATATTGGAATTAGTTGAGAAAGATATGGAAAGCATACAAAAGCTACCGACCGACAAAGCTATTGCCAAGCTCTATAAAACTTGGCAGGAACCTAAGAACGAAATCCGCAATCGTTTATTGTTAATGTCTATCCGTTGCCCCAACACCATTGGGGTAATTGAAGAAAATGCATATACTCCATGAAAGGAATCGAGAAAATTGTTGTTCAAAATTTTAAAGCTTTTCAGGACAAGGAAACTTTTAATTTAAAAGGGAAAAACCTTTTAGTGTATGGGCCAAATGGCAGCGGAAAAAGTTCACTTTACTTCTCCTTATATACAATTCTTCAGGCAGATACAAAACCAGCATCGAAATTAAAAAGATATTTTGATGCTGCTGAGCCTGAGAATCTACTTAATCTTCATGAGCGAGCTAATAAATCTTCTTATATAAAATTAGTGCTTACTGATAATAAAAGACTCGTATATACGCTTAATAAGAATGGACTTACCCCCTCAAACAAGATTAGAAGAAAGCCACTTAGTGAAATGAATCTTGCTAGTGAGTTTATCAGTCATCGATTGCTAATCAATTTTTACAATTTTCGTAATTCTTTAGAAATTGATCTTTATCCTGTCTTTGATAGGGATATTTTTCCGTTTGTCTATCTCGATGCTAAAACGATTCTTTTTAGTGAACAAATTAAGCAAGTTGTAAACAATGGAGCCAAAGGAGCAGGGACCCCAACAAGCAGAACTTTTAAGAATTGGATTTCAGAAATATCAGCACTTGATAATGAATTGAATAAACTAATAACATACATTGATGCAAATGCAACAAAATTTTTGCATGACAATTTCCAGTACAAAGATCTTAAGATAAGGTTGAGAGTGAAACAAGGTTTTAGTTATCGTAGGATAGGGAAAACCAATACGTATGAGCTAATGCCTCCTTTCATTAAGTTGTCCGTTGAAAAAATAATTAGCAAACGTGTAGCGAAACCAATTGACCGTCCTCAATCATTCTTAAATGAAGGAAAGCTTACTGCCATTGCTTTATCAATCAGATTTACTCTATTACAGAGAAGACCTTCCAAGCCAGATATCAAAATTTTGACATTTGATGATTTGTTAATTAGTCTGGACATGGACAATAGGATGGATGTTCTGAAGCTCATTTTTAATCTTTATGAAAAGGACTATCAACTATTGTTTTTTACTCATGACTGGAGTTTTTATGAAGAAGTAAAACGGTTTACTGAAACGGACACTGCGAAATGGATTTACTACGAGTTCAATGAGATGGTCGAAAATAGTAAACCTAAATATAAAGATGGTAAAACTCTTATGCAACAAGCTAAGAGATATTTTGAGGATCATGATTACAATGCATGTGCTTTAGCGCTCCGAAAGATCGGAGAAATAGTGGTAGAAAATTTTTTAGAAAGGAAAATGAATATTGTTTTTGATAAGAAGCAGTTTGCAACTTTCAACCAAAGATTGAATGAGGCAAAGAATATTATAGATAAAGCAAATTATGCCAGGTTTCAATCAATTGTATCGGAGAATGATTTCACTGATCCAGTATTAAAAAAAATTAGTGAAGAGGACTTTAAGGCTGTGATTAAAGATCGTTTGATTGATGGGAAAAAGAAAGCTAAACTTATCGCAATACGAAAAGAAATTTGGAGGATGATTTTTTCCATAAACAAAGAGAATAATGAAGCACTAAAAATAATAGAAGAAGTCAAAAAGCTAAAGAATCGTGTGCTCAATCACGGAGCTCATCCACATGCTACAACACTTTATCGAAAGGAAGTTGAAGACGGGATTGTGCTTATAGGCAGGCTAGAAAAAGTTTTAAAAGCTATATAAGTATCATGAAAGCATTCAAAGTAAAATACCGCCACGGTCATTTTATTGATACGGTTACCAAACAAAGGATATTACCTGTTCAGGGTAAAGAGTATATAATTAATGCAGAAGCAGATGCTTTTAAAGCAGACGACGAGAAGTTAAGAAAGCTAAAGCCAAAAGATGCTAAGGAAAAATTCAATGCTATTGCAGCAGAATATGCCGGTAGTCATTTTGTGAAGTTGGTGGATGCAGGTACAAGACTATTTTATCGTGTAGGAAATTCTAAAAAAGCCGATGGTGACGAAAGCAAGGAGTACCTGTTCTCCTGCCAGCTGCTGGAAGATCTGTACATATATCTAATGCCAAAACGAAAGGGTGAAAGTTCAGATGACTGGAGAATGTGTGAATGTGTTTGCCAGATAGATGCCTGCCTGGAAGGCAATCTTGCACTTAATGAAAATATTTTAGCACCCTCTTTAAACTGGCTGTTTGGTTTAACAGTTATGTTTTACTTCAACATGCAACGTTCAGCTTCATGTAATGCTTTTGATACTTTCTTTCTTCTTCCTGCAGGCAAACCTGTATATATGTGTGATGCCAAAGCCCATATATATCAATCATTGGGTGATCTGAGAAGGGATTTTTATAAAACATACATAGCTACTCAAAATGGAAAAGCTGCGAATCCAGGCGTTAAATAATATTATTATCCGTACAACACTTAATGGTGCTTTGCAAAGAGGTAAAGTGTATAAGAAAGGATTGCCTGATAATAAAAAAGCAGTTTTCAGAAAAAGCCTTGCGAAGGAATTAGGAATAGTCATGCAAAAGGTGCAGCAGAAACAAACTTATAACGACGCTGCTCACTTCAAAACAATAGAACGCTTCGCTACCCATATCTCCAAAAACTATGGTGATGTACTTCATCAGAGAAAGCTACGAATTGGTACTGCCCAAAAGATGATTAACTTATATTGGAAAATGAGTTGGTTGCTTCATCAACAGCACATGCCACCAATTCATTGCCCTTTTGATTCTGTAGTTATAAAACAGTTAGATACATCAGTGCAACACATCAGGTGGACTACCAGTAATTCTATGGAAGATTATAAGTTACTCGTTAAGGCTGCAAAGAAAGTTGCAGGTAATAATGTATCAATTGCAGAATGGGAGTTGGAGAATTATGGATTGAAGGTTAATTATAAATGAATAAAAGCTGCTAAATGAGAAATGCACTTTCTGCACAAGATTTACGCTGGGTTAAGAATGTTAAAAGAGATAATGGTACAGCCTGGGCATATATGGAATACGATGTGGGTGATATTTTCTATTTACATTTTCCAGACAACGAGAAATGGTATCCTACAAATTATTCCAAACCCAGGATTGGGGACTGTATATTAATCTATCAAACTTTAAATGATAATATTATAAGTCCAGGGGGTATTTATATAACACATATTGTTACACCGCTGAATGAGAATGTAGAAAGAGATTTGAACTCAACCCACCCTTATAAGCGATTGGTGATGGTTATTGGTCGGTCTCCACAAGGGATATATAGGCCTACTGAATGGAATTTTTTTAAAGCAAATAGGGGACAGATTTGCAAAATTGAAACCCTGGAATTAAGTAACCGTACACAGCCGGGTATTAGCGTAGTTCAAAACTATTTCTGGAATCTTTTTCAAAATATTGATGCCTCTTTAATTGACCTTGTAAACAATTCATCAATAGAGCTCCCGGATGAAGAATTACTTACTGCTGAAGAAGGGAGAGAGAGGGAGTTTTTAAAAATGCATAAACAAAGAGAGAGAAGCAGTATGCTGGTTGCTTTAAAAAAAGAAAGGGCTGCTTTAAGCAATAGTTTGTATTGCGAAGTTTGTGATTTTGATTTTGCATCCCGGTATCCAAACTTAGGTAGAGGGTTTATTGAATGTCATCATAAGCAACCGATAGCTAGAGGTGTGAGAATTACTAGTTTAGATGATCTGTCTTTGGTATGCTCAAACTGTCACAGAATGCTCCATAGAAAGAATCAACACAACGTGTATTATTCAGTTGATGAGTTAAGACAATTATATAATCATCCCTAAATGGCAAAGAAGATATACGTTGTCTGGAAAGGCAGGACCACAGGTGTTTTTGAGGATTGGGATCAATGCAAGGCCGCCATTCATGGATATAAAGATGCAAAGTATAAAGCCTTTAAAACAATGGCAATGGCACAACAGGCCTTGCAGGATGGACATGAAAAACATTACGGCAATGAGTCTGCATTTATAAGTGATCTTACAGAAGAGCAATTGCAGATCATTGGTGAGCCGGTTTATCCGAGTATATGCGTAATGCTGCATGGAAGATAAGCACCTATTCGATATGTTACACAGAGCTGTGAAATGGTTAGAGAGTAATGATTACAGTAACCCGGTGTTAAAATGGGAAACAAAAGCCTGGGGTGAAAACCCTGCTGATTTGGGACGGAAATAAATCAGGTATTTTAATTACGCTTACCTCAGAACAAGTTCAATGCAACCTTCGTTGTACAATCAACTAATGCCTCAGCAAAAATCATTACGCTGCCACACCTCCAACCTTCTCACCTGCATCTTTTTCTGCCTGCCGAAATGCTCAGTATAAAAAATAGCTTACGCAGAAAAAGCGAGCAGTTCCACACTGCTACACCTTCAGCAACCCAAACAGCGAAACAGTACAATAAAGAACCCCAGCCAAATCAACATATAACCAGCAGCCTCATCAAGGCTCCTGAATCCCGTACGTACAGGATGTTGTTCTTCAGGCGTTCTTGAAATGCTTTGCATTCGCGAACACCAGTAAAATACTAAGCTTCGTGAGGCAACTTTTGGTTCTTTTCTATCAAGAGAAAAGAACAAGTAAAACGATTCGTTATACAACCTCTTCTCCCAATCATTTGTTGGTGAGCCACCAGCAAAAGGGATAGTAGCAAACCTGGTCAGACTCCGTCCAGACTCCGACTCAACTCCGATCCAACCCCGACACTCCACAATTTCCCTATATAAACTACGGCTTCCCATTATAAAAACAAATAATATTAATTTTCAGCCCTCCTGGTCTCTTCCTGTGGATAATTTCCTAACCCCATTTGCCTGAATTATTTATGAAAGAAAATAGCGGGTGCTGTAAACATATTTGGAAACTTTTTTGGAAATAATACAAAAAAGCTAAATAAATTAGCTAACAAATAGAACGGATATGACCGCATTTTTCAACCCACACATGATCAGCATAGCAAGAGAGAGCCGTGGGTTTTCCCAGGCAGATCTCGCCGATGCTATCGGTATATCAAAAGGGCTGATGAGCAAAATAGAAAACAATAATTATCCCCTTACAGCGCAACTCATGGCTTCAATTGCAAAACAGGCAACATATCCGCTCGAATTTTTCTATCAGCAGGGCGAACCATTACCACAGCACCTTGCCTATAGAAAAAGAGCAATAGTGTCACCAAAACTACTCAGCCAGGCAAATGCAACCATCAATATCCTCAGGCTTCAGCTATCAGAACTTACAACAATGCTCAAACCAAAATCAACAGCTTTACCCAATATAGAAATTAACCCGGCCATTACACCCGCAAAAGCTGCCATTAAACTGCGCAGGTTATGGAATATTGAACAACCTGTTATTGAGAATATAACATGCCTGCTCGAAGAGAACGGTGTATTGATAGCTTCATTACCTTTTCCTTCAGAGCGGATAGATAGTCGCACCATTTTCACCACTAACAACATCCCCGTGATCTGTCTGAACAAAGTATTGCAGGGCGATAAACAACGCTTCTCCCTTGCTTTCGAATTAGGGCATCTTGTGATGCATACTAACACAGCACTTGATGCAGCAAGAGATATAAATCATGAAGCCAATCTCTTTGCTGCAGAGCTGCTCATGCCCGAAGAACATATCATGGCAGATTTCAGTAACGGTATTAACCTTGCCACCCTTGCCGAACTAAAAAAGAAATGGAAAGTATCTATGATAGCCTTACTCTACCGTGCCGATGATCTCGGGTTGATCACACCCAACCAGAAGCGTTATTTAATAGACCAGTTCAATCATCTCGGTTTAAGAAGGCATGAACCGCCGGAGTTAAACATACCACCGGAACAACCACAACGCACAAAGCAGTTGATCAACCGTTATCTCGATAAAAAGCAATTAAGCATTCCGCAACTCGCAAAAAAACTCGGTATGCATACATCCGAGTTCAGGCAAATACACAACATTCAATAACCCTGGCTGCAAACATTTATTATATGGAACTCAACACCCGCATCGAAATAAAGCCCTATACAATAGGAGAGCTGTGTAACATCTATTCCGTTACCAACAAAACCATGAACCGCTGGCTAAAACCCCATGCAGTTACAGTAGGTAAACGCAACGGCAGGTATTATACAGCGTTGCAGGTAAAGATCATCTTCGATCTGCTGGGCCTTCCCGGCATCCAGGAAGATAATATATGAGTAAGCTTTATTTTAATTAGTTCAAGATATCCCTTTGCAATAACAGAAACCTTCTCCCTTGTTGGTCTTGTGACCAACAATAATTCTCAGCCTCTAATCATTCAACACTTAATAGAAGCCTCAACGAGTGCCCTAGCATCTTACCACAACCTGTCAGGTTAAGATGATAGCAGCACTGCTGGCATCAATTTGCATGAAGATAAAAAGGCTAAACCTGACAGGTTATTGCCCTGGCTTCATTCAACCCTTAACAGAACCTCAACAAGTGCCTCAGCAAAGATCATTACGCTGTTACACCATCAGCCATCTCACCTGCATCTTTTTCTGCATAAAGAAATGCTCAGTATAAAAAAAGTCTACGCAGAAAAATCCGAAGGATTCGCGAACACCATATTCTTGAATAAATGCTTCGTGAGCAAAGCGAGCAGTCTCACGCTGCTACACCTTCAGCGACCCAAACAGCGAAGCCGTTCAATAAAGAACACAGCCAAATCAACAGATGCGATACAGCCACATCAAAGCGTCGAATGGATGTGCTGTATTTTCATCCATTCTTTGGTTCTTTTCTATCAAGAGAAAAGAACAAGTAAACGACTGTCGTTATAAAAGTTTTTTACCAATCATTTGTTGGTGACAACACCAACAAAGGCTGTAGAGAAAAGAACAGAATAAAAGAGAAGATCAGGGCTAAGGCCCGGTTTTAAGATTTATTCATTTTGTCTACAGCCTAAAGGCTGTAGCTATTAGTTAGGTCCCAAAATATCTAGCGAATAAATACATAGATGTTTGTTGATGACAACACCAGCAAAGGCTGCGTTAGTAATGTGAAAAGGGATGACATCCTTCTAAAGGATGTCATCCCCGTTGCCTTAGTTCGTCCCACAAAACAATCTGATGTCTCAGCCAAATGATAAGGATCTGTGAAAACGGATGATCGGAAGCCCTGCCTTTTGTATTGTTTATACTTTGCGGCATAAGTAATAACCAAAACATGAAACAATTAATCTTAGCGATTTTAGTAACAGCAGCGATCCCTGTACTGGCACAGAAAAACATACAGAAAGATAAATTTCATTTCCACCTCGGGCAGCAGGATACCACTGGTGGCTATGCACAAGTAGTGAAAGTGGATAATATATTATATGTCTCCGGAACAGTAGCGGTTAACATCACAGAGAAAGATGTACAGCATGTGTATAGAGTAATAGAGAAAAGTTTAGCCCACTATGGCGCTACTCTTCAGAACGTGGTGAAAGAAACCATTTTTACTACAGATATAGAGGAGATGAAAAGTTTCAATAACCTCCGAAAGAAAATATACAATGGAGATTATCCAGCCTCAAGCTGGGTACAGGTGAGCAGGCTGTTTATGCCCGAGGCAAAGTTAGAGATTGAAGTAGTGGCGCATCTGCCAAAATAAGCAGGTAGTTATCATTTCATGATCAATACCATCTAAGCACCCTTCTTTCAGCATTATTCTGAAGGGTGCTTGGATTTCTTAGCAAAAGAAAAAAGAGGCTTCGGATTCGCAATCATTTGTTGGTGACAACACCAACATTCGGTTTGCAGCCTGGTGAAAAATTACCTACTTTTCCTGTATCAAAACCATACCCTGATGAAGCATATTGTACTAACCCTGTTCGTGCTGGCTGCATCGATGGCCAGCATTCAATCACAGGTGAGAATACCGGCACCCAGTCCGAAAGAAGTGATAGCAGCAGACCTCGGCTTCACCAAAGTTACTGTGAGCTATTCAAGGCTGATGCGTCGTAACAGGCTGCTGTTTGGAGAGGAGAATGCTTTATTTCCTTATGACAAAATATGGAGAACAGGTACAAACGACGGCACTAAGATCACATTTGATGATGACGTGGTCATCAGTGGTAAAACCGTAGCAAAAGGAACCTATATTATTTACACCTGGCCGGGAAAGTTTTCCTGGGATATTGCATTGAATACAGACCTCAACCTGGGAGGGAATGTTTCAAAATATGATGCCTCCAAAGAGGCCGTAAAACTTACTGTAACACCGGTTGCCCTCGATAATACGATAGAGACCTTTACCGTAAAACCCCGGAAAGCAGGTGCCGGCAAAGGCGTCATCCAGCTGGCGCTCGAAAAAGTACTGGTAGAGCTACCTTTTTCACGGCCTGTGGCAACAGATCGTCCTGCTGGTGTGGTTACATCCAGCCAGGTAGTGGGTCTTTCGGAGATTGCTTACAGCTATCATTCGTCACCGGCAAGTATCAACGAAGTACAGTTCGAGGGAGGGCAGCTCATACTAAAACATCCGGTGGAACTGGGCGGCATCAATCTTTCTCCCGGCGAGTACAATATTTCTCCCGATATAAATGCGGGCCAGCTGCTGGTAAAAGGCAATGGATTCTCCGGCAGTGTACCGCTTTCCAAAACAGCGTATGAATCTTTTCTCAGCAGCGCCGTTCATGGTTATGCAATAGATTTTTACCGCTTGGCGGCTGATCAGAAAATGTTCTGGTTGAAGTTCGACATAAATAATGCGTCTTATTTACTACCGGTTAAATGCGATTATGATGCGGTGGTAATGAAAAGTATTGATGATGCGGAAAAAGAAGGGAAGATAGATAAATACCTGATGACCGCAGCGCAGTATTACTATGATAATGATAAAGACCTGGGCCGGGCACTTGCCTGGATAGATCGTGCCATACAACAGGCTCCGCGGTACTGGTATATCTTCCTGAAAGCAAAGATCGAATACAAATCAGGCTGGCTGGATAAGGCACGTAAAACAGCCTTGATTGCAAAGGATTCTGCTGCCAGGGCAGGTAACATTGATTATGTACGTTTGGGTGAAAAGCTGGCAGCTGATATAGACGGGGATATTGCTGCGAAAAACAAGGTAGACCGTCAACCACCCAATATCATCATCCTTCAGCCTTCAGATACCAGGGGCCTTCAGGTAACACAGGATAAAAAGATGGTAAAAGTAACCGGTAAGGTAACCGACGAAAGTGCTTTGTACGAGGTAACGGCCAATAGTATTGCCGCCAATATAGATGCCGAGGGTAATTTCAGCGTAGATGTTCCCCTGGGTATTGGGGATAATAATATCGTGGTGCAGGCAACCGATATCAGGATGAATAAAGGCAGTTACGAGTTCGTAGTAAAGCGGGCAGCATCCACCATACGGGTAAATGATATTGTACCGGTGGGTGCCACCGAAATAGAGCAGCCTGGTAAGTTTTATGCATTGATCATTGGCGTGCAGGACTATCTTGATCCGGCCATACCCGACCTGGAAAACCCTGTTGCCGATGCCACCAGCCTCGCCGATGTACTCACCACCCGGTATACTTTTGATAAAGCCAATGTAAAATTGCTTAAAAACCCCTCCCGCCAGGAGGTGTTCGACGCTTTTGAAGCACTGGCTGTTCGTATAAAACCTGCCGATAATCTCCTGGTGTTTTATGCCGGGCACGGCAACTGGGACGAGGTAAGAAAGCAGGGATACTGGTATCCTGCCGATGCCTATGTAAAGAACAGGGCTTCGTGGCTGAGTAATGCCGACCTGAAAGAATACATTGGCCTGATGCCGGGTAAACATACCTTGCTGATCACAGATGCCTGCTTTGCCGGCAGCATTCTCAAAACCCGTTCTTTAAATGCTGATGCACCTACAGCCATCAGGCAGTTATTTGAGCTGCCCAGCAGGAAAGCAATGACCAGTGGTGCGTTAAAAGAAGTGCCCGATAAAAGCGTATTTATTGAATACCTGGTGAAGCGGTTGAAACAGAATCCCGAGAAATACCTATCGGCCGAGCAACTGTTCTCCAGTTTCCGTACAGCTGTGATCAACAATAGTGCAAATGGGCAGGTGCCGCAGTTCGGCGAGATCAAAGAAGCAGGGGATGAGGGCGGCGATTTTATTTTTGTGAAGCGATAGGCACTATTGCCCATCCAATTTACAGCTAGCCATTGATAAAATATGCTACCTGGCTTTGGATTACAATCATTTGTTGGTGACAACACCAACAAGGGCATAGGTTATTTCCCTGGCTTCATTCAACCCTTAACAGAAACCTCAACGAGTGCCTCAGCAAAGATCCTTACGCTGTTACACCATCAGCCATCTCACCTGCATCTTTTTCTGCGTCAAGGAAAATAAAAGGTAGCAAACAGCTTACGCAGAAAAAGCGAGCAGTCTCACGCTGCTACACCTTCAGCGACCCAAACAGCGAAGCCGTTCAATAAAGATCAACAGTCAAATCAACAGATGAGACGCAGCCACATCATAGCGTCGAATGGATGTGCTGTACTATCATCCATTCTTGATCTTTTGGTTCTTTTCTATCAAGAGAAAAGAACAAATAAAGTTTAAAACAAAAGAGTTGTTTTTGGATTACAATCATTTGTCGGTGACAACACCAACAAAGGCTGCAAAAAAAGAAAAGGTCAGGGCTAAAGCCCGGTTTTAAGATTTGTTCATTTCGTCTACAGCCTAAAGGCTGTAGCTATTTCTTCCTTCGCCTTTGTTGATCTTGTGACCAACAATTCTCTAAATCCCTCTTACCACAACCTGTCAGGTTTTGATGATAGCAGCACTGCTGGCATCCACCTGTACGAAGATAAAAAGCTAAACCTGACAGGTTATTGCCCTCGCTTCATTCAACCCGTAACATAAACCTCAAAGAATGCCTCAGCATGATGTGTTCGAAAGATTACCTCAGCAAAGATCATTTACGCTGTTACACCACCCACAATCACACCTGCATCTTTTTCTGCTACATTAAAATCTAAAAGCTATTAATTAAGCTTCGCAGAAAAAGCGAGCAGTCACAGAGTGCTACATACACGGCAACCCCAAACAGCGAAACAGTTCAGTAAATAACTACAGTCAAATCAACAGATGAGCCGCAGCCACATCAAAGCCTGGAATGGATGTGCTGTTCTTCATCCATTCTTGATCTTTTTGTAACTTTTTCCATCAAGGGAAAAAGTTATTAATAAAAGAAAGAAAAGGTCAGGGCTAAAGCCCGGTTTCAGGATTTGTTCATATTGTCTACAGCCTAAAGGCTGTAGCTATTTATTCCTATAAAATAGATAGCATCCTTTTATCGTTGTCACCCTTCTTACCACAACCTGTCAGGTTAAGATGATAGCAGCACTGCTGGCATCAATTTGCATGAAGATAAAAAGCTAAACCTGACAGGTTATTGCCCTCGCTCTCAGTCTCTAATCATTCAACCCTTAACAGAAACCTCAACGAATGATTCAGACTGATATCCGCTTCAAAAGAAAGCCTCAGCAAAGATCATTTACGCTGTTACACCACCCACAATCACACCTGCATCTTTTTCTGCTACTTTGAATCTAAAAGCTATTAATTAAGCTTCGCAGAAAAAGCGAGCAGTCTCCCGCTGTTACACATCCAGCAACCCAAAACAGCGAAGCCGTTCAATAAAGAACAACAGCCAAATCAACAGATGAGCCGCAGCCACATCAAAGCCTTGAATGGATGTGCTGTACTATCATCCATTCTTGATCTTTTTGTAACTTTTTCCATCAAGGGAAAAAGTTAGTAATAAAGAAAAAAAGGCTTTGGATTCGCAATCATTTGTTGGTGACAATACCAACAAAGGCTAAGAGATGCTTCCTACGTTCCCGGATAGCCGGGACTATGCAGCATGACAAACAATATTAAACTTTGCATCTATAACGGAATATTGCCATGTTTCTTTCTCGGACGTTTAGCCACTTTATTCTCCAGCATCGCAAATGCCTTGATCAGTTTTGAACGGGTGTATTTTGGTTCAATTACTTCATCAATAAATCCACGTTCTGCAGCTAAATATGGTGTGGCAAATTTCTCTGCATACTCTGTTTCTTTTTCCAATAATTTCTGTTGCGGATCATCAGCTTCTGATATCTCTTTTTTGAATATGATCTCCGATGCACCTTTTGCACCCATTACAGCAATCTCTGCTGTTGGCCAGGCATAGTTCATATCAGCACCAATATGTTTTGAATTCATCACATCATAAGCACCACCATAAGCTTTACGTGTAATAACTGTTACACGAGGTACAGTAGCTTCGCTTAATGCATACAATAACTTCGCACCATTGGTAATGATGCCATTCCATTCCTGGTCGGTACCAGGCAAGAAGCCAGGAACATCAACCAATACTAATAATGGTATATTAAAACAATCGCAGAAACGAGTGAACCTTGCACCTTTTTTAGAACTCTCAATATCCAATACGCCTGCAAGACACATGGGTTGATTGGCCACAATTCCAATACTGCGGCCAGCTAAGGTTGCAAAGCCAACAACTATATTATCAGCATAGTTCTTATGTATTTCAAAGAAAGAATCTTCATCGCAAATGCCTTTGATTATATCCCTCATATCATAAGGCTGATTGGTATTGGGTGGTAAGATGGTTGCAAGCTGTTCCCGTATTTCATTACCACATGTATATGGATAACGGGGAGCCACATCTTCACAATTCTGCGGCATGTACATCAGCAATTTCTTTACCTGTTCAATACAGTCCTTGTCGTTTGTAGCAGTCAGATGAGTAACACCGGATTTAGTGGAATGAGTAGAAGCTCCACCCAACTCTTCCGATGTAACATTTTCATTGGTAACGGTCTTCACAACGTTCGGACCGGTTACAAACATATAACTGGTATTCTCAACCATGATAGTGAAGTCTGTCATAGCCGGAGAATACACTGCACCACCTGCACAGGGTCCCATAATAGCAGAGATCTGTGGAATAACACCTGATGATTGTACGTTGCGATAAAATATATCTGCATAGCCACCCAATGATCTTACACCTTCCTGTATTCTTGCACCACCGGAATCATTTAGACCAATCATGGGTGCACCACACTTCATTGCAGCATCCATTACTTTGCAGATCTTCTCTGCATGTGTTTCAGATAAAGCACCGCCAAACACTGTAAAATCCTGTGCAAATACATAAACGAGTCTTCCATTCACTGTTCCGTAACCAGTTACTACACCATCACCATAAAACTGCTGGTTCTCCATTCCAAAATCCTTAGTTCGATGAAGTACTAAGGCACCAATCTCTTCAAATGATCCGGGATCCATTAACAGGTTGATACGTTCTCTCGCAGTGAGTTTACCCTTTGCATGCTGGGCTTCTATTCGTTTTACACCACCACCCAGTTTTCCCTGCTCAAGTTTTTCTTTTAACTGTTCAATCTTGTTACTCATCATAATCATTTCAATTTATGCCAGCCGACGTTTCCAACTGGTGGTTTGGTGTACAACAGGATTAGTGATCTTTTCTTTTTCCAACATTATGCGTAAGGCAATAATAGCAGCAGCTTCGGCTTTGCTTCGTTGTATTTGCTGAATGGCTTCGGGAGTATAATATTGTTTCACAAAGCCTGTATCGAATTTACCTGATACAAAGGCATCATGATCAAGAACAAAATTGCCGAACGGCAGGGTAGTGCTCACACCTTCAATTGTATAATCTTTTATTGCCCGTTTTGTTTGTTCGATGGCTGCTGTTCTATTCTCTGCATGTACTACAAGTTTAGCGATCATCGGATCATAATAGATAGGTATATCCATTCCTTCTTCATAACCATCATCTACACGAATTCCTTCTCCCTGTGGTTTTTTGTACGCAGATAATTTACCAATAGATGGAAGGAAATCATTGTATGGATCTTCTGCATAAACCCTTAGTTCTATTGCATGACCGTTGATGGAAAGATCTTCCTGTTTAAAGCTGAGTGCTTCGCCTCGTGCAATTTTGATCTGCTCTTCAACAAGGTCAAGACCGGTGATCAGTTCGGTAACAGGATGTTCTACCTGCAGCCTTGTATTCATCTCAAGAAAATAGAAGTTGAGTTTATCATCAACCAAAAATTCTACTGTGCCTGTGCTGGTATAATTACAAGATTTAGCCACCATCACTGCAGCTTCACCCATTCTTTTTCTTAGATCAGGAGTGATGATGGCTGATGGAGATTCTTCAATCACTTTCTGGTGTCTTCGTTGAATGCTGCATTCACGTTCAAAAAGGTGAACGGTGTTACCATTTTTATCTGCCAAAACCTGTATTTCTATATGTCTAGGCGATGAAACATATTTCTCAATAAACACAGATCCATCACCAAAAGCAGCCTGGGCTTCGGAGATAGCTCTTTGCATCTGTTCTTCAAACTCATTTTCATTCTCTACGATACGCATTCCTTTTCCACCACCACCGGCAGAAGCTTTTATAAGAATAGGGTAACCAACTTCAGCAGCTATCTGCTTGGCTTTAGGAATATCATCAATGGCTTTATCAACCCCTGGCACCATTGGTATGTCGTATCTCTTTACCGATTCTTTTGCTGCCAATTTAGAACCCATGATCCGCATGGCTTCAGCAGAAGGTCCGATGAATGTGATGCCTGCATCTTCTACCTGTTGAGCGAAGTCTGCATTCTCACTTAAAAATCCGTAACCGGGATGTATTGCATCAACATTCAACATTTTGCAGTATTCAAGGATCTTTGCAGCATTCAAATATGATTCAGCTGACGGAGCAGGCCCAAGATAGACTGCTTCATCTGCAAACAAAACATGTGGTGCATGCCTATCGGCTTCTGAATACACTGCAACAGATCTTAAACCCATTTTTCGTATCGTACGCATAATACGCAGTGCGATCTCTCCACGATTAGCGACTAATATCTTCTTCATGAAATTCGTTTGATTGGTCAATTCAATTCTATAAGCAGTTGGCCTTTCTCAACAGCTTGTCCGGCCTGTACATGGATCTTTTTAATGGCAGCATCTGCATGAATGGCTATGCTGTTTTCCATTTTCATGGCAACAAGTATCAACAGTTTATCACCTTCTTTTACTTCCTGCCCTTCCGTAACATTCACCTGCAATACCAAACCCGGCATTGGAGCTTTGATCTCTTTCAGGTGTTTATTTGTGGCAGCGCTGAATCCCATTTTATCGAGCATCTGATCAAGTTGATCTTTGATCTGCACCTGTAATCTTTCGCCTTCAATTTCTATGACTGCATTTTTATCACCTGTTTCAACAGCTTTTGCAATGAATGAACGATGGTCTTTTAACAGGTGATACTGGTGGTTATCTTTTTCAATAATATCTGCAGATTCTATTTCTTCCCTGCTAAAGCTGAAATTGATTCCGTTTACTTTAACAAGGAAGTCTGGTATTTTCTCTTCAGCCATGATGCTAATTTGTTACAAATAAAGGAAGAGAAACTGAATACGGATATGATTTTTGATTGAGTTTATTAAGATTTATGCAAGCAGCACCATATGAACAGCTTGGCATCATGATTTCTTTTTCGGGCAAGGCTCAAATACAGCTGTTTTTTGTGAGCCCCATTCATTATTTCCGATTGTTATTATACCCTTTGCATTTATCGCCAGGCTGCATCCTTTACACATACTGCCATTCAAGTTTTTGAAAATAGAAACAGGAAAACGTGTTATTTTCTTTTCGCCTTTGGGAGACACTTCCAATACACAGAAATTGTATTCCATGCCAAGGCTGGAAGGATTGGCCTCCACTGTTAACAACGTAAAAACATCTTTGCAAACATCAACACGTCCTAATGCATAAGTTGAACTTCCAAAATGATAAGGGATACTCCATTGAACAGTTAGCTGATCTATTTTTTTCAAAGAATTGATCGCATAAGGATCAAACCTGAAGGGTAGGTTTAGTTTTGGAAAATTTGAAAGCAGTTCTCTCACATCTTTGTTTAATCCATCATCAACAGGCTGTGTAGGTTGTGGTTTTTTACCAGCCTGGTAATCTCTTGCCATTTGCTCCAGTTGCTTTTGTTGGTCAGGTGTACAGGCAGCTTTCAATTTTTTTACATCGATGGGATAAGGAGAACGAATGAGCACCCAGAAAGCAGCAACGATATTCTTATTGGCAACAAGTGGAAACTGTGCAGCTATTTCATTATTTAAAGTATTTGCATCAACACCCATATTGATGAGAGTGTTGCAATAATCTAACGTAACTGTTTCAATACCCTCATCGTTAACTGCATTTTCCAAAGAAGTTAGAAAATATTTCCGGGTTTGCTTAATTACTTCAGTAACTGAAAGTGATGATGGCTTTTCAAATGATACGCTTAGCTGGAGTGTT
The DNA here is from genome assembly GCA_023386555.1 of Bacteroidota bacterium. Taxonomy (GTDB): domain Bacteria; phylum Bacteroidota; class Bacteroidia; order Chitinophagales; family Chitinophagaceae; genus JAEZDC01. The sequence goes on along the minus strand of JAEWJK010000003.1, from coordinate 146,224 downwards.
GAACTATTATGTAATAACCGGGTTTGAATAATACTATTGCCGACTTTCCATCCATCTTTGGCAATCGGGAACGATTTATTCAATATGCTATCCCATTTCGGTTTCAATTGCTCAGGTTGGAGTGCTGTTGCTTTCAGAGAACTGTTTTTCGTAGCAACCCATTGCCAGCTGATAACTACATCCGATCGTTTTATGTATGTTCTTTTTCTTTCTACCACAGCAAAATCACTCGCCGTAGGTTTTATGCCACTCACAAATTGATGTTCTTCATTATTAACAGATGGTGCCAGGTGTGCGACAGATTTTGTAGTGTCGTTTACAATAACCAATACTTTATTAATGATGCTGATGAGATCATCGTCTTTTTTTGTTGCAGGCTTTTTATTCTGAGCATGTAATTTCGTGTAACACAAAAGCACAATAGTAATGCTGATGCATATACCCTGAATATATTTCATACGCAGCATAATGTTTTGCAGTTACTTTAAATGCAACATAAAGTAATCAGTTACTTTCTGATATAAGTGAGCCCTGTCTTTTCCAATCACATTATGTTCATGACCAGGATAGATCATATAATCTACCTGCACCCCTTTATCAATAGCTGCACGTACCAGTTTTACCGAATGCTGTTGTACTACTACAGGGTCTTGTATGCCATGAATCAGCAATAATTTTCCCTTTAAACGATCTATCTTTTTAGTGAGATCAGTTGCTGCATAACCTTCAGGATTTTCCTGGGGTGTATCCATATACCTTTCACCGTACATAATCTCATACAATCGCCAATCGATCACCGGCCCACCTGCTACTGCAGCTTTGAAAATATTGGGATGAGTGAGCATGAAACTGGTTGTCATAAAACCACCATAGCTCCAGCCAAACAATCCCATTCTTGATGTGTCTGCATAGCCAAGCTTGCTTAAATAATTTACTGCACTCATCATATCTTCCATTTGTGCATCTCCATGTTTGCGAAAGATGGATTGTTCAAATGTTTTGCCCCTGTTACTGCTTCCACGAGTATCCAGACTAAAAACAACATAGCCTCTTTGAGCCATATACTGGAACCAATAATCACCTGCACCACCATTGTATCCTGCAGTAATCATTTGTGCGTGAGGTCCGCCATACCAATAAACCACTACCGGATATTTTTTTGTGCTGTCGAAGCCAACCGGCTTAAATAATCTGCCATATAATTGCGCCCCCTCATTAGCTGCAAAAGTGAATACACTCATCTCACCTTTCTTGTAATCCTTCAACGGATCTGCGGTACTGAAAATATTCAACGACTTACCTGTTGCTGTTTCTGTAACATTCACTTCTCTTGCCTGGCTTGCATTGCTATAAGTATCCAGCAAAGTTTTACCGCTGGTACTTAAGATAGCAGTATGCACACCATAAGCAGGTGATAATCTTGTAATGTTGTTATTCTTTAAGTTGAGCTTGTAAATATTTTTAGTAATTGGAGACTCTTGTGTGGAGATATAAAAAAGGTTTTCTCCTGTAACATCAAAGCCTTTCACATCTGTTACTTCCCATTCACCTTTGGTGAGTTGCTTGATTAATTGTCCGTTAATGTTATACAGATACAAATGATTCCATCCATCTCTTCTGCTTTGCCAGATAAATTGCGAAGGATTGTTCTTTACAAAGATCATTGCATTTAATGGCTCTGTATAACGTTCGTCTTTCTCTTCAAACAAAGTTTTTACAAAAGCACCTGTTGCAGCATCGTATTGATTCAGCTTCATGTGATCTTGTCCTCTGTTCAACACTGCAACAAATACATGCCTATCATCAGGGCTCCAGGCAATATTAGTGAGGTATTGGTCTGCTGGCTCACCGGTTTGTAAATACACCAGCTTACCTGTTTCTGCATGGTATACCCCAATTGTTACCTGATGACTACTATCGCCAGCCATTGGATATTTGATATTAATGTTCTTTGCCGGAGTTTGTGTCCAGTCGATGATCGGGTAATCCGTCACCATGCTTTGATCCATCCTGTAAAATGCAAGTTGTTTCCCGTTATTGCTCCAGAATATTCCTTTGCTTATGCCGAATTCTTCACGATGAACAGATGAGGCATAAACAATATTATCACTCCCATCTTGGGTAATCTGTTTTACTTTACTACCATCACTAACAAAAAGATTGTGTTGGTCTACATAAGCAATATAACCTGTGTTACTTTCTTCCACATTTGCTTTCGATGAAATGTTTTTTGGAATGATGATACGAACACTGTTACCCTTGGGATCAAGTGCTATTTTTTCACCTTTTTGCGTAAATATCCATTGTGGTGACTGATCAAAACGAATGGAAGGCATGGCGGTAAAGGTGTCTCTGCCGGCAGCTTTTAGTTTTGCATTTAATTGTTGTAAAGAGAGATAAATTAAACCATCATTTTTTTGTGCAGTGCCTCCTTGCATCCATCCATTTTCGGTTAAGTGCACATAATTTTCTGTTCCGTATATGAATTGTAATTGCTTTAATGAACCAGGAGCCAATGTGGTTCGGTTCTTTACCAAAGCCTCCTCAATGGTGAGCAGTTTGTCTTGGGCAAGAGTTGGAACAACAATAACGATCAATAATAGCGATAATAAGCGTTTCATCTGTTTTTGTATTAGCAGCACTAAGATGCTGCATTTTTTGTAAGCCGCAAATGAATTAATGTTAATACAAGTATTCGTATAAAGTAAATAGAATGGTTAACTATTGCACGTTGTGTGTCAATAGCTGGTTTATTATGCCAGATTTGTTATGCTATAAACACTTCACCTCAACGAAGCAATTTGCTATTAACGGTATATTGATGTGAACTTAATAATACTATAACTACAATGGAACCCAGATATTCACTTTGGTGCCGTTACCGGGAGCTGAATCAAATCTTACTGTTCCTTTCAGATATTCTATTCTTGCTTTTATATTCTTTAAACCAATGCCTTCAAAGTTTTCAGTGCGTGAAGTGTCAAAGCCTACTCCGTTATCAGCTATCAATACACTGATGCCTGTTTCATCACGGTTTAATAAGATATCCAGCCTTGTGGCTTTTGAATGTTTGATTACATTATTCACTGATTCCTGTATTACCCTGTACAGTACAGTTTCTGCATTACTTTCTATACGGTTCTTAAAGCCATTCGCTTCAAGATTTACTTTCAAGTTTTCCGAATCTATTTTCTCAATAAAGTTTCTTACATCTGATGCAATGCCTGAGCGTAGCAACATATTCGGCATCATCTGGTGAGAGATCATTCTTACTTCTTTACAGCTTTCATCTACCAATGCTATAGTTTTCTCTGCTAAAAATCGGTCTGATTCTTTTTCTATGGGCACCCTGTCTAACAAACCAGTCAGGTTCATTTTTACAGCAGAAAATAATTGTCCTACACCATCATGAAGATCGCTGGCAATTCTCTTTCTTTCTTTTTCTTCCGCTTCTATCACTGCTTTAGTTAACACTTCACGCTGGCTCATTTCTTTTTCCTGTAACAGCATTCTTTGTTTATACCGGTACCTGTTGTACAACAGTAACATTACAATCACAGTGATGATGAATAAGCCAGAGATGATGAGTATTGTTTTATTTCTTCCTTCAATATTCAGTTTCTGAATAGTGTTTTCCTGATTCAATAGACTGATCTGTTGTTCTTTCTTTTCAGTTTCATATTGCATCTGCAACAACTGCATATTTCTTGTTGCCTGAATATTCTTTGTTTTATTGGCTGCTGTAACGGCTCGCTGGTAATAATCCAGTGCTAATTGATGATTTCCTTTTGCTTTATAATAATTGGAGATATTATTGGCAGCATACTGCATAAGATCATGATTTCCTATTCTTTCAAAATATTTGAAACCTTCGATGTAATAACCCAGCGGATCTTGTTGCTTGGTTACTTCATACACTTCACCAATATTAATATGTGCCTGGTAATATGCAGTAGAATCTTTTATGGCTGCAGCTTCCTGTTTCGATTTGTTATAATACTTTAGAGCATTATTAAGATCATTCATGAAATAATACAATGCCCCGATAGTATTGTTATTATTGATCCTGATCTTTTGAATATTCACAGATTGTGTAAGTGAATCTACTTTAAAGGCATAGTCCAGGGCCTCTTTAAATTTTCCAACACTGGCGTAAGTATTTGCCTTGATGAGATATATGTGCAGCAATGGTGTATCCAGCTTATACTTTCTGCAGACTTCTTCTCCTTTTTGCAAGTAGTTGAATGCATCGTCTGTTTTCCCTGATTCGCTATATACCCTGGCTATATTGCTGAACGACATTGCAATTCCATGTGGATAGCCTGTAGATTCAAATAGTCGTAGCGATTGATAGAGATAAGTAAGTGCTGACTGGTGATCTCTTAGGTTGCTATATACGGTACCCTGTAAATTCAATGCACCAGCCTGCAGGTTTTTTTTATTGAGGGCAACAGCACGATCGTGTGCAAACCTGCCAATGAATAATACTTTTATAGGTTCATCTTCTTTATAAGAAAAAGCAGTGTCTATTAATTTCCTGATTGCAGTAGAATCTGAATAGGCAGCTGGCTTTAAAGAAGCAGTGTCAGGTAATTGTGCCTTTGCAACAGTTTGAAACAATAGTGTTACAATCACCAACAGGCAGCGAATAGTTCTGGTCATGATCTTTCTATTAGTACGGTATTTCAAATTAGTAAAAGTTGAATATTATGTGGTGATTAGTTTGCTATTTTAAATGCGGTTATTTTTATTTCATCCACTTTAAAACAAAATGATCGAACCCTTTCATTTTCCTTTGCAGTCTCTTTAAAGATCTGTCCATTGATCTTTCATTTTTATAATACATCAGTGCAAGCTTCACCTGTTTTTTCCTCCATCGATACACCGCTCTCTTCATTAATTTTTTATCCATTCCTAAACTTATCGTATGTAAAAACCTGGCTCTGGAAGAAAGTTTATTGTTTGTATAAAGACTATCGAAAAGTGAGTTAAAGGCATATTGAAAGTTCAGCACTGCTTTACTGTATTTCTGAATACTATCATAGGGATGTGCTTTTGTAAGTGCCATCCACAGGTCTCCATTAATATGAGCATTCATGCCCAATGCCATCCGCTGCAGATCATTCAAATCTTTGTTCCGATAAAATGACTGCCAATGAAGGAGGTCATGGTTGTTTAAATTCTGATCCCTGGATTTAAAAAACAGTGAAGCAAACTGCTGATCAAAAACCCGGAGAAATGCTTTAGTGTGATCATCCTGCATATTTGCATATTGATCAAGTTTAACTGCCATTTCCCGATATATAGAAGCGAATGGGTTTGTAATGTCGTTTTGTATGATAATCTTATCCAGGCTATCAATGACTGATCTGTGATCATTTTGTGAAACTGCTGGCCAGGCCATAAGCAATAAGAAAGAAATAAAAAGGGCTTTCATCATTATTTACAATAATCGATCTAACATTTCTGATTTTTTATAAATACTGCATTGCAGAAAATGCTGTGTTAGCATATACCGTTCGCTGAATTTCATTTTACTGAGAACAAATTTTCTTAACCCATAATCCATACAGGCTATGTCAATTACCCATGCTTTTTTCATTTGATTAGAAACAAGATAATGATCTATTTTGTCCATTTTATTTATAAGATATTTTAATTGTTCCTGCGATGACAGATGAGAAGGGATTCCTAAACCATTATCAGAAAATTTTTGTCCGTTCATTCCTAGCCAGTTTTTCCGCCATAAATAGTTTACAATTTTTTGTTGTACCCAGTTGAGCTTTTCAGTAGAGATGTTTTTTGCATATTGAATTACCAACATACAACTACCTGGCATATTCAGCGCAATAACAATATTTATTTCGTTTGGGGGAAGATCTTTTATAGCATCCTTGTGTGTTAACAACCATTGCCATTCGTTATTAAAATATGTTCGTGCTATCCAGCAACAAGTGTTCATCTGGTAGTCGCAATCGTATGCAGCATCTTCCATATCATCATACAATTGCATTGAGCGAATGATATTGCTCCATGAAGAAAATTGTTTTTGATATTGCAGGGTACGTTTATTCAGTAATTCTGCACGAAGATTTAGTAACTGGATAATAATATCATCATCCTTCGATCGCTGGTAACCCTCCAATTCCTGCAGTGAATAAAATTCGTTGAAGCAACCAACGTCTACTTTATAAGTATCGAAACAACGATTACATATCTTACAAATCAGTTCAGCACATGTTAATGCTTTTTCGGGAGAGAATTTTTTCAATTGCCTGTTCATTTCACTAAGCAAATACAAGAGATGCTGGTAAAATTCTTCGTAGCTGATGTTGTATTTTGAATTAAACGATGATAAGATTTTCTGTGGGATTAAACTGCAGATATCAAACTCGTAAAAAAGTTCGCAGCAACCGGAAGCAGAGGTTCTTTTTTGCAAGTAAAAGTTAAGACCGGAATGAAAGATCAGTTCTTTGGTTTCTTTTTTACCATATTCTTTTGCAATACCATCCAGAAATTCATCACCGAATAAAATTGCAAGGCATACAAGGTTTGCGAGGTGACTTTTATTTTTAATAATGGAGAAAATATTTTCTCTGAATAACAAAGTATCGTAAGCAAAAGATCCTTTTTCAATATTATTTCGAACTGCAATTAAAGGTTGGAACTGGAGGATTTTTTTTAGTCTTGGGTTTTTTCTAATCTGCCATCTCATTACAATGGCAACCGGAAATGACCATATCATCGTTCCTGAAAAACCAAGAAATTGTTTTGCTTCTTTACCAAAAGAGAATTGTTGATTGGTTAATCGCTCATTGTTTTGGCTGATTATTGACTTAAAGAAATCATCTTCACTTTCTTGTTTGAAAGATACAGGCTCAAATAGTTTCGAGGGCATCATGTAAATTATTTATTATTCCGATTCAGGAAAAATAGTTTTTTGATATCTGTAGCAACAGATGATACAAAATACCTAAATACATAAAGTATAAAAAATACTACATCTGTATTATTGATATAACTGTTCTTATAGATTCTTTTTGTGGTGTTATTAATATGAATTGATTACAACATTCACAACAAAAAACTAAACACAATGAAAAGACTATTTACACTTGCATTAATCGCAAGTCTTGCATGCCATGTTTCCCAAGCTCAGGACCAGGACAAGCCATCTTACAAAAAGTTTCAACTGGGTATCGGACTTGAGTCAGCCTTACCTATTGGTGCTTTTGGAACAGGATACACTGTTGGTGTGGGTAGTACCATAAGAGCTACATTCGGATTAAACGAAAAACTTGCACTTACAGCAACAAGTGGTGTAATGGCTTTCATGCCAAAAACTATTTCAGGTATTGATATGAAGGCACAATTGAATATTCCGTATAAAGCGGGTGTTAAATATATGCTTACAAAAAAAGTATATGGCCTGGGTGAAGTAGGTGCAACAACTGCTCGTGTATATTATCCAACCACATCAGGAAAATTGGTTTCTGCATCAAGCACTTCTTTTACTTATGCAACTAACATAGGTACGCACCTCGGTAAATTCGATGCCAGCCTAAGGTATGAAGGTTACAGGAGCTCAGGTTTTATTGGATTGAGATTAGGATTTAATTTTTAAGAACTTTTATAAATAATATCATGAAAAATATAGCATCATGTTTATTGATAGCATCTTTGCTTTTTTCTGTAATTGCCTGTGAAAAGAAAAATGATGCCCCGGATTTTGGTAGCTGGAAATTAGGAACAACAACATATAAAGTAGCTTTTTCAACTAAGTCAGCTTTGTCAACAGGAGGTACGCTGTTTATTTTTGCGGATGCAGCAATAACAGGCCCCGGTTCTACTGCAAATATGTTAAGTGTAAGTTTCCCTACAGCTCCAACAACAAGTGGTACTTATCAATTGGTGAATGCAGGTACCAGTACCGGAAGCAATCAGATGGAATTATCTTCAGGAAGCATGTCAGGTGGTGCCTATGGTTATATAGGTTCTCCAATAAATGTTACAGTAAATGTAGCCGGCGGAAAAATAAGTGTAACAGTTCCTGAAATAACGCTTAAAAGTACCACGGGATTGCCTGACATTTCTTTTTCCGGATCTGTAAAAGAAATGTGATAAGAGTTATTCCGTACCCTTGAAAATTTATATGAATGATTGAAAGAATAAAACGACTGCTGGCTCTTGCAATTTTGTTCTATGCATCTGTAATACACAAGGCTGATTCCGAAAAAATCATGAAGCAAAAGATAACAAAAGAGGTTGTTGTTGTAATAAGGTAAGCTTGCATGATAGCCAGGGGATGTTTTAAAAAGATCATCAGTTTATGTTCAGGAAATGTAGATAAATCAAACAATTAAAAGAACTGTCCTGTAAGGCAGTTCTTTATTTTTAAAGTATAATACTTACCCAAATGAGTATCCGTATCGCCTTAGTTGATGACAAACGTTTACTGCGAACTACACTTGCCGAACAACTTAGCAGTTACGAAGAAATAAAAGTAGTACTGCAGGCAGGAGATGGTAATGATTTTCTTACGAAGATGAAAGCTTTACCTATTGAACAGCATCCACAGGTGGTGTTGATGGATATTGAAATGCCTGAAATGGATGGAATAGAAGCTGTGGCTATTACCAGGGAGATTTATCCGAATACTTTATGTCTGATGCTTACCGTTTTTGATGATGATGAAAAACTATTTGAAGCGATAAAATCCGGAGCATGTGGTTATCTTTTAAAGGATGAAAAGATTGGCAATATTGTTACAGCTATCACAGAAAGTGTTTATGATGGAAGTGTTCCAATGTCGCCACGCATTGCTCAGAAAGCCTTAATGCTTTTGCGGAACAGTCCCAAGCCTATGGAAGAAAAAAAGCCAATTGAGCCAGATTGTTCTTTGTCCTCAAGAGAGATGGAAATATTACAACGAATAGTGGATGGGCTAAATTATCAGCAAATTGGTGAACGTTTATTTATAAGTCCACATACCGTAAGAAAACATATCGCTAATATTTATGAGAAGCTACACGTTTCGAATAAGGCATCTGCTATAAAGCTAGCTATTCATAAGAAATGGTTTATAGGTTGATCATATGATTGGAGGATGGTATTTAAAAAGATGATTCCAATATGTACTTCTGAAAATTGAGGTTTCTTACAAGAGCAAAAAAAAGCCGTCCCTGAAAAGAGTCGGCCGTTGCTAACCTATGAAAAACACCTATTTAAATCTGATTGAGTTCGCTTTTAGATCAAAAGAGCCTAAAGATTCTTTGTTGCACAAACATACATTCATAAGTGTTTTATCTCTATAACAAAATCGCCTGAAATTATATCAATATCTGCAATCAGTACTTAGAATCAGATCGAAATCTACTCCTAATGATCTGATACTATATGGTTTGCATGTTTAATGTTTGCACGATAAAAAACCCGCAGAAAATCCTGCGGGTTCTGTATAAACCAAAATTAAATTTTAGTCACCTGTTATGCTTACGGGGTACCTATATGTTTCATCAGGAAAACCGGGGTATATTCCCTCAAAGAAAGCAGTTCCTTTTACCGTTTTTAGGGCTGCAGAAAGATCTTCCACTGTTTTTACCATTTTACCATTTACCGAAGTAATGATAAAGCCATCCTGTATTCTTGAATTGGCAATGGCTCCGGTAGCTCCTTTTTTCTTCACACTTACACCTCCTTCAATATTATTTTTCTTAGCTATAGCAGCATCAACCGTTACTAATTCACCACCTAATTTTTCGATAGCAGATTCAGCTTTTACAATATCAAAATTACCTGCTCTATTCTTTAGCGTGAGGTTAGCCGTTGTTTCTTTGCCATTCCTTAAATAGGTAACGGTAATTTTATCACCTGGTTTATATCTTGCTACCTGTTCAACCATTTCCGGTCCACTGGTAACTGCAACACCATTTACTTTAGTAAGGATATCACCTTTCTTTAAACCGGCAGATTTTGCAGAACCCTCTTCAGAAACTTCCATTACAAACACACCATTCTCCACATCTTTAATACCCTGGCTTTCTTTCTGCTCATCGGTTAATCCTTCTCTAGGATATGATATACCAATAAATGCTCTTTGAACAGTTCCATACTTCACAATATCACCAACTACCTTTCTAACAATGTTAACCGGAATAGCATACGAATAACCGGCATATGCTCCTGTTGGAGATGCAATGGCTGAGTTGATGCCGATCAGTTGTCCATCAGTATCTATTAAAGCACCACCACTATTACCCTGGTTAACTGCAGCATCAGTTTGAATAAATGATTCAACAGGGCTTTGACTTTGCCTGTCGTTAATGCCAATAGCTCTTGCCTTTGCACTAACAATACCTGCTGTAACAGTTACATCAAGATTTAAAGGATAACCAATAGCCAATACCCATTGACCTAGTTTCACTTCATCACTATTACCCCAAACAACATAAGGAAGATTACTTGCATCAATTTTAATAACGGCAAGATCACTGCTTGGATCAGTTCCAACTACAGTAGCCTTATATGTTCTGCGATTTTTAAGTGTAACATTTATCTCATCAGCACCGGCTACAACGTGGTTGTTAGTTATAATGTATCCATCAGCTGTATAGATCACACCACTACCACTAGCTTTCTGCTCAGGAGTAGAGTACACTCTTGGTCCACCAAAAAAGTCATCAAACATATCACCACCAAACAAATCGCTGAATGGATTTCTTTGTCTTTGGGTAGCACCAGACTGTCTAGCTTTTGTAATGGTTTTAATATGCACAACGGCAGGAGTAGCTGCAGTAGCTGCAGGTGTAAAATCAACAACCGGAGTAGGGGAATTTTTGTTATCAAAGAAATTAGCATAATTCACCGGGAGTTTACCTTCCTGTTGCAAACCTTCATACCTGCTTTCCTGGATCTTGCTAAATCCCCAAACACTTGCAATGGCTGTAGAAGCACTAATGGCTACTACGGCTAAAACATTTTTTACATTCATGTAGGGTAAAGTTTAAGTTCAACTATTGTGTCAAAATATATGCCCTTGCTTCAAACAGGCTTCTTTTAGTTTCAAAAAGGCAGAAACCTGTCGTAATTGCATCGAACCAAATTTAAACACTGAAAAAATTACTGCAATGTTAAAAGAGGTTAAATGAATTATTTAGTCGGCTTCAGAATACTGTTCAACACCTATTGTTTCCAATTTGCTGCCTTGCCACGCTAATTGCTCACTTCAACGTTCAGAACAATGATCTTCTTACAAATGCTTTGTTATAAGCTTAGACGTGGCTTCATTTTTCAAAAGTAGCAGACAGGTGTCTTTCTCTGATCATTATAATCCCATTAGAAAAGCCATCGTATCCACCCCATCGGCATAATCAGTTAAAGAAGGTTGTTGAGCTTGCCCAAAAGCAGTAAAACCATGACCAACTATCGCCTGAATGTCTTTATTGTCTTTTAAACTATCCGCCACAACATTTTTATCATCATAATACTCATAATGCACCTGGCTTACCGGTGTAAATGGTGAAGGATTTTCCGTTATAATCGTAGCACCATCAGTCATGTAAAATTTATTACTCATCATCAGTAAAGCCAGATGGTAATCGTAATTGTGCTTGTACTTATGGTAATCGAGGAAATGGTTGTATTTTTTTAGTGAATTGATCAATGGAATGAAGTCATACTGTTGCGGTATGTATAACTTGGTAACATTTCTGCACCCCAGGCCAAAATATAAACAAATATCATCGGCCAAAAGGTCCAATTCTTCCGGGCTTTCCGTGCCATCCAATACAGCAATTGATGTTCTGTTATACCTAATGATGTGAGGATATTTTCCAAAATAATATTCAAAATATCTCCCTGTGTTGTTGCTTCCGGTAGCAATATAGGCATCACAGCCTTTTAGTTGTTCGGCAAAAGAAATCACATTTTTTACTGAACTATTCCATTCGATCAATTTATTTACAAGATGCCTCATCAATATCTCATCTTTTGAAGAAGCTTTTATAGTGATCTTGTGCCCACTAATGAAAACACACAATAGATCATGAAAACCTACCAGCGGAATATTTCCGGCCATCACCACCCCAACATTCTTTTGCTGAATTGCATCCTGTATAGGGTAGTTATTTGCCCAGCTTTCTAACTTTTCTTTAGTTAGAAATGCTTCAGCAATATTCTTTGAGGCAAGATCAATAAACTCATGAATGAACCAGGCATTTTCACGGTTAGCTTTTTCCTTAACTGCCTGATATTCGTCAGTATTTTGTTTAAGATAATCTCCCAGCTTTGACAGCAATAAAATTCGTTCTTGTAAATTCATCCTTCGGTTTTTAATAAGTACGGAGCGAAAGTCAAAATTTACGTGGACGTTTCAACTGCGAACCTTATTTTTGAAATGCAAATATATCCTCAACCAAAAAACCATTTTTAATATGGCGATCAAAATAACTGACGAATGTATTAACTGCGGAGCTTGTGAACCAGAATGTCCGAACAATGCGATCTATGAAGGTGGTGTTGAATGGGCTATGGCCGATGGAACAACAGTTAAGGGATCTTACACTTTAATGGATGGAACAGTAGTAGATGCTAACGATAAAATGGCACCGGTGGCTACTGATACTTACTATATTACTCCAAATAAATGTACAGAATGCCAGGGTTTTCATGAAGAACCACAATGTGCAGCTGTTTGCCCGGTAGATTGCTGTGTACCTGATGAAATGTACCAGGAAACAGTTGACCAGCTACTGGCTAAAAAAGAGAAAATGCATATTTAAAATGTGCAGAACTTTTGTGGGTGAAAAGCTTGCAAAAGCAGAAAACACGTTTTAATTTTATGGCACTTGTTGCGAAAGCAGCATCTGATAAGTGGGTGATATTTCCCACGACAAGATTCAAAGGTGAAGAGGCTCTGTAGGTTTCTTCACCTTTTTGTTTATGGAAAGACAATGAACTGTTACAATGGACGATAGCCAAAATTCATTTTCTTTGCTTCATAAGTTGCTTTAATGAAAAAACGCATTGCCTTAGTTACCGGTGGTTATAGTGGAGAAGCGGAGATCAGTTATAAAAGTGCTATCACCGTTGCGAATAATATTGATCGTGAAAAATTTGATGTTTATAAGATCGATATCAATCCCTCTGGATGGATATATGAAGCTGAAGACGGGCAACGATCTGCCGTAAACAAAGAGGATTTTTCAGTTCTGGCAAATGGTCACAATATTACTTTTGATGCAGTATTAATGTGTATTCATGGTACACCTGGTGAAGATGGAAAACTCCAGGGTTATTTTGATATGCTGAATATTCCATACACCAGTTGTGATGCAGCAACATCAGCACTTACATTCAATAAAAGATACACTGTTGCCGTTGCAGCTTTTGCAGGCATAAAAGTTGCTAAATCATTACACCTTTTTAAGCATACACCTGTTGCTGCATCTTCTGTTCTAACACAGTTACAATTACCGGTATTTGTAAAGCCGAATAATGGTGGAAGCAGTATCGGTATGAGTAAAGTGAATAATGGTGATGAACTGGATGCAGCTATTGCCAAAGCGTTTAAAGAAGATGACCAGGTATTGATCGAAGAATTTATCAAAGGAAGAGAATTTACGATCGGTGTTTTTAAAACAAAGGGAAATATTATCACCCTTCCAATTACTGAAGTGATCAGTAAGAAAGAATTCTTCGATTACGAAGCAAAATACCAGGGATTAAGTGATGAGATCACACCAGCCCAGGTTGATGAAGCTGTAGCAGTAAAAGTGAGACTGGCAGCACAAAAAGCCTATGAATTGCTGAATTGCCGTGGTATTGTAAGAATAGATTTTATTTACAGCGAAGAAGCAGGTGAACCATATATGTTAGAGGTAAATACTGTTCCGGGTCAAAGTGAAGCCAGCATCATACCACAACAGGTTAAAGCAATGGGTTGGACTTTAAAAGATTTTTACACAGCAGTTGTAGAAGAATGCTGGCAATAGATGCTTAACATTGTAAATTCAAAATTTCACGAGTGTTTAAATTTATAACAACAAGACCGCTCTGGATTAATATTCTTGCAGTAATCGTTTTGATTCTGCTGCTGGTACTTTTCTTTTTTGCTATTATGGGATGGCTTACCAAACATAATGAGTATGAAAAAGTGCCGGGAGTACTTGGACAAAGCATAGACCAGGCAACACAAATTTTAGAAGCCAAAGGATTTGAAGTAGAGATACAGGATTCAGTTTTTATTGATACAGCAGCCAGGCTTTCTGTTATCAGGCAAGCTCCTGAACCTGATGCAACGGTTAAAGCTAACAGAACTATTTACCTTACTATTAATAGAGCTGTACCTCCATTAACAACTGTTCCCAACATGGTTGGTTTTTCTTTCAGAAGTGCAGAGATGATGTTGCAGAGCCTTGGATTGAAATTAGGCGACACCAGTTACAAACCAGACATTGCCAAGAATTCTGTTTTAGAACAATTGTATAATGGAAGTCCTATTGCTGCTAATACAAAAGTGCCGATGGGCAGTACCATCAGTTTTGTTTTGGGAAGTGGTTTAGGCAGTGCTGAAATGAATGTTCCAGGCAATATTATAGGAATGACTTTAGGTGAAGCAAAATCTTACCTGATGTCGATGAATATTAATATTGGAGCAATCGTACCATCAGAAATGGCGAATAATGATGAAGCATTTGTATATCGTACTAATCCACCACAATATTCTGATCATGGTGGCCAGCGTGTACAAAATAAGATAAGGCCAGGTCAGTTATTAGATTTGTACGTGTCAAATTCAAAGCCTGCACCTAATGTTCCTGCAGAACCTTCACCTTCACCAGCTGATACCTCAAATTCAAATACACCACAATAATTTTTCTGCTACATGAGAACAATATATGTTGAAGACGTAAAGAAAAGAATGGATGATGGCGATAATCTTCATTTGCTTGATGTAAGAGAAGATCACGAACGACAGGAATTCAATATTGGCGGAACACATTACCGCCTTCGTCGTTTGCAGGAAATGGATATCGAGGAAATCGAACACTTGAAAAATGAAGAAGTGATCTGCTATTGTAAAAGTGGTCAGAGAAGTGCAATGGCTTGTTTGCTATTAGAGCATCTTGGTTTTACCAATACAGCTAATATGGCTGGAGGTGTAACAGAATGGAAAGAAAAATTCCCGCAATAATTATGAAACGATCTATCGCAATATTTTTCATCCTCTTCTCAGCTATCATTTCCTGCACAACTCCTAACAAGGGCAAAGTGCTTAGTGAGAAAATTCCAGACATTGCAGGCACATGGTATGAGGATGATAAGAAAGATGCACCATGTTATATTGTACAGAACGATCGTGATCTTGTTTTCCTTTCCGGTAAAGAAACATCTAATGGCTTCTTCAAAAGTTCTGTTGAAGTATTTGCGAAAGATTGGAACCGTAATGCTGTTTTATCAGCCAATCATCAAACACTTAAATGGATGGATCGTACATGGACGAAAGGGACTTTCACTTATCCGGATATTTCAGGTATATGGTATGAGAATGGAGAAGCAATTAAACAGATCACCATCACACAAAACAATACAAAACTGGTAATGGACAATGGTAGCCAAAAGTTGAACGGATATTTCTATACTACTAACGCTATATACTCATTAGAAAATAATAATTACGGTACCTATAATCCTGCAAAAGGAACTATTACATGGGGAACTAAAGTTTGGTTGCGTAAAACAAACTAATTAGCGACGTGATAACGGCATGGATAATTTGAACTTTTCCGGAAGACTAAGAAACCTCTAACTAAATTCCTTTTGCGACAATGGTAAAAGTATCGTCATCAACAAACCCTTTGATGTTGGCCTTGCATATATACTACCATTATGTTTTTGAATAATTTTTCTGCACAATGCCAAACCAAATCCGGCTCCTGGTTTTTCGGGATGTGTTTTTTTGAATAATTCAAAAATATATTCGTTGTATTCGTCGGACATGCTGATACCATTATCTTCAAGCTCTATTCTCACAAATGGCACATACCGGTATTTGCTTTTTATCTCTTTAAACAGATTGTTATTAAACTCCGTTGACCGAATAGAAATTCTTAATGGCTCATCTTCTTTTCTAAACTTAAAACTATTTCGGAATAGTTCTACCAATACACGATGTATTTGTGTGCCCAGGCCTTCAATAACAGGCATCTCTTCAATATCTATTATCGCATCTGCTGCTTCTTCGTTTTGTACTTGCTGAAAAGCTTTTTTTATTAGCTCATTAAAATTAAGGGGCTGAATACTTTCTCTGCTTATATCGATAGCAACATATTCCTGCAAAGAATAGGTGAGCATTTTTAACCTGTTAGTAAAGTCGGTCATTTTTATCAGTTGCTCGTTAATCTTTATATCTCCAGTTGCTACGTTATTCATCAATATATCTATATGAATAAGAAGTTTTCTAATTGGCTCATGAAGGTCATGAGAGATGATACGGCTCAGATGAATATAGTCGTTGTTGAATTGGTTGAGCCTGGTCATCTGCCTGTCGGCCTCAGCTAAACGCAGCTCAAGTTCGTTTCTGAATTTGATCAGTACTTCGTTCTTTTCTACCGCTGCTTCTGCTGTACGTTTGGCATTCAAAATCTCTTCTTCATACTCTTTTCTTCGCCATACGGTAACAAAAACAAAGTATAAAAGATCGTCATTTTTTTTTGCTGTTGCAATAACAGGAATGCTATTCCCATTTTTGGGTTTAAGTGAAAGAAAAATTTCATCTGCTGATTGATGCATCTTCAGCATTGGAAAAAGATGGGTTTGAAAAAAAATTTTGGCTGATACGGTAAATATCTTTTCTATCGATTCATCTTCTAATGCTGAAGGGGAATAATCAAGAAGCTTGCATAAAAACTCATTGACAAATACAATAGTACCTTTATTGTTAGCAGTAAGAATACCACAAGGAACTGTATTTACCAATGAATTCTCAACTTCAGTTAGATTCATCAATTCAGATTAACGTTGTTTAAATAATCCTGTATAATATCAATTGTTTCTTGCGGAGCACTCATGTGTGGGCAATGACCGGTTGCATTCATCACTTTTAGTGTACTGTTAGGAATATTACGGTGCAGATATTCTCCAACTTCAATAGGTGCAATAATATCGTCAGAGCATTGCATAATTAATGAAGGGTGTTTCACTTTCTTTAAATCTTCTCTATTATCTGAGAAAAATGTTGCTTCCGCAAAACGTCTTGCGATTACAGGATCGGTGGAACAAAAACTTTCCTGTAGTTCATTGGCAAGTTCTGGTCTTTCACCATTTTTCATGATTGCCGGTGCGAGAAAATTTGCCCAACCGATGTAATTAGATTCCATCGTTTGCAAAAGCTCTTCAATATCTTTTCTTTCAAATCCTCCTATATACTCAGGGAGATCATTGATGTATCTTGGAGAAGGGCCAACTAAAATTAATTTATTAAAAAGCTGCGGTTCTTTTAATGAAGCCAATATTCCTATAACAGCACTTACAGAATGACCAACAAACACACACTCCTCAGAGTTTGTTGATTTACATACATCTATAACATCTTGTGCATAGCCGTTTAGATCTGCATATTTTTCGCTGTTATAAGCTGAAAGATCTGATTTGCCAGAGCCAACAAAATCAAACAATACAATTTTATAGTCATTTTCAAATGCAGGCCATACATATCTCCACATATTCTGATCACAACCAAAACCATGTGCAAAAACCATAGGTATTGATCCAGTGCCTGTTACTTTAATATTGTTCCGCTTGTAAATATTTTCAGTCATAGGTCGATAATTTAACGGTGTTTAGAAAAGACCCATAAAGGTAAACTGTTATATTTGAAGTTTCATTTTTGTTTGAAATGTTAAACGGAACCGAAGAAAACCTATGAATAAAAAATGCACAGTTTTTATTACAGAGGATGATCATGATGATGCAAGCTTTTTAAAACAGGCATTAATAGACTCTTCTTTCAATGGAAATATCGAGCACCTGGATAATGGAAGGTTATTGTTAGATAAGCTTAATGATTCCAAACAAAAAAAATCACTTCCTGAGTTGATAATTCTGGATTTAAATATGCCACTTAAAGGTGGGCTCGAGGTTTTGTCTGTTATGAATGCTGATCCTGAATATAAGAGCATTCCAGTGGCTGTTGTTACAGCATCACTTAATAATGAAGATGAGGTCAGATGTAAAAGACTTGGCTGTGATTTGTTCAGGAAAAAACCTGTACGGCTTTCAGATTATCAAATCATAGCCACAGATATTGTAACATTATTACGTTCTCGTTTTGCTCATTGTTAAGCAGGATGTTCAGTTTAAGATTACCAATTTTCCATTAGGATGAATGATCATGAAGTATCTTCCATCCTGAACTTCTCTTAACAAACACAAGTGTATATATCCCTTTTCTTTCAGGTAGATTATTTCCTGATAATATAAATTTACCCGTAAGTAATATATGATCAGCGCCCAATGATTTTACTTGCAGGTCTTCAAAACTCAGTTGTTGAATGGGCTTGCCATCTTTAAAAAAGCCACGTTCGTAATTTGCTCGCATCTTATCTAATCCTACCGGTCCTGACGAGAACATAAATGTGGAAGCCGAATCATACAAAGCCATAAATGCATTAAGATCAGCTTGGTTCCAATCGGCTGATGATTGATGCATTAGTCTGATGACTTCAGCGGTAGCATCAACATTATTCTTTTGTGCTATGCTGGTGCTAACTACGAATATGGTTGATAGCAACACGAGACAATATTTTTTCATGTTATTTTTTATGTCGAAAGATAACATAATTGGCAGAATGAATATCTTCCGCTCATCAATCTGTTTATCACTAATGAGAACTATCATTTTATTCTTTGTGCTATTTTTTTCTGGCTGTGTTACACAAAACAAAAAAATACACACGGGTTTAATAGGAAAAGTTATTGGTGTTACAGATGGAGATACTTTTAAGTTATTAACTGAAGATAAAAAGCAGGTGAAGATCAGGTTATATGGAATTGATTGTCCTGAAAAAAAACAGGATTATGGCCAGGTGGCAAAACAAAAATTAAGTGAGTTGATCTTTAATCAATATGTAACTGTGGAGGAGAAAGATAGTGATCGTTACGGTCGGAAGATTGCTATTGTTTATAATGAATCAGGTGATTGTATTAATGAAGAAATGTTGAAAGCAGGTTTGGCCTGGCATTATAAACAGTATGATGGTAATGCAGATTGGGCCAGAATGGAAGAACAGGCGAAAACTGCAAAACTTGGTATATGGTCTAAACACGATGCAATTGCACCATGGTTATGGCGAAAGGAAAGATAGAGTGCTTTCCCTAAACAAAAAGAGTCTTAGTATATAAGCAAGCAGCATTTATCTGCTAAGCAGCTACATTTTCCCGGGATATCTGAAAAAACAAAAATCATCTTTATGTATAGCAAGTTCATCACAAATATCATACAGAGAGAGGTTGATGAGATTGCATCCTGATTATCAATGCAACAACTGGTTTCATTGACCTTTTTGTAACAATATAATTGTTAGATTTGCTTTGTGGCAGGTAAAATCTTACATACAAAATCATTTATACAAGCACCAGTTCTCATACTTGATATGAGAGACAGCTATACCTGTTCCTTCACAGAATTCTTTCCTTTTTGTCCTAAGCTGTATTATTTCTCCAGCTTTAAAGCCTTTCGCAACATAACTATGTGCTAATAGCACCACAGCAACTCTAACATCTAACAACAGCAAGGTTGATTAGATGATTTTGTGCTTTTTCCTTTTATTCTAATTGTTATTTCTATAAACATTTATAACCAGTTATGAAACTTCATAATAAAGAGCTATCAGCAGGTGGAATGATAATAGCATTGATCGTACTGTTAAATGCTATTGTGTTGACGAAAGGTCTAACGCAAAGTGATAGTTGGTATCGATGGTTGATCATCACAATACCCCTGTTAATCGTTTCCCTTCTTGATATTATACAAAAAAGAAAGACAATTAGTGAATATCGTGTTATAGGTCATTCTCAATTGTTATTGCATAGACTTTTTCTTTCTATTCAGAAAAGATTTATGAAGAAAGATGATGTCTTTTCAGAGAAAAAGCATTTGAATAAAGTGAACTATTCACTTAAAGAAAAAATTAACCTTAATAATCAAATAAATTAATAGATATGAAATTAGCAGCAAATCAACCTATACTCGGAAAAATGGATCATAACATACTCATGAATTATTTGAAGAGTAATGATGCAAGAACATTATTCAACCGTTATGACGCGGAAGAACTTTTAGCAGAACTTAAGAAAGCAAAAGTTGTAGCAGATGATAAAGTTCCTGAAGATGTGATTCGTTTAAACTCTACCGTAAAAGTGCTTGATGGCCATGAGAACAGAACCATAGAACTTACTTTGGTAACACCTAAACAAGCCGATATTAAGAAGAAGCGAATATCTGTAATGTCGCCTGTAGGTATTGCTTTGCTTGGTTATAAAAAAGGCGAACATGTAATTTGGAAAGTTCCTTCTGGCGAAAAAAGATTTTTCATTGTAGATGTCAGGAATGAATATGTTGATAATCCCACCGAGTTTGTTTCGTAAACAGGTTGTATAAGTTAAAAGGCAGCCGATTAGCTGCCTTTTTGCTTGTCTTAATTCATTAGCCTGTCTGCAACAAGATTCGCAGTAATACCAACTAATCTTTGCAGTAGCGATACATTATCTTCAAGATCTACTACCAATAATCTTTTTCGTTCAATATCTGATGCCGATGCATTACTTCTTTCTAGGCTAACCAATTGTGTTCTTGCACCGGTAAGTCTTTCTAGTGCATAATCAAGAATACTTCTGCTATAGTTTACCTGCTCATAACTATCCTGTAAAGTGTTGTAATAGTCTGTTCTTCTTTTTATGAAGATGTCACTGAATGTTCCATTGTTCACTTCTGTACATTCTCCCATAACATCACCATGATTCATATGTGCCTGCAAAGCATTTTCTGATACACGAATTGTTACAGAGGGTTCATTTTTGTTTCCTGCTTTGTGACAAATAGTAACTTTCTCATTATTTTTTACAAACTTGTCACGGTCACGGAAGGTTTCATCATCCCATTTAAAACCATCTTTCATCTTGTACTTACCATTGTTGCCATTGTCTTTATCCTTATCATCATTGCCACGAACATTGTCTTTATCTTTATCGTTGCCATTACCATTTCCTTTACCGTTGTTTGACTTGTCTTTGCTATCATTTTTATCATTTCCTCTTCCATTCCCTTTATCGCCATCATTATTTCCTTTATCCTTCCCTTTATTTTGCTTGTCGGCCTGTTCTTTATTACCTTTTCCCTTATTCTCTTTGCCATTCTGAAAGCTTGAAATAATTACTGCTCCAAATATCAACACGGCAATTGTAAGTATTGAGAAATGCTGTTTCATACTAGTTGGTTTTAGTGTCTGTTGAAGTTTCAAATTCTTTATTCATTTTTTCCAGGGATTCTTCCACTTTCCTGGTCTGCTCTTTTAAACGTTCGGTACTGTCTTCCACAGCCTGAGAAGTAGAATCCATCATATTGATCTCAGCTTCTTCTTCGGGGTTAGATTTTGAGTCGCTGCAGGAAGTAATGATAAAGCCGACTGATATAAACGAAATCAGTATCGGAGTTAATAATTTACGCATATAGCATGTTTTGTTTGATAAATGCTTCAACAATTATCCCGCCAAAGCGGCTATTGCACTTTTGAAATAGATTAAACCTCAGGCTTTTGGCGTTTTTTCATACTCACTTAAACTTAACTTTGCACCTCAATTTGCTATATGAAAAGACTATTAAGAACAGGATCATTTTTAGTTCTATTTCTCGTATTGAGACTTGCATGTTTTGCTGATGAAGGCATGTGGCTTCCTCAATTGCTTCAAACATTGAACGAAGCTGATATGAAGAAGCAGGGAATGAAGATCAAAGCATCTGATATCTACAGCATCAGTAAAGGAAGTTTGAAAGATGCTATTGTGAGCTTTGGTGGATTTTGTACAGCAGAGGTAATATCAGATAAAGGATTGCTTTTAACGAATCATCATTGTGGTTTTGACAATATTCAAAATCATTCTTCACTTCAGAATAATTATATCCGTGATGGTTTCTGGGCAAAAGATCATTCCCAGGAATTGCCAAATGCAGGATTAACAGCAACATTTATTATTCGTATTGATGATATAACTACAGCAATATTGAAAAATGTAAATAACAATCTCAGCGAGAAAGAAAGGCAATTATTGATCGATAAGAATATTGCAGAATTTAGAAAAACAGTAAAGAAAGAAGATTACCAGGACATAATCATTCGTCCATTTTTCGAAGGAAATAAATATTTTTTATTCGTTACTGAAGTGTATAAAGATGTTCGTTTGGTAGGAGCCCCACCTTCATCTATTGGCAACTTTGGTAAGGATACTGACAACTGGATGTGGCCAAGACATACCGGTGATTTTTCACTCTTTAGGATTTACGCAGATAAGAACAACAGACCTGCTGCATATTCAAAAGATAATGTTCCGTATAAGCCAAAACGTTCACTGAATATTTCTTTAGATGGTGTAAGTGAGAATGATTTTACAATGGTATTTGGTTTTCCGGGTAGAACTTATCAATATCTACATTCATCTGCAGTAGAGCAAATCGTTAATGTGAATGATCCTGCTAAGATCGGTATCAGGAAACAGGCATTAGGAATTCTTGATGAAGCAATGCGTAAAGATGAGCAGATAAAAATTCAATATGCAGCAAAATATGCAAGCATAAGCAACGCATATAAAAAATGGCAGGGAGAGATACTAGGTTTAACGAGCAAAGATGCCGTGAATAAAAAGAAAGCTTACGAAGCTGAATTTCAGAAAAGAGTTAATGCTAATGCAACCTGGAAAGCAAAATATGGCAATTTGTTAGCTGAGCTTGAATCAATTTACACATCACTGAAACCACTTGGATATTCGAGAGATTATTATAATGAGATCATTCCCCGGATTGAATTGTTTACTGTAGCAACTCGTCTTAATCGGGTGCAAAGTGCTTTTGAAAGAAATGGCAGTGCAGGTTATGATACTTCTGCACAAAAAGCAATAACAGCTCTACAGGATATTTACAATGAATATAATGCAGCTCTTGATCAACGATTGTTTGTGTCGTTAATGCAGATGTTTGTCAACGATCAGAAAACTGCAGCCGTTGCTCCGATATTATCTAAACTTTTACAGGATCATAATAACGACTTCGCTGCTGTAGCTGCATATGTATATAACACTTCAATATTAGACGATTCTTCACAGGTATTTGCATTGCTTAAAATGAACCCTTCAGAATATAATGCCGTAATGAAAAATGATATTGGTGTACAGCTATTTCAATCATTGCAGGCTAATCAAACGAGTAATGTAAATCAGCAACTCATAGAAGTGCAGAATCGTTTGAATACTTTGCAAAGGGAGTACATGGCTGCACAGATGGAAATATTTAAAGAGAAGAAATTTTATCCTGATGCCAATAGCACACTAAGAGTTACTTACGGAAAAGCAAAAGGGTACGAACCGAAAGATGCTGTGAAATATGGCATGTACACTTATCTTGATGGAGTGATTGAGAAATATGTTCCGGGTGATTATGAGTTTGATCTGCCGGCTAAACTGATTGAATTATATAATAAAAAAGATTTTGGACGATATGGCGTTAACGGAAAACAGCCGGTATGTTTCATTGCGACCAATCATACTACAGGTGGAAATTCTGGTAGTCCTGCTTTAGATGCTTATGGTAATCTTGTTGGATTAAACTTTGATCGTGTTTGGGAAGGAACGATGAGTGATATTTATTATGATAAAGATATTTGCCGCAACATCATGGTTGACATTCGTTACGTTGCTTTCATCATTGACAAATTTGCTGATGCCCAAAATATTATTAGTGAGATGAAATTTGTACATCCTAAGAAGAAATAGATATTGGATTTAAGAAAAGAAGCATCCGAAATAACGGATGCTTCTTTTTGTTTACAATCTTATGTTTAAACCAACCATGTAATTTCTTCCTGCAGCAGGGAAATAATAATTTTCGGTTGTTTGTTGATTGAGGTAGATGTAGCTGAACGTATATCCGTTTGGTTCGTACAATTCATTTAAAATATTATTGGCTTGTACAATGATGTTTACATTACTGAATAACTTATTTGGGACAGTGATACTCAATCTTGCATCCTGTACAAAGAAAGGATCAAGGCTTTTTCTTTTATCCTGCGTGTTATCCAGGTATTGTCGTCCAACATATTTACTGATAAAAGACAAATTGAAGTTTTTTGCTGGCATAAGATCAATAGTTAATCCACCAATCACTGATGGTGAAAATGCAATGTCTTTCTTTGAATGCTGTACTTCTATTTGTCCGCCATTATCATAATCGTCAATGAACTCAGTAAAATGTTTGATCTTGTTTTGACTGAGGGTAAGATTACCAGCAATGTTAAGCCAGTTATTAAAACGCCTTGCTGCCTGTAGTTCAATTCCTCTTCTGAAGCTGTTGGGTACATTCACTCTTGTATAAGCACCCACATCATTTATTTTACCAGTTAATACAAGTTGATCTTTATAGATCATGTAATAAACATTCGCTGCGAACATAAAATCAGATGTTCTTTTCTCAATACCAGCTTCTATATCGTGTAGTTGTTCTCTTTGTGGCTGATTCGTTGCTCCTGCTTCAAAATCATCTCTGTTCGGTTCTTTCTGTCCAAGTGCATAACTCAAAAAGCTTTGCCATCCGTTTTTTGAATAAGTGATGCCTGCTTTGGGATTAAAGAAATTGAATTGTTGACTGATATTAAGATGAGGATTATCTCTAAAGCCATTTGCTTTATAACTAACCTTTCTTAATTGAGCATCAGCAAAGATCTCTAAGCCTGTTGTAATTCGTTGCTGCCATTTTGCATATACATTTATATCTCTTTTTATTGCAGGCAGATTATACCACGAATGATCTTTGGGAAAACCAATTTCAGCCCAAATGACTTTGCCAAAATGAAGACCATCGTAGGTGTTCCATCCACCACCTAATGTAAACTCCGTTCCTGTTTTTTTATAATGAAGCGAAGCGATTTGCCCGTAGTAAGAATTATCTAACCATAATTGCCTGATTAGATCGGTTTCAGTAATAGCGGTTCCACCAATCACAGGATCGGTCATATTGTAATCTCCAAAACTTTCATCGTCTCTGTATTGTTCATAATATCCTCTGCCATTTACAAGAAACAATGCAGTGTTTAATGACCATTGGTTGCTGAGTTTATGATTGAAAAATAATTGATAATGGTCCTGCTGATAATTATCTGTTTGATTATCGTAAGGTGAACCTGGTTTTTCTGTTCCTGCAGGATTGAATGTTCTGTTTGTTTTAAGTGTTGTTGAATCAATTCCGTACCAGGACTGGTATGTTTTCTCTGTGCCTGAAAAAATGTTCAATCGGAAAGTAGATCTCTTATTAATGTAAGCACCTGAAATGTAAAGTGATTTCAGATCACTTGAAGCTCTGTCAATATAACCATCTGTAGAAATGTTGCTGAGTCTCGCATCAATGGTAAAATGATTGTTGATCAACCCTGTACCAGCCTTGAGTGTATGTTTCCATGTGTTGAAAGATCCATAACTGTTATTCAGTTCAGCGTAAGGTTTTTCGTTGAACTCGTTTGTGCTGAGATTGAGCGTTGCTCCAAAAGCCCCACCACCATTTGAAGAAGTTCCTACACCTCTTTGAATTTGCATTGATGAGGTTGATGAACTGATATCCGGCAAATTCACAAAGAAAATTCCCTGGCTTTCAGCATCATTGTAAGGAATACCGTTTATGGTCATGTTTATCCGTGATGCATCAGTGCCTCTGATTCTGATGCCTGTGTAACCAATTCCATTACCTGCATCTGAATTAACCACAACAGATGGCGTTTGATTAAGTATGTAAGGAATATCCTGCCCCAGGTTATTCTTCGCTATTTCATTTTTAGAAATGGTTTGTTTGCTGAAAGGTGATCTCTCACCTGCTCGTGTAGCTTTTATTTCCAGAGGTTCAAGAAAAAGTAGCGATTCATCTAATTGAATATTTAGTGAATGTTCTTTGTCCTGAAGATCGATGGAAATTTTTTTAGTGACATAACTGATGTGTGAAAGCTGAAGCTCGTAGTTACCTTTTTCCTTGAGGTTATTGAATTGAAAACTTCCGTCAGCCGAAGTGATAGTTCTGGCCACTTCAGAACTAGCACTACTGATCGTAATGCTCACTCCTACAATCGGTCCTTTGTTAGAAGCTGTTACTTTGCCACGGATAGAAAACTGTGCATTGGCCGATAGGGCCATCAAAATGATGATTGTTCCCAAAAAAAGTCTCATTGTTTTTGTTTTGATCTTTTAAAATATTGGGAACAGGGAATTGCAAAAAAGGAGGAGGAATATAAACCTTTCCCTTACGCAGGTATTACCCTGTTCAGGTTCTACGGGTATTATCTCAGCCTTCATCAAGAAAGCACCCCGAGGAATGTGGCAAAGCTAAAAAAGTTTCGTGAATGATGTAACCTTTTACGATGTTATTCGTTCAACTGTACAAAATCTACAGAAATGAAGAAGATATTTCTTGCTATTGCAATATTTTTCAGCTTTCAGGCTATTTCTCAAACTATTCATGATGCTAATGCAGAAGTGAGACAAGTGTCAGGCTTTAAAGGTGTGAGTGTAACCAGTGCTATTGACCTGTATATTTCACAGGGCTCTACTGAAGCTGTTGCTGTAAGTGCAAAAGATACTAAGGTGAGAGATCGGATTAAAACTGAAGTAAAAGACGGGGTATTACATATTTCCTTTGATGGAAGAGATTGGAAGAACTGGAGTATGGGTGATCAGAAAATGAAAGCTTATGTTACGGTAAAAAACATTAATGTGTTGGAAGGTTCAGGTGCAAGTGACATTACAGTTTCGGGTACCTTGAAGAGCGATAATCTTAAACTTGAGTTTTCAGGAGCAAGTGATTTCGAAGGAGCTATAGAAGTAAAAAATGTTCAGATAAATGTTAGCGGTGCTTCTGATATTAAGATTCGGGGTAGTGCAATTAATGCAAACATAGATATGAGTGGGGCTTCTGATTTTAAAGGCTACGATTTTAAAATAGATTATTGCAGAGCAGAAATTTCGGGAGCAGGAGATATGCAGCTTAACGTAAATAAAGAATTAGAAGCTGAGGCAAGTGGTGCCAGCTCAATTAAGTATAAGGGCGATGCTACCATTACAAAAAGTCATAGTAGTGGTGCATCCAGCATAAAAAAGAAAGCTTAACAAAAAATATTTTGGCTCGTAAGCATCGTAAACCTACTTTTGCCGACCAAACAATTCAATGGAACAGTTCCGATAAGGAATTTGAGTTATGAACTTAGTGTTCTGGAGAATATTGGATATCGCGAAGTAGAGCAGCGGTAGCTCGTCGGGCTCATAACCCGAAGGTCGCTGGTTCGATCCCAGCCTTCGCAACAAGTAACTAAAATCCCGCAAAAAGGCGGGATTTTTTGTTGGTTCTCGCAGAAGTCGCTGAATTCGCAGAACTTTAGTTTGTTTTAACATCACGCAGCTTCAGCGATTTCTGCGTGTTCTGCGAGAAAATATGAAAGCAGGCTTTGTAAACATATTCGGTAAACCAAATGCAGGTAAATCAACTTTACTCAATGCATTAATGGGAGAGAAGATGGCTATTGTTTCACCGAAAGTGCAAACAACAAGACATCGTATAAAAGCTTTCCTGAATAAAGAAGGAGAATACCAGATCATTTTTTCTGATACGCCGGGAATTATTGAAGCAAAATATAAGCTACACGAGAAAATGATGAGCAATGTACGTGGTGCATTGGAAGATGCTGATGTGGCTTTACTAATAGCTGATGCGAATGATAATTTTGAAGAAGTTGACCAGGTATTCAGCCAGCTTAAGTTAAAAGTGCCAACGATCTTAGTATTGAATAAGATTGATGAAGCTGCTAATGGAAAAATTGCTGAAGCGGAAACATTCTTTGGTGATAAATCTTATGGAAAGAAATTAATTAAGATATCAGCACTACAGCATCATCATATTGATAAGCTGTTGAAAGCAATTGTTGAATTATTACCGGAAGGATTTCCATTTTATAACGAAGATGATCTGAGTGATCTGCCAACAAAATTCTTTGTATCGGAGATCATTCGTGAAAAGGTTTATTACTTGTTTGAAGATGAGATACCTTACCACACTGCAGTAATGGTGAATGAGTTTAAAGAAAAAGAAACGCTGATTAAGATACAGGCAGATATCATTGTTCAAAGAGATACGCAGAAGTCGATAATTATTGGTGAAAAGGGAAAGATGATACGCCAGATAGGTATAATGGCCAGAGAAGAAATTGAAAAATTCCTGGAAAGAAAAGTATTCCTTGAGCTTTTTGTAAAGGTCAGGCCTAAATGGAGAGATAATGAGAATCAGTTGAAGGAATATGGATATCATTAGTAGATGAGAAATTAGAAATAAGAGAGTAAAAAAAACGAAGTAATAATAGTTGAGTTACGATAAGAACGTACAAGTGAGTGACACAACCGAAGCATCATAGTAGCTTTGCAGCTTGTTAAATAAAATAATCATGGGATTTACAGTAGCAATAGTAGGCAGACCAAATGTTGGGAAGAGTACCTTCTTCAATCGTTTATTGGAACAACGTAAAGCGATAGTGGAAGATATTCCTGGTGTTACCAGAGACAGGCAATATGGTGTTGCTGACTGGAACGGAAAGAATTTTAATGTGATTGATACAGGTGGATTTGTTCCTGATACTATTGATGTTTTTGAAACTGAGATTCGCAAACAAGTGAAGATTGCCATTGAAGAGGCTAACGCAATAATCTTTATGACTGATGTTGTGATTGGTATTGCTGATCTTGATGAATCCATGGCTGACCTTTTAAGACGTTCTACCAAGCCTGTTTTTCTTGTTGTGAATAAAGTTGACAATCATGAAAGGATGCTTGAAGCTTCCGAGTTTTATGCCCTTGGATTTGAACATTTGTTTTTCATCAGCAGTTTAAGTGGAAGTGGTACCGGCGAATTACTTGATGCAATTACTGATCTGATTCCTGCACAACCTTTGGAAGATGAAGTGAGCCAGGATGCCATTCCTAAGTTTGCGATTATTGGTCAACCGAATGTTGGAAAATCATCTTTACTAAATGCATTGATAGGACAGGAGCGAACGATTGTAAGTGATATTGCAGGTACAACAAGAGATACGATTCATACGCATTATAATATGTTTCAGAAAGAGTTTGTGCTGATAGATACAGCCGGGCTCAGAAAGAAGAACAAGGAAAAAGATGATGTTGAATTTTACTCGGTGATCCGTGCTGTAAAGGCAATGGATGAAGCCGATGTTTGTATGTTAGTGCTTGACGCAGAAAAGGGAATCACTGCACAGGATGTAAACATATTCGGACTTGCAGCAAGGAAAGGAAAAGGTATTGTTGTGTTGGTAAATAAATGGGATACAGTTGAAAAAGAAACCAACACGGCAAGAGATTATGAAAAAAGGTTGAAAGAGAAGATTGCACCTTTTACAGATGTGCCGGTATTGTTTATTTCTGCAAAAGAGAAGACAAGAATTTTCAAAGCAATAGAGGTAGCACTTGAGGTATTTGAGAATAAGAAGCGTAAAGTGCCTACTTCGCAGTTAAATGATGTGATGTTAAAGGCTGTGGAATCGTATCATGCTCCTGTAGTGAGGGGTCATAGTATAAAAATAAAATTCGTTACACAATTACCGACACATGTACCATCCTTTGCTTTCTTTACCAACTTTCCTGACGATATTAAGATGCCTTATAAGAACTACCTGGAGAATCAACTGAGGAAGCATTTTGATTTTAAAGGAATACCAATACGAATTTTCTTTAGAAAGAAATAAATAAACAGTTTTAAAAAATCCCACAATCGTGGGATTTTTTATTTAGATATAACCTGCTTTGCAGCAGCTATCAATTCTTTGTATTTAGTAAGTTCAACCTGTGTTTGTTTAATAAAACTGTTGTCTTCTAACTTGCCCATAACTTTATTCATTTCTTCGTTGGTATCATATACCAGCTTCCTGAACTTATTCTGATAGTCTTTTGCCCTGGCTTCATAAATACCTTTTGCCATCCATTCTTTTACTGCAGAAGAAATAGTTAAGAAGGTGAGAAGATGTTCTTTTGTTATGGTTTGTGCATTGAGTGATGAAACTTCCAGCAAAGAAGCAAAAGCATGTTGTTGTTTTAAAGCCGAATACTGTTCACCTTGTTGTGTGTAGAAATTATGCAAATCATCCCAGGAGTTAATGTTGCCATTCTTAATATCATTCTTCATTGAGTTAACAGTTTCAGCAGGCAATAATTGTCCACCGATATTCAGCCATTGATCTCTTGGTTTGCTTTCAGCAAAAGTTCGTTTTAGATCATCAAAAGTTGTAATCGTATTCTTGTTGATATTATTTGTAAGCTGTGTAACACCATAATGAATGATCAAATCTTCAAACAGTTGATAAGCCTGGGCAACTTTCACCAGCAACACTTTTCTTTTTGAACACTCAAAACCTTCGGCACAAACTTCCAGTTTACCAACAATATCCTTTTTGCTCTTTAGTAATTGTCTGCCGATCTTTCTTAGTTGATCTTCATCATATTGTTTGTTTGGCTCTTCCTGTTTTACATAAGCTTTCGCTGTTTGTAATTCAAACATTCGAAGACTCGTGAACATTTCATTCACCGTATCAGGAGCCAGGTAATCGTATTCTATGTGTTGAATTCTTTCTTCCCTTTTATCTCTGTCAACATACTTCCATGCATTTCTTGCTAATGCATACATGTTATACATAAACCAATAACCCGGCATAATTACTAACTGATCATGCGTAACATCATTGCTAACTAAAGAAAATGGTATAGGTATATCAAGCTCTGCAGGATAATCGCCTTTGGCAAGAATGGTAAAACTTGCAAACTTAGAGTTATGTTTCAGACTTACACACAAGCCTGGCCAGAATCCTCTTCCTGCAATGATCTCACCATCCGGACTTCTTGAGTTATGATTCGATCCAATGGTTGCACCTGCAGCAATATTGCTTTGTCCCATCACCAATGCAGCACATAAGAACGAATTGTTATGATGTTGTTCATGGGCTGGAAATATTAATGAGTTCAAAACTTCACAACAAGAAATTGTAGAACTGTTACCTAAGTAAGAGTTGATTAGCCTTGCTCCATATTTTAAAGAAGAATGCGAAGCCATAATAAAACGAACTGCCTTCACACCATAAAATGCCCTGCAGCCATCATTCATAATTCCATTCACCAACTCACATCCTTCACCAATTTGGGTTTTACCTTCTTTACCTGAATTGATAGTAAGGTTCTTCAGTTTGTTAGCACCTTTTATATACGCATCACTTCCTACCCACACATCTTTTATTATCGCAGTGTTTTTTATAACTGTTCTGTCACCTATTTTACCATAATAACCTCTCTTCCTGTTATACATGGCTTCGGTAAACCCTTTGAACTTATCCATCAAAGCATCATCGTCTCTGTATTTGCTCCACAAATACGCATCACCAGGTAACATTCCATTAAAAGGAAGAATACTTCTGCCTCCATTTTCATTGCATATCTCCAACCAGATCCTTACTTCTTCATCTTCTCCTTCTTTTAAAATGCCGTTACCAAACTTTGCATGGTTGGTAGTGGTTAGTTCATTTACATTCACAATGATCACTTCATCACCTAAAATGTAATGCGAGAGATAATTTACGTTTTCAATGCAAACATTATCGCCAAAGTCTGAACTGATGATAGTAGAATTATACAAACCGACAGGAACTTTCAAATCACTGAATTCAAGATAGTATGGCTCCAGTTTTCCTATTCTAACAAGACCATAAAACTTACAATTCTTAACTAATTCCGGATTAAATGAATCAGACACCAATATCTGGTTCCAGTCGTCACTGGTATTCCTATTCCTTACCAATACTTCAATTTCATATGCAGTAAGCTTACGATGTACTTCACCCCTTCGGTTCTGCATATTCCGCAGGTAATATTCATCTTCACCTTCATTTAAATATTCAGGTGCAACAAAACCGTATCCAAGTGTATTGAGTTTACTTTTCTTGATGATATTTCCCTGCATAGAATTGTATTATGAAGCCAGCGACAGAATTATTATTTAGCTTCTGTTGTGTCACTCACTTGTACGTTCAGAACCTTATTCAACAGTTACAGATTTCGCCAGGTTCCTAGGCATATCAACATTATAACCTTTGGCAACACCAACATAATAACTCAGTAGTTGAAGCGGTATCGTACTCAGTAAAGGTGCAATCACTTCATCTGTATCAGGTACAAACATCACATCTTCACTCATTGTTGTAATTACGTTATCACCTTCAGATGCAACAGCAACAACTCTTCCTTTCCTGGCTTTTATCTCCTGTACATTCGAAATGATCTTTTCGTAGTACGAATCTTTAGTAGCAACAAATACAACAGGTAAATTCTCATCAACCAAAGCAATTGGTCCGTGTTTCATTTCTGCTGCAGGATAACCTTCAGCATGTATGTATGAAATTTCTTTCAGCTTCAATGCACCTTCTAATGCTACAGGAAAATTATATCCTCTGCCAAGAAACAATGCATCAGAAGCATCTTTGTATTTGTTGGCAATTCTTTCAATGTTTGAAGTGTCTGCTAATATTTGTTTTACTTTTTCAGGAACAGCATCAAGTTCATTCATTAAATGCAAATACCTTTCCTTATCTAAGGTGCCTTTTGCATAACCAATTTTTAAAGCCATCATCATCAACACAGCTAGCTGACCGGTAAATGCTTTTGTACTTGCCACACCAATTTCAGGTCCGGCATGTGTATACGTACCTGCATGACTGATTCTTGCAATACTGCTACCAACAACGTTTACTACACCAAAAATGAAAGCACCTTGTTCTTTTGCTCTTTCCAATGCAACTAAAGTATCTGCCGTTTCACCACTTTGTGAAATTGCTATGATCACATCACCTTTATTTATAACCGGGTTTCTGTAACGAAATTCAGATGCATATTCTACTTCAACATTTATCCTGCAAAGTTCTTCAAACACATATTCTGCTATCAAACCGGCATGCCAGCTTGTTCCACATGCAACGATTACAATCCTTTGTGCAGATGTAAAAGCTTCAATGTTATTTTCAACACCACTCATCTTTATATGCCCAGCCTCTACCTGTAATCTTCCTCTTAAGCAATCGTAGATGGTTTCTGGTTGTTCATGAATTTCTTTTAGCATGAAATGTTCGTAACCACCTTTCTCAATTTTTGCAAGTTCCATATCAAGCTTGGTGATGAATGGAGTTTGCTTTTCGTTACCGATATTCTTCAATATCAATTCATCAGGACGAACAATCGCTATCTCATAATCATTAACGTAAACAACTTCTTTTGTGTATTCAATAATTGGCGTAGCATCAGATGCTAAAAAATGTTCTCCTTTACCAATGCCAATTACCAACGGACTTCCTTTTCTTGCAGCAATGATCGTTTCAGGATCATTCTTATCAATCAACAAAATACAATAAGCACCAACTACTCTTTTTAATGCAATACGCAAAGCTTCCTCAACAGAACAATTGTTGTTTTTCTTTATGTCTTCAATAAAATTCAACAACACTTCTGTATCCGTATCACTTTTAAAAGTGTATCCTTTTGATGTAAGTTCCTGTTTGATTTGGGCATAGTTTTCAATGATGCCATTATGTATCATTGCCAGTTCACCACCTTGTGACTGATGTGGGTGAGCATTTCTATCATTTGGTTCTCCATGTGTGGCCCAACGTGTATGGCCAATTCCGATAGAACCGTTTAAATTTTTTCCAACCACACTTTCTTCCAGGTCAGCAACTTTTCCTTTCTTTTTATATACTTTCAGATCTCCATCAAGCAATGCAATTCCTGCACTGTCATAACCACGATACTCTAATCTTTTTAACCCTTTAACCACAACCGGATAAGCCTGTCTTGGTCCTGTATATCCAACAATTCCACACATAGTTTATTGTTTTATCATTTTTAGCCTGCTAATATCAGTTTTTTTATCAATTTTTGATTGTCTATCACCATCTTATTAGTTGTACAATGACATTTGATTTTAGTAAAGAATACATTTTAGAAGATGAAAGAGTTTTACTTCGCCCATTAAGAAACGAAGACAGCATAAACCTGCAACATTTTTCTTTGAATGAGCCGGATTTATGGAAGTTTTCTTTACAAGGTGCTGCCGGTTTAGCAGAACTTGAAAAATACATTGACATTGCATTGAAGGCAAAAGCACAACAAAAGGAATACCCTTTTATTGTTTTTGATAAGAAGGCTGGTAAATATGCAGGAAGTACACGCTTCTATGATATTCAGCCTGAATTCCAAACACTTCAGCTAGGATATACCTGGTATGGCGGTAATTTTCAAAGAACCGGATTGAACAGGCATTGCAAGTTTTTGCTGTTTCGCTTTGCTTTTGAGGAATTGGGTGTAGAAAGATTGGAACTAAGGGCTGATAATGATAATAAACGAAGCATTGAAGCCATGAAAAATATTGGTTGCAAGATCGATGGAATTTTGAGATCTAACATGCCTAAACCGAAAGGACAAGTGGGTAGAAGATATTCTATTGTGCTGAGCGTTTTAAAAGATGAGTGGTTTTATGAAGTAAAGGATTTATTGTTATCAAAAATAGATGCGAAACGTCACAGTATAAACAGCGACTTGTCTTCTGCTCAGTAGAATTCATCCAGTAAAAGTGTGCGACGCAAGGAACGTTTAATAGTATTTCAACAGCCCGTTTAATAAAAAATATATTTTCACAACATGAAAAATTTACTGCTTGTATCATTTGTTTTGCTTTCGTTAATCGCTACGGCACAACTACAAAGTCCCAAAAAATTTCTTGGGTATGAGCCTGGAGAAAAATATACCCAGCATTATAAAATCGTAAATTATTTTAAAGCAGTAGCTGCTGCTATTCCTTCAATGGTGAAGGTGGAAAAATATGGTGAAACATATGAAGGCAGGGAATTGATGGTGGCCTATGTAAGTTCTCCTGAGAATATGCAGAACCTGGAGAACATCAGGAATGCAAATCTTGAAGCTACCGGATTGAAAAAAGGAACATCTTCAAATGACAAAGCTATTGTCTGGCTGAGTTATAATGTTCATGGTAATGAACCTTCGTCTTCAGAAGCTGCAATGGCAACATTGTGGTCTTTGGTTGATCCTTCCAACAGTCAAACAAAAGAATGGTTGAAGAATACAGTGGTGATCATTGATCCATGTTTAAATCCTGATGGCAGAGACCGTTATGTAAACTGGTTCAATTCAGTTGTGGGGAAAAATGTAAATGCCGATCCGCAATCAAGAGAACATGCAGAACCCTGGCCTGGTGGAAGAAGTAATCATTATAACTTTGATCTTAACCGTGACTGGGCATGGCAAACTCAAATTGAAACGCAACAAAGAGTAGCAAAGTACAATGAATGGATGCCACATGTGCATGTTGATTTCCACGAACAGTTTGTAAATAATCCATATTATTTTGCTCCGGCTGCAGAGCCTTTTCATGAAGTGATCACACCATGGCAGAGGGAGTTTCAGACCACCATCGGAAAAAATAATGCGGCATTATTTGACAAGAACGGATGGCTTTATTTTACTAAGCAGTATTTCGATCTTTTTTATCCATCATACGGCGATACTTATCCAACTTATAACGGAGCAATTGGTATGACCTATGAGCAGGCTGGTCATAGTGCTGGCGGTTTGTCTATTACAACCGACGATGGCGATACACTCACTTTAACGGATAGGGTTTTACATCATACTACAACAGGGTTATCCACTATAGAAGTTACTTCAAAGAACGCTGCGAAAGTTGCAGCTGAGTTTAAGAAGTTCTTTAATGAAAGCACTCATGCAAAAAATGCAACCTACAAAACATACTTAATTACATCACCTGAGATAGATAAACTGCATCCATTAGCTGAATTGTTGCAAAGAAACCAAATCGATTTTCATTTTACAACTGCTCCTGTAAATGCAAAAGGGTACGATTATTTTACCGGTAAAACAGAAACAGCGAAGAATGCAGGATTTTCTATTGTGATCAGTGCATTGCAGCCAAAATCTGCATTGGTAAAAGTGCTGATGGAACCAATCAATAAATTATCTGATACAGCAACCTATGATATCACTGCATGGAGTTTACCTTATGCTTATGGATTGCAGGCTTATGCATTCAATCAGAAAATAGAATTTCCGAATGATATAATTGATATAAGGCCATCTCCATCTCAAATAAAAAATAATTATGGCTACATCATTCCGTATAATTCAACTAAAAGTGCAAAAGCACTTGCTGCATTATTAAAAGCAGGTATCAAAGTAAGAATAACAGAGAAGCCTTTGTTATATAAGGGAACGAATTATGGTGCCGGAAGCTTGTTGGTATTACGTACATCCAATACTGCTATATGGAC
Organism: Bacteroidota bacterium; assembly: GCA_023386555.1. Taxonomy (GTDB): domain Bacteria; phylum Bacteroidota; class Bacteroidia; order Chitinophagales; family Chitinophagaceae; genus JAEZDC01. The sequence goes on along the minus strand of JAEWJK010000003.1, from coordinate 109,529 downwards.
TAATATCGATTTTAGGTCGTTGGGTATTTACAACAACGCACCTTTAGAAACAGGATTTATGGAGAAAGGTCCGGACCTTGGTTCTGCTGATGTTCGTATGGTAAAAGCTCCGAAAGTGGCAATGCTTACAGGCCAGGAAGTTTCTTCTTTAAATGCAGGTGAGGTTTGGCATTTTATGGATCAGACATTGGATTATCCGGTATCACTGATCAATGCTGAGCATTTGAATCGTACGAATCTGAATGATTATGATGTTGTGATCATGCCGAGCGGAAACTATAAAGCTTTCGGTGATAAATCTGCCAATGATAAATTGAAAGAGTATGTTAGAAACGGAGGTAAGATCGTTGCAATGGGCAATACCGTTTATCAAATGGCGAGTAATGAATGGGGATTGAAGATAAGAGAAGAAAAATCGGATGATAAGGATAAGGACACTTATGCTAACCTGAGAAGATATGCAGACAGGGAAAGAGATGATCTGGTGAACTCTATTCCAGGTGCTATTTATAAAGTTGATATGGATGAAACACATCCTTTGGCTTTTGGATATACCAATCAATATTATACATTGAAATTAGACAGTGATGTATATGATTTCTTAAGTAATGGATGGAATGTAGGCGTCATTAAAAAAGAAAATTATGTAACAGGCTTTGCAGGAAGTAAAGTGAAGAGCCGATTGAAAGATGGATTAGTGTTTGGTGTACAACCAATGGGCAGAGGTTCAGTTGTTTATTTAGCTGATGATCCGTTATTCAGATTGTTCTGGGAAAATGGGAAAATGCTTTTTACCAATGCTGTTTTTATGGTGAATTAAAGCTAAGAGATTAAAGAGTGAAGGAGTAAAAGAGAAGTCTTGCATATTTAATGTCCTCGACCTCTCTTTTACTCTTTTAGCTCTTAGCGAAATTATCTTATCAATACAACTGTTCCTTTCTTAAATGCAACTTTACCGGTATAATCTATCGCCTGTGCAGCAAAAACATAGGTTCCGCTTGGCTGAGGAACACCACCAACTTTTCCATCCCAGCCTTTACCAATTTCACTGGTGCTGAAGATCATTTGTCCCCAACGATTGTACACCCTGAAGTAATTCAATTGTCTCATTCCAACTAATACTGGCCGTACCACTTCGTTATTACCATCACCATTGGGTGTAAATCCTGTTGGAATAAATATTTCAGGTCCGGTTTTAAACACGATCACTTTCATTTCATCATCACTGAAACATCCCGCATCATCAAAAGCTCTTACACGATAAATGATTGAATCTATTGTTGCAGGCAATGTCGATATTGGATTTCCAATGTTGGTTGCACTTAATCCTAATGAAGGTGTCCAGGTATAAGTAGATCCGCCTGTTGCATTTAATTGTAGCGGTTGCAATGCTGTAATGGCAGTATCATTTCCTGCAAAAGCATTCACTTTCGGCCTAACAATAACGGTTACTGTATCAGTTTTTGGCTTTGGACATATACCCTGGCTGAAAGCTGTAAGTGTGTAAACTGTTGTTTGTAAAGGGTTGGCAGTAGGGTTTAATGAATTTGAATTCTGCAATGTATTTACCGGTGACCATGCAAAACCGGTTCCTACATAACTACCATTCAGCTGAGCCTGGTCTCCATAACAAATAGTTGAACCTGTTCCTGCATCAGCAACAGGATATGGCGCTACCTGGATTGTGATTGTATCATAAGCAGGGCATAATCCAAGATTGGCCTGCACATAATAAGTTGTAGTGACATCCGGAAAAGCCTGTGGGAATTTTGTATTGGTATTACTTAACCCTGTAGCAGGAGACCATTGATAGCTTAATGCATGGCTCACTGTATTCAACACAATCGTATCTGTTCGGCATATACCTGTGTCTTGTCCAATATTTACACTGATGAAGTCAAGCACATTAACATTGATCGTATCCCGTTTAATACAACCATTCTCATTCAATGTAACGATGTATCGTGTGGTATCATTAGGTGAAACAATCGGGTTTTGTGCATTGGGTGTAGTTAATGAAGGATCTGCAGGTTGAGCAATCCAGCTGAAAACACCTGTTCCTTCTGCTCTTAACGGAAGATCATCAATACTGCAAATCAACGTGTCTTTAAAAGGAAGTGTTAGTAGAGGATTTTCCCGTACATTAATTTGTGTTATGGCAGTGTCAATACAACCTTTTGAACAAGTAGCGATCAATCGTACATCTCTTACTCCTGCTGATGGATATTGATATGATGGATTCTTTAGATTAGAAGTATCTGCATTAGTGGAAGCATCACCAAAATCCCATCTCCAGCTGTTAACAATACCATAGGTGCTTTTACTTGTATCCTGGAAAGTGAAAGGTGATTGAAAACAATTGCCAGTAGGAATGAAACCAACTTTGAATTCTGGATAAACAGAAAAAATAGCTGTTGCTGAATCCTGGCAACCACCCGTACTAGTTACAACTAACTTAACTGTGAATTTGCCTGTATCAGAAAATGTATGAGTAGGGTTTGGTTGTGTTGAGGTATTGTTAGCACCACTTCCAGGATCACCAAAATTCCATAGATATCCTGTTATACCTGCAGAAGATGATTCGTTTTGAAATAGCTGAGTAAAGTTACCACAGAATACTGCAGGCGAAAGTTCTGCGCTTGATACAGTACAATCTCCGATTTTTAAGGTAAAATCTTTTCTATGCTGGTTGATTCTAACACCATCTCGCCACTCTTCAACAACTACTACAACAACATAATATCCGGCCGTTCCAGGAGCAATTCCACTAATGATTCCATTTGCAGAATTTATTGTTACAGATGTGCCAAGAGGTGAAGCGCTTGAATATGGTGACTGATATGGGATGGTATTTAGCGTTACAGTTCCAGGTGGATTCCCTTGATTAAATGGATCCGGATTAGCAGAAGAACCACCAACACCATCATAGGGTTCAGCAAAACGGTAAACAAGCGAATCACCATCAATATCGGTTGCACTGAAGTCAAGGGAAAAATTAGTATTTCTACAAACAATAGATGTATCTCTTACCACAAACCTTGCACTGCTATTGAAACCTGAGGGCAAAACATCTAAGCCAGGGATTTGTGTTACGAAAGCAGCTCCGGTATTTCCACTAATAGATGAATTTGTTGCAGTTCTTCGAGTATATCGGGTCCATATGAGAGTATAACCTCCAGTTGTCTTAGGCAGATCAATTTCTCCAGCCCACGTACCAAAATCATAACATGAAGTTTTGTCTGTTTGAGATCCTGTTAAACAAGGATTTGCAGAAGGATTATTTTGAATGGTTGGTACTGTTCCTGAAAATTGAGCAGTAAGAACTACAGATGTTACTAATGTTAGCCCTTGAGTATTATATATGGCTATTTTAGGTGACTCACCAGCCAGGGCAGCACCAGTTCCACCAGTTGAATTACACTGTCTGAATAATCTCATCGTTATCCGGTACTTGTCTGTATTTGGTGCGGTTCCTGCTCCAATTCTTTCATAGAATAATTCACCACCAGCTATATGGGTGGCAAACGAAACAATAGAACAACAAATCAATAGTAAAAACAGTAGCCCTTTTTTCATCTTCAATCGTAAGTATTTATCTGCAGCAATTTATTCCTGAAAGAAGCCATGAATGTACAAACAAATGCAGCTCATTTACATTCTTTTAACGGCTTTGCAACAATTGATATTATGATTGGGGAAACAGTAAAATCGCTGCTTTGCTATGTTATCTTATCAACAGAACGGTTCCCTTTTTAGATACGATTTCTCCTTTATAGTTAATGGCCTGTGCCATATACACATAAGTTCCCGGAGTTTGTTCTTTACCGCCAAACGTTCCATCCCATCCTTTTCCAATTTCGGATGTGTTGAACAATAGCTGACCAAAACGATTATAAACACGGAAGAAACTGAGTTGTTTCATTCCTATAATTACCGGATATAGCAGATCGTTCCTAGTATCATTATTTGGTGTAAAAGCATCTGGTACAAAAATCTGGGGGCCGGTTTTAAACACAATTATTTTTATTTCATCTTCTCCTTTACAACCTTCTTCAGTAGTAACCGTAACCTTATATAACATCTCATCAATATTATTACTCAACAACACAGTTGGGTTTGGAACTGATGGGTTATTCATGTAAATAGCAGGTGACCAGGAATAATTTTCCCCTCCTGTAGCATTCAATAGTAAAGGTTGATCTCCGATAATGGTTGTGTCATTTCCGGCAAAGGCTTTTACTGGTGGAATAACCGTTATTGTTATTGTATCATAAACTGATTTCGGACATTCCTGGTATCCTGTAGCTGTAAGAATATATGATGTAGTTCCTGATGGTCCTGCAATTGGCGTAAGACTGTTACTATTGATCAAATTATTCGCAGGAGTCCACATATAACCATTGGTTACGGCTAAACCATTCAATTGTATTCTATCGCCAAAGCAAATGGCTGTATCATTGCCGACTTTAGAAATTGGATAGGGTGACACTCTTATGGTAATGGAATCTCTTGCTTCACACCTTCCAACAGCGGCAACTAAATGATAGGTCATAGTTGAAAACGGAGATGCGTAAGGTTCTTTTTTATTTACATCATCCAAGCCTTCAGATGGTGACCATGAATATGCCACTGCATAACTCTGCACTTTCATTTGTATACTATCGGTCTGGCAAATTGCTGTGTCTTGCCCAATACTTAATTGTACCGTATCAACAATATTAATTCGTAACGAATCTTTTGCAACACAATTATTTTCTGTTAGCTCTACAACATAATACAAGGTATCTTTCGGAAACACTGTTGGATTGGCTGTATTGCTATTTATGATATTAATGTTCGGTGTCCACTGAAATATACCTGAACCTTCTGCATTTATAGTCAGTGAATCGGCACTGCACATCAAAGTATCTTTAAAAGGAAGTTTTAGAAAAGGTTTATCTGTTGCAGTAGCAATTTTCTGAAAGGTTCCAATACATCCCTTACTACTCTCAACAAGTAACGTTACCAGATAATCTCCTGTTGAATTGTATTGATAAGAAGGGTTTTGCAATCTTGAGGTATCATTGGTAAGTGCAGTCACACCAAAATCCCAACGCCAGTTATTAATAACACCGTAGGTTGCCGTACTCATATCAGTGTACGAAAACGGCGACATAAAACAACTTCCGGTAACATTAAAATTCGGTTCAAAGCCTGGGAAAACTCTTACAATTGAGGTAGCAGTATCAGAACATTCCTGGTTTCGATTGATGATGAGTTTTATCTGGTAAACACCTGTATCAGGATAAGTGAAACTGGGTTGTGGCATATTTGAAGTATCGGATGTAATTCCTGCTATACCAAAATCCCAGAAATAAGATTGTATAGCGGATGAGCTATTTTCATTTTGAAAAACACTGGTAAAATTGTCGCAGTTTATGTATTGATCTTTCAACTTTGCTGCAATCAGGTTGCAATCGCCCACTTTTAGAATAAAATCTTTTCTATGCTGACTGATTGCAAAACCGTTTCTCCATTCTGTAATGCAAACATTTACTACGTATCTGCCCGGTGTTTCCGGTGCAACTCCTGAAATAATTCCTGTAACAGGATCTATCTCAACACCGGGTCCCATTGGTCGAAAGCCGGAATAACCGCTTCCATACGATATTTCGTTTAGACTAAGATTTAAAGGAGGAGGTGCATTTTGATTTCCATTACTACCACCAATATAAGCATCACAAAATTCGTAGCTGAGTGAATCTCCATCAGCATCAAAGGCACCAAAGTCTAATGTAAAATCATTATCTCCACAAACCAAGGCAGTATCTTTTACAACAAATTGCGGACTGCTGTTAAAACCATTTGGTAATACATCTGAACCGGGAATTTTCGCTATATATGTTGCTCCAATCTGTCCCTGGGCATTTGCTAAATCAATTGCCCTGCAACATCTTGCCCAGGCAAGGGTATAACCTTCGGGTATTCTTGGTAATTCAATACTGTTTGTATAAACAGCTACCTGGTAGCAAACGTCAGGTGATCCAACCAGACAAGGAATTGCATTTTCCTGTAGCTGGATAACATAAATTCCTCCTATAAGATTTAGAAATACAGAAGCTCTTAAAGTATTTGAAGAATTGCTGTAAGCTCCTACGTTTACGATTTCATTGGCTAACTGAGGGCCATTTGATGAACACTCTCTGAACAATCTCAAAGTAACCTGGTACCTGTCTGTATTACCTGAACCAGGACCGAGATAGGTATATTGAAGTTCTCCACCTGCAATGTGTGCAGCATGGACACTGACCGAAGTGATCAGCAGGAGCAGTATCAAAATTCTCTTTATCATTAAACATTTGCTTCAACTGCCTGGCTGATGAATGTATCAAGATATTGAGAAATCTTTTCGGGTGCTTCCAGCATTCCCATATGTCCAACACCATCCAGCACATGAATATACGAAATAGCCGGAAGCTTTGATTGTTCCAACACATCATTTAATGGAGCAGCCACATCTTCCGTTCCTGCAACAAAAAGTACAGGCACTTTACTGTTCTTTAAAGCAAGCTGACGATCAGGCCTGTTCATCATTGCCGTATAATATTGCTGGCAGGCAAGTGTGGAGAATTGAGCCGAATCATCTATCAATTGCTGAACAACTTCAGGATGTTGTTCTTTGAACGATGAGCCAAATAAATTCGGAATCGTATTTTTTAAAAATGATGCTGCACCGTATTGCTCCATCATTTCAATACCCTTCTGACGGTTTTGTTTTTTCTCTTCATTATCTGCAAATGCGGTTGAATGAATAAGGCCAAAACCTTTTACAAGATTTGGATACAATTCCACGAAAGCTAAAGTGATATAGCCACCCATGCTATGACCAAACATGAAACATTCCGTGATCTTTTCATGAAGTAATAATGCCTGGATGCAGACAGCATAATCACCTAATGTGATGGCTTGTGATAATCCTTCCAGCATAGTGCTTTTGCCACTACCGGGAATATCAGGAATGATAACGAGATATTTTTCTTTGAGATATTCTACCTGGCTGTTCCAGATTTTACTGTCTTCTCCAAAACCATGAAGCAAAACAATTGGTTCACCGGTACCTTCTATTCTATATGAAATAGAAGTGTTGAAATACTGGAAATTTTTCAGCACAGGAAATGATTTGATTTGAATTAATGTTGCTATTTATTTCGATCGGCTCAACTTCTTCTTAGCAACGATGAACAGGTTCCAAAGCAGCAATATTCCTGCCAGCAGTGAGAAAAACCGGTAGAGATAATCACCATATTTCACATAAAAAGTTTCCCGACTAGTTACCGGAATATTGTATTTGATAACTGCAGGTTTATCCCACGGCTGTGTTGATACAATGTTTCCATAATTATCGATAACAGCCGAGATACCGGTATTGGCACTTCTTGCTATCCATCTTCTTGTTTCAATGGCTCTTAATCTTGCATAGTCGAGGTGTTGTTTATGACCTGGAGTATTTCCCCACCATCCGTCATTGGTCATAATGGTTAAGATATTTGCACCTTTTTGTACATAGCTGGCAACATATTCTCCATAGATACTTTCGTAACAAATAATAGGAGCAGTAATAAAAGGATTGCCATTATTCCGAAATGCGATTGAGGAAGTATCCATTGCATAACCACCTGTAGTGCCGCCAAATTTTTCGAATATCGGTCCCATGAAATTTAGAAACGACGGAAGTGTTTCAACACCCGGAACCAGTTTGCTTTTGATGTAAAACTGAAGTGGCTCACCATGTTTTATACTTACTGCAGCATTATATGAATCATAGTAAACACCATCACCAGTTTTTCTTGCATAAGGTGATGAAGGTTTTTCTGTTCCGTATAAACGATAGGTTTCTATTCCACTTAGTAAAGTTGTATTAGGATGTTGTTGCAGAAATTCAAATACAGGTCTGTAATCCGGTACATTTTCTACGTTGCTGATTTCTGTGTTAGCAGACAAAGCAGTTTCGGGCCAGATGATAAGTTTTGTATTTGAATCAATTGCTGATCTTGTAAGATTAAGATGTGTTTGTATTTGTTGTGCAGTGGTACCGCTTTCAAATTTTTCGTAAGGGTCTATGTTTGGTTGGATAATTACTACCTGCCGTTTGAACTCTTTAAAATTCAGATTAGCCAATTCGATTAACTTAGAAAACAGAATGGGTGATAATAGAAGAATTGTAATCGATATTGCCTTTGTTACTTTTGACTTCTTACTTTTCCCTTCTCCTCCAAACATCCAATCATACACCAATACATTCACTAATAATACCCATAACGTTCCTCCACCAATTCCCGTGTATTCATACCATTGTACCCAATCAGGTTGAGATGCAAATACATTTCCTAATGACAACCATGGCCAGCTTAATTGCCAGTTCAAATGAATAAATTCAAATGCCATCCAGAAAGCTATCAATGAAAAATATCCTGCTTTTCTGCCAAACTTTTCTTTGAAAACCACATAGCCCCACCATGGTAAACACATCAGCAATGCATTGGCTGCAATGGCTGCAACAGAACCTACGCTGGTTGAATTCCATATCCACCAGGTAGTGCCTGCATTCCATATTAACATGGCAAGAAAGCTATGGCCGAAGAAATTTTTCCGGGTAAGATCAAGATCTGCTACTAACAGCATGGGCACAAATCCAAAAAAAATAAATGCCGTTAATGGAGATGTTGGCCAGCTCAACCACAAGATAATTCCTGAAGCAATGCTGAGTATGGCAGGATGCAGTCTTTTCAATTGTAAGTGATTATGAGAGGCAAATTAAAGAAACAATTTCACGCAAAGGCGCTAAGGAGCAAAGTCGGAAAGATTTGTGTTTAGCAGCTTATTGTTTTTGCTACTTTCTGTATTATATGATCTTAAAATTCGGTTGTGACCACCTACTACCTTTAAAGATCACATCTTTTGCGTCTTACTTACTTTGCGGCTTTGCGTGAATTATACTTTTAATATTGTTTTGAATCTTATTAATTCTGCAACTTCTGCAGCATTCAATTGTTCGTTGTTTTGATATTTCGATTGAAAGAACAGCACTCGTTTGTGTTGCGGATATTTTGAAAGAATAGCGTTGATGGTTTGTCCAACACTTTCATCTTTTTCGTATAAAGGTTTTGCCTGCGGTAATTCAGACTTAATTCTATCAGGCATTTTTTTGATGAGTGCTTCCAATGAAGCCAGACGTTCTGGTGGCATATCATTGATCATTGCAGCTTTATCGTATAAACCTTGCAATTGTCTTTTAGTAAGCCAGCCTCTTCGCTGGTATTGTTGATATATACCAATTACAAATGAAGACACCGGATATGCCAGCACACAATCTTCCAGCAGTTTATTGATGAAGTCAATCTTTTTTTGTTCTGTTTTCACAAGCTAAATATCAGAAATCTTAGTAGTACCGCTTAATATGCAAATAAAAAAAGCATAAGAGGATAACTTATGCTTTCAGCTTTTCAGTAGGGGTAATTATATTAACGGCCGTTATTCGCTCTCACAGGAATCAATACTTTCTTTGGGGCTGGCTTGGTAATAAGGTCGTATAATTTTTTCAGTGCTTCTTTCATAGTCTGTCCTTTATTATGTGTGCAAGTTCATGATAAATACTATACGGATGTATTAAATAATACACATATCCATTAAAAATTTATTATGAAAGGAAGTTGAGTTATAAGAGTGATTAAAAGCCGACTGTGAAGACACTCATTTGTTAATTATTTTTGCAAATGACCAAGATGAAAATACTTGCATTAAGCAGTTCAAGAGTTGGAAACAGTGGATACCTGGAAATGGCGATACCGCAGATCAAACAGTTTTTAGGAAATACCTCACTAAGAATTGCTTTCATTCCTTTCGCCTTTGTTGATGAAGATAAAACGCCATTAACCAAAATGGTTGTAAATGCTTTTGCGGAATTACCTTATAGTATAGATGTTGTTACCAAAGAAAATGGAACCAGTCTTATAGAAGATGCTGATGTGATTATGGTGAGTGGTGGCAATACTTTTAAACTATTGCATGATTTGTATGAAGCAGACCTTCTGAACCTGGTTAAAGGCAAAGTAAAAGCCGGCACACCCTATATCGGCTGGAGTGCCGGAGCCAATATTACCGGAGCTACCATTTGTACCACGAACGATATGCCTATCATTGAACCTAAGAGCTTCCGGGCATTGAATTTCTTTCCGTTCCAGATCAATCCGCATTATTATAATGTAGTGATTGAAGGGCATAATGGAGAAACAAGAGATCAACGGTTAACTGAGTTTGTAAAATTAAATCCAGAAATGAAAGTGGTTTGTTTACCTGAAGGCACCGCTTTATTGCTAGATAAAGAAAAATTGCAGTTGATTGGCGATAAATCAGGAATATTAATGAAAAATAAGGATGGTGAACTTCAAAAAGCTGAGATACAACCAGATGAAGATATTGCTCACCTGCTACATTTAAAATGATTTGCTTGTTTCACAATGGATGCAAAGCGAACAGGGCTTGATGTAGAGATATTGACGGTATAGCGGCAGATAAAAGCTAAGATACCTATTACCTAACTGACATTCCTATGAGAACCAGTGTCTGAACCGATGCCTAACCTATAAACTCCCAGACACAACCCAGACACAACCCAGACACATCCCAGACAGAAGCCAAAGAGAAGCGAGACAGAAGCAAAGCACATTGCCAGATTGCCACAACAAAAGCTTAAAATAGCTTCAAAAGCCGGTGTCAAAATCAATATCTCTCTTGGTTTTTAGTGCCAGAACCTTACCTTTGCCGCCCGATCATAGAAACTGGTCGGATTAAACAATTTTTTAAACAACAAAATCAGGGTAATGAACAATTACGAATTGATGGTGATTTTTACCCCTGTGCTTTCTGAAGATGAGTTCAAATCTATTCAGAAAAAGTACACCGATTACATTTCTGCAAACGGTGGAAGTATAGTGCACAGCAACCCTTGGGGATTAAAATCACTGGCCTATCCGGTTCAAAAGAAAACCACAGGAATTTACTGGGTTCTTGAATTTACTGGGCCATCCAACCTCAATGAGGGTCTTAAGATCCAAATGCTGCGTGACGAGCAGGTAATGCGTCACATGGTAACTAAGCTCGACAAATACGCCGTTGAGTATAATTCCAGAAAGAGAAGTGGCGTACCTACAGGAACCGAAAAAGCGGAGGGTTAATATCATGGCAAAAGCAAATGAAATTAAATACCTAACGGCGATCAAAGCTGAGAAGCCTAAGAAAAAGTTCTGTCGTTTTAAGAAGTACGGTATCCGTTACATTGATTACAAAGACACTGAGTTTTTGAAGAAGTTTGTGAATGAACAAGGTAAATTATTGCCTCGTCGTTTAACAGGTAACTCTTTGAAGTATCAGCGTAAAGTGTCTGATGCAGTTAAAAAGGCTCGCCAGATGGCTTTGATGCCTTATGTAACAGATTTATTGAAATAAGAACGTGAAACGTGAATTGTTAGACGTGAATAACTCACGACTGGCAATTGACCACTCACCATATTTAGTCACCATCCCTAATTCCGTACGAACGGAAGACAGTCACAATCTCAGATTGGGCTCTTGGGAACTAAAAACAAAACCATGCAGGTAATATTAATTAAGGATGTAGATAATCTTGGTGGAGCCAATGAACTGGTAACAGTAAAAAATGGTTATGCAAGAAACTACCTCATCCCTCAGAAATTCGCTGTAGAAGCAAGTCCTTCTAACTTAAAGCAATTACAGGAGCGTCAGAAAGTTGCTAAGAAGAAAGAAGATAAAATGCTGGCTGAAATTAAAAGCGTTATTGGTGCTTTACAATCTTCAGCTGTTAAGCTCACTGCTAAAACAGGTACGAGCGGTAAGATCTTTGGTAGCGTTACATCTTTACAGATTGCAAGAGCTATACGTGATCAAAAGGGTTACGAGATCGACCGCAAGAGAATTTCTTTAGTAGAAGAAGTAAAAGAATTAGGTACACATAAAGCTTCGATTGATTTTGGCAACGGAAACAATACCGAGATCGAATTTGAAGTAGTAAGTGAATAATATTTTTTGACCTTGGCAAAGAATCCCATCCGGAGTTTATTGGATGGGATTTTTTATTTCGGTGAATGATTTTAACCTGTGAGCAAACAACTGACAGGTTGAATTTTTATTTCGGTGAACAGTCTTTAAGAATAGATTAATATAGGATTAATCTCACATTTATCAGGCGGCAAATGCAAGGCTCTGACTACATTTGCTGCACCAAAAAACATATATGCGAAAACTGACGTTGCTGATGCCAGCCTTGTTCTTTGGAACGATTGCGGTGGCTCAAAATGGTAAGGCTAAAGATTCTGTACAAGCCAGGGCTGACAGTATTGCTAATGTGATAAAGGATGATATCACAGAAACGATACCTACAGTTACAATAGATGATGAAGGAGATGGTGGGGGACAAGGTATAGCCTCGATTCTTACTGCAGGCCGTGATCCTTTCTATAGTGCGGCATCTTTCAATTTTAATGCAGTCCGTTTCAGGATCAGGGGTTATGACAATGATTTGAATGCTGTGTACATGAACGGTATTCACATGGATAACCTGGATAATGGATGGACACCATGGGGATTATGGGGTGGCTTAAATGATGTAGTTCGTAACCGTGATCTTTCGATTGCTCTACGTGCAAATACATTTGCATTCGGCGACATTGGTAGCTCTACTTACATTGACACCAGGGCCAGCAGGCAAAGAGCACAAACACAGTTTGGTTATGCTGTGTCTAACAGAAGTTACCGGCACCGCCTTAATTTTTATCATGGTACCGGCATCAGCAAGAAGGGCTGGGCATTTACTTTTGCCGGAAGCCGTCGCTGGGCCGATGAAGGTTATGTACCAGGCACTTACTATGACGGATGGAGTTATTTTGCTGCAGTTGATAAAAGAATTAACAGCAAACATCTACTGTCTTTAGTTGTATTTGGAGCACCTACAGAAAACGGAAGACAAACTGCCAGTGTACAGGAAGCGATGGACCTGGCCGGCACGAATTATTACAATCCTGCATGGGGATGGCAGGGTGGCAAAAAGCGAAATGCAAATACTGCAAAAAGTCATCAACCAGTAATTATTCTGAACCATGAAAACAGGATCAATAATAACACTACATGGACCACTGCTGCAGGTTTCATGTTTGGCGAAAGGGCTACCACTGCTTTAGACTGGTATAATGCTGCTGATCCAAGACCTGACTATTACAGGTATTTACCTAGCTATGAACTTGACCCTTCTATGCAGGAGCAACTGCGAAACAGCATTATAGCTAACCCTGATCTTTTGCAGATCAACTGGGACAGGTTGTATGAATCCAACAGGTCGAACACCAATAATATTGTTGCAGGAAATCCTGTTCCCGGTTCAAGATCCCGTTATGTATTACAAGACAGGGCTATTTATACGAACCGATTCAATGTGAATTCTGTTTTCAATACACGTTTGAGTAACCATGCAGATTTTACTGCAGGTGCATCTTATCAATGGCAGAAGAATCATTATTTCAACAGGATAAATGATCTGTTGGGTGGTGATTTCTTTGTGAACCTGAACCAGTTTGCAGAGCGAGATTTTCCCAGCAACACTACTGTTAACCAGAATGATCTGGAGAATCCTAACCGGATAGTTAAAGAGGGAGATAAGTACGGTCATGATTACAACATAAACATTACAAAAGCATCGGCCTGGGCGCAAGGTGTTTTCAAGTTTAATAAAGTAGATCTTTTTGCTGCAGTAGAATTGTCGCAAACAAAATTCTGGAGAGTTGGTCATGTGAGGAATGGTTTGTACCCTGACAATTCATTTGGAAAATCTTCCGTTAATGAATTTTTGAACTATGCTGTTAAAGGAGGTATCACCTATAAGATCGACGGAAGAAACTATATGTATGTAAACGGCGCTTATCTTACAAGAGCCCCATATTTCGATAACGTGTATTTAGCTCCGAGAACAAGAGACTTTGTACAGAACAATGTTAAAAGTGAGAAGATACAAACATTGGAAGGTGGATACGTACTTAACTCGCCTAATTTAAAAGCAAGAATTACCGGGTATTACACAAGATTTGATAACCAGATGAATGTAATGACCTTTTACCATGATGAGGTAAGAAACTTTGTAAATTATGCTTTAGGCAATATAGACAAAGTGCATTACGGAGCAGAGATTGGTACAGAGGCTAAAATAACCAGAACATTGTCTGTTGGTGCTGCCGCAGCTATTGGAAGATATTATTTTGATAGCAGGCAAACAGCACAGGTAACGGTTGATAACAACTCAAGCCAGTTAGATGTATCGCAGTCAACGCAAACCATCTATTCACAAAACTTCAGGGTACCATCTACTCCACAGGAAGCATACAGTTTGAGTTTGAATTATCGTTCTCCAAATTACTGGTTTGTTAGCTTAACCGGAAGTTATATGAAAGAGATGTGGTTAGATTTTAACCCTATTCGCCGTACAAAAGCTGCTGTTGATGGTTTGGATATGACAAAAGAAGAAGATGTAGCTAAGATGCATGAGATATTAGATCAAACCCAATTAGACGACCAGTTTACAGTTGATCTGTTTGCAGGTTATTCGTGGAAAGCACCAAGGAAATTAGGATTGGGATCTAACACATTTGTTGTGTTGAATGCAGGAATAAATAATCTTTTAAACAACAAGAATATTGTAAGCGGAGGTTTTGAGCAACTGCGTTTTGATTTTGAAAACAGGAATACCAACAAGTTTCCTCCCAAATTATATTACTCATACGGACTGAACTATTTTATTAGTGCCACATTCCGTTTTCAATAATATCAACTTAATAAAATATACAGATGAAAAATAGAACCATTTTATCGCTCAGCAGCCTTGCAGTAATGCTTACTGTGGTGTTTGCAATGGCTTGTAACAAAAAGTTTGATGAGCCAGCCATGACAACAGACGCTGGTGTAACAGCTAACAAGACTATCAAAGAATTAAAGACCCAATATCCAACTGTAAGTGGAGAAATGAAACTCATTACAGATGATATCATCATTAGAGGTGTTGTGGTAGGTAATGACAGAACAGGCAATATCTATAAGACAATGTACATCCAGGATGCTACAGCAGGTATTCAAATAGATATTGATGCTACAGGTTTATACAACATTATGCCGATTGGCAGAGAAGTATTTGTTCTTTGTAAAGGACTTTATATAGCTAACAATGCAAACATGATAAAGTTGGCTACCCGTGTAGTTGAGAATGGTGCTCCTGTTGCTGCTGGAATTCGCCAGATATATGTTGATTCATATATTAAGCGTGGTAAATTAAATCAGCAGATAGATACGGTTATTGTTTCAAGCGTAAGTCAGTTAAACAACGATCACCAGGCAATGCTTGTTAAACTCAGCAATTTTGAAGTAGCATCTGCTGATCTTACTAAAACTTATGCAGATACTTCTGTAAACAAAGCGAATACTAATATTAATCTTCAGAATTGTTCAGGTCAGTCAATCATTATGAGATCAAGTGGATATGCAAACTTTGCAGGTGTATCACTTCCTCAGGGTAATGGTATTGTTACTGCTATTTATACAGTGTTTAATACTACTAAGCAATTAGTAATTCGTGATACATCTGATCTTCAGATGAAAGGTGCTCGTTGTGGTAGTGGTGTTCCAACAAACCTGGTATATAAAACAATTGCAGAGATCAGAGCTTTGGGTGCCGGTGCAACCATTCCGGCAAATACTGGTATAAGAGGAACAGTTATTTCAAATACATTGAATGAAGCAAATGGTAACTACCGTATTCAGGATGGTAGTGCAAGAGGTATACAGCTTCGTTTTCCATCAAACAATCCTAACTATGTGTTGAACGACAGCATTGCAGTAGATGTTTCGAATTTAACTGTTGATCTTTTTAATGGCGATATGCAGATCAATAATGTAGGAAATTCGCAAAAGATTGGAAATGGTACTGTTGTTCCAAGAGCCACCAATACTGCTGATATCGTAACCAACTTAAACAACTGGGCTTCAACAGTAGTATCATTGAGTAATGTTGTTATTTCTGCAGGAGCTCCTTCTTCAACAGGAATAAACTATACGATTACTGATCCTTCCGGTTCAATTGTAAGCTTTGTAAGAACGACACTTGGATATACTCCTCCGGCAACAGCATCATCTGTAACGGGCTATGTTTCTATATTTAATGGAACACCGCAACTTACACTTCGTACTCCGGCAGATGTTGTTGCAGGTTCACTAACAATACCTACTGTTACTACAACTGCTGTTACAGCTGTAGCACAAACAACGGTTACTTCCGGTGGTAATGTAACGGCTCAAGGCACTTCTGCTGTAACTGCCCGTGGTGTTGTTTGGAGTACTACTCCTGGTCCTACAGTAGCTTTAACTACCAAAACAACTGATGGTTCTGGTACAGGTGTATTTACAAGTTCTGTTACTGGTCTTACTGCTAATACTGTCTATTATTTAAGAGCCTATGCTACCAATAGTTCAGGAACAGCTTATGGGAATGAAGTTAGCTTTACAACACAGAGTACAAGTGGTGGATCAGTTATTACCGAGACTTTTGAATCAGGAACAAAAGGTGGTTACGCTGCAGCTTCTGTTACATTGAGTTCAGGATCTTGGATGTTCAGTGAATCAGTAATCGGAAGTGATGCGAACGATAGAAAAAATGGTACTAAAGCAGCTCGTTTAAGAGGTCAGCATGGTTCAAATAATGGCTATATCGAAACCGAGTTTACAGTTACAGGGTTACAAACAGTTACTGTAATGCATGCACAAACAAATTTCTTTGAAGGAACAGGCTCTCTAACAGTTTCCTTTGAACTCCAGGTTTCTAAAAATGGTGGTGCGTGGACGAAAGTTGGAAGTACCGTAACTCCAACAGCTACACTTACTTCTTCGGTATTTAATGTAAATGCCGCTGCAGGTGAGAATGTAAAAGTTCGTATTCTTAATACTTCCGGAGCAAGTATTCAAACACCTGCTAACCAGGTAAGAATTAATATTGATGATGTTAAGCTAGAACAATAATTAATTATATAGTTCAATTACCAAAAAGGTTGTACAATTCGGTACAACCTTTTTTTATGATATAGCTTGAGAAATGTCAACGTTGTTTCTTGCTTTACCTCAACGTGCTTTTATATTCCTGATTGTAGCTTTGCATTATCAAAGTAATTATTAATCAGCTTTGATTGAATTTTCTAACTAAAAACATTACATATGAAATCGCTTCAAAACAAAGTAGCTATAATAACAGGCGGAGGTTCAGGTATCGGTAAGTCAGCAGCAATATTGTTTGCTAAAGAAGGTGCCAAAGTAGTGGTATCTGATATTAGTGAGGATAATGGTAAAACTGCAGTGAATGAGATCATCAACAATGGTGGTGAAGCATTCTTTATTAAAGCTGATACTTCTAAACCGGAAGACAATGAGGCATTGGTAAAACAAACGCTTGAAAAATTTGGCTCCTTAGATATTGCTGTGAATAATGCCGGTATTGGAGGTCCTTTATCTGCAACAGGAGAATATCCTTTAGATGGATGGCAAAAAGTAATTGATATTAATCTTTCCGGTGTATTCTATGGATTGCGTTATCAAATTCCTGCGATGCTTGAGAAGGGAGGTAGCATTGTAAATATCGCCTCTATCCTTGGTAATACAGGAACAAAATTTTCTCCTGCTTACGTGGCTGCAAAACATGGTGTGGTAGGTTTAACAAAGGCCTCGGCATTAGAGTATGCTGATAAAAATATTAGAATTAACTCTGTTGGGCCGGGTTATATTAAAACGCCACTAGTGGTAAATTCACTTGACAAATCTGCATTGGATACGTTGGTTGGTTTACATCCTATTGGTAGATTGGGAGAATCGGAAGAGATAGCCGAACTGATATTGTGGCTTGCTTCTTCCAAATCATCTTTCGTTACCGGTGCTTATTACCCTGCTGATGGTGGTTATTTAGCTCAGTAATTAATAGCATGATAATTATAAATGCCGTTTGAAAAGACGGCATTTTTATTTTACCAATTTAAACTGTAATATTTCTTCCTTACTAGTAATGGTTAGAATATACAACCCTGAAGGCAAATAAGGCAATTGTATTTCATTAAATAATTGGCTTGTTACAACAGGTAATGTGTTTTGCCATACTTTTTGTCCCATACTGTTATACATAGTAAGTACAACATTATTAAGTGTTTTACCTGAACGGAAAATGAGCTGCCTGTCAAAAGGATTTGGCCATATATTAAAACCAGTGAATACAATTGGTGGAGGAGGTGGTGGAGGTGGATTTACAACAACCACACTGGTATCTCCATTGATCAATGCATATTTTGAAGAAACCGGGTAATGATCAGAAGTAGTTCTGCTCAAGTAACCCGGCACTACATTTATTACATCCTGCCTGATATCTGCAGAACCAGGAACATACATACTATCCATTCTCTTATTGATCATTTGATGATCAATAACATTAGAATAGCTAATGGTTGATCTTTCACCTGCTCTTTCAGGAGCTAATGTGATAGAATGATAGTAATTGTTATTTGTTTTGATGGAATCACGAACAAGGATATCATAAGGTGATACTGTGTAACCATTCACTATACTGCCTTCTAATTCATCGTTGTAATCACCCATTAATATCATTGGATGATTGGAAAAAAAAGGATTAAGTGTATCCTTTAATTCCACTGCTGCAGCTTTTCTACGGTTAAAATCTGCTGTGGTTGCCCCTGCTTTTGCATGTATCACAATGAAACTGATGTTTCTTTTTTTACCACCTTTACTCACATTGGCATTAAACAAATAGGGAAAACGTCCGCTGGCAAAATTGAAATAAGCATTGCTGCCATTGTTTAGCATTGCCCTGGTTTTAATGTTGGTGAAAACATCTTTCCTGTATATGAATGCAAGCTTCTGTGCCGTTGACCAATTAGGTGATAATGGTGAAGATGCTGCACTGGCAAAACTCGAAATATAATATCCATAATTGCTTCCGAGAGAATCTACCACCCGTCTCAATCGTAAAGTGTCCACTACTTCATTTAATCCATAGAGGTCAGCATTCAGGTAGCGTAATATTTTAACCACATTAGCTTCCTGCTGATTTTCATTGGATGGCCCGTTGTTGGTTGAACCAAACCATTCAATATTCCAGTTTACAACAGTAAATGTATCTGTTTGTGATGTAGATGAAAAGAAAGAAAACACTAAAAAAGCAGAACACAATATCCTACGCATCTTATTATTTTATCGGCGTCGAAGGTAAGTTGATGTGATGAATTTTTTACATGACGCTGGTAAGGTCTTTGGGTTTATATGGTCGTCTGAATGTAATACCAGAATCTTAAAATAATCTAACTTTAAAACTGATCATAATAATTTAAAGAATAAGATAAGCACATGAAAACTACCAGCAATCATGATGAACGTATAGCAAAGATGACTTTTGCTTCGGTATATCCTCATTACATTACAAAAGTTGAGAAAAAAGGAAGAACTAAAGAGGAGCTTCACCAGGTAATTGAATGGTTAACCGGTTATAACGGAAAGCAGTTACAAAAACTGGTAGATGATAAAGTTACATTTGAAAAGTTTTTTGATGGTGCTACTATTCACCCACATGCACATCTCATTACAGGTTTGATCTGTGGTTATAGAGTGGAAGAGATTGAAAACAAGTTAACGCAACAGGTAAGATATTTGGATAAATTGGTAGATGAACTTGCCAGGGGAAAAAAGATGGATAAGATATTGAGAGTTGGATAAGTGAAATTTGAAAAGTGGTGTATTGTAAAAATATGTGGATCCAGTTAATGAATCTGAGCAGTATTTATTGCATTTTTCCTTGCAAGCAGTAATTCAAAAATACATTTAGTAATACAGAATACACTAATGATCCATACAGATGCATATTGGGCATTGCCCGATTTTTTGAAGAGGAATGCAGAACCTACAGCACCGAGTACTACCGCAATATGAATAACGATCTGTCTTCCATCAAAGATTCCTGAATAATCAGAAGGCTTTGAATAACGATATGCACCATTGATAAAGAAAAACCTGATGAGATAATATACATTGGTTGCAATTGCTGAGAGCAGAGCGATGTTGAACAACAGGTTTTGAAATGCAAGCGTTTTTACCATTCTTAATGGTTCACTATCCTTGCTTGCCATCAATCCAATGAACACAAAAATGAATAAAGAATAGAAGAGAAAAACAAATATTCTCAGCACGAGGTATTTGAGTGAAGAAAAATAATTCAGCGAAATGGAATTGTCTTCAATATTTTCATGGGGTTGTCTTGACTGGCTGAATAAAACTCTTACCGTATTAAATATTGAAATGATTAGTGTTTCCATCCAGAACAACCAGAACATTTCGAAGGGAGACCAGTCATAAAAAGCTACACCCAGTATCGGTATCATGTTAAACACGATAATGTTTAGTATGTACGGATTGAGCTTTGAAAACATGAATTAAATGTAAAACAAAAGGGCGAGATCTAAATTACTGAAGCCTCTTATTGACCTATCCACACAATGGAGTTACCTGTTTCCCATTCATTTTCTTCCCATAATTTATTAGCAGGATCTCTTATCCATTCACCATCTACAATAAACTTATAACGATGCTTGCCAGGAGCTAAAAATACGTTGAAGGTCCACGTATCTCCTTGTTTAATCATTGGAAGCGATGTAGGACTCCATCCGTTAAAATCGCCGGCTACATATACTTTTTTCGCAGCGGCATCTTTAAGTTTAAAAGTGTAATTAGGCGATACTACCAGGTATGAGTTACCATCATTACCGGTATATTGATTTGCAGGATCGGATATCCATTTTCCGTCAACAATAAATTTATATTCATAATTGCCTGCACCAATCACATAAGGAAGTTCCCAGCCTGTTGCTGTTTTATTCATCTGTAATTCATCTTCTTTCCATGCATTGAATGAACCTGCCAGTATTACCTGCTTTGCATTGGTAAAACCATTTAATTTGAAAATATATGGTTTACCTATTTGAACTACTGAATTATAACCACCATGACCATCAGGTAAACGAACAGGATTTTTCTCATCGGCATACCAATCTTTATCAACAATGAATTTGTATGTATGCGTTCCTTCAGGAAGTAGAACAGGTAGTTGCCATCCCGTAGCAGTTTTTGTCATCTGCATTTCTTTTTCACGCCATTCATTAAAACTGCCGGAGAGATAAACCCTTTTCGCATCAGTAAATCCATTCAACGAGAAAGTAACATTCGTTTTATAGAAAACGGAATTGGTATTTCCTTCTCCGTCGTTTTCATTTGTTTGATTGTGTTCATCTGTAATCCACTCACCATCAACAATAAATTTATACCAGTATTTTCCTGGTCCAAGTTTTACATAAGCGATCCACCCACTATCAGTTAGTCTCATTGGCAGCGGTTCATTCTGCCAATTCGTGAAGTTGGCAGCGAGTAAAACCTGCCGTGCATTTTTATTATTCTTAAGGAAGAACACCACTACTGAATCTTCTTCTCTGAAAGGGTATTTGTTCTTAAACTTATTGCTACCATACCTGGCAGACAATGTATTCGCATTGTCTTCACCAAATGGGAACTTGCTAAAATGAACTTTCTCCAGTAATAAGTCAGTCAGGTTAATACTGTTCATTGGCCTGCTAATGACTAATAGTTCAGCTGTATTTACAACAATCAGCCAACCTCTTTTTGAAAGCGAATCAGGTTTGTTGGTTCTGATGAAATGTTTAAGATTAAGTTCTCCAAGATCAAAATTGATAATGAATTCATCCAACTCTTTCTCCGGTAAAGATTTCGAGAGTTCTATTATCTCGCTTCCGTTATGGATTGAATATTTTTTTAAACCAGGTTGAGCAAAACCATCAAAGCTGCACAACAAAATGCAGATGCACAGGCAAAAGCCTGCTAAGCCGTATCGTCTTATATGCATCATTTCCATATATACATTTTGCGTGTTACAAAGTTAAACCCTATTTTATGGAGCGACAGGAAATCAAATCCTAAAACTCCGTCAATACAACCATTATAAGAAAAACAGGTGTTCTCAAGATTGGTGAGTAATACTGGTAACTGTCCGATTTTTTCATCCCCGATCTTCAGTTCAGAAATGTTTCCGTATAAAGCATGCAATTGTGTACTTCCTGATCCGGTTAATTTAACACGTCTTGAGATGGTTACATATTCAAGCAGTTTGTCAGGCAGTTTACTGTTAAGGATGTTCGATTCTGCTGCACAGTCAATTATCATCTTCAACTTCTTTCCACCTAATTCAGTTGTGGTAACAATCCTGTTATCCATCAGGTCTATCGGTATCACCTTATATGCACTTTCATCTTCAAGTATCTTACTTGCTGGTAGAACATTTTTTTTGCTGATGTATTTCAGGTGTACCTGCTTTTTGTCGAAGTCAATAAACATCTCACATTTTTTAAAGAACTCTAATCCTACCAGACCCAATATTCGGATGTTCTTAGAATTTTCTATATGACCCAGATTAGCCAGGTCAGCTTCGATCCTCGAATAATGAAAAGTACCGAGATTGAAATCTTTTACATCTGTTTTTAGTGTAGGAGATGATGTTCCGGTAATGCCTGTTTGTTCTGCATCGTGTATCTGCCTTGCAGGATAATCACGGAAATAAGTTTGATTTAAAACCAAACCCGGAGCTCCGGTATCCAGGATAAAATTTCCTTCAATAGAATCTACTCTAGCTTTTATAACAATCAGATTTCCTGCCCTGCTAAAAGGAATAATGCAAACAGGCGAATCAGTAGTGATGTTGTAATCAGGAATAAAAGGTGCAATAATAGGAGGCTGTTGTTTAATTTCATCACCATATAAAGTATTGCCCAACGAAAAATGGGTAAGGCAAAATAAGAAGATATGCAGCAGCTGATGGGTCATTGGTTGCAGGCAAAAATATATTTCCTCACTGTGTTAACGGTATAATCTTTTGCCGAGCGGTAATAAAAGAATGTTAAGGAAACCATTACTATTGATGAAGGTCATATAGCAGTACTATAGTTTTCATTTAGATTTGCCGCCCTAAAGTTGATATATGATCGGTGTTTTAGTAGGATATGCGGCCTCAGTTTTACTTGCCCTGTCGTTGCTGGTGAATAATGATCTGCGGTTTCGCTGGCTTAATTTGTTTGGATGCCTTGCATTTATCATCTATGGTATTTTGATTACTGCTTTCCCGATTATTCTTACGAATACGATCCTGCTTTTGATAAATGCTTTTTACCTGGTGAAAGCGTATAATACTAAAGAGAATTTTGACCTGCTTGAATTTATCCCGGGTGATAAGATCATAAATAAGTTTCTCCAGTTTTATAATAAAGACATTGAATCTTATTTTCCTGAGTATAAGTTAGCAGGTAATGATAATGATATTCGTTTTGTTACGTTGAGAGATATGGTGATCGCTAACATTTTTGTGGCTGAACTTTCTGCAGATGGTAAAGCTTATGTAAAGATCAATTATACTGTTCCGAAATATCGTGATTATAAGGTTGGAACCTTCATCTTTGAAAAAGAGAAAACATTTTTAAAAACTAAAGGCATTCAACAATTAGTATACTCGAATGTTTCGAATAAAAACCATGAAGCGTTTTTGAAAAGAATGGGTTTTGAGAAACAAAATGGCCAGATGGTTAAGACCTTATAGACTAATTATTTTTGAGGATAACCAGGAATATTCAAACCCAGAATAATATCTCTTTTTGCTTTTGCAATTCCATTTCCGGTTTGTAAGTAAAGTAATCCTGTTCCTCCTCGTTTTCCATCTTTTCGTTTGATGTCTGCTGTTACCAAAGGATCATCCGCAAAATGATAATCGTCTATCCAGTATTCATTGAACGAAGGTTCTTTGATGGTAATATGAATATGTTGTGGATTGGTACTGTTGGGATATGAGGCTGGCCGTAAAGTATAGAACCGGTATTCGCCTTTATCATTTGTTTTCATCCATCCTCTGATAAATCCATGTTGTTTACCCCAACCAGTTTCATTTCCTTTTTTTGGATAAATTCCTTTTGGGTCTGTTTGATAAACATATATCACCACGTCTTTTGCTGGTGTTTTCCCATCTTTTTTATAAACAACTCCACCCACTTCTATTTGCTGGCCTTTATCATTGAAACCAGGCAGTGTATCTATATGTGATAATTTGGAAAACGGAACAGGGCTTTCGTGGATCGCTTCACATCCTTCGCAACTTCCACCAACCTGTTGCAAAGAGGTTTGGTTAGTAGTATTTTCTGAACAGGCAGAGAATAAGATCAACAGGTTCAGCAATAAAGAATGTGATAATAACATGGCAATGCATTTAGTTAAAAAAATAACCCATGATGAATATAATCATCATGTGTTATTCAAAGATCATCTTTATTACAAGTTGTAATACCAGATTATGATTGGTAATTAATTAAAGCTGATGAGCTCTACCTCAAATATCAATGTGCTGTTTGGTCCTATGTGAGCACCGGTTTGCCTGTCACCATAAGCCAGGTTCGGTGGAAGATATAATCTCCACTTACTTCCTGTAGGCATTAGTTGTAAAGCTTCTGTCCACCCTTTTATTACCATGTTCAATGGAAAAGTGGCTGGCTGATTTCTTAACACAGAAGAATCGAATACAGTTCCATCTATTAAAGTACCATGATAATGACAGGTAACCTTACTTGTTGCAGAAGGTTTTGGTCCGTTGCCTTCAGTGATAATTTCATATTGTAAACCGCTTGCTGTTTCAACAACACCTGGCCTGTTCTTATTTTCTGCCAGGAAAGTTTCGCCTGCTTTTAAGTTAGCATCACTCTTTTCTTTATTCAATTGTGATAGTCTGTCTGCTATACTCATATGATTATTTTTTGCGAAGATATATACTCTTTAGTGGTATCAACCGGCAGTAACAGATAAGTATCTTAGCATTATTCTATGTTATCATCAGCAGCCAGGATTTATAAGAATGCATATAGTGGATTAAGCAGGGAGACCTGGTTATTGTCATTGGTAATGCTAATCAACCGAAGCGGTACAATGGTACTTGGGTTTATGACATTGTATGCTGTTGATGGTCTTGGTTTAAAAGTATCACAAGCTGGAACGATCATGGCTTTTTTTGGTGCAGGATCTATTGTTGGAGCTTATTTCGGTGGAAGAATAACAGATAAGTTTGGATTTCATTCATTACAGGTTGGTGCTTTATTCACTGGAGGATTAATGTTTATTCTTGTGGGATACCTCAGAGAATTTATTCCACTTTGTATCGGCACTTTCTTTTTGAGTTTATGCAATGAAAGTTTTCGCCCGGCTAACTCCACTGCTATTGCACATTACAGCACAATAGAAAACAGAACAAGATCCTATTCTTTAAACCGGCTTGCTATCAATCTTGGCTGGGCTGTTGGTGGTGCTTTGGGTGGATTTTTAGCAGAGATCAATTACCAATTATTGTTTTGGGTAGATGGATTTACAAACATTGGTGCTGCTGTACTCATGTTTGTTTTATTGAAACCAAAGAAGCAGCCTGATAATATTGTTAAGCAACACTTGAAAGTAACATCATCACCTTACAGGGATGCAAAGTATATGTTCTTTATTGCTATGGTGATATTGTTTGCCATGTGTTTTCTGCAACTCTTCGGCATGCAAACACTTTTTCTTGAACAGGAATGGAGTCTTACAAAAAGATCGATCGGAATTTTAATGGCGATAAATGGTTTGCTGATCGCTTTTATTGAAATGATATTGGTTTATTATTTAGAGAAAAGACGAACTGTTCTTTATTACATAAGGGTAGGTGCTTTGCTTACAGGAGTTGGTTATGTTCTATTAAATGTATTGCCAGCGAATTTCTATGCTGCAGTATTTGTTGTGATACTAATAACAATAGGAGAGATATTCGTGCTGCCATTCATGAATACTTATTGGATTTCACGAACTACAGAAACCAATCGTGGAAGTTATGCTGCATTATATACCATGGCCTGGTCTGCAGCTCATGTGATTGCTCCAACTTTTGGAAGCCAGGTAGTTGAATATTCAGGTTTTAATATTCTATGGTGGCTGATCGGTGGAATTTGTATTGTTGTTGTGCTGGGAAATTATTACCTGGAAAGAAAAACAACAGCAGGCAACAGGTAATTTGCTGCCTGCTGAAATGTTTATCCTAAAGATTTCAACCAGTCAACA
Organism: Bacteroidota bacterium; assembly: GCA_023386555.1. Lineage (GTDB taxonomy): Bacteria > Bacteroidota > Bacteroidia > Chitinophagales > Chitinophagaceae > JAEZDC01. The sequence goes on along the minus strand of JAEWJK010000003.1, from coordinate 83,222 downwards.
ACCTGCTCTCTTGTTTTACCAAGTTTGGTTTGTAATCTTCCATACAGCTCATCTTCTTTTCCATCTTCATATCTCAGATCATCATCAGTAAGATCACCGTGAGCTTGTTTTACTTTACCTTTTAGCTCATTCCATCTTCCTTTTAATTCAAGTCTGTCCATAATATTGTTTTATGTGAACAGCGACAAGTACCATGCCGCCATATCATTGTTTGTCAGCCTTTAAAGTAACTGTGAAAGCCTTTTGTTTAAAAAAGTTCTGATGTACAAGTGAGTACCTCGGAATATTATTTGTATGTTTTTATCTCGATGAATCTCCTCGTCAATTTGACACAACGGTGACTATATGCCAGTTGGGACAAATGATCATGAATGCTCAAAACTTTGCGTTTACCATTGCGTACATAATGTTCTTTGCGGTAAATCTAACCGCAAAGTTCGCAGAGTATCCGCAAAGTCTCGCAAAGTCTTGCAAAGAAATTATTTTATTTCAAGGTATACATAGTTACCGACACAACAGACGATCAGCAAAATACTGAACGCTGGTAAAAAAAATCAACTGGCATAATTTTTTCCGCCTGCTATAAAAAGATTTCTATGGCAATCAATATAGTAGAAGCTGTTCAGTCAAAATTAGGTACAAAGGCTATCAATAAAATTGATGTGAATGCAACGCACCAGAGTGAAACGAAAAAGCCTGGTGCAACAGATCATGCACAGCAAGGTGCAGCAGCAGCTGTTTTAGTGGCTTTGTACAGGTTTGGAAAAACGGATGAAGGTGCTGCAATTCTTGCCCGTAATGATAACAGGAATTATTTGCAAATGATTTTTTTAGGTAAAGAAGAAGTGGCTGCTAACCAGGTTGCAAAATATGCTGACATAGAAATTGGTGAGGCCAGAGGTCTGATGCAGGATGTTGCTGATGTTGCAGTGAATGAAGTATATAATAATGTTGGAAAAAATGCTGATGCTGGTAAAGTAAAAGCTTACATGGCATCGCAGCGTCATAATATTTTAGCTTATTTACCTGCTGAATTAGAGATGGGCAAATTATTAGATGATCCCATTCTTGATGACAGAACAAATAAAATGGAAGGTCCGGTTTCAAGCTTTTTGCATTGGATAGAAAACCTGATGTCGCCACAGGACAGAACCAATGAAGCAGCTTTCAGACGTGATGATGAAATGTTTACCAGGAAAGACAGGTGATCAGGAGTTGATCACATCTTTTAAATCAACATCACGGTTACGAAGGTCTATTCCACCTTGTAAATATGATTTGAGGTTGGCTAAATAAAACAGCCAACCTTTTGAACATCCTAAGTGATAATATTCTTTCCCTTTTTCATCAGTGGGAATATTCGTTTGTTCTACCTCACAAATAGTAACATCTTTAGCAGTAAAAATTCTCACTGTAACATCACCTGCCTTCCCAAATGAAAATGATAATTCATCTTTATGATTTGCTGATAGAATATGGCCTTCTTCTTTCACATCATCACCGTAGCCATGCCATTTCCAGACATAGCTATCACCTGGTCTTACAGGTTCATCAACAGACCTTGGAACACCTTCATTAGATTGGAAATTCGCTTCTCTTAAAAACCAACTTGTCAGTCCTTCACTGGTTGACCAACACTTATACACTTCCTCGATAGAAGCATTAATTGGAATACGTAGTTTAAAAGAACTCCAGTCGTATGACATATAGCAATGTTTAGCCTAAGGTAGAGATAATTGTTTAACAAGCTAAAGTGCTTCGGGTAACATCGTTGTGTCACTCACTTGTACGTTCCGATTTTTCAGCACCTTCTTTTGGCAACAGCAGATTTAATTTAGCAGCTTCAATATCTGCAGTGAGTTTTCTGATCTTTCCCAGGTACTCACCATCCACCTGGAAATGTACTTTATGTCTTGTTTCTATGCTTACATGTTTTGTATGAAACACCTCTACTTTCTTCGGGTTAAAACGCTTTGCCTTAAACAGCATTTTTATCAGTTCAGATATTGCCAGCTTTTTTACTACGATCACTTCAAAAAGTCCATCGTATAAATTTCCACCTGGATTTATCACAGCACCTGTTCCATATTTTGTAGCATTAGCTATAACAACCATCAGAGCTTCACGTTTTATTTCCCTGTTCTTTGTTTCAATAGAAACATGCATCCATTCTTTTCGCCATAAGGTTTTAAGTAGTGCTGCACCATAACCGAGAAAGCCCCGAAGGTTTCTTTCTTCAAAATGTTTTATGATCTGTGCATTCAGCCCGATATCGCTTAGATGAAGACAGTAATGTTTATTGTTCAACTTAATAACATCAGCTCTTCTTACTTCACCGAAAACCACAATTTTCAAAGCATCTTCTATACTGGTATTAATGTCAAGTTCTTTCGCCATTCCATTAGCAGAACCTGCAGGCAAAATTCCCATGGGTACATCTGTCCCCATTAATTGTTTTGCCAGGAGAGAAACCGTTCCGTCACCACCAACAGCGATCACCCTGTCTGGTTTCCAGCTTTTGATCCAGTGATCTAATGAAGCTGCATCATTTTTGCCATCCATCAAAAAGAATTCAACCTGGTGCGGTAAGGATTTAAAAAAACTATGAATGGAAGTCTCCAGAGTTTGTTTCCTTCTTCCACCTGATATAGGATTGATGACGAATAAAAACTTTAAACTTTGCTGCATAGATTGTTAAGTCATAATGTATAATCATGCCAACATAAACGAAAAGAAGCTTTCTTTTTTTGAGAAACTAAGGCGAAAGGTTTTGCTTGCTTTTCGCTTAACAGATCAACCTGTTGTAAAAGTATATCATGGCTATGGAAACAATAACAAAGTCACCATTTTTGGCCATGTTTTTCTTTTTAGCCCGGTACCGAGAAAGCATTATTCAAAAAATTTTCTGACCAATACTTTTGCTCTCATCAGGCTTTTTATTGTTCAGCCATATAAAAGAGCTCATTTAAAATTGCAATGGAATAATAAGTGGTTGTACACACAAAGCGAGAACGATGGTTTTTTCAGGTTTGAATTGGAACTGGATAAACCTTTAACTCCTGGATGGCATGATATACATGTGCTGCTATTGGGTGCAAAAAAAGAAAATAATTCAAAAGCGGTAGGTAAGGGTATGTTTTATATTCCTTACCAAAACCAATATGCATTCATCTCTGATATTGATGATACATTTCTGATCTCACATTCTTCCCGTTTAAGAAAACGATTGTATGTATTATTGACGGAGAATGCACATAGCCGACAACCTTTTGAAGGTGTGGTAAAACATTATCAATTACTGGCAAGAGCAGGTGCTCGTCATGCTGAATCGAATCCCTTCTTTTTTGTATCAAGTAGTGAATGGAATTTATATGATTACATCCGTGAGTTTGCTATTAAACAAAAATTACCACAAGGTGTTTATTTATTGAACCAGTTAAAATTATTCAGCCAGATATGGAAAACCGGTCAGAATAATCATTCAACCAAGTTCATGAGAATAGTAAGGATATTGGAAGTGTATCCGCAACAGAAGTTTATTTTGTTGGGAGATGATACACAGGAAGATCCTACGATCTATGCATCAATTGTTTCACATTTTCCAGAAAAGATCGTTGCTGTTTATTTAAGAAAAGTGAGGAAAAAAACAAAGCCAACCGTATTACCTGCTATTGAACAGATGAAAGAAGCAGGTGTAATGTGTTGTTATTTTGCCCACAGTTCAGAGGCTATCAGCCATTCAATATCAATCGGTTTGATCAATAATCCGGATGAAAAAGTACAGATGAAAACTACCTGATTCATTGCTGGCACGTTATTTTTCTCTTATCTACCAGGAGAATATGAAAATGGAGCGGATAATTATTAACGAAGCAGCAGTAAGGCAAATGAATGAGCTGGCAGGCACATCTAATATTTGTATGTTGATGACTACCGATGCATCAGGAAAAAGAAATAACAGGCCCATGGCTGCTGTTAGAATTGATGAGGATGGTAATTGCTGGTTTTTTGCGAGTAAATCATCCGGTAAACTAAAAGACATTTCAATCAATAATAAAATTCAGGTGGTGTTTGCAAATCCTGATACTGATGCATACCTGGAAATACATGGTGAAGGTTCAGTGATCTGTGATGAAGATGAATTAAAACGAAACTGGAGTCCTTTGGTGAATACATGGTTTCCTGATGGAATAAAAGATCCTGAAGTATGCCTTGTAAGAATTGATGTAACGAGTGTATTCTATTGGGATAATACCACAGAAAAAATTCAGCGTCTTTCAATACAAACTATAGTTGAAGAACAAAGATTAGCAGCTTAATGAACAATTGACTGGTTTTAGTTAACTAAAAAAATGAATGGTTATGTTAGACACATTAAAGAAAAGAATCCAAAGCATTGACATGGCAGAAGTAAAATCTGGCGTAAGAACCCTTGGCTCACAAGCTAAAGTGCATGCAAGAAATTTAGGTACTCATGCTAAAACAGGAATGAAGTACGTAGGAACAAAAAGAGTGATGATGGCCGGGCGTTCGGTAAATCCATTTTTAGTTGGGGCTGCTGCAGTAGCTATTATAGGCACAGCAACTTACCTTATTCTAAGAAAGCGAAACCAGAGAAGGCAATTTGCCGGTAATACAGGTTTACAGGAACAATATCAGCCTGCAAAGTAAATTGCAGTATGAACGTTTACGAACAACAGGCTTTAAAGGAATTGCTTCGCTGGAAAAAAGCAATGAACAAACAGCCCTCAGTTGTTGATCGGTTTTCGAAAAAAATGCAGGTTAAACTAAATAGTTATATACCTGAAAAAATACATGCAGCTCTCACTACAGCAATAAAGCAAATGGTGAGGGCTGTTTTATTTGGTGCTGGTTTTAGTACACCTCTTAGGAAAACTGATGGAGATCTCTTATCAAGAGAACTTCTTGTAAGAAATAAGATTTCCAGTTATCGCAAAACTGCTGCAGCTGAAGGTGGCATTACAGGTGCAGGCGGATTTTTATTCGGGCTTGCAGATTTTCCATTGCTATTGGGAATAAAAATGAAGCTCTTATTTGATATTGCAGCGTTGTACGGTTATGATGTGAAAGATTATCGTGAAAGACTTTTTATACTTTATATTTTTCAACTGGCTTTTTCAAGTCAGCAACACAGAAGAAAAATATTTGCAAATGTTGAAAATTGGAGTGAATACGTAAAATCGATTCCACCAACATTGGAAGAATTCGACTGGAGAGCTTTTCAACAGGAGTACAGAGATTATATAGATCTGGCCAAGATGTTACAACTTGTTCCTGGAATTGGAGCAGTTGTAGGTATTGTTGTGAATTATAAGCTGATCAATAAACTTGGAGAAACAGCTATTAACGCCTATCGTTTACGTTGGCAGCATCAACACCTGTTGCAACACTGAGTTGAGGCATCATTTTGGAGCTATTATCTTTCTAAAATGCCCCGATATGAAAAATTTAAACAGGTGGGAAATTGCAAATCACATACATACATCTGTAAAAGAATCATATCCTGTTGGCGGAGAACGTATTCAGCCTTCCGTTAGTGGTAGGAATATCCCAACAAATGGGGAATATGCTTCTCATTCTCCTGAAACCAATCTTCGTGATGATAGAAGTTTCACTCAATCTCTCTGGGGACGTAGATAATTCAGTAATTCTTGCAGGCGGTTTTTGAAAATTGTACTTTGCAATCAAACTGCTTACAATGAATTACCTCTTTGATGAGAAAGAAACCTCCAACATTATTTCACGCATCAATAATCTTACTGTAAACTCCAAACCTCTCTGGGGTAAAATGAATGTATCACAAATGTTGGCTCATTGCCAGGCTCCAATACTTGTTTCAATAGGTGAAATGAAGTTGAAGCGAAACATCTTCGGAATGCTCTTCGGTAAAATGGCGAAGAAAGTTGTTGTGGGTGATAAACCTTATAAAAGAAGTTTACCAACTACACCAAAATTTATTGTGAAAGACGAAAGAAATTTTGAAGCCGAGAAACAAAAACTCATTCAACTTGTATCCAGGTTTTCTACTGGTGGTGCAGATGGAATTACAAAAGAACCACATCCTTTTTTTGGTGCAATGACTGTTGATGAATGGAACAAAAGTCAGTGGAAACATCTCGATCATCATCTGCAACAATTTGGCGTTTAATCATTTACGGCTGGCCCGAATCTTGGTTTATTAGTGCAAAAAAGATAGTTTATGAAAGCACTTAAGATGATTGGATTGGCTATGATTTCTGCCACTGTCTGGACGGCTTGTTCAGATACAAGAGCAGAGAACAGGTATGTTGATCTTACTACAGGTGAAACTGTAGAACTGGTAAAAGATGAAGAAACAGGATTGATGGTAGATGTTGAAACAAGAAAGCCTGTAAGAATGTATGTTGATACAAAAACCAATGATACGATCTGGGGTAAATCCGGTAAAGTAATCAATGGACATCTGAAGCAGGATAATGATGGACAGTATATCTACCTGGGTTCAGGTGATGATGATGACAGTGATTACAAGTACAAACAGGATGGAGCCGGTTATAAAAAGAAAGTTGGTGACGATTACAAAGTGAAGGTTGAAGATGATGGTGATTACAAGATTAAAAACGGCGATACCAAAATAAAGGTTGATGCTGAAACCGGTGAGAGAAAAGTAAAAAGAGACGACTAATAGTTTTTAGTATAAAAGATAAGGGACTGATTTTATTCAGTCCCTTTTTTATTTGTTTAAGGAATACCTACCGTTCCGTTGTTGTCATCTGCTTCTCTTTCATCACCACCAAGACTGTAAGTATTGTTTTCTTCATCTTCTTCACCAATGAATTCGTTACGGTCGTCCTCATCAATTCCACTCGTATCAAGATCGTTTCCTGTTCGTGCATTGTCCATGCTTCTTTCGTTTAAAGGATCACCATCATCATCGGTATTGTCTAAAGAAGCTCTTCTTAATCTCTCTTCATCTTCGGTTGGCATTCGTTCGTCTGTTTGCTGTAAGAGAGATTTATCTTCTGCTGTTATATCAGCCTCTGTGTTCATCATGATGTCTTTGTCTTCTTCCGATTCTTCAAAGATGCCAACACCTTCTTCATCGTCTGATGCAATGGTTGTATCAGCCATTTCACCTATTTCGGGTGGATGAACAAATTCCTGCCCAGGTATATCTTTCACATCCGGAAGATCGATTGTTGCTTCATCAGGTTGTAATCTTTCCTTATCTCTTTCAGAATCCTGCAGATCTGTTTTTATATTCTTTGCAGCATTCTTATCGTTTGCATTTTGCTTCATGGCATTTTTTATTATAATGCCGTAAAATCTATGCCTGATTTAGATAGAAGCAGCGGTAGTTAACTATACATTACTCTCATGACTGAGGTTCTCAGGTGAATGAGTAGTTGATGAATCTTTGCCAGTTCAGCATCGCTGATGCAATCAAATTTTATAAAAGCCTGTGCACCCCTGGCAGTATTGAATTTTATCCAATTATTAGCAGCTACATTTTTCTGTGTACATGGTACCATTTGTATTCCATTCACTTCAAAAGTCTGGCTGTATTGATTACTCTTCAATTCAGCTAAGTTAAAAGTGAAGAACTGCATGTTTTCATTGGTGATGATAACTGAGCCTTTCATACTAACTCTTATCTGTGGTTTAAAGCTGGCATATTTTGCAAGCATAGCATTAATACTATCTCTTGTTTCAGCTATGTCAAGATCAAGATTGGGTGTGTAAAATTCTTTACCTGCAAGTATCAGTTCGATGAATGATTCATATACTTCTTTTGCTTTTGCATGTGAGTTGAAGTTAATGACAGCATATTCATCTCGTGAAATATCAAAACGAATGAAGGTTTCATTTTCATTCAGCTGAATACCGAACGATGTTTCCTGTGTTTTCAATAATTCGAACAGGTTAAATATGGTAGCCTCGTTGCTACCTGCGAAATACAAACTGATAATACCATTGGGTAGTATGATGATGTTTTTTACTCTAGATCTATCAGATGAAGCAACAGCATATTCCTTTATATCGCTTTTGATCTGTTCTGCAAGATCATTGTAATGATTGTAATTCGATGAGCTGTTTTTGTAGGTAAAGGCAGCCAGCAGTGGGAGGCAGGCAATTAATAAAATTCTTTTCATATTCTTACGGTTTAGGGTAAGATGCACCATAATATTCTATTACATAAAAGCATTTATAAACTTCTATATGAAGTAAATTTTCCATCCTTACGCTTCATATGTACTTCCATCAGTAAGATTAATCCACTTATCATAATCTAAGCTGGCATTGGCTTTCCTGTTTCTATATTTATTTCATCAAAGTAATCATGCTCTCCAGCCGAAGCTGAGGAGTTATTATCAAAACTTATATATGAAACGGAAGTTTATTGCTTTTGCCTGCCTTTTGGCTTGCATCAACTTTGCTTATGCTCAACCAAAACTGGTTGAGAAAGTAACAAGAAAAGGGAATGAAATTGTTATTCCTTACGAGAAGTATGTGTTTCCTAATGGTCTTACAGTGGTGATTCACGAAGACAAAAGTGATCCGATGGTGCATGTAGATGTTACCTACCATGTTGGTTCTGCCAGGGAAGAGATCGGTAAATCTGGTTTCGCTCATTTCTTTGAACACATGATGTTTCAGGGAAGTGATAATGTAGGTGATGAACAACATTTCAAAACTGTTTCTAATGCCGGTGGAACCTTAAACGGAACAACCAACAGGGACAGAACAAATTATTTTGAAACCGTTCCTAACAATCAACTTGAAAAAGTATTATGGCTGGAAGCTGATAGAATGGGTTTCTTATTAGATGCAGTAACACAAAAGAAATTTGAAGTACAAAGAGCTACTGTAAAGAATGAGAAAGGACAGAATTATGAGAATGTTCCTTATAGAGGTAGTCTTGAGTTATATTCAAAGACATTATATCCTTACGGACATCCCTACTCATGGTTAACGATTGGTTATGTAGAAGATCTTAATCGTGTTGATGTGAATGACCTGAAGAATTTCTTCCTACGTTGGTACGGACCAAACAATGCTGTTATAACCATTGGTGGTGATGTAAAAACTGCAGAAGTATTGAAGTTAATAGAGAAATATTTCGGCAGTATTCCAGCAGGTCCAAAAGTAGATCCGGTAGTAGTTGATCCTGTAATGATCGAGCAGGACAGGTATGTTTCTTACAAAGACAACTATGCAAAGTTGCCAATGTTGAATGTGATCTTTCCAACTGTTCCTAATTATAATAAAGACATGGCTGCTTTAGCTTGTCTTGCACAGGTATTAGGACAGGGAAGGAATTCTGTATTATATCAACAGTTAGTAAAGAAACAATTAGCGGTACAGGCAAGTGCATCAAGTTCGTTATCGGAATTGGCCGGTGAATTTTCGTTTACCATTCTTCCTTATCCAGGCAAATCATTGGCGGATATGGAAAAATTATTCCGTGCTTCTTTAGATTCATTTGAAGCAAGAGGTGTTACCGAAGATGATCTTGCAAAATATAAAGGTGGAATGGAAGCCAGCATCATTAACGGATTGCAAAGTGTTGGTGGAAAGGTGAGCCAGCTGGCAAGTTTTCAAACTTTCACCGGTAATCCAAATAAGATCGCTCAGTTGTTAAAGATGTACCATGATCTTACCCGTGAAGATGTAATGGCTGCATATAATAAATACATTAAAGGCAAGAAAGCTGTTATCATGAGTGTATTGCCGAAAGGACAGGATACACTGATTGCAGCAAATGATAATTTCAAACCGGATTCATCTAAATATACTCCACCGGATTATGGTTATACTGGCTTAACATACAAGAAAGCGAAAGATAATTTCGACAGAAGTAAAATGCCTGGCAATGGTCCTAATCCTGAAATAATGGTTCCTGCTGTGTGGAAGAAAACATTGAAGAATGGAGCAAAGATTATTGGTACAGAAACGAATGAATTACCAACTGTAACATTAACGATCAAAATACCTGGAGGACATCTTGCACAAGCCAATGATATTTCAAAAGCCGGTCTTGCAAGTTTATTTACAGATATGATGATAGAAGACACTAAGAATTATACTTCTGAACAAATAGCTGTTGAATTACAAAAGTTAGGAAGTTCAATCAATGTTTACAGCGGAATTGATGGCGTTACATTTTCTGTACAATGTCTTAAGAAAAATATTGATCCGGTGTTGAAGCTGGTAGAAGAAAGAATGCTTAATCCTAAGTTCACTGAAAGTTCTTTCACAAGAATTAAGAAGCAAATACTGGAAGGTATTAAAACCCAAAAAGCTGATCCTTCAGACGTAGCTGATGCGGTATTCGCCAAAGTGAATTATGGTGACAAACACATTCTTGGCATCAGCCAGGATGGAACAGAAGAGTCTGTAAAATCAATTACACTTGATGATGTGAAAGATTACTACAATAATTACATGACTACAGTTGATGCAAAGATTGTTGTGGTAGGAGACATCAAAGAAGAAGAGATATTATCAAAGCTTACTTTCCTGGATAAACTTCCAAAAAAGAATATTGCATTACCTAAAATAGAAGCAGCACCTCCTGTAGATAAAACAAAAGTATTTATGGTAGATATTCCTAAATCTGCACAATCAGAATTCAGGTTAGGATATACCACAGGCCTTAAGTATGATGCAACAGGTGATTACTATAAAGCAACACTTGCCAATTTTGCTTTGGGTGGAAACTTTAATAGTCGTCTGAACCTTAATCTCCGTGAAGACAAAGGCTGGACATATGGTGCCAGAACTAATTTCACCGGTGATCAATACACGGGAGATTTTAGCTTTAGTTCAGGTATTAAAGGAAATGTTACTGACAGTGCGTTAATGGAAGTAATGAGTGAAGTACAGAATTATTTACAAACAGGTATTACAGAAGAAGAACTCGATTTTGTAAAGAATGCAATAGGCCAGAGAGATGCTTTACGTTTTGAAACAGGTACGCAGAAAGCACTTTTCATCGGTAGAATACTTGACTATAATCTTCCTGATAATTATACGCAACAACAAAGCAAACTTTTAAAGAGCATTACGAAGAAAGAGCTTGATAAAGTAGCTAAATCTTATGTGAAGCCTGATAAAATGAACTTGCTGGTTGTAGGTGATAAAGAAAAGATATACGACAAAGTAAGTAAGCTGGGTTATGAAATTGTTGAACTGGATGTTGACGGAAAAAGAAAAGATGTTGCGGCAGCAGCAGCGTCAACTAAATTTGGCGGAAGAGAAACAGATATTGTAAGGATCATTCCTATTAAATCAGAATCATTCACCATTCAGTTGTATGATAATGCTGAGATAGACAAGGATTCCATTTCGCTGGTATTTAATAACAATGTTTTATTATCTAAAAAACCGTTGTTGAATAAGCCGATCAATCTTACATTAAGTTTAGATAAATCTGCATCTAATGAATTGATCATGTTTGCAGAGAACCTTGGAACGATCCCACCGAATACTGCTTTGATCGTAGTATTAGATGGTAAGTCAAAGCATGAAGTATATATTACTTCGGATATGAAGAAAAATGGTACGATAAAGTTTGTTCCTGCGAAAGAGTAATTGTATATATGAACATTGAAAAAGTCACCGGGAAATCGGTGACTTTTTTTATTCGGTTAAGATTAAAAGAATCAATTGTTCATGTAAAAAAACGAAGTACAAGTGAGTACCTCTAAATCTTTTTATAATGTTTTTGTTTCGGTGAATCTCCTTCGTTGATTTGACACAACGAAGTTCAATCGGAGTTAACCCTGTAAATAAATCTATAATCTCTCTCCACACTTCTTACAAAAATCAGCATCGGCATCGTGCCCTTCTTTGCCACATTTCGGACATACCTCATGTTTCTGCTCTGTTCTTTTGGCAGCTAATGCCATTTCTGTGGTAACGATACCTGTCGGCACAGCAATAATGCCATAGCCCATCATCATGATAAAACTTGCAATGAATTTTCCGAGTGGCGTAACCGGAGAAATGTCTCCATAGCCTACTGTAGTGATCGTTACGATTGACCAATAAATGCTTTCGGGAATATTGCTGAATCCATGTTGGCCTGCTTCTACCAGATACATCAATGAACCCAGAATGATCACTAACATCAAAACAATCATCATAAAAATGCTGATCTTACGAAGACTTCCCTGTACAGCAGCACCGAGAAATCTCATTTCTGAGATAAAATGGTTGAGCTTAAATATTCTGAATATTCGTAGTAATCTTAGAGCACGGAAAACCAATAATGTTTGAGCACCTACAAAGAACAAACTCAGATAGGCAGGTATGATTGCAAGCAAATCAATAATGCCTAAAAAACTAAATACGTATTTCCATGGTTGTTTAATGCTGATGAGTCGTAGGAGATATTCAAGTGTGAATATGATGGTAAACACCCATTCAAGTGCTAGAAAGATTTCACCGTAGTTATTTCGATAGGCTTCAATGCTGTCAAGCATCACAATCAAAATACTGGCGACAATTAATACAAGTAAGGAAACGTCGAAGGCTTTACCTGCTTTGGTATTGGATTCATAAATAATTTCATGAAGCCTGCTTCGCCAGTTTGTATATTGTTGCATAAAGATGAAAGCTAATGATAAACGTTTGAATAAAGTATCATTTATCTTTTATATCAATCCAGGTAGGAGCATGGTCACTCGTTTTTTCCCAGCCACGAACATGTCTGTCAACACCTGCTGCAACTAATCTTTTATCTACTTCAGGGCTTAATAGAAAATGATCGATACGTAATCCTGCATTTCTCTCATAAGCATTACGGAAATAATCGAAGAAAGTATAGATCGGTTCGTCAGGATGTAATTTTCTGATAGCATCTGTCCAGCCTTGTTTCATTAGCTTCTGAAATGCAGCTCTTGTTTCCGGACGAAATAAAGCATCATTCACCCAACGTTCAGGTTTATAAACGTCTTTCTCGGTAGGCATAACGTTGTAATCGCCTGTTAGGATCACCGGTTTTTTTGATGCTAGTAATTGAGCAGCATGTTTGGTTAATCTTTCGAACCAACTTAACTTATAATCGAATTTTGGTCCCGGAGCAGGATTTCCATTTGGCAAATAGAGACATCCTATCCTTATACCTTTTATATCAGCTTCTATATAACGGCTATGCAAATCTTCTTCATCACCCGGTAATGCTCTGCAAATTTCCTGTGGCATTTCATCTTTAGAAAGAATAGCAACACCATTCCAGCTTTTTTGTCCATGCCATATTGCATGATATCCTGCATTTTCAATTTCTTTTAATGGAAATTTTTCCTGTGGTGCTTTCAATTCCTGCAAGCAAACAATATCCGGTTTTGATTCATCTAACCAACGAAGCAATACAGGTAATCTTCCGTTAACACCATTCACATTATAGGTAGCTATTTTCATTATACAGATTGAATTTTGAAGTGAGCTATATCATATCGTTGCTGAAGTAATAATATTACATTTGCCGCAATAAGTAAAAATATGAAACTGGAACAAGTGCTGCTGAAAAGAAGTGATAATAAATGTGAGTTATGTGGTTCAACATCTAACCTGAAAGTGTATGAGGTGCCACCTCAGGATTATAGCAGTGAAGATAATTGTATCATCACTTGCAATGTTTGTCTAAACCAAATAGAGAAAAAAGAATCATTGAATAGTGAGCATTGGAAATGTTTGAATGAATCGATGTGGAGTGAAGTGCCAGGTGTTCAGGTTGTAGCCTGGAGAATGTTAAATAGGTTACGTAATGAATCCTGGGCTGCCGACAGCCTAGATATGATGTATTTTGATGATGAGCGATTGGTCTGGGCAAAAGCGACAGGTGATCATGAAAATGATGGCAGTGTAGATCTTCATACAGATGCTAATGGCAATATTTTACAAACCGGCGATACAGTTGTACTTACAAAATCACTCGATGTGAAAGGTTCTACATTAAATGCAAAGATGGGTACGGTTGTAAAGAATATTCGTTTGGTAGAAAATAATACAGAACAGATCGAAGGAAAAATAGAAGGGCAGGTTATCGTTATCCTTACCAAATATGTAAGAAAGCAGGGTTAGTTCCTGCTTTCTTATTTCTTTCTTACCGCTTCACGAAATTGAAGTATAAGACCCATATCCTTCATACCTGGTTCTTTTTCGAACTTATTGTCGATGTTCACCGCAAAAAGATCAGGATGATTTAATGATCTCAAAGTTGCAGCATCATTAACACTGATATTTCCACTGATAAAAAAAGGTTTTTCTATTTTGCTTCTTTCCAGGAAAGAATAATCGTTGTCTTCTACATCAAAGAGGTAATAGTCACAAGCAAGATCATATTCTTCAATGATGCGATCAATATTCTGTTGATCTTTTTTAATTCTGAAAGTCTTTATCACTTCAATATCTTCCGATAATTCTTCACAAAAGCCAGCTGATTCGTTACCGTTAAGCTGAACAATATCGAGAGAATATATTTCTACCTGCTCATTAATAAAGTCAAATTCGGCATTAGTAAACACACCCACTTTTTTTATATCAAAATCTGCAGCAGCAATGTCTTCAGGGCTGATTTTATCAACCACATAGTTAGGAGACTGTTCATCAAAAACAAATCCTGCAAAATCAATATCTAAAGCTTCTAACTGCTGTAATTGTTTTAATTGTGTGATGCCACAAACTTTTATATTCATCTTTTTTAAATGTGAAGGGCAAAGATATGATGTGTTATTTCAATAGCCAATTCCTCATGATCGTTTCACCACAAGATGTCAATACACTTTCAGGATGAAATTGTACACCCGAAACGTCATAGTTCTTATGCTGTAAAGCCATGATGTTATGATATTTATCCCTGGCTGTAACTTGCAATACTTCAGGAAAATTTTCATCACTAACAATCCAGCTGTGATAACGGCCTACTTCAAATGAGGGTGGAAGGTGTTTAAACAAAGAATAATTGTCATCGCTATATATCTTATTTACTGAAGTAGCAACACCATGAAAAACATTTGACAAATTAATAAGCCTACCACCAAAACTTTCTGCAATGGCCTGGTGACCCAAACAAACACCTAAGATGGACTTTGTTGATGCATATTCTTTGATCAGGGGAATTAATAGTCCAGCATCCTTTGGAATTCCCGGTCCTGGAGAAAGAATAATTTTGTCATAACCTTTCACTTTCTCCAACGGTAATTCATCATTTTTACAAACATCAACTTTTGTATGGCAGATCTTTTCTACCAGGTGAACCAGGTTATAGGTGAAGGAATCATAATTATCAAATACCAATATCTTCATGATCAACAAACGTCAAATATCAATATTTCTCAGTTATTCTTTTGAATTATTGATGCAAGTTCTTTGACGTAAGCATCACTTACAGGGAGTTTAACACTGTGAAGGGTAACCTGGTGTTTTTCCAGTTTATCAATCTTGCCGGTATTAATTATATACGACCGATGAATTCTTGTGAACTTATCCGTTGGCAATAAACTTATCGCCTCAATGAATGTACTTCTGGATAGTAATTTTTTATCCTTTAGAAAAAAGGTAACATAGTTTCCGGTAGCTTCTAAGTATAATATCTCGTCAAAATAAACTTTCACCTGCTCTGCACCAGTTTTAATATAAACATGATCTGAAGTTGCAGCAGCATTCCTGAAATTATATAGTTCAAATGCTTTGTTGCATCCTTTTATAAAACGTGCTAATGAAAAAGGCTTTAAAAGATAATCAACAGCATCTAATTCAAAACCTGTGGCAGCATGTTCCTGGTATGCCGTGGTGAAGATGACCATTGGTTTTTTTGTTAGGCTGTTGAAGAATTCAATGCCCGAGATGTCGGGCATTTTTATATCGAGAAACAACAGATCAATATCTTCTTTTTGTAAGTATGCAAGTGCTTCAAAAGCATCTGTAAAGCTTGCTTTTAGATCAAGAAATGGCACTTTCGATGCATGAGACTCTATCACCTTCAATGCTATCGGTTCATCATCAATTGCAATCGCTTTCATAACTTATGATAGTTCTTATACTAAGATAGTTGTAAAATAAGACGTACTGAGAACTCTTCTGCACTTTCTCCAATGATCAACTCATGTTTGCCAGGGTATAATAATTGTAAACGTTGTTTGACATTCTCTAATCCTACGCCACTTTTATTTTTTTCAGGATCATTTTCAACCCGGTGATGTTTACTGTTTGAGACATTAAAGTAAAGTTGATTGTTATTACAATCAAGATTAATGAAAATATGTGATGGCTCTCTAAAACTAATGCCATGTTTAAAGGCATTTTCAATGAAAGAGATGAGTAACATTGGTGCTATCTGTGAGCTGCCTACATCATTGTTGATGTTTGATTCTATAACAATGCCAGGCTTGGTGCCTGTTCTTAAAGTTTGTAAGCTGATGTAATTGTTTATGTATTCAATTTCTCTTGCAAGTGGTATTTTTTCCTGCATATTATCGTGTAACATGAAACGCATCATATCTCCAAGTTGCTGTACACCTTCACTTGTACGTTCTGCATTCTCTTCAATAGCAGTTCCATACAGTGTATTCAATGCATTGAAAAGAAAATGCGGATTGATCTGTGAACGAAGAAAATCAAAACCTGCAGTAGATTGTCCTAATTCTTTTTTCAATGTAATGATCTCTTCCTTATTCTTCGCATATCGTTTAAACAGTTTCCATGAAACAGGAGCGATCACGAATAATTGAAAAAATGAGTTCAAAATACTTACCATTACTGACGGTGGTCCATCTTGTAATATCACCCAAACAAAAGCTGCTACCGGTAAAAACAATGCAGCCACAATAAGTATCACTTTTGAAAAATACGATCTAAAAGAATGTTGTTTTGAGAACGATTCTGGTATGAGGCGATAAAAAGAAACAAGATATAATACGATTGCCGGGGGAATTAAAACGATCCATAACAAAGTAAAAAGTGTTATAGTATTAGTGATAAACATTAGTAACAGCAGTGAAGCCCATACAAGAAATGCTACCACACCTTCTCTGCGAATAAAACTATCGTGAGAACTAGCCTGCACTGATCTGTTCAACATGTATATGCCGGCATATTTCACTATTGTATAGAATCCAAATAATGTGTACCAAAATCCGGCATACAAAAAACCTGTGCCATATAATTCCAGTAAAGTGGCTTCAATACTTTGAATTTCGTACACATAGCGTTTGAGCATTACATTGGTTACACCGAACATTAGCCCTACAAAGAAAAATAGAAGCAACCCTCTTAGAATATTCCATACAAGATCACGATTAGACAAAACCCTTGGAAGGTTAATAAAGTTCAGGTAGAGAAAAGCAGCGTAACCAAACAGGAGACGTATCAGTAGCGGAATAAAATAATTCTCGTAATAGTCAAAATGTATTCCTGCCTTTTCAAATAATAGTTTGAATTTACTTTCCTGTAAATGGCCATAGGTATTTATTCCGTTTAAGATGAAATATGAAAGGCCCAGGCCAAAAAAGATAGTAATTGCCCAGAATTCTATCCTATTATATCGTTTTGCAGTATTGACCAGTTGTTGTAAGCTATTCATTGCAATGCAATACTATAATAGAACTACTGGATATGGAGGATGGTTGTGACGAACGATGATGAATTTGTGATGAACCTGATTAAAGATTCTTTTTTTGAAATAAATTATATTCTTTGTGTCATCAGAATCTTTGTGCATTGGTTTTTTAAACTTCAACATTTGCTCTTTTAAATTAATTCTCATTTCTGTACCAGGTAATATAACAAATCGCAATCAGCCCTAATATTGTCGTAATACCCACCCAATAAGCATTATGCCTGTCTTTAGCTTTGTTCTCTAAAAAAGTCATCATGCAAACGACAAGCAGCCGTACCCAGAGTTTACTTACTTTGTTCGATTACCAGACAAACTTTTATGCGAAAGTTCTTAATGGTATTTCAGAAGATGATATGCATAACCGTTTAGGAACATCAGCCAATCATCCGGCCTGGCTTGCAGGTTCTTTAATCTTTCAACGATTTCAAATGGCTTCAGAAATGAAACATGATTTGAGGCAAACAAAAGCAGAACTATTTCATGGGCATAAAGGATTACAGGAAGATGAACGTTATCCTTCAATCGAAGAATATATAGATGACTGGAATAAGATAACACCTATTGCCCGAGAAGCGCTGGTGAAAATTGACGATGCAAAGCTTGATAGCATTTTTGATATGGGTGGAATGAAAATGACTTATTATGATTTGATCTGTTTCACAATCTATCGTGAAGCCAGCATTATTGGTCAATTAGCATTATGGAGAAGATTATTAGGATATCCTGCAATGAAATATGATTGAGGATCACAAATTCAAATAAATTTTTATGTTTTAATACGCATACCTCTCTTATTTTTGATGATGCCATTATTTCCCAAGGCCACAATCAATGTTTCAATTTCCAAGCAGGAGGTATTAAACAGTCTTGCTGATTTTATTGAAACAGGTAAATATAAATTCCTCGGATCATCCAAGTGGTATCGTGGTACTATAAAGGAAGATTCATTTCAAATGCGTAGGACATATTATACTGAATGGATGTTTTCGCCGAAAAAGAAGGAGAAACAAAAGATCCGTAGTTCACAAACATATTATGTAACAAAGGGCTCCGTAGTTGCAGCTCCTTTGGGTTCAGAGATACAGTTACATATAGGCTTGAGTAAAAGCTTTCATGTATTCATGATCATAATGACATTCTTCCCTTTTGTGTTTTTATATTTTGCCGGAGGAGATAAACTTGGAGTAGGTTTGAACGATCTTCTAAAGGCAGTTATATTTGTTTGTTTACCCATTGTATTGATATTCTATGTGTCATTTATTCTTTTCAGTCGTAAAGAAATGAAGATCATTAAGAAAGATATTGAAGAATATTTTGAGGGAAGCATTATAGATATTTATTGAATAACTAATAATGATCATTTTTTTGCGAATATAGCTTTTGTACTTTCAGGATATAAAGTTTGTGTTATGGCAAAGAAAACATGGCAGGAGAAATTTAATGTTGCAAGAGAGCCTGTTGTAGAAATAACCGATAAGAAGTTTGCAGATATTCCTGAAGGTAGCAAGATGCTGATCGCTACACCAAAAGTAGTTGACGATTATGTGAAACAAATTCCCAAAGGAAAGCATACCAGCCTACAACAAATGCGAAAAGACCTTGCAGCAGAATTTAATGCAGCGTACACTTGTCCTATTACATCAGGAATTTTTCTTCGTATTGTATCTGAACTGGCTTACGAACATTATCAAAACGGAACACCACTGAAGAAGATCACACCCTTCTGGAGAATGATAGATAAGAAAGCTCCACTTGCAAAAAAACTCAGTTTTGGTTATGAGTTTGTGGCGGAACAACGTAAGAACGAAGGTCTCGATGCATAACAGCCATCCTAAATGTTATTAAGAAAGGTAGTATTTCATAATATGGAATTCTCATGATGAGTTGATCGAATATCAGGAACAGTATAGCTCCGGCGATCAATAGTTGATCATACTTCTTTGTAAAGAATCCGATTATAAAAACCAACTCCAAGACTGTAGCTGCCAGGTATAAGATAAATCCGATCATATGGTGATTGATCAACCACTGAATGAAATTTGTTTGCCAATAGCCAGTTGAGGTTAATAAAAGATCAGCATGCTGGTAAAGTAAGATGCCGGTCATCTGTTCAGTGTTAAAGATTGAACCGGTAACAATTTTCCATATTCCTGCCGAAACAAAAAAGAACAGACAAAAATACCGTAAGCCTTCCATTAGTAACCTGAATGTTTTTGCATTGGTAGTAAGAAATGCTATCGGAAATAATAACCAGGCTATATGTGCTTCTATTGAATTGGTGGGATACAATGTATAACACTGCACGTACATCCAATTGATCAAAAGCATAAGCACTGCAACCAATTTCGATCCTGTTCTAAATACATTATGACTCAGAAAGTATATCAGCGGTATTGAATAGAAAAGTGTGTCAAAAACCAACCAGCCTTGTTTATTATTGAGCAACCATTGATGAATGCCCGTTTTCATAAACAACCATGTCACACCATCAAACCGGGTGAGGAAAATATTTGGCTGCATTTGGTATAGCCACATGCCATTGATCCATTTATACGCTGCAAGTAGATAGAAAATCAGCGTAAAGTACAGAACGATCTTATGTTTGAATTTATCGGGCAGGGCTATAATTGTTTTGCTTTATGAGTAAGGTTGTTACAGGCTTTTTTAGCACCAGCGATAAATAATTCTGGTACCAGGTATAGAAACTTCTTTTTGGAAGTGTATTAGTGAATTTAGAGGAGTCACTGATGTGAAACAAACGATTGGCTTCAGCTAACATCTGCTCATTCCATTGCTTATGTTTATTGAAATAGATGAGTGGTTGTTGTATTTTGTCCCATTGCTGTGGTGAGAAATCTTTCGCCTGCAAGGCTTCTTCATTAACGATCACTTCGAAAACAGGGTAACTTTCTTTGGGTTTCATTACCTCTGAATACATACCGTAATGAAAAAAAGGAGAGAAGACGATCCCTCTTTTGAAGTTGATGAGCAGCTGAGCAACGATGAATAGTGCTATAACGGCAAACCAGAATTTGTTATGATGAAGTAGTTGTTTGAGATACATAAGAAATAATACAGCCTAACTGTTGAATAAAGTTAGGCTGTACAAGGTTACCTTAAAGTCTTTTATTATTTTCTGGTTACGGTGAATCTCCTTCGTCAATTTGCGATGAAACGAAAGTTCAATTATTTTCTATAGCTTGTTTACAAATAACTCAAATTCGTTTTTGGCGACAATGCCAGTAAAGTTTCATACATCAACCTGATAGTGCTTTCAATATCATCTCTATGCAACATCTCTACTGTGGTATGCATATAGCGAAGCGGAATTGAAATCAATACAGAAGGACACCCATCATTGGCATAAGCAAAGCTGTCGGTATCGGTTCCGGTGCTACGGCTTACAGCTCTTAATTGTAAAGGAATGTTCTTTTTCTCTGCAACATCTATCACAAAGTCGAGTAGCTTATTATGTACTGCAGGTCCATAACATGGTGAAGGTCCTTTACCACACAACACATCACCTTCGATCATTTTATTGATCATTGGAGTATGTGTATCGTGTGTTACGTCAGTGATGATGGCAACGTTTGGCTTGATTCTTCTTGCGATCATTTCTGCACCACGAAGACCAATTTCTTCCTGTACAGCATTCACTACATATAAGCCGTATGGTAAGTTCTTTTTGTTTTCGGTAAGCAGTCTAGCAACTTCAGCGATCATAAAACCGCCAATGCGATTATCAAATGCACGACCGATATAATAATTGTTGGTAAGTTCATCAAAACCATCTTCGTAGGTAATTACCGCACCAACATGAATGCCCAGGTCTTCAATTTCTTTTTTGCTTCTTGCACCGCAATCAAGAAATAATGTTTCCACTTTTGGCTGTGGATCTTTTTCGGGAGATGAGTGCCTTGTATGAATCGCAGGCCAGCCAAATACAGCTTTAACCGGTCCTTTTTTTCCGTGAATGATCACTCTCATTGAAGGAGCAATTTGCTGATCAACCCCACCGTTTCGTTTTACATATATCAGTCCGTCATCTTTAATATAATTCACAAACCAGCTTATCTCATCGGCGTGAGCTTCTATCACAACCTTAAATGGATGATCAGGATTGATAACACCAACAGCAGTTCCATATGGATCAACAAAAGTGGTATCTACATATTGTTTTAAATAATTCAACCATAAACGCTGACCTCCACTTTCAAAACCTACAGGAGAGGGATTGTTGATATAATCTTTGAGAAAAGTAAATGACTTATCGTTCAATATTGGTTTAACAGCAGTTTTTTTTGAAGCGGTTACAGCTGATTTCCTTGTTTTAGCCATAGTGAAATTATATTCAATGAATAGAATGAGCTTATATGGTTAGTATAAGCTATTACAACAAAAGTATGGAATGAATGATTAAGGCCTGCGTAAAATGATCTTAGGAGAAATTACAGTATCACTTACATTACCGTCTTTGTCTTTTACCCAAAATACATAGTTAAGAGAATCTGTCCTTCTAACTGAAAGCCCGTTGTAGCAAATATCATTAAAAAGACCACCCTGGCCAACAGTAAAAGCATATTCCAATTCAGCTTTACCCTCGTTTGGAAATTCAGGAAACTCGAAATCTAATGTATCAGGAACAGGAATGAAACTGCATGTATAAAATCGGCGTACAACAAATAGTGTATCTGCCTGTTCGGTTTTCGGGGTAAACTCAAACTTAAAAACAACATGATCATTTAAAGTAAAATCGGTGCCGTTTACACTTTTAAGTTTAAAACCAATTTTCGGACCTGCAGATTCTTTTTTACATCCAATCATCAACACAATAAAAAAAATAGCAGTGGATATACTTATTAATTTTGCTTTCATTATTTCGTTATATAAATTCAAATTTAATCAAATCAAGCCAGTAATAAAAGGTGAATCCCAGTTCTCTTAACAATATTTTCTCAACAGATGCGGCAACCTTTAATGAACATTGCCTGGAAGCATTCCGATTTCAGTATTACAACAACCGAATATATCGTCAATGGTGTGAATCAATTGGCTGTGATATTGCATCTTTACGGAAAATCGAGTCGATTCCTTTTTTGCCCATCTCATTTTTCAAAACTCATAAAATAACAACAACAGAGTTTGATGCTGAAATCGTATTTGAAAGCAGTGGTACTACAGCTACAACATCAAGCAGGCATTATATAAAAGATGTAGCGGTATACAAAGAAAGTTTCCTCAAAGCATTTCAGCTTTTTTATGGAGATCCTTCAGAATATTGCATTCTTGCGCTATTACCTTCTTATCTGGAAAGAGGAGGATCGTCCTTGGTGTTTATGGTAGAAGAATTGATCAAACAGAACAAACATCCACAAAGTGGATTTTACCTGCATGATCATGATCATTTAGCAGAGAAGCTTGCAAGGCTGGAACAATCTGCACAAAAAACAATTTTGTTTGGAGTTACTTATGCTTTATTGGATTTTGCCGAAGCATATCCTATGCAATTGAAACATACGACTATAATTGAAACAGGCGGAATGAAAGGTAGAAAGAAGGAAATGACGAGATGGGAAGTGCATGAGATTTTGCAGAAGCAATTTACGCTGAAAGAAATCCATTCAGAATATAGTATGACCGAATTGCTGAGCCAGGCTTATGCCACACAAAAAGGATTATTTTATTGCCCACCCTGGATGAAAATATTAGTGAGAAGTGAAGACGATCCTTTTGATATAAAGCAAAAAGGGAGAGGTGTGATCAATATCATTGACCTGGCCAACATTTATAGTTGTTCTTTTATCGCAACAGATGATGCCGGAGTATTGAATGAAGATAGTAGTTTTGAAGTATTGGGTAGGATTGATAACAGTGATGTGAGAGGATGTAGTTTGTTGGTGCTTTAGCGATTCGAAATATTGGTCAGGTAAGCTTCCAATTCATCTATCAATTTTTTATCAGGTGAAGTAAAATAAGACCATCCACTTGATGCTGCACCACCAATAGCAATTTCCAGTGTCCATCCAAAATTATTCAAAGCAGCGAAGCGTTGATTTTCTTTAAGGTCTGTGGCTTTGAACTTTAATGGTGTAATAGTATGAAAGACAGCATAGCAGCCTTCCTCATCCCAAACATCAATTAATTGCAGGAATTCGTTTTTGCTGATATTAAAATCTATGCTGAACTTTTGTAACGAGGGTAAAACAGTAACTTCTTTTGTTATTATCTGAAAACTGAATTCCGCTTTTCGCCTGCCATAATGCATAAAGTTTTCAATCGTCACATTTTCGCTGGCTTTTTGGGCTGCAAACACCATAATGTCTTTCGGACAATCATAAATTTCTAAAACATGATATTTTTCGAGAACAGATCTTTTGTATTCAGGCATGATTAGCAAACGTATTCTTCACCAATATAAACACAGAAGCCTTTTCAAAAACAGAAAAGGCTTGTGCCCAGGACTGGATTCGAACCAGCACGTCCTTTCGAACACCACCACCTCAAGGTGGCTTGTCTACCAATTTCAACACCTGGGCTCCAATAAAGGAGTGCAAATATAGTTTTTAGGTATATACTACCAAACATTCACCAAACGATCTCCCATCTTCCATCTATATCTTTAGAATAGGAAAGTCCATTGCTCATTACAAATACTTCTTTGCCGGATTTTTCATCAACATACTGCCTTTGTTCATAAACTCTTACACCATTATTTTCACGGGTAAGATAGTTGATCAGTGCTTTGATTGTTGGATCGATATCACCCAACCACTGCTCATCACCTTCTTTTACAAATGCCTGGCTCATAATGATGACGCACCAATATCATGCCTTATAACTCTTATTTTTTAGTGATTCAGATTCCACACCTTCTTCACAACTTTCTCCTAATGTCTCCTGCCTCAATTCTTCTGCCTCGTGATTCCTTAACTTGCAGCCATGCAGCAATACCACGATTTACTTCAACATATTTTAGATAACGGAGCTATCAAAACTGACAGAACCGGAACAGGTACAATCAGTTGTTTTGGCTACCAGATGAGGTTTGACCTGCAACAAGGTTTCCCGATGGTGACCACTAAAAAACTGCACCTGAAAAGTATTGTGCATGAATTGCTCTGGTTTTTGAAAGGTGAGACCAATATTGCTTACCTGAAAGAAAATGGCGTAAGTATCTGGAACGAATGGGCTGATGAAAATGGTGAATTAGGTCCTGTGTACGGCAAACAATGGAGAAGCTGGGGTGGAGCTGATGGGAAAACGGTTGACCAAATAACGGATGTGATTGACCAGATAAAAAAGAATCCGGATTCTCGTCGTCTGATAGTGAGTGCATGGAATGTTGCTGAACTTCCTGAAATGGCTTTGATGCCTTGCCATGCTTTGTTTCAATTTTATGTGGCCGAAGGAAAACTGAGTTGCCAGTTGTATCAGCGAAGTGCAGATGTATTCTTAGGTGTGCCATTTAATATTGCATCGTATGCATTATTGACAATGATGGTTGCACAGGTTTGTGAACTTGAACCCGGAGAATTTGTTCATACGTTTGGTGATGTGCACTTGTATAGTAATCATATTGAACAGGCGAAACTGCAGCTGAGCAGGACACCTTTTGCATTACCACAGATGAAGATCAATCCTGCTGTAAAGAATATTTTTGACTTTAAGTTTGAAGATTTTGAGTTGGTGAATTATGAGTTTCATCCTCATATAAAAGCACCGGTGGCTGTATAAATGAGAAATAAGAAATGTGAAATAAGGAATGAGAAAGTGAAATACAATCAATCAACACTTTCTAATTTACGTAATAAACTTTTGCTATGTCTAAACCCTTTGATCTTGAGGATAGGCTTATCGCTTTCGCCTGTATTTGTTTAGATGTATGTGATCTGTTGCCTAATACCAAAGCAGGTCAAAACTTGGAATATCAGCTTTCGAAAAGTGCTACTGCTACTGCTTTGATTTATGGAGAGGCCCAGGCTGCAGAATCCAGAAATGATTTTTTACATAAGATGAAGTTGGTGCTGAAAGAAATAAGAGAAACACGAGTAAATCTTCGAATAATAAATGAGAAGCCAGTGGTACAACACGCAAAAGTTGATGCTGCTTTAGTCGAAGCCAATCAACTAATGGCCATCTTTTTAAAAAGTATTGAAACGGCTAAAAATAATCAACCGGTTAAGCAAAAAAGCAGCAACTTGCCATCATAACTTTCTGATTCCTCATTTCTAATTCCTTATTTCTAATTAATGATAGTTTCCTTAATCGTAGCAGCATCCACCAACAACGTCATCGGTGTAAACAACCAACTTCCCTGGCATTTGCCAAAAGACCTGAAGTATTTTAAAAATCTTACCTGGGCTATGCCTGTTGTAATGGGTAGAAGAACATTTGAATCAATGGGCAAAGCTTTAAATGGCAGATTGAATATTGTGATCACCAGTCAAAAAGATGCAATATTTGATAATGCTGTTACTGTAAACTCAGTAAAAGATGCTTTGTT
Organism: Bacteroidota bacterium; assembly: GCA_023386555.1. Taxonomy (GTDB): domain Bacteria; phylum Bacteroidota; class Bacteroidia; order Chitinophagales; family Chitinophagaceae; genus JAEZDC01. Next base: position 57,096 of record JAEWJK010000003.1, on the reverse strand, counting down.
TGTGGCAGAGCAAGGTGATTATAAAGAAGTATTTATCATTGGTGGTGGACAAATATTCAACGAAGTATTACCGAAGGCCGATAAAGTGTATTTAACAAGAGTGCATGCTCATATTGAAGGTGATATTTTCTTTCCTGAACTAGATAAACATTGGAAACTTGAATGGAGTGAAGATCATTTTAAAGATGAAAAGCACCAATACGATTATAGCTTTCAACGATGGGAGAGACACTAATAACACTAATTAAAACGAATTACACGAATTAATGTACTCCCCAGTTCAACTTGCATTTAAATATCTTAATTACCTGATCAAGGCATCAAATGGTAAAGGGCATGGCATTCATTCTCCTTTTGTATTTGAATTTGTAACAAAAGTTAAGAATGGAAAGAAAGATTATCAAACTTATCGTGCAATCGAATCTGTAAGAGAGAAATTATTGCACAACGATTCTGCAATAACCGTAGAAGATTTTGGTGCCGGATCAAGAATTATCGGAACAAAGGAAAGAGTGGTTAAACAGATTGCATCAACTTCACTCAAGCCAAAAAAGTATAGCCAGCTGATGCATAGAATGGTGCAACATTACCAGCCTAAAGCGATTCTTGAAATCGGAACATCATTAGGCATTACCACTTCATATTTAGCCCAAGCAGATGATAAAGCTTCTGTCATTACGATGGAAGGTGCAAAAGCTATTGCAGCCATTGCCAAACAAAACTTTGATGCTTTAGGTATCACCAATATTCAACAGATCATCGGCAATTTTGATGATACACTTCCTCCCACTTTGTCATCATTGGCAACAGTGGATTTTGCTTTCATTGATGGCAATCATCGTTATGAACCTACAATCAATTATTTCCAACAGATACTGACCAAATCCAACAACGAGACCATTATTATTCTGGATGACATCTATTGGAGCAAAGAAATGGAACAAGCCTGGAATTGGGTAAAGCAACATGATCAGGTGAGGCTCACCATCGACCTTTTTGCTATCGGTATCGTGGTGCTTCGCAAAGAAATATTACATAAACAGCACTTCCGCATCAGGTATTAATGCCAAAAAGCATTTTGAATTCTGATCTTCATCAGTTTTATCACCATTTAAAAACACCTATTTTCGCTGAAGTCAAACTAAAATGTAATAATTACTGCATGACTGTAGGAATACTTAAAGAACCAAACAGCGAAAACAGGGTTTCTCTTCTGCCGGAACAGGCCGAAGCACTCATCAAAAAAAATGTACAGGTTGTTATTGAAAAAGGAGCAGGTGCTAATGCATTTGCCGGTGATGATGTGTATGCCGCCAAACAAGTAACGGTATCTTCGAGACAACAGGCTTTGGCTAGTGATATTGTGCTGTCAATTCATCCGTTAACTGATGATGATCTGCAACACCTGAAGCCTTCTTCAGTAGTTATCGGTGTGTTTCAACCATTGTTCAAGTTCAATCAAATGAAACAATGGAGTGAAAAAGGAATCACTGCTTTTAGTCTTGATATGATACCTCGTACTACCAGAGCTCAAAGCATGGATGTACTCAGTAGCCAGGCAAATATTGCAGGTTATCGTGCTGTGTTGTTGGCTGCCAATACATATTCAAGATATTTTCCCATGTTCATGACCGCTGCAGGTAGTATTGCTCCTGCAAAAGTGTTGATCTTAGGTGCTGGTGTTGCAGGATTGCAGGCCATTGCTACAGCCAAACGTTTGGGTGCTGTGGTTGAAGTTTTCGATACTCGTCCTGTTGTGAAAGAAGAAGTAATGAGCCTCGGTGCAAAATTCGTAGAAGTGGAAGGTGCGGCCGATGCAAGTAGTGCAGGTGGTTATGCAGTTGAACAAACAGAAGAATACAAGCAAAAGCAGCAACAGAAAATTGCAGAATCTATTGCAAAAGCAGACATCGTTATTACAACTGCACAAATACCTGGTAAAAAAGCTCCGATACTTATTACAGAACAGATGATGGATGCAATGAAACCAGGATCGGTGATCATTGATCTGGCTTCTGCAACAGGTGGTAATACTCCATTTACAAAAGACAATGAAACAGTTTTACGTAAGGGTGTAAGTATTATTGGTAACAGTAATCTGGCTGGTGGTATGCCATCAGATGCAAGTAAATTATACGGAAAGAATGTGTTGAACTTCCTGCAGCTTATTATCGACAAAGAAGGAACACTAGTTCTCAATTTTGAAGATGATATTGTATTCGGAAGTTGCATCAGCCATGATAGGAATATTATTAATGAAAGAGTAAAAGCTTTATTATAATTGAGTCAGCATTATTACTACTATGTAGCTTCTGTTGCGTCGCACTCTTATACTGAAAAACTATACTGAACAAAACAAATTATGGAACAATTCATCAGCTGGATAACATCTCACATCGAAATGGTGTACATCGTTATCCTTTCAATATTTCTTGGTGTGGAAGTAATTGGTCGTGTACCAAGTGTGTTGCATACACCTTTAATGAGTGGTGCAAATGCCATTCACGGAGTTGTTATCATCGGAGCTATCATTGTGATGGGAAGAGTAGCACCTGATAATTATGTGGCACTTATCATTGGCTTTCTGGCTGTACTAGTTGGAACACTGAATGTGGTTGGTGGTTTCGTTGTTACTGACAGGATGTTGGAAATGTTTAAGAAGAAAAAGAAGTAATTCTATATAAATTATTCGCATGGAACTAAGTCTGCTTACAATTTGTTACCTGGTAGGTTCAGTAACCTTTATCCTCGGTTTAAAAATGTTATCCCATCCTGATACTGCACGTAAAGGAAACCTGATCGCTGCATTCGGTATGACCCTTGCCATTTTCGGAACTATCTTTTTATATGAAGAAGACGGTCAGAAACTTGGCAACTATGGATGGATCTTTGGTGCTATAATTCTCGGCACTATCGTCGGTACTGTGATGGCAAAGAAGGTAAAGATGACTGCCATGCCTGAAATGGTGAGCCTTTTTAACGGTATGGGTGGTCTTTGTGCTTTACTCATCTCAGTAATGGAGTTCCAGCATATTCTTGAACATCCTGGAGGTGAGTTGTCTGTACTGCATGTGCTCATCATCATTGTAGCAATGGTAATCGGTGCTGTTTCATTTGCAGGTAGCATGATAGCCTGGGGCAAATTAAATGGAACAATCAAAGACTATACATTCAAAGGACAAACCTTCATTAATATCGGTTTATTGATCGCAATTGTTTTATACGTTGCTTATTTCAGTTACATCACACCTGTTGATGGTTTTTACGAACAATCTCAGGTATATATGTTCTACGGAATCATCGCTGTTGCATTGTTGTATGGTGTAATGTTCGTTATGCCAATTGGTGGTGCCGATATGCCTGTCGTGATCTCATTGCTCAATTCATTCACTGGTATGGCTGCAGCATTTGGTGGTTTCCTCTACAACAACCAGGTAATGTTAACAGGTGGTATCTTAGTTGGTGCTGCAGGTACATTACTAACAATTCTGATGTGCAAAGCAATGAACAGAAGTTTGACTAATGTATTGTTAGGAGCTTTTGGCGGAAACAATGCAGCAGGTGCTTCTACTTCAAAATCCGGCGGTAATTATAAAGAGATCAACCTGAGTGATGCTGCAGTTGTTTTGAGTTATGCAAATAAGGTAATGATCGTTCCGGGTTATGGACTTGCTGTTGCTCAGGCACAACATATTTGTCATGAGTTAGAAAAATTCCTGGAAGATAAAGGTGTGGAAGTGAAGTATGCCATTCACCCTGTAGCTGGAAGAATGCCTGGCCACATGAATGTATTATTAGCAGAAGCAGATGTGAGTTATGATAAGCTGATGGAAATGGAACATGCAAATGATGAATTTAAAACAACGGATGTCGTGTTAATCTTGGGTGCAAACGATGTGGTGAATCCAGCTGCTAAAACAGATCCTGCATCACCGATATATGGAATGCCGATCCTTGAAGTGGAACAAGCTAAAATGGTGATCGTAAATAAAAGAAGTATGAAACCTGGTTATGCCGGTATTGAAAATGAACTTTTCTTTCAACCTAAAACTTCTATGTTATTTGGTGATGCAAAAGCTGCATTGCAGAACCTGGTGGGGGAGATGAAGAGTTTGTAATAGGGCATAATAAATTTTAGAAATGCTTATCCAAAAGGATAAGCATTTCTTTTTTTAATATAGATAGAGTTTTTATTTTCAACTCCATATTTTACTTATGCTTGTTGTCTTCTTCAAATAATTATATTTAAGCATCCAACCAAGGCTTATGTTTAAATACATCCTCACTGCAATTGCAGTCATCTTTTTGTTTTCAAATTATACGACAGCTCAACCTCAAATGGCTGCAGCTGATAGTTTACTTAATGAGTATAAATCTGAAAAAGATGTAACCAAGAAAGTGTCACTGGCAGGACGATTATCCATTTTGTATATGTCAATGGATCCTGCCAAAGCAGATAGCTTCGGTAGAAAAGCTATTGAACTGGGAGAACTATCACGAAACAGAATTTCTATGATTAAAGCTTACCTGTATAATGGAGACAGGTACAGTTATATGGTTGGCATCAAAGAAAATATTCCAATAGCCATCAGTCATTACCAAAAAGCTTATCAGCTGGCAAGAGAAAGTAAACTCGAAAAAGAGATGGTGTCGGGCTTGTTAGGTTTGGCTACTGTTCATAGAAGTATTCCAGATGCTGATAAAGCGATGAATTTTACAGCACAGGCTTTTTCAATTATTTCCGATCGTTCAATGGATAGCCTTGAAGCAAGATGTTACCTGAGCTTCGGTAATGATTATATGTTGAAGAAGGAAAAATTGTTAGCGCTGAAAAATTTCTTTAATGCACAACGTATAGCTGAATTATTAAAAGATAAAAAACTACAGCGTGATGCATTTCTTGAACTCTCTGAATTCTATTATTCCATCGAAAACTTTGATAAAGCAATTGATTATGCAGTGAAAGCAAGCGATATGCTTACAGATGCTTATGGACCTGATGGAAGATACATGAGAGTGAATGATCTGAATTATATTGGAGGTCTTTTCGTTCAAAAAAAACAGTATGACCTGGCTAGAAGATCTTTCGATCATGCTATTGCTTTAGCTGATACTTTGAAATATGATCCATTAAAGCTCACAGCGTATCTCAATATTTTTAACATGTATCTTTTGTCAAATCGTCCTGCTGATGCTTTGACATTTTTTAATAATACACCTGATCTAAAAAACTACATTGTTCGTACCGGATATAGTGGTGTAATCGACCATGCTTATGGATATATCTATACCGATATGAATAAACTTGATTCTGCCGGATATTACTACACCAAAGCTTATCCTTTTTTTGCACAGCAGTTGAGCAATATTAGTAAGATCAACTTCTTTAATCATTATGCGAAATACCAGTTCAAAGCAAAAAAATATGATGCCGCTATTAACTTATTGACAGAAGCAAGCAATACAGCCAAACAAATGAATGATCTTGAGTGGCAGCAAATTGTGTATCACCAGTTAGATTCTGCCTACCAGCTAAAAGGAGATTATAAATCAGCTTTACATTTCGCTTCCTTGTCACAACATCTAAAAGATACACTACAACAGTTGGGTAAAGAAGAAGATATTCTGCAGTTACAAATAGCTGATGAAGATGATCGCAGAAACAGGTTAGCAAAAGAAGAGGAAGAAAATAAAAAACGCAGACATCATTATCAATACCTAGCCATCACAATCGGAATTGCATCACTATTCATAACATTGGTAATGTTGGGAATGTTCAAAGTGTCAGCAGCAACTATAAGAATAGTTGGATTCTTCACTTTCCTGATGTTATTTGAATTTATCTTTCTCGTATTGAAAAAGAATATTTATTTCTTAACCGAAGGAGAGCCATGGAAAGATCTTGCATTCATGATTTTACTTGCTGCAATATTGCTTCCGTTGCATCATTGGGTAGAACACAAAGTGATTCATTATTTAACTACTAAGCGATTAATTAAGATAGATCACGGTAAATACCTGCGAAAACTATTTAAAAAGAAAACCGCAATAGAACAGTTATGATCTCTCATTTTAGATGTTCGGATGCTTGCAGTGTTGCCAATAATTATAGATAAGCTTTATTAACTCCTGAAAGCTTTTAATGTCAGAGCCTTTTTCAAAGAAGCCCTGCACGCTCATTTCGTATGCATCTTTTACAGCTGAAGGACTAGCAGTAGTAGTTAGAAAAATAAATGGAATACTTTTCTTCCTTAGCAACTCATTATCTGTGATTCGTTGCCTTAATTCAATACCATTCATTAAAGGCATATTTACATCACATAGAATCAAAAAAGGAGCATTCTTCATTTGTAGTAAATATTCCAGGGCATCCTCTCCATTAGAAAGACATACAACTTTGTTTTTGATACCGCAGTTTTCCAGTATATCCAATATTAGCTGTTGATCATCTTTATCATCATCTACGAGTAAAATAGATCCTTTCTTAGACATTAATTGAATTTTCTCTGTTTACATCAATTACTATGCAACTGCTTTTTGTGAAGCTGTTTCATGTGCTTCATTTAATTCTGCATTATCTGCATGTGGTGGTTCCTGTACTTTTTCCAATTGTTTTTGGTAAGCTAACCTTGTAAACACAGCAAAATGATCTGAGCCGTTTTTCGGCATTCGTTTCATAGTAACAAGCCCGAAATTTTCTGAGCAAAAAATATAATCCAGTGGAAATCTCATGAACCAGCTTTTAGCTGAAAACGTACTGTAAAATCCACGTCCTCTTCTCGGATCAAGCAATTCACTTGTTTTTCTGAACAAAGCAGTAGTATGGCTCCATGCCACGTCATTCAAATCTCCAAACACAATACATGGCAATTCATTTTCACGAACTTTCAGGGCCACTTTCATCAATTCTTTGTCTTTAGCCGTGGCATATAAATTTTCTCCGGGTACCGGTGGCTCAGGATGTAATCCGTATAATTGAATTTGTTGTCCTGATGGTAATTGCACCACAGCCTCAATAGAAGGAATATCATTTTTAACTAAATGAAGAACGGAACCTTTTACCAAAGGAAGTCTCGTGAAGAACAAAAGCCCGTAAGTATTATCAATAGGTTCATGCAAGTAGTTAGGATGAGTATTTTTCAATTCCTTTAAAGCATCGGCCCAGTTCTGGTCAGTTTCCAGCAAGAAGATAATATCAGGATCCATTTCTTTGATCTGCGACAACATCTTACCATAATTCCTGTTGTGCTGGTACACATTAGCAGCAAAAATGCTGATGTTCTCACCTGCACATTCCTCTACTCTCTTCATCTCTTTTTTATTCAGGAAAGTATAGGGAGATATTTTGTAAACCAGGTAGATCACACACAAGCAAAGCCCTATAAAACAGGAAGTATAAAATGTATTTTCAAATGGTCCATAATACAGCCAGAGAGCTACTATGGGTATGATAATAGCCATTTTTTGAAGCCTTGGATATTCCAATACCCGAAACACCCAATAGCTTTTGTGTATCATAGAAATGATCACAGATAATATCAGCAGGCAACTTATTACCGAAAGAACGATCTCCATTTCAACTACTTATAATTAGCTGAAAGAAAGGATTATGCCAAATGCTATATTTTATCGCGGATAACTTTTCAACAGTGGCTGATTACCAATTCTTCATGCAGGGCTGTAATCTATATTTGCCGTATGAGTGCCGAAAAGATTATTGGTGAATGGAAGAAAGGAAGTTTCAAGCCGGTTTATTGGTTGGAAGGTGAGGAGCCATACCACATTGATAAAGTAGTGGAATATGCTGAACATAAAATTCTTAGTGACAGTGAAGCAGGATTTAATCTTACTATATTTTACGGTAGAGATGCAGACTGGGCAGCAGTAATAAATGCCTGCAGGCGATATCCGATGTTTGCTGAAAGGCAGGTGGTGCTTTTAAAAGAAGCCCAGCATATGAAAGACATTGAAAAGCTGGAAGGTTATATTGATAATCCACTCACTTCGACTGTTTTTGTGGTTAGCTATAAAGAGAAGAAAATAGATGCCAGAACAAAATTTGCGAAGACTTTAAAGCAAAAAGGAGAGGTGCTCACCACAAAAAAGTTATACGATAACCAGCTGCCACAATGGGCAAATCAAATGGTGGAACAGCATGGACTTTCCATCAATCAGAAAGCATTGGCTTTGCTGGTAGATCATATCGGAAATGATCTCAGCCGTATTCAGAATGAGATTGAAAAACTGGCTGTAAATCTTGGTGACCGAAAAAATATTACTGAAGACGATATTGAAAAATACATTGGTGTAAGTAAAGAGTTCAACGTATTTGAGTTGCAGGAGGCTTTAGGCAAAAAGAACCTGGCAAAAGCTATTCGCATTATTCAATATTTTGAATCAAACCCGAAAGCGGCACCGATTCAATTGATACTACCTTCTTTGTATGGATATTTTAGTAAAGTGTATATGATCTTTGGTGCAGGATCGAATGATGAGAAAATGATTGCATCTGCCATAGGGGTAAATCCATTTTTTGTAAAAGATTACCTGGCTGCTGCAAAAAATTATGGCGAGAAAGGTGTGCAGCAAACATTGCTTTTGTTACATCAATACAATCTCAGGAGCATTGGTGTGCATGATGCAGGAACAGAAGATGCAGATCTGATGAAAGAGTTGGTGGTGAAGATGATGAACTGAAGTGGATATGATTTATACAGATTGTAGTCATCATAACAATCTGATCCTACTATTTAAGTTTCTCCAGTATCATCTCTTTATCTTTTGCGAGTTGTGCTTTTAGTTCATCTAATCCATTCAATGGCACATCACCTCTAATGTAGTCATGCATATAAATTCTTAACGTTTGGCCGTAGATATCCTCATCAAAATCAAAAATATTAACTTCAATTGTCCGGTGTTTTCCTTCAATAACTGGCCTGTTACCAATGTACATCATTCCTTTTTTCACCATTGTCCATTCACCATTGACCATTGACACTTCACATGCATAAATACCATCTGCCGGAATCAGTTTTTCTTCACTTTCTATATGCAGGTTAGCAGTTGGATAACCAATGGTTCTACCAAGTTTATTGCCTTCTACAACAGTTCCCTGGAAAAAATAATTGTAGCCCAAAAATGTATTGGCAATTTCAATCTTATGTTCCAGTAAAGCTGTTCTTATTTTCGTTGAACTGATAGTGGCTTCGTTCAAGATTTCTTCATTGATCTCTTTTACTTTGAAACCAAGCTTATTGCCATGTTCTTCCAGCAAATGATAATCCCCTTTTCGCCCTTTACCAAAACGATGGTCATAACCAATGATCAGGGTATGAGGTTTGAAGCTTTTGTACAAAAAATCAGTGATGAACTCCTGTGCAGTAAGGTTAGAAAATTTATTATCGAAAGGAACAACCACCAAATGATTAATCCCCGAAGCTGTTAATAACTCAATTCGTTCGTCAAGTGTGGTTAATAGCCTGATATCTCCCGGAACTGATGAAACAATTTTTCGTGGATGTGGGTGAAAAGTGATGATGATCGTCTCTCCACCGTTTTGCTCAGCTTCTTTTTTTAACTGTTGAATGATCTTTTGATGACCTAGGTGAACACCATCGAATGTTCCAATGGTGATAATAGCATTTTTAAATGATGGGAGCTGATCTAGATGTCGATGTACCTGCATGGTGGGCAAAAATAGTGTTCTTCGTCAAGCTCAGAATGACAAAATTATTATGATAGTGGATAGTGAGAACGTACTTTTGCAGCTTATTGTTTTCGTTGTCACTGTCGCACAGATTTCAGAACGATGAAGTGATTGCGACGCAACAGACGATGCCACGAAGATCAAAAGCCGGTATAATAATGTCTTTATATTCTCAACGAGGTGTTTCTGCACAAAAAGAAGAAGTGCATAAAGCGATTGCAAAACTGGATAAGGGTTTGTATGAACATGCTTTTTGCAAAATGTATCCTGATTATTTAGGTGGAGATGATGATTATGTAAACATTTCTCATGCTGATGGTGCCGGAACGAAAAGTATTTTGGCGTATTTGTATTGGAAAGAAACCGGTGATGTGAGTGTTTGGAAAGGTATTGCACAAGATGCAGTAGCCATGAATCTTGATGATCTTTTATGTGTGGGTGTGTATGATAATCTTTTATTTTCTTCAACGATTGATAGAAATAAATTATTGATACCGGGTGAAGTGATAGAAGCTGTGATCAATGGAACACAGGAATTTTTTGATAGCCTGAAAAAGTTTGGAGTAAACATTCATTATTTAGGCGGAGAAACTGCTGATGTGGGTGATGTGGTGAGAACGATTGCTGTAAACGGAACGATCACTGCCAGGTGGAAGAAAGAAAAGTTGATAACAAATAATAGTATCAAGCCCGGAAATGTAATTGTAGGCTTTGCAAGTTCTGGTCAGGCTTCTTATGAAACTGAATACAATTCTGGTTTGGGAAGTAATGGTTTAACCAGTGCAAGGCATGATGTGTTGAGTAAATATTATGCAGAAAAATATCCGGAAACATTTGAGGCATCATTGAAAGATGAAGTTGTTTACATTGGTAAGAATAAAGTTGAGGACAATTACACCATTCACCGTTCACCATTTACGATAGGAAAATTGTTGCTTTCTCCAACGAGAACGTATGCTCCTTTAATGAAAGTGCTGTTGGAAGAATATTTTAATGATATTGACGGTGTAATTCATTGTAGTGGTGGTGGACAAACCAAATGCATGAAATATTTACCTGAGCCAATGAAGGTGATAAAGGATAATTTATTTGATGTGCCGCCGATCTTTCAACTGATTCAACAAAACTCAGGTGCAGATACAAGAGAAATGTACCAGGTATTTAATATGGGACACCGGTTAGAGATCTTTACGAATGAATCAGCAGCAGTAAAAATGATAGATGCTGCCAAAGAATTTAATATTGAAGCGAAAATTGTTGGAAGAACTGAAGAGCATACAACTAAACAGTTGTTGTTAAAAGGTGCTTTTGGAGAAGTGGTGTATGATTTTTAGATATTTTTGAAGCAATAAAACAGGATCATGTCAGAAACAGTTGTATCAATACGCAATGCAAATATTCACCAGGGTGATAATCTTATTTTGGAAGATGTAAGCTTTGATATTAATAAAGGAGAATTTGTTTACCTGATTGGTAAAACCGGAACCGGAAAAAGTAGTCTACTAAAGACTTTATATGGTGAGTTGCCTTTGAAACAAGGTTCAGGAACTGTGGTTGGTTTTGATCTGAAAGGTATGACCTGGAAAAAAGTGCCTTTCTTAAGAAGGAATCTTGGAGTAGTGTTCCAGGATTTTCAATTACTCACTGACAGAAATGTGCATGAAAACCTGAAGTTTGTTTTAAAAGCAACGGGTTGGGAAGATAAAAAAGCGATGGATGAAAAGATCAACGATGTATTAGATAAAGTTGGTCTTAGAAGCAAAGGCTTTAAATATCCATTTGAATTGAGTGGTGGAGAGCAGCAAAGAGTAGATATAGCCAGGGCTTTACTCAATTCGCCAAAATTGATCCTGGCTGATGAGCCTACTGGTAATCTTGATCCGGAAACAAGTGACGAGATCATGCAATTGCTGTTTCATATTGCAAAGGATTTTGGAACATCAGTGATAATGGCAACGCATGATTTTATAGTCATCAATAAATATCCTTCCAGAATGTTGACGACGGAGAGAGGTAAAGTGTTTGATACGCCTGTTGATGTGATATTGAATCATTGATTCCAGATAAGCTGTACTAACTTTTTTGCATTTACATCATTGTTGAAATGATATTCTAAGATTGTTTTTCTTGCTTGTACTTCATCTTCTCTGAATGGTTGATGGTAAAGCTGGGCAAGAAGATTTTTAAGATGATCAGTTGTATCAGCTATATGGCATAGATGTTCAAAACCTGTCCCTTCCACTGTTGCCTTATTTACTACACAATGCCTGCCATTGAATAATGCATTCAGCAGTTTCAATTTAATTCCGGTGTTAGAGAAAGATGGAATGATGTTGATATGAGCTTCAGTAATTAATTGTTGCATCTGACTTTCACCAGGATTTTCGATGATGCTGATGTGATCGTAACCGTTAATTATTTTCTTTAATCTACCTGGTGGATTCTTCCCTGCAATTTTCAATGGAATTGTTGTTTCGCTAAATACTTTTTTTACTATCCATTCAACCATTTTTACGTTAGCATCAACACTCAAATCTCCCTGGTATAAACAATAAGCACCAATCCCTGTATTTGAAGTTACTTTCCATCCTGGCAAAAACAGAGGCAGATAGGAAACGGAGTGACAATGATATTTGGTCTTAAAATCCGTTGCGTCTTTTTCAGTCACACTCAGGAAAGTTGCCTTATTCGCTATTCTTTTTTCATAACGCTGTAATAAATTACTTTCTCTTCGATAGTATAATTTTTTCAGAGCTGAAGTAGCTGTTTTCTTAAGATCCCTATAATAGTCAGATTCAATATTATGTAGCCTAACAAAAAGCTTCCTGTTATTAAAACGATCATCATTTAGCAGATAACTGCAATGAATGCCTTCCATTAAAATCGGGTGATCATCTTCTAATAAGCGTTGAAATAATACTTCGTTCTTTCTGCTATAAATGATATGCGGTAACGATGAAAAAAGTTCATAGCCTTGTCTTTGATAATAGTGTACGCTTTCGCAATATTTATCAAGTTCAGTTTGTTTTCCCCTGCCATAATCAAAACAATGCAGATGAATTCTTACACCTTGTTGCTGCAAAGCAGTAAGTTTATAAAACAGGTCAAACACACCACCATAATCAACAGGGTAGGGAACGGTCAACGAAATGATATGTAAGTGTTTTTCCATGTATAACAAGTGAACAAAATCTTTGTGTCTTTCTTACTTTGCGTCTTTGCGTGAAATAATACTTTTGTAAAATTTAATAAGCTTTTTTTCTTCACTGCTCCAATTCAACACTTCTCTTGCCTTCAAACAATTCTGATGCAATTGTTCATGCAGATTATCATCATTCAACAATTTATTTAATGCTGCAGCAATTGTTTCCGGTTGCACATCATCTATCATCACAGCAATATTGTATTGATCATTGATGGCTTTGTATTCAGGATAATTTACACAGACCTGAGGTACCCCAGCCATTATATAATCAAAGAAACGGTTGGAGAGTGAATGATACTGGTTCATACCTGTGGATTCAAAGATCATCAAAGCGATATGAGCAGTTGGAGTAATCTGTCTCAACTCATCAGGAGGTATAACACCTTTCAAAAACACTTTATCAGTTACCTTGTATTGTTCAATTAATGCTTTAGTTTGTTCGAAGAAATTCCCTTCTCCATAGATCATCAGTTGTGCATCTACATTTTTCATTGCAGGAACGATGGTTTCAAAACTTCGTCCTTCATTTACTGCTCCCTGGTAAATTATAAAATCGTTTCTCTTTTCTTGTTTATCGTTTGTTCCTGTTTCAACGCTCCTTGTTCCTTGTTCATTATTCTCCGCATCTATATTTCGTATCTCGTACTTCGTATTTCGTACTTCGTGTTTCGTACCTCGTATTTCGTACTTCGTACTTAACACAGGCAGATTTCTCACCACTTCATACTTCACTCCATATCTCCAGTTTAATTCATCTACCAACGATTGATTGACGGTATAACCATTTCTGAACTTCGGTACTGCAAATCTTTCAATGCTCATCCATATTCTCAATATAGCAGGTCGTTCCACAATCTCTTTCATCTCGGTGAATAGTTCATGTGCATCATACACTCTTTTCTTTTTTCTTAGAATAGAAACGAAATAACAGGGAACAATCGTATCCAGGTCTATGGCACAAATCACATCCATCTTTGAAAAAAGAAGAAAGAAAAATAGGCGGAGATTGTATTCAATGTAAAAAGCCGGTCCTTTTTCAAATAAGCAATACAATCTTTTTTGCCTGAATCCTTGATCTTTTAATGTAATGGATGTTGATTTTTTTCTTCCTACCAGTAATACATCATACCCATTGTTTGACAGTGAACTGCATATTCTCTGCATTCGCTGATCGTAATTGAGGTCGTTGGTTACTGTAAAAATTAATGTCTTCAAATCGGGAGCTTAAAAAGCAAATATAAATTCTAAACAGAAGAGGAAAATTTAGATATTATTCATCCATTCCTCCATCACCTTCAGCTGTTTTGCTGGAGTTAGCGATCATTTTTTGAATCACATCCATTTCAGAAGCTGTAAAGTATCGCCATTTACCTTGAGGAAGGTCTTGTAAGGTTATGTTCATGATGCGAATTCTTCTTAGTGATGTAACATTGTATCCAAGCACTTCACACATTCTTCTGATTTGTCTATTAAGCCCTTGTACAAGTATGATTCGAAAACGATTTTCCCCTTCCTGTTTTACAAAGCATTTTTTGGTAACCTCACCCAATATTCGAACACCGTTACGCATTTTAAGAATAAAATCCTGGGTGATGGGTTTATCAACTGTTACGATATATTCCTTTTCATGTCCGTTACCGGCTCGCAGTATTTTATTTACAATATCTCCGTCGTTGGTAAGAAAAATCAAACCATCACTTCTTTTATCTAATCTGCCGATGGGAAATATTCTTGTTTTAAAATTGATATAATCAATAATGTTTGTTTTGTCTTTCTGATCGGTGGTACAGGTAATTCCTTTTGGTTTGTTGAAAGCAATATAAACAGCAGATGATTGTTTTTTCTTTTTGATAACCTCTCCATCCACTCTAACTTCATCTCCGTCTTTTACACGATTTCCTTTATGGGCATCTTTACCATTAATGGTTACACGGCATTGTTCAATATATTTATCCGCTTCCCGTCTGCTGCAAAAACCTGATTCGCTGATGTATTTGTTGAGGCTGGTATCCATGAATATTTGAATAATCTAAAAAGCATTCAAATATAAAGACATGAATCAGTTTATAACCTTTACTATTGCCTGGAGGAACAGTAATAATCTCGTTTCTACATTTTGATGTAAGCTAGCCACGACAACCTGAGGCCTAAAATTTTATTTGAAAGATTGGAAGTGGAATACAGTAACTGGCTGCATATTGATATATTGCACAAGAGTGCGACGCAACCACAGCTTAATAGTGATTCCTAAGCTGGTATCATAAAATTCTTCTTCAGCACTTATTTTTCCCATTTTTCCCTTACTTTTGCCGCCACAATAAAAAACAAGAACAAAGTGGGAGTGGTTCCCGCAAAAACAGTAAGAAATGCCTTATTTAACATCAGAAAAAAGACAGAACATTTTTAAAGAGCATGGTGGAAGTGCTACCAATACAGGCTCTATTGAAGGCCAGATTGCTTTATTAACAGAGCGTATCGCAAACATTTCTAAGCACTTACAGGCAAATAAAAAAGATTTCTCTACTCACAGAGGTCTGATGCAATTAGTAGGTCAGCGTAAAAGATTGCTGGGCTATATGCAAAAACATAACCTTCAGGGTTATCGTGCATTGATCGAAAAACTAGGTCTGAGAAAATAAAAGATAAAGTATGTAAAAAGCTGTTCCCAACGTGTATTTATTACGGTTGGGAATACTTTTTTTATTCCTGTGCCTGTGTAAGGAAAATTATTAACTACGGCTTTGCATTTGTCCCACCTTTCGCACTGCCGTGCAAAAAAGAATTATGTTATCACAACCAATCAGTGTTTCATTCCAGCTCAACGGCCAGGAAGTAACAATCGAAACAGGAAAATTAGCTCGTCAGGCAGACGGTGCTGTTACAGTTCGTCAGGGTAACTGTATTTTATTGGCTACAGCAGTAGCTAACCCGGAAGCAAGAGAAGGCCAGGATTTCTTTCCATTAAGTGTTGACTACATGGAGAAATTTGCTTCTGCAGGACGTATTCCCGGTTCATTTTTTAAGAGAGAAGGTAGGCTGAGTGATTACGAGATCCTCATCAGCCGATTAGTAGATAGAGCACTTCGTCCTTTATTCCCCGAAGATTATTATTGCGAAGTTCAGGTGATCATCACTTTGATCTCATCTGATCCTGAAGTGATGCCAGATGCACTAGCTTGTCTGGCTGCATCGGCTGCCTTAGCAGTTTCAGATATTCCAATCAAAGAAGTTATTTCTGAAGTGAGAGTAGCAAGAATTGAAGGTGAGTATGTAGTAAATCCTCTAAGAAGCCAGATGGCAAATGCCGATATGGATTTCATCATCGCAGCTACTGAAAAGAACCTGATGATGGTGGAAGGTGAAAGTAAAGAATGCCAGGAAGAAGATCTGGTGAAGGCATTGGAAGTTGCTCATAATGCAATCCGTATGCAGATAAAAATGCAGCAGGAACTAAGAGACAAAAAAGGTGTTACAGGTAAAAGAGATTATAAAAAACCTGAGCAGAACGAAGACCTGAGAAACGTTGTTGAAGCTTTTGCCAAAGAAAGATTATACAAGATTGCTACCAGCAAAAGTGCCAAGCACGAAAGAAGCGATGCATTTAAACTTTTAAAAGATGAATTGATCGCTAGCCTTGGTGAAGAAGCTGAAGAAAAACAACAGAAACTTGCCAAGAAATATTTAGAAGACCTGCAATGGGAAGTGGTTCGTAACATGATTCTAGACGACAGGATCAGGTTAGACGGAAGACAATTAGATGTTGTTCGTCCATTAGCGATGGAAGTTGATCTGCTTCCAGCACCACACGGTTCTGCATTGTTCACAAGAGGAGAAACACAATCATTAACTACAGTAACATTAGGTACTCCGTTAGATGAGTTGTTAGTTGAAAGTGCAGCAACATCTGAGTATTCAAAGTTTATTCTACATTATAATTTTCCTCCATTCTCTACTGGTGAAGTTAAGTTTTTGCGTGGTCCGGGTAGAAGAGAAGTTGGTCATGGAAACCTCGCTATGCGTTCATTGAAACAAATGGCTCCGGGTAAAGAATATGCATATACTATCAGGATCGTTTCAGACATCCTGGAAAGTAATGGCTCATCTTCTATGGCTACTGTTTGTGCAGGTTCGCTTGCATTAATGGATGCCGGTGTTCCTATGCCTAAACATGTAAGTGGAATTGCAATGGGATTGATCACAAGAACATCAGATAATAAATATGCAATTCTTTCTGATATATTAGGTGATGAAGACCATTTAGGTGATATGGACTTTAAAGTTACCGGTACAAGAGATGGTATCTGTGGTGTTCAGATGGACATCAAAATAGATGGACTTAGCATGGAAGTGATGCGTGAAGCACTCAACCAGGCTAAAGCCGGAAGAATGCATATTCTCGATGCAATGTACCAGTGTATGCCTGAAGCAAGACCTGAAGTGAAGCCTCATACTCCACGTATGGAGAAACTCATCATCGATAAAGAATTTATCGGTGCTGTTATCGGGCCACAAGGTAAAGTGATACAGGAAATTCAGAGAGAAACAGGTACCACCATCAATATTGAAGAAGTAGGCAGCACTGGTGAAGTAAGCATTTTCGCTACCGAAAAAGAAAGCCTGCAAAGAGCCATTGATTGGGTGAAAGGATTAACTGCAGTACCGGAAGTAGGTTCTGTTTACGAAGGAACAGTTAGAAGTATTAAAGACTTCGGTGCCTTCGTTGAATTCTTACCTAAGAAAGAAGGTTTATTGCACATCAGTGAAATAAGCTGGAAGCGTTTAGATACTATGGAAGGGGTATTGAATGATGGCGATAAAGTAAAAGTGAAGTTGATTGGTTTAGATCCTAAAACAGGTAAATTCAAACTCAGCCGCAAAGCTTTAATGCCAAAGCCTGAAGGATATGTTGAAAGACCGGAAAGACCACAAGGTGATCGTCCACAAAGAAGAGACGACAGACAAGGTGGTGGAGATCGTCCTCAACGTCCACAAGGCGAAAGACCTAAGTTTGAAAAGCCGAAGAGAGAAGAAGGTCAGCAAACACAGGAACAACAGCCTGAATCTAACGGGGAATAATCTCTCGCAGAATTCGCTGAAATCGCAGAAGACATAATATTAAGTCCCACATTTGTGGGACTTTTTTCTAAAACAAATTGCTTTCTCAAATTCCGCGTATTCCGCGATTTCAGCGAGAAACAAAAAAAATTATGCATTACATCGAAGTCAACATACAAACAAGCGATAAAAATTTACAAGAGATTCTTATCGCCCAACTTTCATCTGAAAGCTATTATGGTTTTGAAGAAGAATCTGAACACATCAAAGCTTTCATCAATGAAGAAGACTTCGATGAAGACAACCTGAAGAATATTCTCCAGGAGCATCAGCTTACTTATTCCATAAACAGCATAGCAGATCAAAACTGGAATCAGCTCTGGGAATCCAATTTTGAACCCATTACAGTCGATGATTTTGTCGGAGTAAGAGCTTCTTTTCATCAGCCAATTGAAAATGTACAACACGAGATCATCATCACTCCAAAGATGAGTTTCGGTACTGGTCATCATGCAACCACATGGATGATGATGAAAGAAATGCAGTCACTCCCTTTCAACAATAAATCTGTCTTCGACTTCGGAACAGGTACCGGTATTCTCGCCATTCTTGCAGAAAAATTGGGAGCCAATGAAGTACTTGCAGTAGATTATGATGACTGGTGTATCCAAAATGCAACGGAGAATCTCGAAACAAATAATTGCAGTAAAACGATCCTCATGAAAGGAGATACGGCTGATGTTTTGCAAAAGTTCGATATCATCCTGGCCAATATCAACCGCAACATTATTGAAGATAATCTGCAATACCTGGCAAAGAATCTCATTAATAACGGATCATTATTGTTGAGCGGATTGTTACAAGAAGATGAAGAGCCAATCATTCAGCAATTACACAATTATAACCTTACCTATCTCAATACTTTACACCGAAGCGGCTGGATTGCAATAAGATGTGTGAAACAATAACTGATCTTTCTCATGTTAACTTATCATTATTTTTAAGATTCACCCCTTATATTTGCCTTCCCAACTCACCAACCGATGAATGAAGTAGTATTAATTATTGCGGCATATCTTATTGGATCTATTCCAACATCTGTTTGGATCAGTAAATATTTCTTTGGTATAGACATTCGTGACTATGGTAGCGGAAATGCCGGTGCTACCAATACTTTCAGAACCTTAGGAAAAAAATGGGGTACCATTGTAATGATCGCCGATGTGGTAAAAGGTATCGCTGCCACATCTCTTTATATTCTGCTTCCTTATTATATGGCGAATGAATGGGAAAGAACCAATTTTATGATCGGCCTTGGATTATCAGCCGTTGTTGGTCATATTTTTCCTGTTTGGGCAGATTTCAGAGGTGGTAAAGGTGTTGCTACCTTATTCGGAATGGTAATAGCCATTCAACCAGTTGTTGCAGCATGTTGTGTAGGTGTGTTTTTGCTAGTGTTATATCTTACAAGATTCGTTTCCTTGAGTTCTATTTTAGCAAGTATTGCTTTTGCAGTATTTATATTATACATCTTTAACGAAGAAGAACCGCTTTACCGCATTTTCGCTATTGCAGTAGCATTATTGGTGGTACTTACTCATCAGAAAAATATCGGCCGTATTTTAAGAGGTGAAGAAAGTAAAGTACCTATCCTCAAACACAGAGATCGTCGTCGTCAGAAAAGAAACCGGGATTAACCTAACAGCCGGTTAATATTTTATTTTATCAGCTTCTCTTTTTCATGGGATTCCCGAAACTTCGGGATTGTGTCACTCACTGGATCGTTCAGTTTTCATTGCAACTTTTTGATTATAAGCTCAGACTATAAAATTGGGAGGTCTTCATTCGTATCTTGTAGATCGTACTTCGTTTTTATCTCTCTGTCTTGGTATAGATATTGAATTTCTCTAATCTAAACATTAGAGAATATGGGCAGGAAATCATTTTTTTCAGCGTTGATCATAGCTTTGATCGCCTGGGCATGTAGCACAAATCCAATCACAGGAAGAACAACATTAAACCTCGTTTCAGAAAGAGAATTACAAGGCCTGGCTAAACAGGAATATGCACAATTTCTTAGTCAGAATAGGGCAGTAAATCCCAACTCAAGCAGGGATGCAGAAATGGTTCGCAGGGTTGGTAGCCGTATTGCAACAGCAGTAACGAATTATTACAACTCTCAAAACCTCGGTTCTGAATTAGCCGGATACCAGTGGGAATATAATCTGGTAAATAATGCCGATGCAAATGCTTGGTGTATGCCAGGCGGAAAGATAGTTGTCTACACCGGTATTCTTCCAATTACGCAGAACGAAGCAGCATTAGCAGCAGTAGTAGGTCACGAAGTAGCTCATGCGGTAGCAAAACATGGTAGTGAAAGAATGAGCCAGGGACTGGTTCAACAACTTGGTGGAGTAGCTCTAGGTGTGGCATTATCTAATAGAAGTGCTGAAACGCAGAACCTGTTTAACAGCTTGTACGGTGTTGGTTCAACAATTGGTTATGCCTTACCTCATAGTCGTAACCAAGAATTAGAAGCTGATAAGCTTGGTCTTAGATATATGGCTTTAGCCGGTTATAATCCGAGAGAGGCAGTAGCTCTATGGCAGAGAATGAAAGCCGCTTCAAATGGTAATCGTCCACCTGATTTTCTCAGTACTCACCCTGCTGAAGACAGGAGAATCAATGAGTTAAATAAAATAATGGATGAGACTTTGAAAAACTATTATCGTCCTGCTGGAAAGTAAGCACATGATGCCATTTGCATTGCAGATCAAGTGCTTGCGACGCAACAGACGATCCTATGAAAAGGAGCAGTTGGTATAATTAAAATCACAATTAACCATTAAAAAGCCCCGCTAATTCAAATTAGCAGGGCTTTTTCTTGCATAAACCTGCTATATTCTGTACTTTTGCAGCCTCATTTTCTCACCTAAATTTCTTTTTAGGATGTCTGTATCTGAAAGTATTTTCGACAAATTACAGTTTAAAGAAGAGAAAAACCTGTTAATCCAGGGACTTCCTTCCTCTATTGAAAAGCAATTTGTAAAGCTCTCTTACTCAAAAAATGTAACTCCATTGCTGAAGTCGAAAAAAGTTGACTTCGCCTTAGTTTTTGCAGTGAATGTGAACCAGTTGTGCGGCATTATGAATGATGTACTTCCGGCTTTGCATAAAGACAGTAAGTTATGGATCGCTTATCCTAAAACTACCAGCAAGATTGTTAGTGATCTTAACCGTGATTGTAGCTGGGAAGTTTTGTCTAACAGTGGCTATGAGGGTGTTAGACAAGTTACTTTGGACCATGTTTGGACGGCAATGCGTTTCCAGAAAACGGAAAGCTTACCGAATAAGAGCCGTAGTTTCTCAGAAAAACCTGTTGAAACAAATGGTCATGATTTTGAAAAAACTTTAGTTTCTCCACCGGCTGAATTAGAAAACTTTTTCCTGAAGCACAGCAAGGCGAAAGATTTCTTTACTTCACTTCCTGCAAATAACCAGGAAGAATATGTAAGTTGGATAGAAGGAGCTAAACGTGCCGAAACAAGAAAACGCAGAGCTGAAACAGCAACAGAGAAATTACTTGCCGGAAAATTAAATCCGCTTCAGAAGTAATATTCTCTAATTATATTTAAAAGCCAATATGTAAAAACATGTTGGCTTTTTTATTTTTAATTAAATGGGTAAGATCAAAACAGCTTTATGTTCTTTCGGAATGAGCGGAAAATTATTTCATGCTCCATTCATTCATGTTCATCCGGCGTATGAATTATATGCAGTGCTTGAGAGAACTAAGCAACTTGCACAAACGTTTTATCCCAATATAAAGACATACAGAACATTTGAAGATTTGCTATCGGATGAAAACATTGATCTTATCATTGTGAATACACCCAATACAACTCATTACAACTTTGCCAAAAAAGCATTATTAGCAGGGAAACACGTTGTAGTGGAAAAGCCATTTACAACTGACATTCATGAGGCTGTAGAACTTTTGGAATTGTCTAAGACCAAAAACAAAGTTTTGGCCGTATATCAAAACAGGAGATGGGATAGTGATTTTAAAACGGTGAAAAAGATTTTATACGAAGGTGCATTAGGAAATATTATTGAAGCAGAATTTCATTTCGACAGATATAAAAAAGAACTCAGTCCGAAAGTACATAAAGAAACACCAGGCATTGGTACTGGTGCATTGTACGATCTTGGATCACATCTTATTGACCAGGCTTTGCATTTATTTGGAATGCCGGAAGCTGTGTTTGCTGATATAAGAATCATCCGGCCCTCTTCTTTAGTGGATGATTATTTTGAAGTGCTCTTGTATTATAGTGATAAAAGAGTTCGGTTGAAAGGAACTTATATAGCGAGAGAACCTGTTTCTTCATATATCATTCACGGCACCAACGGTTCGTTTTTAAAATCAAGATCAGATATACAGGAAGCCAGCCTCTTAGCTGAACATTCTCTTTTAAACAAGAATTGGGGTATTGAACCTGATTCGGAAAAAGGATTGCTGCACACTGAAGTAAATGGCAAAGTGATTCGTGAGAAAATCACATCAGAAGTTGGAAACTATATGGATTATTTTGATCAATTACAAACAGCGATCAATGAAGGAAAAAATGTTCCGGTAACTGCTGAAGAAGGAGTAAATGTAATAAAGATCATCAGGGCTGCATTTAAAAGCAACAACGAAGGAATCGTTGTTAAGTTGTAGTGCTATTTGATGATCACTGATCCAATTTGTTTGGTAAGATCAATTTCAATTTGCTTGAGTGATTTGTGTATCTCGATCAGTTTCATCTGCTCTTTGATATCTGTTGCCTGCTCGAGATCTTTCTGATTTTGGTCGAACATTTTCTTGATCTTTCGCAGCTTAAAATAATTTACACTGGCAAAAACATCCTGCTTGCTGGTATCTCTGTCAAGAATGTGCATGTTCTCCATAATATCATCCCAACGATGACTTAACTCAAACTGGAACATTGTTATGGAGATGATCAACTCTCTTAAGCTTTGATCTTCGTTATACAACATGGTCTTAGTCGTAGGCTGCAGACCTTGTTGATATTGCTGAAAATATAGATTGTAAATTCTCTCCAGTTCAGGATTTTCAAAATTGAAATTTTCTAATTCATGCCAGATGTATTCTGCATTGGTATGTTGATCATCCCAGGGCTTCAATCCATATTCAAGTAAAACTCTTATCACACTTCTTTCCTGTGCTTCATCCTGGTGAAAAAGATCGTAAGCAACATCTGTTTCAGGTTGCTGCGGCATGTGATGTTGAGCTTCTTCAAAAGGAAGCTTCTTTTCATCAGCCGAAATTTTATCTCTCTTGTATTTATTAACTAAAACAGTTAAACCGCTTTCATCGATCTTTAAAAGAGAAGAACATTGACGGATATAATCTTGTTGCTTGGTAAAATCTTCCGCCTTATTGATCTTGCTTAACGTTTCTGCAATCTGGTTGACTACTTCATTCTTTTTTGCAAGATCATTCCCGGCTTCTTTCAACATCACTTCTACCTGAAAAAGAATAAAATCCTTTTTATTCTCTGCAATGAATTTTTGAAATGCAGTTGGTCCAACTAAGTTTACATAACTGTCAGGATCTTCTTTATCAGGAATCAGAACAAGTTTTACATTCAGGCTTTCTTCCAAAGCCATGTCAAGCCCACGAAGAGCAGCTTTAACACCTGCTGCATCTCCATCGTAAATGATCGTAAGGTTGTTGGTGTATTTTTTTATCAACCGAAGCTGATCTGTAGTTAATGATGTACCACCACTGGCCACCACGTTTTCAATTCCATTTTGATGCAGACTGATCACATCAGTATAGCCTTCTACGAGTAAACATTCATCATTCTTATCAATTGCCTGGCGTGCAAAATAAGAGCCATAAAGAATTTTGCTTTTAACATATATCTCATTCTCAGGGGTATTAATATACTTTGGAGCCCTATCGTTCTTTGCAATGATCCTTGCACCAAAGCCAATGATCTTTCCGGTGTTGTTATGAATGGGAAAGATGATACGACCACGATAATTATCCAGCAGTTCTTCATTCCTGTTTACAACCAAACCAGATTTTACTAAAAGCTCAGCATTGAATTGATGTTGTGTTGCTGCAGTTGCAAATGTTGTTCTGCTTTCAGGATTGTAACCAAGTTGAAACTTCTTTATGGTTTCATCACGAAAACCTCTTTTATCTTTTAAATAGGAAAGACCTACGGTTTGTCCTTCATCGGTTGCTGTAAGCTGATCTGCAAAAAATTTCTGTGCAAAATTGTTTATCGCAAAAAGTGAATCTGCAGTGAGTTGCTGTTGTTTAACTTCGGGACTTGAAAATGTTTCTTCAACTTCAATTCCGTAACGATTGGCAAGCCATTTTAAAGAATCTACATAGCTGTATTTTTCAGCTTCCATTAAAAAGCTGATGGTATTTCCACTCTTACCACAACCAAAACACTTATAGATTTCTTTCGCTGGAGAAACGGTGAATGAAGGTGTTTTTTCATTGTGAAAAGGACAAAGGCCAAGATAGTTGGCACCACGTTTTTTCAACTTTACAAATTCACCCACTACATCAATGATGTCGATTCTGCTGGTAATCTGTTGTATGGTTTCTGGGGATATCACCGGACAGCGAATATCGGTAAAAAGAAAGTTGATAGAGGTTTAAAAATCATAAGGAAAATGGAACGCTGATTATCATGATGATTATGATGAATTATGATTTTAGATTATGAAAGTGGTATAATTCATATTCCTTAAGAGTGACAGATCAAAACCTTTTTTAAAAATTCCAAAGACAGTACTTCCGCTACCCGTCATAGATGCATAAACAGCACCTTGTGAATACAGGTTTTCTTTAATGGATTTAATTTGGGGATGAGCTTTGAAAACTGGTTCTTCAAAATCATTGACCAATTCATCTTTCCAGGTTTCTATGGGTTGTTGAATGATAGAGTTTATTGATTTGGAAGGTTGTTTAGGTTGTATCTGCGAAAAAGCCCATCCAGTATTTACATGAATACCGGGATTGATAATTATGAATTGATAATTGGAAAGCTCCAAACGGATTGGTTGTAATTTTTCTCCTCTTCCTTCAGCGAAACATGGTTGATTGGAAATAAAGAATGGGCAATCACTTCCTAGCTGAAGTGCATAATTGATAAGCTGATCATTTGATAGAGCCAGTTGAAATTTATCATTCAAAAGTTTTAAAGTAAAAGCTCCATCAGCACTTCCACCACCAAGTCCTGCACCCATTGGAATGTTTTTATGCAGGTGCATTTTTACGGGAGGCAATTCCGGAAAATCTGTCTTGAGTAAGTGATACGCTTTAATGCAAAGATTATTGCTGGTGTCTCCATCTATTTGTAAACCGGTAGCAGTGAATTCAACATCTGTTGTTTCGTTTTGCTGTTGAACAATTTCCAACACATCATTTATAGCAATAGGGTAGAAGATGGTTTCAAGATTATGAAACCGGTCTGGTCTTTTAGCGATGATGTTTAATCCGAGATTGATTTTACAGTTTGGAAAAACAACCACAAAAGTTTTTTTAGTATCGCAAAGAACGCTGAGGTTTTACGCAAAGTTCGCTAAGCTCTTTGCGTTGCTTTGCGAATTGCTTTGTGTTCTTTGCGTTACTTCTGCTGAGATGTGATAAATGTACAAGTGTGCGACGCAAGGAACGATGCTATCAAAATCGGAAGCTGGTATCAATAACCTTTCACTACTTCTTCCGCTTATCGATTTCTTTTTTAATGGCACTGGCTTTAATATAATCTTCCAGTTCAACAGCTTCGTCAAGTGCTTTTTGAAGGTCTTCAATACTCATAGCACCCATATCACCTTCACCGGCATCAACAGTTGCAGGAGTGCCCTTCTTTTTCTTTTTGCCTTTTTCAGTGTCTTCCATTAAAATACCGGCACTTTCTAAAATATGATCGTAAGTATAAATAGGACAACCAAAACGAACGGCCAAAGCAAGAGCATCGCTGGTACGGCTATCAATTTCTACAGTATCGTTCTCTGTGGTGCAAACAAGTTTTGAGTAAAAAATTCCTTCCTGCAGATCGTTAATAACTATCTCCTGGAGGTCTACCACAAAAGCATTCATGAAATTTTTCATGAGGTCGTGTGTCAACGGACGGCTCGGTTGCATTCTTTCTAAAGCCACAGCAATGGCCTGTGCTTCAAAACCACCAATAACAATAGGCAAACGGCGAAGACCATTCACCTCACCCAACACCACTGCATAAGAATGTGTTTGCGTAATACTGTGCGAAAGGGCCACTATTTCCAACTCTATTTTTCTCATACTGGAAGCTATCAACAAAAATAAGACCTTAGTTAATATAGATCGCTTTATTAATGAAGTATTTGTGATAAACAACGAGGGACTTTATTGGTAGTAACCGCTGTGGAAGTGCTTATAAGCCTTCTAACTTCAATCTTGTGGGTTTACTTTTTTAATAAACGTATAGATTGGGTTTCTCCATTGGTATAAAGAACTTTTAAAACATATGCACCTACAGGAACGTTTTTAATATCCAGACATAATTTATTATCTCCTGCAAGTAGGTTATATGGATATTGGCTTTTAATTTTCCCCATTATATCTGAAATAATTATAGTAGTTGGAGTTTTTGTTTTTGAATATAAATGCAAATTGATGGTACTTGAACAAGGATTTGGATAAAGTTTTTTTATCATCAAATTGCCTGTTGCATTATTGATTTCGATAATCTTGCTGAATGCAAATTGACCATTATTATCGATCTGCTTTACTCTGTAATAATTATGAGGTTGTGGGAGTCTATCTTGGTATTCATATTTTAAAACATAGCTACTGTTCCCATTACTGGATATAGATTTAACAAAGCCAATACTGTCAAAGTCTGCCCCGTTTGCACTTCTTTGAATTTCAAATCCCAGTGAATTCGTTTCTTGCAAGGTTTCCCAGTATAATAAATTCCCATTTTCCTTCTCATAAGCAGTGAAGTATAGTAAGCTCACCGGTAAAGGAGTTGAGAATTCATAAGCACCCGGATCGGGAGTTGAACTTCTCTGATTACCGTCAATGTCGGTAGAAATACCAAGATTGACTCCCATATTGTCTATCAAACTCGTTGTGGGTTTTAGATCGTTTGTTGCCAGCGAAACAAACAATGGGTCAGCATCTGAACTATTCTGATCATAGTAATTGGAATTAGCTGTCTTCCAATTTGCCAGGTTACTAAAAGTAGCAGTTCCAAATTGGCCCAAAAAATTGTCAGATCCCTGATTGGGAGCGAAGTAAAAAACATTATTGTTGGAGACAATTTCCGATGTTGGAGTATTGTACGATAAAGCTCTTTTTATTGCCGTTCCACCCCGTGTTAAGTAAATTATATTATTCCTTATTTCAATATTAGTTCCATGAGCGGTTTGTAAAATCCCAATAGTTTGAGCACTTGATCCAGTCGATGAATGATCAAATACAATGGTATTATGGTAGGCTTGCATATAACTCGCACCATTGTTAAGTATACCATATGCAGTTCCATTATGATTTATACCATAAATAATGTTATTAATGATTTTATTTTCAGCACCGTTAATTCCGTTAGAAGAGCATAAAATTCCGTAGAATGGAAGTAAAGAGCCTGGCATTTGATCAAAAAAGTTATGTATCCTATTTTTTTCAACTAAAGTTCCAAATGCTCCTTCATCAATAGAGACTCCGGCTGTTGTTAGGGTGTTTTGTCTGTTAGGTCTTGAAATATCATTTCTTGAAACGATGGTATTTTTTAGTGTATGTATTCTTATGCTTGCCTGGTAAGTATCATAGATATAATTGCTGTCTATTATGTTTCCGAAGTTCTCTTCTCCTGAAATATTGTTCCCTGTAAAAGCTATTCCATGAATACCACCTGTGATTTTATTTCCTTTGATCAAATTGTAATTACCTGTACTACCCATTGTATTTGGTGAGGATGAGGAAGCACTCATTACAATTCCTATAAGACCGTTATTGATCAATGTATTTACTATACTTACATTAATTGTACAATTAGAGATAGTATTATAATTGGCATCATTGGTTAATAATAGGCCCCAACCGAAATTTGTGCCTGAGCTGTCAATTATCAAACTATCAATGGTTACATAGTCTGCTCCATTAATAGTAACAATAGCCCTATTAGAGGAGATTGGATCTGTAGACTTTAAGGTGTTGTTATTTCCTTTAAAAGTTATTCGATTAATTGAAGAGGCATTTACTATTTGTGGAATAACGATCTGCTCATTATAAGGACCACTGTTATTTGCAACTATAAAAGTTACAGGACCTGTTATTCCACAACTCATTGCATTAATTGCATCGCCAAAAGATTGAAAATTGTTTCCTCCAGTAGTTACTCCGGAGTTAATGCTATAGATTCCACCTGGTAATGATGAGCCTGAAGACACCGGTATTTCAACAGGAGTTGAATACAATGTTGTTGTTCCACAACTTATAGCTGCCCGGTAAAAAAGTGTTAGTGTAGGGTTGATATTTAAAAGAGAACTACTCGAACCTGTACTGATATCGGTATAAACTCCCCCAATTGTAGTTGACGATTGCCAAACGAATGTAAGATTTGGATTAGCACTTACACCTGAAACTTTTAAGGTTACATAACTTCCGCTACAAACCTGTCCTGATGGAGAAGCTGTTGAGGTGCCTGGTATAAAAGTTCCGGTACACTGTGAAAAAGATTCATAATTTAATATTAGTAAGCAACAGATAACATAAAGCGTCTTTGGGTTGATAAACTTGATCATACAACGATTTAAAGCAATATACGCATTGCATATAAATTTAGCGACAACACTCTTCTTTCAAATTTCTTTCGGTAAATAAAAAACCGCAACATCACTGTTGCGGCCTTAGTTCTCATGTGCACTACCAGGCATTATGAAATGCCTTTTAGCTTCTTGATTTCCTCTGTTAATTTAGGAACAACTTCGAAAACATCACCCACAATTCCATAATCTGCGGCTTTGAAGAAAGGTGCCTCAGGGTCTTTGTTCACTACAACGATCACCTTACTCCTGTTTACCCCAGCCAAATGCTGGATAGCTCCTGAAATTCCCAGGGCGAAGTATAAATTCGGTGCGATCTGAATGCCTGTTTGTCCAACATGTTCATGATGTGGTCTCCAGCCAGAATCTGCAACTGGTCGGCTGCAAGCCGTAGCAGCATGAAGCACTTTTGCAAGATCTTCTACCATACCCCAGTTCTCAGGTCCTTTAAAACCACGACCACCACTCACCACAACTTCTGCTTCTGTCAATGGTACTTCACCTTTTACTTTATTTACAGATACTACTTTTACTTTCGCGGCATCAGGTGTAATGCTCAACTGGGTTACTTCGGCTGAACCTTCACCTGCAACTGTTTTATAACTATTTGGATTGAGTGAAATTACTTTTACATCACTATTAATACTAACATTAGCAAATGCCTTAGCAGAGAAAACAGATTTCTTTACCACGAAATCTCCATCAGTTTTTGGTAAAGCCACAGCACCTGTAACAACACCGGCTTTTAATCTAGCACCAACTCTTGCAGCAACAGCTCTTCCGTTCTGGTTGTGAGAAAAGACAATAACTTTTGCCCCGGTAGAAGTTGCAGCTTCAGCTATTACTTTAGCATATACCTGTGCATCTAAGTTGTTCAAGCTCTCATTGTTTACCTGGTGAATTTTTGTTACACCATATTTTCCAAGAGCAGCAAGATCATCACTCACTGTTCCTAATAATAAACCTTCTGCAGATGAACCAAGTTGTTTTGCTAAGTCTGAACCGTAAGTCAATGCTTCGAAAGAAGATTTCTTAATGTGGCCTTCGCTATGATCGATAAAAATTAAAACCATAAAAATTTAGTTTGAAGTTTGAAGTTTGAAGTTTGATGTTCTTCCACTTCAAGCCTGTTGATTTTATTTCAAGAGCCTGAACTCATTTGTTGAATTAAGAACTACAAGTACAAGAGTGCGACGCAACGATATTTAATAGTAGTATTAGCGGTGGGTAACAAACTGTAAACCCAAAACTAAAAACTTATATTGCCTTTGCTTCTTCATGTAACAACCTAACCAGTTCTGCCACATTATCTGCAGGCACCAGCTTCACTCCAGCTTTTGGTGGAGGTGTCTCATAACTCACTACACTTGTAAGAGCATCTATGGCAGCAGGTTCAACTACTTTCAATGGTTTCGTTCTTGCAGCCATAATACCTCTCATGTTTGGAATACGTTGTTCAGCCATTCCTTTCTGGCAACTGATCACGGCAGGAGGTGAAACCTCGTTTACTTCTTCACCACCTTCTATTTCACGATTTACAGTTGCTGTACTACCATTCAATTCAAACTTTGTTGCAAGCGAAATATATGGCATATCTAAAAGTTCAGCCACCATTCCACCAACAGCAGAACTGTTGAAGTCTATCGTTTCCTTACCGGTAAACACAAGATCGTAACCACCTTGTTTCGCTACTTCTGCAATTTGTGCAGCAATAAAATAACGATCATCACTTTGAGCATTGATACGAATCGCTTCATCACCTCCTAAAGCCAAAGCCTTACGAATGATCGGTTCTGAATCAGCACCACCAACAGTTACAAGATGTAAAACAACTGAGGCATCTTTTTCTTTTAACTCAATCGCTTTCACTAAAGCATACCATTCATCATAAGGATTAATGATCCACTGAACACCGGCTTCATCAAACTTTGAATTGCCATCTTTAAAAGCAATTTTGGATGTGGTGTCCGGCGTTTTCGAAATACAAACTAATATCTTCATGAAGTCAAATTTAGTTGTTTATGCAACTAAGCAACGCAAATATAAGTGAGGTTTTTATATGTGAGCTACGGATTTTCAATTTGATTTTGGTTGTATTACTCACTTATTCGTTTTGTTTTTCATGTTGAGCTTTTGCAGTTGTAAATCAATGAAAGGTAAATCCCGGAACTTCGGAGCATCTATTTAGCTTTGTTCTATGGAAAGAATTGAAAAACTGCAGGAATTTCTCCGTGCCACTCCAAATGATAATTTCCTGAAACATGCCTTAGCCTTAGAATATATTAAGCTAAATGATGATCAGAAAGCAAGGCAACTTTTTGAAGATATTCTTTCAAAGTCTCCTGATTATATCGGCAGTTATTATCACCTGGCCAAACTTCTTGAGAGAATTGGAGAAACCGAAGCAGCCATTAAATGCTATGAAAAAGGAATGACAGCCGCTAAGGAAGCAAAAGATCAACATGCTTATAATGAGTTGCAGGCAGCTTATGAAGATTTAGTTTACTAACATAATTCGTGTAATTAGTGTAATTCGACTTTATTCGTGTTCTTTACTACTCAATAAAAAAACCCCTGTAAAAACAAGGGTAGTTTAGGGAAATCTCCCTATGGCTTTGCAAAAAGCGGTAAAGGCCTGTTGGGCCACAATATTTTTAAGCTCTTGTTTTGGGATTGTTTTGTAGGAAGAACAGTACAAATCTAAAATGCTTTTTGCAAAAAATAAGTCAAAGCAATGATAACAGCTTGTAAATGTTTATGGCTCTATTATTGAGCTTCATTATCAATTACTCACCATTAAAAAATTTTTGCTATGCCAGGGCCAAAAGACAAGAACCTACAACAAGATGATGATCTGCTAAAAGATGATATCGACCAGGATATTGAAGCTGATGGTGTTGATGATGAAGAACTGGAAGATGATACAGATGTTGATGAAGATTTTGATGAAACTGAAACAGAAGCAGAGCCTGAATCTGTGGAAGACATTGATCCGGATGATCTTGATGGTTTGGATGATTTTGATGAAGAAGAGGACGAAGATGATGAGGAGCTATAGTCTTCCGAAATAAAAAAGAGCAGTCAGATCACTGCTCTTTTTTGTTGAATTTATATGGATAATAACTTAAAACATGTAAAAGGAAAACTGTGCCAAAACAGTTTATTTTCCTTCCGATGATGCCGGTTTGCAATCGATAATTACTACTGCATTTTTTTGTTCAGTAGAAGTAATGGTAACCTCGTGACGTTGTTTACCAATTGTCACCACCATCAAAGCCGTATTAGGAGGAATTGAGCCGAGGTTCTCGGCCACCATCACAAATTCATTTCTTGTCTTGTTGGGATCAACTTTTATTCTGAAAGTAATTGGTTGATGGCATAACCTCTTTTTCACCGCTATCGCAGTTTTATTATGGTACACGGTGATCGTATCGTTATCAATCTGACCGTTATCAAATAGCTCGATAACTATCTCATCACCTTCACCCTGAATTACTTTAGCTATTTTATTTTCCCGTTCAATTAAAACTTTCGGAATATTTCTTTTAGGCTCTTCAATTGGTTTTACAACTACTTCATCAATCTTCCTCAAATTTTCAGGTATTTCAACTTTAACCGGATCTTTCTTAACAATATCATCTTTCTTAACCGGTTTACGTTTATCTGTTACTGTTGTTTCTTTCGGTGTTGTTGTTTTTACTTCAGGCTTCTTAGTAATTTTTGGAGTTGATTTCGTAACAACAGGAGGTTTCTTCTTCAATGTCTCATATTCTTTTACAAAATCCTCTTTATAAAAATCGCTTTCAGGAACTTTTTCAAGATACACACGACCACTACCACAATCTTCTTTTGTTCCAAGGTTTACACTTGTAAAAGTTCCTTCTAAAATTTGGGTGTTACCCACTTTACTATATTCAAGGTAGCATGTCATTAAACAAGCTTCACCACCAGCCATCTTTACTTCAATCAATTTATTCTCTTTGAGAACAAGATTTTTAGTAGAAGGAGTATACATACCAGCCAGGTTAGCTTTACCATAAAACACAGTAGTCTTGTAAGAATAAGTAACTCCTTTAATTCCGTTATTGTTTAATTGTCCTATCTGGACTTCGTAACGATATTTTTCCTGGAAGAAACCCATTCCCGAAGTAAAAAAGCCACGCCATACACCAGTCAATGCAGACGATGGAGCAATAGCCAACGGATTAATGGTCTCTTTTACCGCTTTTGATTTTGAATAAGAATGTGGTGAAGTTGTTATCCCCGTTTTCTTGTGTGTAGTATTTCCCTTACCCGACTTTGGTTGTGAGTAAGAAACAAATGAAATAAGCAGTAAGTATAGAAAAAAAGTATACTTCAACTTCATAGGGCAAATCTACCGCTGCAATATAGTACATGCTGATAATAAAGCGTTAAGGTTTACCAATGGCAGATTAGAGTTTTATAATGCAAGCTTCCGTTTACAATGTTACGTCTGTTGTGTCACTCACTTGTACGTTCTGTTATTATGGGAACTTTAGTCAGTGCAAAATAGAGTTTCGTTTCTATTTAAGTCTGCCGTCCATTCGTTACTTTTGTCGCCTTAAATCAAGGAGAACAAAGGTTTATGATGAATATTCAGTTTCCGGATGGTGCTGTAAGGCAATACGAAAAAGGAACTTCTGCTTTAGACATTGCAAAATCGATCAGCGAAGGATTAGCAAGAAAAATTTTAGCTGCAAGTGTGAACGGTCAGGTTGTAGATGCAACAAGACCCATATATGAAGATGCAACGTTAAAGTTGTTGACATGGGATGATGCTGAGGGCAAAAACACCTTCTGGCATTCATCGGCTCATCTAATGGCAGAAGCAGTGGAAAGTATGTTTCCGGGAGTAAAATTTTGGGTGGGCCCTGCTTTAGACAGAGGTTTTTATTATGATATGGATCTCGGTGGAAAACAGATCACAGAAGATGATCTTAAAACACTGGAGAAGAAGATGAATGAACTGGCTAAGCAGAATAATTTATATCAACGAAAAGAAATATCAAAAGCTGAGGCTGTAAAATATTTTGAAGATAAAGGTGATGAATACAAACTTGACCTGCTTCAAAATTTAAATGATGGCGAAATTACATTTTACACACAGGGACAATTCACTGATCTCTGTCGTGGACCACATATTCCATCAACCGGAACTATCAAAGCAATAAAACTCACAAGTATTGCCGGGGCTTACTGGAAAGGTGATGAGAAAAATAAAATGCTCACTCGTTTGTATGGCATTACTTTCCCTAACCAGAAAGAGTTAGATGAATATCTTTTAATGCTTGAAGAAGCAAAGAAAAGAGATCATCGTAAGCTTGGAAAAGAGTTGAGTATTTATACAATGGATGATGATGTTGGTCAGGGTTTGATTATGTGGTTACCGAATGGAACGATCATCATTGAAGAACTGGAGAAGCTTGCAAAAGAAACGGAAGAAGATGCTGGCTATAAAAGAGTAGTTACGCCACACATTGCTAAAGAGAATATGTATCTCACCAGTGGTCATTTACCTTATTATGCCGATAGTATGTATCCTCCAATGGAATTGGAAGGAGAGAAGTATTATCTGCGTTCAATGAACTGTCCGCACCACCATAAAATTTTCGATGCAGAACCAAAAAGCTATCGTGATCTTCCCTATCGTATAGCTGAGTATGGAACAGTGTATCGCTACGAACAGAGTGGTGAGTTATTTGGTTTGATGAGGGTTCGTTGCTTACACATGAACGATGCTCACATCTATTGTACAAAGGAACAGTTTGCTGCTGAGTTTAAAGCAGTAAACGATATGTACCTGAAGTATTTTAAGATCTTCGGTATTGATAAATATGTAATGAGGCTTTCACTTCACTCGAAAGAAAAACTGGGTGTTAAATATGTGAACGAGCCAGAGCTTTGGTTAGAAACAGAAGCGTTGGTGAGAGATGTGATGACCGAAGCCGGAATTCCATTTGTGGAAGTGCAGGATGAAGCTGCTTTCTATGGTCCGAAGATAGATGTGCAGATCTGGAGTGTAATTGGACGAGAGTTTACATTAGCTACGAACCAGGTAGATTTCTCACAAGGCAGAAGTTTTAAGCTCAATTATACAACCCAGGAAAACACTTCAGAAACACCTTTGATCATTCATAGGGCACCATTGGGTACACATGAACGTTTCATTGGATTTTTGCTGGAGCACTATGCAGGTAAATTACCTGTTTGGTTGTCACCGGTTCAGGTAAAAATTCTACCTATCAGTGAGAAGTTTATTCCATATTGCGAAGAAGTAAAGAAGAAGCTCAGGAAAGCAGGAATAAGAGTTGAGATTGATGAACGAAACGAGAAGATCGGTAAGAAAATAAGGGAAGCAGAGTTGGCAAGAGTTCCATACATGGCTGTAGTGGGTGAAAAGGAAATGGCAGAGAACAAACTGGCACTGAGGAGACAAGGTAAAGGTGATGTAGGAGTTCAGTCGGTTGACGATTTTCTGAATGTGATCACTGAAGAAATTAGGGAAAGGAAATCAGGAGAATAGTTTATTTTTAGCGGAGTGAACCACAACGGCACAACGTTGTAACGGTTCACAACGTTGTGTTTCTTTGTGTCGTAGTGACGTTGTGGTTTACATGTTGAATCATATTCTGCAGATGAAGTGATTAGCTCGATGATATAATTTATTATTATTGTCTCGCTGAATCTCCTTCGTCGATTTGCGACGCAACGAAGATGCTACAAAGAACAAAAGCTGGTATTATTATTAACAACAAAA
The DNA here is from genome assembly GCA_023386555.1 of Bacteroidota bacterium. Lineage (GTDB taxonomy): Bacteria > Bacteroidota > Bacteroidia > Chitinophagales > Chitinophagaceae > JAEZDC01. The sequence goes on along the minus strand of JAEWJK010000003.1, from coordinate 21,507 downwards.
ACAATTATTAACCAAACAACATTTAATGGCAGTACCGTTTAGAGGTGGGGGAAGGTTTAACCCCAGGTTTCAAAGACAACAAGAACCTGAACATCGTATCAACGATAGAATAAGAGTTCCTCAGGTTCGATTGGTAGGCGACAACGTAACAGTTGGTGTTTACCCTACTGAAGAAGCAAGAAGAATTGCACAACAACAGGAACTGGACCTGGTGGAGATTTCTCCAAATGCAGATCCGCCTGTTTGTAAAGTGATCGATTATAAAAAATTTCTTTACGAGAAAAAGCGTAAGGAAAAAGAGATGAAGGCCAATGCCAAGCAAAGTGAGGTAAAAGAAGTTCGTTTTACACCCGGTACTGATGATCATGACTTTGATTTCAAGGCAAAGCATGCTGAGAAGTTTTTGAAAGAAGGCAATAAAGTAAAGGCATACGTTCAATTTAAAGGACGTGCTATCATGTTCAAGGAAAGAGGAGAGTTGGTATTGCTGAAATTTGCTGAAAGACTTGCAGAAGTTGGCCAGCCGGAAGCTTTGCCAAAATTAGAAGGTAAGCGAATGTTCCTGATGCTTACACCTAAAACAGGTAAGCCTAAACAAAAGAAAGAAGCTGCTGAATAATATGAATCCCGATTAACGTCGGGATTTTTATTTTCCTTTTCCGGTGAAAATTATTCTTAGTGTATGTAACATGATTTTGAAATCGAGCAGTAAAGATGCGTTTTCTATATAGATAAGATCATATTGCATTCTTTCGATCATTTCATCAACTGACGAGGCATAACCAAACTGAACCATACCCCAGGAAGTTAATCCGGGTTTTACCCTGAGTAAGTAACGATAGTAAGGGCTTTGTTGCAATATCTGATCTATATAATACTTCCGTTCAGGCCTGGGACCAACCAAACTCATTTCACCAATAAGAATATTCCATAGTTGAGGCAACTCATCTAACCTCCATTTCCGCATTATCTTTCCCCATGAAGTAATTCTAGGATCATCATCGGAAGAAAGTAAAGGGCCATTCTTTTCTGCATCAGCATGCATGCTGCGAAATTTGTATATGGTGAATGGTTTTCCTTTATAACCGATTCTTTGCTGTTTGTAAATTATACCTCCTTTAGACGATACCGCAGTTCTGATAATAATAAAAATCAGGAAAGGAGAGAGAAGAATTAAACCAAGTGTGCTGACAATAATATCTATCAGTCTTTTGATATTTTGTTGCCAAAGGGGTAACAGATTACTTTGAACGTCTATTAAAGTTGCACCAAATACATTGCTGGTTTTTACTGAGCCGGTAACGATGTCTAAAATGTTTGGTGCAAGTTTTATATCAACATCTTTTTCAATAAGCCTGTTTATTAAACTTTCAGTAAGATGTTCTTCCGTTTTATCTAATGCAATGATCACATTACTGATGTTTTGTTCATCAATTATTCTTTCAATATCGTTAACTGATCCAACACACGGAATATATTTGTTTAGAGAGCTTTTCTGTTCACCTGCAGCTATATAACCAACAGGTTTCAATCCCAGGTAAACAAAGTTCCTATTTAGTTCATTGTAAATTTTAAGAGCACTTGCATTACCACCAATGAATAATGTTGAAAATGAAACACTGCCATTTCTTAAAGCCTTTTTAGCAATGCTTAATAAAAATAATCTTCCTAATAGTGTAAATAATAATTGCAAAAAGAACAATGTTGCAAAAACATTATAGAAGTAAGTGTAATTACTTATGTCGTCATTTATAATGAGTAAAAAGAAAATGATAATTGATCCCAGTAATGTAATGATGCTAGTATGTGTAATCTCATTCAATCTGGATTTCTTATACAGCGACATGGAATAACTGCCGGTGAGTAGATATAAAATATTCCAACCTAAAGGAATGATAAGACTGCTGTAGAGTATGAAGGCTTCATTAAAAGTGAGTAGGAGATGCTGCCCTAAAAGATTCTCTCGATGTAAAGAAAAAAGTATCCATGCAATCAGCGAAAGCACATAATCACTGATAACGTACCAGCTAATATGTAAATAACCGTTCTTTTTCATTAAGGGCTATGCAACAATATTAGTGTTGCCGATCTTATCAAGTATTTGGTGAGCAACTTCCATTGCTAAATAACCATCCAGTTCGCTAACTGCAGTAGGTTTATTGTTGATAATAGAATCAACAAAACTTTCCAGTTCCATTTTTATGGCATTGCCATCTTCAATCTTAGGACTAGCCACTGCAATTGTTTTCTTTCCGCCGGGAGTTTCAAGATCAAAAGTAAAAGCCCCTGCATCAGCATCACCCTTCAATCGAATGATCTCCGTTTTTTTATCGAGGAAATCAATACCTATATAGGTATCTTTTTGAAACATTCTCATCTTCCTCATCTTCTTCATGCTTATTCTGCTACTGGTAAGATTTGCAACACATCCATTGTTAAACTCCATTCGTACATTGGCAATATCTGGAGTATCTGTCATTACAGCCACACCACTTGCAGAAATGCTTTTCACTCCACTAGGAACAATACTGAGAATGATGTCAATATCATGGATCATCAGATCTAGTATCACACTCACCTCTGTGCCTCTTGGATTGAATTGTGCTAATCTATGCACTTCAATGAACATAGGATTAAGCTGCATCTCTTTTATAGGAAGGTATGCAGGGTTGAATCTTTCTACATGGCCAACCTGCATTTTTACATTGGCTTCTTTAACCATGTTTACGAGTTGCTTCCCTTCTTCAATGGTGTTGGCCAATGGCTTTTCCACAAACACATGTTTGCCTTTACGAATGGCTTTTTCACAAAGTTCAAAATGAAAATTAGTGGGGGCAATGATATCTATAGCATCACATGCATCAATCAGTTTATCGGCATCGGTAAATCTTTTCAATCCGTAATGTGTAGCAACTTCTTTAGCATTGGCTTCATTTGGATCATAAAAACCCATGAGCTTTACTCCTTCGATCTCTTTCCAGTTATTCAAATGATATTTTCCTAAATGACCAACACCAAAAACACCCACTTTTAGCATGAAATTGCAATTTTGCCAAAGATAGTTATTCGATCAGGGTGGAAGCCTGCTATTTCACACATGTGGAAATAATGTACTTGACTATTGAACACTATTAAACTACGTTGCGTTGAATCGACGACGAAGATGCACCGATACAAATTTAGAAATAAATGTTCTGAGGTACTCATTTCAGTGTCTTGTTCATTACAAGAAAGCAAAAAGCCTCTACATAGAGAGGCCCTTCAGCTGCATAGTAGTATAAAAATTTATTATCGAGTTATTAATGAAGATTGAGCAACGTAATCCGCTTGTGGACTGTAAATAAACAATGCAGATCCATTCCCAATTGCATTGATGATAGGCTCATTTAATGCTGGATTAACAGCTGGACAACCCCAGCTTCTTCCAAGATAACCGGTTGATTTCACAAATTGCTCACTAACGTAATTTGCTCCGTGAACTACAATGGCTCTTGCTCTTGCATTGCTGTTTGTTTTTTCCATTCCGTCCATTCTCATTGACAAACCGTGCTTACCCTGGTATTTTTCTGCAGTAACATAGAAACCGAGGCTGCTTTGCAATGATTCATTTGTGTTAGAGAATTTATTGGCCATTACATTTCCACTATTTTTTCCATGAGCAACCAATGTATGGAAGAGTAATTTCTTATTCTGCATATCTATAATATACAAACGCTTTTTTGTACTTGGCTGGCTGAAATCAACAATAGATAACTTATTGTTTTTAATCTTTCCTGCTTCAGACAATTTATTATACCCGGTAATAGCGATATCAAAAGTGTTTTTATCTAACCCTTTCTTATCAAGCTCAAGTAACTCATATAACGCAGCAAAATTTTCTTGTATAGTATCTCGCTGTGTAGTTTCTGTTGCTATTGTTTTATTGATATCAGTCATACTTACAGTTACTTTCTTAGCACCTGATAATACGGGGATCAACATTACAACAGCGATAAGCGCAAGGATAGAAACGTAAGTGATTTTTTTCATAGGATATGTGTGTTCTGTTGAATATATAATAACGTGTAAAGCACGGTTGACTTACCAAAAATAAAGAGATGTTGTGGTAAGAAATATACAAAACCTGTGGGCATATTTCACAGCTTTACTGCTGCTCAAAAAATAGAAATTGAGTTTCAGTAATTTACTTTATCTAAAGTATTCCAGGCCAATTTTAGTTATGGTTCTGTTGAATAAGTCTATAACATTTCTATAACTAATAATCGGCGGAACCATTGCAGCAGTTAAGTTATAGTAGGGTAGGGGAGAAGCAATGAATAATACAATAGTGCTAATATCGAAATATTATCGTAATTTAAATGAAAGATGAACGAAGGATGACTGGACGTATGGTGCAGTCGTAACGCTATCGTTACGCAGTCAGGATGCCGTCGCTCTTTATTCACCTTGCTTTGATCATGCTGTGATGTAGCGGTGATCATAGGGCTATACAGCTTTGATCGCCTGATGTTGAATGCCTGATCGTACCAAGAAAGTAGTTTTATAATTAAAATATCATAATATGGCCAGAACAGACAATAATGCGTTGCTGAAAGGGTTCAGTGGTGCTATTGGTAAACAGATCGTAGTGAAGCAGTATGGTGATAAAACAGTGATCACTGCTTTTCCGCAGATGAGTCATATAAAGCCCAGCAGTAATCAAAAGATGCGGCGTGGCGTGTTTGCGGAAGCGGTAGCTTACGCACAATCGATCAATAATGATCCTAAGAAAAGGGCTGCGTATAAAAAGAACTACCCAAGGGTAAATTGGTGTATCAGTCTGCTATATCGGAGTATATGAGGGAACACATAGAGGAATCTCCATATAAACAGAAGAGAAACAGGAAATGATCAAGGCAGCTATGAAGGGATAAACCCTGAAGGACGAATAGAATAGTTTGAAGAAAAGGTTTGATCAGCTAACGAGGGTAGAGGTATTGAGTATAATTCAAAGAAAGAAAGCAGTGAATGGATTTACTGATGTGTTTGAGATTATTTTCTGAAAAGTTTTGTTTAGAAGAATCTGTTCCCCTTATATTTGCACTCCCGAAAAACAAGCGATTGTTAAGAAGGGAATTGGATCGGTAGTTCAGTTGGTTAGAATGCCGCCCTGTCACGGCGGAGGTCGCGGGTTCGAGTCCCGTCCGGTCCGCAAAGGTCTTAAATGCTATTGGTTTCCAATAGCATTTTTTGATTTAGTCGAACTGCATTTAAATCTTACCAGAAACTTTACAGCAGTTTACTTAATCTAACATTCTTGTCACCATTACCTATGATTCGGTGAATTTTAAATTTCAGTAATCACAATCTAAAGCAGCTCAAGTTGCCCAATGTATTCTTGTAACTATTTCTGTGGCTTTTAAGAAATGGGTACTAACACTTAAACTGTATTGTATCTAAAATGAGAAAATTTCTCATTTTCTAATAAAATAGATTACTTTTGAGAAAATTTCTCAAATGTTGATAGAATTTTCAGTAGCGAATTATTTGTCATTTAAGGATAGAACAACTTTAAGTCTTCTATCCACTTCGATTAAGGAACATAGGGATGCGAATATATTTTCTACAGAAAGATGTGACTTGTTGAAAGGTTCAGTATTGTACGGTGCCAATGCAAGCGGAAAAAGCAATTTTATCAAAGCAATGTCCACTATGCGGAGGCTTATTCTTTTCTCGTTTGAAAAATCTTCTACTGAGGAGTTAGGAATTACGCCATTTCTTTTGAGCACTGAAACAGAAATCGCTCCTTCTTTATTCGAGGTAGTTTTTCTTATTGACAATGTCCGCTATCGTTATGGATTTGAAGTAGACGATATAGCTATACATGCTGAGTGGTTATACGAATCAGTTAAACAATCAGAAAAAACGTTATTCATCCGTGAGAAAGATGGAATTGAAGTAATGGAAAAATCTTTCCCAGAAGCAAAGAATTTGGAAGAGCGAACAAGAGAGAATGCTCTTTTTCTTGCAGTGATTGACCAGTTTAACGGCAAGACGGCAAAAAAGATCATACAATGGTTCAATAATTTTATTACAGTATCTGGCTTAAGTCATGAAGATTATAAAGGAGTAACTTTTGGATTACTTGAAAATAAAAGTACCCGTCCCCTTTTGCTTGACTTCTACAAAAAACTTGATTTAGGTTTTGATGATATTACAACAGAGAAAACGCCTTTTGACCCCAAAGAGTTACCTAATGACATTCCTGAAAGTTTAGTGAAACAACTCATCACAGATCTGCAGGATTCTTTCCGTATCGACATCCGAACAATCCATAAAAAGTACGATGCAAAAAATAAAATAGCAGGGAAAGTAGAGTTCGATATGCGAAGCCAGGAATCTTCTGGTACCAATAAAATATTCAATATCTCCGGGCCTGTATTTGATGTTTTGAATGATGGCGGTATTTTGGTTATTGATGAATTGGATGCCAGTCTCCACCCTTTGCTGACACTTGCTATTACCAGGTTATTTAATTCGGCTGAGTTTAATCAGAAGAATGCGCAACTGATTTTTGCTACTCATGACACAAACCTTTTGAATTACGGAAACTACCGCAGGGACCAAATCTATTTTGTAGAAAAGAATAAGTACGGGGCATCTGAAATGTATTCGCTGGTTGAATATAAAGAAGAAGGAAAAACCATTCGAAAAGACCGTTCTTTTGAGAAAGACTACATCGAAGGCCGTTATGGCGCCATTCCGTTTATTGCTAATCTGTCAAATGTTGTAAAGGAGTGGCAAGAAAGATAAAGATACCTAACGAACATCTGAAGCGATATGCAAGGCTGGAACAAAAGCGTAAGCTGAATGTTCGTGCCAAACGCATTTACTATTTAATTATCTGCGAAGGTGAAGCAACTGAACCTAACTATTTCGAAGGTTTAAAGCAGGATTTGCCCAAAGGGGTCTTAACGGCATATCAAATAGATATTCAAGGAACAGGGCGTAATACACAATCGTTAATAGATGAAGCATTGCGTTTAAAGACTGTTTATGAAAAAAGCAGTACCCGTCCTGTGGACAGACTTTGGGTGGTTTTTGACAGGGACAGCTTTGCTGCCAACGACTTCAATAACGCCATTCATCGTTGTGCTCAAAGTAATCCTATAATTGGTTGTGCGTGGAGTAATGAAGCGTTTGAGCTCTAGTATCTCCTTCATTTTCATTACTACAATAATGCTATCAGCCGAAAAGACTACCAGGATTTGATAGAACAAAACCTGCAGCCTTTTTTAGGTGACGAATATCGCTATCAAAAAAATAGTGTAGAAATGTATGCCTTGCTTAAAGAGTATGGCAGCATCGAAGATGCTATTCGGAACGCTAAAAATCTGGAAATAAATTTTGCTGGAAGACAAGATTATGCCAATCATAATCCTTGTACTATGGTGTATAAACTCGTAGAGGAGTTATTAAAATTGAATTAACATTATGTCAGAGAAAGGAAGTGTATTTCAAAAAGGAGGTGGAGGTACAAATTTTGAACAATCCATCCAAACAGCTTTTATTACAGGCTTAGTAATAGCAGGTAGCGCCCCATGCCTACCCTCAAATGAAATAATTGAAGTTAGTTTTCAATTGTGCAAAGTCTTCCTGCAAATATTTCCCACCAACTGACTAACCGCACTAAGCAGTCACATGGCGAAGCTTTTAAGTATGACGGCACTTATGAGGCAATAGGGAAACTGATAAAGATGTTTGTTGCTGCGGCAATCCCTGCTCTTGAAAAATTTTTCCAATTGGTAGTATTCAACTATATATTCTCAAACGGTGATGCCCATCTAAAGAATTTTTCACTGATTCGCAGAGAAGAGAGTGCCGAGTATCAGCTAACCCCAGCCTACGACCTTATGAGCACAGTAATTCATACACCTCAGGAGTCAGACACAGCCCTGGGTCTATACGAAGGAGACATGAATTCAGCATACTATTCTGCTTATGGGCATTACGGCAGACCAGATTTTATTGAACTTGCAAAAAGGTTAGGATTGGCTGAAACAAGAGTAACCCGTACTCTCAATGAGTTTATTTTAAAGAAAAGCAGTGTAGTAAGCTTTGTTGAAGAGTCTTTTTTATCTGATCCGATCAAAGAGCTTTATATCAAAAATGTAAACGAAAAACTTCTGCGGATCAAAGCGTAAACGAGCTGCTTTAAAAACTTGTGGCTGTGTAAATATTTCTTTTACCCACAAGTATGGATATTATTCTATAAACCTGGTTTATTTTCCCAGCATTTCTGAATCATTTGTGCCTTCTGTAATTGGTCGGCTTTAATATATCGCTTAAATGCTTTTTCAGTTTTAAGACCACTGATTGCCATTATCAATTGCATCGGCTTTCCATCTAAAAATTCATTTGTGCAAAAAGATCGTCTGCAGTTGTGAGACATAACCCAGCTATTCCATTCGTCCGGTATATACAATAGAAATTCCTGTTTTTTATCGAAACCCCTAATTTTACCACCTCAACTGAAAAGCAGAACATGCCGCAATATCCAAATCGCCAGTTTTTAGAGTTCGAGCAACCTATAAAAGAGTTGTATGAACAAATTGATCAGAATAAAAAGCTGGCTGAAAAAAATCCTAAGATTGATTATTCGCAAACGATCGAGCAGCTTGAATACTCTATTCTTCAAAAAAGAAAAGATATTACTGAACATTTAACACCATGGCAAAGAGTACAGCTCAGTCGTCATCCGGACAGGCCATATACATTAAAGTATATCCATAAAATGACAACTAATTTCGTTGAGTTGCATGGTGATCGAAATGTAAAAGATGATAAAGCAATGGTAGGTGGCTTTGCTGAATTAAATGGAGAAACAGTAATGTTCATTGGCCAGCAAAAAGGTATTAATACAAAAACAAGGCAACAACGAAATTTTGGGATGGCCAATCCTGAAGGTTATCGCAAGGCTTTACGATTAATGAAGCTTGCTGAAAAATTTAATAAACCCGTTGTTACATTAATTGATACGCCAGGTGCTTTTCCAGGATTGGAAGCAGAGGAAAGAGGCCAGGGTGAAGCTATTGCCAGGAATATATATGAGATGATTCGTCTCAAGGTTCCTGTCGTTGTCTGCGTTATTGGTGAAGGAGCCAGTGGTGGTGCATTAGGAATAGGGGTTGGAGATAAAGTATTGATGATGGAAAATACCTGGTACACTGTTATTTCACCTGAAAGTTGCAGTTCGATCTTGTGGCGTAGTTGGGAGAAAAAGGAAGTAGCTGCTGAACAACTTCGTTTAACAGCATCGGATATGAAAGGTTTTGGTTTGGTTGATGAGATCGTACCAGAACCAGATGGTGGTGCTCATTGGGATTATGATGCCGCAGCAGAAATATTGAAGAATCGTATCAGCCAGGCTATCGCAGCATTAAAACCAATGAATGCAGAAGATAGGATCAATAAAAGAATTGAAAAATTTGGTAGAATGGGCTTCTGGGAAGAGGCTAGTGCTGAGTCTGTGAGTTAATAAGTCAATGGTCAATGGTCAATGGTCAATAAGAATATAAAAGAACTAACATAATCCATGTCGTTAAAAGATACATTAAGAGGAACCGGTGTTGCAATGGTAACGCCATTCAAGAGCAATTTTGAAGTAGATTATGATGCTCTAGGAAAACTCATAGAATTTATTATTGAAGGTGGAGTAGAATATGTGGTGAGTTTGGGAACTACCGGTGAAACACCAACACTTTCCAAAGAAGAGAAACTGCAAATTCTTGAATATACATTTCAGCAGGTTAATGGAAGAGTGCCTGTTGTTGTAGGAATAGGAGGCAATAACACACAAGAGTTAATCAAAGACCTTGAGAAATTTCCTTTAGATAAAGCTACTGCAGTGTTGAGTGCTTCACCATATTATAATAAGCCATCACAGGAAGGTTTATTCCAGCACTACAAAATGTTGGCAGCTGCATCGCCGAAACCATTGTTATTATACAATGTTCCTGGAAGAACGGGAAGAAATCTGAATGCTTCTACTACTTTGAAACTTGCTGAGCTAGATAACATTGCCGGAATAAAAGAAGCCAGCGGTGATCTTTCACAATGTATGCAGATATTAAAAGATAAACCTGCAGACTTCATGGTTGTAAGTGGTGATGACAATCTTGTGCTGCCACAAATGGCTTGTGGAATGGATGGTGTTATTAGTGTTGCAGCCAATTGTTTTCCAAAGCAATTTTCGGAGATGGTAAGATTATGTTTGCAATGCGATTTCCCTTCTGCCAGGAGATTACATTACCAAATGCTGGAAGGGTATGATCTTTTGTTTGCAGAAAATAATCCAGCAGGTGTAAAAGCATTTCTCGCTGAATTAGGAGTAATAAAGAACTTTGTTCGTTTACCGGTAACTCCTTTAAGTGAGCCGTTACATGAGAAAGTAAAATCTTATCTGAAGAATTTTAGTTAAAAATACGAGCCACTTTTACGAGTGGCTTTTTTATTCCTATTTTTCAATCATGAAGAAGTTCATCCTGTTTTTTCTGCTGCTGATAATTGCTGGTAGTTGTTTTAGTCAATATACTTTAAAGCTTGTCGTAACAAAAGTGCCCACTGCTTCTAAAGAGAATGCTGCAAAGAGATCTGCTGAGCCTTTGTACGTTGCAGGTAATTTCAACAGCTGGAATCCGAAAGACGAGAATTTTAAATTAAAACCATTAGGTAACAGGGTAGTAGTTGTGTTGAAAGATATTCCGGCAGGAATGTATGCTTTCAAATTTACCAGAGGTGATTGGAGTAAAGTAGAAACAACAGCTGATGGCAGGGATATTGCAGACAGGGTGGTCGAAGTAAAAGGAGATATGACAGAAGAAATTGAAATAGAAGGTTGGAAAGATGATTATCCTGATAAACCAAAGCCTTACACAGCAACACCACAGGTAAAAATTCTGGATTCTACATTTCATATTCCACAACTTAACAGGAATAGAAGGATATGGATATATGTGCCGAAAGGATATGCTACATCAAAGAATGTGTATCCTGTTTTATACATGCATGATGGCCAGAATTTATTCAATGAACAAACAGCACCTTTTGGTGAATGGGGTGTTGATGAAGCAATGGATTCTTTGCAGAGAGAAACCGGTAAACACATGATCGTTGTTGGAATTGATAATGGTGGAGAGAAGAGGATAAGTGAATATAATCCTTATGACTTTGATAAAAATGTTGGTGAAGGTGATAAATACATTCAATTCATTGTAGAAACTCTGAAACCTTATATTGATCAGAAGTTCAGAACAAAAAAAGATGCAGCAAATACTTTTACTGCAGGAAGTAGTATGGGTGGATTGATCAGCTTATATGCTGTTGTAAAATATCCAAATGTTTTTGGCGGAGCAGGTGTTTTTTCTCCGGCATTCTGGACAGCACCACAATTATATACCGATGTAGAGACAGCAGACTGGGGTAATAATAAACCCAGGTTTTATTTTTATGCCGGAGGAAAAGAAAGCACCAGTATGGTTCCTGATATGAACAAAATGATTGCATTGATTGAAAAGAAGCAAACAGTTAATACCACCACTTTTGTAAATCCATTGGGTCAGCATAACGAACCAACATGGAGAAAACAGTTTCCGGCTTTTTATAAATGGTTAGTGGGGTTGTTGTAAGAAAACACTTCCTAATTTCTTATTTTACGTTTCTTATTTCTGATTAGACAGTGTAAGTTGATCCTTCGATAGCCAGTTGTGTATTAGGGAATACTTCTTTAGCCTCAGCCAGAAATTCATCAAGTATCTCATACTTGCTACTGAAATGCCCTAGTAGTAATTTTTCTACACCTGCTTTCTTTGCAATGGTGGCAGCTTGTACAGTAGTGGAGTGAAAACGATCAGCAGCTCTTTGCTCCTGGTCTTTTAAATACGTTGCTTCATGGTAAAGCATCGTAACACCTTTTACTTTATCGGCTATCTCTTCAAAATAAACTGTATCAGCTGCGAATGCATAACTTTTTGCTGCAGTTGATGGGATAGTGACAGTATCATTTTTTATTACAATTCCATCTTTGGTTGTATAATCCTCACCATCTTTTAATCTATCGTAAAATGCTGCAGGTATATCATGCTTAATGATCTCGTCTTTGTTGATTTTTCTTGGTTTCTTTTTCTCCCGAACAATAAAACCCCAGCAGGGAATACGATGTTTGGTAGAAAAACATTCAACAGTAAATTTCTTATCATCTACTATAATTCCATCGTCTATGATCGGATGAAAATGCAGATTGTAACAAAGTGTGGTACTTGCAGCTTCCAGCTGGAGGTCCAATATCTTTTTCAAAGGTTCAGGGGCATATAAATGAAGATCGGTGGTTCTTGAGAGAAGACTGTAACTTGTAAGTAAGCCAATCAATCCGAAATAATGATCTCCATGTAAATGAGAAATAAAAATGTGATTGATGCGACTTCTTTTGATCTTGTAAGCCGAGAACTGCATTTGTGTTCCTTCACCACAATCGAATAAGAACATCTGTTCATTCATTGTAACTACCTGAGCAGTCGGATGCCTGTCGAAAGCAGGAATCGCAGAATTATTGCCAAGTATAGTTACTCCAAACATAGTTTCACGCAAAGAAGCAAAGTAATTTTAAGACGCCAAGGCTTTGCTTCTTTGCTAACTTATATCCTTTGCGTGAAATTAAAAAAGTTGAATAGCATTCTGACCCCTGAAGTGAGTGACACAACAGACGAAGAATAGCATTACAACTGCTGGTGCAATAATCAATCCGTTTCAAACTCTATGTCATCACTATCCAAGAGTTCTCTTTCTATCTCTTCCATTTGAATGATATCCCATGCTTCGCTTTCTGTTGGTGTAAAATTCAGGTAATCGAGTAATTCAAGATCATCAAACTTTTGCTCAATTTCTTTATTCATTCCGCAAACAACAAAAGAAGCATTCTGTTCATAAAACTTTTGTTGAACCGATGTGATTGTTGAAGCTGCATCCTCATCAATGTCTTCAACCAGCTGTAGATTTAACACTACACTTTTTGGCACAGCATCCAATCGATCATCACATATTTGTCGCAACTCCTCTGACAGATTCGCAGAAACATTCAACTCTTCAGGAGTGATCACCGTAAATTTTTCCTTGGTATCAATTTTGACCTTCATACTCAATATTATATTCTTAATTCATTAACACCTGTGCATAATTGCACTATGAACCAACCCAAAAATATTCGTTATTATTGTACCACTCTAAATATAATTATGGATAATAATTTTTCGGCCCAGGTTAAGGAGATCATTTCTTTTAGCAGGGAGGAGGCTCTGAGGCTCGGAAATGACTTTATAGGAACAGAACACCTGTTACTTGGGCTTATACGTGAAGGCGAGAACACTGCCATTAAAGTGCTCAAACAACTGAATATTGATCTATACGAACTCCGCAAAGAAGTTGAACTTGCAGTTAAGGATAAAACCGGAAAGAACATAGCCAATATCAATAGCTTACCGCTTACAAAGCAGGCTGAGAAAGTGATTCGTGTGACCGTACTGGAAGCCAAAGCAATGAAAAGTCCCCTGGTTGAGACAGAACATTTAATGCTTTCAATTCTTAAAAACAAAGAAAATATCGCAACCCAGATCTTGAATCAATTTGAGGTTGATTACGATGTTTTCAGAAATGAATTAGGTATGGTTAGAAGTAATGACGTTAGAAGCGAGTACACTGAGGACGACGACAACGATTTTGATGACGACAAGAAAAGTTATTCGCAGCAAAAGAAAGGTGCTGCCGGTGCAAAAAGTAAAACACCCGTTCTCGATAATTTCGGAAGGGATATTACCAAGCTGGCTGAAATGGGAACACTTGATCCTATTGTTGGAAGGGAAGCTGAAATTGAAAGAGTTTCACAAATACTTTCCCGTCGTAAAAAGAACAATCCCATTTTGATCGGTGAACCCGGTGTTGGTAAAACAGCTATCGTTGAAGGTCTTGCTTTACGTATTGTTCAGCGAAAAGTATCAAGGGTTTTATTTGATAAACGAGTGATCTCTCTTGATCTTGCTGCATTGGTTGCCGGTACAAAATACCGTGGCCAGTTCGAAGAAAGGATGAAGGCCATCATGAATGAACTGGAAAAGAATCGTGATGTGATCTTATTCATTGATGAGATACATACTATCGTTGGTGCAGGTGGCGCTTCAGGTTCACTTGATGCATCGAACATCTTTAAACCTGCTTTGGCAAGAGGAGAACTCCAATGTATCGGTGCTTCTACCTTAGATGAATATCGTATGCATATTGAAAAAGATGGTGCATTGGATCGTCGTTTTCAAAAGGTGATCGTTGATCCGCCAAGTGTTGATGAGACTGTTCAGATACTCACCAATATACAGAGCAAGTATGAAGACTATCACAATGTATCTTATTCTGAAGATGCTATTGAAGCTTGTGTGAAGCTAAGTGATCGTTATATGACAGATCGTTTGCTTCCTGATAAAGCTATCGACGTATTGGATGAAGTAGGAGCTAGGGTTCACTTAAAAAACATTAATGTTCCTGAGAATATTATTGACCTGGAGAAGAAGATAGAAGACATTAAACAGGAAAAGAACAAGGTGGTGAAGAGCCAGCGTTTTGAAGAAGCAGCATCTTTAAGAGATACAGAAAAGCGTTTGGGTGAAGAGCTTGAAAAAGCAAAAGCACAGTGGGAGGAAGAAAGTAAACATAAGCGTTACCCCATTGCTGAAGAAGATATTGCTGAGGTTGTGAGCATGATGACCGGTATTCCGGTTAAGCGAATGGTGCAGGCAGAAACTGAGAAGCTTCGCAAGATGAATGAAGATATGCGTCAGATGGTGATTGGCCAGGATGAAGCTATCGGTAAAGTGGTGAAAGCAATACAGCGAAATCGTGTTGGATTGAAAGACCCGAAGAAACCGATTGGTACTTTTATTTTCTTAGGTCCAACAGGTGTTGGTAAAACAGAGTTAGCAAGAGCTTTAGCAAGATATATGTTCGACTCAGAAGATTCTTTAATAAGAATAGATATGAGTGAATATATGGAGAAGTTCACTGTAACAAGATTAGTTGGTGCTCCTCCGGGATATGTTGGATATGAAGAAGGTGGTCAGCTTACTGAAAAAGTTCGCCGTAAGCCTTACTCAGTTATCCTGTTAGATGAAATTGAAAAAGCTCACCCGGATATCTACAATATTCTCTTACAAGTATTGGATGATGGTCAGTTGACTGATGGATTAGGAAGAAAAGTTGATTTCAAGAATACACTCATCATCATGACCTCTAACATCGGTGTTAGGCAGTTGAAGGATTTTGGTGAAGGTGTTGGTTTTGCCACAGCGGCAAGAATGGAAAATGCTGATGAAGCAAACAAGGCTGTGATTGAAAAAGCTTTGAAGCGTACTTTCTCTCCAGAGTTTTTAAACAGGATAGACGATGTGATCATCTTCAACTCTCTGAATAAAGAAAACATCTTTTCTATCATTGACATTATTATGAATGGTGTGTTCAAACGCTTAACAGCGTTAGGCTATCACCTTGAGATTACTGAAGAGGCAAAAGATTTCATTGCAGAGAAAGGCTACGATGTTCAATTTGGTGCGAGACCTTTACACAGAGCCATTCAGAAATACCTGGAAGATCCTTTAGCTGAAGAGATCCTTAACCTGAGTGTAAAAGAAGGTGATACGTTAATCGCCGAACTTGATAAAGAAAATGAGAAGATCAAGTTTAAGATGAAGCCCGGTAAAGGAAAAACCAAAGAAGAGAAGAATAAAGAAGCTTAATTAGCTTGGATATTACAGTAACTTTTATTGCCCTGGCATTTATGTCGGGGCTTTTTATTAAATAATCTCTTGTTGTGTAACGTATATTTTAATCTGGTGTTTCTGAGAAGTTTATAACTTAGATTTTCCAATACAATTTTTCAGGGCTGAAAATCCTAATAGGATCACTCCCGTGTTCTTATTGTAAAAAAACAACTAACTGTTATGAAGAAATTTTTTCTGCTTATTGCATTCTGCACTTTCTTGTTTCAGGTAAATGCCCAACAGGATGTAGTACCGAATGCCAATACTTCCACAGGAGGTGGGGGAAGTTTTTTAGGTCCTCTTTATGGGTCACCACGGAGTTATCAATATATAATTAATGAAAATCAATTAACCAATCTTATTGGTAGAGAAATCACTGGCATTAGTTTCAGATTACTTCCTGCTGCTTCAACTGCATGGCCAGCTACGACTGTTAATTACTCTAATTATGATATATATTTAGGTTCAGGTGTTGCACCTGCTGATAGGAGTACTACCTGGGCAAATAATGTGGTAGGCGGGCAGACACAAGTTCGAAGCGGTAATTTGGATATCCCTGCAGCTTCTTTTCCTTCTGGCGGTAATCCAAATAACTTTGGAACTCCTATTGATTTTCATGTCCCGTATTTGTATTCAGGAGGGCATTTATTGGTAGAGATCAGGCATTCAGCTATTACCACAGGGGCACAAACAAGTGTGGAGGCACTAGGAACATCTGCTGCGGGTTACGGTACCGATTATGCCATGTATTATCAAAGCACCTATACTCCGGCAGGGGCAAGTACTGGAGGCAATTTTAGTGTAATACAATTAATTTCGCAAGCGTTATCGGCATGCACTTCACCCCCTAACGCAGGTGTGGCAGTTTCTAATAAAACAAATGTTTGTGCTGGTGAAAACTTCTCGCTGAACATCTCAGGAAATACGCTAGTCAGTGGTAAAATTTATCAATGGCAGTCTTCCTTAACAGGTAATGCCCCATGGTCAGATGTTGGAACTTCTTCGTCTTTACCAAGTTTGTCATTAAATCATACCACTACAACTTTCTATCGTGCTGCTGTAACCTGTAATGGTAATACAACTTATTCCGATTCAGTTAAAGTCACCACTCCTGCATTGGTTAGCGGAACATATACAATCAATCCTTCTTTGCCTACAGGTACTGGCAATTTTGCAAATTTCGAAGAGGCTTTAGATTTTATAAAATGTGGTATCAATGGGCCGGTAGTTTTTAATGTTGAGAATGGTAGTTATCCAATCAATCAAATAATAATTCCTTCAATATATGGCACATCAGCCACTAATACAATTACATTCAATGGAAATGGAACCACGCTAACCTACAATACCTCCACTTCCGCATTAAGAAGTGCAGTAGTCTTAGATGGTGCAGACCATATAATCATAGACAGCTTTAATTTAGATGTAGGTGCCGGTTCTCATGGATGGGGAATACAATTAATAAACCAGGCAGATAACAATATTATTCGCAAATGTACTATCATCACCAATACTTCATCTACATCATCTAACTATTCCGGTATCATCATTAGCGGTTCTCTTACAGGTGCAACTACTGCAGGAAATAATGGCAGCGGTAACTTAATAGAGAAAAACAAGATTGTTGGCGGTTATTACGGAATCAGTATTAATGGGGCATCTGCAACTCCAAATGAAAACAATGTAGTGTTGAACAACACTATTGAAGATTTTTATGGCTATGGAATTTATGCGTCTTACCAAAAGTCAGGTGTTATTAAAAACAATGATTTATCAAGATTAACCCGTACCAGTGCATTAAGCAGTGGTGCAGGCATTTACATAACAACCGGCTGTGTTGGTTTAGCAGTAGATGGCAATTCACTCCATAATTTTTTTACTGCGAGTACAACCAATACTACAGCCTTCTATGGCATTTATGATGGAGCGGATGGAACAGCGGCAGAGCCGAATCGTTTTATCAATAATCTAATCTACGGAATAGAAGGCGATGGAACATTTTATGGTATTTACAATACAGGAGCAGCTTATATGCATGCTTACCATAACACGATTTCCCTAGATTATACAGCTGCAACCGGTGGAACAACATATGGTTTTTTTCAAACCACTAGTGATAACGGTATAGAGTTCCGGAATAATATTATTTATATAACCCGTGGAGGTACTGGAGCGAAGTATGGTATTTATAAATCTACTGCAGCTACACCATTGGTAAGTAATAATAACGTGTTCTACTTAAACAGTTCCGGATCCGGTGCCCAAAATGTCGGTTACCAGGGTTCTGCACAACCAACATTAAGCGATTGGCAAACTATAAGTGGACAGGATGCCAATAGTGTTGTTACTGATCCGTTATTTACAACATTAGGAATTGATTATACACCAACGGAGCCAACGATAAATGACATCGCTCCTGCAATAGGTGTTGCACATGATATCATAAATGCAACCAGGGGATCGAACCCTGATCCTGGTGCTTACGAGTTTAGCTTGCCAGGCTGTACAAATCCACCAACAGCGGGTGATGTAGTTCCATCTGCAAATACTGTATGTGCAGGTGAGCTTTTCAGTTTAGATCTTACCGGGCATAGCGTAGGAAACGGTATATTATATTATTGGCAAAGTTCTCCGGATGGTAATGCACCTTGGACATCAATCGCAACACCACAAACTACAACTCAGCTCTCTGGCATTTCCCAGACTGCTACAACCTGGTATAGAGCCGGTGTACAATGTAATGGCGGAACAATTGTATACAATACTGTTCCCATACAAATAATAAGGCCATCATTAGTATCCGGAAACTTTACCATCAATAATAATCTTTCAACGGGTGGTAGTAATTTTCAGAGTTTTACAGAAGCAGTTAATCATATTAAATGCGGTATAAATGGACCGGTAGTATTTAATGTAGCGCAAGGCAGTGGTCCTTATACAGAACAGGTCATCATTCCTGAAATATTGGGAACATCTTCCGTTAATACTATCACTTTTAACGGAAATGGTGCTACGCTTAGTTACCTATCTACATCATCTACAGAACGAGCGGTATTAAAACTAAATGGTGCAGATTATGTAATTATAGATAGTCTTACAATAATAGCTGCAGGCACTACAACATCTGAATATGGATACGGTATACAATTATTAAATGATGCTGATAATAATATCATCAGGAAATGTATCATTAACATAAATACAACATCAACTTCAACTGCTAATTATGCTGGAATTGTAATAAACAGTACAGCTGCTCCTGCTAATGTAGTTACTACTAAAGGAGAGAGTCTTTGCGATAATAATTCGATAGAAAATAATACTGTTATCGGAGGATATGCAGGTATTAGCGTTACAGCCAATGACGGGGTAAGTGTAGTAGCCGGAATTGTTATCAGGAACAATATCGTACAGGATTTTTATGAATATGGTATAACTATAAACGGAAGTATGAACGGTTTAATCGAGGGCAATGATATTTCACGGCCTACCCGTACATCAGTAAGTACTTTTAGAGGAATTTCTTTATATAACCTTAGCCAGAAAACCCTCATTAATAAAAATAAAATTCATACCCCATTTGGCGCTAGTTCTTCCAATACATCTGCTGCATTTGGAATTTATACAACTGCATGCCGTGCAACTGTTGGAAATGAAAACATCGTTAGCAATAATATGATCTACAATTTTGCAAATGGTGCAACGGGTAACCCTAATCATAATGGAGCACTAATTGTGAGTACTGATAACCTGAAATTCTATCATAATTCTATATTATTGGACGATGTAAGCTCAACATGTACAACTTGTGGCACCCGTGGTATGTATATGCAAACCGCACCTTTTACGGGGCTTGAGTTTAAAAATAACATTGTTAAAATAAGCAGGGGTGGAACTGGCCCTAAGCAGGCAATCTATTTTGAAGGCACCGGCGTATCATTTACTTCGGATAACAATGATTTTTATATAGAATCAACAGGTGGTACCGTCCAGACGGGCTACGCTAATGGTACAGGATATAATTCACTAACAGATTGGCAAACCGGAACAGGACAGGATCAGAATTCAGTAAGCGTGGATCCCATGTTTGTATCTAGTACGGATCTGCATTTGCAACCTTCATCTCCTTTAGACGATTTAGGAACCAGTGTTGCTGCCGTAACAGAAGATATAGACGGTGAAGCAAGAAGTTTATCTACACCAGATATCGGGGCAGATGAATTGCCACTTATTGCCGGCACTGATATGAAACCGGAGGCATTGATATCTATTGGTCAATCTCCTGCCGGATGTTACAATGTAGAAACAGTTGCTGTAAGGGTAAAGAATAATAGTATAGATCCAATAAACTTCAGCACCAATCCACTTACAGTCACAGTAAATGTTACAGGACCTGTTACTGCAAATTATACAGCTACTGTGAATACAGGAACACTTGCATCTGGTGCAACCCAGGATGTAACAATGAATTCACCGGCAACATTAAATATGACTTCTTTAGGAGTATATAGTTTTACGATTACAACATCTGTCTCAGGTGATGCGAACCCTGCAAATAATGTGTTAACCCTGCAGAGAGAGAAAATTGGTTTATCAGGTGGTATAGCAGCATCTTCGAGGGATAGTTATTGTATAACTGGCGGCACTCCAACTTTATCTGCAACCGATGTACAAGGTTATAGTGCTTTAAAATGGCAGCACAGCAGCACAGCCGGAACAGGTTTCACAGATATACCTGGAGCGGTTTCTAACCCTTACACACTAAGTACGGCCATAACACAAACAACCTATTACAGGTTAGTAGCAGTTTGTGGCACGAATGAAGCACCTTCTGCTGAAGTAGCAGTGGTATTAAATAACCCTCAGATTACTTCTACAACACCAGGCTATACCTGTGGTACAGGTACAGTTAATTTGAGTGCTGCCGGTACAGGTATAGAGATCAACTGGTACACAGATGCTACAGGTGGTACAGCTATTGCCTCTGGTAATAACTTTACTACACCTGTTATTAGCAACACAACCACTTATTATGTAGCAGCCTCTACTGGAGGCAGCACGGTAAACACTGCTAAGCTGGCACCAGATCCTAGTGCTACAGCTACCACACTAAGTACTTATCCAAGTATCTTCACGCTTACAGAACCTATAACGCTTAATAGCCTTCAGGTATTTTCTGGTACGGGCACTGCAATCACTATTAGTTTATACAATGCCGACGGTAGTGGTACAGCATTAATGACCACCGGCTCTCAGGCTGTAACAGCTGGGTCTTCACCTATAATTAATTTAGGATGGAACATTCAGCCTGGTACTTATCGAATTGTTGCTACAATGACCGGTAGCTTTTTGAGAGATGGTATTACTACTCCAAGTGTTGTGTATCCTATAGCAATAGGAAATGCTGGATATATAAGTGGTTATTCTTCTTCTCTTACAGGTGCTCTAACTAGTGGAGCTGCTTACTACTTTTTATATAACTGGTCTGTTACTACTGGTTGTGAAAGCAATAGGGTAGCGGTAACTGCAACTGTAAACAACGATCCTGGCTGTACCTTACCTGTAACGCTGCTGAGTTTTACCGGTAAAAAAGAGGGTACTCTTAACCTGTTGCAATGGCAAACGGCTTCAGAGATCAATAATGCTGGCTTTGCACTTGAACGTAGTGCAGATG
>JAEWJK010000002.1 GCA_023386555.1 Bacteroidota bacterium | reverse complement strand
AAAAAATACTGTAAAGCTAAATCAGTACTATTGTAAATATTGTAAAGTTCCACTAGTACTAAGAAGAATACTGTAAAGCCTATGCAGTAATAATCAAAAGGTGTAAAGCTTTTTCAGTACAAGACATAGTGTAATTCGTGTTCACACAACGGCTTTTAATTCGACTTAATTCGTGTAATTCGTGTTCACACAACGGCTTTTAATTCGACTTAATTCGTGTAATTCGTGTTCACACAAATTCTCCATTAATCATCACCTTATCAATCAAATTGCTTCCAAAAGAGTATGGCAGATATGCCAGTGAAGAAATAGGCTTTGTAAATATAAGATTGGCTTTTTTACCAATAGAAATGCTTCCAACTTCATCCTGTAGTTCCATAGCATAAGCACCATTGATCGTTGCTGCATTAATAGCTTCTTCCGGTAACATTTTCATTTGAATGCAACTTAACGCTACTACAAAATTCATATTACCACTTGGAGAAGAACCGGGATTATAATCTGTAGCCAAAGCAATAGCACAACCAGATTCTATTAATCTTCTGGCAGGCTGGTAACTCATTCGTAAGAAAAATGCAGCGGTAGGTAACAATGTACCGATCGTATCTGAACTAGCCAATGTTTGAATGGCATCTTCATTCATGGTTTCCAGGTGGTCTACCGAAACAGCATTGAGCTTCACTCCTGTTTGCACACCATTAGATAAATTCAATTGGTTGGCGTGGATCTTTGGTTTCAAACCGTATTTCATTCCGGCATTGCAGATCACTTCCGTTTCTTTTGCAGAGAAAAATCCTTCTTCACAAAACACATCAATATAATCTGCCAGTTTTTCTGTTGCAATAACAGGTAACATCTCATCAATGATCATATCAATATACCCCTGGTGATCATTTTTGAATTGCAATGGATAAGTATGAGCTCCTAAAAATGTTGCTTTGATGGGTATGGGTGATTCTTGCTTTAATCTTTGTATCACCCGAAGCATCTTCAGCTCTCCTTCTACACTCAAACCATAACCGCTTTTTATTTCAATGGCACCGGTTCCCAGTTTAATAACTTCCTGTAAACGCTGTCTTGAAATATTGAACAATTCAGTTTCCGACATGGCATTGATCTTTGCAGCCGAATTAAGAATGCCTCCACCCTTTGCAGCGATCTCAGCATAACTCATCCCTTTAAGCTTGTACACAAACTCTTCTTCACGACTTGCGGCAAAAACCAAATGTGTGTGAGAATCACACCAGGCAGGTAAAACGGTGGCGCCTTTTGCATCGATCTCGGTCGACGGTCGACGGTCGACAGCAGGCAGCGCATTCATTTCACCATAGGCCGCCATTATTCCATCTTCAATTAATAAATATGCATCTTCAATACACGGTAGTTCAGCCAATGCTTTTCCCCGAAGCAATACATTGCTTTCTCTTGTATTAACGAGCAGCTTGATGTTGGTGATGAGTGTGGTCATTAGTCAGATTAGCTTTGCGTCAACTTAGTGTAACTTCCAATGGCTTTGCGTACACTTTGCGTTTCTTTGTGCTCTTTGCGGTTCAGTTTTTAAATATGACCTTTTGCCGCCAAATACCTTTCTGCATCCAATGCAGCCATACATCCACTGCCTGCAGCTGTTACAGCCTGGCGATATATCTTGTCCTGTACATCACCTGAAGCAAATACACCTTCCAGGTTGGTTTTAGAGGTCCCTGGAATGGTTTTGATATAGCCTGTTTCATCCATATCAATAAACCCTTTGAAGATATCACTGTTGGGTGTGTGACCAATAGCAATGAAAAATCCACTCAAAGGAATTTCAATCTTCTCTCCTGTTTTATTATTCTTTATGCGAACTCCTGAAACACGATCATCACCCAATATCTCATCTGTTTCGCTGTTCCAGTATATTTTGATGTTGGGTGTATTGATCACTCTTTCCTGCATCACTTTGCTGGCTCTCATCTCATCACGACGAACGATCATATGAACAGTAGTGCAAAGCTTTGAAAGATATAATGCTTCTTCTGCAGCTGTATCTCCGGCACCAACAATGCCTACTTCTTTCCCACGAAAGAAAAATCCATCGCACACAGCACATGCACTAACGCCAAATCCATTCAGTTTTTGTTCACTGGGAATACCTAACCATTTGGCAGATGCACCGGTAGAAATAATAATTGCATCAGCTTCTATCCATTTTTCTTCATCTATCTGAACTTTATATGGCTGTGATGAGAAATCAACTTTAGTGGCAAGACCATAACGAATATCGGCACCCATTCTTTTTGCCTGTTGCTCAAAATTGATCATCATTTCCGGTCCCTGTATTCCATCAGGATAACCCGGGTAGTTTTCAACTTCTGTTGTAATGGTAAGCTGACCACCAGGTTGAATGCCCTGGTATAAAACCGGTTTCATATTAGCTCTTGCTGCGTAAATGGCTGCAGTGTATCCTGCAGGTCCTGATCCTATAATGAGGAGGTGAACTTTTTCTGAAATTTCCATAATTATAACTGCTGACGGCAAATGTATCATTCCCTTACTGATAGCAAAAGCAGTTATACACAGGATAAGGTTGGTGGGGATAAATGAAGCACAATCAAGATTGAACCTGCAAAACCTATTTAACAACGATTCGTTGCTTTACATTCACATTGTTATTATTCACGGAAAGTATGTAAACACCCGATTTCCAGGAAGGAAGACTAATTTTCATGAATCCGGTTTGGTTGCACATGCTATTGCTGGCAGAGACTATTCTACCTGCCTCGTCAATCAATTTTATCACATAAAGCCCAGGCGTTAATTGCTTTGATCTAAGCGTTACTTGATTACCAGTGACCGGGTTTGGGGAAACTGACAGATCATCACTTTTTACGCTGGTAACACGTATGATATTCGTAAATGTACTGGAGCCTGACTTTTCTACCGCTTGTATTCTATAATAATTTTCATCCACAGGATTTCTGTCTGTCCATTTATAAATATGCTGACCAGGAACAAAAGGCAAAGCATCTATTGTATAAAAATCAAACCCGTTATCAGAACGCTGAATAACAAACGAATCTGTTGTGGCATTAAGATCAACGGTCCACTGTAGATCAACCGATGAATTTCTTTCATTGCCAGTAAAAGAAATAAAACGAACAGGCAATGACGCCGCTCGCTGGCCGGCAATCGAAACTTCTTTTATATAAAAATCATCTCCCTGCAAAGGATAGAGCCTTAGTCCTATATAATCCATACTACCATAGTATAATGGAATTTCGACGATCGTAGGCTGCAATGGATCGGTGCTGCTTACCGTAATATCTCCCACATCTAAATATAAGCCGTTAGAAAGAACTTCGTGAACCTTCATCACAACGTTATTACCTGTTGCACTACGATAAGCTTTGAGCCTGAGTTGCTGCGTAAGAAACCCGCAATAATCATAACAATTCCCTACACCGGTTGAACACGCTACCGGGAAATAATTCCTAACACTGTATGGAAACTGAATGTATTGGCTATCCGGACTATTCATTACTCCTCCTGGAAAACTATTGGTCCAGCCTGTAGCAGGCTTTGTAATTTTTTGATAGTTGTTTACGTAAGAGAGATTAACAATACCAGAACCGATCCTCTGGTCAGAACCTTTTCCACAAAAGGTAGAATCAGAAACGGCGTTATTATTATACAAATTCCATTTAACAGAATCTAAATAGGATTGAGCACTTACTCCGGTATATAAAAACATCAGGCAGGCAAATGCGATTCTCATAACCTTAGCATGTTTCTCTATGAAGGTAATCTATCATCATGGAAAATGCAATAGCAAAAAAATACACCCGGAACTTTTCCGGGTGTATTGCCTATATCTATTAACATCGGTTATTTACGCTTTGCCGTGCTCTTACCAGTGCTATCTTTCGTAGTAATGGTGCTATCCTGTTTTGTTCCTGCTACATCCTGTGAAACACTGGCTGTCGTAAACAATCTCGCCATTACATCTTTGTCTCTGCCATACACATCGCTTCTAAAGTGCATCTTTCCTGTTCCATCTACCCATGCAGATAGATAACTAATATTTACAGGCTCATTTGGAACCGTGATGGTTTGTTCTTTACCACCGTTCATGGCTTCACGAACTTTTACCGGTGTCCATTCTGAATGACTGCGTAAAAGGTAGGCTGCAAGTTTTTCAGCATCTGCTACCCTGATACAACCATGACTCAAAGCCCTGTCTTTACGATTGAATAAAGATTTGTCAGGTGTATCGTGCAGGTAAATATCAAAACTGTTGGGAAAGAGAAACTTCACCTTACCCAATGCATTGTCTTTTCCAGGCAATTGCTTTATCACAGGCACACTATCCTTCTGGCTAACGATCTCCATATTTTTCTTCTTCAGGTAATCTGGATCTTTCTTCATAGCCGGCATGATCTCGTTTTTCACAATGCTTTCCGGAACATTCCACGATGGATTGAATACCACTTTATTGATATTACCACTGAATGCTACTGTACCGGTACCTTCTTTTCCTACGATAACTGGAATTTCAAACACCTTGTTATTGCCTTCGTAAGCATACAACATTTGAGATGGAATGTTTACTTCAATACGATTACCTTCTATGGCAGGAGGCATCCACGCCAAACGATTCATGTTCAATAATACCTGTTGCAATCTTTCCTGTGCCGGAATATTCAAAGCCTGGATCAATGAATCATTAACTACACCTGTTGGTGCAAGCCCATGTCTTTGTTGTACATCTTTTATGACAGCAACTAAAGAATCTGAAAAAACATTGGATGTATCGCTAGTTGAATAATCATTTGTAAACTGTAAACGTTTCTTCAATGCAGTTACTGCAGGTGAACTGGAACCTTTCTTTAATCCTGCCGCAGAATTGATCGGCTGCCATCCACCATTCTTAGCTGCATTATAATATAAGGCCAGCTGTTGTTTCATTGCCGTGTACATTTTGTTGCTGGCAAAAAGAGATGAGTCTTTTTGTTTATTGAGAAGTGAATCAGCTAATGCCATTGGATCAGCTTTCTTCCGTGGCACCAGGCTGTATAGAATATTTCTGTTGATAATTCCATTTCCATTGCCGGAATACCGAATCAATTTCTCCGTCAACATCAGTTCGGTACGAACATAATTTGAATCTGTCTGAGCAATCTGCATCGAATCTTTCTGGATAATGCTATCCATGTGTTCTTTCAGACTTTTATCATTTGATTGTTGTGTTGCACTATCTCCACCATTCGAATAAAGACTCCAGAAACTACGACCCTGTTCCGTTAAACCCTTTGAAGTGAACCAGGCAAATTGCTCATTCCTTACTGTATAAAAATTTCGCAGCATCTGTGCAGTTGAATCATCCAATTGCTGTGATTGGATATAAGAACTTACAGCAGAGCTATCCAGGAATAGATCAGAATATGCATTTTCTGCTGTTATACTTTCATCCCTGTAAACTACTGAACTATCTGTAGTTGCTGTTGCATTGTTGTCGCTGAACCGGCATGACTGCAACAAACAAAAAGCGGCTATAATAATTATGATGTTTTTCATAATCCAAGCTTGTCAAAACCTATGCCTGCTATGTTTTAAGAGGCCGGTTAGGACTGAATAGAATATGCCTCAAAAATCAGTTTTTGTTTTCGTGGGAATATCAATCTTTGCAGATTAGTTTATCTATAATCTTAATTCATATTTATGCAGGTAAAAGCTTACGCAGCACAGAACGAAACATCTCCCCTTCAGCCACATACCATCAATCGCAGGGAACCCAAAGAGCATGATGTGCAGATAGACATTTTATACTGTGGTATCTGTCATAGTGATCTCCATACAGCCAGGGGTGAATGGGGTGGAACAATGTATCCATGTGTGCCTGGTCATGAGATCGTTGGTCGTGTAGTGAAAGTGGGAAGTCATGTAAAGAATTATTCCGAAGGTGATATTGTTGGTGTGGGTTGTATGGTTGATAGTTGTCGTGAGTGTTCGTCTTGCAAAGAAGGTTTAGAACAATATTGCGAAAATGGTTTTGTGGGAACATACAACGGAAATGAAAGAGATGGCAGCGGATACACTTTTGGCGGTTACAGCAAACAGGTAGTAGTTCATGAAGATTTTGTATTGAAGATTCGAAACACCGAAAATCTTGCAGGCGTTGCTCCATTACTTTGTGCAGGCATCACTACGTATTCTCCATTACGCCATTGGGGTGTAAAGAAAGGTGATAAGGTAGGAGTTGTTGGTTTAGGTGGATTAGGCCACATGGCAGTAAAACTGGCTGCATCTTTTGGTGCCGAAGTAACCATGCTCAGCCATTCTCCTTCCAAACAAAAAGATGCAGAGCGTTTAGGTGCCCAACACTTCCTTCTTACATCTGATGAAACAAAAGTTGCTGAAGCTGCAGGCAGATTTGACTTTATACTAGATACTGTTTCAGCTGACCATGATTATAATCTATACTTAGGCATGCTGAAAAGAGATGGAAAGATGGTTTGTGTAGGTGCTCCTTCCGCTCCTGCCCAGGTTCCTGCATTTAATCTCATCATGCAACGAAAAACCATTGCAGGTTCATTGATCGGCGGCATCCCCGAAACACAGGAAATGCTGGATTATTGTGCCGAACACAACATAGTAAGTGATGTAGAAGTGATCAACATCAAAGACATCAACGAAGCTTATGAAAGAATGTTGAAGGGTGATGTGCGATACAGGTTTGTGATTGATATGAGTACGTTGTAGTGGTGAGTGGTCAATGGTCAATGGTGAATGAAGAATGGTGAAATGGAAGCCTGATGCTAAACAGCTCCGTAGGAGCGACAGGTTAGTAGCATCAAAGATCAAAGCATCATCAAGCTCCATCGGAGCGATATGTCACAGATCAAACATCAAACAACCAACATCCAGCAACAACTAAAAAAAGCCCCACTCCATCGTGAGGCTTTTTTAATAATGTTCGGGAAATCACCTGTCCGACAAAGTCATTCAGACGGATTATCCCAAATACGCTTTTAACGCATTAGAGTATCTTGCTTTTTGTAAACGCTTGATCGCTCTTTCTTTGATCTGGCGAATACGTTCTTTAGTAAGATCGTATTTCTGACCAATCTGCTCGATCGTAACACCGTTCTCTCCATCGAGACCAAAGTAAGCATTCACAATTTCAGCTTCTCTTGGAGAAAGTGATTTCAGCACACGGCGGATCTCTTCTCTCAGAGAGTCTTTCATCACATCATCATCCGTGTCGTCAGAACCTTCAAGAAGGTCACCCATTGCTACATCTTCTGCTTCGTGCACTGGTGCATCGAGTGAAGTGTGACGAGTGTTTGACTGGAAGATGTTGTTGATCTCTGTTTCAGACATCTCCAAAATGTCTGCCAACTCTTCTGTAGATGGTTCTCTTTCGTGTTCCTGCTCAAAAGCCATGTATGCTTTATTCGCTTTGTTGTAAGTACCGATCTTGTTTTGTGGCAATCGAACCAAACGTCCCTGTTCTGCCAAAGCCTGTAAGATAGACTGACGGATCCACCATACTGCGTAAGAAATAAATTTAAAACCTTTTGTTTCATCAAAGCGTTGAGCCGCCTTTATAAGACCGAGATTACCCTCGTTGATGAGATCACTAAGTGAAAGACCCTGGTGCTGATATTGTTTGGCAACAGATACCACGAAACGCAAGTTCGCTTGTACCAGTTTGTCGAGAGCTCTTTGATCGCCCATTTTGATACGCTGAGCCAGTGTTGTTTCCTCCTCGGGAGTGATCATTGGAATCTTAGAAATTTCCTGCAGATACTTTTCTACGGCTTGCGAATCTCTGTTGGTGATCTGGGTTGCAATTTTGAGCTGCCTCATGTTGTGATTATCCTATTTAAGTGTGACTAGTAAACGTAATTAAGACGCAAATTGTTTCGGAAGTGATGCAATTCGGCTGTTAAATATATCTTCAAAACATCAAAAATGGCTGCAAAGGTAAGGTACTGCAATGAGGATTGGTAGCTTTTTGTGGATAATTTTAAGGGAAAACTGCTAATAAAACCTCAATGCCTGACGAAATATTTATCCACAAAAATTTGTCCAATCTACTGCTTTAGGAGATAAATATTTTTTCTCAAGCAGCTACTGTAGCATCATGCCATATAGGTGCTTCTTGTTTATTTCTTCTTCTTTATTATGGGACTACTAATTAATCCATTGTAACTATATGGATTACCGAAGAAATTTGATGTTATTTTCGGATCATCCGGTGTGTCAGCATCTTTATTCAAATTCATTAGTTTTCCAAGGAATCTTTTGATTTGCTTTTCTCTGGACCGATCAAGTAAACGAAGTTGTTTAATTAAAATTCTGTTTCGATTTACTTTCTTAAACCCATTTGTCCAGCAATAGCTAGGTAAATATTCCTTGTAATTAAATACTTTAACTCTTCCAACTGACATAGAAATCAACCTATTTTCCAATGCAAAAACTTGCTGCCTCTTGGATTTTCTTGAGAACTTAACCAGTAAATCATCTTTTGAAGATTGAATTGCCTTTAAGATTGTATTGGTTTCGTCTTTTTGTTTTTTTAGCTCCTTCTTTATTGATTTTTGTCTGATTCGAATTAAACCGTCATAGCGTATTTGATAGCCAACAAAACTCAACCAAGGGATTCCCCCTTCTGAAGGAGAACTCCATAGGAAAGGCTCTTTTGATTTTGTTTTCCAAAAGTGTGAATCGTACCTTTTGACCTGTACAGGATCATGAATAGAAAGAAGATTCAATTCTATTTGTTCTTTATAGCGTTGTAAGGCTTCATGACAGGCTCTTTCAGAACTATGCAATAGAATCATATCATCACAATAGCGGATATAAAGCAGATTTCCATCGTTCGCTTCTAACACTTTCAGATCAACTGAATGTAAAAGCAGATTAGAAATTAAGCAAGATAATGCTCCACCTTGAGGAACTCCAATTCGTTCAGATTCAAAACGATCACCATGCATTTTTCTCATTTCTTTCTCAGGCCATTCAAATACTCCTGAAAGGATGTTTTTTGCCTTCCAATACTGTACATCCTGATTCAAGATATACACGTCATCTTTGAAAGAATATGAATGTAGATAGGCCGAGAAAACATTGAATGCTCGTTTATCAAATTCTTTTCCATTAGCAACTTGCATCGAAACTAGTTCGTTGAATACAGACAAGGTCATTTTGTGACTTACACAGTCATAAAATTTCTTTATATCACATTCTGCAACATAAATATTTCCTTTTGTTCGATTGCCTCGGTACTTGCAAATAAGCTCTATTGCATCATGATGTGTTTTTACTGGCTTATTCTTCACTGAGCGGAATGCAAGAGAACAATCTTGAAAAAGATTATCGAAAAAATCTGTAAGATATCTTGCAGTTAAACCAATAATGATTCTATCTCTAAGACTATAATTTGAAATTGGTCGGTAGGAAGTCGTATCCTTCTTATCCTCCTTTTTTATGGCGAATATTTCTGGTTTTTCGAAAATAATATTTCCAGATTCAATTTCAGCTTTTATTTGTTCAACGAAAGTTTCAAGTTTGATGAGCCAAATAGGCTTTGACTTACCTTGAGTCGCATTTTTTTTTGTTAAATAGATCGTTCGTTCTAAAGCAACCAATTGCAACTTCTGACTATTTGAATACATTTTTCTTTCCTTCTCTTTTAGTCTATACCAGTTTCTACGAGATGGAAAAAGCTCTGCGAGTTCCGAGGGGCATAATTGACTGGTGGCAATTCTATTCGTGGTGGGATTCAAGCTAACATCTCTTATGAGATGAATTTTATGTCTTTTTTTAGCATGCTTGAGCCGTTGTTTACACAGCATCCTAATAATTGCATCATCTTGAAAATAATCAACAAGATTCATAGAAGTTAAATAGTTGAAGTAGCGGAGCTTGGTTATTGTACCAAAATACTGACATAAAATATGTTGCACAACGCATAGCGGAGACGTAGCTAATCATTTTTCTAGCCGAATTACTTTAGCAGAATAGGGCCATAGCACTTTTGATGCATCCGCTTCTACACGATGAGAAGAAACTTCCCACCCTTCACTACTTCAACTGATCAAATATATTTAATTTGCTGCCAGATGAATAATACTTTACCTATTCCGAGTGTCTCAGAATTAATATGTTCAAAATATGTGGATACATTTTCAAAGACAAGCTCAGATGTACTGGTTTTTGATGAACTGCAGCGAATTAAACTAGGATATTATAAAGATGTTATTGAAAATTGTAGGCACTATTACCAGTCTGGAAATTTACTCGAATATAAGAAGTGTAAATCTAAGCTACCAGCTCTCACTTTTTCGGGAATATTTTGTGGTGCTCACAAGAAAGAAAACCTAACGAACTACACGAATTTAATTACGATTGATCTTGACAATGTCGGTGAAAACCTCGTTCATAGTAAATTAATTCTTTCCAACGATCCCCACACTTTTGCTCTGTGGATATCACCCTCTGGGAACGGATTGAAGGTCCTAATACGTACCAATTGTCCAGCCTATTTTCATAAACATATTTTCGACCAAATCGTCGATTATTATTTGAAGACTTATAATTTATCAGTGGATTTAAGCGGTTCAGACGTGTGTAGGCTTTGTTATGTTTCTTATGACGAGCAGTTAATTCTAAACGTAGCATCTGAGATTTTTAATTTAGAAAGCGATATAGAGAATAATCAATTAGAAAAAAATATTGTACTTAAAAAGACCACTGACAATACTACATCCCTAACACAAACTGATCGAAGCAAATTGTTTGCAACTGAAGGAAAAAATAAAGGTGCTAATAGACTCCTGATTATTAAGATAATTAAGTTCTTAAAGGCAAATAAGAAATCTATTACCTCAACATACGAATGCTGGTACAAGGTGGCAATTATCCTTGCAAATTCATTTACTCACGATTTAGGAGAAAAGTATTTTTTACAGCTTTGTGAATGTGATGGCTTAGCCTTTGACCCATATAAAAGTAAATACATGTTAGACTATTGCTATCGAAACAAACGAGATAACGAATTAAACTTTGCCTCGCTTGTGTTTTTGGCTAAACAACAGGGATTTACAATTTTGAAAATAAGTGCAAAAAGGCAAGATGAAGAAAAAGGAATAATATAATGTTTCTTTTGTCTCTTTCGGTATGCCACCGCACATCAGTGAATATTATTAACACCCTTTCGAGAATGATACTTATCCTGCTTTATTATTGAAATAATTAAAGTTCCAAACAACCCTCAAATGATGGTTGTTTCCAAACTTAGGTATCTTTTCCATTATTTGTCTTCTGTGCTCAACACCAACGAGAAACAACCCTTTTTTGCATTGATTGGTATCAACGTATTTATAGATATTACTAATCATTTCATTATTTCGTATGTCAAGTACATTCAACCATTCATTATACCGTTGATTCAACTTATCGTCATCAATACTTTTTACTACTTGTTCTTCTAACATCTCCATACGCTTCGACACGAGTGTCCAGTCTTCGCTATTTAAGTAAGGAAATCCCTTATCGTATGCAAAAAGTTGCCGTTTTTTATATAACCCTCGATACTCGGCACTATGCCGCCCAAACAAGTTAACCTTCGCCCCTGTTGGTGTTGTCACCAACAGGATTTATGTGAAGAATGATTACCTTACTACATGTCCTCGTATTGCTACAACCTGTCAGGTTAAAATGATAAGCATTACTGCTGATGCTTACCTATAGTTAGCACATCAACAAACCTGACAGGTTTTTTCGCCCCTGTTGGTGTTGTCACCAACAGGATTATGTGAAGAATGATTACCTTACTACATGTCCTCGTATGCGTTTACATATCATCCCCAATTTTTCACTGCAACCATCTTTGAATGGAAACACCTGCTTAAAAAGACAAGTTTAAAGACATCATAATAGAAAATCTTCGCTTTCTGCATAATGAAAGAAGTTTGTTGGTGACAACACCAACAAAGGCGGGAACACTACCAATTGCAGGCGGCCTTAAATTTGGCAGGGTGTTGCACATGCATCAAGGCTCCACTGCCGAAGTCACACCTGTCCCGATAGTGCAAACAATTCGGGAGTAGCACTATAGCTACATTAATACGAAACGGAAAATGGGCTGTATATCATTTTTCCGGGTCTTTCTTTGGTTCTTTCTTGGACAAGCAAGAAAGAACATAAAACAAGTTTGCTCAAGCCGCATGGTTCGTTGACTAAGCCTTAAAGTTTACCCTTATGCCTCTCATCATAATCCACCATCCATTCAATACCGTATTTGTCTCTGAACATTCCGAAATAAGAACCCCAGGGACTTTCAGCAATAGGGCATTCAACACTACCACCAGCTGACAGTCCGTTAAATATCTTGTCAGCTTCTTCCCGGCTTTCGGCACCTACAGATATCTTAGACCTATTCTCATTTTCGTTTACCTTACCCATGAACTCAGGAACATCATTTCCCATTAAAACGTTGGTGCCAATTGGCAATGCAATGTGCATGATCTTGTTGGCCTCGGTTTCAGAAAAATTGCTATCCGGCCCTGCCATGTCTTTAAAACGTATAATGTTTACGAATTCACCTCCGAATACGGAGCGATAGAAATTAAATGCTTCTTCCGCATTTCCATTGAAGTTGATGTGTGGATTGATAAGTGCCATGTAATTTTTGTTTATCACAAACTTAGCTCGTTTACATACAAAGGATAAGGTGCTAAAGCGGCAAAAAAGAGGTGATTTACGGCATACGATGTTTCTAATCTGGGGAGACAATACAAACAAGTTTTTCGATACCATTGCATACTATGAATAATCATCCTGTGTCTTATTCTATATTAGAACTTGCCATTGTTTCTGAAGGTGAAACCATGCAGCAAACACTACACAATTCGCTTGCCCTGGCAAAACAGGCAGAAGCAGATAATTACAAACGCATCTGGTTTGCAGAACATCATAACTCAGAGAACATTGGCAGCAGTGCTACGTCTTTACTTATTGGCTATGTGGCAGAGAATACCGAAACAATACGAGTCGGTTCAGGCGGTATCATGCTGCCTAACCATTCACCACTCATCATTGCAGAGCAGTTTGGAACGCTGGCTCATCTGTATCCGGGCCGTATCGATCTTGGTCTTGGCAGAGCTCCAGGTACCGATCAATTAACAGCACAGGCTATACGATCAGATTTTATGCAGGCAGCCCATTCATTTCCTGCAGAGGTAGAAAAGATATTGCAATACTTCTCTCCTGCCAATAACACATCGAAGGTGAGAGCTGCCATTGCAGAAGGCACCAATGTTCCGTTATATATACTTGGCTCGAGTACAGACAGTGCTCATCTTGCAGCAAAAATGGGATTGCCTTATGCATTTGCCAGCCATTTTGCAACAACACATTTAAAGCAAGCCCTTAAGATATACAGAGAGGAGTTTCGTCCGTCTGAGTTTTTACAGGAGCCTTATACTATGGCTGGCGTAAACATATATGTGGCAGACACAGATGAGGAAGCAGAAAGACAATTCACCAGCCTGATAAGAATGTTTGTAGGTGTACTTACCGGAAGCAGGCAACCTTTGCAACCACCAACAGAGATGACGGAAGATCTGAAGCAATTACTGCAACATCCATCGGTTTACCAGATGTTGAAATATTCTTTCTACGGTTCCAGGCAAAAAGTTAAGAAGGAAATTGAGGTTTTTCTTGCAGATACAGGTGTGGATGAATTAATAGCAGTGTGTACCATGCATAACATCAATGACCGCTTAACATCTTTCCGCTTGTTTGCAGAGATAATGAAGGATATTTAAGCACCACTAAATATTGCCACAACCTGTCAGGTTAAGATGATAAGCATTACTACTGATGCTGACCTATAATTAGCACATCAACAAACCTGACAGGTTTTTTGCCCTCCATAACCTGTCAGGTTAAAATGATAAACATTACTGCTGATGCTGACCTACAGTTAGCACATCAACAAACCTGACAGGTCTTTCCACAACCTGTCAGGTTAAAATGATAAACATTACTGCTGATGCTGACCTACAGTTAGCACATCAACAAACCTGACAGGTTTTTTGCCTCCACACCTGTCAGGTTAAGATGATAAGCATTACTGCTGATGCTTACCTATAGTTAGCACATCAACAAACCTGACAGGCTTTTTGCCTCCACAACCTGTCAGGTTAAGATGGTAAGCATTCCTACTGATGCTGACCTACAGTTAGTACATCAACAAACCTGACAGGTTATTTTATCAGATTTATTACCTTCAAACTAACCTAAAATTATGGCTAATACAACCCTGCCCTTAGATGATGATGGTATGTACCACATTTATAATAGAGCTGTAGGCAATGAAGTATTATTTATTAATGATGAATATTTCCTGGCTTTTTTGAAAAAAATAGAGAAATATATACTTCCACATGTTGATATCTGGAGTTACTGCCTTTTACCGAACCATTTCCATTTACTCATTAAATTAAAAGCTAACGCTACCGGCAGCAATGTATCGAAAGGAATAAGTGATTGTTGCAACGCTTATGTAAAATGGATAAATACCTTAACAAAGCGAAAAGGAAATTTGTTTATGCGTCCTTTTAAAAGAAGTAAGATAACAGACGATAATCATCTGGCCTGGATAATATGGTATATTCATCGTAACCCGGTACACCATCATCTTACAAGTGATTATTCAACATGGAAATATTCTTCCTATAATGCGATTGCAGGTTCTGCAGTAACGAAAGTCGCAAGAAATGATATTTATGATTTTTTCGGAGGGTTGGATCCATATCTATCTTTTCATAAAGTGCAGCAGCAAGGCTTTTTTGAAACGTTGGAATAACCTGTCAGGTTAAGATGATAAATGCACACAACAAAAAGCATGAGCTGTGGCAGCGTGATTCACTCGCTATTCACCTATATACCTGGAAGGTAGCTTTTCAGAAATTAAATTACTTACATAACAATCCTTTGGCTGAACATTTGCAACTGGTTAAAGACCCGTGTAACTATATCTTTTCTTCAGCAAGATTTTATGAGTTAGACGATAAAACATATTCTTTTTTAAAGGATTTAAGGGAGGTATTTTAAGGACTGGTTCATATAATTTGGGTTCTGAGACACGAACCATGGCATCAGGTATTGTAACTGGCTGAACAAAAAAGAGTAACTCGAAACAACGAATAACCCAATAAAAGCAATTTATTTCTTAGTTCGCTTCCGCTTAAATTCACTTTCCTTTATATGTGTCTTCATATACTCCGAAACAGCAGCCTGGTACACACGTTGCCCTTTCTTTAATTTCTTTTCATAGGCAGCTTTTTTCTTTGGATCTCTGATGATCGATTTTGCATACGCAACAGCTTCTGTAAACACACTCCTTCTCAACTTCTGGTTAGCACTCGTTTTAACGCTGCTCATATCAGGAAATTTGGTGATCACTATTTTATCACCATAGCGTTTAACTACTATCTGCTTTCCTATTGCACCGCTAAATCCTTGCAGCAGTAAATTATCGGATGCTCTTGCCATATGTTGTAAATTTTATCTGGGTATCTGCATTTGCTTTTTATTCCGGTGTCTCGTCCTGAAAAAGCTTTACACATTCGAACTAAATGTGTAAACTTGAATTATCTATTATGACAATTCCCGAAAAGCAGAGAGGGCGTCTTGATACTTATGATGCCTCGCTCAAAATTGCTGTAGCCCGAGAGTATCTAACCACAGATCTGGGATTTACAAAATTGGCAAAGAAGTATAATCTTCCGGGTGAGGCTACAGCCAGGCACTTTTTAAGATGGTATCGGAAAAAGTATCCTGAAGGGATCAGTGATGAAATTGTTGATAAGCCCATAGTGGCAGAATCACTAATAGACTCAGAGACTGCCAATTTAAAAATTATGGCACTTCAGATGCTAATAGAAAATGCCAGTAAGGAGTTGGGAATAGACCTGGTAAAAAAGTTTGGTACCAAACAGCCAAAGAAATGAAAGCATTGTATCCCTCTATAG
>JAEWJK010000009.1 GCA_023386555.1 Bacteroidota bacterium | reverse complement strand
AAAAAATACTGTAAAGCTAAATCAGTACTATTGTAAATATTGTAAAGTTCCACTAGTACTAAGAAGAATACTGTAAAGCCTATGCAGTAATAATCAAAAGGTGTAAAGCTTTTTCAGTACAAGACACATATAGCTCCCTTAGGGCTAAGCCGTACCTGCCTTATACTTACGCCGTATCTACATTAGGGTTAAGCCATACCTGAGCCGATGTAAGCCGTATAAATAGGAGGGAAATTTTCCGGTTTATTAAGTAGTCAACTTCCAGAAAAGCGTAGCTGTAAAACCAGTTTTGAATTTGAAGATACCTTAAAACGATCATCAATTCTATAGCCAATTATCCAAAGTATTTTCTTGTTACTTTCTACCACCCAAACTTTTTCTTTTTCATGTAAAGGCACTTTCTGATCAATCAGGAACCGGCTGATCTTTTTCTTTTTCCGCATGCCCAAAGGATAAAAATAATCTCCCTGCTTCCATTTACGTAACAGCAATGGAAACGCTATATCGGAAGCATCAAGTGTTGCAATATGGTTGACGGTTGACGGTTGACGGTTGTCGGTCAACCCGATATTTAATGCTCCTTCTGCAAATACAATCTCCCTCTCTCCTTCTTCAATAAGTATATTACCTGCTTCCTCAGTTTTGTTCGGTGTAATGATCAGCCAATTCCTGTTTCTGATAATTCTATGTGTGGATGATGCAACATATTTACCACTTTCGCTTTGGAGTAATCCTAAAACCTCATCTGTTTGGGCTGATGTAAAACCAAAATCTTTAATGATCTCAAATGTGATCGTCTTAACTGGATTTGTCTTTTGCAATTTCAGTACAGGTATATGTACTTCATTTCCTTTTATCTCACACAGTTTCTTTGTATGAATGGATAAAGCCTGGTTATATAGTGCTTCAGCTTCTCTCCATCTTTCAATACTATGGCTGATATTATCTGTTACTGCAGGAAATATCTGCTTCAACATCGGCAACACCTCATGCCTGATGTAATTACGGGTGTATTTAGTTGATTCGTTAGAACTGTCTTCCACCCACTCCAGTTTCTTTTCTTTTGCATAAGAAATTATCTCTTCCCTTTTTGCAAACAATAAGGGACGAATAATATTTCCCTGCTGAGGTAAAATACCATGCAAACCGCTTATTCCTGTACCACGAAATATGTTGAAAAGAACCGTCTCAATATTATCATCTGCATGATGGGCAGTTGCAAGCTTAAGTTTGACGGTCGACGGTTGACGGTCAACGGTCGACCTCACGCTATTCACCAACTCTTCAAACCATTGATACCTTAAGTTTCTTGCAGCTTCCTGGATACCAATCTTGTTTGCTTCAGCATAAGCTTGTGTGTGAAACCTTTTTACATGAACGTGAACAGCATATTTTTCACCAAGATTTCTTACAAAAGTTTCATCTCTTTCACTTTCATCACCACGCAGCTGAAAATTGCAATGGGCAATAGAGAATTTTATTCCTGCATGGTGAACAAGATCACAAAGAACAACACTATCTACACCACCACTTACTGCCAGCAACAGTTCACAGTGGGTAGTTGATAGTTGATAGTTATCAGCAAAGTGTCTTTTAAATCTTTCCAGCAAATTCATTGGGGCAATATAAAGTAATACTACATAAGCTGGTTGGCAAGTTCCCAATTCCTAACTCATAACTCACAATGCCTAATTCCCTTTCTTCACTTCCTTCGCCCATGCATCTTTCAATCCAACAGTTTTGTTGAATACCAACCTGCCATGACTGTCTTTATCTAACGTAAAATATCCTTTACGTAAGAATTGAAAACGGTCATTGAATTTTGCATTCATTAATGCAGGTTCGCAAAGTACATTGGTGAGAATGCTTAATGAGTTTGGATTGATATAGCTTTTGAAATCACCTTCTTCACCCGATGGATCTTCTACCTGGAACAAACGATCGTACAACCTTACTTCTGCTGTAATCGCTTGTGCAACACTCACCCAATGCAAAGTTCCTTTTACATTGATGCCGCTGGTATCGCTGCCACTTCTGCTTTCAGGAATATAAGTGCAGTTTAAATGTGTGATGTTACCTGCTTCATCTTTCACCGCTTCGTCACATTTAATAATGTAAGCACCTTTCAATCTCACCATTCCACCAGGAAACAATCGGAAATATTTCTTCGGCGGATTCTCCATAAAGTCTTCACGTTCTACATATATCTCACCACTGAAAGGAACATCTCTTGTACCGGTGTTTTCATCTTCAGGATTATCATCTATCGGCATCAGTTCAACTTCCTTATCCCAGTTAGTGATGACCACTTTCAACGGATCGAACACCACCATTCTTCGCAATGCAATTTTATTCAGGTGCTCTCTTACACAGAATTCAAGTAAGCTGAACTCAAGTAGAATTTCTCTTTTCGCAATACCTACCCTATCACAAAAATCTCTTATAGCTTCAGGTGTATAACCTCTTCTTCTCATGCCGCTGATCGTAGGCATTCTCGGATCATCCCAACCATCAACATGTTTTTCAGTTACTAACTGTAAGAGCTTTCTTTTACTCATTACAGTGTAATTCAGATTTCTTCTGGCAAACTCATATTGATGAGAAGGAAATATCTCCAGCTTTTCAATAAACCAATCGTACAGCTCTCTATGCGGAACAAACTCTAATGTACAAATGCTATGCGTTACATTTTCTATCGAATCACTTTGTCCATGTGCAAAATCATACATTGGATAGATACACCATTTATCACCTGTTCTGTGATGATGGGCATGTTTAATACGATAGATCAAAGGATCTCTCATCAACATATTTACATGAGCCATATCAATTTTTGCACGAAGTACCATGGCACCATCAGGATATTTTCCTTCCTTCATCTCAGTGAATAAGCGAAGATTCTCTTCAATGCTCCTGTTTCTATACTTACTGTCTACACCAGCCTGTGTGGGTGTTCCTTTCATCTTAGCTATTTCTTCGCTGGTGCTCTCGTCAACATAAGCAAGTCCTTTGTTGATGAGTTTTATGGCAAATTCATAAAGCTGATCAAAATAATCAGAAGCAAAACGTAGATTCTCCCATTTAAAGCCAAGCCATTGCACATCTTCTTTAATGCTCTCTACATATTCAGTTTCTTCTGTAACAGGGTTGGTATCATCAAAACGCAGATTAGTATAACCCGGATATTTTTGTGTAAGCCCGAAATTCAGGCAAATGCTGGTAGCATGTCCCATATGTAAATAACCATTGGGCTCAGGCGGAAATCTTGTTACGATTGATTTGTACTTACCGCTTTTCAGGTCATTTTCAATAATCTCTTCTAAAAAATTAAGGCTTTTCTCTTCACTCATAAGGCGGCAAAGATAATTGTAAAGCAGTCATTCATTGTAGATTGAAATATGCAATTATGCTTGGTTTCATTTTTGCACCCATACTACCAAAAAAACGGATGAAATTTTTGGTAATAATAGCTTCTTTGTTGATACTCAATATAGGTTTTGCACAAAGCACAGAAACACAGTTGATAGCAGACAATACAATGCTACAGCAAAAAGCAGATGATGATAAAACTGTGATGCAAAAGTTATTGAGAAACCCAAATATGCCAGGAGCTGGTGAAAAGATCAAAGCAATAGCATATAAAAATCCTGACTTGGTATATACATATGCATCTTCAGGAAGTGCATTAAGCAAAAAGATCAGGAACAGCGATGATCCATTGGTAAATACTATTGGCAAAATGGCTACAATGAAAACGGGCAGATTATATTTCCCTTTTCTCGACGACCTATATCGTGGTGCCCAAACATTTGAATCAATTGAACCGGCCTTAAAGGATGACACAAAATATTTCAAGCTTCTCGTAAAAACCCATATTAATTACGCTAACAGAGTATCAAATAATGAGATCCCGATTGGTCATAAAGATCTTTCCAAAAAACTAAAGCAAAAAGCCATTGAGATTTATGTAAACAATATTAATGGTCTTCATAATGCGTCAGATGCTGTCAGGTTCAGAAAGCTACAATCGCTTTCACCGGAAGAATTGTATTATGTAGCTGTAATGGGTGCAGATGAGATTTATACGAGCAGTTACCTTGGTGTTTATAAAAGAATATTTGATAAACTGAAAGACAAAGATGCCGGTGATAAACTAATGAAAGCAGTAAACTATGATCATTTTAAAAAATGGATAAAGCTTGCTGCAGGTTACAATACATTGAATGATTTCCTTAGCAAAATGGAAACTGATCAATCAATTGCTTTAATGAAGCGTTTTGTAAACAGACTTGATGAAACCAATAGCCTGGAAGATGCAGTTGATGTAGCTGATGCATTTGCCAGTATAACAGACCCAACACTTCAGCTATTGATCTTAACTGAAGTACAGAGTAACCAGGAAAAAGCGACTAGCACCAGAGCGAAAAATATTTACAATACATTAAATACTATTTTTCTTTCAAAGGATTCCGCTAACAATATTGATATTCCTGCTGCATTAGGTATTAACCCGGTTTTTTATATGCCCTACAACTCATTGAAAGATGGCGATGACAGGGTTGTTATTGAACAGTTTATTTATGGCGATGAAATTGGCCCGACAGATTTTGCCGCCTTTCTTGCAACATTCAGAAACAGTAACTGGAAGATCATTAATAAACCTGAATGGGTGGAGATCGTTTCTGTAAAAGGCAATAACGTAACAATTTATGCCAACAAACCGCTGGACGAAAGAAAAGGTTTGGATACAAAAGCCCAGGCTAATTTGAATGATTATTTGTATAAGAACAATATTCATCCAACAATTGCCATACATCGTGGACATAGTTACCATGTCCGTTCAACAATTGAGCAATTACCTTCTTCCGCAAAAGTGGTTTTATTGGGTAGCTGTGGTGGATACCAGAATTTAGATGATGTTTTAAAAGCTTGTCCGCAGGCACATATTATTGCAACAAAAAAAGTAGGTACGGCAATTATTACACAGCCTTTAATCAATCATATGGCGGATATGTTGAGAGAAGGAAAAGACCTTAACTGGCCTTCTATCTGGACTGATCTGAATGCCAAATTCAAGGATAAGACCAGTAAAGATCGTTTTGAAG
This sequence comes from Bacteroidota bacterium, assembly GCA_023386555.1. GTDB lineage: Bacteria > Bacteroidota > Bacteroidia > Chitinophagales > Chitinophagaceae > JAEZDC01. The sequence goes on along the minus strand of JAEWJK010000009.1, from coordinate 268,139 downwards.
ATTATGTGCCTCCACATAAAAATCTCGGGGCAATATTTATGATCGCTTATAATAAAATTGAAGGAAGATCATAGATTAAAAGTATTCTTTCAATTAATCTACAAATTTATAAAGCAAAAAGGATGGCAATGCCATCCTTTAATTTGGTTAGCCACTGTTGACCCAATCAATAACTTTTCAGTCCAAGGATCAGCCCATCAACAATGGCGTTAGTTTCTTTATGCCTGGTAGGTCTTTCCTTTCTTCAAATGAACGATCTGCTGTATGGCCAATGCAAGGCTGAATACTGCTGTAACAATTCCAAATATCGCTTTCAGGCTTTTTACCTTCTTAATCGTCGTCTGTTTCATATCCTGTCTTTTACTTGAATAGTGTAATAAAAATTCCATGCCAATACTTTGTGAAAGGCTAATTTTCTTACAAGTAATTAAAAAAGCACATGTTATGTTGATAGTATTGATAACAATAAATGATGTAAGGTTGAGGAAAAGCTGCCGTTTATTAAAAGTTAAATGCAACACTTCAGCGAACCAGATCATTAAATGAAACGTATCTATGCTGAAGGAAGTTCATAACCGTACAAGTCACGATGGAATCGGGATTCCGACTTCAGTCGGAAAGTGACACAACGAAGTAAAATCGGAGTTACCAAACCCCTGTAACATAATATGTATGAAAATTGTATTTAGTGCAATATTATTATCTATCACCTTTGCATCCTGTGCACAGAAAAAAGTAAAAACAGCCAGTTATAATATGAGTGATTCAGCAATTGCCAATGTAAAAACAGATACAGCCACATTTGGAGCCGGATGTTTCTGGTGTGTAGAAGCCGTTTTTCAAAGATTGGAAGGTGTGTTACAGGTTACCAGTGGTTATAGTGGTGGACATGTTGAAAACCCAACGTATGAAGAAGTTTGCAGCAAAAAATCAGGACATGTTGAAGTGGCGAGAATTGTATATGACCCATCTAAACTAAGCTTTGATGAATTGCTGGAAGTTTTTTGGGTAACACACGATCCAACAACAAAAGATCAGCAGGGAAATGATGTTGGTCCACAATATCGTTCAGTGGTCTTTTATCATAACGATGAGCAAAAGCAAAAAGCCGAGCACTATAAAAAAGAATTAGATGCTTCAGGTGCATGGAACAAACCAATTGTAACAGACATTGAGCCTTTGAAGAATTTTTATGCTGCTGAGAACTATCACCAGGATTATTATAATCAAAACCCTGATGAAATGTATTGCAGGTATGTTGTTCGTCCAAAGGTGGAGAAGTTTGAAAAAGTGTTTAAGCATAAGTTGAAGAAGCAATAAAGTGTTGCTACGCTGCTAAGAGATGAAAAGAGTAGAGAAAGAGAAAAGGAGTTCGAACTCAGTCCTCTTTCTCTCATTATTGTCTCATTTTTCTCTTAGCGCCACGGCACCTTGTTTCTGCATGATACTTGTTTAATTTTGATCTATGAGAAAAGTAATATTAGCAGCTTGTTTACTGATAAGTGTGGCTGCAAATGCTCAAAAAAATTTCTGGCAAAAGTTGAGTGGTGGATTTAATGCATCATTGGGTATTCCGCAAGGTGAGTTTAAAGAAGTGAATAAAGATGCTGCATTGGGTTTACGTGGACATATCATGTACAATCCCAATCGAAACATACCTGTTCATTTTGGATTGGAGTTGGGATATTCAGTTATGGGATCGAGAAGTATTTATTTCTATGATAACTGGTTTGATCAATACCAGATGACGGCTTCCAGTAATATTTTTTCTGCACAGTTTAAGTTGAGACTGCAACAACAAAAGATAGTGGCTGTTCGTCCTTTCGCAGAAGGTATTATCGGGTGGAATGATTTCTTCTCTACCGTAAATATCGAACGCCAGTCATTTTATGGCCCTGGTTTTAATCAAGGTTATGGTGACGCTACTGAAGCTGAATGGGCTTTGACTTATGGTGGTGCTGGTGGTGTTGATATTAAGCTGAACAAAGAAGGAAATCTTTGGCTGGAAGTAAAAGCAGCATATATGATCGGCAGAAAAGCTTTCTATCTAACTAACCCTAAAATTGCTTCTAACGGACAGGTTACATTCGATGCTCAGGAATCTGAAACCAATATGTTGATACCACAGGTGGGTGTTAAATTTGGATTGTAATAGTTAACCGCTATGACGCAAAGACGCAAAGGACATAGCGCCATGGCGTCTTAGCGGTAATATTCTCTTTGTCTCCTTCACTACTCTCTTTTATCTCTTAGCTGCTACTGCAAAATTCTTGTTCTTCTAAGCTCCAATAAATTCAATGCATTCGGTTTAAATCCTGTAACATTCTTCTGAACAATATGCAACACCATATCATACCATAATGGAATTACAGGTGCATCATTGATAACAAGTTGATCCATTTGCCTGTATAAATTATACCGAACTGAATCATTCGTTTCCAGCAAAGCCTTTTCATATAATACATCAAAAGCAGGATTTTTATATCGTGTATAATTCGGTGGTGCAGGGTTTTTACTATAATACATAGCCATATAATTTTCAGCATCAGGATAATCTGCTATCCAGCTACCACGAAAAAATAAAGCCTGCGATTTAGCTGTTTGTTCAAGTAACAAACTTTTTTGTATCACTTCAACCTGAACAGGTATGCCTGCATTTTCCAATTCTTTGGCGACAAAACTTCCGATATCTGCATAGATCGGAATGGTCAGCAATTTAATTGTTGGGATTTTATTATTGAATCTTGCCTGTTGTAATAACGTTCTTGCTTTCGCAGGATCATACTCATATCCTTTCACTAGTTCCGTATTCCTCGATGGCAATCCACCAGGAACGAAACCAGCTTCTGCAGGAATTCCTATGGAGTTCCGCATATACATCACCAACTTTTTCTTATCAATAGCATGATTCATTGCCTGTCTCAATGCTTTGATCTTTGTTGGTGAATTCTTTAATACAGGACTGCTTTCATCTACCAACATTCCCAGGTATTCTGTATTGAGATAAGGATGTTTATTCAGTATGATCTTGTCTTTCCATTCATCTCTCAACTCACCTGTTTTAGACAACACTTCATCTTTGAATGAAGGATCAATATCATTGATAAAGCTCAGATCACCTTGCCGGAATTGGAGGAATTCTGTTGCCTTATTATCAAAGAATGTGATCTTGATAGCATCTAAATATGGAAGCCTGTTTCCTGCTTCATCTTTCTCCCAGTAATTTTCATTTTTATGCATCACCAAAGCCTGTCCCTCTTCCCACAAAAACATTTTAAAAGGTCCTGTGCCTACAGGGTGACGACGAAAATCTTTTCCATATTTTTCAACTGCTTCTTTGGGAATAATACTGCAATACTGCATACTCAATATGCCCATAATTGGATGAAACGGCCTGAGCAACTTCAGTTGAAATGTAGTATCGTCGATAGCAACAAACGGCTGAACAGTATCTACCCTGTTATTGAAAATCCATGTACCGGTGCTGGCTGTGTTTTTATCTAAAATTCTACCAAGACTATAAGCAACATCTGCTGCAATCATTCTTCTACCCTTTCCACCAGCAAAACATGCATCATCATGAAAGAAAACATCATTACGAAGATGAAAGGTGAATGTTAATCTATCAGCACTTACTTCCCAGCTTTTTGCAAGAGATGGAACAATATTCAGGTTGGAATCAACTTCTACCAATGTGTTATAGAGTTGATGTATCGGCCACATTACCGATTGGTTCTTTGCGAAAGCTGGATCGAGAGAGGCAATACCTGTTTGTTCGTTGTAAGTGAACACTTGTTTGTCGGAAGATGATTTTGAAGAACAAGAAGAAATTACACTAACCGCAGAGACACAAAGAACACAGAGATAACGCAGAGACCTCAGCGAAACCTCTATTTTCTCAGCGGCTCTGCGGTTGAATTGCAGTATCATTCTCATTGAACTCATCTGTCACGAATATCCTAATTTTAAAACATGAAGCTCAAATTATTCATTGTTGCAATAATATTTTTCCCTTTCCTGGTACAAGCCCAATTAGGTGATGATAAAAAAACATTCACTAAAGCAGATAGTTTACGTGGCAGTCTAAATGAGAACAGAGATTGGTGGGATGTGCTGCGATATGATATTGAGGTGAAGCCGGATTATGAGAGTAAGACAATCCACGGAAAAACTACAATTGTATTTCAAGGTAGTAAAGATGAAAAAATGAAGAAAAGATTCATTAACTCTTTGCTTCATAAGGATACATTAAGGATGCAAATTGACTTGCAGCAGCCTCTTATAATAGATAGCATACTTTGCGATTCAACTCATTTGATTGGAAAAATTCATGGAGCAATGAGAGACACCCTTGTAGGATTATCAAAAGTAAACTTTCAACAAAAAGGAAATATTGTTTTATTTGAAAAGAAACATGGGTCTGACATTGGCCAAATTGATTCAATTACCATCTACTATCACGGCACACCCAAAGAAGCCAAAAACGCTCCCTGGGATGGTGGCTGGATTTGGAAAACAGATTCTCTCGGCCGTCCATGGATGAGTGTTGCCGTACAGGGTTTAGGTGCTTCTGCATGGTTTCCCTGCAAAGATCATCAAAGTGATGAGCCGGATAATGGTGCTTCGTTGACTGTAATTGTTCCTGATACTTTAGTTGCTGTTGGAAATGGAAGATTAAATAGTGTAATGAATAGTAGGTTATTTTTTTTTGATGCCTCTTCGCTTATTGATAGTCGAGTTCCAAGTCTAGCGAAATACACATGGGAAGTAAAAAATCCGATCAATAGTTACAATATTGTTCCTTCAATTGGTAAATATGTGAATTGGACTGATACTTTCCATTCAACTTCAGATACACAGTACATTCCTGTTTTAGGAGAATATGATACAGTTATTCAAAGAAGAAAACTTCATCTCAGCTACTGGGTTCTCGATTACAACCTCGAAAAAGCCAAACATCAATTCCAACAGGTGAAACCCATGCTACGGTGCTTTGAACATTGGTTTGGTCCCTACCCTTTTTATGAAGACAGTTACAAACTTGTCGAAAGTCCACATTTAGGTATGGAGCATCAATCTGCTATTGCTTATGGCAACAAATACCGTAATGGATATTTAGGAAGAGATCGTAGCGGAACAGGTTGGGGATCTAAATGGGATTTTATCATCATCCACGAAAGTGGACATGAATGGTTTGCCAATAACATCACCACAAAAGATATTGCCGATATGTGGGTGCATGAAGGTTTTACCAATTATAGCGAAACACTATACACCGAATGGCTATTTGGTAAACAGGCCGGTGATGAATACAACAAAGGACTCAGAAGAAACATCCAGAACGATAAACCGATCATTGGTGTGTATGGCGTAAATGAAGAAGGCAGTAGTGATATGTATGATAAGGCTGGCAATATGATCCACATTATGCGTAAAGTGATCAATGATGATGAAAAGTTCAGGAAAATCCTGAGGGGAATGAATGAAGTTTTCTGGCACCAGACCGTTACCACGCAACAAATAGAAAATTATATCATTCAACAATCAGGAATCAACTTTCAGAAATTATTTGATCAATACCTCAGAACCATTCAAATACCTGAACTGGAGTTTTATCTCAGCAAAGACAATAAAAAGATCACCTATCGCTGGAAAAATTGCATCAAAGATTTTGATCTCCCACTTGTCATCAACAATAAAAGACATCACATCACCACAAAGTGGAAGACCACAACCATTACAAAAGACGACCTTAGCCGCTGGAATAAAATTGATATCGAGAAACTATATTACATCACTGCATCGCAGGTTACTAAACCTTAATTTGCAGCACATATTCTTCAATGGCTATTCGTAAGCAGGCAATTATTTCGAGTATTTTAGTGTATATCGGCTTCATCATCGGAGCCATCAACACTTATTTCTTTGTAAAAAATGGCTCTTTCGATCCTGCTGAATATGGCCTTACCAGGATATTCTTTGATGTAGCCCAAAACTTTTATGCTTTTGGATGTTTAGGTGTAATTCCGGTGATCTATAAATTTTATCCTTATTACAACGACAACCTCCCTAAAAAACAAAACGATCTGCTATCCTGGGCTTTGGTCACAGCAATGATCGGCTTCAGTTTGCTACTCATCCTTGGATTTATCTTTGAACCCGTTATCATCAGAAAGTTTTCTGCACGATCATTACTCTTTGTACAATATTTCTATTGGGTCTTTCCGTTTGCATTTGGCTTGTTATTTTTCTCGGTGCTGGAAGCTTTCAGCTGGGCTATTAAGAAAACCGTTTTCTCCAACTTCCTCAAAGAAACTGGCTTACGAATCATTACACTTGGCTTCATACTGTTATATTATTTCAACATCATCAGCTTCGATGTTTTCATTAAACTGTTTTCATTATCATTTCTCCTTATCTTTTTAATTCTGCTCATTTATCTTATCAAGACAGGAAATTTTCATCTCACCTTTAAGATCAGCCGTGTTACAAAGAAGTTCTGGAAGAAGATGTTTGCCATGCAATCATTAGTGTTTGGTGGTGTGGTTGTTCAATCAATCGGACTCACCATTGATACTTTGATCATTGCAAGCAGAATTAGTCTGTCGTATGCAGGTATATTCAATCTTGCACAGTATGTAGCCAATCTTGTACAGGTACCCCAAAGAAGTATTCAGTCTATTTCAGTTGGAGTAATATCGCAGCATTGGAAAGACAAAAATTACAGCGAGATCAATCGTATCTATAAACGATCGTCCATTAACCTGTTGATATTGGCTTTATTCATTTATGGTGGTATTACCTTAAACATATACGACCTGTTCAGCATCTTACCAATACAGTCAGCTTATAGGGATGGTATTATTGTGATGATCGTTCTTGGCATTGCCAGAATTGTTGATGCCGGTACTGGTGTAAACGGAATTATCATTGCCACTTCTACCTTCTGGCGTTTTGATTTTTTAAGTGGAGTGATCATGTTGGCTATTCGAATTCCGGTTACTTATTATTTCATTGTAGAATATGGCATTATTGGTTCCGCTTATGCAGAAATATTTGCCTATGGCGTTTATAATTTTATTCGCTTCGAATTTCTGAGAAGGAAATTCAATATGCAGCCATTTGATAAAAATACGGTCTATGCAATTTTGCTTGCAGTAATTGCATTCGCTGCAGCGTATTTTGCAGGTGGAATAATTGCTAATGTTTGGCTGAGGGTGATTTCACAAAGCCTGATTTTCTCTGTGATCATGCTGGGTGGTGTGTTCAAACTAGAACTTTCAGCAGATGTAATGCAGTTATATCACAAGTGGATTAAAAAGAGTAAAGATTAGTTAGCCGTCAACTTACTACTATGTAGCTTTTGTTGCGTCGCACCCTTGTACAATTGAAACTTTACTGAGCTATTTAGAACCAAGCGGAGAATTTGTATTCCGAACAATTCGTCCGGCACCACGGTATCTTGCTTTCCAATAAGTATCATTCAGATCACTTACCGAAACACCCTGGCTAACTGCAGCATGAACAAACTTGTTATTCATTATATAAACACCCACATGAGAAATTCTTCTACCTGAAGTATAAAAGAAAACAAGATCACCTTCTTTCAGATCTTCCTGTTCAATACGTTCGGTTGCCTCATATTGTTCCTGTGCGGTTCTTGGCATTTCAACACTATATACATCTCGTAAAACAGATTGTGTAAAGGCAGAACAATCAACACAATTCTTTGTACTGCCACCTAAACAGTATTTCGTTCCCCACCACTGTTCAATTGACTGTAACATCTGGGTATTCGTCATTTTATCCACTGATGCATCAAAAACAGTTGCATATTTAATCTGCAAGGCATCAGCATTTTCAAAACTAACCGTAGATTCTTTGGCTGGCTCTACATATTTAACCTGGGTTACGTTCTTATTTGAACCTTTCGTAGTTTGTTTGGATGTAACTGTAGTACCTGGAGTAACAGTAATATTGTCGAGGAAAACCACCTCCCCATTTTTTTTACTCTTTGGCTGAGGCTTTTTTGCGGTAGAATTGTCCTTAGATGCCAGGTTATGAATGGTATTACAACTGGCAAAAACTCCTATTAATAATATTGATAATACAGTTCTTAGCATAGGCATCAGATGCAATATAGACCAGCTTTACAAAAAGAAAGCAATGTGTAAAAAACTTTTTAACAAATTACAGCCTAAATTAAGGCTGTGGATAACTCCAATTTCAGATAGAAAGCAGGACTTTCGATCTTTGAAAGCTGATATTGGATTGGGTATTTAATTCTGCACTGTTGCAATGAAAACGGAACGTACAGTGAGCAATTTGCGTGGCAACGCAGCAAATTGGAAACAAGAGACGATGCCATGTAAAGTTACAGCTGACCTCATCTTAAATATCAGATCTCAAATTTGAAATCCCTATGTGCAAATTTTCACATTTACACGTTCATACGCAATATTCTTTACTGGATGGTGCAGCATCAATCAATAGCTTGTACAAAAAAGCGGCGAAAGATGGAATGCCTGCATTGGCAATAACCGATCATGGAAACATGTTTGGCGTGTTCGATTTTGTGAACCAGGCATGGAAGAATACAAAAGTGATCGGTAAAGATGAAAAAGGAAAAGACATAACCGAACCTTTAGTAAAGCCAATCGTTGGTTGTGAATTCTATGTTGTAGAAAACAGGCACATCAGAACATTTTCAAAGGAACAGAAAGATGAACGTTATCACCAGGTATTACTTGCCAAGAATAAAACAGGTTATGCAAATCTGGTAAAACTGACTTCACTGGGATATATTGAAGGTTTATATTCTAAATATCCCAGGATTGATAAAGAACTGATCGAAAAATATCATGAAGGATTGATAGCAACCACCTGTTGTATTGGTGCTTATGTTCCGCAAACCATTTTGCATGATGGTGAAGAAGCTGCTGAAAAAGAATTTAAATGGTGGCTGGATATGTTTGGTGAAGATTATTACATCGAGATCCAGCGACATAACATGAAAGAACAGGAACTCATCAATGCAACACTGATGAAGTTTGCCAAGAAGTTCAATGTTCCTATTATTGCAACGAACGACAGCCATTATACCGATAGAGACGATTATAATGCACACGACATTTTACTTTGCATCAATACCGGAGAAAAGCAAGCTACGCCAGGTTATGATGATGTGGTGAATGATGATCTTCATTTAAAAGATCGTCGTTTTAAATTTCCCAACGACCAGTTTTATTTTAAGACTTCGGAAGAGATGAAGTCTTTATTCAATGATATTCCGGAAGCGATTGATAACACCAATGCAATAGTTGACAAGGTTGAAGTACTGAATCTTAAAAAAGATATTTTACTTCCCAACTTTCCTATTCCGCAGGAATTTAAAGTGCATGCAGATGATACTTTGAACCAATGGGAATATTTAAAACACATTACATACGAAGGTGCAAAGAACAGATATGGTGAAATTGAAGAAACAACAAGAGAGCGAATAGACTTTGAGCTCTTCACGATTAAAACAATGGGTTTTGCCGGGTACTTTTTGATCGTATCAGACTTCATCAAGGCTGGAAGAGAGATGAATGTGTTTGTTGGTCCCGGTCGTGGTTCTGCTGCAGGAAGTGTGGTGGCATATTGTATTGGCATCACTAATATCGATCCGATAAAATACAACCTGCTTTTTGAAAGATTCTTAAATCCTGATCGTAAGTCAATGCCCGATATTGATACGGATTTTGACGATGAAGGAAGGCAAAAAGTAATTGATTACGTTGTTCGGAAATATGGAAAAAACCAGGTAGCACAGATCATTACTTATGGTACGATGGCTGCCAAGATGAGTATCAAAGATGTAGCAAGAGCACTTGATCTTCCATTGGCTGAAAGTAATGCATTGGCTAAAATGGTTCCCGACAGACCTGGAACTGATCTTGGAAGAGTGTTGACTGCACCGATGACTGTGAAGGAAGGAGAAAAATCTTTAGAAGAAAAAGAAGGTTTTGGTGGAGAAGATATTGAGAACATCAAAAAGCTTCGTGAGATATATAACGGTGATGCGAAAGATCTGAGAACACAGGTGTTGAAAGAAGCCAAACGTTTGGAAGGTTCTGTTCGTAACACCGGAATTCATGCTGCAGGAATTATCATTGCACCAAAAGATCTCACCGAACTCATTCCTGTTGCCACAGCAAAAGATTCTGATCTCTGGGTTACACAAATTGAAGGAAGCATTATTGAAGATGCCGGTGTAATTAAGATGGACTTTTTGGGATTGAAAACCTTATCCATTTTAAAAACAGCACTGGAACTCATCAAACAAAATCATGGAGTTGAAATCGAGATCGATAATATTCCATTAGATGATGAGAAAACATATCTGCTTTACCAGAAAGGAGAAACCAATGGTACATTCCAGTTTGAAAGTCCCGGCATGCAAAAATATTTGCGTGAATTAAAGCCGGACAAATTTGCTGACCTAATTGCAATGAATGCTTTGTATCGTCCTGGTCCGATGGCTTATATTCCACAGTATGTTGCCAGAAAACATGGCAGAGAAGAAGTGGTGTATGATATTGATGACATGAAAGAATACCTGGAAGAAACTTACGGCATTACAGTTTACCAGGAACAGGTGATGTTGCTTTCGCAAAGTTTGGCTGGCTTCTCAAAAGGTGATGCTGATGTGTTGCGAAAAGCCATGGGTAAAAAGCAGAAGTCTGTGCTTGATAAAATGAAAGCTCAGTTTATTGATGGTGCTTCTGCTAAAGGTCATCCGGCAGATAAATTAGAAAAGATATGGACAGACTGGGAAGCTTTTGCTCAGTATGCCTTCAATAAATCCCACTCCACCTGTTATGCATTCGTTGCATATCAAACTGCTTATTTGAAAGCCCACTACCCTTCTGAATACATGGCTGCAGTGTTGAATCATGCAGGAAGTATTGAGAAGATCACATTCTTTATGGAAGAGTGTAAAAGAATGGGATTAAAAGTACTCGGTCCTGATGTAAATGAATCTAAAAAAGGCTTTGCTGTAAATAAAAAAGGGGAAGTCCGTTTTGGTTTAGGTGGATTGAAAGGTGTTGGTGAAGCTGCCATTGAAAGTATAGTGGAAGAAAGAGAAAAAGCTGGTCCGTATAAAACAGTGTTTGATTTCATCTGCAGGGTTAACCAGAGAACAGTTAATAAAAAATCATTGGAAAGTTTAGCTTATTCTGGTGCCTTCGATTGTTTTCCGGAACTGCATCGGGCACAATATTTCTTTACAATGCCGGGTGATACAAAGTCTGGTTTGGAAAGAATCGTTCAATTTGGTAATCAATACCAGGCTAACAAGTTAAATAGTACCGCCAGTTTATTTGGAGCTGATTCTTTGCCCGAAATTCCTACTCCTAAATTAGCAATGTGTGAGCAATGGAGTTTGACTGAAAGATTGGATTTTGAAAAAGAAGTCACAGGCATCTTCATGAGTGGCCATCCTTTGGATCATTTCAAATTTGAGTTGAAGTATTATGGCATTATGCAGATAGCAGACTTTAATGAAGTGAAAGAATCTACAACTCTTGTAAATGCCAGTCTTGGTAAAACATTCAGGCTTGCAGGACTTGTAATTGATGCCCAGCATAGGGTTACAAGAACCGGAAGAAATTTTGGATCGTTAACCATAGAAGATTTTTCCGGCAAAACAGAATTAATGCTCTGGAGTGATGATTATGTTAGATTTCAGAATTATATAGAGAAAGGAAAAAATCTGTTGGTGCATGGAAACTTCAAACAACGATATAATAGTGATCAATTCGAGTTTAAAGTAACAGGTATTTGTTTATTGGAAACTGCCAAACAAATGCTGACAAAGAATTTAGATATCAAGATGGAACCTGCATCGCTTACAAGTGAGTTCGTTGAATTTGTAGAGAAGAATGTAAGATCAAACCCTGGAAAGTCTTCACTTAAATTTCATATCTATGAACCTACAGAGAATTTGCAAGTAAGTTTATATAGCCTTGAAAAAGGATTTACTATGAATGAGCAATTAGCTGATTTCTTATTAGATAATCCTGATGTTGAAGTTAGTGTTGGATTAGTGAACTAATTTTGTTTCTAAATTTCTTTAATGGAACTCAGCAAGCTGAGTAGAAAAAGTTTAATCAAAACAATCTTCTTTGGAAATTATTTCTATGGCTTTTGCATTGTAGCACTTTCAATTGAAGCAGGATTGCAGCAACGATATCCGCTGAATGATATTATCTATTACAGCATGGCTTTTATTGCTACAGTTCTGTATTATACAAAAGCCTACATTCCGGCAAAATCAATCGACAGTCCAAATCCCAGAATAAGATGGTATTCCATTAACAAAAAAGAAATTTTGTTGAGTCAATGGATACTTGCTAATCTGTTGCTCATTATCACATTAATCTATTTATTCAAATACATAAATGGATTTTTTGAAATGCCTTTACTTAATTGGGCTTTGCTGGTGTTATTTCCGCTCATTGCTTTACTTTATTATGGTATAGATAATGAGTTTTTTGGCAAAGTGAATTTGAGAAGCATCGGTTGGTTAAAACCTTTTATTATCGGATTTATCTGGGCAGGAACAGCTACAGTGTATCCGATTATTTTTAAAGGAATAGAACAATCAGCTCATTACTACGAAGTGAACATGGTTGGTACATTTCTCTTCATCAAAAACTTTATGTACATCACCGTACTATGCATCATGTTTGATATAAAAGATTATGCTGCAGATAGCAATAAACGTATTAAAACGTTTGTTGTAAATATTGGATTAAGAAAAACAATCTTTTACATAATACTTCCTCTATGTGCTCTAGGGGTTGCATCGTTTCTAATAGTTGCCCTTATTCGTGGCTTTAGTAATATGATGATTGCAATAAATCTAATACCTTTTATTTGCCTGCTATTGGTTGCTTATTCAATGCATAGAAGACAATCCATATTTTATTACCTGGCTGTGATAGATGGTTTGATGCTTTTAAAAGGGTTGTGTGGAATTATTGCAATGAGCTATTCCTAAAAAAACTAAGGTGACTTAATTTAGATCGTTATACTGGTACATGTATTTCAAGCAACGCAATATATTCGTTGTCTTCTCCATATCAACGATGATATCTTTTCTTTTTAGTTTATTGAAATCCGGCAAGTGTTCAGCAGTACCTTGTAATTTTTTTAACTGGTCAACAGCTACCATTGCAAGTGCAAAAACTCCAGCTGCAGATACTGAAAATCGTCGCTTTCGCCTGTTTGAACAAGGTAGTTCAGAAACAAAATGTTTCATGAGTGAAGCTTGTTTCTTCACGTATGCTTCCATTAAGTTTGCATCTCTGCAACGAGTTGCTAACGTTTCAATACCGTCATTAATATCTTTATGAATGTCGTACAGATCGTTATTCAGCTGGATAATGACACCTAACTGGAACCAGCATTTATCTTCTGCTTCGGAAGGTTCGTAGTCAAGATAATATCTGCAAAGTAAAACCGCATTTCCACCTTTAGCTTTCATTATTGACTCTATCTCTTCTATGGAAATTTGTTTATTAAACTGTTGCAATGAAGCATGTTGTGCATTCACTTCTGCATCAAGAATCTTCATATAACCCACCTTATCTGTAACCTTATCTAATAAATGCCAATGACAATACATGCCAACTCTCTCACTAAAAGTTGAGGGTTGGTAGGTAGGTATAGTATAGATACTGATTATCTGGTTATAACTTAACTCCCCATAATCAAAAAAATTATCCAGGACTGAACTACAGGTAAAATAGTAGATGAGCTTCTTTCTTTCCTTTTTATTACTTACCCTGCCATGTAATCTGCAAAAAGCATCAATTACAAGTGGATTATAAACACTATGACTTATGATAATTTTTTTGCGTGTAGCAGAATCAAACTGTCCATTCAACTTTTTCTCTAAATCTGTAATAACTCTAACAGCATGTGTTGCTTCTTTTTTTCGTTCTTTGATGAAGTAAGCAACTAATTGTAAAGCGGTTTTCCAGAAATAAAAAAAATACATCTTATACTTAAGACTCTTTGTAACGCTTGAACATTTCTCCAAAGCGTTCATTTAAAATAGTAACCTTAAGCTAACTCTATCACCATTGCACTGGCTCCACCACCACCATTACAAATACCGGCAGCACCTATTTTTCCACTGTTTTGCTTAAGTACATTGATCAAAGTAACAATAATTCTTGCACCGCTAGCTCCAAGAGGATGACCAAGAGCTACCGCTCCACCATTTACATTCACTTTTGCGGGATCAAGATTCATTTTTCTTGTATTAGCAATACCTACAACAGAAAAAGCTTCATTCAATTCAACAAAATCTATATCACTCATTTGTAATCCTGCTTTCTGAACTGCTTTAGGAACAGCCAGTGAAGGTGTCATTGTAAATTGATCAGGAGCTTGTTCAGCATCTGCATAACCTCTTAAGATAGCAATCGGTTTAATTCCAAGTTCATCTGCTTTTTCTTTACTCATCAACACAACTGCCGCAGCACCATCATTCATAGTTGATGCATTTGCAGCAGTAACAGTTCCTTCTTTAGTGAATGCAGCTTTCAAACCTGCTATCTTATCAAACTTCACATTCCACGGCTCTTCATCCCTATCCACAACTATATCTCCTTTCTTAGATGAAATAGTAACGGGAACAACTTCATCTTTAAATTTTCCATTATCCCATGCTGATTGACTACGCTTATAACTTTCAATTGCAAATGCATCTTGTTCTTCACGAGTGATATTGTTATCAGTTGCACAAGCATCAGCACAACAACCCATGGCCATATTGCCGTAAACATCTGTAAGACCATCTTTTGCGAGACCATCAATCAGATTTGTATTACCATATTTATTTCCCCAACGAAGATTAGGAACATAAAAAGGTACATTACTCATGCTTTCAAAACCACCTGCAACAACAATATCACTATCGCCAAGTAATATACTTTGTGCTCCTTGTGCAATAGCTTTCATTCCACTTGCACAAACTTTATTTACAGTCGTCGCTATAACATTATCAGGAAGACCAGCGAATTTTGCTGCTTGTCTTGCAGGAGCTTGTCCAACTCCTGCCTGTATAACATTACCCATTAATACTTCATCAACCTGTTCAGGTTTAATTCCCGCCTTTTCAATAGCGGCTTTTATTGCTGTAGCTCCCAATTGTGGAGCTTGAACATCTTTTAAACTTCCTCCAAAACTTCCCATAGGAGTACGAACAGCGGAAACGATATAAACGGTCTTGTTACTCATATTAAAATTTGAACGGCAAAGATAACAGTTGTTAGTTTTTAACAAGCAGTTGATCGAACAAATAACATTCTAAGGCTGATTCCAGGGAGAAAGGGTAATTTGCATTGAATTTCCACAGTATGAACCTACGTCTGATATTAATAGCAGTCTTTTCGCAGTTTTTGTTGTTAAATGCAAGTTGCCAGGTGGCTGATACCAATGCTGTATCAAATGATCAGTTCAAGCAAATATTGAAAGAGAAAGATGTAACCATTCTGGATGTAAGAACTACCGAGGAATTCAAGGAAGGACATATTGAAAATGCTATACATAATGACGTATTACAAACAGAAGCGTTCAAAAAGTTCGTTACTACACTACCAAAAGATCAAACTTACCTGTTATACTGCAAAAGTGGTAAACGTTCTGCCAATGCCCTGGCTATAATGAAGGAAATGGGTTTTGCCAACGTGAAGCATTTACAAAATGGTATTACAGGTTGGGATGGGACGATCATCAAATAATTACAGCCGCCTGTTAACCTGTTTTTCATCGCTTCTTCATATTTAATTAATCATATATCCTTGTATTAGCTTAAGGGCTAGTCTAACTTGCACTCAAAGAAATCAGGTATAATGAGTGAAATAGTTTTTGTGTATAAAGGAAAGCAGCACACTGGTCAGATCATAAGCAGTACCAATGCTGAACCTCATTACCATTGGTTTTATTTTAAAGATGAAGTGCTTTCGAAAATGATCAACGATGATTGCATTGGCTTTAAGAAGAAAGGTAACCAGCTTCATCCTACCAAAATCTATACATCGCATTTTGATCTTGTAGAAAAAGTAAAAAGCATCGTGGAGCAATCTATCAACTAATCCATTTTTATACTTTCCTGATTACATAGATCACAGAGCTGCATTTCGAAACATCACTAAAAGCTTCCCAATTAGATAGCCAGCCATTCCAGAAGGCTGTAATTATATTGCTGTAACCATTTTTATATTGTTCACTTAGCATGGACACATAAAAGCTATCGAACCACATTGGTTTATGAGCTACAACCTGCATTCCGTGTTGCTCTAGCAGCATATCCATACTATTGGGCGAAAAATGATACAAATGTCTCGGAACATCATAAGCAGCCCAATGTTCCTGATAAACATCTGCATCATAGCTTGTATAGTTAGGCACAGCAATGATTAACGTGCCTTGTTCTTTTAAAATTTGGCTGAAAATTTTTAGATAATTATGCAGTTCATGTACATGTTCCAACACATGCCACATGGTAATTGCATCATAATGATATAGTGGCTGATTAAAAAGTTGTTCAGAAGTTTGCAGTTCTATTTTATAATTATCCTTTGCATTTTGCCTGGCCTTTTCATCAGGTTCCAGGCCTGTTACTTTCCAACCTGCTTTTTGCATTGTTGCAGCAAAGGCACCTGTTCCTGCACCCACATCTAATAACGTTCCGGTTTTGAGAGTCGTTAGTTTTCGAATAAGTTTTTTCTTTGATTTCAAGGTAAAACTTCTCACCCAATGATATAAAGTATTTACGGTTCCTTTTTTTGTATTGGAATGAGAAATGTAATCCTGCGATTGATAGTATTTACCTATTGAATTCGATGAAGGAATATCTTGCGTAAACCGAAGTGAACAACTAGTACATTCCCATATCTCAAATGATTCTTTTGAAACGGTATTATCTTTTGCACTCAGCCTAAACTCGATGCTGTTGCTATTGCAAACCGGACATTGTTTGTATGTAATGATTTCGCTCATTGAATGCGGCAAAGAAAACAAAGTTTACTGTAAAAAACAGGGATCAATACGAAGCGATTTTTTGCTGCTATATATTCATCAGTACAAGTGAGTGACACAAGGAACGATAAATAGCGATACCCTGTTGGTCAAATAGCACCTTCCTGCATGTAATAAATACCAATGGCAGCCAAAGCAATAATTGTCAATATTAAAGCCCAAATCCACCAGCGATCTTTTTTTACCACTTCATCTTCAGGATACACTTCAATACCATGTTCTTCAATTTCCTGGTTTGAATGAGGAGTTGGTAAAACCGATTCTGCCAATTCATTTAACTTGATGGTAGGGAAGAACTGATGAAGTGATAAAGTAGATTCAAAAGCTAACTCACCAGTAGCTTCCTTTTTAAAAATACCAAGACCTGAAAGTTCAACCTGTGAGTTTGATTGAATATCCTTTCTTAACTGGTAAGCGAAATCCTGGAATTTACGAACGGCATCTACTTCAGAGATCTTTATTTGTTCTGCAAGGAATGTATAAAATTTTTTATCAGTCAATGCAGTCCCTTGCTGAAACAATAATTGCTGTTGTGGCGGATAAATAATGCCTGAATCTATATGTGCCGGTTTGGAAGTGATAGCGAAATTTCCAACACCCGGAATAGCTGCAATTTTATTTAGAATAAGGTAGTGATATAGTTCATTCAACATTACTTCGCTTCAGTTTTACCGAACGAATATACAACTCCGGCAAGAACATTAAAACCGAGCACTCTATATTGATTCCACCGCTGGTAATCATTGTTAAAAACATTGTTGAATTGTAACCAACCACTGAGTTTTGGCGTGATGCCTAATTCAACACCAAGATTCATATCAATAGCCGGCTTTTGTTTAAAGCTGGTAGTCTTGGTTCGATATTGTGGGCCATCCCAGAAAAAAACATCTGACATAAGCGATAGATCTTTTAAAATCTGCCAGCGAAGCGTTCCAGTAAGTTCGAGGGGCAACAATCCATAGGCTTCATCATTTAATTCAGGCTCTGCAAAATTATTAATGGTTGCACCTGCAATGAATGAGAATTTCTCTTGAACCGTATAACCGATCTCACCATGTATTCGTAAGGATTTTAGTGAAGATTCATTGATTACATTAAATGTTTTTCCATCTGTTGTATCATTTACAAACAGGGCAATATTATTATAGTTCAGCAAGGAAACTTTTGCATTGTAAGTAAGATGATTTCCGGCAGAACCTTTAATGCCGGCAAATTGTTCGTAGATCCTTGTATTGTTAGAGAAGTTAGGCTGTGCAATAAAAGGATTAAAATTAGCAAGATTCCTATAAGTGTTTCTATGATAATAACCTATCCATCCTAATTGAACAGCGAATCTTTCATTCTTTACTTTGGCTTCAGCGGTAAAATTTGGAAGCAGGTTGAAGACCGAATTATCCCATGACGGAGAAAATCCTGCATTCACTTTTAAATTCGGCGTTTTAAACTGTACTGCAGGAGTTAAGTAAAAAAGATTGTTATCATAATTACCTGAAGGAACTTTAAGAGATGTTACATCACCATATAATCCAACCCCAAAACCAAATGCACGACCAATCGATTTTGATACAGGCAATGCAAATGAAAAATCTGTTTCATTACCAATCCGATTATCATTGAAAATTTCTAATCCTACAGATGGGTTATAAGTGAAAGTTGCATTCTCATCTTTATTCCTCATTCCAACCCTGGCACCAAAAGATGAAAAGTTTTGCCTTAGCTGATCTTTTGTATATTTCAAGGTATCAGGCTGAAAACCGTATAGAAATTGATTATCCAGGTCCATGTGTGCTTTTGCAGTCCACTCGTGTTTATTATTGGCATTGAAAATTCCTAATGCAGCAACATTTGTTTTGCTGAATTCCTGGAAAGCCAATTGTCCTTTAGAAGAAATATGTTTTGCATGAACGTTGATTACAGATTTTACTCCGTTACCAAAACTTAATCCTACTCGTACATAAGGAGACGTAAAATTTCCATAACCCGCTTTTACGTAATTATGATTCTGCCAGTTATAACCAGTGTCTGGCGATAATGCCAGAGGTTGTAATGGTGAAGGCTGATAGCTGAAGAAAAGATTTTGCGATGGAATAGTATAGAAAAGATTTGGCCTTGTTGTATCTGCTGTAGGCGTTGCAGCACTGAAATTAATCTTAGCTGCCGGCTTAAGTGTTGGCTTGAATGAAGATGTTACGACAACAGTTGTTGGCTTAGTAGTATCTAGTGTAGCTCTCTTTTGTGAGAAGCCGTAAACACAAATAAAAACCGTAAAAAATGTTATACTAAATTGCTTCATAGTTAATTCATGTTATTTATGATACCAGCTTAAGTTATCATGGCATCGTTCATTGCGTCGCAATCACTTTATGGTTCCATTTTCATGGCATCTGATTGACCAGCACAACTTTATTCATCAACTTTACTATTTAAGTTCTTTTCAGCTATTACTTTATCCAATTTTTGTTGTGCTTCAGCTTTCAGTTCAGCATTGGTTGAGTTCTCAACAACACTCTTCAAAGTAGCTTCTGCATTGAAATAGTCTTTCTGAATAAAGTAAATATCACCTAATAGGATATATGATTTTGTGATCCAGTAATCATACGACCCAGCTTTATTGATCACTTCAAATGCTGCCTTTTCAGCTTCTTCAGGCTTATTCTGTAACAACAATATTTCAGCGATTCTGAATCTTGCTTCAGCAGCATATTCACTTTTACCAAGACTTACAACTGTTTTATAGTAAGAAGATGCAATAGATAAATCATTATTCGCCTGACTACTTTTTGCCAGCACCATATTTGCCATCATCTTATCATCTGTAGCCACTCCTTTCTGTTGTAACAGCTCCTGTGCATTGGACACAGCTTCAGACCATTTTGCCAATTTATACTGGCAACGAAGTAAGCCTCTCATTGCTTCCAACTTAACGTCAGCTTTAGTAGCCACTGCTTTCAGCTGGATAAAATATTTTTCTGCCTCTACATAATTCTTCAACTCAAAATAGCTAAGCCTTGCTGCCTGCAGAATACTTCTTTCAGCATATTTATTCGGTGCTTTGGCTGCTACATTGCTGTAATGAATAAATGCGTTAGAGAAATCTTTTCTATCATTTAATATCTCAGCTAAATAATAATTTGCATCAATCGCATAACGACCATCAGGATATTTTGAAATATAATTCCTAAATGAGTTCAATGCATTGTCGAAACTCTTATTATCATACTGAATCTGAGCCGCAACGTAAGTAAGCGAATCAGCTTCACTATAACTTATTTGTTTACCATTATTCTGCATGAAAGCTACAAACTCGTCAGGCTGACCATTCTCTATAAAAATACTCCTGATATATTCAATGGCATCTTCGCTTTCATCGGAATTTGGATATCCTGATACCAGGGTTTTGAAATTATCAAGTGCCTTAGTATTATCATTCAGGTTATAATGTGCTATGCCAATCTTTAAATACGCTTGAGGATAAAGACTTGCACCATTTTTATTTCTTAATAACCTATTGAGCGGATCAACTGCTTCTTTAAATTTTTCATCAGCTAAATAAGTATTAGCCACTTCAAGCTGAGCATCGGGAATTAAAGTTGAGTTTGGATAACGTTGCTCTATGCTATTCAGTAAGCTGATCTTTTCAGCATTTTTATTTGAGGCTCCTGCAATGATTGCTTTTTGATATAATGCATAATCAGCTCCGGCAGCTCCAACTCTCATCACATTCTCGTACATCTGCAAAGCCTGGCTGAAATTCTTATTCATGAATTGTGCATCGGCACTTCTTAAATAAGCATCCTGTTCAACGTTTGTAGATGTTGTAGAAATTGATTTTGTGATCTGTTCAAAAGCTCCCAAAGCCTGCCTGTATTGTTCACTATTCATGTGAGCGTAACCTAAAGTATAACGGGCATTGGTTGGATTTACTTCTCCGGCAGACTGTGTCGCAGCTAAATATTTATTCAGATAAGTAATAGCCTGGTCGTTCCTGTTCGATCTATAGCCAAGTTCTCCTTTCCAGAAATTAGCAAGCGATATCCAATACGTATTGTATGGAACACTGATCAATCGATCGATCAGTTCTTCAGCTTGTGTTAATTGCTGGTCATTGATCAATTCAACTGCTCTACCATACAATATTCTCGGATATACTCTTTTTACATTCTCACTTTGTGCACTCAGACTTTCAAATAGCGCCAATGCATCAGCATAATTATTACTGTTGGCCATTACAGCTACAAGCAACTCTCTGGCTTCCTGCTGATAAGTTGATTTAGGGTAATCTGCAATGAAAGATTGAAGCTCACTTAATGCTATATCGTTAAATCCAAGTTCATAACTCAGCTTAGCATAATTGAACCTGGAAACTTCTTTTTGAAATGCATTGCTGCTATTAGTTGCACAGAAGAGAAATGCACTCCTGGCATTCGCTTTTTGTCCGGTTTTCAGGTATGCATCAGCTAACAAATACATACTGTTCTGTGCAAGTGAATCTTCTTTTCCGCCTAATTGCTTGAAACCTTCTATCGCCTTTGTAAGATTACCTGCAGCATAGTAAGAATAAGAAAGTTCATACAGATCTTCTCTCCTAACCTTATTCGTTTTACTTACATATTCTTCCAAGTAAGGCAATGCCTTTGCAAATTCCTTATTCTCGAAATAAGCATGGCCAACCAGTTGTTTCAGCTGAATTTCATAATGCTGCCCACCTCTCTTTAAAGCAGCTTCACCATATTCGATTGCCTTATCTCGCTGTCCGTTGAAATAATATATCTGGGTGATATAATAAGGAACTACTTTTTCATAGGTTGGCTCTTTCTCAACTAACTGAAAACTTTCTAAAGCCTGTTTGTAGTTCCTTTCAGTAAAAAGAATAAAGCCGTAATAATAATTTGCATCGAGGTAGTTAGGATCAGTTGGTATTTGTCTGATGCTATTGAACAATGATTTTGCCTGGGAGAATTGTTGCAAAGTAAAATAACTGTAACCCTGGTGGAATTTCATTTCAGCGATCTGCCTGTTGCTGAGATTGGCAACATTCGCTTTTTCATAATTCTCCAGTGCCTTTGCAAAGTTTTGTTTGCGATAATAATATTCTGCCAGCTCATAACTTAATATTTGAACCCGTGGTGTGTTATGTTCCAGATCGATGAACTCTTGTGCTGCAATCTCTGCTGTAGGATCGTTCAACTGCAAGGCACAAACGATGGAGTAATATTTCGCCTCGAGTTTTATCGTGGTAGAGATATTACTATACCTGGAATCAGACAGGGCTAAGGTTTTAAATAAAGGATAAGCAAGACTGAATTGCTCTTTTTGAAAAAGCTCCTTAGCTAGTTTGAAATCCTCGTCCGGATCATTATGAAATTTTGAACCTTGAGATTGTGCAGTAAAAGATGCAACAATCATTATTAAAATAAAGCTGAACTGTCTGCAGCGTTGTATCATAGTTCGCTAACGTATGTGATGAAGCAAATATTTCTGTTTGTTTCTTAATGAAACGCAAAAGCTTATACTAAGTTACTGATGCAGCCACCCAAAGCAATAAACGTTCCATGAATGTGGATAATGTTTGGACTGAACATATTTTTACAACAAATGTGAGCAACTCCCATTTTATTTATTGATTTTCGAAATGCTAACTTTGAAAAATCCAATACTTATCAGATGAAAAGACTTCTCTCCATTAAATACACTGCAGGCTCTTTCAACTTTTCAATGCTGTTACTGCGTCTTGTATTTGGTTTAATGATGATAGCGCAACACGGTATGCCTAAGCTGATGAATTTTGCCACAATGTCAAATGGATTTTATGATCCTATGGGAATTGGAAGCAAGACCTCTTTGATCCTGGTGATCTTTGCAGAAGTGTTTTGCAGTTTTTTTATTGTACTGGGATTATTTACCAGAATAGCTTTGATTCCATTAATCATACTAATGTGTGTTGCATTCTTTGGAAGACATAACGGACTTGTTGGTGATGGAGAAATGGCTGTTTTATACCTTTCTGCTTACATTGTACTGTTGTTTCTGGGTCCTGGTAGAGTGAGTGTGGATGGAATGATAAAGAGATAATACGAGGTATGAAATACGAAGTACGAAAGTTAAATGTGTAATTGTCGAACAAAGTTCAGAACGTACAAGTGAGTGACACAACAGACGATGAATAGCTTTATTAAAGCTTGCTAAATAATTTAAACAATGTATGAAACATTAACTCAATTACGGGTTAGATATGCTGAAACCGACCAGATGAATGTTGTGTATTACGGTAACTATGCACAATATTTTGAAGTTGGAAGAGTGGAAAGCATCAGAGGTCTTGGTATCACTTATAAAGACATGGAGGCTTCCGGTGTAATTATGCCTGTTGTAGAAATGCATGTAAAATATTTACGGTCTGCTAAGTACGATGACCTACTGACAATAAAAACTGCATTAAGAGAATTACCGGAAGATCATCGGATAGAATTTCACCAGGAAGTTTTTAATGAGTCAGGAAAATTGCTCACCAGTGGAAAAGTAGTCTTATACTTTTTGAATGCTGATACTTATGAAAAAACGACCATGCCTGCTAATCTGAAAGAAAAATTGCAGCCTTTTTTTCCTTCTGCTAAGTAAGCCTGTTATTGATCTGGTTATCGATAAGCCTGAAAAGATGATAAGGTTTATAAATTCGCCAGTTAGGAATTTCCATTAATTCTATATAATAATTCAGCTTTTTCTTCTTAAAATCGTGTTGAGTCGATTCAGGCATATTAATGCTGACGATCCATCCGTTCTCATCTGAAACATCATCGTACCATTCCTCATAATATTCCCTGTCACTGCTGTGAAAATTCAAAACATTTTCAGTGATAAGAATGAATTTATTGATGCCGTCTTTCTCCATAATGTCAATCACATCACGTTTCAAGGTCATGATATCATTTTCAATGGCATCATTCCACTCACCTATCAATTCTATTACAGCAAAATTCAATTCATAATCTACATAGATCACTTTCAGGTAAAGCGTTTTGCTTCCAAAATCATCCCATTGTGGATGAATATAATAGTTGTAAACGGTTTGTGTAAATTCAAACTCACTGTACACACGACCATAAAATGGCGATTTCGGATCTTCCTCCGAAGTATAAATATGACGCCAGTTATAAAAAGGTTCTATCTCGTGCATATCAACAAAATTCTCTCAAGAAAATGAGGTAACAAAAAAGAAACCAATAAAGCTTGGCTAAAATGTTTTTTAAAATCTAATGGTGAGTTAGAAAGAGATTGCTAAATTTTTCTTATTATGATCTTAGCGCTAGTACTACTATTAAACTTCGTTGTGTCACTCACTTGTACGTTCGCATCATTACTGAGCAATACGATGAACTATTTATCTTTTCGTGGTAAAATGGCAACTGTAAGTCGGCTGATACAGATGAGTTTATCTTTCTCATCATGAATTTTTATATCCCATACATGAGTAGATGCTCCAAGATGAATCGGAGTACAAGTACCAATAACATTTCCTTCTCTTGCACTTCTAACATGGTTGGCATTGATCTCCAAACCAACACAATAATTCTTTGTATGATCTACTACTAGAGCAGATGCGACGCTGCCAACCGTTTCAGCTAATGCAACAGAAGCACCTCCATGTAATAATCCGTAAGGTTGTTTGGTATTTTCATTCACCGGCATGGAGAGCTTAAGATAGTTATCTCCTATTTCTGTAAACTGCATTCCCAAAGCTTCTGCCATTGTATGTTTTCCCCACGTAGCAAAATCTTCCAGCTTCAGATCTTTTTTAAACCAGATTGACATGATGAAATTTATTTTCCGTAAATAGCTTTTCTAACCACTTCAGGCAAGAATGGAGTGGCATCTCCACAATTTCTGATCACATCTCGAACAAGTGTTGAGGCCACAGAGGTAAATTGTGGTGAGCAGGTAAGAAATATTGTCTCAATGTTTGGATCAAGACTTCTGTTCATATCAGCAATCACTTTTTCGTACTCAAAATCGCTTACATAGCGAATACCACGGAGAATAAATCTTGCACCCACTTTTTCGCAACATTTTACAGTAAGGCCTTCATACATCAAAGCATCTACTCTGGATTCATCTTTGAATATTTCTTTGATCCATGCCAGTCTCTCTTCATCACTGTACATGGGAGCTTTGTTGGCATTTTTACCTATGCCGATGTATATTTTATCGAACATATCCAGTGAACGCTGAACAATATCAACGTGTCCCAACGTTACAGGATCGAATGTTCCGGGAAATAAACAAATCCTTTGCATACTTTCTTATTTCTTATTCCTCATTACTTATTTTGTATTTCAACTCTCTCTATTCGCGAGTAAATATAACACAGCCATTCTAACAGCCACACCATTTTCAACCTGGTTAAGAATAATTGAGTTTGATCCGTCTGCA
The DNA here is from genome assembly GCA_023386555.1 of Bacteroidota bacterium. Lineage (GTDB taxonomy): Bacteria > Bacteroidota > Bacteroidia > Chitinophagales > Chitinophagaceae > JAEZDC01. The sequence continues at coordinate 242,612 of JAEWJK010000009.1, read as the reverse complement.
ACATCACTGTCTATCTCCACTCCTCTGTTTATCGGACCAGGATGCATGATCACAATATCTTTTCCGATCTCATCCAATAATCTCCTGCTTATTCCGTAAGCGATATTGTACTCTCTTAAAGATGAAAACAAAGGTTGGTTTTGACGTTCCAGCTGAATACGTAACACATTAGCCACATCACACCATTGCAAAGCTTCTTTGATGTTATAAGTAACATTTACATCGAAAGCTTCTTTAATATATTTAGGAATCAATGTTGGAGGACCAACTACTGTTAATTCAGCACCCATTTTTTTCAGGAGATAAATATTGCTCATCGCAACACGGCTATGCATGATGTCTCCGATGATGGCAATTTTTAATCCTTCCAATTTACCTAATCTTTCCTGCATAGAAAAAGCATCAAGTAGTCCTTGGGTAGGATGTTCATTCACACCATCACCTGCATTTACAATAGCTGCAGGAATATGTTTTGCCAGGAAATGAGGAGCACCACTTGCAGAATGACGCATCACCACCATATCCACTTTCATGCTGAGGATATTATTAACTGTATCCAACAAAGTTTCTCCTTTAGAAACTGAAGATGAGCTGGCAGCGAAATTCAGTGTATCGGCAGAAAGTCTTTTCTGAGCCAGTTCAAATGATATTCTAGTCCTGGTCGAGTTTTCGTAAAAAAGATTTACGATCGTAACATCCCTTAATGAAGGAACTTTTTTAACCGGTCTTTGTAAAACGTCTTTGAAATTGGCTGCCGTAGAAAGAATAAGTTGAATATCTTCTTTGGTGAGGTCCTTGATTCCCAGCAGGTGTTTGGTGGAAAGTTTCATTAAAAATCAAAGATATAGGAAAGTTGGAAAGTGAGGGAAGAAGTTTCTCACAAGAGAAAGCTTTAAATTTGAAAAAAGCATTTTATGGAAGGTGTTACATTTTTGAAGAATGAATCAAATAACCACAGGTTAATGCAGATTGATCTTGATGTATTGCCAAAGGATGAAGAAGCTCTGGAGGATTTATATGATCTTTTAGCTGTAGAACTTCGCAGGAATGAAGAAACCGTTCCGTGGAATGTTGTAAAGGAGAACCTGGAAAAATATAGCAATAAATAATTATGTACCAGGTACAGGTAAAAAAATCAGCAATTAAAGAACTTTCTCAGATCTCAGCTCCCTATAATCAAAAGATCATTATTGCTATTGATGGATTGGCTGAAAATCCAAGGCCAAATGGATACAAACAATTAAAAGGTGAAAATGCTTTTAGACTACGAGTTGGTGATTATAGAATAATTTATACAATTGAAGACGTAATAAAGATTGTAGAAATTCAAAGAGTAAGGCACCGAAGAGATGTCTATAAATAAAGAACATCTCACCTGATCAACTTTTTAATCCAAAGACTAATATTAAAGCTATTGCTATAATAGCATAGATCAGATACATGGTTTGTCTTTTCATAACATAGCATTTATATTCTCTCAATCACCTCCAACCCTTTTTTAATCAAACCTTCAACCGCAGCTTTTCCATCTTTACTAAATTCTTTTCTCACCCTGTTAGCAACGATCACATTCACACTCAAGCATTGATGGCCTAACAATTTTCCCAATCCATAAATAGCACTGGTTTCCATTTCAAAATTGGCAATACGATGATTTCCGAAACGAAAATGTTCCAAACGATCTATCAGCATTGGATTGGCCAAACCTAATCTTAACACCCTACCCTGTGGTCCGTAAAAACCAGGACAGGTTACTGTTATTCCCTGGTGAAATCCATCAACAAAATTTTTGATCACATGTGCACTGCAGGTAGCAATATATGGAGTTACTGATCCCTGTAACTGTGTATGCGTAACAAAATTCTGCAGTATTTCTCTTTCTTCCTGGTTATTCTCAAGCCTGTAATAATGAAGCAGGTTATCAAAACCAATTCCATGTGTGCCTGCAACAAAGCTATCAACCGGAATATCAGCCTGTAACGCACCACAGGTTCCCAAACGAATTATGGTCAATGATTTCAGATCGGGCTTTACTGTTCTTGTTTCAAAATCAATATTGGCAACGGCATCCAGTTCGTTCAAAACAATATCAATATTATCAGGACCAATTCCACTGGAGATTACGGTGAGTCTTTTTTTACCAACAAAGCCGGTATGAGCAATAAATTCTCTGTGTTGACGCTTTACTTCTATCGTATCAAAATATTTACTCACCTCAGCCACACGATCAGGATCTCCTACTGTAATAACTGTATCAGCTAATTCTTCCGGTCTTAAATCAATATGATAAATAGATCCACGATTAGAGATGATCAACTCACTTTCAGCAATTCTGTTCATAATGTTTAATTATCAAATGTGAAAATACGACGAATGTGCTAATGTGCTGATTTGCAAAATTGAAGTTGATCAATTTTGTAATAGCGAATTGGAACATTTGCAAATTGGCACATTGAATTTTTCCTCCTATTTTCGCAGCGAATTTTGGTCCTGTGGCCGAGTGGCTAGGCAGAGCTCTGCAAAAGCTTCCACAGCGGTTCGAATCCGCTCGGGACCTCAACAGACCTTGAAGGAAACTTCAGGGTCTTTTAAATTATAGCGTTCATGAAATACTCTCAATTGATTGGAATTATCTTAGGAATAGGGCTGATAGCAGTGTGCTTTTCTCCCTGGAGTTATATTGAGAGTAAAGATATCCTGGTTACTGGCATGTCGGCTCCAAACACAAATTTTGGTAAACCGGGATTGATGAATATCTATGTTACCTCTGCAAGCATTTTACTTTTTGCTATTCCAAAGATCTGGGCTAAAAGAACGAATATCTTTTTTACCATGTTCAATATGGGATGGAGTATAAGAAATTTCATCATACTTGCTGTTCAGTTTTATGGAGAAACACCAATAAGACAATGGGGACTTTATGTAAGTCTTATTCTGTCAATACTCATCTTCATCATGTCTTTACTCCCAAAGCTGGAGATAAAACCAAAAGCATCATAATTTTTTAAGTGGAGTATGTAGGTTATTTTTACTTCCTAAACTTCCGAGGTTTGAAATCAATTCTTACAGAAGACCAGGTTAAGATAACCGTAAAAAGACTGGCCAGGCAGATTTATGAGAACCATCTTGAAATGAAAGAAACGGTGATCATTGGTCTGCAGCCAAGAGGGATTTTCCTGAGCGATAAAGTTGTTGATGAACTTCGTAAACTTGTTTCGAGTAATATATCTTATGGCAAGCTGGATATTACTTTCTATAGAGACGATGTTCGTACAGAATTGCATATAGCCAATAAAACAGATATTCCTTTCAGCATAGAAAACAAACAGGTCATTCTTATTGATGATGTACTATTCACCGGCAGAACTATCAGAGCTGCTTTAGATGCGTTACTTGATTTTGGCAGACCTTCTAAAGTTGAACTATGTGTGCTGATAGACAGGAGATTCAGTCGTGAACTACCTATTCAGCCTGATTATTGCGGAAGAGCTATTGACACTTTTGCCTCTCAAAAAGTAAAAGTGAACTGGAAAGAAAAAGATGAACGAAATGAAGTTGTGCTGATCTAATGAAAATCACATTTTACAAATATCACGGAACAGGAAACGATTTTATCATCATTGATAATCGCAATAATGATATAAACCTCTCAAAACAACAAGTAAAATTTCTTTGCGACAGAAGATTTGGTATTGGTGCAGATGGATTGATGTTGCTGAATACTAAACCTGCTTATGATTTTGAAATGATCTATTTCAATTCTGATGGCAGGCCAAGCAGTATGTGTGGCAATGGCGGAAGATGTTTGGTAAAATTTGCTGCCGATATGGGCATCAAAAGAGATAAGTATAGATTTTTAGCGGTTGATGGAGATCATGATGCTGAGTTTGATAAGAAGGGTTGGATTAACTTAAAAATGTTGGATGTAAACAAAGTAGATCACAATCGTGGTGATGCTATTTTAAATACTGGCTCTCCACACTATATAAAACCAGTACAAGACATCAAAGGACTTAATGTTTACAAAGAGGGAAGAGAAATCCGTAATAGCCGTGCATTTGCAGCACAAGGCATTAATGTAAATTTTGTAGAACAAAAAGAAGATTCAATAGCTGTTCGTACTTATGAAAGAGGTGTAGAAGATGAAACTTTTAGTTGTGGGACAGGTGTTACGGCTGCAGCTTTGGTATTTGCTCATAACGATAAAGGTTTCAATCGTGTTGATGTTGAAACGATGGGTGGTAAACTTGCTGTAGAATTTGATAAAATAGATGATGAGCACTTTGAGAATATCTGGCTTTGTGGTCCTGCTACATTTGTGTTTAAGGGTGAGATTGAACTTGATGCTTGATGCTGATCAATGATCTTCAGTACAAGTGAGTACCTCAGCGTTTTATTTTTGATTTTTGTTTCGGTGAATCTCCTTCGTCGATTTGACACAACGAAGAAGCCATGATAATCTACAGTTGGCTTCCTAAATATTTCAATTACTTTCGTCCACTTATATCATCGGATGATACAGTATTTCAAAAATATCAATAGCCAAACCCTTGAAGTAGATAAAGCTGACCAGGCTGTGTGGGTGAATCTTGTTCCTCCGTTCAGGGAAGAAGAATTTATTGAGCTGAGTGAGAAGCTGGAAATACCAATTGAGTTTCTGCGTGATTCCCTGGATATCGATGAAAGGCCACGTTATGAATTGGAAGACAATGTTAAGTTCATTGTTATAAAAACACCAACAGAAAATAATTCTTTTAACGATAGTGATGCCTATTATATAACTATTCCCATCTGTATTATTCTAACGCATAACCAGATCGTAACGGTGAACTCTTTCGATAATGGTGCTATAAAAAAATCGCTGAACAGTTTTGAAAAAGATCTGCCTCAAAGACGAAGCATGATGGTATTGAAAGTATTTGAGAAGATCGTTCTTAATTACATGGAGCACCTCAAAGAGATCAACAACAGGCGAAATATGTACGAACAAAAACTGTACGATAGTAGCCGAAATGAAGAGTTGTTGCATTTGATGCGTATTCAAAAAAGTTTGGTGTATTACGTTACAGCTTTAAGAAGTAACGAAATGCTGATGATGAAATTGGAACGAACAAACTTTCTTTCCCTGAATGAAGAAGAAAGAGAATTTTTGAATGATCTTATTGTAGATACCTCACAGGCTTTGGAGATGGCAAATATTTATACGAACATCCTTAGCAGCACAATGGATGCTTTTGCCAGTATCATTGCTAATAACCAGAACCAGGTGCTAAAGAGATTGGCTGTGATTACAATTGTACTTACTTTTCCTGTTTTGGTGGCCAGCTTATTTGGAATGAATGTGCCGAGTGGTTTTGAGCATTCACCTTACGCATTTTATGTAGTTGCCTTTCTTTCATTTCTCATATCTGTTATAATTGGATGGTTCTTCCTGAGAAAAAAAGTATTCCGGTAATGGCAAGATTCAACATACGAGTGTATGGTCTTTTGGTAGATGATAAAAAAAGAATTCTGCTGAGTGATGAATATATCCGAGGAGGATTCTTTACTAAATTTCCGGGTGGTGGATTAGAATTTGGCGAAGGAACCAGGGATTGTTTGAAAAGAGAATTCAAAGAAGAAACAGGATTAGATGTTGAAGTGGGTGATCATATTTATACCACAGATTTTTTCCAGGTTTCTGCCTTTAATAATAACGACCAGATCATCTCAATCTATTATTGGGTTCATGGAGATGCTTCTCAACTGGAAACAAAAACAGATCGATTTGATTTTATTCCTCATCAAATCTCAGATCCTGAAGGTGAAGCTGAAGTTTTCAGGTGGATTTCGATTAATGAGTTAAATGAATCGATGATGGATCTACCGATTGATAAGTTGGTAGTTAATATGATAAAAGAAAACTTCTAACCTGCTGCAGGAATATTTTCAAATTCATCATTTTGTTTTTCCATAGCCGATCTTTTCATTTTTGCAGCCAGTTCACGCCCAAGATATTTTTCAATGATGCCATGTACAAGATAAATTACCGGAGTTAATACAACAGCCATCAGGAATTTATAGATATAGTTTACAGTACCTATTGCCAGTACTTTCTGAATACTCCAGTCAGCACCAATATAAAATGCAACCAATAATACAATATAACTGTCTATCAACTGAGAGATCATTGTAGAACCGGTAGCCCTTAACCAAATCTTTTTCTCTCCTGTTGCTTTTTTTATCCGGTGAAATGCCATTACATCAATGATCTGTCCAATCAAAAATGCGATCAAAGAACCAATGATGATCCAGTTACTTTGGCCTAACACAGCTTTATAAGAATTCTGCAGATCAGGTACATCTTCGTTAGATCCATTCCACCAATCAGGTGGAGTTAATGCTATTGCCGAAACAAACGCAATAAATGCATAGGCGATTAAACCTACAGTGAGATAAGAAAGTAACCTCACTCCTTTGGGTCCGTAATATTCATTGATGATATCGGTCATGATGAATACGACAGGCCATAGCAATACACCTGCAGTCAGTGAAAAACCTAATCCGTTTTCTCCTAACAGTGAAAAACTGAAGGGATCGAAACCAAGCGTTTTCTCCAGTGAAAATATCTTAACACCAATGATTTCAGCGATCAATGCATTGGCAATAAAAAAACCTCCCAATACAACAAAAAGCCTGGCTGATTTGTCTTTGATGAGGTTATGTATCATGATGTAAAGAAATAAAAGAATATCTGAAGCAGAAAACAGAGTAGATTAAAGCCGATGATCCAACCCGGAATTGACATCTGTTTTCGCAATATCAACATAATAAATATGAAGGGATGCAAAGCCATATTTAAGATGAATGAAATACCCCATCCTGTTGTGATGATCACACCTTTCAGATAATTGTTTTCGATGGGTAACAGGTTAAATCGTCCTGCAAGAAAAAGCAGGAACATCACATTCATCAAAACAGCAACTCTCGAAAGAAATAGCAATGTTCTCATATCAATTCGTGTAAAATACTATTAATTTGCTTTCTGCTAAAAATTGACAATGAAGAAATTTTCCTGGAAGCCCCTGATACCACATGTTATTGCCGTGGTTATATTCCTGATCGTAGCTCTTATTTACTGCAAACCGGCCCTTGAAGGTAAAGTGCTGCAACAGCATGATATCACTCAATGGAAAGCAATGGCCAAAGATATTTACGATTACAAAGAAACTCATGGTGAAGCTCCCTTATGGACAAAAAGCATGTTCAGCGGAATGCCAAGCTACATGATTGCTACCAAAGCAAACAATGTAGTGCCATATTATGTGCAGGAAGTTTTATCACTGTTCTTACCAAAACCTTTTAAGTTCTTTTTTCTTGCCTGTGTTTGTTTTTACATCTTTTGCCTTGTATTGAGAATAAGACCATACATAGCAATCATCGGAGCTTTGGCTTATGCTTATGCAACCTATAATCCAATCATTGTTGGTGCAGGACATGATACAAAAATGTTATCCATTGCCTTAATGCCTGGATTGATTGCAGGAGTTATTCTAATCTACGAAAAAAGATATTGGCTGGGTGCCGGATTAACAGCAGCATTCACCGGAGCATTGATCAGTGTAAATCACCTCCAGATCACCTACTATGCTTTGATCATTGCTTTCATCATGTCTATTGGGTATGCAATAAGATGGATCATGAGCAAACAATACAAACACATGATGGTAGCTGCATCATTTGCAATTGTTGCCGGATTGGTAGGTGTTTTATCGAATGCCGTTACATTGTTTACTACGTATGAATATTCCAAAGAAACGATAAGAGGTGGAAGCCAGTTGGCAGATGGAAAAAGTAATATTGGCAAGGACGGTCTGAGTGAAGATTATGCACTCAGTTATAGCATGGCCAAACCTGAACCATTTGTAATGATGTTTCCAAGAATGTATGGAGGAAGCAGGTTTGGATGGGAAATTGACCAGGAAGAATCCAAAGCCATTCAAAGAGTACAGGAATCTCCAGCACCACAGGTTGCATCGCAATTACCTTATATGTTTTATTGGGGTGGAATTGGCTCAACCGATGGTCCTCCTTACGTTGGTGCCATTATTTGCTTTCTTGCATTATTAGGTTTTGCTGTTCTATCCAACAAACATAAATGGTGGATACTTGCAACAATAGTCTTCAGCATATTATTAAGCTGGGGATCATACTTCCTGGACTTCAATAAACTAATGTTAAATGTGCTTCCTTTCTACGACAAGTTTAGGGCTCCAAGTATGATCATCGTTATTCCAACATTTTTGCTTTGCATGATGGCTGTGATGACATTAAACAAACTACTTTTCAATACTGAAAAGATCAACTTATTACCGGCTTTCAAAAAAGGCTTATACATTGTTGCAGGAATCTTTGGTGTGGCGTTATTGCTTTATATGTCGTTAGATTATAGTGGTGATTTGGATAAAAACATCCTTTCTAATATCAGTCAATATCCAGAGCAAATTCAACAAGCATTAAAAGCATTCCTCTCCGGATTAAAAGAAGACAGGCAGCATTTATTCCTGATGGATATTGTACGGTCTGCATTTTTTGCAGGCATTGCTGCACTAGTTATCTGGCTACACCTTACGAACAAAGCAGGAAGGAATATAGCTATGGCTATTGTAGGATTGTTTGCTTTTATAGATGTAATGGCAATCAATGCTAAATATTTAAATGCTGAACGATACCAGGATCCTGAAGAATATCAATCACAAAATTTTGAACCTACAAAAGAAGATCAGCAGATTTTACAAGATAAAAGCTACTACAGAATTCTTGATCTGAGACATGATGGCATTCGTGGTGCTTTCAACCAGGGAGCCATGACTGCTTATTTCCATAATTCAATTGGTGGTTATCATCCTGCAAAACTTAGCATATACCAGGATCTTATTGAAAAGCAGTTATACAATTTTCCAAACTGCATGCCTGTGATAAACATGCTGAATACAAAATACATCATCAGTGGTGGACAGGAAGGATCTCAGGTATATCCTAACCCTGATGCTCTTGGTGCAGCATGGTTTGTAAAAACAATCAAATGGGTTAATACACCTCACGAGGAAATGAATGCACTCACAACATTTAATCCTGCTGATACTGTTGTGATCGATAAGAAATTTCAATCAGCGGCGAATAAGCCTTTCAGTTTTGATTCATCAGCAAAAATTGAATTGGTAAAAAATGATAATGATATTGTCACCTATAAAAGTTCTTCCACAGCTCCCCAGTTTGCAGTATTTAGTGAAGTGTATTACGCTAAAGGATGGACTGCATACATTGATGGGAAAGAAGCAGATTATGTAAAAGCCAATTATGTGTTGAGAGCAATGCATATACCTGCAGGTGATCATACGATTGAATTCAAATTTGATCCTGCCAGTCATAAGATTGGAAGCACCATTACCTTGATCTGTTCAATATTAATGATCGCTTTGCTTGGTTTTGGACTATGGACTTTTTACAAGAAAAAAGAACCAGTTGTAATAGAAGATAATTATTAATCTATGATTAATTTTTGAACTGTCCTGTCAAAAGCAGGACAGTTTTTTTATAGCATTATCAGCATTATCTTGCAACTATGTGGCTGCCCCTCGTAAGCATTATTCTTCCTGCATATAACTGCGAAAAATATATTTCAGAAGCAGTCAACAGTATTTTACAACAGGTGTACGATAATTTTGAACTGATTATAATTAATGATGGTTCAACTGATAATACTTCTTCTATACTTTCATCTATTGCTGATCAGCGATTGAGAATTTTAGAAAACGATGGCAACAAAGGACTGATCTATTCTCTCAACCGAGCTATTGATGAATCCAAAGGAGAACTGATTGCAAGAATGGATGCTGATGATATTGCCACGAACGATAGAATTGAAAAGGAGGTTCACTGGCTTTTACATCATCCTGAAACTGCTGCTGTAGGAACTTTCATTAAGATCATTGACGAAAATGCAAAAGAAAAACCTAAATGGAAACTCGACAGGGAAACTTACACCAGTGAAGCTATCAGGAAAGTAATGCCTAAAGAAAATTGCCTCGCTCATCCAACAATGATGATCAGGTCAAATATTTTGAAGCAGTACAGGTATGCCGAATCGCAAAAAAATATTGAAGACTACGATCTATGGTTACGAATGCTGGCTGATGGTTTAGTCATTGAAAAAATTCCACAGCCTCTACTCTACTACAGGGAACATTCAACTTCTGTAACAAGCAAATATTTAAGAAGTCAGAATCCTTTTTTGAAAAACTATCATTGTAAAAAGAAGTTCTTATCGCAAAGAAGACGAGAAAAGAAGTGGGGTGATTTTGAAGCTGAGGTTCGAAAATGGATGATACGAGATCGCATTATGGCTTTTGGTAAGTCCGTAAAACAAATATTCAAATGAAGTTTAGCGGATATATAATCAAACGTAAGATTGAAAATATCTTCATCATGCCATTTATTTTGGTTGGAAGATTAATTGCCAGACTTCAACCCTTAAGCACAGAGTACGATACCTTTTTTTTCTTTCCTTTCTACCATACCGGAGGTGCAGAAAAGGTTCATGCATCTATTGTAAAAGCTACAGGCAATGAAAACAGCATTATCTTTTTTACAAGGAAATCAGTTGATGATAGATTTCTAAGTGAGTTCAAAAATTCCAAATGCAGGATTATAGATATTTCGAAATACACAGATAACAAATGGCTTTATTTTCTTAACCTGGTGTGGAGAGGAAGGATCACAACTTATATCAACCAACAAAAGAATAAACCGGTTGTATTCAATGGACAATCAAATTTCGGATATAAAATCAGTCCGTGGATCTACCAATCAATCAAACAAGTCGAACTGATCCATTCATTCAATAGTTTTTCATGGATACGTATTCCATTTCTGCCTTTTATCAGCAAGACAATCATGATCAGTAAGCTGCGAATTGAAGAACACCTGCAGCAATATCAACAACTAAATATCCCAAAAGAATATAATAGTAGGATCAACTTTATTCAGAATGCAATTGAACTTCCTGGAGAAAATTGTAGTAAACCCATTAACGAACAAATTAAAATACTTTTTGTTGGAAGAGGTACACCTGAAAAACGTCCTGAATTATTCATTGATATCGCAAGACAAACACCTCAGCTAGAATTCACTTTGGTGGGAGAAATGCCTCCAAGTATTCTCAATAATCTACCTTCCAATGTACAGGCTTTAAACAATGTTAGTGATGTTCATCAACTACATAATATATATTGTCAACATCATATTCTGATCATTCCATCTTCAACAGAAGGCTTTCCTATTGTTCTGATAGAAGCGATGGCAAGAGGTTGTGCTGTTATGGCAACACCTGTAGGCGATATTCCTTTGCACATTAATGATCAAAATGGATTTTTATTTAGTTCCTTGGATCAACAGATCGTTTTATCGGAAGCTATTCAATGGCTAAACCGGTTGACTATAGAAAAAATCCGATCACTGAACATCACAGCAAAAGAATATGCTTTTAAAAACTTCGGAATAGAAACATTTAATCAGCAATACAAAGCTATCTTGCAACCGTGAAGCCACTGAGTTTTGTTATCATTACTTATAACCGACCTGCAGATACGTTAGAGTTACTGCAAAACATCACTACGTTAAAAGATGCAAAAGAATTATTGCAGGATGTGATCGTTGTGAACAATGCTTCTACAACTGATTATTCTGCCGTAAAAGAATTTGCAAAAACTTCCACCCAACTTCCATTTCAGTTCATTGAAGCGCCATCTAACCTTGGTGTAACCAAGGGAAGAAATTTTGCTTTGCAATTTGCAAAAGGCGAGATCATTATTTTCTTAGATGACGATGCAGTGCTGGGAAATAAAGATGCTTTGCAGAATGTGGTAAGCTCATTTGATACACCCGGAATATACAATAGACCGGTTGCTATTGTTTCTTTCAAAGTTGTTTATTATGATACCGGTGATATGCAGGTGAATGCTTTGCCGCATAAGCACTACTCAACTTATAAAGACAAACAGGAGTTCTTCACTTATTTTTTTGCAGGGGGTGCACATGCAATCAAAAGATCAGTTTTAGAAGAAGTTGGCAATTTGCCTGAAGAATTTTTTTATGGCATGGAAGAGTATGATTTGAGCTATAGAATATTAGAAAAAGGCTATTGCATTAAGTACGATGCATCAATCATCATGCGTCATAAAGAATCTCCACTTGGCAGAAAACCAAAAGCAGATAAACTAAGAATGATGTGGGTGAATAAAGCTAAAGTTGCTTATCGCTATTTGCATTCATTATATTTTGCAACAACAGCCATCATGTGGAGTTTCAAGTTTCTAAAAGAAACCAACTTCAATCTCAAAGGTTATTTTGAAGGCTGGAAGCAAATACTCAGCATACCGAAGAAAGAAAAAAGAGCTCCTTTATCAGCTGTAACAGTTCAATACCTCGAAAAAGTAAAAGCCCGTCTCTGGTACTAATTTTTTGTACACTTTCTCATTACTCATTATCATTTCTCATTCTACTTCAAAAGCCACTTGGTAAAAATTATTCACTGCTGCCACAGGTTTCATTTTCACGTAAAATGCTTCTGAGAATATTTTGAAAGCCTGGTATTCATGATTGGCAACATTAAACTCATCAAAGAAAATGATATCACCTTTTTTCAGATATGGATGCAATTGAGACAAAACGAAAATTGTAGATGAAAAAAGATCAGCATCCATGTGTATCACCTTCTGTTTATTCTTCAGCGAATCTTCTTTCGTTGTTATAAAACCATGAACCGTATCCTGAAAAATGCCTTTGTAAAAAGCGGCTCTTTTATCATCAATATCAGGCAATGAAGCACTCATATCACCTTTCTTAAAATGCCTTCCCCAATCTTCCGGTAAACCTTCAAACGTATCAAAACCATAAAACTCTGACGAAGTATTTGTATTCTTTGCAAGCCACCATTTAAACGAATGTGCTGCAGCCACACCAAACTCCATGTAGATGATGTCTTTTAAATCGAGCTGGTAATGTGCAGCTACAGTATCAAACATCTGGAGACGTTTGTTGTAATCCCGTTTTGGCGAATAAAAATCATTCATCAACAAACCATCTTTGTGGCTGGAGATCCAGCTTCTCATTTTATTGAAGTTGGATATAAACAGAAAGCTATGATTCAACGGAGACAACAATCTTGTTACACCGGAATACAACAAAAAATCTTTTACAAAACGAATGGTTTGAAGCTTCATTAAGGTTAATTAAGGCTGCCAAAAATACTGTAAACCATCAGCCCTGCATCAGTTTCAGAAAAAGATTTAGTCCTTCTTTTTTATCGGCAGTTAATTCGTAGCTTATGTTTTTTGTGTAATATGATTTCAGATCGAAATGCGGGTAAGGATTCTCAGCAACCACTTCATCAATTACAGCAACTCCATAAGCATTTGCCTGGTTAAATTCATTCATAAATGCTGCATCAATAGGTTTATTAGCAATCCATGCTGCAAAAACAAAAGGCAGATTGGTCATCTTTTTCCATGCTGCAGCAAGATCATAATCGTAGGCTGATCTTTTTCGTTGTTCAAAAGCCCTGTCTCCTATCACCACAGCTGCAGTTGTTCCTGTGATCTTCAATTGAAAATCTTCATCAGCATCTTCCATTTCAGGATTTACTTTCCAGAAATCTCTCATCAACACTTTGGCAAGATTAACAGAAGTTCGGCTTTGATAATCCAGCAGTACTTTCTTCACTTCATCTATTGGCACATCGCTAAATAATGAAACAGTTGCCACCTCTCCTTCTGCTCCAATACAATAGTCAGACACGATAAAATGTTGCTTTATCCTTGGGATAATTGCTACAGGCACCAATCCAATGTCAATCTCATCATTCAACAATTGTTCAGCTACTTTTGCAGGATAATCTTCCGTCAACTCCATTCTTTCCAACACCGAAGCTCTTTTAATGCCGTATAATAAGGGCTTTGTGTTTAAATAACTTACTGCACCAACTCTAATCTTACTCAATTCGTTTAATTTTGCACGGCAAAGAAAATATTTTTTGGGTAACCAGCAGCATGATTGCTATCATCTTCGTTGTGTCACTCACTTGTACGTCCAGAACTTTATTGAACAAGGCTTCGACAATCTCAAGCTGACATGCATTTTAGAATTGCTACGTACTGTCACCCTGAACTTGTCGAAGGGTTGCCGATCAAAGAAATAAAAGTACAAGAGTGCGACGCAAGTAAAGCTTCATAGTAACCACAAAGCCGGCAACATAAACTTATCTGCATTAATGGAACTAAATAACCTCACTGCTATTTCACCGATTGATGGACGTTATCGTAACCAACTCGCTCATCTGGATGAATATTTTTCAGAATACGCTTTAGTGAAATACAGGGTATTGGTTGAAGTGGAATATTTCATTTTTTTAGCCGATAAGAAGTTCTTTAAACTTCCGGCTAAAGCCAAGCAACAGTTGAGAAATGTTGCAGCAAATTTTTCTTTGGAAGATGCAAAACACATCAAACAAATTGAATCAACAACGAACCATGATGTAAAAGCTGTAGAATATTTCCTCAAAGAACAACTTGAAAAAATTGGTGTTGCGGATGAAAAAGAATGGGTGCATTTTGGCTTAACATCACAAGACATTAATAACACTGCTATTCCGTTAAGCTGGAAACATTGTCTTGAACATGAATGGCTACCAGGTTTGATCAATCTGCAAAGCCTTATACACGACATGGCCGGTAGCTGGAAAAATATTTCCATGTTGGCCAGAACTCATGGCCAGCCTGCATCTCCTACAACATTGGGAAAAGAATTGATGGTGTTTATTGAAAGATTAGAAAGCCAGGTCCAGTTGTTTTCCTACATTCCTTACTCTGCAAAATTTGGTGGAGCTACCGGAAATTTCAATGCTCATCATATTGCTTTTGGAAACAAAGACTGGATAAAATTGGGGAATGAATTTGTAGAGCAGGTGTTGGGATTACAAAGACAACAGTTCACGACACAAATAGAACATTACGATAATCTTGCTGCACAGTTTGATACAATCAAACGAATCAATAATATCCTCATAGATCTTTGTCGTGATATATGGACTTATATCAGCATGGATTACTTTAAACAAAAAGTAAAGAAAGGTGAAGTTGGTTCTTCGGCTATGCCACATAAAGTAAATCCGATTGATTTTGAAAATGCAGAAGGAAATTTAGGTGTAGCCAATGCACTGCTGGAACATCTTTCTGCAAAACTTCCGATTAGCCGTTTGCAAAGAGATCTGACTGATTCTACAGTATTAAGAAACATTGGTGTACCGATAGCACATACTATTCTTGCTTTCCGCTCCATAGAAAAAGGTTTGCATAAGTTGATTCTGAATGAGCAAAAAATAAAGTCAGATCTTGAAAATAACTGGGCGGTAGTAGCTGAAGCCATTCAAACAATCCTTAGAAGAGAAAATTATCCAAACCCTTATGAAGCATTGAAAGAATTAACGAGAGGAAATCATCAGTTAGATAAAACTGTAATTCATAAATTTATCGATACGTTGAAAGTAAATAGTGCAGTAAAGAAAGAATTGAAGAAAATAACACCTTCAAATTACATAGGAATCACTCCAAAATTTTAAAGAATGGCTCAGATCAATCCGAAAGAACTTGCTATAGGTGTTGACATTGGTGGAACTAATACAAAATATGGAATTGTAAATCACCGTGGAGAAATTTTAGACCAGGGAAGTTTAAAAACTGATGCACATGAAACTGCTGAAGGTTTTGTAGAAGCTTTACACAATGCTCTCGTTCCAATCATGGAGCAACAGCATGATTATAAAATAAAAGGAATTGGTATAGGTGCTCCCAACGGAAATTTTTATACAGGTACAGTTGAATATGCACCAAACCTACGTTGGAAAGGTGTTGTGCCTTTGGCGAAAATGGTATCAGATAAATTCTGGGTTCCATGTGTATTAACAAATGATGCAAATGCTGCTGCTGTTGGTGAAATGATGTATGGAGCAGCAAGAGGAATGAGAGATTTTATTGTAATTACTTTAGGAACAGGTGTTGGGAGTGGTATTGTCGCTAATGGACAATTGATTTACGGTCATGATGGATTTGCGGGAGAATTAGGACATACGATCATCAGACCTGGTGGAAGAAAACATTGGTCAACAAATTTAGATGGATCGTTAGAGGCTTATTGTTCAGCAACAGGAATTGTATTAACTGCCAGAGAGTTATTAGCTGAAAAGAAAGAGGAAAGTTTAATGCGACAATACAAACCTGAAGACATCACATCGAAGATCGTTTATGACTGTGCCATGCAAGGTGATGTTATAGCAAAAGAAGTTTATCGTTTTACCGGGCAAATTTTAGGTGAAGCTTTAGCTAACTTTATTATGTTCTCTTCACCTGAAGCAATTATTTTATTTGGTGGAGTAATTAAAGCCGGTGACCTGATCATGCAGCCAACAAAAGAACACATGGAAAAAAATTTACTACCGATCTTTCAGAATAAAATCAAATTGGTATTCTCTGAATTAAGAGAAGCCGATGCAGCCATATTAGGTGCATCGGCTTTGGTGTGGGAACTTAAATAGAAAGAAAAAATCCTTACTTTAGTTTCAATACCGGTTTCAATACATACGTTCCATTCTCTGTTTGGTGCACTGACAATGCAGCGTCAAAATCAATTGTTACTTCCTGTTCATTTCCCTTTTTAAAATTCTGGCCTAGCTTAATCTTTAATCCTGTCTCTGAGCCGCTGGGAATTGTCAGTGGGTACACCACATCGTTCATCTTTACACTATTATTCGCTCCCAATACCAATCTTAACTCTGTTATATTACCTTCTGTTATTATGCCTGTTGCAATAGTTGTATCTGCACCATTCTGAAAATCTAACAAGTTATAGATACCAGAATTCGTTTTAAGTACGAACCATTGTTCAGAACCTTCCTTAAAATTTACTCTAACTTCTTTTAAGTCAATGTTGACTTCCTGTGCAGCAAGGGGATTATCGGTAAGATTTACCTTGAAAGTAGTTGCTGAGCCTGATTCAGCACTTCCTTTTGTGCAGGCATAGAATATGCCCATAAAAGTGAGTGTAAGCAATGCAAACAACAACGTGGTTTTCATAGATATTTAGTTTATTCTAATCTTTTGTTCTAATCCTTTCTTGTTATAATTCTAATCTGAATAAGATTTATAAAAAACCATGCCAACGGAATTAGTATTCCCCAGAATATATTATTAGCAGAGGATTGCTGAAAAGCAGCTGTAGCAAGGATTTCAGCCGGTTGAATAAAGAGTTGAACGAATAAGTGAGATTGCTTCGTATCTCGCAATGACTGGAAATTACTTTGTCTTGATCATAAATACTGCAGGTATAGATCTTTGCAGACCTTTATCTGAAGGTGTGATCGTTTCTTTACCGTTAATAAGTAAACAGGAACTTCCTCCACCATCTAAGTTCAAAGCTTCTACACACCCCAGGTCTTTTAATATTTGTGCTTCCTGCGTTAATGTAACACCTTCAGCAGTATTAGGAAATCTTCCCTGCACAACAAGAATAATAAGCTTGTTATCTTTTGTATAACCCATGGCAGTCCTGGGATGTTTATCATTTATCGCTTTAGCCATGAATTTTCTTTCTTCATTATTTGTAATCTTTATTTCTCCATTTTGTAAAAGAACTGGTCCACCTCCTACTGCAGTTTTCATTTTCCATTTACTGAAATTGCTAACAGAGCCTCCGAGTGGAATGCTTTTTCCTGTGCTCGGATCCTTTCTAAAAAAATTTCCATGAGTACTAGTAACAGGAATTTGAGACGCAAAAGCAAATTTTTTCAAACTATCGGTTTGAATCCAGGCAACATCAGATTTTCTTCTCTTATTAATTCCGATTGCACCGTGAAAGACAAATTGTTCTTTAATTGAACTATCAGCTTGCTTCACCTTCACTTTATTAATATTGTAGGAAAGCAATTTTTTGTTTCTGATTACTATGTTAAGGTTTCTATTTGTTTCAAACGAAAAGAAAGTACAATTTACTACAACTAATGGCTGATCATTCTTTATGTAGAACTGGGTAGGTGTTAATCTCCTGTTCATTGATGTATCTGCAGTAAAATCGAGTTTTTTATCTTTCAGATCAGCAATTACATAATATGCAATGTTTGGTTTACCATCAAACATGCTATCATTTGTCATATACACATGTACAGAAACAGGTAAAGGTTGAAACAATGAATCGACATTCTTCCACGTTAATTGGGCTGAGGATGTATAGGAAATGAACAAGAATAAAAACAGAAATGATCTCATTTATCAAATGTAGCTAAAAACAGAAGTCCTGCTTTCACAGGACTTCTCTCTTTCTACACTCACCCACAAAAATCAGGCTTCCATTAATTCTTCTTCTTTACGATACGATTCTATTAGTTTTTTCTGAAGCTCAAATGGAACCGGTGCATAATCAAAAAACTTCATTCTGAATCTTGCTCTGCCTTGGGTTAAACTTCTCAGTGAAGATGCATATCCATACATATCAGCATAAGGCACTTTCGCTTTTACAACAGTAAAATGACCTTCAGTATCGAATCCTTCAACCATTCCTCTTCTTGTTTGCAGATCACCCATAATGTTTCCTGTTAACTCATCCGGACATAGTACTTCAACACTATAAACTGGTTCCAGCAATTGAGGATCGGCTTGTTGAAACGCTTCTTTAAATGCCATCATACCTGCAGTTTTAAAAGCCATATCATTACTATCAACTGCATGCATCTTTCCATCATAAACAGATACACGAATATCTCTTGCGTATGAACCAGTGAGTGGACCATTATGCATTTTTTCCATAATACCTTTTAGAATAGACGGGAGAAAACGCTGATCGATCACACCACCTACAATACAATTATAATAAACCAACTTACCACCCCATGGAAGATTATGAATGTCTTTTCCTCTAACATTCAATCCCGCAGGTTCTGTCATGTTCTCTGTCCATGGCTCGATTCTAATGGTTACTTCACCAAACTGTCCAGCTCCACCTGATTGCTTTTTATGCCTGTAAGTTGCATCAGCAGATTTTCGAATGGTTTCTCTATAAGCAACCTTTGGTTTGCTAAATGCGATATCAAGATGATATTGATTCTGCAATTTCCATTTTATAACTGCCAAGTGCATATCACCCATGCAGTGCAATAATGTTTGCCCCAATTCTGCAGATACTTCTACATGCAATGTTGGATCTTCTTCTTTTAATTGATGTAATGCTGCAGCCAGTTTTTCCTCCTCACCTTTTTTATTATTTACAATAGCTATGCTCATTACCGTCTCAGGAAAAATGATAGGCTGCAATTCAAGATTCTTGCCTTTTTCGTGCAATGTGTTATTGGTATGCGTATTTTTTAGTTTGAGTGTTGCACCAATATCACCTGCTGCCAATTCGTTTATAGCAGTACGTTTATTTCCTTCAACGATAAATAACTGGTTGAGTTTTTCAGAGGTGTTGGTTGTTTCATTCACCAGTTCCATTCCCGACTTCACTACTCCGGAAAATACCTTGAAGAAACTCAATTCACCAATATGTGGTTCGCTCACTGTTTTATACACAAAAATGCAGGCTGGTCCTTTTGCATCACAAGACAGATCCTTACCATCAATTGTTTTTTGTGGTGGCATTTCATTGGCAGAAGGACATACGTTATCTATATAACTCATCAATCTCACCACACCTCTATCTTGTAAACCTGAAGCACAGAATAAAGGAAACAGGTCATGCTTTATCATTGATATATGCAGACCTTCTCTCATTTCATCTTCGGTCAATTCACCTTTATCAAAATATTTTTCCATCAAGCCTTCATCGTTCGATGCAATGGCTTCGATCAATTCTTTATGCAGTGTTTCTGCCTTCTCTCTTTCTGAATCAGGGATAGGAAGCTTTTTTGGTTTTGCTACTCCATCAATGTATTCATACATCACCATGTTAAGCACATCGATAATGGCATTGAAACCAAGACCTGCATTTAATGGATATTGCACAACCACCACATTGTTTCCGAAATGCGCTTTTGCTTCCTGAACTGTTCTATCAAATTCTGCTTTTGGATGATCAATTTGATTTGCCAGGAACAGCATTGGTGTTTTAAATTTCTCAGTGTATTCCCAGATCACATCATTGGCTACTTCCACACCAATGCTTGTGTTAAGCACCATCACACCAGTATCGGCTACCCGTAATGCAGAGATCACTTCCCCGGTAAAATCATCAAAGCCCGGTGTATCAATAATGTTTATTTTATAACCTTTCCACGGAGCATGCATTAGTTTGGAGAAGATGGTATTCCCTCGTTCTTTTTCAAGGTCTGTATAATCACCAACTGTATTTTTTTCTTCTATGGATCCACGACGATGAATGGCTCCGGCTTCCATCAGCATACTTTCTGCTAGAGTCGTTTTTCCACTGCCCGAGTGTCCAAGCAGCACAATGTTTTTGACGTGAGCGGTATCAAATTCTGGCATAACAAAGGTTTTATGAGTGAGAAATTATAATTGCCAAAGAACGATTTGCAATTGAAGGTAGAGTTGCCGTAAAACAGAAAATATGAGCCTTGTCAGCTTTAGAAATGATAATTAAGCGTAGAATAACCCATCCATGGATTTATGCCTTAGATGTAATTTACTGAGATATTTTCTCAAACGAAAGGATTGTGAAAATTTTAATGTTGGAGCATAGGCTAGTGCTGCTATGAAACTGTGGTTGCGTCGCACTCTTGTGCTGGAGGAATTCTATTAATCAAAAGCCGTAACTTTAAGTAAATCTCATCAAAATGAATGAGCATATAAAAACAGAACTACATCAACTAATTGATAGATGTGATAATGAAATTCTTTTGGAAGAGGCAAAAGCTGTGTTGCAATCAACCCTGATTAAAGATTGGTGGGATGATTTAAGTGAAGAGGATAAGAATCTTGTGTTAGAGTCAGAAACAGAATACAATAAAGGAAATTTCATTTCGCATAGCAACCTGATGAAAGATTTTGAGAAATGGAAAAAGAAGTAGTTTGGACTACGGTTGCCAAATCTAATTTTTGGGAAATTGTAATTTACCTGAAAGACAATTGGCCGAAAGAAGTTTTGGATAGATTTTCCAAAGCTCTGGAGCTAAAAGTTCAACTTTTACAAAAGCAGCCTTACATTGGGTTTAAAAGTTCCTCCCATTCAAGATTTAGAAAAACCTTAGTTACCAAGTCTTATATCCTTATTTATTCCATTACCAAAGACCACATTGTAATTCATAAACTGAAACAACGAAGTCAAAATTTATAGTATCTCTTATTTTATAGCAGTGATGAGGTAACTACAGAACGTACAAGTGAGTGACACAACGAAGTCCAATAGCGATTCTGCTGCTGGTCTCATTATCAAAGTATCACATCATCAAATTGGCTAATTTGCTTTCATCATCTCCACAAACTCATCAAACAAATACCTGCTGTCGTGTGGACCAGGAGTACTTTCAGGATGGTATTGTACACTAAACGCAGGTTTGCCTTTCACTCGTATGCCTTCAATAGAACCATCATTGAGATTAACATGAGTGATCTCAAGATTGGGATTGTTTTTTATTGATTCAGGATTTACGCCAAAGCCATGATTTTGTGTGGTGATCTCACATTGACCGGTAACAAGATTTTTTACAGGATGATTTAATCCTCTATGTCCATGATGCATTTTGAAAGTATCAACACCATTTGCCAAAGCAAGTAATTGATGCCCTAAACAAATACCGAACATTGGTTTGTTTTCATTCATTAATTCCTTCACAGTATTCACGGCATAATCCATTGCTGCAGGATCACCAGGACCGTTGCTGATGAAATATCCATTCGGATTAAATTCTTTCAACCTGCTAACCGGTGTTTTTGCAGGATGCACTTTAACATGAGCACCTCTTTGCACTAAACAATCAAGAATATGTTTCTTAACGCCGAAATCGAGTACTGCCACTTTAATCGGAGAACTGGTATCACCTAACTCATATTCTTTTTCCGTGCTTACTACACTTGCCAATTCAAGTCCGGCCATATTTGGAACATCAGCTAATTGCTTCTTAAGTTTTTCAATATCCATCTCGTCAGAAGATATGATGCAGTTCATAGCTCCTTTTTGCCTTACGTGAGCCACTAATGCCCTTGTATCTACATCTTCTATTGCAACGATATTGTTTTTCTTCAGGTACTCATCTAACGAACCTTTTGCCATAAAACGGCTGAATTGTTCTTCAAGATTTCTACATATCAATCCTTTGATCTTAACTGAATCACTTTCAATATCTGCATCATTCACACCGTAATTGCCTACGTGCACATTATTCATGATGAGCACCTGTCCGTAATAACTTGGATCGGTAAACACTTCCTGGTAACCCGTCATACCAGTGTTAAAGCAGATCTCACCTGTCGTTGTCCCTATCTTACCAAAAGCACATCCTTTAAAAACATTTCCATCTTCTAAAACTAAAATTGCTGGCTGGGTAGTGTTTGACATTTATGGAGATTAATTGAGTGCAAAATAAAAAAGGCAGAACCAATGTTCTGCCCTTTCTTATGTGAAACTTTTCAACATTCTTATTCTTCTGTTTTAGGAGCTTCTTCAGTTGTTGCTTCAGCTGCTGGTGTAGCTTCTTCAGATTTAGCAGTAGCTTTTTTTGCAGTACTACGGCTTCTTCTAGTTTTCTTAGCTGGTTCAGCTGATTTGTCAACCCCTTTACCGTAGATCTCGTTGAAATCAACCAACTCAATCATTGCTTTCTCACCATTATCACCTGGACGAATACCTAATTTAATGATCCTAGTGTAACCACCAGGACGACCAGCTACTTTAGGTCCTACAACAGAGAACAATTCTTTCACTGCTGAGTTATCCTGAAGATGGCTGAACACGATCCTGCTGTTATGCATAATCTGCTCTTTGGTTTCGTTGTACTTTGTTTTAGTGATCAATGGTTCGATATACACTCTTAGAGCTTTTGCTTTTGTAAGAGTAGTAACGATACGTTTGTGTGTGATCAATGCTGTAGCTAAGTTTGACAGCAATGCCTCCCTGTGTGCCTTCTTACGGCCGAGGTTTTTGATTTTGTCTCCGTGACGCATGACTTTAAAGTTTATAGTTTAGAGTTGACAGTTTAGTAGTTCTCCAAACCAGTGATTCAAAAAATTCCGCTACACCGTGTCAAGGAATTGTAGCGTACTTATAAAAAAAGTTGAGCCTTGAACTTCAAACCAGAAACTCAAGACTCAAAACTCATTAATCTAAATTATCTAATCCTAATTTGTGCAGATCCATTCCGAAGCTAAGACCTCTTTCATTCAATACCTGGTCAATCTCAGCCAGTGATTTCTGACCAAAGTTTCTGAACTTCATTAAGTCTTCCTGTTCGTATTGTACCAGTTCACTCAAAGAATTGATCTTGGCAGCTTTCAAACAGTTGAAGGCACGTACTGAAAGATCAAGATCTTCCAACGGAGTTTTCAATACTTTTCTAAGCTGTAACACTTGTTCATCAACCACATCTTCTTTCTTATCTTCTTTGTTGTCGAAAGTGATGTTCTCATCAGTGATGATCATCAAATGCTGGATCAAAATTCTTGAAGCCTGCTTAACAGCTTCTTCAGGATGAATAGTACCATCAGTAGCAACATCTAAGATCAGTTTTTCGTAATCTGTTCTTTGTTCTACACGATAGTTCTCTATAGAATATCTTACATTCTTGATTGGTGTATGGATAGAATCTATAGCGATCCAACCGAATGCAGCATCTTTTTGCTTGTTTTCTTCAGCAGGAACATAACCTCTACCTTTTGCGATAGTAAGTTCAATATCCAACTTAGAAGTAACGTCCATTGTGCTGATGAGCAACTCTGGATTCATTACCTGGAAACTCTGGCTCAATTCACCGATCATGCCGGCTGTGAACTCAGTTCTTCCTTTTACTGAAAGATTGATACGTTCAGTAGGAACATCATGATCTACATTCTTCTTAAAACGAACCTGCTTCAGGTTAAGAATGATCTCAGTAACATCTTCAGTAATGCCTTTGATAGTAGCAAATTCGTGGTCTACACCTTCTATCTTGATACCAACGATTGCATAACCTTCTAATGAGCTTAATAATACTCTGCGAAGTGCGTTTCCGATTGTTAAACCAAATCCTGGCTCTAACGGACGGAATTCGAATTGACCTTCAAAATCGGTTGCTTTCTGAAGAACGATCTTGTCGGGCTTCTGGAAGTTTAAAATTGCCATTTATACTTCGTGTTTTAGTTTGATGAATGATGGTGCCAGCTGAATATCGTTGATGATCTTTCGTTGTGTCACTCACTTGTACGTTCGGAACAACTATGAACAATCAACTACCAGCTATCCACTATTACTTAGAATACAATTCCACGATCAGCTGCTCCTTAATGTTCTCAGGAACGCTTTCTCTTTCAGGCATTGTAATGAATGTACCTTTCTTCTCAGTTTCGTTGAAATCTATCCAACCAAATTTTGGATTCTTTCCACGGATCTGGCTTGTAACAGCTGAGTTATCGTTACTCTTAGGCTTAAGAGCAATGATATCACCTGGTTTACATGTGTAAGAAGGGATATTCAATACTTCACCATTAACAGTGATGTGTTTGTGAGAAACCAATTGACGAGCTGCAGGACGTGAAGGAGCAATTCCCATACGGAAAACAGTGTTGTCTAATCTTGCTTCTAACAGCTTGATCAAATTTTCACCGGTAACACCTTTCATTCTTGAAGCTTCTTCAAATGTGTTGCGGAATTGACGTTCTAAAACACCGTAAGTGTATTTAGCTTTTTGTTTTTCCTTTAACTGAAGAGCATATTCTCCTAAGGTCTTACGCTTCTTAGAAGCACCATGTTGACCTGGAGGATTGCTATTCTTGTTAAGATACTTTCCATTGCCTAAGATAGGCTCACCGAAAATGCGGGAAATTTTGGTCTTTGGACCAGTGTAACGTGCCATAATTGTGTTTCATTTCGATTTTTTTTGTATCGGAGTGTCCATCGGTAAAAAATCGTAAAAAATTAATGGAACTCCCTGTTAATAAATGAAAGCCTGTGGCTAACTATGTCTGATGTCGGATTTTAGGATGTCTGATGTGAGGTAAATCAGCGATCAGAGATCAACAAATCAGACATTCAATTAAACTCTTCTTTTCTTTGGAGGACGGCAACCATTGTGTGGCAATGGAGTGATATCCTTGATCATGGTAACTTCAATACCGTTCTGTGCTAATCCACGGATTGCACTTTCACGACCAGCTCCAGGACCTTTTACATATACATCTACTCTTTTCACACCTGCATCAACTGCAACTCTTGCACAATCTGCAGCTGCCATCTGAGCAGCATATGGAGTATTTTTCTTAGAACCTTTAAAACCCATTTTACCAGCAGAAGACCAGCTGATAACTTGTCCTTGCTTGTTAGTTAAACTGATAATAACATTGTTGAAAGTTGCATTGATATGAGCATCGCCATATGCATCAACTTTTACGATCCTTTTTTTAGCAGCAGCTTTAGCGCTGTTCTGTGCTTTTTGTACTTTAGCCATTGTTCTTTTTTGAGGTGGTCTTCTAAAATATTGTCCCTCCATCGGCTTGTAAGCCCGACATCCGGTGACATTTATATAAACCAAACAGCTCCAAGCGAATGCTGAGAGCTGAAAGGATTTATTACTTCTTAGCTACTTTTTTCTTACCGGCAACCGTTTTACGCTTACCTTTTCTTGTACGGCTGTTTGTTCTTGTTCTTTGTCCACGTACAGGTAACCCTTTACGATGACGAAGACCACGATAACAAGCGATATCTAATAAACGCTTGATGCTCATTTGAGTTTCAGAACGTAATGCACCCTCAACTTTAAATTCATTGGTGATGATATTACGGATAGAAGCCAGCTCATCATCATTCCACTCATGCACTTTCTTGTCATAATTGATCCCTGATTTGTCAAGGATATATTGAGCTGTGGTACGACCTATACCGAAAATATAGGTAAGTCCGATTTCGCCTCTTTTATTCTTTGGTAAGTCTATACCGGCAATACGAGCCATATTCTAATTGATGTTTTGAATGTTGAATGTTGAATTATCCTTGTCTTTGTTTAAAACGAGGATTCTTCTTGTTGATTACATAAAGTTTACCGCCACGCTTAACGATCTTGCAATCAGCACTGCGTTTTTTAATGGATGCTCTAACTTTCATCTTTATAGATTTTCGCTTTGTTATTATTTATAACGGAAAATGATTCTTCCTCTTGATAAATCGTAAGGACTCATTTCCACCCCTACTTTGTCACCAGGAAGAATTCGGATGTAGTGCATCCTCATTTTTCCGGAGATCGTAGCCAAAATTTCATGACCGTTTTCTAACTTCACCCTGAACATAGCATTACTCAATGCTTCCAAAATAACTCCATCCTGTTTGATCAGCGGTTGTTTCGACATATGATTTTTCGGGCTGCAAAGATATTAGTTTGCAACTAAAAAATGAAAACAAGACTTCAAATAATTTGAAATTTTGTAGAAAACTTAATAAAATTAGCGGCAAAATCAAGGATTTCCACATTTCCCCATCCTAAAAACCTATTTAATAGACTTTCTGAACAGATTTCCAAGTCGCAAATGTCTAACTTTTTATAATAAATGATATAATAGATATCATAAAAGAAAATATTTCGATAGGCTTCAGTTGAAGTAAATGGAGATTATCTTCGAGTTTTAACCTGTCATGAAAAGTTACTTTTCAATCCTCATTCTAGTCGTTATTTGTAGTTTTTCTGCTTCAGCACAAATGAGACAAATATATGTGGACAATAACGCTGCAAGTCACATTCATAAAATAAGCTTTTATACCAACTCTTCTGGATATGTAGCATTTGCTAATGCAATAGGATTTACAACCGACTCGGGGAGAACTTTTACAAAGAAATACATCACCTTTTCTAATGTAAATTACAATGGTCATAGCGTTAACCTGACTTTTGGTTTTGGGATAAATGGTGTAAAGGCGTTTCATCAGGACACTTTAATTGTATATGGCGATTACGGCCTTGTTCCCTCTATTTTATATTCGACCGATGCCGGTGCTTCATATACGCTCGTTTTACATTCCCGACATGATCCTTTTGTGATCAATACAGGAATAACTGATATGATATTCCCCGAAAACAACAATATTGGTTATGCTGTTGATGCTGATAGAATTCTGAAAACTACAAACAAAGGCCAGACATGGAGTATCATTAGAACAGATCCTAACAGTTTTTTTGATCAATTAGGAGCTATAAATAATAACATCGTCTATGCTTCCAGTTCTAAATACAATGCAAGTAAACTGCTAAGAACAACAAATGGAACTCACTGGAGCGTGGTGAATTTGCCAAGTCTTACAAATGCAGAATTAAATTCTTTTAATTTTTTAACGGCTACAAAAGGTTGGATCAATATCTACCGTAATAATGTAGGTGAAGTATACTATACCAGTAACAGTGGCTCGAGTTGGACGATGCAAAATGATCCTGATGCAGGATCATTCGGAACGAATAAAATGAAATTTGTAAATGACAGTACAGGTTATGCACTTTATGGATTTGATGTTTACAAAACAACTGATTCCGGAAGAATATGGCAGCCAATGATCAGAGATAACAACTATAGTTACCTTGGCTACACGCATAATGATCTTTTCTTTGCGTCAAATGATCAATTCTGGGCCGGTGGAGGTCATGGTTTTTTAGAGATAAATACAAATGCTACGGTTACACCTTTATTTCCGAAAGCTGCATTCAAAATTGATACGGTTAGTTTACATCTTACCAATACCGTTAAATTGGTCAGTTTTTCTAAGAGGTATTATCAGCATGCATGGTATAAGAACGATACACTTTTTAGTAACGCTGTGAATCCTGTTTATACCCACCATATTTTTAAACTTAAGGATACGATCAAGTTAGTTGTAACAAACGGGGCTTACTCAGATTCAACTATACAATATATTTACTTTAACCCTCCCGTGATTATCAATTCGTTCACACCAACTTCAGCAGGAACCGGAACTACAGTTACCATCAACGGACTGAATTTTACAGGAGCAAATACAGTAAGGTTTGGCGGAATAAATGCAGCATCATTCTCCGTGATTTCAAACACACAAATCAATGCGGTAGTAGGTACAGGTGCTACAGGTTCTGTGTATGTTAGTACACCAGCAGGATATGCATCCATGTCTGGCTTCACCTACCTTGCTCCACCAAATAACAATTTGCCTGTCAGTGTTTCAAAAGCGATTCTCTGCAAATCAGAATCAGTAATCATTACCATTCAAAATACACAAACGAATGTGGAATACAGGATGATAGATTCTTTGAATACCACTTACGGTGTTGCCATGGGAAATGGTGGTACAATCACTTTCCCAACATCTGCGATTACAAGATCAGGAAATTATACAATCACAGCCAAACAAACCGGAAGCAGCCAGACTATTATCTTCCCTAATAAATTGTTTTTCATCGTAGAAAAAACGAAATCATTATTTGAAGCTAATAAAGTAAATGCGGAAATTGGAGAAGTAGTTGAGTTTGGCCAAAAAAGCCAGGAGTTTAGCACTTTACTCTGGCAATTTACAAGCGATGCTTCTAGTACCACCTCTTCGCTTTTCAATCCACAAATAATCTATTCTGCTACAGGAATTAAAAATGTAAAGCTTACTGCCACCAGTGCAAATGGATGTATGGATATAGCTTCAATGAATGCTATATACGTATATAACAGTTCTATAAATGATAGTTGTTATGCATTCAAATTAGATTCAATTGCTGCAAATGGTCATGCTTATAAAAACATGGCAGCTTTACCAAATGGAGGATATTTTGTAATAGCAAAAACACTTAATAATTCTGCTGTAAAATCTAAGTATGGATTAGCTAAAAAATTTACAGGGTTTAATCCGTCTTATGTTGGTTGCTATACTAGCAGTGGAATTTTAAAATGGGTAAACTATATTAAAGCCAATGGCGACATTGTAGATGTGCAAGGTGATGCTAATGGGAATATTTATCTATTAGGATCAATTCTTTCAAGTGATTATTTATACTTAAGGAATGGTTTAGATTCTATTCGATTTTATACCCAGGCTTCAGATCTTTCTGTTCCCAAATATGTTTCATTTATATTGAAACTAAATTCAAATGGAATACCTGTATGGCATTCTATTTTGTATAACCAGGCTTTATCATACACTGGCATTTCTACAGCAGCAGGTTCTCCAAAAAAAATATACATTACAGATGATGCAATTGCTGTAACGGGTAGTTTTGGATATAAGTTATCCTATTATCATTCCGGCAATCTGCAAACCTTATATAATTTTGGAGATTACACAGGTAATACTGATACAAAAATCTATACGCTATATCTCCATCCAAATGGTGCATTAAAATGGAATGCTTACCTGGAACCAGGATATCTTTTTGAAGTGACCGATGTAATTATTGATAAGCATAAAGGTCTTGTAGTTTCAGGAAGCTATAGGCAATCCTTAAAAGTGCTGGATGCAGGCAATATACAACAACAACTAATGCCTGGAGCTTCTAACAATTATCAAGCTTTTATCGTTCGGTATGACCAATCAGGAAATTTTAAATGGAGTAATCGTTTAAGATCATCCTATCAATTTGGCAGTGCAGCTTCTTATGATATAACAATTGATGCTGAAGGGAACGTTTACAATACTGGTTCTACCGATGGTTCTATATCGTCAAATGGGCTCGAAATTTACCACAGCAATGGAAACTTCTACTCTGAACTAATAAGTGGATACACTTTATCGAAATTTGATTCGTTGGGAATACATAAATGGACTGTTGGAAGCCGGTTCCCCTCTTCCGGAACCGGATCAGCAATTTCCATCACAGGCAATAATTTATATGTAATGGGAAGAATTTCTAATGGTAATATGCCGTTTGATATTACAAGTGTTGGAAGTCCATCACAGGTACATACTATAACATCTAATGAATTTTTTGTTGTGGATTATGATCTGAATGGTGTACTTAATCAATTTAGAAAAAGTGGAGTTAATTCAAGTGGCAATGTGAACCCGACTAATTTGTTTGCATCGGCTAACAATATATTAATCGGAGGAAACTCAAACCTCTCGAATGCTTCCAGTACTCCAGGGAAACTGTTCGGCATTGATTTAAAAACACCTTCAATTGGTGATGGTTTTGTACTTAATCTAAATAATTCCTTTTGCTCCAATATAACCATGCCACTAAAGTTGCTGAATTTTACGGCAATAAAAAATGATGCGAAATCAGCAATACTTCAATGGGCTACTGCAAATGAAGTAAATGTTAGCAGGTTCGAGATAGAAAGAAGTACTAATGCTTTGAACTGGAAAACAATTGGTACTGTAGCAGCTGAAAATGGGCCGTCTAACTCATATTCTTATCAGGATAATGATATTAGTTCAGAACGTATTTATTATCGTTTAAAGATGACTGATCTGGATGGTACATTCTCCTATTCTCCAATAAGATTTCTGGAATGGAATAAAGAAAATTCAGTTAGCATTTTCCCTAATCCTGCTTCAACAGAAATAACAATTGGTTTTGAAAGACCGGTAAAGATCAAAGGAGTTTATTTAGTGAACGCAACAGGAGCTAAAGTATTTGCTTCAGATGCAACTATTATAACTTCAAAATATCAATTACCGGTAAGTAATCTGATTAGTGGCATCTATTCTCTTATTATTACAACATCAACAAAAGTGATAAGGGAAAAAGTATTGATTCATCGGAAATAAAATTTGAATTGACCACATCAGCATAAGAGATACAATTTTATATCTTTAGTCAAAATATTCCCTGATTAAAGTTGAAGCTATTGGTGTTATGACAGCAAAAAGAAACATTCTTGTTTTCTTAGTTTACATCATTGCTTTCAGCTTCAGCCTGCAGAACTATCAGTATACCTATGAAAATTCCACATCGATTGATTTCTTGTATCGGACTGTTGGTTCAAGGTTAATGGTTGATGGTAAGAACCCCTACTACGATAAATGGCAGCCACATCAGGATAATCCTGAAAGATACTACCATCCTATTCCACGTCTTTATCAAAAAATAAATGGCGTAACAGTTACTCCTTCTATATTATGGTTGAACAGTGTTTTTGCAGAAATGGATTTTTGCAAAGCATCTGATACCTGGTTTTATATACAGGTATCTGTTTTGTTTGTATGTGGATTGCTATTATTGATGAGCTTTCCGGATTTCCGGCAAAAGATGATTGCCCTCATTGCGTTTATAGCATTCTTCGTTTTCAGCAGAAACTTTTATATGCATCTTCACTCAGCACAAGTGTATATTTTTTATGCCCTCATTTTTTGTGGTATATACGCTTTATTAGAAAGTAAACTTAAGAATAAATATTTCTATTTGGGTTCACTTATAATGATTGGGGTTTGGCTGAAACCTTTTTTTATCGTTCTTTTTTTGCCGTTTTTATTCAGACGTAATCTCCAGGTATTTAAAGGTGGAATTGTTCTGGGTTTAGTTTTATTAGCACATACAATCGTATTCAATCATTTTCACCTTTGGAAAGAATATGTTGCTGCAATGCCAGCATATGCCGAAGATGTTCTCTTCTCCGATAAAAAGAACTTTCTGCAAATTCAACAACCAAACTTTAGTGTGCAATCTTGTATTTATCCAATGAAATATCCTGATAAATTGCCATTAACGGCTGCTTCTTTAAGATCAGCTCAATATTATTTACTTAAATCAGGATTCACTATTACCAATACCAGTTTTTTTGCCTCGGCAAGCCTGTTGATCACAATTTTGCTTTCGATTATTACACGAAAGAGAAAACTTACCAATAAACAGATCCTGGGATTGTTGTTCGCATTATACTTAATAGTTGAGCTCTTTACTCCAGCTTTTCGTTTTGGGTATTATCTTGTTCAATGGGCTGCAATTGCTATAATAGTTTTAAGTAGTTATAAAGAAAATATAATCGCTGCCATTTTAGTGTTGACAGGATTGATAGTTAATAATGGTTACATTCCCTTTCCTGATGCTTACGAAGGTTCTGTTGGTGAGGCATTGATGGTACTTGGCTTATTGCAGTTTATTAATCCTTTTGTGATGTTATCATTTGGCAAAAGCCCCGGAGGTATTAGGTGAAAATCTTAAGTTTTCTTGCGTTAGTTCTTCACATATCATTACTATTATATGGCTCTCAAAATGACTAGCTAATTATGAGATACATTGTTCTACTTCTGATGTTAAACATGTTTGCTTGCAAGTCAATAGATAAAGAAACTATCAATATTGACGATACTGCAACATCAACCATAAATGTAAATAAGCAAAAGGCAGACTTTACAATTGCAACCACGTTCATCAATGATTATGTCCGCTTTTTGCATAAACATTTTGAAGGCAATGCTGATACCACACAACTAAACTGGATAATGCAACATCCTTTGCTAACGAAGAAGTTTAAAAAGGAATACAAAACATTATTTGATGCTATTAAAGCTGACCCTGAAATGGGACTTGATTTTGACCCGATAGTAGATGCACAGGATTTTCCGGATAATGGATACGAGATAGCATCAATTGATTCAACCAATAATTATTTTGTGATGAAAGCAAAGGAACATGGAGGCTTCAACATAACAATGAAACTTGCGAAAGAAGATAATCGTTGGATGGTGGATGGATGTGGTGTGATAAATATTCCGGAGAATAAGATGGCCGGAAGGGATTAGGCAAATTGGTCAGTAATAATAATATGCTTAATCTACGAGAGATTTAAATATAATCCTGAAGCTAATAATTTCACTTCTTGATAAACCTCCGAGAATAGCGATCACCTTTTCAGTTTTCAAGGTAAATATTCTATCAACTTTCAGAACTGAAGGAACTTTGAGTTGATTATTTGCATCAGGAGTCAAAAGAATTTCATTTAATGATAACTGAGAAGGCACCTGCGAAGAAATTGCACAAAGTACTAGATCTTTATACTTGTCTTTCGTTTCAGTTACTACCAGTGCAGGACGAACTTTTACATTCGTAAGTTCAGAGAAAGGAAATGGTATCAAAACAATATCTCCTGTCTTCATTGCTTTTTTAAGTATTCCTGGTAAATGTCTTCCTCTTCTACTTTCCAGAATTCGAATGAAGCTTCATCTGCTGGATATTGACGAAGGTTCTCAACATCCGATTCATCTTCAACAAACGTTATTATAACCTTACAAGGCTTTTGCTGATCTACCTTTTCGAGCAGCTTTATCTTTTCTCCATCATATATACCTTTGACTGAACGCATAATGCAATTTAAGAAAGTTATTTCGTTTGGTGAAGACACCAACCGGTAGGGAAATGAAACTTGCGAAAGAAGATAATCGTTGGATGGTGGATGGATGTGGTGTGATAAATATACCGGAAGAGATGAGGGCTCAAAGAGATTGAAAAAGCTCTCATACCTTTGCAAGCTTTTCCTTATCGCAATCACTTCCAGAAAGCCTCAGAATGACTACCTATTACCTAATTGTTCATCTTTTATGAAAATTAATTATTACGGCTTAGTAGCAGTAATATGTCCATAGAAAAATACTTCTTTTTGCAGGCATTCTAATTGCTTCATAGAATAACGCATATTATCAAACCTGATTTTTGAAATAACCCTGGTTTTATCCAATAACCAGGCAAGCCAGTACCATCTCTTAGTCATTTCTTCAAGATTTCTATATGACACCATCATATTTTTAGAAACATCATTAAATCTGAAATCTTCAAACCCAGCACTTACGCTATGTGCTTTATGTTCTTCCACTGTATCAATATCTTCGATTGCCCACGCACCAAATACATCTTTAAACAACTTTTCTTTTTCTACACTCAATGGTCTTTTGCAACGAATATATTCTGCCATAACGATCTTTCCGCCTGGCTTCAAGACTCTAAAAGCTTCTTTGTAAAAAGCTGATTTATCACTCGAGTAGCAAACACTTTCTACTGCCCAGATAGCATCAGCGGAATTATCCTCAAAAGGCATTTCAAGATAATTTGCCTCCTTGAAATCTGCATTCTCTATACCAGCAAGTTTAATTCTTTTAGTAGCAGCTTCTACCTGATTTGGTGCAATGGTAATACCCGTTACTTTACATTTATGGTGTTGGGCTAACCACGCTGATGATTGTCCCAGGCCACAGCCTGCGTCAATAACTCTAGAACCTTCCTTTATTCCTGACCATTCAGCTAAAACTTCATTAGCTCTTATTAAAGCCGTGTCATGTGTAGTAGCTTTTTCATCATAAAAACCAAAATGCAATGCAGGAATATTTTTTGATCTCCAGTTCCAAACAATACGGTACTCAAATTGAGTTTGTTTATAATAATCCTTGATCTTTTCTATATTCATATTAAGGGTATATGGCTACAAGATAAAAGAAACTTCAATCTGCAAGAATAATTATTGAAAACTATTGAAACAAAAACCCTCACATTTCTGCAAGGGCTTTTTCTGTTCCGTACTTCGTATGTTGTAGCTCGTATTTCTATTTCACTTCTTCAAACTGTGCATCCTCAACATGGTCTCCGGCATTGCCTCCTTGTTGACCACCACCTGCATTAGGTTGTGAACCATCATTTGGTGCAGCACTTCCACCTTGTTCAGCTTGTGCCTTGTAAATCTCTTCACTAGCTGCTGTCCATGCAGTATTCATTTCAGCTGTAGCAGCATCTACTGCAGCAATATCCTGGCTTTTGTGAGCTTCTTTCAATTTTTCGAGAGCAGCTTCGATCGGTGCTTTTTTATCAGCAGGTATCTTATCACCATACTCTTTTAGTTGTTTCTCTGTCTGGAACACTAAGCTATCTGCCTGGTTGAGTTTTTCGATCTTTTCTTTCGCTTCTTTATCGCTGGCTTCATTAGCTTTTGCTTCAGCTTTCATTTTCTCGATCTCTTCTTTACTCAAACCACTACCGGCTTCAATATGTATCTTCTGTTCTTTACCGGTGCCTTTATCTTTTGCACTAACGTGAATCAAACCATTGGCATCAATATCAAATGTTACTTCGATCTGCGGTACACCTCTTGGAGCCGGTGGAATTCCATCAAGGTTGAACACACCTAAGCTCTTATTGTCTTTTGCGAGTGAACGTTCACCCTGCAAAACATGTATCTGCACACCAGGCTGATTATCACTTGCTGTTGAATACACTTCAGTTTTCTTAGTTGGAATAGTAGTATTAGCAGGAATCATTGGTGTTAATACTCCACCTAATGTTTCAATACCAAGCGTTAACGGAGTAACATCCAACAACAATACATCTTTCACTTCACCAGTTAATACAGCACCTTGAATAGCTGCACCAATTGCTACTACTTCATCAGGGTTCACTCCTTTGTGTGGCTTTCTTCCAAAAAATTTCTCTACGATCTCCTGTACTTTAGGAATACGTGTAGAACCTCCAACCAATATCACTTCGTCTATTTGTGAAGTTGAATATCCAGCATCTTTCAATGCAGCTTCGCAAGGCTTCAGGCAACGTTGTAATAAATTATCAGCAAGTGCTTCAAACTTTGCCCTTGTTAATTTCTTCACTAAGTGTTTAGGCACACCATCTACTGCAGTGATATATGGAAGATTGATCTCTGTTTCTGTAGCAGAGCTTAATTCTACTTTTGCTTTTTCTGAAGATTCTTTCAAACGCTGTAAAGCCATTGGATCTTTTCTAAGATCGATGCCTTCATCGTTTTTGAACTCTTCAGCCAACCAGTCCATGATCACTTTATCGAAGTCATCACCACCTAAGTGAGTATCACCATTAGTAGATTTTACTTCAAACACACCATCACCCAATTCAAGAATAGAGATATCGAATGTACCACCACCAAGGTCGAATACCGCTATCTTTTGATCTGCATGTTTTTTATCCAAACCATAAGCAAGAGCTGCTGCGGTAGGTTCGTTAACAATACGACGAACATTTAAACCAGCGATCTCACCGGCTTCTTTTGTAGCTTGCCTTTGAGCATCGTTAAAGTAAGCCGGAACAGTGATCACAGCTTCTTTTACTTCCTGGCCGAGGTAATCTTCAGCGGTTTTCTTCATTTTCTGAAGTACCATTGCTGAGATTTCCTGTGGAGTGTATAAACGACCGTCTATGTCAATACGAACTGTATTATTGTCACCTTGTGCTACTTTATAGCTCCAATGGCTCTTCTCTTCTGTCACCTCATCAAAACGACGACCCATGAATCTTTTTACACTGGTGATTGTGTTTTGAGGATTGGTAATAGCCTGTCTTTTAGCAGGATCACCCACTTTTCTTTCGCCATTCTTCAAAAATGCCACTACAGAAGGTGTTGTACGACGACCTTCTTCGTTGGCTATCACAACTGGTTCGTTACCTTCCATAACCGATACGCAGCTATTGGTGGTACCCAGGTCTATTCCAATGATCTTTGCCATAACTATGTTGATTTTTAATGAATTTAGTTTAGCCTACTGGCTCAACCATCATGCCATGAGGGTTTTAGGTGAAAAAATGGCAGGTATCGGTTAACAGTTGTCTGTTTACCATCGACAGTAGATACTAACTTAGTTTTCCATAGCATCGTCTGTTGCGTCGCAAGCACTTCATCGTCATATCATTGATCAGCTTTAAAATCCACTTAACAAAGTGTTTTTCATTGCTCAAGCTACTTTACACCACACGTAAGCATTATATTCGTCAACTTAATTTTCCATCTGCAAACCAACTACATGAGAGTTAAAACTACTTTGCTGGCCTTATCGCTATTGGCCTGCTTCAACCTCTTTGCCCAAAACAATTATTGGACAGCCGTTTCAGAAACTTCAATCAGCCCTGCAGTTTTTGAAAAGAATTATAAGCCTGCTGTGTACAAATCTTTTCAGCTGAATGAACAAGCAATACGTACACAATTACAGGATGCACCTATGGAAGGCAGCATCAATATCAATCATTCAACTGTTATCATATCTATACCGAATGCTCAAGGTGGCTTTGAAAGTTATAAAGTTGTTGAGTCACCGGTAATGGAGAAGGGATTAGCTGACCAATATCCTTCTATTAAAACTTATATCGGAATTGCAATAGATATGAACGGATCAACTGTAAGATTTGATTTGAGTCCCAGAGGTTTTCATGCACAAGTACTATCGCCAAACAGACAAACTTTTTACATCAATACGGTTGATAAAAACGCTGGCTATTGTGTTGTGTTTAACAGAAGTGGAATGAATGCAATTTCAGATTTTGATTGCGACACTGAGGAGTTGATGAATAAATCTAACATTCAATCAGATGCATTAGGAGTTGATGATGGAAAACGCAGAACTTTCAGATTGGCTGTTACTGTAAATGGTGAATATTCACAGGCTTGTTTAGATGGAACAGAAACTTCAGATGCTCAGAGAAAAACGAAAGTGTTAGCCATGTTGACCACAAACCTTAATAGGGCAAATGGAATCTATGATAGGGATTTTGGGATTAAGATGAACTTTGTTAACGGAATGGATGCAGTATTGTACTTGAATGCTACAACTGATCCTTTCAGTTCCACTGGTAGCGGATGGAACAGTAATACTCAATCAACTTTAGATGGTGCTATAGGAAATGCTAATTACGATATTGGTCATTTGATTGCTAAAGTATCTTTCGGTGATGAGAATGGAAATGCAGGTTGCATTGGTTGTGTTTGTAAGACAGGTAAAGGAAGTGCTTATACTGCCCATTATGTAGTACAAGGTGATCCTTTAGCAGTAGAATATTGGTGTCATGAAATGGGGCATCAGTTTGGCGCCAATCATACTTTTACCTGGAATGTAGAAGGTACCGGAGCAAATATGGAACCCGGTAGTGGTTCAACAATAATGGGATATGCAGGTATTACCGGACCAACGGATATACAATCTGCCGGTGATGATTATTTTCATGCGAAAAGCATAGAGCAAGTAACTGAATATCTAAAATCACCATTTGGTGCAACATGTGCTGTTGTTACTAATACAGGAAATTCAACTCCCGTGGTAAATGCAGGTTTGGATTATACTATTCCTAAATCAACACCCTTTGTGCTAACGGGACAGGCAACTGATGCTGATGGAGATTTTATGAGCTATTGCTGGGAACAATATGATGTTTTTTCCTCCGGCTCTAACACTTTTCCACAGGCTACATCTTCATCGGGACCTGTGTTTAGGTCGTTTGAACATTCATCTAATGTTTCAAGAACTTTTCCTGCACTTTCAACCATCCTTAATGGCTTAACAACTTCAACCTGGGAAGCCATTCCATCTGTTTCAAGAACAATGAAATTCAGGTTCACTGTAAGAGATAATGCTCTTTTTGCCGGTGCAGCCAATAATGCTGATGATGTTATTATTACTGTAGATGGAAATGCAGGCCCTTTCATTGTTACTTCTCCCAACACCAGTGTAACACCATGGAAGGTTGGAGAATTTCAAACAATCACATGGAATGTAGCTGGCACTGCAAGTGGCACAGTTAATTGTGCAAACGTAGCTATAGATCTCTCTATTGATGGAGGTATTACTTTTCCTATTGTTTTAGCCACTAGTACTCCAAATGATGGCTCACACGAGATCATCCTTCCAAACAATGTTTCATCATCTGCAAGAATAAGAGTAAGATCTGTAGGCAATGTATTTTTTGATATCTCCAATTCAAACTTTACAATACAGACTCCTACCACTGCTGAATTTGTCTTTAGTACTCCGGAACACATTACTGCATGTAGCGGTTCACCTTTAACTACAACTTTAAATACTGCTTCATTACTGGGTTATAGTACAGCAATTAATTTAACAGCATCAGGCAATCCGGCAGGTACAACAGTTGCTTTTAGCAGTAATTCAGTAGCCCCGGGAAATAATGTAACTGTTACTTTACAGGGTACAGTACCTGCAGGAACTCATGTAATTACAGTTACTGGCACATCGGGTTCTATCGTAAAAACAAGAACCATCACCTTTAATGTGGTGTCTTCAAGTTCAGCACCTATATTATCAAGTCCGGCGAATGCTGCAGTATCTCAACCACCATCTCCATCATTTTCATGGACAGCAATAACAGGTGCTACAAGTTATAAACTTGATATTTCAACAAACTCAACATTTACCGGAATCGTTGCTACTGAAAGTGGCTTAACAACAACATTTCATACTATTACTTCCAACCTGGGTCCTAATACACAATATTATTGGAGGGTTACTGCATCAACTGTATGTGGTGATCTTGTTTCTGCCGCAAGAAGTTTTTCAACTTCTGCAAGTTCATGTGGTAATGTTACCAGCACTGATGTACCTAAGACAATTTTATCAGCATCGCCAAATACTGTACAGTCAACATTGACGATTGGTGGCAGTGGCATCATTACTGACCTCGACGTTGTTGGATTACAGGGCTCTCATAGCTGGATAAGTGATCTTAAAATATCATTACAAAGTCCATCAGGCACAACGGTAACATTATTTGATGAAATATGTGATGATGAACAAGGCTTCCATCTTAATCTTGATGATGCTGCCAGCCTTTCAACTTTTCCTTGTCCACCCACAGGTGGGCTAACTATTAAGCCGGAAGGCTCATTAGGATTTTTTAACGGTCAGAATTGTAATGGCACATGGATATTACGAGTGCAGGATAAATATTCACAGGATGGTGGAAGTTTAGATGCCTGGGGCTTGAAGATCTGCCTTGCCAGTGGAAGTTTACCGGTAACATGGCTTGACTTTACGGCAAGAAGAAATGGCGAGAAAGCAGTATTGGTGCAATGGACTACAGCATCTGAAGTAAACAATAAAATGTTTGAAGTACAAAGAAGCCGTGATGGAGTAAATTTCGAAAGCATCGGAAATATTAATGCCGGCAATTCTCCTGCTGGTGTTCAACAATATTTGTTCAATGATATGAAACCTCTTGCCGGAGTAAACTATTACAGGTTAAAACAGGTTGATATTGATGGAAGATCATCATATTCATCTATTGCAAAGGTTGTTATGCCAAATGGAAAAACCATCTATACAATTAATCCAAACCCAGCAACAACAAAAGCAACATTTGCAGCCTTGACTGAGATCAAAAAAGCAACTATTAAGCTGATTGATGTTTCAGGTAAGACCGTTTATACCAATTACAGAACTATTTTAAATACGGGTGAAACAATTGATATTCCTGTATCTGGTTTTGCAAAAGGATATTACCTGGTGGTGATCGAATCTGAAAACGGAAGATTTACAGAGAAGCTGATTATTCAATAATGGAAAACTTATTAGAGGAAAGAGTCATTCGAAAGGATGGCTCTTTCTTCGTTATAGGCTATTGTTTAATAGCCGAATAAAGCTTTAAAAGTACAAGTGTGCGACGCAACGAAAGCTGCACAATGGTATAATGATGACTAAATAAAAAATCATATCCTTTCTTTCTGGCTGAAAGAAAAATTACGCTGAGTAAAATAGCTAAATGCAACAACTATGATTGCTGTTAACATCAATGATGGTGTAGGATACCAACCGAAAGTTTCAACAAATAATTTCAGGAAACCATAATTTAAAATGATGCATGCTATAACAACCAGGAAGTATCGGAAAAGCTGAACTCTTCTTCTTAAGGTAGCTCCCGGAAAAACAACATACATGCTGAGGTAAAAACCTATGGGGAAGGTGATACAAAAAGCAGAGATAAATGCAGCAGTATATGGCTCAAGGGCAAAAAAGCCAAGGTGAATTATCTCTTTCTTAAAAAGATAGTTATAGAAAATGAAGAAAAGAAAGATATTAAACAAAGTGTTTCCACCTCCACATGCTGCATAACGAAAAGTTTGCAATGGCATGAATCTTTTGAAGGGTGGATAAAAAAAATCCACAAAAGCAAGGATGAATTTCCGTGTATTATTATGTAATTGTCTCACCAGTGGCTGCGAAAATAAGGATTTGGATAAACTTAAAACCCTCACCGCTATTTTGCTACTTTTGCGGCTGAACCTAAGATACTATGAGTGTTTTTGCATCAATAAGAACGGCTACAGTAAAAGCGATCAACGAATTGTATAAAGTACAGTTACAGGATAAGGAAATTTCTGTTAACGAAACAAAGCCTGAGTTTGAGGGAGACTATACTGTTGTGCTTTTCTCCTTTGTAAAGCAGTTGAAAAAATCGCCTGATGCATTAGGTCAGGAATTGGGTGAATATCTTTTACAGAATGAACAACAGCTTTTTTCAGGATTTAATGTTATCAAAGGATTTTTAAATCTTACCATTTCTCCGAAGGTGTGGATCAGTTTTCTTCAGCAACAACATATCAATGCATCTTTTGGTAAGAGCCAGAGCACCGGTAAAAAAGTGATGGTTGAATATGCATCACCTAACACAAATAAGCCTTTACACCTTGGTCATCTTAGAAATATTTTTTTAGGATGGAGTACAGCCGAGATATTGAAAACAACAGGTAATGAAATTGTAAAGACTTGTATTGTAAATGACAGGGGCATTCATATTTGCAAAAGCATGATTGCCTGGCAATTGTTTGGCAATGGTGCTACACCTAAAACTACAGGGATAAAAGGTGATCATCTTGTTGGTGATTATTATGTGAAGTTTAATGATGAGTTAAAGAAACAATCGAAACCTCTAATTAATCTTATATATCAAGGGGATTACTCATTATATACGGAGGCAGAAAAGGTCAAAATAGAAGCACATCTGAAAAAAATAAATGAGCTAGAAGCACCTTTAGCTATAGCAATATCGGATCTTGATTTAAAAGCTATTTCTGGCTTAGGTAGTGAAGTAAATTTAACTGTAAATAAGGCAAAAGAGAATTTAATAAAATGGAAAGATGTCCTTAAGTCATTAGATAAAGAAGATCTTGGTGAAAAGGAAAAAGAAATTAAACAAAAGCAATTATCAAAGTTGCTCAAGCCTATTATTTCGATAGAGGAAAAGATAAATATAGAGCAGGATGAATTGAAGGACTTTGCTGAAAATAAAACTGAGATCATGCAAGCTGCTAAAAAAATGCTGATCGACTGGGAAGCTGGTGATGCCCATGTGATGGAGCTCTGGAAAAAAATGAATGGCTGGGTGTATGATGGTTTTGATAAAACATACGAATCCATCGGTGCCGATTTTGATAAAGTTTATTATGAGAGCAACACTTATCTGCTAGGAAAAGGACTTGTTGAGAAAGGTTTACAGAAAGGTGTATTCTATAAAAAAGATGATGGCAGTGTTTGGATAGATCTGACCAATGATGGACTAGATGAAAAAGTAGTGCAAAGAAGAGATGGGACTGCAGTTTACATAACGCAGGATATTGGTCTTGCAGAACAACGTTATGAAGAGTTCAAAGCTGAAAGAAATATTTATGTTATAGGTGATGAACAGAACTATCACATGAAGGTGTTGAAGCTGATCTGCCAGAAACTGGGCTTACCTTCTGCTGATGGTATTTATCATTTAAGCTATGGAATGGTTGAGTTGCCTTCAGGAAGAATGAAGAGCAGGGAAGGAACTGTTGTTGATGCTGATGACATGGTGAGTGAAATGATAAAGATCGCTCAACAAAAAACCGAAGAGCTTGGTAAGGTGAAAGATTTTACAGAAGCGGAATTAAAAGACTTGTATAATAT
Source organism: Bacteroidota bacterium (assembly GCA_023386555.1). Lineage (GTDB taxonomy): Bacteria > Bacteroidota > Bacteroidia > Chitinophagales > Chitinophagaceae > JAEZDC01. The sequence continues at coordinate 199,796 of JAEWJK010000009.1, read as the reverse complement.
TATTGGCTTGGGTGCATTGAAATTCTTCTTGCTGAGAGTTGATCCAAAAAAGAAAATGATATTTAACCCGGAAGAAAGTATAGACTTTCATGGTTTTACCGGTCCATTCATTCAATACACACATGCAAGGATAAAAAGCATCATCAGGAAAATTGGATCTGAAGGAAATGCATTTGATAATAGCAGTTTAGGGATAAGTGAATTACTTCCTTTAGAGAAACAGGTGATCGTTAACTTAGAAAGATTTCCCTTAATTCTTGAGGAAGCCGGAGAAGAATTAAATCCTTCTAAGATTGCAATTTATATTTTCAGCCTGGCACAAACATTCAACTCATTCTATACAGAACATTCTATTGCTAATGCTGAGAGTGAAGAGAAGAAACAACTTCGTCTATCCATTGCACAACTAACAGCTCATGTAATTAAAACAGGAATGGGATTATTGGGAATAAGAGTACCGGAAAGAATGTAGGACTTATCGTTGCTCTAATATTTTTTCTGCAATGATTATATCGACTGGTCTTGTTATTTTGATATTAGACAACTCTCCTTCTATCAGGTAAATTTCAGTTCCTGATGCTTCAATAACAGTAGCTTCATCAGTGAAGCTTTCATTATCATCTGCTGCAAAAGCCGGAAGGATGATCTCACTTTTAAAAGTCTGTGGTGTCTGAATAATACGGAGCTTGCTTCTGTCAATCACTTTGTGGGCATCATTCTCAATCATTCTTACGCTGTCATTCACCGATACTGAAGGAATAGCCGATCCTTTTTCTACAGCCTGTTCATAGCATTGTTGAATCAGATCTTTGGTAACTAAACATCTTACAGCATCATGCACAAATACAATCGATGCTTCTTTTACCACTGCCAATCCATTCTTTACTGACTGAAATCTTGAAGCACCACCTTCTATAAAAATTATATTGCGAAACTCACTATAAATATTTTGTGCTTCAGTAATATATGCTGCCGGAGTAACTATTACGATATTGATATCAGCAAATGCATCAATGAAAGCTTTTACTGAATACCACAAGATTGATTTTCCCTTTATTTCAAGAAACTGTTTTGGAACAGGACTTCCCATTCTTTGTCCGGAACCTCCTGCAGCTATGATGGCATATTTTTTCATTTTAGCTCAATAAGGTTTTACATTCAGCAAGAAGTTTTACAGGATCAATTGCCACTGTTCCAACTTCTTCACAAACCAATCCGCCGGCAATATTTGCTACTTCGGTAGCCAAATGAATATCTTTCGACGCTGCATATACCAAAGATGCAACAGCGATGACTGTATCTCCTGCCCCACTAACGTCTGCAATGTTTCTTAAATGCGATGGAATGATCTTGCTTTCATTATCGCCCTGGTAAAACATTCCGTGTTCAGAAAGTGTGATCAGAGAATAATTATGTTGAAGCGTTTGTTGTAACTGTAAATGAATATTGGAAAGCAGATCAGCGTTAACTTCATCAAACAATAAGTTCAGGGCTTCTTTTACTTCTTTAAGATTAGGTTTAAAAATCGTAGCTCCTTTGTATGCAAAGAAATTCTTTCGTTTTGGATCGACAGTAACAACAATGTTATGTTCTCTGCATACTTCAATAATACCGGAAATTAATTTTTCAGTGAGTACACCTTTGTTATAATCTTCAAGAATTACTACTTGTGGCTGATGTGCTGCAACAAATTTTTTAAAAACAGATAACATTTCTTCTTCCAAAGTATCATCCAGATCTTTTACCAACTCTGCATCTAATCTCATCATCTGTTGATTACGGCTGATGATCCTTGTTTTGTTAGTGGTAATTCTTTTGGGTGATGTTATCAGGTAATCAAGGTAAATATTATTCCGCTGCATCAGTTCTTTCAACTCACGACCTTCTTCATCTTGTCCAATCACAGAGAATATAAATGTAGGAGCACCTAATGAAGCTGTATTTAAAGCGACATTCGCAGCACCACCAATTCTGATTTCTTTTTTGTCCAAGGTAACAATTGGTACCGGAGCTTCAGGTGATATTCTTTCAACTTTGCCCCAACAATAAGTATCAAGCATCACATCTCCTATCACAGCAACTTTGATATTCGACAGACCAGATAAAACTTGTTCAACATTCATGTCCCCGGCAGCTTTGTTGCAAAGGAAAGACTATTACTGTAAATAAAAAATCCCGCTGAAAGCGGGATTGTAACTATTTTTTCTTGGCTGGCTTATAAGATTTATTTAAACCTTCTATAAGATCACCGGTAATGTTATAAACACTGTCTTTATAATAAAACAGGTCAGGATTACTTGCAAATATGAAAGCAAAACCTTTGTCTTTATTATAATCTTTCAGATAGTCTTGTATCTTCTTATAAATTTCCTGCCTGTATTTAAACCCTTCGCTTTGTAATTCTGAACCTTGCAATTCCTGTTTGTTTTTGTATGACTCCTGCAACATTACCAGGCTCTGTTCTCTCTTCACTTTTTCTTCTGGTGATAATGTAGAATGTATCTGCGAATATTCTTCATACAGTTTCTCGTACTGATTTTTGATGTTTTGCAACTCATTATTCAATTGTTGCTCTTTACCCCTAAACTTGCTTCTTACATCTTTAAAATAATTGTAATTGTTTTCAATTGAATCCATTTCGAAATAAGCGATCTTAAACCCTTGACCGTTTTCAACCGATCCGCTTGCTACTGCTGCACTTAACTGGGGAGCTTTCTTAGAGAAATAGAGAAAAAAAAGTGTTGCCACTGCAATCACCAAAAGAACATTCACAATGAGTAACGCATTTTTCATCTGCTGTGGGGCTTTTGTTAGAACGAAAATAAAAGCATAGTCCTAATACAAAGTGTTAAATAGAAATTATTGGGAACCCATTTTGTGAAACCAACTGCTGGCTTATAGCCTGGTTAGTTTCTTTCAACAACTAATCTGCTTTGCTGAGCAAAGATCAGGAAGTACAAGAGTGCGACGCAAGTAAAGCCAAATAGTAGCACTGGCTTATGGTTCATCTTTTCTTAGCAAGTATTCGTCTTAATTAGTTTAATTCCTGGTTAAACAAAAAAAATCCCGCTTATGCAGCGGGATAAAAAAAATCAACTATGAAGAAATCGGTAATTACTTTTTCTTTTCGTAACGCTTCTTAAACTTATCGATACGACCAGCGGTATCTACCAACATGTTCTTACCAGTATAAAAAGGATGCGAAGTATTTGAGATCTCCAGTTTTACTAATGGATACTCATTACCATCTTCAAACTTGATGGTTTCTTTAGATGCAGTTGTAGATTTTCCAAGGAAAGAAGTACCATTACTCATATCCTTGAACACAACTAAACGATAGCCTTCCGGATGGATTCCCTGTTTCATATTTTTAATTTTAGGGTGCATGGATTTTGCCATGCAGTTTTTAAAGAGGTGCAAAGCTAAGGGAATTATGGCTGGAGGCAAAATAAAAATGCTCTTAATATGTTATTGGGCCGGCTTTGCTTTTCATGGCATCGTTTCTTGTGTCACTCACTTCAGGGTCCAGTTTTCATGGCATCATTTGACTTTCAATCAATTAATCAGCTAAAAAACTAACTCTTCATGTTCACAAACTGCAAAGGCATTCCCAGGTTGCCATTTTTACAAAGAGCAATCACTTCCTGCAGATCATCTATTTTCTTGCCTGTTACACGAACAATATCATCCATGATCTGGGCTTGTACTTTCAGACCGGCGTCTTTTATCAGCTTCACCACTTTTTTAGCATCTTCCTGTTTCAAACCATTTTTTACAGGTATCTCCTTCTTTACAACCTTCCCACTTGGATATGCATCTTTATCAAAGTTGAAAGCAGAAGCATCAATTCCCTGTTTCATTGCTCGACTGATGATAACATCGATCACCTGCTTCATCTTCATATCGCTTTCTACTTCCACTTTAACGATGTACTCTTTTTTATCAAGTTCAATCTCTACCGGTGATCCTCTGAAATCAAAACGGTTTGATATTTCTTTTTTAACTGTATTGATAGCATTATCCAATGTTTGCAGATCAACTGAGCTTTCGATATCGAATGAAGGCATGGTAGTTAGTTTACAGGTGATAGATGATAGTGGATAGTTCGCAAATGTAAAGAGGTTGAATGATTAAAATACCGATTAGGTCATATCTAAGCTTTGTCTTATTAAAAATTTGATTAATTTGTAATAAACATTTTTATGAAAAGGAACCTATTCCCATTCGTATTTCTCATCAGCTTCTTTTTTGTTATTACGGGGGCATATCTCAAAATCCTGCATTTTGAAAGTGCTGAGACATTCCTGATTATTGGCGTAATCCTCTCTCTTATTAGTTTGATAACCGGAATTTATGAGGTTGCACGTTCAACTAAGATCCACTCTTCAGAAAAAAGATTATGGATATTAGGATTTGTCTTTTTGAATTTTCTTACTTCAATTTTTTACTTAGGCAAGAGAAGCCGAATTGTAAAATAAAAGACCCTGGTAGAAACCAGGGTCGTCCCTATATAATGCACATGAGAGAAAACTATTACTGTTGTCCGTTACCTTGTCCGGCACGATTTTGTTCTTCATCTGAACCGCCTCTTTTTCTTTGCTGTTGTTGCTGACCTTTCCCAAATCGGAAGTTGAAAGAAACCACCAATCTCCTGTTATCCCACCTGCTGTTAATGTCTGTAGTGAATTGATCCATTACAGTAGAACCTTTAAATCGCATGATCCAGAAAGGATCACGGGCATTAACACGAACTGTTCCTTTTCCTTTCAAAACTTGTTTACCTAAACCGAGAGAGAACATTCCCATTGGCTCGGCTAATATCACAGAGCTAACCAGGTTCTTATGATTGTAAAATCCACTTACTTCACCACTCCAACCTTTACCAAACTGGAAGCTGTTGCTGATATTCGCATTGAAGGAAGTGAATGCAACATCTATCTTTTCTGTCCCAATAAATCCTTTGAATTCGTTATTGTACACGTTTGTAAAGAAATTAACGCTCCACCATATTTTGATCGGCTGGTTCCAGTTGATAGATAAACCAATGTTTTTTCTTTCAGCCACATTATCTTTTACCTGGAAGGTTACTTTATAAGGGCTTCCTGCAACATCTTCTGTCTTCAATACATCGTTGATGATATCGTTGGTGTAGGTATAATTGGTTGAGATATTCAATCTGCCTTTATAATTATAACTCAGCTCTACGTTATGACTGAACTGTGGTTGAAGGTTTGGATTACCCTGACGATTTGTATAAGCATCTAAAGGATATTGAAAAGGATTCAGATCCTGGTAGCCTGGTCGTTCAATTCTTCTTCCATAGTTCAATGCGAAAGTATTTGCTTCAGTGGCTTTATAGCTGATATAAGCCGTAGGGAAGAATTTTGTATAATCTCTTTCAAATTTGCTATTGCCGACAAGCTGATTTCCTTTCACCTGTGTTTGTTCTACTCTTAATCCTAACTGGATGCCGAACTTCTTGATCTGCTTTTGCATATTTACATACGCAGCGTTAATATTCTCCTGATATAAAAAATGATTACTTCTAACATCAGACAGCCATTTATCCTGTGATGCATTATAATAAGTGTACTGTGCATCATTATCTGTTTTAACACGGCTGATCTTAAAACCTGCTTCTAACTTACCATCTTTACCAATCGGTTTGCTATAATCCGATTTTAAAGTGTAGATATCAATATTTGCAGGAAGATATCCTTTTAATAAAATAGGATTTTCTTGTCCGGCTGCAGGTGTTGCTAATGTTCCATCAGGATTATATAAATAGTTATTGTTATACTGATTTCCTTTTGTTCTATACATTACATAATCTGCATCTGCTGTTATTTCAGCTCCTTTGTTCAGCACTTGTTTGAAGTTGATATTACCACCAACATTCGTCCATGGATCGTGTGTTTGTGATTCTGACCTGTTGATCTTTTCTAAATTTTTACTTCCATCCATTATACGATTCTCACCGATGGTCTTGAATTTGCGATTATCAAAATTTCCTGTAACACTGCACCAATGGTTGTTTTCTTAGAAGCAAAAACATCAACACCTAATTTAAAGTTGTGCGGATAACCTGAGAATCTGCCGAAAGTATTCTGATCAAAAAGCTGTGTGAATGGAGCATTTTTATCACTGCGGAATTGTCTTGTAATATGTAATTCATTAAAACCTTCCCAAAGAGCTACGCCATAGTTTCCAAAAACGTTTACGCTGTTCTTTCTCCAGTTGAAGTTTAATCCAGTTGTATTTTTATAGTAGTTAGCAAAGATGGCACTGTTATTCACACTACCATTAAAGCCATTTGCCTTGCTTTTTTTTGTTTTGATGTTGATGATACCAGAGTTACCTGCTGCATCAAATTTTGCAGAAGGCTGGGTCATGATCTCAATCTGATCAAGTTGATTGGAAGGCATGTTGCGTAAGAAATTGGCAAGATCCTGTCCACTTAAGAAAGTTTGTTTTCCGTCGATCAAAACGATCACTCCGGATTTTCCCTTAATACTGATGTTATCATTATTATCAATTACAATTCCTGGTGATTTTTCAAGCACTTCCAAAGCTGATAGACCTGTATTGGATGGAGATGCATCAACATTTACGATCGTTTTATCGATCTTATTTTCAATCAGAGGTCTTTTAGAAGCCACTTCTACATTGCCGAGGTCTTTAGCAACCGGTTCAACTGTAAAAGAACCTGCATCTACCGTTTGTTTATCAGGTGTAACTTCAATAATCTGCGATTTCAAATTACTATACCCTGCTGCAGCAATGCTAACAAAAAATTTTCCTTCAGGAATTCTTTCAAAGTCAAAATTTCCTTCTTTATCGGTAATACTAACTTTTACCAAAGATTGATTCTCTGCTTTCAATAAAGAAACAGTTGCAGCTTCTAATGCTTTTCCTTCAGCATTTTTTACCAATCCTGTGATCTTACCAGATTTATTTTGTGCCTGTGCAAGAGATGCAACAGCCAGAAGTATGAATGTAAAAATTTGTTTCATAAACAGTTTCGATTGCGTGGGTGATTAACGAGGGTAAAATTGTAGTAGCAGAAATGTGATAAATAGCTAAATAAGGATGAACGGAAATTTTCAAATGCTATTGGAAAAGAAAACTCCGTATGCAACGGAGTTTTCTTTTAATATATTATCAGCTTCCTCCTCCTACTCTATTTTGTTCATCACTGGCACTACCACTTTTTCTACCTTGGGATGCTTTAAGCTTTCCTTTATTGAAACGATAAGTGAATCCGATATTAACAACACGACTGTCATTTCTCTGCGTAAAGCCTGCATCTACATGACCGTACTTTGATACAGCCGAGAATTGTTGTGTATAGAATATGTCACGGATGTTCAGTCTTAAAGTACCTTTTCCTTTCATAACCTGCTGGCTAAAGCCAAGAGCCACCATTCCCATCGGTTTTGTTTTCAAAACACTTTCAATTCCTGCAGTTCTGTACCATCCACTGATCTCAACACTTGCAGTTTTATTTAGCTTGAATTGCTGTGAACCATTTAATGAAAGCATCGTTGCATCAACAGTTATCTTTTCAGCACCAACAACTCCTTCGAAATGATTATTGAATACATTCACATACAAGTTACTTGTCCACCATTTTGTAATTGGCATTCCTGCACTGATTGATAAACCGAATTGACGCTGGCTTGCAATGTTTTCCTTTTTTACAAATGTGATGGTGTCTTCAGGTATCTGATCCATTATCATTTGTAAAATATCGTTGGTCTTTGTGTAGTTAAGTGTAGTAGTAAGGAAACCTTTGAACGTATGGCTCAACTCAACATTATGACTAAACTGTGGTTTTAAGTTCGGATTACCTTGCTCATAAGTATACCTGTCTAAGAATTCGATAAAAGGATTCAGATCACCATAATTTGGACGACGTATTCTTCTTCCGTAATTCAACACAAAGCTGTTCTTTTCGTTCGCCTTATATTGTAGATATGCCGTAGGAAATAATTGTGTGTAGTTACGTTCGAAATCCTGGCCTGTTGTTTTTTGTTTTCCTTTTGCAATGGTGTTTTCCATTCTTAACCCTAACTGACCGCTCCATTTTTTGCTAAGGGATCCACTCAGATTTGCATAAGCTGCATTGATGTTTTCTTCATAGATGAAATGGTTGCTCCTGTTAAGATCTCTAACTAATACTCCATATACAAGTGAATCATACTGAGCATTATTATCTGTTCTTACAATACTTGTCTTCAACCCTGCTTCAAAACGAGCACCATTTTTCAAAGGATGGAGATAATCAACTTTGCCGCTATAAATATTTATTACTTGTGGAAGCGTTCCATATAAAGTATCCGCTTTTCTTGTAGACACACCAGAAGGGGTAAAATATGCATTAGTTAACGTATGAAACTGCTCTGCATCGTATACTATATAATCAACATCTGCTGTGATCTCCTTTCCAGTTTTGTCAAGCACATGCCTGAAGTTGAAATTAGAACTGAAGTTTTGCCATTTATCATCCTGTAAGGATAAAGATCTCGTTTGACTGATATAATTTGATGGAGGAGCGTAGAGGTCATTAATGTTTTTATTTTCATTATCACTCTTACTTGAATATCCGCTCAGTACCAATCCAAATGTTGTTTTCTTAGTGGCAAAATAATCTACTCCAACTTTACCATTAAACGAATTGCTTTGTCTGCTCATTTTTGCTTTCTGCTCAAAATGTGACTCAACTACTTTCGAGGTTTTGTTAATGAAGTTTCTTTCAATATCGAGCTCACCAAATCCTTTATGAAAATTGTGGCTAACATTAGAAAATAAGTTGATCTTACCCTGGCGATAGTTAAAAGTAATTGCTTCGTTTGCTTTTGGATAAACACCTTGCCCATAACCTACTGTAACAGATCCATTATATCCAAATGTTTTTGTCTTCTTTGTTTTTATATTGATGATACCTGCATTACCTGCTGCATCATATTTAGCAGGAGGATTGGTCATGATTTCGATCTGATCAAGTTGGTTCGCATTCATGCTACGTAATAAGTTAGCAAGATCAGCTCCGCTAAGTTGAGTTGGACGATTATCAATCAACACCATAACACCCTCTTTTCCTTTCAAACTAATGTTGCCATCTTTATCAACAGAAATGCCTGGAGATTTTTCAAGTACTTCAAGTGCACTGCTTCCGACATTTGTTGGTGAGGCATCTACATTAACAATCGTTCTATCGATTTTTTGTTCTATCAATGGCTTCTTTGATGCTACTGTTACATCCTGTAATTTGTTAGATGATGGTACAAGTTCAATCTTGCTGAAAGACTGGTCAGCAGAACCTGCTGTTACTGTAAAAGGACTTGAGTAATATTTTTGAAACCCTACTGCCTGGATGGAGATCAGGTAGTTACCATCCTTCACCAGGTCTATTTCAAAATTTCCGGTTTTGCTCGTAATAGCAAATTTTACAACGGTCGAATCTTTTGCTTTTAAAAGATTTACAGTTGCCGCTTCGATTGCCTTTTGTGTATCTGTAACGGAACCGGTAATTTTTCCAGATGTTGTTTGTGCCATGCTTATAAACGAGGCCAGAAGTAGGCTAAGTGTAGTTATTAGGATAGGTAGTCTTTTCATTTTCGTAGTTTTATTAGTACTGTAGCTTGTTGATTACAGTTCAAAAGTAGGTACTTTGCATAACCAAGTACAATATTTTAACATGAACGGTATTATACAAGGATGGTTGGCGAAACCAACTTGTCAATTAAAACGAGTTAATGATTAACTAGTTACTTAGATGTGATGAATGGTAATTTAACCCTTTGGCTGAGGCGTAGCAGGTTGAATCTTAGGGGTATACATATAAAGAAATGCACCTGTAATTACGAGTAATACGGATATAATTTCTGCCTGGGTCGGATGAAATCCGAATATGTCGTAGGTAGTATTTACCCTGATCTTTTCAATAAAAAACCGCTCAACTCCATTAAAAATAAGATATATGGCAGCCAATCGGCCTGCAATTTTTATTCTTTTTCTTAGCATCCAGAGTATAAAAAACAATAAAGTACAGGCAATAAACTCATATAATGGTGTTGGGAAAACAGGAATTGGGAGGTGATTACAGTACTTACCAGTACAATCAGCCAGAGGTACTCCGGCAGTTACTACGTTGTGTGGATAGTCGTAAGCAACAAACCAGTTGGGTAGTCCGGCAAACGCTTTAACAGAAGCATGATGGATCTGGCTTAAAGAATCTACGTTCAGATCACGTAAGTAAAACTGTGCATTTGCCTGTAATGCTGCATTGAATTGTTCAGGTGTAGATGAAACTATAGCCCCATCCATTTCGGTTAAATATGCACTATTTAAAATACCCCAGTCACCATCTCCTGAAACCTGGCACCCAATTCGGCCTATTGCATAGGCAATCATCATAGTAGGAGCGAAACAATCTGCCAAATGCAGAACACCAATATTATTCTTCCTTGCATAATATATAATTGCAAGAGTAGCTAATATTAACCCTCCATAAATTGTTAACCCACTGAATGAGATTAATGCACCAATCGGATCGGCAGCAAACTCATCAAGGTTCTCCAGGTTATGAAAGATCTTAGCTCCTAAAAAACCAAAGATGGCAGCATAGATAACCATGTCTCCTACTCTATCATGTGGCCAAATTCTTACTGTTCTTTTTTCAGCTTTACCCGAACTGTTTTTCCGCTTTTCATTCCATTTCAATCCACCAAACAAAGCTCCGGTTAATAAGCCAGCTAATAAATGTCCTTTTGAAGAGAAAATAAATACTTGTGGATCTTCCAAAGCTTCAGGAATTAAGAATGCACCTATGATCTTATAGCCTAAAAAGAAGCCCAGTACAAAATTCAATAGCACATCAAACCATGAAACTTGTTGATTAGAAGTAATAACTCTTGTAGTATAAGTCAATAATCCTTCAGCTTCTTTTCTCTTAATTTCTTTTGTAAGTATCCATGCACCAAACAAAAAAGCAATGGCTACAAAGAAGCCAAATGAGTTTACCAGTTGTAACCCTTTTATCTGAACTCCGAACAAATCTTCAAAAGCGTAGTAGAGGTTTGGATACATGCTGCAATGTTAGGCAAGAATAGCGAATAAAAGAATAAGGCCCATTAATAGATGAATTGCTCCTGAAAAATCGGAACGTACAAGTGAGTGACACAACGAAAGATGCCATAAGATAAGTAGCTTGTATAAAAATATTTCTTCTATTTGCAGTTATGTTTACAGGTATAGTTGAGGCTGTAGGAAAGATCGTTTCAATAGAGATGAATGGAACGAATAAAAGTTTCTGGGTTGAATCAGATATTTCTGGTGAATTGAAAGTAGATCAAAGTGTGAGTCATGAAGGTGTTTGTTTAACGGTTGAGGCTGTGGAAAACAGTAAACATAAAGTAACAGCCATTGAAGAGACACTTAAAAAAACGAACCTGGCCAACTGGATTGAAGGAAAGTTAGTGAATTTAGAACGCTGTATGCAAATGAATGGCAGGCTTGACGGACATATTGTTCAGGGACATGTTGATACTACAGCTGTGTGCATAGAAGTTAAAGAATTGAGTGGTAGTTGGGAATACCGTTTTGAATTTGATAAAAGCTTTTCGCATTTGGTAATTGAAAAAGGTTCTATCTCGGTGAATGGCACCAGTTTAACCTGTTTCAATGTAGGTAAAAACGAATTTACGGTTGCGATTATCCCTTACACTTTTGAACATACCAGCATAAGCCAGTTGAAAGAAAAAGATCTGGTGAATATAGAATTTGATATTATTGGAAAATACATATCCCGCATTTCTGAATCAAACAGATCATGAACAAACCTGCAGTCGGCATTGGAATTTTAAATTGGAATGGCAGGAAATATCTTGAGCAGTTTCTTCCTTTTTTGCAGCATCTCTCCTATTCAAATTATACAGTTTATGTAATTGATAATGCCAGTAGTGATGACTCACTTGAATTTGTGAGAAGCAATCATTCATGGGTAAAGATCATTGAAACAGGAGGTAATCTTGGTTTTGCCGGAGGTTACAATTATGCATTTGAAAAAATGCAGGAGCCATATTTATTAATGTTGAACTCGGATGTTGAAGTGACCACCGGATTTTTAGAACCGTTGGTTGCATTGATGGAACAAGATGAAAGAATTGCTATCTGCCAAAGTAAAATGTTAGCCTTTCATCAAAAGGAAATGTTTGAACATGGTGGTGCTTGTGGAGGAATGATTGACGTGTTAGGATATACTTTTTGCAGGGGAAGAATTTTTGATACAGTTGAGAAAGATGAAAATCAATATCCCACTGCTGAAGTGTTTTGGAGTGGTGGGGCTTGTTCATTGATCAGACGTTCGGTTTATATAGAAGTAAATGGCATGTACGAATATTTCTTCATGCATTTTGAAGAGATAGATATGTCCTGGAAATTTCATGCTGCAGGATATAAAGTGTATTGCTGCAATGAGTCTGTTGTATATCACGTAGGTGGTGGAAGTTTATCTTATCAATCTCCGCGAAAGACTTATTACAATTTCAGGAACAACCTTGTGATGTGTGCCAGAAATGCACCTGTGCCTTACAAGATATGGTGGCTACCGGTAAGGTTTCTAACAGATATGGTGAGTGTTGCTTTTTTCCTGATTAAAGGTGAAGGAAGAAATGCTCTTGCAGTATTGAAAGCTTATGGTGCTTTTTTAAAATGGATATTTTCGGAAAAGCCTGACTATCCTGCTAAAAGAATAGCACTAACATCTATTCCAGGTGTATTTAAACATTCCATTATTGCACAGTATTTTCTTGCAGGAAAAAAGAAATATTCAGAAATAATTTCTACCGGTAAATCGTAAGTGAACTGTTACCAAAATCCATCACAGCATCTTTACCGTTTTCGCCTGGTAAACCATCGATCCAGTTTTGTTCGCTTACTCCATTGAAGAAAGAATAATTGCCATCATACTTAGAAACAACCACCACTTTAGTAGAAGAATCGACATATAATTTTACTGCAGCTTCAAATCCCAGCCGGAAGATCAAGGCACCATTATTTTCCTGCGGAAGTTGCAATACATATATGGTTTGATTACCGGCTAAGTTTTTCAATTCTTTTACCGTTGCTGCTGTAACAGCTGAAGCTGTTTTGTAAGCCACCCTGTTTTGATACATAAAAAGAATATGTACAAAGAAGAATAGTAAACTGATGACATATTTATAAACCCTGGCTGCATTCACTATTCCGATGCCAATCATAATGCAGAGAAAAATGCTGGGCAGATATAGATATCGTTCGCTTTCACTTCCAAATGTGTCAATGCCTAAAGATAGATAAGGAATGTAAGTACATAACCACAACAATAAAGTTCCGATGACCAACATCTTCTTTCTTGTAAAAAGAAAACTGGCTAGGGCAGTTGCACCAATCAAAAATGCAAGTACGATCAAATAAAAATCTCCAGATTGACGGGAAAATGAACGAAGAATAAGCTTTACAAAATTTAAAGACAATCCCTTTATATCGAAGTTTATAAATCGTTCTCCTTCGTAACTGGCAATGAACTGTTGAATGGCAATGTACCGAATGATAAAATATACAATCAGCACTACTATTCCTGTGATCACATATTTGCTTTCCTTTTTCCAGCTAGTCGTTTGTGATTTCACATCCATCCAGGAGAGTATTGCAATTACTATAGGCATTATCCAAACTGATTCATAGGTAAGCAATCCTACAACAAACATCAGCAGTGAAAAGACAATATACTTTGTTGCAACGTTTCTTCGCAGATAGAAAATACCACTTAGTAAAAAGAATATTGCACCGAGGCTTGATGATCTTCCAATCACCCAATAAATGGTTTCTGCATGAAAAGCATACACAAAAAAGATAGCAGCAATCAGTATTGCATGTGAACTTGCAATGGCCGGCTGATGATATTTTTCCAGGAATCGAAATGAAAATCTGTACACTAAAAATGTAGTAATAAGATGCAATAAAGTATTAGTGAGATGAAAACCTACAGCATTCAATCCCCATATCTTATAATCGATCCACATGGAAAGATCACAGACTGGTCTAAACGAATTTTGCTGCAGCCAGTGACCCTGACTGGTCAGATATAAATGAAGAAAGTCATCGTTTAAAAAATAAAGATTACCCGGCCAGAATAAAATTACTCCTGCGAATAAAACAACAGCAGCAATCACTCTTGTGTATGAAAAATAAGAATAGTTTATCATTATTCAGAACCAAAATAAGCGAAGTGCTTCAGAGAAAATAATAATCTTTACGATGCATCTTCCAATGATCTTCCTTTCAGGGCTTCAGAAACAGCTTTATCCATTGCTCTTTCTGCAAAAGGTCTGGATATCTCATTCAATTCTTCGATTTTGGTATGAATGAGATCTTTGTCTTCCATTGTTAAAGCCATCTGAAGTGCCTGCATTGCTGAAGCCGTATTCGTAAGCTCTTCACTACTTAATAAAGAAGCATTCTTCGTGATGAAATTCTCTGTAACCTGTAATATCTGTTCTCCTTCTGTTCTTGCTTCAACTAAAGCCCTGGTGGCAATGTCATCCTTTGCATGAGTGATGCTTTCAAGCAACATTCTTTCAACATCTGCATCTGTTATTCCATATTGCGGTTTTACTTCAATTTCTTGTTCAACACCACTTCTTAACTCTTTCGCCTTAACTAATAAAATTCCATCAGCATTAATAAGAAAACTCACTTCCACTTTCGGCAAACCTGCAGGCATTCCTGGAATATTGGTGAGATTAAATTCGGCCAGTTTACGATTATCCTTCACCAGGTCTCTTTCACCTTGGTAAACAGAAATCCTCATTCCACTTTGTCCATCTTTATGTGTAGTATATTGTCTGCCAACTTTGGTTGGAATTTTTGAATTACGTGGAATTAAAACGTCCATCAAACCTCCCATTGTTTCAATGCCGAGACTTAATGGAGTAATATCAAGCAATAAAAAATCTTTATTATTTCCGGCAAGAATATCTGCCTGTATGGCAGCACCTAGGGCAACTACTTCATCAGGATTTACTTCATCATGCACTTGTCTTCCAAAAAAATCGCTCACTGCTTTTTTAATAGCAGGAACTCTTGTACTTCCACCAACCATTACAACATCTTCAATATCTTTTGCAGAAAGATTGGCATCTTTCAGTGCATTTTTACAACTGGTGATCGTTCTGTCGATCAAGGGTTGGATTAACGATTCGAACTCAGGTAAACTGATCTCTAACTTGTCGCCGTTCAATTCATCAGAAAAATGATCGTTGTTACTGAGCCATTTTTTTGCAGCTTCAGCTTTTAACCGAAGTGACTGAGATAATTGTTGGTTGCCGGACAATTCTTCTTCCGTAATGCCGGATCGCTGCATCCAATGTTTCATGATGCTGCGATCCATATCATCACCACCTAAATAGGTATCTCCATTTGTGCTGAGTACTTCAAAAATGCCATTAGTGATCTTTAGGATAGAAATATCAAATGTTCCTCCACCAAGATCATAGACAGCAATGGTTTGCTCACCTTCTTTCTCCAATCCTAAGCCGTAAGCAAGACTTGCAGCAGTGGGTTCGTTCACTATTCTTAATACATCAAGACCAGCTAACTTTCCGGCATCTCTTGTAGCTTGACGTTGTGCATCATTAAAATAAGCAGGGACAGTGATCACAGCTTTTGTAACAGGCGTTTTAAGAATGTGTTCAGCTCTTTGTTTTAGTTCTTTTAAGATGTAAGATGAAAGATCGATTGGTGAATAAAACTTATTGCCTACCTGCACCTTTACCAGGCTTTCAGTGTCATCATCAATCACTTTATAAGTAAAAAAAGATGCATTTTCTTTGATGTCATTAAAGCTTTTACCCATCAACCTTTTTGCAGAAAAGATTGTGTTGGCCGGATCAGATTCGAGAAATTGTTTGGCTGTTTCACCAACAACTGCGTTAGCATTTTCATCAAAATGAATAACACTTGGAACAAGGCTGCTGCTGTCGTGTTCTTTTAATGCAACAGGCTTTTTTGTATCAGGATGAATGATAGCAACAAGACTATTGGTTGTACCCAAATCAATCCCAACAATCATTTCTTCTTTTTGCAGACTTCCCGTTGCTATATTAATACTGATCTTAGCCATACTCCTCTATTTTTAAAATGCAAACTTCGTTATAATGCAAACAATAGCCAGCGTGTTACAGGAATTTTCCTCAATTCGTGAATGTCAGATCTCCACTAACTCGGTTTTACTGGCGTAATCGTGTAAAGGCTTATCGAGAAATGGAATAAAGAACATGTCAATGATTGTTACACGAATAAGGCTTCTGAATAGTATTTGCAGTAATGAAGGTTTACGATTGTGTTTGTTCACCACTTTTGTTGAACTAACCAGTTTCCCCAGGGTTCTTGAAAATAAACCTTCAGCAATGGTATAATAAATGAAAACACTACCGAAGAAAAACCATCCGAAATTAAAAGACGGGTAACGCCAATAAAACACATACCAATTCCAGGTTTTGGAAGCAATGTAAGCGATGAGAAATATCACAGCAGTATCAATAACGAAATTCACTACCCTTGTACCTACACCTACAGATTTCATCCGGCAAAATTAACGCATGAGGTACATCTTGCCATAACCTTTATTGAAGTATTTATCAGTATTATCCTTGTTTCCGTTTCCATCAAGCGAAAACTTATCCAGTTTACTTCCGTTGAGATTAGTTACTACCCTATAGAGATAAACACCATTACCAAGCTTTTGTCCGTATTGATCTGTTCCATCCCATTTGAATGAGGTAATGTTTCTTCCAATATTCAATGGACCTAGTTCATCTTTAGTGATCTCTCTTACTATCTTACCAGTGATGGTTAGTATCTGAATTTTTAAATTCTGCGGTACAACGCTTCCGGTTAACGTAAACACAAATGCAGTTGATGTAGTGAAAGGATTTGGATAGTTGAACATATTACTGATCATTGGTGTATTATACACCTGGAACAATACTCTGTATTCTAAATTTCCTGCAGTATTGCCACTTTTATCTTTACCTGTTACGATCAGTTCATATTCTCCGTCTTCTAATAATGATGGAGTAAATTCTGCCATTGCTTCATTATTTGTACCTATAGAACCTGGAGTGAACTTCAAGGTGTCTGTCCCAAACCTGAATCTTCTTACAGAATTATCAGGATACTTAAGCATGATGGTTACCAGTGAAGTATCGTCTAATGCTAGAAACTTAGATTCATCTCTCAACTTCACCAGTATTTTTGGTTTGGCTGAAACAATATCTCGGTTCAATATTCTTACCCCATCAAAAGTTACATCCAACGTTGGTTTATAAAGATCACCTTTAACGAAGAACGTTTTATAAAAGAAGTTGTTGAAATGAGCCTGTTCAGGTTGATCATTATCCGGATTTACATCAACAGATAAAGTATTCGATCCTACAAAACCGGATGTATTCAATTGGTAAGTGAACATTGTAGTATCACCTGAAACAACAGCTTTCAATCGTGGTACAGAAATAATCGTTTGTTGATTGTTCCTGTCTCGAACAGACACATTCACCTTAATAAGATTTGCAAAAGCAACATCGCTTACATTCTTGAATGGAATTTCGATCAACAATGGTTCACCGGCTTCAAGTGTGTCTTTAAAACTGAATTTAAGATTTGCAGCCAATGCTCCTTCCGGTACAGGTGTGTAATACAATCTCCACCATCTTAATTGATATGGTGCAAGATTAGTTTTATCTTCCGTAAACATCATTAACCTGATATATGGATAAGTTGTTGCATTAACAGAAGAAATATTAAAATCCTGCTGTGAACTATTGAGTGTGTAAAGCAGATCTTCCTGTCCGTTTTCTCTCACACCAATCACGCCAACAGTATAAACATCGGTAGATTGATTTTCCAAAGACGAGCCTCTCCATTTTACTTCCTGCCATGCTGCTGCAGGACCGAATTTTGGTGATGTGATGTATCCTAATGTGTCAATGGAAGGAACTAATACATCCATTTGCAACTGATCGAATTCATCATTGGTAAACTCCCATTTTGGTGTAAATGTTGGATTACTTTTCTTATAAACAAATGCCCATGATCTTAGATAACTGAACGAATCAATATCCACAAATCCGGCTGAAACTAACCTGTCATATAAAGTATTACCTGTACCATCTGTTAGTGCATCATTTTTCCATTCATTAATGAAAGGAGCAGGTATATCTGTATTGTTGATAGTTCTAACAGTTACAACTACATCGTTTGGCAAAGCATCCAAAAAGTCTCTCATCTTTCTTCGCTCAGCTATAGTTGTATAAGACCATTCAAAATTGTACTGTCTGCCAGTAGTACAAACAGCACCGCTTCCCATGTATCCTTGACTTGGATTTGTTATTGTACCTGGAACGGTTGATGGAACATCCTGATTATACCAAGGCTTCATACTTACTGGATCAAATACATTAAATATGAGTGAATTGCCTACACATGCACTGTAGATAGATGTGAGTCCGTTTATTACTATTGAAAACTCAGAGTCACCCATATTCTGAACAGGAATAAAGACCCTGTTTCGAATAGTCAAACTTGTAGAGCCAAGTCCAAACTTCCATTTTCTATCGGCACTATCAATATAAACTCGGCTCTGAGTGGATTTTGTATGTTGATAAAAATGTGATTGATTGAACCCAAGATTTGTTCCATTCAAATAAACAAAGCTTGATGTGTTCCAATGAGGCATTCCTGTATTTGGTGTGATGGCAACCCTCCAGTAATACACCAAAGAATCCTGGTAAGTTATGCCCGGATCAAATTCTATAACACCACCTGCACTGGTAATTGTCCTGGTTATTTTTGATGGTGAATTGAAAAATTCGGTAGTGTCCATTTCCATCATATAAGTTCTTACACCTAACAATGGATCTGCAGTAGAGGCTACGAGCTTCGCATTATTCCGATTGATGATTGAAAAATTATAAGGATACACTGGTCTTAATTCGTCTTCAAAAATGAAAAATGTTTTTTCAGTTGAATTATTTGATTCACTTAACTCATCATACTGACCTGTATAATCAATTGTAACAATAAGTTTATTTTCTCCTTTATCTCTTGTCGGAATAATTGGTAAGTTGAAGCTGATTGAATCTATATTTCGTATGGCCGGAGTGATATCTTGTGTAAGCACTACTGCAGTCGTTCCATCAGGATATCTTCTTTTAACTTCAATACCCACTTTTGAAGATGCATTTCCAACGGCTTTCCCAAGATTATGAAAATATGCTTTCACACTAAAGACAGTATCAGCAACTGAAATGAAGGATGGATTGATGATGACCTGTGGCTCTTCAATAACAAAATCAGGTTTTGGAAATGAATTAGGCTTCAAGGCAGGATCACCATGCAATAAATGTTGCTCAAGATGAAGCCTCATTACAAAACTGTTGATCGCAGAAGGCAATAATTGTTGTGAAACTTCCTGAATAGCAGCACCAATAGGTTTGTTATATTGCGTTCTGCCGATGGCTGTATAAAATCTATCGGCATAAGCATCCAGTTCACCAAAAGTTCCAAAATGTGTACTGGCCACAAGACCAATTCCGCCTAACTGAGATGTAAGAACATACTTCTCAGTTAAAGTTTGTTTAACCGAAAGTCTTGCTTCATCATAACTAAAGAAATTTCCTACGTTACAACCTAACATTAAGAACAATGGATATTTATCCTGGTTATTCCAGGTTGATACATCAGGTAAATTGTAATCAAGAATCGTGGAAGAACCATGGCCAAAATAAGTAACCAAACCTACACCTTCACGTAACAAATTTCTTAATAAAGCATCTGTAATACCGGTAGCCGGACCAGTAGTTGCTTTGCTAAAATCGTACACCTTAGCTCCATAAGAGGTATCTTGAATTATAGCTTTATAACCAGTCATTTCATTGGTGATGGCATTATCAAGACCCGGATCATTTGCACCAGCAACATGAATAATATTCTTCATCCATTTCTTTTCAGCGATTGTCTGACTTAAACTGGTTTGTGCAGATTCATATTCAGAGATTTTGCTTAAGTAAAGCGACACTTCCTGTGGAGTGATGGCTGCCAGTCTTCCGATTGGTGTTGCAGGAACAGGTTCCAGATTATTGGAAGCAAGTAAAATATCAGAACCAGGATAACCAAATGTTGGTACAAGATTTAATTTCTCAGCTTCCGGATCACCTTGGTGATATGAGTATTCCTCATAAGTAACACCACGACCGATTATGAAAGCTGATTTTGGTGCTACTGAATATGCGTTCCTGGCGAAACGAAGAAAGTTCTTTACGCTCAATGGATGTTTGCTAATGCCGAATGCAAATTGATCAGTTAACTCATCAATATCGTAAATCTTTGCATTATAATTTCCTCCGGCTGAAGATGAACGATAAGAACGATATTGTTCAACAGGATCACCGGATGTCCTTAATGTATTATGGGTGATGATTAAAAAATCTCCCTGGTTTGCAGAAGCCGCATAATTCACAAATGACTTTGATTGTAATTGTGTAACATTAGTTAAGCCTGCAGTCTGGCTCACTAATACAAAATTCCTGGCGGCATCGGCAGGTAGAACAAAACGATATTTTCCAGCAGCAACATCAGCAACATATCTTTTGTTATTGGTAAGATCGTATAAAACCGGTGCTGATGATCCTGCATTGAAATTACTGATCTCTATATAAACAGATGATGTTGCAGGTAGTGAGAATTGAAAATTATTCTGGTTATTGAAATCCCAGGTTCTTGGATAAGTCAGTTCAATAAAACCACTTACAAAACGATTGGTAGCGTTTGTAGATTGATTACTGATCCTTATTATCGTATTATTTGTCAGGAACGATAAGTTTACATTAGCAGCACCATGCCTGTTAATAATTGCAGCCTGATCAGCGGTAAAATTTGTATCAATAACAATGTTATTATTAACTGAAACTCTAACTGGTTTTGTACCATCGATAGAGGTGCCTGCAATACTAACTTTCAAAGTTGCATTTCCACCTGATGAAGCAACATTCAATCCGCCAAATGAAATATCTCTTGGTGTTGCCGGATTTATATCACCACTACTCCACCATTCTCCATAATCATAAGAGGAAGAATATACATTAACACCTAAATATTGAAACCGTCCTCTGCTTATTACGTTCTTAAAATCATGTCTTGCTGTATGCATAAAAAACTGCTGAGCCGGTAAACTATTTCCAGCAACAGGATTAGCCTGATCGATAAACCTTAAATTGGCTGATGTGTTTGTATGTATGGTAAGAAAATATGCGGCAGTATCGGTTTCTAAACTAATTCTATCTGACAACTGATATGCTGGATCTAGATATAAAGGTTTATCGGCAACTCCATCATTCTTCTCTCCCCAGAATTCAATATATCCACCTGTTCCCAAAGCTCCAGTAGCTACAGAAGTATATAGCGTAACCTGCTTTCCATTTCTCCAAAGTTGAAATTGCTCTGCAGGTATATTACTGATTGCTGTCGGCAACACGTTCTGATTGATACGATACAATCCTGTCTGAGCTATTTTAAACTTGTAATAAGTTTTACTATAGTCTATCCACTCATTATTATACTGTTGTGCAAAAGCAAACTTGCCGGCCAGCAAAACGAGTATCAACAAAAATTTTCTCATCTTATTTCTTTTCTTTTCTAACAAGATCAACTCTTAAAGAAAAAATATGTGTGTATAAAGGATTTGATTGATTGGCAAGATTCATAAAAGCATAATCAACTGCCACATTCCCTGTTTTAAAACCTGCTCCAAGGCTTGGCTGAAATATCCAAACTTTCTTTTGGTTCAATGTATCACCATCTGATAAACCTTTTTGGAAATTTGAAACACCACCTCGTAAGAAAAATGCATTATTAAAACTTGCTTCCACTCCGATCCTAGGATCAACACTCACTACATTACTGCTGATAACAGTATTCCTTTTACCATCAAACGTAAAATCAAAATCAGCCTCAGCTAAAAGGCTTACTTTTTTTGATAAATTGAAAGTATAAGCTGCTCCTGCAACCAATCTGGGTGCTGTCATTTCGGTTGACTTCACCGGTATATCGTTATTCGTCAGATACAATACCTCTTTTTCTCTTTCATTAAAATTGAAAGACCATGCATTAAATGTTGTAGTAATGTCTCTTGCTGTTAATCCTAGCTGCCATTTTTTTGTTTTGTATTGAATGCCTGCATCAAATCCAAATCCCCAGGCATTGGCAAAAGTTCCTACTTTACGATAAATGATCTTTGCGTTGGCACCGAAGTACAGCTTCCTGTCTTCTTCATCTTTTATCTTTTGTGCAAATGACAATAAAAAAGCATAATCAGCGGAAGAAAATGTTCTGATGTTATTATAGTTCACACTTCCATCAGGCTCTACGAGAAACAATGTGTTAGGAATATCATCTACTGCAAAACGCATCATAGATATTCCTAAAGTTCGGTTTACATTTTTTGCCGGAATGATAACCGATGCAAAATCGTATTTACCAATGCCGCCAAAATATTCTGCATGCATAAAAGAAACCGAAGGATGATCTCTTACAACAACCAAACCTGCAGGATTCCAGTAACCTGAAGTAGCATCATTCGAAGAAGCCACCTGTGCCCCACCCATTCCAAGTCCTCTGGCTCCGGCACCAATATTCAGAAACTCATTAGAATATTTCCTGAACTGGGCTTCAGCACAAAGCACAAAAACAATGGCTATCACCGACAAAAGTCCTTTTTTCATCATATAACAGTAAGCTGCTAAAATAACCAAACAAAGGCACGTAAATTTTGTAAAATGTTGCCTGAAGCATTAATTTTTACTTAGTTAACGAGCTGTATCAACTGACCTGAACACCTGTTGTGTCACTCCCTTGTACGTTCTGAACTTTATTCGGCTTTTTACTTACGTGTAGAAATGGAGCAGTAATATAAAGATTTGAATGTCGAAGATAAGAAAACAAGTCGTTCAATCATAGCACTAATGCAAAAAGCTGCCATTCTAAACAAAAAGTACAAGTCCCGAAGTTAGATCGGGATTCCGGCTTTACGTCGGAAAGATGCGACGCAACCATAGCTACATTGATATTCAACAGCCGACTCAATAATAAAAATCTCTCAGCGGTTTACGAGCACTTACCGAATAGTTACATTTGCCAAAATTTGAATGTAAATGAACCTGGTTGAAGAACTTAGATGGAGAGGCATGTTACAAGATATTATGCCCGGAACTGAAGAATTGCTAAACAAAGAAATGGTACATGGTTATGTGGGTTTCGATCCAACTGCTGATAGTCTGCATATTGGAAGTTTAGTACCAATACTGTTATTGGTTCATTTGCAAAGAGCTGGTCATAAACCTTATGCATTGGTGGGTGGAGCTACAGGAATGGTGGGTGATCCCAGTTTTAAGAGCGAAGAACGAAAAATGCTTAGCGAAGATGCATTAAAAATAAACCAGGAAGGCATCAGAAAACAACTGGAGCAATACCTTGATTTTGATCAGAGCAAACCAAATGCTGCCGTTATGGTGAATAACTATGACTGGTTTAAAAACATCAGCTTTCTTGATTTTATTCGTGATGTGGGCAAGCACATCAGCGTGAATTATATGATGAGCAAGGACAGTGTGAGAAAAAGAATTGAGGGTGAAAGCGGCATCAGCTTTACAGAATTTACTTACCAGCTGATACAGGGTTATGACTTTTACTGGTTGTACAAAAATCATAATTGCAAACTGCAGATGGGTGGTAGTGATCAGTGGGGAAATATTGTTACCGGTACAGAATTGATCCGCAGAAAAGCACAAGGTGAGGCTTATGCTTTTACTTGTCCTTTAGTAACCAAAGCCGATGGAGGAAAATTTGGCAAAACGGAACAAGGAAATGTCTGGCTCGATCCTAAAAGAACATCACCTTACCAGTTTTATCAGTTCTGGTTAAATGCAAGTGATGATGATGCAAAAAAATGGATCAAAATATTTACCCTTTTGCCTTTAGCTGAAATAGATGCTTTATTGACGGAGCATGAAAATGCACCGCACATAAGAATACTGCAGAAACGTTTGGCAGAAGAACTTACTACGTTTGTGCATGGTAAAGATGATTATGAGTTTGCTGTAAAAGCTTCAGACATTTTATTCGGCAATGCAACAACTGAAGCCTTACAAAGTTTAAATGAAGAACAATTATTGCAGGTGATGGAAGGTGTGCCTGCAGTGGAAGTATCAAAAACATCATTGGAAACAGGTTACGAACTGGTTTCCTTTCTGGCCGATACTCAAATTTTCCCAAGTAAAGGTGAAGCAAGAAAAATGTGGCAGGGAGGTGGAATTAGTATCAATAAAAAGAAAATAGGCATTGAGCAGCTAACAGTTAGCAGTTCTGAATTATTACAAGGAAAATATATGCTTGTGCAGAAGGGGAAGAAGAATTATTATTTAGTGAAAGCGGTATAAGAAAGTACGATGTACGAGATTTGAAGAACGAGAAAAGAAATGAAAAAGGTTTATCTGATAAGTGGATTAGGAGCAGACAGAACAGTTTTCAGCAAACTCGATCTGTCTTTTTGCGAACCTGTTTTTCTTGATTGGATAAAGCCTCTGAAAAATGATACCCTACGATCTTATGCCTTGCGTTTGAGTGAGAAGATCACAGAACCTGATGCAACGATCATTGGACTTTCAATGGGTGGAATGATGGCTTCGGAAATTGTGAAAGCAAATCCTGCAATGAAAGCCATCATCATTTCCAGTAATAGAACTTCAAAAGAATTTCCGCCTTATACAAGATTTCTTATAAAATATCTTCCCTTATATCGGTTAACAACAAGAACGATCATGCGGCTCATCTTTCCAATCAATTGTTGGGTGATGGGTGCAGAAACAGCAGCTGACAAACAACGATTGCGTGATGTAATTGAAAGAACAGATCTGCCGTTTGTAAAATGGTGCATCAATAGCATCGGCCATTGGGATCTTACCGAACCACAACCAAACATCATCCACATTCATGGCGATAAAGACAACCTGTTACGGTATCAATATGTGCATGCTGATTATACAATTAAGGGTGGAGGTCACCTGATGATCATGAACAAAGCAAATGAGCTTTCTGTTTTGCTCAGAAAGCTCATTGAACAGTGATCAGATGATATCTTTCTCTTCATCCGAACTACTACCTCCATTCTCTTCACCAGTCATTTCAGGATCATTTGTTGTACCATCCTGGAGACCTTGATTCTGCCTTTGAAAATTACGATCTGTTTTATCATACAACGGCTCAGGTTTGTTTGCCTCATCTCTTAAAGCTTGTCTTGCTGCCGGATCGTTAGATGGCATATTTTGATCTTTCTTATCCATAATCTTTTTTAAAAATGCAGCAAGAGTTAAGCCGAAGAATAGCTTGATTATTGCAGCAATTCTATCTCAATCAATTGCATGAAAACAGAAAAAGACAAAATGCTTTCCGGTGAATTGTATGATCCTTTAGATAAACAACTTACTGAAGAAAGATTGAAAGCCAGATTGCTCATCAAACAATTAAACGATTCAAGAGAAGATGAAACGGCAGAAAGAAATCGAATTCTAAAAGAACTCATTCCTTTTGCGGGAATTGATCTCTGGCTTCAACCACCATTTTACTGTGACTACGGTAGTAATATTAAAATCGGTGACAAAGTGTTCTTCAATTTCAATTGTGTGGTGTTGGATGTGGCACAAGTTACAATCGGCAGCAGAACTATGTTTGGGCCAAATGTTCAGATTTATACAGCTACTCACCCGATAAATTATGTGGAAAGATCATCTGGTGTGGAATATGCAAAGCCGATTTTTATTGGTGATGATGTATGGATCGGTGGAAGTGCAGTGATCTGTCCGGGAGTTACCATTGGTGATCGAACAGTCATCGGAGCCGGAAGTGTGGTGACAAAAGATATTCCTGCCGATGTATTTGCTGCTGGTAATCCATGTAAGGTTATCAGGAAACTATGAACCCAATCAAATGATGATCATTATTAATACTAGTTCATTAACAAAATTTCATCTCCGCTAATGGTATATTTGCAGCAGCTATGAAGCAATTCGAGGTTCCTAATATTTATCGCAGTAAACTTATCAGTGCTGTAAAAGCAAGACGTAAACAACAGGACAGGCTTAAGAAAGACTTCTCTCCTACACTTTTGGATTTTGGCTCCATCCACATCTACCTTGCCCGTCACTTTGGTTTTTGTTACGGCGTTGAAAATGCTATTGAGATTGCTTTCAGAACGATAGATGAAAACCCGGGTAAAAGAATTTTCCTGCTCAGTGAAATGATCCATAATCCACAGGTGAATGCTGATCTGCAGGAAAGAGGCGTTCGTTTTTTACAGGATACTCACGGAAAACAAGTTATATCATTTGATGAAATTACCGGTGATGATGTGGTATTAATCCCTGCTTTTGGAACCACATTGGCAATAGAAAAAATGCTAAAGGAAAAAGGCATCCTGATTGAAAAATATAATACTACCTGTCCTTTTGTAGAAAAAGTATGGAATCGTGGAGAACAGTTAGCACAAAAAGGTTATAGTATTGTTGTGCATGGTAAACCAAAACACGAAGAAACAAGAGCTACATTTTCTCATGCATCATATCATACACCAACGATTGTGGTGAATGATATGAAAGAAGCAATCGAATTATCCAAGTACATCACACAGGAAAAACCTGCAGCACAGTTTTACGAAGAATTCAAAGGCAGATTCAGTGATGGCTTTGATGTAGATCAACATCTGCAACGCTTCGGTGTGATCAATCAAACCACTCAACTGGCCAGCGATACACAGGCTATTGCTGAATACCTGAAGAAGGTTGTGATGCAACATTACAATCTTACCGAAGAAAATATCGACGAGCGATTTGCAGATACAAGAGATACTCTTTGTTATGCAACTTTAGATAACCAAACTGCAGTTGGTGGAATGTTACAAACAGATGCAGATATTGCTATAGTGATCGGTGGATATAACTCATCCAACACCTCTCACCTTGTTGAACTTTGTGAAGAGAAATTGCCTACATTTTTTATTAATGATGCTGATAAAATATTGAGTAAAACACAGATCATTCATGCTGACTGGAGAACAAAACTCGAGACAGTTACACACGATTTCTTACCGGAAAATAATCCTGTAAAAGTCTTGATCACTTCCGGTGCAAGTTGTCCTGATGCTTTGGTAGAAGATGTTATCAGGAAATTAGTAAGTTTTTATGAGACAGATAGGCAGGTTGATGAAGTAATAGCTGAAATGCAAGACTCTGCATAATTTTTTGTGCTTTTATCTCTCAGACGATTAATTTTACAGTCACAAAAGCCGAATATGACCATTGAACAATTTAAAGAACTCTCATTAGCAGAAAAACTAAAAGAGATACGTTATAACGGAAACCTGCTTGGTCCTTATGAAAGACCAAGTGAAGATGGTGGCAGAAAAACACAGGGTGATATCTATGAGATCCACGATTTCTGGGTATTTCTTAGTGAAGATGAGGATATGGTGATACCCACTCGAAAAAATCCTGTAATTGCAGAAGAATAATTGAAGCTCCGAAAGGGGCTTTTTTATTTAAGATCAAACAAATATTCAGTTGCAGGGTATTTTAAACTCGATGTTTTTGTTTTTCCATTCGCTTTTACCTGAACAATATTTACCTGAGATTTTTCTGTATCACGAAGTAAAGTATTCTGCACTTTTAAAGATGAAATGGAATTAAGCTGTAAAACTTCAAAATAAGCCAGAACATTTCCTTTCTCTTCTTCGAAACCTACAAAATTGATCACTGCTTTTTTCCCATCAATTTCCAATTTCAGATTTTGAGATATGTATTTATCAATTAGTGTAGCAGACTTCTCATATTCATCTTTATTCAACACATTTACCTTTCCCTTATTCAGTTTTGAAAGGCTTTTCTCAAGATCATCAGCAAATAACTTAATGCTGATTTCAAGTGTTTTATCAGTCGGATTAAACTCTATAGTAGTGGTTGAAACATGATGCGGATGAAAAAATGAAAGCAAGCTGATCATCACCCATTGAACAAAAGAAAATACCATTAAACATATTTTTTTGATAGGCACAAAACTCTGCTATAAATTCGAGATTTCGCATTGGCCAATAATTATTCACTAAAATTTGCATCCTTCACAGAAATAAAAGGAGAATAATGATGAGAGTATTGCTATCTACTATTGTGTTATTAACGACTATAACTGGTTTCACTCAGTCACAGTATTACAACAATCCACAATCTAATCACGGCAATCGATTTGAAGAACTTGGATTTTTGCTTCCTACGCCAAACGAATATCGTACAGCAAGTGGTGCTCCCGGACCAAAATACTGGCAGCAAAGAGCAGATTATGATATGGATATTGAGTTAGATGAAGTTAAGAATTATGTATATGGAAAAGAGACCATCACTTACTTCAACCAATCTCCTGATCCGTTGAGTTATTTGTGGATGCAGTTGGATGAAAACATTCATCATGCAAACAGCGATAATAACAGGGACAATCCAAGTACAATGAAAGCTGAGATGACGGATGCTGAATTGAAAAATCTTGAGCCTTATCGTAAGTTGGAAGGTTATGGTGTGAATCTTATTAAAGTTACAGATGCATCTGGTAAGAATCTTAAATATACCGTTGTAAAAACCATGATGCGAATTGATCTTGCAACACCATTACAGCCAGGACAAAAATTTGTTTTCAAGATCGAATGGAACTATAAACTGAATGATAAATCACAGATTGGTGGCAGAGGTGGATTTGAATATTTTCCTGAAGATGGAAACAACCTCTACTCTATTACACAATTCTACCCGAGAATGGCTGTGTATAGTGATTTTACAGGATGGCAACATTTACAGTTTCGTGGAGGTTCTGAATTTGCTCTGAACTTCGGTAATTATAAGATGAGGATCACCACTCCTGCCGATCATATTGTTGCAGCCACAGGTGAATGTAGAAATTTGAAAGAGATGATCTCTCCTGCCCAATTCAAAAGATGGCAGGAAGCACAAACTGCAAATGAACCGCTTGAGATCATCACTCTTGATGAAGCAAAAGCTGCAGAAAAACAAAAAGTTACCGGTAAAAAAACATGGATATATGAAGCCCAGAATGTAAGAGATGTTGCATTTAACTCATCACGCAAATTTATCTGGGATGCAATGGCTGTAAATATTGAAGGCAAGAAGGTGATGGCTATGAGTTATTATCCGAAAGAAGCTTACACTTTATATAGAAGGTATTCTACCAAAGCAACAGCACATACGCTAAAAGTTTATAGTAAACACACTATTCCTTATCCATATCCCGTTGCAATTTCTGTTGAGGCTGCAAATGGAATGGAATACCCAATGCTGGCAATGAATTATGGCCGTACAGAAAAAGATGGCACTTACAGCGAAGCAATTAAGTACGGTGCAATTGGTGTGATCATTCATGAAGTGGGACATAACTTTTTTCCTATGATCGTGAATGCAGATGAAAGACAGTGGTGGTGGATGGATGAAGGACTGAATACATTCCTCCAGTTCTTAACTGAACAGGAATTTGATAATAATTATCCTTCAAAAAGAGGTCCTGCTCATCTGATAACAAGTTATATGAGCTTGCCAAAAGATCAGCTTGAACCGATCATGACAAAAGGTGATGCAGTGTTACAAGTAGGCCCGAATGCTTATGCAAAAGCCGCAACAGGATTAAACATCTTACGTGAAACAATTGTCGGAAGAGAGTTGTTTGATTTTGCATTTAAACAATATGCACAACGCTGGGCTTTTAAACATCCAACGCCTGCCGATCTTTTCAGAACATTGGAAGATGCAAGTGGAATGGATCTTGACTGGTTTATCAGAGGCTGGTATTTTGGAACTGATCCTGTTGATATTTCTCTGGATGATGTAAAATGGTTCAAGCTTGATGCTGCTGCAAACGCAAATTCATTTAAACAACAACCATTTGAAACTTTAGGTCAGCAAAGAAACCGTGATGAGAATATTAAATTCTATACTGATGTTGATACTACATTAAGAGATTTCTATTACTATAATCGTGAAGCAGATGAGATGATGAAAGCTGCTGATGCTGCAAAAAGAGAAGTAATAGATACTGCAAACCTGAACAAGTGGTCAGGCAAAAACTTTTATGAACTTTCATTTAGCAATAAAGGTGGATTGATAATGCCTTTGATTGTTGAATTTACCTTTAAAGATGGAACAAAAGAAATTGATCGTGTTCCTGTTACTGTCTGGAGATTAAATGAACAAAAGATATCGAAGGTGTTCATTAAAGACAAAGAAGTTGTATCTATCAAACTTGATCCTTTTAAAGAAACGGCAGACATCAATGAAGAAAATGGAATGTGGCCACTAAAGGAAATGCCATCCAAGTTTAAACTTTTCAAAGCTAAAAACGAAGGTGCCAGAGGTACAAGCACTGGTGGAAATGCTATGCAAAGAGCGAATAAATAAACTTACTTAAGGCTTTTTGTAAAAGACCTGCACTGAATAATGCAGGTCTTTTCTTTTACATAAAGGCTGTGTTCTTATTGATTCAGTAACTTTCTGTATTTTCAACCCAACTAATTGTATATGAGAATCATTCCGTTCATAATATCTGCTGCGGTAACTACAGGATTGGTCATAGTTTTCAATACACAATTACCGATCGGCGGAGCAAAATCTCCGAGGTTTGGTTATTTC
The DNA here is from genome assembly GCA_023386555.1 of Bacteroidota bacterium. GTDB lineage: Bacteria > Bacteroidota > Bacteroidia > Chitinophagales > Chitinophagaceae > JAEZDC01. The sequence goes on along the minus strand of JAEWJK010000009.1, from coordinate 168,969 downwards.
CTTTCACCACAACAAGGCTTTTGGCAAAACGCAGCATCTTCAGATGAATCTTTTGATGGTGAAGTAAAGTTGAAAGACCTGCAAGGCAATGCTGATGTTTATTTTGACGATCGTTTAGTGCCTCATGTATATGCCGATAATGAAAAAGATGTTTATTACATCCAAGGTTATCTGCATGCAAAATTCCGTTTATGGCAAATGGATTTTCAAACAAGAGCTGCAGGAGGAAGATTGAGTGAAGTACTCGGTAAAAGCATGTTGAGTACAGACAGGTTCTTCAGAAGATTGGGAATGGTGTATGCTGCTGAGAATAGTTTGAAAACAGCAGAAGCTGATCCTGTTACCAAAGAATCAATGGATGCTTATACAGCAGGTGTGAATGCCTATATCACATCTATGAAGCCTCACCAAATTCCACTTGAATATAAATTATTAGATGGCACTCCTGAATTATGGACGAATCTCAAAACTTGTTTATTTTTAAAGTTCATGAGCTTCGATCTTGCCGGGTCTGAATGGGATTTTGAACTGGCGAATGCAAGAAGATTATTGGGTGCATCTGATTTTGAAAAACTATATCCCATCATACAAGATAGTCTCGATCCGATGATACCGAAAGGAACTGCTTTTGCTGCTCCGGGAATAAAGGTGAAAGAGCCAATAATTGTTGATTCTACAATGTACAGAGACCTCAAAGATTCAACAGGAACATTAACCTACGATCCAAAGCCTGATAAGGATAATGGCAGTAATAATTGGGCCGTTGCAGGAAGCAAAACAGCAAGCGGAAGACCGATACTTTGCAATGATCCGCATCTTGGTTTAAACCTTCCTTCACTTTGGTATGAAATGCAACTCTCCACTCCTACCATGAACACTTATGGTGCAACTTTTCCCGGATCACCTTCTGTTATCATTGGTTTTAATGATAGTGCTTCATGGGGTTTTACCAATGCTATGAGAGATGTGAGAGATTACTACGAGATAAAATTCAAGGATTCTACCATGCAGGAATATTGGTTCAATAACCAATGGGTGAAAGCTGAAATGAGGCAAGAAAAAATCGTTGTTCGTGACAGTGCTGATGCTGTTGAAAATATTGCCATGACAGTTTTTGGTCCGGTGATGTATGATAAACATTACCAGAATAAACTAAACGATGGTAAATATTATGCATGTCGTTGGAAAGCACATGATGCAAGTAATGAGCTGCTAACATTCAATAAACTCAATCATGCAAAGAATGTGGCAGATTATAAAGATGCTATTTCCACTTTCAAATGCCCCGGACAAAATATGTTATTTGCCACCAAGACTGGAGATATCATTCTTACACAGCAAGGTGAGTTTCCCGCAAAATGGAGACGACAGGGAGATTTTCCAATGCCTGGATTTGACAGCAGTTATATGTGGCAAGGCATGATACCAATGAATGAAAATCCCCAACAATTTAATCCGGAAAGAGGATTTGTCAGCAGTGCCAATCAACTTCCGGTAGATTCCACTTATCCATATTATCTTGGTGGATCCTATCCTCCATATCGTGGTTTGATCATCAATAGAAAATTGAATCAGATGTCCAACATCACACCACAGGACATGATGAATCTTCAAACCGATAATTATAATGTTTTTGCTGAATTAGCAACACCTGTTCTGTTGAAATACATAGATGAGTTTTCGCTTGATTCAGATGAACAAAAATATCTTTCCGCAGTAAAAAACTGGAATCTTCGACATGATGTGAATGAAACAGGCGCAACTATCTTTAAAATGTGGTGGGATAGTTTAGAAACATTAATGTTCAGTGATGATATCAATTTGCTGACAGGCAATGGAAAAAATAAAGCCCTTGCTAAATGGCCGGATGAAAGTGTTTTAGTGGAAGGACTGTTAAGAGATTCTACAGCTTATACTTTTATAGAAAATACCAGCACTAATGACATTGAAACACTACCAATGCTGGTGCATCAGGCTTTCAAAAAAGCAGCAACAGGTATAAAGAATATAGATGAAAACAATCTTGCCTGGGCAAAACATAAATCAACAGGCATTCGGCATTTATTAAGAATACCTGGCCTCAGCAGGTTGAATCTTCCCATTGGTGGTGGTGAACATATCATCAATGCAACAAAACAATATCATGGTCCTAGCTGGAGAATGATCGTTCATATGACAGATGAAATTGAAGCTTATGGCATTTATCCAGGTGGACAACATGGAAATCCCGGCAGTAAATACTACGATACTTTTGTTGATAGCTGGGCTGCAGGAAAATTCTACCCTTTACTGTTCATTAAAAAAGATGCTGTGTCGAATAACAAACAGATCAAATGGCATCTGAAATTTACAAAAGCCTAATACTATTTACATGAAATTCATCATAGCTATATTATTAACCGCTCTTTTAAGTTTTGCAATCGGATTATTTACATCGCTCCCATGGTGGAGTTTTGCCATTTGTGCATTCATAGTAGCAATTGCTATTCATCAAAAAGCATGGAAGGCTTTTTTGTCAGGGTTTATTGCTCTAGCATTATTATGGGGATCGATGGCTGCATATTACGATTTCAATAATGAACACATCCTTTCAACTAAGATTGCAAGTGTATTATCATTAGGAAATGCTACCCTTTTATTGGTAGTTACAGCCCTGGTTGGTGGATTAGTAGCAGGATTTGCTGCATTAACAGGAAGCTATCTCCGAAAACGCTGAGTTTTTTTCAATAAACTGTATGTAATTAGTACAATGTTTGCTCAATAGTTAGTGCAGAGACAAAGATTGATGAGGAACATTGCATGAAAACGCAGAAGAATTTAAGAGACACATATATACAACTCGTTGAAAATTTTATCACTGCATTAGAAAGTGGAAAATCCGGGTCAGAGTTAGAAGATATTCGTAAAGAGATACGAAATATATCTTTACAGCTTGGAGTGAGCTTTTCTGTAGAAAATGCTACACAAGAAAAAAGATCTGGTACTGCTGATGCACAAAATAAATCGAGTAACGAGAAAGATAGTAGCGTTGCCTGACCTAAAAAACAACTAAGCACCAAAACTTACTATGATTTCAGCAAAAAAATCTATCCCTCAATTAGATGAGGTTATAGAGGAACAAACTGAACAATTGGCAAAGGTCGAGAACAGGAAAATTCAGAACCTGGTAAAATTGCTTATAATGATGTTGCTTACCTATGTCGTAATTTTTATGTAGATGAAACCAATGCAGATCCGATACAACAACTCTCCTGTAAATATTGATCGTTTAGATCGAAATACTTTCTGTGTGCATTTGCCGGAAAGAGATTTACGAATTCAATATCAGCCAGACAACGAAGGTGCAGATCACTGGCTTGATCTCGATACCAATCATGAAACAGAGCAAACAAAGGCTTTGGGTGAAGAATTGGGAAAATTACTTGAAAAATAATTCGTCTCTTCTAGCGAAATTGCCTGTTACTTCATTCAGCAATTTGCCATGCCGCATTTGTGTAATTGATGTTTCTTATTCGTTCAATTCGTGTTTCAAAAAAAGCCCCGCAAAACAAATTGCGAGGCTTGCCCATAACTACACAATGAAAAACGCTTATTTATTAGCAAAAAGGTAAACAGATAACTGTACATCTTTTGCAACATTACCTATACCATAGTTGATATTCCAAAGAGTTCTATCAATACTAAAGAAAGCCTGTGCAAAAAATCTTTTATCATCTGCATTACGAATTACAGCAGGAAAACTAACCGGAACAGCAATACCTTTCAGGTTTAATGTTCCATTGATTTTTACATCTGTCTCAGAAACATATTCAACACCGGATATTTCATAAACAGCTTCACTAAAAGTTGATGTTTCAAAGAAATCTTTCGCTTTTAAATGATCAACAAACTTCGGTGCATCTTCTCCAACCAATGCAATGGAATTCATATCAATTATAAACTTTCCACCGGCTAATTTGTGGCCGTCAAGTTTAATATCACCACTCTTAATTTTAAGAACACCTGTGTGGTAACCTGATTTTTTGGTTCCAACAAATTCAACTTTAGAATAGTCAGTCAAAACATTGTAGCTGGTAAGGTCTCTTTTTTCAGCTTTGTAAGTAAAGGCTGAAATTCCAATGCTGGCAACGATTGCAACAGCTAAAACAAGTAATACTTTTTTCATGATAACAGTTTGTTTTCTAGTTGAGAATGTAAATATAGGGAATTATATGTACCAACATCTATTTTGACAATTATTTTACATTCATTCGGCTTTGATTCTTTGGTCATCATTCTTGCGTCGCACACTTGTACTTTTTTCTGCAATGGCAACAGGAAAAATCCTGCTGATGAAAATCATTTTACTCTTAAATTTCACTGGTCTATCTTCGCCGAAATTTTACACCGCTTATGAATTTGCACGAATACCAGGCAAAAGAACTTTTAAAGAAGTATAATGTGCCTACCCAGGAAGGAATTGCTGTAGAATCAGTAATGGCTGCAGAAGAAGCTTACCGTAATATAAAAAATCAAACAGGCAATAATTTCGCTGTAATAAAGGCTCAGATACATGCCGGTGGTCGTGGTAAAGGTAAAATTGAAGGTTCTGAACAACGTGGGGTAGCTGTAGCCAAAAGCCTGGAAGATGTAACAAACATTGCAAAAAATATTCTTGGTCATACGCTGGTAACGATTCAAACAGGTGCTGCAGGTAAAAAAGTAAATAAGATCTTGATTGCCCAGGATGTTTATTATTCAGGCCCAAATCCAACAAAAGAATTTTATCTCTCTATATTATTAGATAGAACCAAAGGTCAGAATGTACTCATGTATTCTACCGAAGGTGGAATGGACATTGAAGAAGTGGCTCACAAAACACCTGAGAAAATATTCAAAGAATGGATTCATCCAGGTGGAGCTTTACAAGGTTTCCAGGCAAGAAAAATAGCTTTCAACCTAGGATTAAGTGGTGAAGCTTTTAAGAACTGTGTGAAATTCGTAACCAATCTTTATAATGCTTATGTAGGTTTGGATTGCAGCATGCTTGAGATCAATCCACTTTTCAAAACCAGCGATGAAAAGATCATTGCTGTAGATTGCAAAATGAATCTTGATGAAAATGCACTGATCCGTCATGCAGATCTTGCTCAATTAAGAGATGTAACAGAAGAAGATCCAACAGAAGTTGAAGCAGGTCAATACAATCTGAACTTCGTAAAGCTTGATGGTAATGTTGGATGTATGGTGAATGGTGCCGGACTAGCCATGGCAACAATGGATATGATTAAATTAAGTGGCGGTGAGCCTGCTAACTTCCTTGATGTAGGTGGATCTGCTAATGCACAAACAGTTGAAGCTGGATTCCGTATCATCTTAAAAGATCCGAATGTAAAAGCAATTCTCATCAACATCTTTGGTGGTATTGTTCGTTGTGATCGTGTTGCTGCAGGTGTAATTGAAGCCTATAATAAACTTGGCAACATAGATATTCCTATTATTGTTCGTTTGCAAGGCACTAATGCAACTGAAGCAAAAAAACTGATAGATGAAAGCGGATTAAAAGTCCAATCTGCAATCCTATTGAGTGAAGCTGCAGACTTAGTAAAAAAAGCCGTGGCCTAATTATTTAATTAGTTTAACCTCATACACAGGACTGAAAGTATATTTCAGTCCTGTTTTTATTTCTATACAGGTGTAACGGCTTCTTCGCTTCTCACCTTTTTGAAAAACTCTTTTATCATCTGTTTGAAAAATGCTTCCCACCGGTATCTCTGCTACATGAAAATATCCTGGTCTTTTCTGTGCATCATACTTTCGTAAAACCATTATCAATGCTGCTTCTCCATTTGCTGTAGCTGCAGGATTCATGACAGATTGCTGCAAAGCTTTTTCAATGTCTGCAGGAAATATTTTCTTTTGAATGAATTTGATCAGCAACTGGCTATAACTCGTTTTCCATTCCTTGCCATGAGGTTCAACTCTGTTTCGATATTGTTCAAAAGTGAGTAAATGAGCTAATTCATGTAATAAGGTTATCAGGAATTCATATTTATTAAGATTAGAATTTACAGTGATCCTGTGATTGGCTCCCTGGAAAGCATGTCTGTAATCACCCAGCACAGTCTTTCTTCTTTTCGTAACAGTCAGGTGTACTTTGTAATGATTTAAATAGGCAACCACATCATCAAAAGATCCTTCAGGCAAAAATGCAGCAAGAGCCTGCAAAGGATGCTCTTCGAAAGCCATCAGTTCTGCTTCGATTTAGTTAAGCGTATCGTGGCTCTTTTTTCAACCCATGTATAAATAACATATAAAAACAAACAAACAAATACTGCATTGGTGCTGGTATTCTTTCCGCTTAATGAGATATAAATTAGTGCAGCAGCAGCTATACCCAATAACTTCAAAATGTTGGCAAGCATTACACTTCTTACAAACACGTTCGGGTTTGGATTAGCCAAAGCTTTAACATGAAGTGTAAGGCTGATGATACTCAGTAACAGCAATAGTGCATTTGCTCCTGCCACAACTTTATAATCTATTTTCCATTTGCTTAATTCTGTATTTAAACCGAAAGCAAGCAGGCAAACAATACCAAACAAAAGAAAAAGTCCACTGAATTTAGCCATACTATTTTTTTGATGTATCCTTCATCACTTTCCAAAACATAATGAGAAGAATAAGCAAAGGTAACAACCATGTAAACACAGGAATACTGATGAGTATCTTTTTGTCGATCCAGTATCCTGCAAAAACACCTGCACCTAAAGCAACTACTAATTGAGTTGCAAAACCTGCATATTGCAGAAGCAATCTTTTCCCATCATCTTTTTTTGGCATATCAATCCTGGGTATATTCCGGTTCAGGCAGATCAAGTAATGTCGTATCTCTTGCTGTGATCTCTCCTGACAGAACTGCCTTTACACTTTTTAAATACCTTTCTTTCTGTAAAATGGCTCTTTCCAAAGAATCCGTTCTGATCTTCAGGGTCTGCAATTCCTGCCTGCTTTCCTTTTTTCCATAGCCTGGAATATAATATTTCAAAGGAGTGAATACCAATAATGCAACGGTAAACCCAACCATCAATACAAAGATGGTACTCATGCCTATATATACACTCAGCCTGGTTAATTTGAATGTTACAACTTCCTCATACGTATCATCATTCATTACCACTAACCTGTAGCGATTTCTTACTGAAATGGGTGTGGTGACTACTTCTTCCTTTTCCATTCTTGTTAAATAGAATTTAAAGGTAGCACCTTCAATCAATTAGCAACCTAACGAATTGAAAAATAACCTTACTTTTAAAACGACTTTTTAATCCTAATCATCCAATACGTTGATGAGATATTCAATAAAGATCGGTAACCTGGCCATTTCATTACTGTTAGTGGTATCAAATTCATTTGCCCAACCTGGAACTTCGGTTGATCTTAAAAAACCTCAACAGTATGAGAACAGGGAACTGCGTTCAGAAAAAAGCACAGACAAAAAGCTCTCTACTCCTAAAAGGATATTACAAAATACCTTCACCCACTACAATTATTATTTCAATGCAAATAATAAACTTAACCAGGTTGTAGACAGGGCTAAAGCCTCATACCAGGAAGATTATACAAAACTTCTCCCCTTTTACAATTACACTTTAGACGGTACTGCCCAACAAAAAAATGATATCGATTCCGTGATCTACAAATGCACAGCAGGCATTTTATTGCATGATCTTAGAAACGATTGGATTGATAATCTTTATTTGTTATTAGGCCAGGCATATATGTACAGGAAAGATTTTGATTCTGCCACCCAAACTTTCCAATATCTCAATTATGCTTATGCACCAAAAGATGATGGTTATGATATTCCAATAGGAAGCAATGCAAGCAATACCAAAGGCGAATTTACTATAGCAACTAAAGAGAGTAAAAATCTTTTAAAGAAGATAATTACACATCCACAAAGCAGAAACGAATCTTTTATATGGCAGGCAAGAAATTTTGTTGAGCAAGGTGAATTAAGTGATGCTGCCGGATTAATCGAGATCCTTAGGAATGATCCCAACTTCCCCAAAAGATTAAAGACTGAATTACACGAGGTAATATCTTATTGGTTCTATCATCAAAATGCTTACGATAGTGCTGCATTTCATCTTACAAAAGCTTTGGATGAAGCTGATGGCAGAAGAGAAAAAGCAAGATGGGAATATTTAATTGCTCAGATGTATTCTCTTGCAGGTAAAAATGATCTTGCTGTAAAATATTATAACAAAGCAATCAATCATACAGTAGATCCGGTAATGGAGGTTTATGCAAGATTGAATTCACTTCGTATTAATAACTCAGGCCAGAAAGACAATTATCTAAAAAAGAATCTTGATGATCTGTTGAAGATGGCCAGGAAAGATAAGTATGAGAATTATAGAGACATTATCTACTATACCGCTGCAAAAGTGGAAATGGAAAGAAATAATGCTGGTGATGCTGTAAAATGGTTAAAGAAAAGTGTTGAAGCCAGTAAAAATAATCCGAAACAAAAAGCAGAATCTTTCCTGATGCTGGCTGATATCAGTTACGATACCAAAGCCTACGTTGCTTCTTCTGATTATTACGACAGCACTCTTACCAGTGATTTGAAAATTGAAGCAGATAAAGCAAGAGTTAATGAAAGAAGGCCTGCACTAAAGAAAATCAGTACCAATATCTCAAAAATCAATGAGCAGGATAGTTTGCAACGTATTGCAAGAATGCCTGAAGCTGAAAGAGAAGCTTACATTAGAAAATTAGTTAAGCAACTTCGTAAGTCAAAAGGATTGAAAGATGAACCTTCATCTGGAGGAAGTAATGGCTCATCAGGAAATTCGGGTACTGATATTTATGCTGACACAAAAGCTGAATGGTATTTTAGTAACCCTGCTTTGAAAGCAAAAGGTTATAGTGAATTTAAATCTCGTTGGGGCAATCGTCCGAATATTGATAATTGGAGAAGACAACAAGCTATTGATCGTAATGCAGGCAAACAGGTTGGTGGTCCTACTAAACCAACAGATTCTGAAAATGCTGATAGTACAGAAATCACTTATGAATCATTATTGGCTAAAGTGCCATTGACAGACGAGCAGATAAAAGCTTCAAATACTATCATTCAAACTGCATTGTTTGAGAATGGAAAAACGTTCAACGAATCATTGGAAGATCATCTTTCAGCGATTGAAACTTTTGAAGAACTGCTTAGACGATTTTCAAATCCTACTCAAAAAGAAGAAGCTCTTTTTGCTTTGATCTATTTATATAACAAAACAAATAATGCTGCGAAAGCGGCAGCTGCTAAACAACAATTGCTGCAGGAGTTTCCAAATGGAAAATTCAGCCAGATCATCAAAGAATCATCTTCAGGTAACACAGCAAACACTGCAAGCAAAACAGATGCTGCCACAAAAAAATACGAAGAGATTTATAACCTCTTTATCTCAGGCAAATTTGACCAGGCAGTTGAGGAAAAGAAAAAAGCGGATGCTGCTTATGGTAATTCATTTTGGACACCTCAATTGCTATTCATAGAATCGATTTACTATATTAAACAAAGACTGGATAGCACTGCCATTAACAGGTTAACAGCTATTACTACACAATTTTCAGCATCTCCCCTTGCTCAAAAGGCAAAAACGATGATTGATGTTCTAGGTAGAAGAAAGCAAATAGAAGACTACCTGACTAACTTGGATATTCAAAGAAATGAAAATGACAGAGTAGAACGTGTTGTAATGACTGAACCGGATAAAAAAACAACCACTAAACCTGTTGAACAGAAGGAGACTATTACTAATAAACCTGTTGCAGTTGAAAATAAACAGCCTATCAAGATCGATTCAATAGATACCAAACCTGCTATTGTTACTTCTGCAGGTAGATTCAGTTTTGCACCTGCTGAATCACATTATACAGCCATCGTTTTAGACCAGGTAGACGGAATGTATGTGAATGAAGTAAAGAACGCTTTCAATAAATACAATCTGGAAAAATTCTATCGCCAGGTGATCAAAGTTTCATCACAGCCTTTAGATGATAGATATACAATGGTATTGTTAGGTCCATTTAAGAATGCCGGTGAAGCGATGGATTATATTGACAAAGCAAGACCTGCTGCTGCAGGAAACATTTTGCCTTGGCTGGGAGCAGAAAAATACAGTTTCCTTATTATCAATAATACTAACCTTGAACTGCTGAAACAAAGCAAAGATTTACCTGGTTACAAAAAAATGCTGACTGAAACTTTACCCGGCAAATTTTAAAGCATGATTATTGCTCTAATTTCGTCCTGATTTAGCCATTGCTGAATTTCCAAACCTTTGTGTTATGAACCGAAATGTTGATGCCAACAAAAAGAAGCCAAATGCTAACAAAACAGGTACTAAAAAATCTGTTCGCATACTTTGGAAAACTTTCTTCATTCTGTTTGGTGCTTTTATAGTGCTTTTACTGGGAGCTAATTTTGGCTTGTTCGGTGAAATGCCATCCATTGAAAGAATACAAAACCCTTCCGCTTCCCTTTCCAGCCAGGTACATGCAGAAGATGGAACCTTGATGGGAAAATTTCACCTGGATGAAGACCGTGTAAATGTTGATTATAAAGATATCAGTCCACATGTCATTAATGCCGTAGTAGCTACAGAAGATGAACGTTTTTATGACCATAGCGGAATAGATGGTGAAGCTTTGGTTAGAGCTTTTTCAGGTCTTGGCAGTAAAGGTGGAGGTTCTACCATCACCATGCAGACAGCGAAAAATCTTTTTACAGAAAACTGGAACACCAGTAACATCATTAAAAGAATGTTGCAGAAAGTAAAAGAGTCTATCATCGCCGTAAAGCTTGAAAGAAATTTTACTAAAGAAGAAATCGTTACCCTTTACCTGAACACAGCAGCATTTGGTGATAATGTTTTTGGAATTCGCAATGCATCTAAAACATTCTTTCAAAAAGAACCTGATCGTTTGAATATTGAAGAGTCGGCAGTATTGGTTGGAATGTTGAAAGGTGCTACAAGATATAATCCACGTCGTAATCCAAAGCTGGCACTTGACAGAAGAAATACGGTTATTAACCAGATGGTGAAGAACAATAAACTGGATGCTGCCACTGCGGAGATCGTGAAGAAAAAACCGATCGAATTAAATTATAAGAAACTCGATCAGAATGCAGGTTTAGGTCCTTACTTCAGAATGATCTTAGGTGAATACATGAAACAATGGTGCAAGACTCATGAAAATGCTAATGGCGATAATTATGATCTGTATCGTGATGGCTTGAAAATTTACACAACCATCAACCCGAGAATGCAGTTGTATGCTGAGGAAGCTGTGGCAAAGCATATCAATTACATGCAGAAGATATTGAACTCCCAAAGTAATATTCGTTCAGGAAGTGTTTGGAAAGGCACAAAACAACAAGCCACACTTGAAAATGCAATGAAGCAGAGTGATCGTTGGAGAAATCTTTCCAAAGAAGGAATGGACGATGATGAGATCAAAAAAACTTTTACGCAGAAAGTTCCGATGAGAATTTTTGCTTGGAATAATCAGCGAGAAACGGATACTGTGATGACTCCTTTGGATTCAATTAAATATCACAGGCAAATGTTACAGGCTGGTTTTATGGCTATGGATCCTTTGAGTGGTGAAATAAAAGCCTGGGTAGGTGGTATCGATTTCAAGAATTTTAAATACGATCACGTTAACCTGAATACCAAAAGACAAGTTGGTTCAACCATTAAGCCTTTGTTATATGCACTGGCTATTGAGGAAGCAGGTTTTACTCCTGAAACACCTGTGGTTGACCAACAGCAAAGCTTTGGCGAATATGGAGTTGTACCTGCCACAACAGAAAGCTGCACTGGAAGAACAGTTCCAATGGGACAGGCACTTGCATTTTCCAGGAACTGTGCTTCTGCTTACATTATGAAGCAACTCGATAATGGTGGCATCAATGGGGCAAAACGATTTGTTGATTTTCTTAAGAGAAGTGATATGCAGGCAAAAGTTGAAGCCTACCCTTCTATTGCTTTAGGTGCTGCTGAAATTTCTTTGTTTGATATGATGCAGGCTTACAGTATGTTCCCCGGAAGAGGTTTTAATGTGAAGCCGATGTTTATCACTCGTATTGAAGATAAAAACGGGAATGTGATTGAACAATTCATGCCGGAACGTAAAGAAGTGATCAGTGATGTGGCAGCTTACTCGGTTGTAAAAATGATGCAGGGTGTTATGCAGATCGGTACCGGTAGAAGAATGTGGAGTTATGGTGTGAAAGGAGAAATTGCGGGTAAAACAGGAACTACCAACGATAACAGTGATGCATGGTTCATGGGTTATACACCAGGATTATTAGGTGGAGTTTGGGTTGGTTGTGATGATAGATTTATTCGCTTTAATTCCACCAATATTGGCCAGGGTTCTGCAGCAGCATTACCTATCTGGGCATATTTCTATGATAAGTCTTCAGCTGATCCTAACTGTGGCATTGATACCAAAGCGACATTTGTGAAACCGGAGGTGATGACCAATGATATTAATTACGATTGGATGACCGGAAGTTCTAATGAGCCAAGTGGTGAAGATGGAATGGGTAATGGTTCTGAAGATGATTATGAAATACCAGAGACAATAGAATACATCGCTCCTGAATCTGAAATTCCCAAGGAAGAAAATCCCAACAAACCAAAAAAAGATACCGGAAAAAATACACCCAAAAAACCAGTAGATAATCCTGCGAATACACCCGCTAATACAAATGATCCGAAAAAAGATCCCAAGGCGGTGATGCCAAAGAAACCTCCTACAGGTGGAAATAGATAATGTTTATTTTAATATATCTAAAGGTCATTTTTAACCAAATGACCTTTTTTTATTGCTGAGAGATAAGCAGAAAGTACAAGAGTGCGACGCAAGTAAAGCTTCATAGTAGCAGTGGCCTCTGCTCCCAAAAATCTGTTAACGCTTTTTGTCAATCCTAAACTGTAAACTCCAAACTAACTCTCGTTATCTTTGCCGCCATGCAAAAAAAGCGTTCGGTAGCATTTCACACTTTGGGTTGCAAACTCAACTTCTCAGAAACTTCCACCATCAGTAGAATGATGGAGAACGAAGGATTTGAAAAGAAAGAGTTTGACGACAATGCCGACGTTTATGTAATTAATACATGCTCAGTTACTGACAATGCCGATAAAGAATGCAGGCAATTGGTTAGAAGAATACAGCGGAGAGCACCGGAAAGTCTGGTGGTGATCACAGGTTGTTATGCTCAGTTAAAGCCTAAAGAAATTGCTGAGATACCAGGTGTTGATTTGGTGCTAGGTGCGAAAGAGAAATTCAACCTTGCACAACACTTATCCGAATTAAGCAAAGGAGATTCTACTAAAATATCCAGCTGTGATATTGAAGATGTTTCCGGTTTTAATGCATCATATTCTTTGAATGATCGTACCCGTACTTTTTTGAAAGTGCAGGATGGTTGTGATTATACCTGTTCATTCTGTACTATTCCACAGGCAAGAGGCAAAAGCAGGAGTGATAGTATTGAAAATGTTTTGAAACATGCCTATGATCTTGCAGCAAAAGGTGTAAAGGAAATTGTATTGACCGGAGTGAATCTTGGTGATTTTGGTAAAGGTGCTGATGGCAATAGAACAAATGAAGAAGATTTCTTTGATCTTATACAGGCACTTGAAAAAGTGCGAGGCATAGAACGTTATCGCATCTCTTCTATCGAACCGAATTTATTGACAGACGATATCATCAAATTTGTTGCAGACAGTAACAAGTTCATGCCGCACTTTCATATTCCACTGCAAAGTGGAAGCAATAAGATATTAGGTTTAATGAGAAGAAGGTATAAGAGAGAATTATATGCTGAGAAAGTGCAACTCATTAAACAACTGATGCCGCATTGTGCTATTGGTGTTGATGTGATCGTTGGTTTTCCTGGTGAAACAGATGATGATTTTAAAGATACATTTGACTTTCTCCATAACCTCGATATAACTTACCTGCATGTGTTTACTTATTCTGAGCGAGATAATACACATGCTTTAACAATAAAGCCTGTAGTTCCGGTAAATGTTCGTCATGAACGTAATAAATCATTGCGTAATCTTTCATACATGAAGAACCAATACTTTACTGAACAACATAAAGGGCAAAGCAGGAAAGTGTTGTTTGAAGGCCACAATAAGAATATGATGATGGAAGGCTACACAGATAACTACATTCGAATTACAACTCCCTACAATTCAGCCTTTGCTAACAAGATTGTCAGCTGGACTGTCTAACAAATTCCCCATCAAACATTTAGGCACGGCATTGGTTTTACCTATGTTATAAGGGAGGATATGTTATGAAAAAGTTTCAGGTGGAGATATTGTTTCAGATAGATGACGAGTTCATGAGTCTGGTGCCTTTGCATCGTAACTATATAAATCATCTTATTAATAATGATGTGATAGATATGTATGCTGTGAGCATGGAAAGTCAGCGAATATGGATAACCATAAATGCAGAAACAAAAACAGAAGCAGATCAGTATTTAATGAAGTCTCCTTTGTTCAAATACTGGGATTACGAGATCGAAGAATTGTTTGTGTATGATGGACAGTTATTCAGATTTCCTTGCTTTCAGTTAAACTAGTTAAAAAAAGGTGTCAGACACTTTAAAGCGTCAGACACCTTTTACATTGCTACTTCGTAGTTCAATATTATCTAGTTATTTCCACAACACTTGTCTTGGGAAGATTTGCATTCCTAATAGAAATATTTCTTACACTCATACTGGCAAATTCTCGAAAAGCCTTTTTGGTGACGTTATCATTTCCCACCATTGCAGGAACACCTTTATCACCACCTTCACGTATAGATTGTACTAATGGGATTTGACCTAAGAAAGCCAGGTCATATTCATCGGCTAACTTTTTACCACCCTCTTTTCCAAAAATGTAGTACTTATTATCTGGTAATTCTTCCGGTGTGAAATAAGCCATATTTTCTACAATACCAATGATCGGCACTTTCACATTTGCTTGTGCAAACATGGCTATCGCTTTTTTCGCATCAGCCAAAGCAACTTCCTGTGGAGTGGTTACTACAACAACTCCGGTTACAGGGATTGTTTGAACTATTGTTAAATGAATATCACCTGTACCTGGTGGCATGTCTATTACAAGATAATCAAGTTCACCCCAATCAACATCTGTTACAAATTGCCTGATAGCTGAACTTGCCATTGGACCTCTCCAAACCACTGCATTCTTTTCATCAACCAGATAACCGATGCTCAATGTTTTTACGCCGTATTGTTCAATCGGTACGATCATTCCTTTTCCGTTCACATCTTTCATCATTGGTCGTTCACCTCTTAATCCGAACATTATTGGAACACTTGGACCATAAATATCAGCATCCATCAAACCAACACTTGCACCTCCCTCTTTCAATGCTAAAGCAAGATTAGCAGCAACAGTACTCTTTCCTACTCCACCCTTTCCACTTACTACTGCAATAATATTTTTTATCCCGGGAAGCAACTGTTTTTTATCTTGCCTGCTATTAATGGTATTTACAGCGAAATTTACATGCACGTTTACAGGTTTTTCAGCAGCAGCCTTAATAGCTGTTTCGGCATCTGCTGCCATTGTATCTTTCATTGGATGGGCCAATGTGTTTAATATAATGGTTAAGAATACATCATTGCCATTGATCTTAATGTCTTTTGTCATGTTAAGTGTAACGAGATCTTTACCAAGATCAGGTTCTTTCACAGTACTCAAAGCTTTTAAAATATCTTGTTCTGTCATCACGCAAGTTTTTGTTAAAGTCAACTGTCTGGTTGCAAAGTTAAAGACTGTCTGCCGTACTTTGTTTCGAAACAAGAAAGCTTAATTTTTTACATATATCACTTTCGGTAAAGCTGATTCTGTAACTTGAGAAACAATCGAATGGCAAAACTTCTACGAAATACCATTATACTATTCTTCCTGTTTTTTTCGGTTCAGGCATCAGCTCAAACGAATAAGAATGCAACTACTCCATCATCTGATTCGGTTATACAATTGTACGGGGTTGTTATGACTGCAGATAGTCTTAGAGGATTACCCGGTACAAGTGTAGTTGTGCTTGGAACAGGAAGAGGAACTTTTACGAATGAATATGGTGTGTTCTCTATTGCAGTTTTGAAAGGTGACCAGATACAGTTTTCTTATATCGGTTTTAAAGATAAGGTCATCACTATACCTTCTAACTTAGAAGAGAATCAATATAGCCTAGTTCAATTATTAGTATCCGACACTGCTTATTTACCTGCCACTATTATTAAATCAAGACCAACAAGGGAACAATTTGAAAGAGATTTTGTAAATACACCTGTTCCGGATGATATGTTGGAAATTGCCAGGAAGAATAATGATGAAGCAAAACGAAGAGTGTTGGTTTCATCATTACCCCGTGATGGTCGTGAGGCAGTAAGTCAGCAACTTAGAACACAGGCTGCCAAAGCGTATTATGCTGGACAAACTCCACCTATGCAGGTCTTCAATCCAGCAGCTTGGGCCGATTTTATACAGGCCTGGAAGCGTGGTGATTTTAAAAAGAAAAAATAGATCATCCTTTCTTCGCTGATCTCTTTTTTGATGAACTCTTCTTAACAGCCGATTTTCTTTTTGTAGTAGTTTTCTTTGAGGCTGATTTCTTTTTAGCAGATGATTTTTTAGCGGCCTTTTTCGAACTGGATTTTTTTGCTGACTTTTTCTTAGCAGCTGATTTCTTACCCCAGTTATTTTGCATATCAGCATAACTCTCTTTGGATATAGTAGATTTCTTCTTTGGCCTAGATGTACCTTTTTTCTTTTTTGCATTGATATTATTGACCAGCGAATTCTTGACACCAAGCTTATTTTTCTTTTTTGTTGATGACGCTTTTACCATAATGTTGTTTTTATATCTAGCCACAATCATAATGCCCTGAATTACTCATGTGTTCAATGTTTAATTAATTTGCAATTATGAATGATGCTGCTCAACAACTAATCAAGATCACTTCAGCCATACATCCATTACAACAAAAAGAAATGGATGCTTTTGTTGATGTATTCAAACTTCATTCAGTAAGTAAAAAACAAATCATCACTGCTGCAGGAAAAAAAGAACGATACCTATATTTTATAACAGAAGGAGTTCAAAGAATGTTCTCGGTTGATGATCAAGGGAAAGAAGCAACAATTCTATTCACCTATCCTTATTCTTTTGGAGGTGTGCTTGATTCATTCATGTTGCAAAACCCATCGAATTATTATTATGAAACGTTGTCTGCATCATCATTTCTTCGTACTACCTATTCAGAATTAAAAGAAATACGAACTCAATTTCCTGCAATAGAATTAATGTTGAATAAAGGTTTGTCGCTGGCTTTATCAGGTGTGTTGGAAAGATTGGCACAGATACAATCACTCACTGCAGAAGAAAAATTACGGAAGCTTTTTAGCAGAAGTCCTCACATTTTTCAATTGATACCACAAAAATACCTGGCAAATTATCTAGGTATTGATCCGACTAACTTCAGTAAGTTTATGAATAGTGTAAAATTATAGAAGTTGGTAAAAACCAATTTTTATCTTTCACAGCTGTTTGACTTTTGTGATCTAAATTATAAATCATGAAAACAAAACTGCTACACTACCTTTCAATTACTTTTATTACACTTTCTGTATTATCAATTTTATCTGTTAGTATCATGGCTTTTGTCAATCCCCAACAGGTAATGAATCTAGTACAGGTAAATCTCAGTAATACCGATGCTTACAGTTCTATTCGTGGAGTATATGGTGGAGTTGGAGTTACTATCATTACAATCATCATTTATCTCTCAAAGCAAAGTATTTCGCAAGGCTTGATGTTTCTAACATTGTTTTGGGGAATGTATGCTGTAAGCAGGCTTATTACCATGTTTGTTGAAGGGGGCCTCGGTGCTTTCGGAACTCAATGGCTTACAATTGAATCTTTTTTTACACTAATTGCATTAGTGCTTTTCTTTTTCAAAAAAAGGAATTTGAAAGCAGCTTATTAAAAAAAGCCGGTAAAAAACCGGCTTCATTTTTATTCTTTACGTTCAAGTAGTTTTAGGAACTGATCGAGTTGTGGTAGTATAACGATCCTTGTTCGTCTGTTCAATGCTCTTCCCTCTGAAGTTAGATTAGTTGCAATTGGCAAATAATCAGCACGGCCTGCTGCAGACATTTTGGATGGATCTAGCCCATACTCTTTTTGAAGCATCCGAACAACGGTTGTTGCACGTTTAACGCTCAAATCCCAATTATCAAGTAGCACTCCGCTTTTGTATGGAATACTGTCTGTATGACCTTCTACCATAAACTCAATATTTGGTTGATTCTTTAAAACAGTGGCAACTTTACCAAGCACTACTTTAGCCGGCTCTGTTATTTCATACTTACCACTTTTAAATAGAAGCTTATCGGAAATATCAATGTATACTACACCCTTATCAACTTTGATATTGATGTCTTTATCATCAATGTTTCCAAGAGCTCCTTTTAGATTCATCACCAAAGCCATATTCAGAGAATCTTTTCTTGACAATGCTGATTGAAGATCCTGGATATAGGCATCTTTTGCACCGATATTCTCCAATGATTTTCGGATGCTTTCTGCCTGTGAAGCCGAGACAACAGATAAATCCTGCAATTGCTTCAGAACTGTGGTACTATTTTCTTTTAGAAAATCAATTTGCTTATTCAGGTCTGCGATTCTTGCATTTAAGCTTGCATTATCTTTTCCCGAATTGGTCAGTTGCAACATAAGTGATGCTTTGTCTTTATTACAATCAAGCAAATTAGATTGTATAGTCAAGAACTGAACTCTTAATGTATCATAGTCTGCCAGTACCGATTTAAACTTTTTGTTACTAACGCAGGAAAACATAAAGGGTGTGATGATAAGTACACCTAAAAAAACTTTCCATTTCATAATACAATATTTTGTGTAGGAGGTAAAGATACAGGCTAATGTTATCTGCATCTATAACAGCTGTTGCTATTTCATATTCATCAGATCAATCATTAGGTTAAATGCGTCTAATGAAGTAGCATTATTTAATTTAAGAGGTTTTATTATATAACCCGATACACCTAACTGAGCTGCTGATTCCCTGTCAACTTTTTCATCAGATGTAGTAATAATAAAACATTTGAGGTCACTTAGCTTTTTATCATTTCTTAAAGCTGTTAAGAACTCAATACCGTTCATCTTCGGCATATTTATATCAATTAAAACAACATCAGGCCTGATGGCATTATCGTTCTTAAGTAATTCCAGGGCTTCCTCTCCATTCTTTGCAGTATGTAACTGATAAAATATTTTCATTTTATCCAACGATCTTCTGATGTCTATCACATCTAATTGATCATCCTCTACCAATAAAATATTTATCACTTTCTCCATAATACTATTTTTTATTCCAGGTAAAAGAGAATATAGCTCCTTCACCTTGTGTTGATCTGAGATTTATCATTTCATTACGCTTGTCTAATATCTTCTTTACAATTGCCAGTCCAACACCGGTACTTTCAAAACTATCTCTTTCTTTTAGCGTTTGAAAGATTACAAATATGCGTTTATGATATTGTTCAGAAATACCCGGCCCATTATCTTCTACAAAAAATTCATACTTATCTCCCAAGTCTTTATGATAAATCCTAATCTCGCCTTTTTCTTTATCGTTATACTTTATTCCATTACTGATAAGATTGGTAAACACCTGGAATAAAGGAATTCTTTCGGAGAATACCGTCGGTAGTTTTTCCCTTAAAACAATACTCACATTTTTATTCTCCGGAAGGCTGTCTTTCACTTCCTCAATCAGCTCATTCACATCTATTTGTTCTTTGTGCACAATTTCTTTACCAATTCGAGCATAAGAGAGTATTCCCTGTATCAAATTTTCTGTCCTGATAACTCTACCCTTTATCAATTGAAGATACTCTTCAACTTTAGGTGAAAGCTCATCTTTATGATCTTCTTCTATCCACGAAACTACATTGTCAATTCCTCTAAGAGGTCCTTTAAGATCGTGTGAAACGATATGAGCAAACTGATCAAGCTCTTCATTTTTCTCTTTTAATAAAGAGATATTCGTATCCAGTTCATGAGCCATATGATTAAGCGATTCTACTAACGCCGTTAATTCGTCTTTACCCTTGTCTTCAAGGTTTACATTATAATTGCCGGAAGCAATGGTATCTGCCATTCCCACCATTTTATTAATCCTCTTTGCAATACGTCTTATTAGGATGGTTACGATTACAACGGCTGCGATTAGTGAAACTGCTGTTAGAATAAAAGCCATCTCATTACTGCGTTGTGCAGATGCAGCAAGCATTGATCGTCGTTCGTCTCTCACTTGATACTCCCAATTACTAAAATCCCTGAATTTTGCTTGTAATTGTAATTGCAATGCTTTTTCTCCCTGAGCCTTTTCCCTATAAAGTTTATTATAAGCAGCTATATGATCTCGATCTATACTAGCCATTAATTTTGCTTGTCTTAATGGCTCTGTATAATCCTCAACCCATTTATCATGTAACATTTTTATATCGTTCAACAAACGTAATTGAGCAGTATCGTCGCTCAGATTAGTTATTTCCTCCAATATTCTTTCATTCTCTGCCGCTGCGGAATCGTAAGATTCTATAAAAAACCTTTCACCCATTAACAGAAAACCTCTTAAACCTGCCACCATATTGATGGTATTTCTTTGGAATCGACTGCTGTTTCTAACGATCTCTGTTGATTTCGATAAGAACTCAGCATTATCTCTTACTTCTTCAGAAAGTTTAAAATTGATATATGTTGTTATAGAGAAAAGTAGAAGAATAAATACGAAGCTCAGCAATATGAAACTCGATATTTTCATAAGTAGCGAACATAGTAAAAAATGCTAATTTAAAAAGCCGCTTTATGCCAATCATTAGATTCTAATCTAATTCCAATCTTTCATAAAAAAAGACAGCCTTGCTGTCTTTTACATTAATATCTTGGTTTGTATCCTCCACCACTTGATCTGTTTCCTCCATAACCACCACCACCTTGTCTTCCTCCACCATAACCACCACCTGATCTTCCACCTCCGCTGCTTCCTCTGTCTTCAGCTTCTTTAACCACTAATGTTTTTTTACCAATTGCAAGATCATTTAATCCTTCAATAGCTTCAAGGCCTTCCTGCCTCACAGGCATATCTACAAATGCAAAGCCTTTGCTTTTACCGGTTTCTTTATCGATAGCCACTTTGGCAGAAGTAACAGAACCGAACTTTTCAAAAAATTCTAACAGTTCAGCATCATCCATGTCGTATGGCAGACCCGCCACAAAA
This sequence comes from Bacteroidota bacterium, assembly GCA_023386555.1. Classification (GTDB taxonomy): domain Bacteria; phylum Bacteroidota; class Bacteroidia; order Chitinophagales; family Chitinophagaceae; genus JAEZDC01. Next base: position 147,566 of record JAEWJK010000009.1, on the reverse strand, counting down.
ATTTTCATCGAATACAAGTTTTAGCGAATGTACAGAACTTCTTGTGTGATTTTATGCTATCTGTTTAATTAACTTTCAAATACAAATCCTTTACATGAAATAGAATGGTAAAAAACTGCTGCTCCTAAGCGGCATGATCATAATTATGTCTTTTTTCCTTTCCTGGAACAAACCAAATTATGATGATGGCAGAAACCTAAAAGTATTACCAAAAAACATCAGTTCTGACAGCCCGTGTAAAGGGATGGATTTGTTACAGTGTTGAAATGAAAACTCGACTCATAAGAATGTTTAGCTTGTTACCTCTAATACCTGCCACAAAGGTGTGAGACTAGCCCTCAGAACTAGTTATTTGTATGAATGTTAGTAAGGCCTTAACAGGTTTTGAAATTATGGCACAGTCTTTTTAATAGTAAAGCAACAAAAGACGATTATATGAACAATAGAAGAAATAGTGAAGAAAGACCGCCAAGGAAAAGATTTTTAGTTAGGAAAGCGGCTGAATTGGTAAGATCAGTAAAACTTTCTGGGGAAAGAGCACAAACAGCAGGTAATGAAATGATAACTTCTGCTGCTGCTAAATTCAACAATCTTTTCTCATCTCCGAATTCTCAAATACAAACGCACTAAATGAAAATCAGGGGCTACATGTCCCTGCTTTCGTTTTAATCAAACTAAAAGCGTTAACTTACAGTTGTAGTTCTTCCACAACAACGGAAATAGTATAAGCAAGGCTTAGATCTGATGCGTAGGTTTTAGAATATTATCTAACCACTAAAAACTAAACGTATGGATTCACATGCCACATTGTACAAGTACACCCTTTTATCAAGAGGTATTCTTGCAGGTTTATTTGTAGGCATTTTAGCTGCAGCTATAAACCTGCTGTTTGAATACACTTATCGTTCTGCTACGAGTTACCAGTTTGCCGAGTATGTAAACATCAACTCGATTATTTTCTTTACTATTCCAACACTCATTGCTGCCGGTATAGTTTATTCAATCATTATGCAGTATATAAAGAAAGGTCTATGGATATATACTTTACTGGCTTTGGTGTTGACAGCTATTGTTGCATTATTCATACCCCTAGGCCCAAACATGTTACCTAATGGAGATGCTATGCCTGACAGTGCAAGAGGACTTACAATGGGTATTGAGATCATAACAGGTTTGATGGGTGCTTTTGCACTACCTTATTTTGCTACTCACCCAAAAATCTGGAGTGATACTACCATAGAAGAAAACCAATTTGAACATTAATGGAATTCGTGGTTTGATTACCGCAGTAAAGTATTCTTGTAACGGTTGAAATTATGTCTGACATACTGGATTTTTTTCTACCGAATACTACACTATTCCCAATATTAAAAGCACGGCAAACACAAATATCATTGTGGCTACTATGTACTGCACAAAACCGATTGTTGTTTTCTTCAATATTCTGTTACCAATATAGGCACCAAAGAAAGCTGATAACGTTGCTGCTACAATTAAAGGATAACTGAAATCATCCTTGGATTGAAAGATTTGTTTTGAATAGATCGAAAGCCTTGTAAAATCAACCATACATGCAATCACCACACCCGATGCAATGAATGCTTCTTTAGGTAGGTTTGCCTTGATCAAAAATGCTGATCGTAATGCACCCTGATGGCCAGATAATCCACCAAAGAAACCACTTAATAAACCACCAACAGGCAAATATTTTCTATTGAATTGTATATTCTTAAATCGTGGAAGTGTTTCAAACAAAGCAAAGAACATGAGCAATACTCCAATAATAAGTTTCACAGGTATGATACTAATTATCCTATCGCCTAACGAATAACGAAAAAGTGGTGATATTTCTGTGATAAGCGTAAGTAAATGAGCACCTAGAAAAGCTGCTACAACAGAAGGGATTCCAAATTGTATTACAACTTGCGTATTGGCTTTCAAACCAAGTAAACCTAACTTGAAAAGATTGTTCAGGAAGTGAACGATAGCTGTTAAAGCTATAGCCATTTCTATAGGAAAAAACAAACCAAATACTGGCAGCAAAATCGTTCCCAGACCAAAACCGGAAAAGAGGGTAAGTCCTGAACCAATAATTGCAACTAAACAAATAATGATATAGTCCATAACATATAAGTTCAAACTATTTGCAGTAGTTTATTAAGACTATAATGAATAAACAAAATGCGTAGCTTTTATCTCAGAGTTAAAGCATGTTGTTCTATAAAACTAATTGCCTCAAAATCATCGCTTTCTGCCTCAACAAATGCTTGTTCAAACCCATTTTCAGAACAAAAATCTGCAACTGCAGAAATTAATTTTTTTCCTAAGCCCTGTCTTTGAAATTCTGGTGCAATTCCCACATCATATGTGTAAGCCAAAGGCTTTACAGAGTAGTATTGATGAAGAACATAAATGGTTAATCCGCCAACGACTTTTCCTTCTGATCTAACTACGAAAACTATAAAATCAGGATCAGTAAGCAACTTTTGCAAATGTTCATTACCAGGTAATTGATCTTTGTGTTCAAACACCTCTTTGAAGATTTGGATTAGACTTTGAAAGTCGGCGATTTCTTGTTCCTGAAGTTGACTAATTTCCATGACTGTGATGATAGTTCAAGAAAAGTACAATACAATCAGAGAGTAAACAAAAAATAAAGGCAGCGAAAAGAAAAGCTGCCTAGTTATCAATTTAAAATTCTATTTCTTTATTTCAAACCTGTCAAGATTCATCACCTTATCCCACGCTGATACAAAATCTTTTACAAATTTTTCTTTCGCATCAGTAGAGGCATAAACTTCTGCAATGGCTCTTAATTCTGAGTTGGAACCAAATACAAGATCAACTCTAGTTGCTGTCCATGTAGGTTTACCGGTTTTTCTATCATAGCCTTGGTACAACTCTTTATCTTCCTGTGCAGCTTTCCATGTGGTATTCATATCAAGCAGGTTCACAAAAAAATCATTGGTTAGTTTACCAGGCTCTTTTGTGAATACACCATGTTGCGAACCATCAAAGTTGGTATTTAACATTCTCATTCCCCCCACTAAAACAGTAAGTTCAGGTGCAGTTAAAGTAAGTAACTGAGCTTTATCAATCAATAAAGCTTCTGTTGAAACTTCACTCTTTACTCTACGATAATTTCTGAAACCATCAGCTCTGGGTTCTAAGTAACCGATCGATTCAATATCTGTTTGTTCCTGTGAAGCATCCATCCTTCCCGGTGTAAATGGAACAGTAATATTATGTCCGGCATCACGGGCTGCTTTCTCAACAGCTGCACATCCACTTAAAACAATCAAATCAGCTAATGATACTTTTTTACCGGCACTATTGAATCTAGTTTGAATATCGGTTAATACATCCAACACTTTACTTAACTGTGCAGGATTGTTTACCCTCCAATCTTTCATTGGTGCTAAACGAATTCTTGCCCCATTTGCTCCACCACGAAAATCTGAACCACGGAAAGTAGAAGCAGAAGCCCAGGCTGTTGAAACCAATTCTCCGATAGTTAATCCAGCCCCTAATATTTTTTCTTTTAGTGATGCAATATCATTTGCATCTATCAATTCATGATTTACAGCAGGAATAGGATCTTGCCAGATCAAATCTTCCTGTGGAACATCTTTACCAAGATATCGGCTCTTAGGCCCCATATCTCTGTGTGTAAGTTTGAACCATGCTCTGGCAAATGCATCGGCAAACTCATCCGGATTTTCTAAGAAACGACGGGATATTTTTTCATACACCGGATCCATACGTAAAGCAAGATCCGTAGTAAGCATCGTAGGTTTTAATTTCTTTGAACTATCAAAAGCATGCGGAATAATTTCTTCAGCATCTTTTGCTACCCATTGATGAGCACCACCCGGACTTTTGGTTAATTCCCATTCAAAGTTGAAGAGGTTCTCAAAAAAATTATTGCTCCATTTTGTTGGAGTGGTAGTCCATGTGACTTCTAAACCACTTGTTATCGTATCAGGACCTTTTCCTGAACCGAATTTATTATGCCATCCAAAGCCTTGCATCTCCAGATCAGCAGCTTCAGGTTCTTTGCCAACATTATCAGACGATGCAGCTCCATGTGTTTTACCGAAGCTGTGACCACCTGCTATTAATGCAACCGTTTCTTCATCATTCATCGCCATACGGCCAAAGGTTACACGAATATCTTTTGCAGCAGCAATAGGATCTGGTGTACCATCTGGTCCTTCAGGATTTACATAGATCAATCCCATATGTGCTGCACCTAAGGGAGCTTCAAGTTTCTCAGCATTATGATGTACACCGGTAGCATCTTCATCAGACACCAATACTCCATGTGCTGCTACACCAGGTTTTCCTTTCTGGTAACGTTCATCATTACCCAGCCAGGTTTTTTCGTTACCCCAATACACATCTTCTTCTGCTTCCCAAGTATCAGGACGACCACCGGCGAAACCAAATGTTTTAAAGCCCATTGATTCCAATGCAACATTACCAGCAAGTATCAACAGGTCTGACCATGAAAGTTTACGGCCATATTTCTGTTTGATAGGCCATACCAACCGTCTTGCTTTATCAAGGCTCACATTATCCGGCCAACTGTTTAAAGGTGCAAAACGCTGTTGGCCTGTACCGCCACCACCACGACCATCATATACACGATACGTACCTGCAGCATGCCATGACATACGAATAAACAGTGGACCATAATGACCAAAATCAGCAGGCCACCATTCCTGTGAATCCGTCATCAGATCATGCAGGTCTTTTTTTACCGCATCAAGATCAAGTGTTTTAAATTCCTCCGCATAATTAAAATCTGCTTCCATAGGGTTGGAAAGAGACGAATGCTGACGAAGTGTGTTTAATTTAAGTTGATCGGGCCACCAGTCACGATTTTTTGTACCGCCACCACCTACATTTTCTTTTGCAGCTGCACTCATGAAAGGACATTTGCTGATTTCTTTAGATTCCATATTAGAGGTATAATAAGATTTAAGATAGAAGGCAAATCTAAAATAAGTATTATAAATGATTGCGTGTTTAAAAGCTAAGTGCTAATAATAATTTATGATTCACAGTTTTTGTGATAAATACATATTCTACAAACATAATAACACTGTTTAACCTTCGAACCTTTATACTGCTAGAAGAAATTAATGCAGAAGAGCAATTCATCATCAGATTACGTCAATAAAAAAACTATACAAGTTCTTTCAACTTATCTACAACACTATCAATCTCCTCTTTAGTATTATGTTTTGAAAAAGAAAAACGAATTGCCATACTATGATTCTCCGGATTGACGGCACGAATAACATGACTGCCTACATCTGTTCCACTGCTGCATGCACTACCACCGGAAGCACAGATATTATTGATGTCAAGATTAAATAACAACATCTCGCTTTTATCATTCTTAGGAAAAGAAACATTCAGTACCGTGTATAAACATCTGCCAACACAGTCACCATTGAACTTTACTCCCGGAATATGTTGCTGCAGTTGCTCTTTCATATACATTTTTATACCTTGTATATAAGCACTGTCCTGCTCATAATTTTCTGTAGCTAATTCCAGTGCTTTAGCGAAACCTACTATGCCATACAGGTTTTCTGTACCGGCTCTCATGTTTCTCTCCTGACCACCACCATGTACCAATGGATCGATCTTAATATCGGAATTCACATACAACATACCCACACCTTTTGGTCCGTGAAACTTATGACCGGCAGCAGTAATGAAATGTACATGTATCTTCTTCAGGTCAATCGGGAAATGACCAACTGTTTGAACAGTATCGCAATGAAATATTGCATCATAGTTTTTACACAATGCTCCTACGGATTCTATATCGAGGATATTTCCGATCTCGTTATTGGCATGCATCAACGTAACCAGTGTTTTTTCTTTGCTGGAAGAAAGCAATTGTTCCAGGTGCTTCAGGTCTACATGACCATCAGGTAAAAGGTTTACATAACTTAAGTCTACTTCATTTTTTTTATGCAGGTATTCTACCGTATGCAGTGTTGCATGATGCTCGATTTGTGAAGTGATGATGTGTTTACAACCTAGGTCTCTTACAGATGCATAAATCGCAGTATTGCTGCTTTCTGTTCCACCGGAAGTAAAGAATATCTCTGAAGGATGTGCATTCAGGATTTTAGCAACAGTCTTTCTTGCATTTTCAATTGCCAGCCTTGTTTCTCTTCCATAACTATAAATGGAAGATGGATTACCAAAATGTGTGGTAAAATATGGCATCATTGCCTCCAACACTTTTGGTTCTAAAGGAGTTGTGGCTGCATTGTCAAGATAGATACGGCTCATTGGTAAGTAGGTATGATTCGAAGAATGCCGCAAAAATAACTGAATCGTAGGAATCGGGAGAACTTCTGCTGAAACGAGATCAGAAAGTACAAGAGTGCGACGCAAGTAAAGCTAAATAGTAGTAACCCAGTCGGCTACATATTATTCCACTATCATCTTTTTAATGAACCGGGATGTTTTACTAAGTACCTGGAGAATATAAGTACCGTTCGATGCCTCTTTTGGAAGATTCAATATTTCGGTAGTGGAACCTCCGTCGTAATTGAGGGTTTTAATAAGATACTTTTTACCGCTTTTATCAAAGAGATAAATGTTGTACTTACCTTTTTCAATGTTTTGTAACTCCAAGCTAAAGTTTTGTTCCTGGACAGGATTGGGATTGATGCGGATATCGGGTGTAAGTTTTTTGGCAGTCAATACAGTAGAACTCACCATTTTATTATTAAGATCAGCTTGTGTAAACGCCGTAACGCCACAAAACAAACAAGCCAGTAAACACAGATTCCTTTTCATACTATTCGATTGTCGTTACACAAAGCCCTGTGACTACATAGTCACGAACTAAATATACTAAACAATGTGAGTAAAACGAAAAGTGTACCGAAAAATAATGAGAAATAAGAAATGAATAATAAGGAATTAGAAAGTAGAAATCCCAAAGCATATACATCCCTCTGACGGAATACAGCTACAACAACTCTCACACTAGCTTTGCAATCTTATTATAACATCGTTTCCCTGATGTCCTGCATAATTCGTTTGGCTATATTATCTGCCGTAGTTTCAAAATTGCTTTCGGCGTAAATACGAATGATCGGCTCTGTATTGCTGGTACGAAGATGTACCCAGTCATTTTCAAACTCAATCTTTAATCCGTCTTCTGTATTGATGGGATTGTTCTTGTATTTCGTTTGAATGCCCTTGAATATTTTTTTGATATCAAATCCATTCTCCAGTTCTATTTTATTCTTGCTCATAAAATAATCCGGGTAACTATTTCTGAGTTGTTTGGCTGTTTTCTTTTCTTTTGCCATAAAAGTGAGGAAAAGTGCAATACCGATCAAAGCATCTCTTCCATAATGAAGGTCTGGAATAATGATACCACCATTTCCTTCACCACCAATAACAGCATTCACTTCTTTCATTTTCTTTACAACGTTCACTTCTCCTACTGCAGACGGAGTGTATTCTCCACCATGTTTTACCGTAACATCTTTCAATGCTCTTGTAGATGACATATTGCTTACCGTATTACCTTTCCTGGTTCTGAGCATATAATCGGCTACGGCTACCAAAGTATATTCTTCACCGAATAATGATCCATCTTCACAAACAAAGCATAAACGATCCACATCAGGATCTACTGCTATTCCCAAATGAGCCTTTTGTTTTTCAACTTCATTACAAAGCTGATTCAGGTGTTGTGGAAGCGGTTCAGGATTATGAGCAAACTTTCCATTAACCTCTTCATTCAAAACAATGATGTCTTTTAAACCTAGTGCTTTCAATAGAGCAGGAACAGCAATAGCACCTGTACTGTTAATAGCATCTACTACGATCTTGAATTTTGCTTTCTTAATGGCAGCCACATCAACCAAAGGATAATTAATGATGGCTTCTATATGCTGATCAAGTGCTGTTGTGTTAGTTGAATAACTTCCTAATTTATCTACTGGTGCAAATATGTATTCATCTGCTTCAGCAATTCTAAGTATTTCCTCACCGTCTTTTCCACTGATGAATTCTCCTTCGCTGTTAAGTAATTTCAATGCATTCCACTCTTTTAGGTTATGGCTTGCTGTTAAGATAATACCACCATCAGCATTTTCAAACTTCACAGCCATTTCAACAGTAGGTGTAGTACTTAGTCCAAGATCAACAACATCAAAACCAAGAGAATTCAAAGTGCTGATAACAATACGTTGTACCATTTCACCACTAATTCTTCCATCACGACCAATTACTACTTTTTTACCGGATGAATTTTTAGCAAGCCAGGTACCATAGGCTGCAGTAAATCGAACGATATCTAATGGAGTAAGTGCTTCACCGGTTTTGCCGCCAATAGTGCCACGAATTCCTGAAATGCTTTTGATTAGGGCCATCCTTAGTTTGTTTTAGAGAGCTGCAAACTTAAAAACTAAATTCCACAATTATTGCTGCTTATTGGTAGTAAACCGGTCATAATTCTTTGCCAACACTATCTTTGCCGGGCAACAATAATGTATGGCTGATAAATCCTGGTTCAAAGACTGGTTCAATTCTCCTTATTATCATTTATTATATCAACATAGGGATGATTCTGAGGCTCTTGGGTTCATCAGCAAGATCATTCAATTTCTTAACCCGGCACCTAACAGTAAAATGTTGGATGTGGCTTGCGGAAAAGGAAGACATAGCAAAGCTTTGGCTGATATGGGATTTGATGTTACGGGTATTGACCTTTCATCTGAATCGATTGCGGAAGCCAAAAAATTTGAAGCTGACAATCTGCATTTTTATGAGCATGATATGAGATTGCCTTTCTGGGTGAACTATTTTGATTATGCATTCAACCTTTTTACCAGTTTTGGATATTTCAGAACCGAAAGGGAACATAATAATGCCATCAGAACAATAGCAAGCAGTATAAAAAACGATGGATCATTGGTGATCGATTACCTGAATGTTCATCACGCTGAAGACAACATGCAGAAATCAGAGACAAAGGATATGGATGGTGTGATCTTTCACATTAGTCGCTGGCATGATGAAAAACATATATATAAGCAAATACAAGTAGAAGAAAAAGGCCATCCTCTACATCATTTATATACCGAGAAAGTTGCTAAGTTCTCATTAGGAGATTTTACAGATATGTTATCCTACCAGCACATGCAGGTTCAGGAAGTATTTGGTGATTATGAAATGGGGAGATATGATGTGAGAAAATCACCAAGAATGATAATTATTGCTAAGAAAGCGTTGCCTGCTCAATAACAATTTTCTGTACAAGTCCCGATGTATCGGGATTCCGACTTAAAGTCAGAAAGATGCGACGCAGTGAAGCTTCATAGAGCTACGCAGCTTGAAACATCATAATAATTGCCTTGCTTTTATCTCTAAATACTTGTTGAGTGTATTTACTGTTAGATTCTTTGGCGGAGTGAGTATCGTCATAATACCATGCTGCTGCAATTCTGCAACGATCAATTGTTTTTCTGAAGCAAATTTTTCTGCTACAGATTTTGTATAAACCTGTTTCAGGTTATTCGCAGATTCATTTAATAAAGCATCCAATTCTGTATTTTCAAAAAACACTGTAAGCAGCAAATGGTCTGCTGCTATTTTTCTCAGGTAAGGCAACTGTCTTCTCATTGCACTGAGCGATTCAAAATTGGTGAAGAGCACAATCAAACTACGTTGTGTTACTTTTCTCTTGAGAAGAATGTATAATTTCTCAAAATCGCTTTCCTGGTATCTTGTCTTCTGATTGTATAAAACTTCCAGTACAGCCTGCATTTGTGAAAGCTTTTTCTGAGCAGGTAAAAAAGAACTGATCTTTTCTGCAAAACTGATGATGCCGGCTTTGTCTTGCTTCATTAAAGCTACATTGCTTAATACCAAAGATGCATTGATGGAATAATCCAGTAGACTCAAACCCTCAAAAGGCATTTTCATTACACGGCTTTTGTCAATCACACAATATACCTGCTGACTTTTTTCATCGGTATAATTGTTCACCATCAGTTGGCCTTTTCTTGCTGTAGCTTTCCAGTTCACCGTTCTGTAATCATCACCAATAACATATTCTTTTATCTGTTCAAACTCCATTGTATGTCCCAGGCTTCTCACTTTCTTCACTCCTATTTCACTTAACCTGTTACTGATTGCCATCAGCTGGTATTTCCGCATTTGAATATAAGATGGATAGACAGGAACATTGGCTGATTGTCCTAATGTATATCTTCTTCTGAACAAATGAAGAACTGTAGATGCATATACTTTGATATATCCAAACTCATACGCACCTCGTTTTACAGGACGTAACTGGTAGGTGAGCATTTTTGTGTCTCCATCTTTTAAAGACAATTCAAAATGAACATCCCTTTTCTGAAACTGGTGCGGTATCTCATCAATAATATCAAGATGAATATTGAAAGGATACCTGTTCTCGAAATGCAACTGAACAGGATTATCGTCTCCATTACTTAATCGTTCTGCATGAGACCTGGTAGCGAATATTCCGTTGAACCTATACAGCAAAAAATAATCAGCTAAAGCTAAAACCAGTAAAGCAAGTAAAGTAGCATAAGGAATAATACCCAGCCAGGGAAGAAAGAATCTCACTACAAACAACACAATACAAACAACAATAGCAAAATGCCACCTGTTGGTTACAAATAATGAACTGATATATTTATTCCAGAATTTTTTCAATGCTATTATCTTGGTACTTCTATTTTCTTGATGATGCCTGCAATTACTTCTTCAGGAGTACTGCCTTCCATTTCTTTTTCAGGAGTAAGAATGATTCGATGTGTGAGGACAGGATGAAGCACTTCAGCCACATCATCCGGTGTAACAAAACCTCTTCCTCTCATGGCAGCAATGGCTTTTGATGATTTCAACACAGCAACCGAAGCTCTTGGACTTCCTCCCAGGAAAAGTGATTTATTGTTCCTGGTTTCATACACCAATTCAGAAATATATCGCATCACTTTTTCTTCTACATGCACTGCTGCAACGGTTTTGCGGTACTCTTGTATTTGTTCTGCAGAAAGTACAGGTTGTACAACATCAGCAAAATGTGCCGTGATTCCCTGGTGTGTATGTTCCAATATCTTCACCTCTTCTTCAGGTGTTGGATATTTCACTTCTATCTTAAAGAGAAAACGATCTAACTGAGCTTCGGGTAAACGATAAGTGCCCTCATGTTCAACCGGGTTCTGCGTTGCTAGCACCATGAAAGGTTCATTGAACTTATAGGAAGTACCATCATAAGTTATCTGACGTTCTTCCATAACTTCAAACAAAGCTGCCTGTGTTTTTGCAGGAGAACGATTGATCTCATCTATCAACACAAGATTACTGAACACAGGACCTTGCTTAAAACTGAAACTTCCACTCTGTGGATTGAATATAGATGTACCGATCACATCACTTGGCATAAGATCCGGCGTGAACTGTATTCTTGAAAACGGTACTGCAATACTCTTTGCTAACAACTTTGCTGTAAGTGTCTTTGCAACACCAGGCACTCCTTCAATCAATACATGTCCTTCTGCAAGCAATGCAGCCAGCATAAGATCAATCATCTTTTCCTGACCTACCACCACTTTTGCAATTTCCGCTTTTATTTGTGTTACTGCTTCATTTAAACGTGTAACATCAACTCTGTTCTCCATACGTTAAGTTTTGGATAATGTATAAAATCTGTCAATTCGATAATTCAACTCTAATAACATTCTATCAGTAACATTATAACTCGTCTGAACATCCTCTACTAAGGTCAATACTTTCTCTATATCACTTTCATCAACTCCTGATTTCTTTGAAAGCAGGTTTTTAAACTCCTCATTCAATTCATTCGTTGGAAGATAATATCGCTGTCGAATATAGTGTAACCAATACTGCACTTTATTATGAGCAATACTCCTGTTATCTTTCTGGCTCAGGTAAACAGCAGAAACGGTTTTTACAAAACCTAATGTAGTGTTTCGTAATGGTGAAATAACAGGAATGATTCTTTGCCTGCGTTTCATTTCAACCAAAACGTAAATGATAAGGGCTATGATGGTTAATCTTAAAGCCCACCGTAACCATTCATTGCTCAGGAAAAATCGCAATGGTGTTGTTGGACCTGTTCTGCCTAATTTATAATACTCATCCCAATAAATAGTTTTTACAGATGATGGTATATAAGAAAATGCTTTCTCTACATATTCATAATTATTCCTCGTAAGCATCGAATAATTACTGAAGACCAATGGTGCTGAATGAATATAAAAAGCACCTTTCCCAATCTGAACTTTTATAAAATTGGGATCTGATTTATGTGTTATGCCAAGTACAGTTGTTGAATCATCTTTTTCAAGCTTTGAAAAATATTCATCCACACTAAATCTTTTATAACCATAATTAGTGTTGGCTTTCAAAGCAGGATTTACAAAATTCAGTGAAGTAGAATCTCCGGTCAGCAAAGTGATGTATTGATCCCTGGTCAAACCTAAAGTATCCATCAACAGCTTACTGGCTTTTAAGGAAGAAATAAACACATGATTACCCTGTTCTGCAAAACCGAGTAATTCCTTTACATCTGTTTCTCCGGCACCAAACATAGGAGCTAAAACAATGTAAGCTGCATTGTTTATCTTTTTATCATGAAGCAAATTGTAAGCAGGTTCTCGAAGAGATATAATATCAGATGCAGGAAAAACGTCTTTCAACCTATTGAATAAAATATAAGCACCGTAGGGATTTTTATCGTCTTTGGTTAAGGTAATATTCCAGTTCAATGGTTGTGGCCGATTGAGTTCTGCTATTATATATACGATAAGCAGCACAAAAAATGTTATGACGAAACGCTTGTAACTCTTCATGACTTAATATTTAGTTTAAAGTCATTGAATGCAGCATCTATTTCTTCATAACGTTCTTTACTCACTTCTTCACCACCGTACCAGGCAAATTCAAACTCCTGCGTAAGATTATTGAATGAAGGAAATGATCTATGATCTCTTAATTCAAAAAGGTATGTTGTATTGGTTTTGCCAGGTTTCCAATCGATCAGTTCTTTATCGCTCAACAATTTCAAAGAATGCAGATAAGCAAGTCGAACGGCGAGCCTGTAATTTTCATTGGCAATAGCTTCTTTGATGGCATCTTCAAAGGAAATTGAATGGATGTCTTCATTACTTATATCGTAGGGTAACCCTTTTGCTCCTTTACCACCAAATAGTTTTGTTTTATCACCAATAAGTTTCCAGATAAAAAAAACCAATGCTGCAACACCCAAAATGATGAGTATTGTTTTGAATGTAATCTTACCTCCAGGTGTTGAAAGAATTCTATCTACCCAATCCCAGAACCACATCCAAAATCTATCCCACAACGACAACACAGGTTCACCGATCTTATCGTACTGAAACTGCTTATCTTTTTTAAAAGCATTTATCGAACTATCATTGAAACTTCTTATTGAAATTTTAGAAGAATCAAATGTCAATCTGCTCTGACCTTTTGATGCCAGGGTAGTATAAAAGAAAAATATCAGTACAAACAAAAAACGCATCAATACTGTTCCTCAATTTTAGCATTTGGATCAACAGAACCCAGTGTATCAAGCCTTCTCATCATACCAATACCGTCAAGTTTTTCTGCAAGATTGTAATAATGTAGTCCGACTGCAACCGCAAAGACAACATAGAACATATAACTGAAAATATTGGTGACAGAATTTACTATGGCCATAGTAGATTCAAATTCTTTCGTTGTTAAGTAAGAACTGATGCCGATGAAAATTCCAAAGACAACTCCGATTATGCCTGCAGCAAAAGAATAGATCAGATACGCTACAAAGTAAATACCCAGAGATATCCAGAAATTCTCCTTCACTAGCGAAAAGCACCTGCTGAAAGCTTCACCGATGGATGCATCTTCATTCACCATAATATAAACCACAGGTGTGAATACTACAGCTAAATAGATCCCCGGTAGAATACATAGAATTAGTCCGATAACAATCAAAAGTGAAATCAAAAGTGATATTATTAAAGCACGAAAAAAATATCTTTTAAACTCGATCCATACTTCTTCCAAAGTGGGTGAAGTTTCTTGTTGATCGTACACTTTCAGATAAGATGCTACGGTAACATTCATTGCCACCATGCCTAAAACAAAAAGTAAGATTATCAGGAAATAGGTAGGTGTAAAAATGGATCCGAAAATTCCAGCTACACCAATATTTTCAGATGGCTTTTTACCTATGTCATCAAACACACTGAAAACTTCCATTTGATATATGCCACTTATTACAGCAGCGCCTAACATAAAAATTCCTGAGATAAAGAAAAAGCTCTTCAGCAATGGTTTAAGTTCCTGCCTGATGAATTGAAATGTATCGCCGAGATTTTCTCCGAAATCTCTCACTTTACGGAGATAGATTTTTTGTTGAGCCATAGATCAAAGCTGTTGGTTGAAAAAATTGAGGGTTGCTCTTTACTGAGATTAATTCTTCTGTGCAGTCGTATAGGATAAATAATAAAATACCAGATTATAAATAGAAGTGATAATCCTAAAATGGACATGCTCATCCATACAGGCATATCAGTATATCTTGTAACAAAACCTTCCAGGAATGCTGCAGCAAGAAAAACAGGGACTAATCCTATCACGATTTTCAATCCATCTTTTCCTCCTCGTATAAATGAAACGCCCCTGCTGTAAGTTCCTGGGAAAAGAATACTGGTTCCAAGGATCATTCCTGCTGCACCTGCAATTACAATTGCCCATATTTCCAAAGTACCATGAATGAATACAACCAGAATACTTTTAAAGCCTAATCCTTTTGAGAAGAAAAAATATTCAAACGATCCTAACATTAATCCATTACTAAGCAATAACCAAATTGTTCCCACACACCATGTTGCACCCATTACATAGGCAATAAATGAAACCCTGATGTTATTAAATGCAATACCAAGGAACATTTCCATTTGTCCCGAATGTTTATACACACCAAATGGATCACCTTTTTCTATGTTGGCATTGGTCATGTTTACATAAGCATCACCTAATATTAACCGAATAAAATTTTCATCATACTTTGCCGATAATGCTCCCATAGCACAGAACAACATGAAAAATGCAAAGGCATAGAGAAACTGCTTATGATATTGTCTAAAGAGAAATGGAAGTTCATATTGCCAGAACCACCAGATCCTGCTTTTATCTTCTATCTTATTCCGATATATCTTCTGATGAAACTTAGAAGCTAATCCATTAAGATATTTGGTTGTATTACTATCCGGATAAAACGTTTTGGAATAAGATAGATCATCCGTTAGTTCTATAAAACGTTCCGCCAATACATCAGCAGAAACATGAGATGCTACTTCAGCTTCATAGCTTTTCCATTTATCAGCATTCTGTTTTAGGAACTGGGCTTCCCGCATTAAGATAAATATTCGTTTACGGTAAAAATAAAGGCAAAAAATCGTTTAGCGTTACAGAAAATCAGTTTTATTTACACATCATTTTTATATGAGTACAATTGCCATTACCACTACACAAAATATAGAACTGGAGTATGATCTGGCCAGTTTGGGAGAAAGAATTGTTGCATACATATTAGATTATATTTTATTGATCATTTATGCGTTAATCATAATATTCATTGTTATCGGTTCAACTGGTTTTGGTCAGTTCCTTGATAAAAATGGCTGGCTGGTGTTTCTGTTTATACTACCCATGTTCTTTTACGATCTTGCCTGTGAGATGTTATTCAACGGACAAAGTCTTGGCAAGAAGATCATGGGCATTAGAGTGATCAGCCTCAATGGAGAGCAGGCAAGCTTTGGCCAATATCTGATACGGTGGCTTTTTAGATTAATTGATTTTACTTTCACCAGCTGGCTTTGTGGATTAGTTCTCGTCGCAGCTACCGAAAAAAGACAAAGACTTGGTGACTTGATTGCCGGAACTACACTGGTAAAAACAAAACCTAGAACAAACATCAATCAAACCTTGTTTGTTCCAACCGAAGAAGTAGAATATGAAGCCACTTACCCTGAAGTGGTTAATCTATCTGATAAGGATATGCAATTGGTGAAGGAAGTTCTGATCAATGTTCGAAGAAGTGGAAATACAATGCTGGCTGTGAACACCATGAATAAAATTGAGCAGGTATTAAATATTACCAGCAAACAGGAACCGGTTGATTTTTTATTTACGGTATTAGCAGATTATAACAAGCTTGCATCTAAACTTTAAGAGTGTGGTGCCAATAAATGAAAGGGATGCATGGTTAGATTTCTCAGTATCCAAAAAGCAATTACAATAAAAGCAGTTAGCCAGATGAACCAAACTGAGTGAAACAACTTCTGCTGAACTCTTTTTTTACTGAATGTATTTACTACGGATGCATAGCTTGAATAAAAAATGGCAGGCAATGCAGCTACTAATAAAACATTATACCGTATTGCAGACAGTACATCAAAATGTAACAATGCAGATATAGCTCTTTGTGAGCCACAGCCAGGACAAAACAATCCTGTCACCACATAAAAAGGACATTTGGGAAATATATTTGTTGCCCTTGCATCAATAAAAAAGTACAGCAGCGATATTACTATCACTGCCGTACAAATTATGAACAACTTTAGTTTATGATTAATAATCATTTCTCTGCATATCAGCCCAAGGTAAACTTACTCCAATGGCAACTACTGCAATTATGTAAATAACAATCACCGCAAGTCCTACAAAAAACCCGATTTTGGTCCACTTAGCAGCATTTCTTGATGCTTCTAAAGATCCATTATGATCACCAGATGCAAATTTAGAACTCACCTGTGATGCATAAATAATTCCTACAATGCCAAAAGGAAGACAGCAGAAAAGTGTTACGAGAATAGATTCTACCAACCAGTTTTTAGGAGGCGTTAGCATTTGTTGCTGATAGTTTTGTTCCATAAAGCAGTTTAGTTTTAATAAATGTTTAGGCAAAATAGTAGTTCCTGTGCAAATAAAAAAGCTCTAACAAGTAGAGCTTTTCAACATTTTAAAAATGCAGATGTTAATATGCCCTTGCAAATAGCACTCTTTTTTTAGATGCATTTCCTGTTAACACACATTTACCTTCTTCCTGTTTCGCATCAAGTGGAATGCAACGTATCGTGGCTTTGGTAAGTTCTTTTATCTTTTCTTCTGCTTCTGCTGTTCCATCCCAATGTGCAGAGACAAAACCTGCTTTCTCATCCAGCAACTTTACAAACTCATCCCAGCTATTGGCTTCCCTGGTATTCTCTTGCCTGAATGTGTTTGCTTTATTATAAATGTTCTGTTGTATCTCATCTAACAATGAAACGATCTTCTCCGACAAACCATCCAGACTAAGGCTCATTTTTTCTTTTGTATCTCTTCTCGCCACTTCAGCCACATTATTCTCCAGATCTCTTGCACCTAATGCAATTCTCACAGGTACACCTTTTAATTCATATTCTGCAAATTTCCATCCTGGTCTTGTTGCATCATTATCATCGTACTTCACAGAAACACCGGCAGCCTTCAATTGCTTCATCAGTTCATTCACTTTTGCATCTATCGCCGCTTTTTGCTCTTCTCCTTTAAATATCGGAACGATCACTACCTGTAACGGAGCAATTTTCGGAGGCAACACCAATCCATCATCATCACTATGTGCCATTACCAAAGCTCCTATCAATCTTGTACTAACACCCCAACTTGTTGCCCAAACATAATCCAGCTTGTTATTCTTATCGCTGAACTTGACATCAAATGCTTTCGCAAAATTTTGTCCCAGGAAATGCGACGTGCCTGCCTGTAACGCTTTTCCATCCTGCATCAAAGCTTCAATACAATAAGTGTCTTCTGCACCGGCAAATCTTTCGTTGGCACTCTTCACTCCTTTTACCACAGGCAAAGCCATCCAGTTCTCAGCAAAATCTGCATAAACATCTAACATCTTTTCTGTTTCAACTATAGCTTCTTCTTTTGTGGCATGTGCTGTATGTCCTTCCTGCCATAAGAATTCTGCTGTACGTAAAAACAATCTTGTTCTCATCTCCCATCTAACAACATTAGCCCATTGATTAACGAGAATCGGAAGATCACGGTAAGATTGTATCCATCCTTTGTATGTATTCCAGATTATCGCTTCGCTCGTTGGACGAACAACCAGTTCTTCTTCAAGTTTAGCTTCCGGATCAACAATCAGCTTTCCTTTATTATTCGGATCTGCTTTCAAACGATAATGCGTTACCACAGCACATTCCTTTGCAAAACCTTCTGCATTCTTCTCTTCTGCCTCAAATAAACTCTTCGGCACAAACAATGGAAAATATGCATTCACATGACCTGTATCCTTGAACATTTTATCCAAAGCATCTCTCATATTCTCCCACAATGCATAACCGTAAGGCTTAATAACCATACAACCACGAACAGCACTATAATCTGCCAGACCGGCTTTTAAAATAAGATCGTTGTACCACTGCGAATAATCTTTCTCCCTCGGTGTAATTTCTTTGCTCATTTTATTTTTTATATGTAACCAACTTAAAATCTTTACTCATCGTCTGTTGTGTCACTCACTTGCACGTTTTGAACGTTATTCAACAGGCTTCGTAGAATTCTAACTAACCTGTCAGGTTTAAGTTAATCAGCGGTAGGATTTTAATTAATCGTTTTATTATCATCTAACCTGACAGGTTGTTCCCAATTCACCTCCCTTCTCCCGAAAGGTAATTTTATTCGAGTGAACGGTTGAACAACAAAATATCCCGGTGAACTTCAGCAAAGGTTTAAAATTCACCAAACCTTAGTTTTACCTTAACACTATCGGCCGCTTTAAAACGTTGTACGGCAAAGAGTTTGCTGATATTTGTTATCGCTCCGGAGGCGTCGCAAATGTAGTAACTTCACATTAATAACCTTACAAACCAAACCGTCATGAAAGACAAAATTCTACTCACCTTACTTGTAAGTACCATACTTGTTAGTTGTTCTTCAGTATACAGGTCAGGACAAACACCAGACGACGTTTATTATTCCCCTACAAGAGAAGTAGCCAAAGCTGAAGAGAAAGAAGAAAAAAAGATCGAAGAAAAAAGTACAGCTTCAGAAGACCAATATATAAGAATGAAAGTTCGTGACCGTTATCGTTGGTCGCAAATAGATGATTATTCTTACTGGAATGATACCCGATACAATACAAGTTGCTATTGTACCTGCAATCCTCCAAGCTATGGTTATAACTATTACCCTAATTATTATAACCCTGTTCGTTACAACACCTGGTACAATCCTTATGCTCCTGTATTAGTTTATGGTAATACAAAAAATATTAAAGGAACAACTACAGCCTCTAACGTGAAAGCTTACAATACACGTACATACAACAATACTAACAGCACCACCGATGTAAAGACAGGAAATACAAACAACCAGGGTTCATTATTGAAAAGAGTGTTTACCAGTTCAGGAACCAGTGTTGACAGAAGTGAAAGAACTTTCTCTGGTTCAGGAAGCAGTTCAACCAGTAGTTCTGCAGGTGGCAAAAGTGGTGGTATGAATACAACAGGAAGTGGTAGCAGTAGTGGAAGATCAAGAGGTAACTAATTCCAACCAAACTTTAATCATAATCAGCAGGAAATATTTTGCTCTCGTATTAATAGCAAAATATTTCCTGGATGATAAACCTTTACCCCAACAATTTGCTTTATGAAACTATATTTACTTCTAACATTAAGTATAATTACTTACACTATTTCATTTTCCCAAACACCGGATGATGCTTTAAGAACAAGTTGGTTCATCCCTAACGGATCTGCAAGATTTGTTGCCACAGGAGGTGTAATGGGTTCTTTGGGTGGCGACATTACTGCAGCAAATGTAAACCCGGCAGGTCTTGGTCTTTTTAAAACAAATGAATTTGTTTTTACCCCCAATTTCAACCTTAACAGAAACACGTTCGGATACAGAGGTACAGATTCTATGGTAAAAAGAAATGCTTTTGCCTATGGAACTACAGGATGGGTTTTTGGAATACCTCATGGAAAAGGCAGCAAATGGTCCAGTTCAGCTTTATCCATTTCAGTTAATCAACTGGCTAGCTATAATAATAGAGTAAGCTATAAAGGCTTCAATAATCACAGTTCATTCTCCGAGCAATATTTAGAAGAACTTACGAGAGACGGTGCCAACACCCATGCTGCAGAATGGAATTACATCAATGGTGCTTCTTTAGGTTACTGGACATATCTTATTGACACCAGTAAAAATGCTGCAGGTGAAATTGTAGGTTATCAAACTCGTGTACCGATTGGTACCGGTGTAAACCAGCAAAAAGATGAAACTACAAGAGGTGGTTTTCATGAAATTGCAATTGGTGTGGCTAGTAATATGGATGATCGTTTGTATGTAGGAGGAAGTATTACCATACCGCTTGTTTTCTTTTCAAGAGATCTCACTTACAGAGAATCTGATCCGTCTGGTATCACTACAAACGATTTCAACTATTTTGAGTACAAACAAAAATTTAATTCATTTGGTATTGGCCTTGGAGCAAAGCTTGGCTTTATCTATAAACCAAAAGAATACTGGAGATTTGGATTTGCATTACACACACCACAGATCATCACATATAAAGATAAACTTCGTGCATGGATGATAACAGATACAGAATCATTCAAAGGAACAATCGCTGAAAGCAGTGATAATCTAAACTCAAATATTCCTGTACAAGGTGAATATAATCTTTTAACACCCTGGAAAGCTATAGCCAGTGCCAGTTATGTTTTCAGAGAAGTTTCAGATACCAGAAGACAAAGAGCTTTCATTAGTGCAGATATTGAATATGTGAACTATCGTGGTGCAAGATTTTTTGTACCAACTGACGAGGAAGACATACAATTGAAAGACTATTACAAGGTAGTAAATACAACTATTAAGGATTATTATAAAGGTAATTTCAACTTCCGTGTAGGCGGAGAATTAAAACTTCATACATGGATGTTACGTTTGGGTGGTGCATATTATGGAAGTCCTTACGCAGAAAAACAATTGAAAGCTGATCGTATACAGGCAACAGGTGGATTGGGTTATCGTAACAAAGGTTATTTTATCGATCTTAGTTATGCTCATACATTTATGAAAGATGTAAACTTTCCATATATGTTGAATGATAAGTCCAATACATTTGCTACACAAACAGGCAGCAGGGGAAATATCGCTTTGACTGTTGGATTTAAATTTTAAGAACACGAATCCCGCTAATAGGAACTAATGATCGCTAATAGAAAGAGGTTGTCAATAATGGCAGCCTCTTTTTTTTGTGCATAGTTGCTTTAACAGAAACTTAGTTCATCACCATTAATCCGGATAAACAAAATGCATTCTCATAGAAAGCAGGCGAAAAAAACGTCTTCAAATAATCTATGAAAAAACAAATTCTACTCTTAATTGCTATTGCTGTTACTACCATTTCATTTGCTCAAAAGAAAATATCTGTCGGCATTAAAGCTGGAATCTCTCACTCAGGCTTAAGAGGTGAAGCAATGAACAATCTGCAGGAATTGATCGACTTTGCTGATGGCTACATTTCAACTTCAAATCGAACAGGATTTTTTGCAGGAGCAAATGTATCTGTTCCATTAACGAATAATATTTCAATCGAACCTGGTTTATACTATTCGCAAAAAGGATATGCACTAAAAGGTGAGTTGAATGTAAAAGGTCTTGAGTTCCTGGGAGCTAATGCAAAAGCACAATTAAACACGCAGTACATTGATCTTCCTGTATTGATTAAAGCAAACCTTGGTGGACTGGAGTTATTTGGTGGTCCGCAACTTTCCTATTTAGCAAAAGCAGATCTGAGAACAACTGCAGGTGCTTTAGGTTTTAATCTTTATGATAAAAAATTCGATGCAACAGGTGAATTGAATAAATGGGATGCAGGATTGATTGGTGGTATAGGATATCAACTAAGTAATGGAATTAATATATCAGCCTCTTATGAGCATGGTTTATCTAAAGCAGATGTAAACAAAAGATTCGACTCATACAATCGTTCGTTTAAGATAGGTGTTGGTTTTAATTTTTGATGATGGGTATTGTTTGAAAGCAAACGTCCTGCAATGCAGGACGTTTTTTATTTCGTATTATCAGAAAAAACTATTTAAAATCTGAAGCAGTTAAACCTGTATTTATCTTCACTTCTTTCAACTCAATTTCCTGCACAAATGCACCCACATCAATAGTTAACTTTCTCGGTATCTTCACATCCTTTTTTTCATCATAATCTTTGAAATAAGTTTGGATAGTTCTTGGCCCTGCTGGAGTTTCTCTAGTTATTGCAGATTTTACTTTATAACCTGATTTCACATCATAATAATAAGTAAATGTTCTACCCAAAGGAGATTTCACTTCCACTACATAGGCATCTTTACCATCCACAGCTTCAATACCAGTTAAAGTAAACTGATACTTATTGTTTCGCATATAATATTCCATGAAGAAAGCTACTTTTTCATTTATTTCTTCTTTGCCTTCTTCGTCCACTGGTTGGGCAGCACCCTGAATAGATTTTGAATAATTACCTTCAACAAGTAAGTCCTTTTGCAAGACCATACCCTGAACTTCTACAGTACTCAAATACGCACCAGGAATAATTGACTTCTGTAAGTAATTCAATTCATTTCCCTGGATATTTACAACTCCTTCAAGCGTTATATCTTTTACTTCAGCAATATTCTTAGAACCACCAATAGCATCGATTGCTTTTTGTATTACTGCCTCTACAGTAACAGAAGGATCAACTTTCTTTTCTGTTGGTTTAGCTATCTCATTTCCATAAATATCAAAATATTTTATCTCACCATATTTTTCCAAACCAGGTGCAATTGCTTTTGCATTACCTACAATAACGATATGAAGATTACCTGGCTGGACATACGTTGTTGCCATTCGCTGAACATCAGCTGGACTTACCTTAGAAAGATTTGTAAGATAATTCCTGTAGTAATCTTTAGGCAGATTATAACGTGCAATATTCAAAGCAAAGTTTGCAATAGTAGAAGGTTGTTCAAGTGATCTTGCGAAACTTCCTGAGAGATAATTTTTCATTCTTGAAACTTCCTCTGCAGGAATTGGTTCGGTTCTTAAACGATTGAATTCGTGCAAAAACTGTCCAATAGCACTATCTGTTTTTTCACTTCTTACAGATGCATTTGCATTGAACTCACCTACCCATTTATCTGTGCTGGTACTTGAATAAGCACCATAAGTGAATCCATATTTTTCACGAAGGGTTGCATATAATCTTCCTGAAGAACTTCCTAATACATTATTCATTACAGAGGCGGGAATTGCATTTAAGCTTCCAGGCTTTAATTCGATTGGAGCAACCAAATTAATCACACTCTGTACAGAAGCAGGACGATCGACAATTGCAATATAAGTTTTAGTGGGAGCTTTAGGATTTACAATTGTTGCTTTAGGCACAACACCTTTTTTCCACCCATTAAAATGTTTTTCCGCTAAAGATTTTGCTTCTGCAGGAGTAATATCACCTACAAACACCAGGTAACCGATATTAGGTTTCCAATATGTGTTATAATACTGCTTTATATCATCAATTGTTACATTCTTAACAGTAGTTTCTGTCTCGATCTCCCCATAAGGATGATTGATACCATACACCAGTTTATTCACCACATTAGCAGAGATAGCAGTTGGATTATCTTTTGCTGATTGCAAACCTGTTAATGTTTGTTTCCTTAATTTCTCTAATTCATCTGCAGAAAAAGCCGGACGTAAAGCAACATCAGCCATAATCTCAACTAACCTAGGAAAATTACTCTTTAAAGAGGAAACAGATACGGATGTTGCAGAACCTGATAAACTTCCTCCCAGGAAATCTACCGCTTCATCTAATTCTGCTTTTGATTTTGTTTGTGTACCTCTTGTAAGTAATCCACCAGCTAATGATACAAAGCCGGCTTTATCACCTTCCAATATCGGATCACGGTCTATTGTTAACGTAGCAGATACACGAGGAAGTTTTGAATTCTGTACTACAAATACTTTTAATCCATTTGCTAAAGTGAAAGTAGCCGGATCAGCAATTTTTATTACAGGAGCTGGTGCAGGTTTTGGTGCTTTGCTCCTGTCAATTTTGACCTGTGCAAAAACTGTTACCGGTGCAAGCATTAATAAAGCGATATATATTCTTTTCATGAGTTTAATGTTTAATGCAATAATTATTTACTGCCTTTTGGAACATAATACAATACAACCCTATTGTCTTTATTCAGGTATTTTTTCGCAACATTCATCAGATCTTCTCTTGTTACTTTCTTGTATTTCGCAAGTTCAGTATTGATGAGATCAGCATCTCCAAAATACACCTGATAGTTGGCAAGACTTTCAGCAATACCTGCCATCGTTGAGTTACTGCTTACAAATTCAGATTCGATCTGGTTCTGCACTTTCTGAAATTCATTTGCAGAAACAGGTGTTACTTTCAGATCGTTGATGATTGAATCCATTGCAGATTCCAAAGCCTCAGGGGTAAAGCCCATATTTGGTAAAGCATAATTAATGAACAACCCTGCATCTTCATTAAAGAATGGAATAGCGAAAGCTGCCACTGCCATTTCTTTATCATCCACCAATATCTTGTTCATTCTGGAAGATTCACCACCTGATAATAATGTAGAAAGCACATTGAATGCATAATACTCATCGCTGCCTTGCTTTGGTGCACGGTAAGCTTGTATAACAGCAGGGAGTTGAATGTTATCTTCAATTACATCACGAACTTCTGCACCTAAAGCAGGTTCAGTAACATTTGGTCTTTCGATCGGCTTTGAGCCTTTTGGAATCTCTCCAAAATACGCCTGTATTAATTGTTTTGTTTTAGTGATATCTATATCTCCAGCTATTGATAAAACACAGTTGTTAGGCACGTAATAAGTTTTATAAAAATCGATGAACTCACTTAATTGTGCGGCATTCAAATGCTCCATACTTCCAATAGGAGCCCAACGGTATGGATGAACTTTATAAGCTCTTTTTAAAACCTCCATCAAAATAGTTCCATAAGGTTGATTGTCGATACGCTGTCGTTTTTCTTCTTTTACTACTTCTCTTTGTGTATTCACACCAATCTCTTCGATCTTAGCATGCATCATTCTTTCACTTTCTAACCAGAGACCTAATTCAAGTTGATTAGAAGGTAGCAGTTCATAATAAAATGTTCTGTCCTGGGAAGTATTAGCATTTAAAGCACCTCCGGCATTGGTCACATACTTATCAAACTCTCCTCTCTTGATATTCTCAGAACCTTCGAATAAAAGGTGTTCAAAGAAATGTGCAAAACCTGTTCTTCCTGTGTCTTCATTCTTTGAACCCACATGGTATAAAGTAGTTACAGCTACCACCGGTGCTGTTCTATCCTGGTGCAAGATCACAGTTAAACCGTTCGGTAATGTGTACTTCTCGAACTGGATCTTTCTCGTCTGTGCCGTCGTTGCAATGCTGAAAAGCATCACTGCAGGCAAAAGGAAAAACCATTTTTTCATACTTCGTCGTTTAATTTAAATTTTTGAATCCGCAAGGTGGGATAAATGCTTTAATAATCTTGCCGCAAGGTTACGATTTTCTACCGTTCGTCACAAGATTCTAATACCTAAAGGATAAAACTTTCAATCACTTCTTTTACAGGAGTTTTCGGAGAAAACCAGTTGATAGAATGATCTCGTTTAAACCAGGTTAACTGGCGTTTTGCATAGTGACGGGAATTTTTCTTTATTTCATCTATCGATTTAGCCAAAGTTGTTGAACCATCTAATGATTCAAAAATTTCCTTATAACCAACTGTTTGCAATGCATTCAAGTGTTTGTAAGATGTTAAGTTTTTTACTTCTTCCACTAAACCATGTTCAACCATTTGATCAACTCTTCTATCGATGCGATTGTATAATTTCTCTCTTGGTAACTCCAATCCTATTTTAATAATATTGAACGGCCGGCTTTGTTTATTCCCACTTCTGAAATGGGTGATAGATTTTCCGGTGCTTTCTTTTACTTCCAAAGCTCTCATCAATCGTTGTGGATTTTGTTGTTCTGCCATTGACCAGAACTCCGGATCTTTTTTAGCTACTTCATCTTGTAACCATGCTATTCCTTTCTCTTCAAATTCAGCAATGATCCTGCTTCGAACATTTTCATCTGCAGCAGGAATATCGTCCAATCCTTCGCAAAAAGCTTTTACATATAAACCTGTTCCACCAACCATGATGGCAACATCTTTCGTTCTAAAAATTTGCGCTGCAGCGTTTAATGCGTATTGTTCAAATACAATCGCATTCACTTCTTCATAAATAGAATGAGAGTTTATGAAATGATGTTTTACTTGATGCAACTCTGTTAAAGAAGGTTTTGCAACACCGATATTCAATTCTTTGTAGCACTGACGTGAATCTGCAGAAATGATTTCTGTTTTCAGCAGTTTGGCAGCTTCAATTGCAAAAGCGGTTTTACCTACAGCCGTAGGACCCACAATAATTATTACACTCTTTGTTTGATTCATGAAAGAAAAATGCCTCGTTATGAGGCATCAAATTTAAAACTCTTCATTACGTTCTTCACCACTATCCTCACTTCCAAATTCTTCAGATTCTCCACCTTCACCTTCTTCTCCCTCTTCTCCAAAACCTTCCATACTATTCAGATCGTACTTCTCTTCTATCTCGTTGAATTTGTTTCCAAGCAAACTTTTTGTACCATATTGCTGCGGACCAATTCCTTCGGTTCTGCTGGTAGCCGGATAAATCAATCTTGGATTTTCTTCTTTACTTACATTGATCAGCTCCAATAAAAAGGTCCAGTTTTTATCAAAGTCGTATGTGTAAATAAATCGTTGATTAGTATCTCGAATTTCGCTACCGATAGTGGTTTGCTCCATTATCAAAGGTTCTGCACGATACTCCTTTTCATATTTCTCTAAACTGATCTCACGACCACGTTGCCAGCTATCATTACTTCGGTAAAATGTTGCCTTGTGCTTATTATCGAATTCATACGACTTTAAGATTGCATAATGCAGATCAAGGAAAGACTGGGTATGTTTGATCACCACATCACGGTAAACACTGTCATCGTCTTCGTAGTAAGCTCTGAACTTAAGTATAGCCATTCAAATGTTGGTTTCAGGTTTTATGTAGCCAGCTTTTGTTATTTCAATGTTGCTTTGGTTGTGTCACTCACTTCAACGTTCTGAACTTTAATGACCAGTAACGATTTGTTGCTGAAGTGTGCGACGCAAGGAACGATGAACAAAGAACTAGTGCCGACTTCATAAATATTATCACAAGCATCGAAAATACAACCTTATATAATTGGTTGCAAGTTGTATTCTGCTGCTTTTTGTAGCATCAAATTATAAGCCGCATCGTAAGTGTTGGGAATATCGCCATCAAGTATTGCCTCACGAATCGCATCTTTTATCAATCCCACCTGCTTTCCGGGAGAAAGTCCGAATGTTTTCATGATGATCTCTCCTGTGATCGGTGGCTGCCAGTTACGGATTTTATCACTTTCTTCAACAGCTTCTAATCTCTGTTCTACCAATTCAAAATTCTGCAGGTATCGTTTTACTTTAAACTTGTTCTTACTGGTGATATCTGCCTTGCAAAGTTTCATCAGGTCATCTATCTCTTCTCCTGCATCAAATAATAATCTTCTGATAGCACTATCAGTAATATTTTCTTTGGTTAAGCTGATCGGTCTTAGATGCAATGCCACTAATTTCTGCACATAACGCATCTTTTCATTTAACGGCAACTTCAGTTTTGTAAATATTCTTGGAACCATCCTGGCACCTACCACTTCATGACCATGAAAGGTCCATCCTTCTTCTTCAAATTTTTTGGTAGCCGGCTTACCGATATCATGCAATAAAGCAGCCCAGCGAAGCCATAGATCATTAGTTACTTCACAGATATTATCAAGTACTTGTAAGGTGTGATAGAAATTATCTTTATGCCCTTTTCCGTCGATGAATTCTGCTCCATATAGATCAACCATCTGCGGAAAAATAATATGCAGCAATTTCGTTTTGAATAACAGATCCCAGCCAATAGAAGGTCTTGGGCTGAGCATGATCTTATTCAGTTCATCTGTAATGCGTTCCTGCGAAACGATTTTTATACGTTCTACATCTGTTTCAATGGCAGCCAATGTTTCAGGAGCAATGGTGTAGTTAAGCTGAGATGCAAAACGAATGGCCCGCATCATTCTTAAAGGATCATCACTGAATGTTTGAAATGGATCAAGTGGAGTTTTGATGATCTTGTTTTCAATATCGGAAAGGCCGTTAAAAGGATCTATTAAAGTGCCATAATCTTCTTTATTGAGGCTTATTGCCAGTGCATTGATAGTGAAATCACGACGATTCTGATCGTCTTCCAATGTTCCGGGTAAAACTTCCGGCTTACGGCTATTACGCTGGTAACTTTCTTTTCTGGCACCAACAAACTCTACATCAAAATCGGGAAGTTTGATATGAGCAGTACCAAAATTCTTGAAATATGAAACGGTAGGATTTGCGAAACGTTCGGAGACTTTATGAGCTAGTTCTATTCCATCACCCAGGCAAACAATATCAGCATCGGTTGTGGATCTTCCGATGATCTTATCTCTTACAAAGCCGCCAATGAGGTAACATGGTGTTTTTAATTCCCATGCAGCGTTTGCTATCTTCTTAAAAATGAACAACTCCCTATCTGTACAATTGATCTGCATTGCAGCAAAGATAGGGTTACGAAAAACAGGCTATTCAAACTCAAGCTCATTACGGTTTCTATCCCAATCCAATAATTTGGAAGTAAAATTTTTAAATCGTTTGCCGGAGAATAAGCTTTCTCTTTCAGGTCTTGCTGATTCAGCAGGTCCTCTGTCTGAACTAATCGCATGTTTTTCGATGCCCAATTGCATAATGGCTCTTATGAAAGAACCCATTTTTTCAGAAGGTACATCCAGTATAACCCTTGCCATATAAAGTAATTTTGAGTGTATAGGCACAATTACTTTTCCAGAACGGATCACAACCAATTAAAGTTTTGCATGATGTACCTACATAGCATGTAAAGAATTGATAATGAATCGAATGAAATTCTCCACAGCTTTCCACACTAAGGTCTGATGATTGTTAATTTCTCCTTTCCACCCCATTTAATGATGCTTGAAGGCTGTGCCGGTGAATTGTCTTTGCGGCGATGTTCCACAACAAAATCCACACTTTCAAGGATTTCCGTGCTTATCTCAGCAAAGAAAGCAGGTGATGGATGACTACTGATATTTGCAGACGTACTTAATAACGGCTTTCTAAAACGTTTGATCAATTGCCGACAGAATTCATCTTTTACAATACGAATGGCAATACTTCCATCATCTGCAATGGCATTATCAGCAATTCCAATGGCATGTTCGTAAATAACGGTGGTGGGCTTGGTTGTTTGATTGAGATAATTGAAAACTTCAAGATCTGGTGAGGCTGTATATTTCAAAATATCGTTTTCATCTGTAACTAACACTACAAAACTTTTGTTTTGTGGACGGTGTTTAACCTGTATTACTTTTTCAACGGCCTCGGCATTTGTTGCATCACAACCAATGCCCCAGATCGTATCTGTAGGATAAACGATAGTGCCTCCATTTTTCAGAACGGTAAGACATTGTTCAATATCGTTTTGAAAATTGCTCATCAAAATAATTTTTCATAAACTGTCATTACACTTCCAGCACATTTTAGTTGCGTAAAGTTTTGTGCATGATCCCAGCCTTTCTCAATCATACTAGTTCTTAACGTTTTATCATTCACAACTCTGGAGATGGCAGATGCCATATCGTTTACACTGAAAGGGTCAACATAAAATGCTGCATTTCCTCCTGTCTCCGGTAAACAGGAAACATTGCTGGTGATGACAGGAGTTTTACTCCATAATGCTTCCAGCACAGGAATACCGAAACCCTCAAATATAGATGGATAGATCATACACAAAGCCTGCTGGTAAATGGCCGGAAAATCTGTTGCCTGTCTGTATGATTCTAAGGAAGCTATGTTCGAATCATCTGATAAAAATCTAACCTGCTTGTGGAGATTATTTTTGTTGATGTATTGCTGCACCTGTTTTTTGTAATTACCACCATCTCCTATTACTATTAAAGGAATATCAAAATCTTGCTTTAGCAGTTTCATGGCTTTGCAAATGGTGAGCAAATTTTTTCTTTCTATGATTGAACCGACGTACAGCAAAAACCTATCAGGAAGATCATACAATTGCTTAATACGGCTTTTTTCTTCTGTTGAAATGATTGATGCAAAAGTAGGATTGCAACTCTGATAGCAGATAGATATTTTCTCTTCCGGTATTTTATAAAAGTGGATGATATCTTTTTTTGTCTGCTGACTAATTGCAATGATCTTGTCCGCATTTTTACATGCATAACTGAATTTGTAATGATAGGTTTTTACATCAATCGGATTGAACTGATCCGGATACCTCTCAAATATCAAATCGTGAATGGTAACAACAGAAGGTATGTTTGTTTTTTGAATACCTAAAGGAATTTCATGACTTAATCCATGATAAAGATCTATGTGATTTTTTTTAAGGTCTGATTTCACCCAACTACTTCTCCATGCGCTTTTAAAAATGGTTGATGGAAAAGTAGTAGGAACCACCGTTTGAATATTATTAAATGCACCTGTATTAAAACGATTGGTTACCCTCGGTGTAAAAAGAAAATAATTATGCTGCAGAAAAAAATCAGCCAATGAACGTACAAGGGTTCTGGAATAATGCCCTAACCCTGTACCGTTTGTATAAGCTCGTTTTGCTTCGAAAGCAATATTCATGTGGCAAAGAAAAAACAATGAATGGAGAAAAGTTCAGTGACAGTTTCTAATAGAAAAAATAACGATTAATCAGAATATTTTTAAATAGAGTTGTCAACTTTCTTAAAGTTGACAACTCTAAAAATGCTTAATTGCTCAACTGTGCATCTAAAGTTATATTGGTATTCAATAACTGGCTAATAGGACAATTATTCTTTGCTTCCTCAGCACACTCATTGAATTTTTGCTGATCAATACCAGGAATTGAAGCAATCAGTTGAAGTTTTGATTCAGTTATCTTACCGCTATCTAAAGTTATTCCGCAGGTAACTTTAAGACTAGAAGGAGTAAATCCTGCAGCACCCAGAACAAAACTCAGCTTCATTGCAAAGCATCCTGCATGTGCAGCAGCAATGAGCTCTTCAGGGTTTGTTCCTACCCCATCTTCAAAGCGTGTATTATAAGAATACTGTGCATTGTTTAATACAGTGCTTTGAGTGGATACTGTTCCACTTCCTTCTTTACCTGATCCATTCCATACTGCAGTTGCTGAACGTGTTGGCATAAATTGATTTTTATTTGTAATTAAAAGTAATTGCTATGATTTCCTGGGATGATTTTGCAAAAATAGATATCCGCTGCGGAACAATCATTGAAGTTAAAGATTTTCCTAATGCAAGAAAGCCTGCTTACCAACTGACTATTGATTTTGGAACAGAAGGTATCAAACAGTCTTCAGCACAAATCACAAAACATTATACAAAAGAAATGCTGTTAGGCAAGCAGATACTTGCAGTGATCAATTTCCCAAAGAAACAGATCGCAAACTTTTTTAGTGAATGTCTTGTTTTAGGTGTGTATGATGACAATAACGATGTAATTTTATTGCAACCGGAAAGAACTGTGAAGAATGGAAATAAAGTTGGATAGAACAAGTCACTAAGACAATAAGTCATCAAACAAATGACTATTGATTATGACCAAATGACTAACAATGTTATATTATACATACTACGAAAGTCCTGTTGGTTTATTAAAGATCGGTGCAACAGAACAGTACATTGCTGAATTGAGTTTTATTGATAAAAAAGACCAGATAACTTATGGTGAACCTGGTGTTAGTGATGTAATTCATCAATGCACTGAGCAATTAATAGAGTTCTTCAATGGTGAAAGAAAAAAATTCTCTGTACCGGTTTTTCAACATGGAACCGAATTTCAGACTAGAGTATGGAATGAATTACTCGGCATCCCTTTCGGCAAAACCATAAATTATATGGATCTCTCAAAACGATTGGGCGATCCTAAAGCAATAAGAGCTGCAGCATCCACTAATGGAAAAAATAAAATTGCCATTATTGTTCCCTGTCATAGAGTTATCGGCAGCGATAAAAGCCTTGTAGGTTATTCCGGTGGACTATGGAGAAAGAAATGGCTCCTTGACCATGAGTTTAAAATTGCTTATGGTGTACAAACCCTTTTTTAAAGATATAATCGAATATCATTATATCTAGTTATCTAAAAATTATTGAGGTTAGCAATCCAAACCACTTAATCTTTATTCAACCGATTTCTTAGGTAATATTTATATCATTGTTATATACGACAACGGTGTTTAAAATATGTTAAGGATATTTGAACGGCAGACATAATATACCCCCAATGACTGAATCAAAATTTCTATCAACACTTGGTAGTCGTATTAGAAAATTAAGGACAAACAAAGGTCTCTCATTAAGCGAACTTGCTTATATGTGTGATTTTGAAAAAGCAAGTCTATCAAGAATTGAACTTGGCAAAACAAATACTACCGTATTAACGCTATGCAAAATCAGCAAGGCTCTGGACATAGAGATAAAAGAGCTGTTTGAGCAAAAGACTTAGTTTTTATTAATTATTTCATCCTTTTACAATTCTGTCCTCTTAAACATCAATATAGTTGTGTTGGCGGCATACCTTATATTTGCTGCTTAACAACATCTACATGAGCGAATTGCTGAAGAAACTGGAGGAAACATCGGCTTATATTAAATCTCAATACGATCAACCTATTGCTGCCGGAATTATTCTTGGCAGCGGATTGGGTAATCTTACAAATGAGCTAAAGATTCAGAAAGAAATTTCATATTCAGATATTCCGCATTTCCCGGTAAGTACAGTAGTTGGCCACAGTGGTAAAATGCTTTTTGCAGAATTAGGTGGAAAGAATGTTTTAGTAATGTCAGGCAGATTTCATTATTACGAAGGCTATGCACCACAGCTTATCACTTATCCTGTTCGTGTGATGAAACAATTAGGTATCGAAGCCTTATTCTTATCGAATGCAGCAGGTGGAGTGAATCCTGATTTTAAAGTGGGTGATCTGATGATCATCAACGATCATATCAGCTTCTTTACACCCAACCCTTTATTGGGTAAAAATGAAGAGGCATTAGGAACACGTTTTCCTGACATGACTGAACCTTACAGCAAAGAATTTATTGCTAAAGCAAAATCTATCGCAAAAGAAGCCGGTTTCAAAGTTCATGAGGGAACTTATGTTGCTGTTACCGGACCAACATTCGAAACAAAAGCAGAATACAGGTTGATAAAAACGATTGGTGCTGATGCTGTAGGTATGAGTACAGTGCAGGAAGTGATTGTTGCAAGGCATGGAAATATGAAAGTATTTGCAACGAGTGTTATCACTGATCTTGGGATTAGAGAAGAAGAAAATGTGATCACTCATGAAGAAGTACTTGCTGCCGCCAAAGAAGCTGAACCAAAGCTCACTACTTTATTTACGAAACTGATTGAAAGTTTGTAAGCCCAAGTTTTTAGTTTCCTTCACAGCATAAGTTTTATTTTGCAGCAACTTGTAAACTATCTGATGAATTTCAACTTGAAACATCTTTACTTTTTGCTGATCGTTTCTTTCATGATGATTTCAGGTAAATCATTATCACAAGGCAGACCAACCAGGCCTACAGAGAATACCGATATACAGCCTCAAGTAGGAACAGATGGTAGAGGGAGACCCATCAACCCAAACAGAAGTAAAACTGATTCATTACAAAGAAGAGATCCTGCAGAAGATTCTATCACTATATATTACCGGTATTTTGATTCTACGAGGATAAGATATCTCGATTCAAACATCAATGATTTCAGCAGAAGGTTTCCATTACCTTATAATTATTCTCATTTAGGAAATTTAGGTAATGCAGCAAGATCGTACATTTTCAATCCATTACTAAAGCCTGGTTTTGATATTGGCTTTCAGGCATACGACGTTTACAAATTCAGAATAGAGGAAACTAAGATCTATCAAACTACAAGACCATATACAGAGTTGGGCTATATGTTAGGCAGTAAAGCCGAACAAATGATTCACCTGATGCATACGCAGAACAAAGGAAGCAACCTGAACTTTGGTTTTGAATACAGATTCATAAATGCTCCGGGAGTTTTCAGAAATCAAAATGCAAGTCATAATAATTTTAGATTTCATTCTTATTACTCATCCAATAACAGGAGATATAGTTTATACCTGATCTATCAATCGAACAGGTTGCGATCATCTGAGAATGGTGGACTTGTTGATAAGAACGAATTGAAAAACCTGGCATTTAATGATCCGTTTGAACTGGATGTAAGATTAGGTAATACTAATACATCTACTCGTAGTCCTTTTAATACAGCCATCAATACAGGCAATGACTACAAGGAAAACACTTTTCTTCTTCGCCAGCAATACGATCTCGGTCAACGAGATTCTTTAGTAACGGATTCTACTACGTATAAATTATTCTATCCAAGATTCAGACTGCAACATACTTTTCGCTATATCAAGCATAGGTATATGTTCCAGGATATAGTTGTTGATTCTAACAGTTATAAAGATTTTCTTTTTTATCAATTATCGTCTGCAAGTATAAAGTCGTTAGAAATCATCGATTCCTGGAGAGAATTCAATAATGAGTTTAGCATTCTTTCATTCCCACAAAAAAATAATGTAAGCCAGTTTTTGAAGTTGGGAATAGCAGTTCAAAACCTAAGAGGATATTATTCCGATACACAAAATCTTCATAATGTGTATGCGTTAGCTGAATATCGTAATAGAACAAGGAACCAGGTTTGGGATATACTTGCCAGCGGACAATTTTACTTGAATGGATATAACTCAGGTGATTATGTTGCACAGCTTAATCTCAAAAGAGTGCTAGGAAAAAATCTGGGTTCACTTGAACTTGGATTTCAAAATGTGAATAGAACACCTTCCATGATCTTTTTTGGCAGAACAAGTTTCCCAATCCAAACTAATACCACATTCAACAAAGAAAATCATACAAAGCTATCTGCTATCTATGAAAATAGCAGGCTTGCATTACGCCTAACTGGTGAATATTATTTAGTTAGTAACTACAGTTACTTCCATGATTTCTACGATGCAAAACAGGAATCAACCTTATTTAATGTGTTACATATTGGTGCAGAAAAAAGATTCAGGTTAAGTAGATCCTTTAACCTTCATTCAGAAGTTCATCTGCAACAGGCTACAGGTAATCCACCTATCAATATCCCATCATTATTTACACGGAACAGAATTGGTTACGAGGGAAACCTTGGCTTTAAAAATCTTTGGTTGGCTACAGGTGTTGAGCTTCGTTATCATACTCCATTTAAAGCAGATAATTACTCTCCTCTCGTTGGACAATTTGTTTACCAGGATACAGCAACACTTTCGAATTTGCCAGAAGTAAATCTGTATCTAAACTTCAGGATAAAATCATTCAAAGCATTTGTACGACTTGAGAATATTAATGCAGCGACGAAGAATTATAACTATGCAGCAAGTCATTATCCGAATATGCCACTGTGGTTAAGAATTGGAATCTGGTGGGGTTTTGTTAATTAATGATGTACCACATAGCCACCTAGCATGTAGAATAAAAAAGCTGAAGATAGATCTTCAGCTTTTTATTTTATAAACCGTAATTAATTGATCAACTATCCTAAGCCGCTCTACCCATTTCCCTCAGGTATTTGATATGTGATCTGATCGCTTTTCGTACTGAAGGATATTCGATGTATTCAACACCGTATTCTTTACAGGTTTGTTTTACGATTTTATTGATACGTGGATAATGTATATGAGATATTTTAGGGAACAAATGATGCTCTACCTGGAAATTCAATCCACCTACACACCATGAAACAACAGGATTGTTTGTTGCAAAATTTGCAGTGGTTTTCACCTGGTGAATGGCCCATTCATCAGCCAATCTTCCTGTTTCTTCATGAGGCATTGGAAAATGAGTATGTTCAACCGTATGTGCCAATTGAAAAACGATACTCAACACCAAACCTGCAACAGTAGTGAAGATTAAAAATCCTACGAGCCAAGCCATAAAACCGTGCATATAAATTGGTAACCCAATGAACAATGCAAGGTGTAATAACTTATAACCCCAGAAAGAAATATGATCTTTTGCATGCATGTTCTTCAATGGAATATCGCCTATCTTCTTCCTGAAATATTTTCGATAGTCTGATACAAATATCCAATAGATATATAGTATAGAATATAAGAACCAGAAATAAACATGCTGAAACTTATGTATTTTAAAATACTTCTGCGTTCTTGCCATTCTCAATAAAATACCTGCATCTATATCATCATCTACTCCATCTACATTAGTATATGCATGATGGATGATGTTATGTTTTACATTCCACATAAAGCTGCTACCACCTAAAATATTCAACGTAATTGCAGCCAGTTTATTTACAGCAGGTGAAGTGCTAAAGCTTCCATGAGCACCATCGTGCATAATATTAAAACCGATGAAAGCAGTGGCTAAACCAAGAACGACACATTCTACTATTGCTACCCACAAAACCGGATCAAAGAAAACGAGATGAGTGAACATAGCAACATAACTCACCGTAAGAATGATTGCTTTCGTGTATAATTTGTAATTGCCTGTCGGCTTTTCTCCTGTGCTGTTAAAGTATTCGGAAATTCTTTTTTTAAGATCTGCATGGAAACCCTGAGAAACCTGGGCGAACTTTGGTAAGGCCATAAACTAACTAATAACTAATAAGGTGATGAATACCCTTGAATGAACAAGAATTCTGCCAGCGAAAATAGGGTTTATTATCAATTAGATTAGACAATTAACAATCAGGTACTGTGTTGAATAAAGGCATCAAAGCTGCTGACCCCTATCATTTTATCAGAAATAAAGCCTTCTGCATATTTAACACCGATGCGTTTTCCCAATATCATTTCCCTGGAAGTAATACTGTTAAGAAACTCCGGAGACGAAATATAGGTCTGAGGTTCATCCAACATTGGATTAAAAAACTGTGTTGCATAGGCCTGGATCGCTTCCATTTTTTTATCATGGAAATCAGAAATATCGAAAATAAAATCAGGTTCTAAATATCGGTCTTGAATGTATTGAAAAACATATTTCGGCCGCCATGCTTGCTGCTGCTTGCCATCATAAGAGGTTTCTATTTTACGAAGGCCTGATAGAAAAGCAGCATCACTAACAAGTTTGGAACTTCTACCATGATCCGGGTGACGATCTTCCGGAGCATTGCACAACAAAATATCCGGCGAATATTTCCGTATGATTGTAATGATCTTTAAAACATTTTCCTGGTTGTGTTCAAAGAAGCCATCGGCCATCTCAAGATTTTCTCTTGCATGTACACCTAATATTTTTGCAGCAGCAGCACTCTCATTATTCCTTGTTTCAACAGTTCCTCTTGTACCTAATTCACCTCTTGTCAGATCAATTACGCCAACTTTTTTTCCCTGCTGAATAGAAGCCATAATAGTTCCTGCACAGCCTAATTCAACATCGTCAGGATGAACACCAAAGGCCAGTATATCAAATTTCATATGACAATTTAGGAGAGCAAATCTAAGTGATTGCCGTTACAACATTAAACATGGTGGGATTACATTCTGTGGCCGTACATTCTCTCTACATCTCTGACGATCACTTCGTAGGTCTTTTCATTTCCGGCAGGATCGTAAGCTTGTTTCAGGTTGCTGCCGAATAAAACAGCAACGGTTTGCCACATGGTAGCAGTAAAGCCTCCTTTGTATTCATGGATGATCTCGTAACAATTGTTACCGGTTTCACGGTTAATGAGCTTCATCAAAACCTTACCCTGGTAAACAGAAAGATTTTTTACTTTGTCTGAAAACTCTCTTTTAAGATCTTTCTCTCTTGATTTAATGATTGCTTTTCGCTTCTTCTTATCAGACACATTCACTAACTGTGAATTGATATCATTCATTATTCTGCCTGCAGCTTTTGCATAAGGATAAGTAACATAAATGGCGTTTCTAAGTCTTGTCCACTCAGCCCATTGCTTCCTCATCTTTTCCGTCATCTTTGCATACACAGCAACAGGTTCTAAATAACCTTGAGGAATTGTATCTCCATTCTCATCAATATAAGCCGACACCCTTATCGTATCATTTGGACCTCTTTGTGCTTCAGACGAAATACTGAAAGCAAAAAACATCACCAACAAAAAGATGATATTTTTCCTAACAAGGTTCATGGTAGTATATTGTTTAGTCGGGTATTGAATATAACTCATCGTTCCTTGCGTCGCACACTTGTACAACATCAATTAACTGAGCTGATACTAAGATAGACACAACTTGTATAATTAATGCTGCCAGCAGGTTTAAAGTAACCTTAGAGATCGTTATTTTTTTACTAAAGGGCCTCGTTTAAGTTGTTGTACCCTGTAATAAACACTGAGAATGAAGCCGAAGAACATTACAATAATACCTAACCAAAGTACATTAATCATTGGGAATTCATAAACTTTTAAGGTAATCAGGTCAAGCAGTTCTTTACTCTCCTTTACACCCAGTTCCAATGTTCCTTTTTCCTGATCAATCACTTTATTGAACTGTAATACCAGGCTTTGAGCATTTACTGTATCAGCGATTGTTCTAGCTGCACCATTTTTTACTTCTATTGCCGGAAATGATCTGTAAAAAGCTCCTTCATGAGACATAACGGTAATATCCATCACCAACAAAGTATCACCGGAAGCAATCTTGTGTTTGGTACCAGTTGGATTAAACGAAACACTGTTCAATATCAATCGTCCGTTGCTGTAGAAAATGGTGTCGCCTGCTTTGATCTCTCTTGGCTGAAAACTGGTGGTATCATCTCTTTTACCTTCCTGGAAAGATGTTAAGTAAGCAAACACATCTTTATGAATATAATGCCTTGCATCAGGATTTGCAGAAAAGCCTTCACCCTTATTATTCTTAATGGTATTGGGATAAAGTGTAAAAGGTTTACTACCATCTTTTGGCGCAAAATCAATCTGGTAATAACGTTTACGATCTTCTGAATTCAAAAAATCATTTACATAAGTTACCATATAATCACCCATATCTGTAGCCTGGCCCTTGAATAGAGTGATGTTCTCCATTGGATCTTCACCACCTTTTTCCTTCTTGAACACAGCAATACCAGTGGTGTTATTACTTAGGACTTCCTTTTTTGCACTGGAGATCAATACACCCAAAAGAATCATCCCAAAACCAATATGGGCAATAGATGCTCCTGCACTTTTGATCTTCCCTTTTAAACCGATCCATAAATAAGCAATGTTTGCAACGATGGCATAAACAGATGAGAAAATAGCAAGATGAATCGCAAACAAAAATCCTGCTCCATGATCATCATATCTCACTCCACCAAAAACACTGATACATACACTAATGATAACTGCTATAATGGTTGGAAGTAATATTCTCTTTCCAAAATATTCCTTAGAGGTTTCTTTATATTTTAGATACTGCGTTACAGCAGTCAACATCCCTATAACAAAAGCAACAAAGATCTGTATCTGGTTATACTGAAGTTCGATGTCTTCAGGAGGTGCATATTTACGATCGATCAGTTTATTGAGTACCGGTAATGAAGTCTGGAAAATGATGATAATAGCACTTAAAAAGATAACAAGAGAACCAATGTACATCCAGAATTCACGACTATAACTGCTTTCTTCTTTTCTGATGGTTGGAACATGATTATTCAATAGCCAGATCAACAATCCAAAACTTCCAAGTATTGAAACTAATGTAGCCTGCGGAAAGAAGTAACTCACCACGTTTGCTGCAATAAAAGCAACAAACAGGTAGAGTCTTGTTTTCGTTTCTTTAGCTGCTACCAGGGTAGGTAACCATACAAAAATGTTCAGGAAAAGGTACAGTTGTGTGTTCATACCAAGATCGGTAAAAGCATGAACAGAAGTATCTCCGAGTACGCCACTTCTTGTGAGGAAAGTTGAGTAAACGATCAGTATAAACGATATGAAGTAAAAGAAATAAGTAGTTCTTAATGAATAACCACTGTTCTTATAAATGACATTGGTATGCAATCCTGCTATCAAAGTAAGCCAGGGAACTAATGACGCATTTTCTACAGGATCCCAGGCCCAGTAACCGCCAAACGATAAACTCTCATAAGCCCAGGCTGCTCCCATCATAATTCCAAGACCAAGTACAGCAGCTGAAAAGCTAGCCCATGAAATAGAATATTTGATCCAATCATGGTTCTTATTCATCAACCCGGCAAAAGCATAAGCAAAAGGAATAATGGTAGATGCAAAACCAAGGAACAATATCGGTGGATGAATTACCATCCAGTAATTCTGAAGCAAGGCATTTAAACCTTGTCCACCCTGTGCATATACTTTTTCAAGGTAATCAGGCTGACTGAATATCGGGCCTTCAATTTCATTTCGTAATAGTACAAATGGGCTGCTACCAACTTTATGACCGAAGAAATAAATACCGATAACCATGGTAGCAAGACAGAATTGAGCAAAACTCACAACCGTCATCACACCTGGCTCCCATTGTTTTCCTCTTCTGATGATGAACCATCCTAACACACAATGCCAGAAACTCCAGAGCATAAAACTTCCTTCCTGTCCTTCCCAGAAACAGGCTAATAAGTATTCAATCTGCAGGCTTCTATCGCTATGTTGCCACGCATATTTGTATTCAAAAAGATGATTAGAGATGATGTAATAAAGTGTAATGAACATAGTGATCACCGAGATCGTTTCCAGCAGGAATGATATCCTGGCAATTTTTAGCCAGTTTGATCTTTCTTCAATAACCTGTTCCCGGTTTGCCTTAAAAAAAGCAATGGTTGCCACCAAAGAAGCAACCAAAGAAAGTATAGCAAAGAAATGTCCGATCTGTCCCGGAAGTAAATGTTCACCTATGTAGTCCATCAATCAGCAGTATGTAGTCTGTATAATTATTTCGAAGTCGTTTCTAAGTTCTTTTTAGCCTGTTCTATATCATCTTTGTATTTGGAAGGGCACTTTAAAAGAATGTCTTTACATTCAAAATGATCTCCGTTCACCTCACCTTTCAACACTAGTCTTTCACTTTTCTCCATATCGGTGGGTTTGGT
Organism: Bacteroidota bacterium; assembly: GCA_023386555.1. Taxonomy (GTDB): domain Bacteria; phylum Bacteroidota; class Bacteroidia; order Chitinophagales; family Chitinophagaceae; genus JAEZDC01. The sequence continues at coordinate 106,160 of JAEWJK010000009.1, read as the reverse complement.
ATTTCTATACACCACTTTTATAGATTGACCTAATGTATCGATAGCCGTAAAAGTCAGGTAGTTTGGATTTTTTACCGGGTCATATTCCATTGGTTGGCTCATGTCTAACTTCGCCACGAGATTTACGAATTTTCCCTCTTTCTCTCTTGCAGAAGATACTGTTTCATACGTTGTTACATTACCCATGAAGCTAATAAGTGTAGCGATAGATGCAGCAATTAAAACAAGCAGGATGATGTGGGTCTTCTTCATGTGAATCGCTTAAACTGCGGCAAAAGTAGTTCAAAAAAACATCTGTAATAGATGAGTATGATCACACCGATTGTTAAAAGAAAAAAGATGTTCTTAACAATTCAAACAGCCTATTTGAGAATTAAAACCACGTTTGGAAATTTATTAAAGGAACTTGTAAGACTTCACACATTTTTTTCGATTTAAACGGAAACCCTAATATTGCACTACTCAAAAACAGCTGAGCGATGCTTCACTTGTATAAGAGTGCGACGCAAGTAAAGCTGATTATAGATAAAAAGTTGGCTCCATAAAACAAACTGAATGGCTAAGAATTTATTGATAGTAGAGTCTCCGGCGAAAGCAAAAACGATTGAAAAAATCCTCGGAAGCGATTTTGAGGTGAAAAGTTGTTATGGCCATATCCGTGATCTGGAGAAAAATGCAATGGGCATTGATGTGGAGAAAGGATATCAGCCAAGATATATTGTACCGGAAGATAAAGAAAGGGTTGTCAACGACTTAAAGAAGATTGCTAAAAAAAGTGAAGTTTGGCTGGCAACGGATGAGGACCGTGAAGGAGAAGCTATCAGCTGGCATCTTTGTGAAGTGTTGGGTCTTGATCCTAAAACCACCAAAAGAATCGTCTTTCATGAGATCACTAAACCGGCAATTAAAAAAGCAGTTGAATCTCCCAGGTTATTGGATATGAACCTGGTAAATGCTCAACAAGCAAGAAGGGTTTTAGATAGAATTGTGGGTTTTGAGTTAAGTCCAGTATTATGGAGAAAGATCAGCATGGGCAGTTCTCTAAGTGCAGGAAGAGTTCAAAGTGTGGCGGTAAGATTAATTGCGGAAAGAGAAAGAGAGATCAACCAATTTAAACCAACCAGCAGCTTTAAAATTGAAGCGTTATTCTCAGCTGAAGATGCTAACAAACGCAGCATCAGCTTTAAAGCAGAAGCATCGAAACGAAATAACGTTGATGATGCAACCACATTTTTAGAAAGCTGCAAGGGTGCAAAATATACTGTTTCAGATATTCAGATAAAGCCTACAAAACGCTCACCATCAGCTCCTTTTACTACTTCAACACTACAGCAGGAAGCAAGTAGAAAATTGGGCTATAGTGTTAGCCGAACGATGATCATTGCCCAGAAGTTATACGAAAGCGGTTACATTACTTATATGAGAACCGATAGCGTAAATTTAAGCGATACAGCCGTAAATGATATTGAAAGTCAGATAAATAAACAGTTTAACTCAAAATACTTTCAGTTTCGTAAGTACAAAAACAAAAGTTCAAATGCCCAGGAAGCTCACGAAGCGATCAGGCCGACATACATGAGCAATCTGACGGTGGATGATGCTGACGCCAAAAGATTATATGAACTCATCTGGAAACGCACAATGGCTTCTCAAATGGCTGATGCGGAATTAGAGAAAACGATTGCAAAAATTTCAATATCAACAAATAAAGAAGAATTAACTGCTCAAGGTGAAGTATTGAAATTTGATGGCTTCCTGAAGGTTTATATGGAAGATAAAGACGATGATGAGGTGAATGAAGATGATGCTGACAATGCTGTGCTTCCTCCTTTAAGAACAGATCAGGTACTGGATTTTAAAGAAATGAAAGCAACGGAAAGATTCTCCAGACCTGCACCAAGATATACAGAAGCTGCCCTGGTAAAAAAACTGGAGGAACTCGGAATTGGTAGACCTTCGACTTATGCCCCAACCATTTCAACCATTCAGAAAAGAGGTTATGTTGAGAAAAAAGATAAAGAGGGTACTAAAAGAAACTTCAGGGTTTTAAGATTGAAATCAGACACCATCACCAAACAAACAGAACAGGAAAACACTGGTGCGGAAAAAGCAAAGCTCTTCCCTACCGATCTTGGTTTAGTAGTTACTGACTTCCTCAGCCAGTACTTTGATGATATAATGGACTACAGCTTTACGGCGAGAATTGAAAATGAGTTTGACGAAATAGCCCAGGGCAAACAGCAATGGAACAAGATGGTCGATCATTTTTACCTGCCATTTAAAAAAGATGTGGAGAAAACCATCGAAACTGCAGAAAGAGCCAGCGGAGAAAGAGAATTAGGAACCGATGCAGAAACAGGAAAAAAAGTTATCGCCAGGATGGGAAGGTTTGGACCAATGGTTCAGATAGGTGATTCGAACAACGAAGAGGGAAAACCACGTTTTGCTAAACTGAAACCCAACCAAAGCATTGAAACGATCACATACGAAGAAGCAATGGAACTTTTCCAACTGCCGAAAACCTTAGGTGAACATGAAGGACAGGAAGTATCTATTGGTGTTGGCAGGTTTGGTCCTTACGTGAAGTTTGGTGAACAATTCATCTCCATTCCTCGAGGTGAAGATGCAATGGCAGTTGATATGGAAAGAGCCGTTCAATTAATCAATGAAAAACAAAAAGCCGATGCACCCATTGCACATTATAAAGATGTACCGGTAACTAAAGGAAAAGGAAGATTCGGTCCTTTTATAAAATGGGGTGATTTGTTTATAAATGTTCCGAGGGCTTACAACTTTGATAACCTTTCACAAAAAGATATTGAAGAGCTGGTTGATAAAAAGCTGGAGAAAGAATCTAACCGATACATTCAACAATGGCCGGCAGAAAAGATATCAATTGAAAATGGTCGTTGGGGTCCGTTTATCAGATTTGGCAAAAAAATGCTGAAACTTGGTAAAAAAGTTGATGGAAACAGGTTGACAGCAGATGACCTAAGAGATGTTTCGGTAGATGATGTTAAGAAAATGATTGAACAACAAATTCCCGGAGCTTTCAGCAAACCGGTTAAGAAAGCAGCTAAAAAATCCGCTGCAAAGAAAACTGCAACTAAAACTGCTAAGAAATCTTCACCGAAGAAGAAATAATCAAACTGTAATAATGATTAACCTGTTGAGACACTCAACAGGTTTTTTATTCTTTATGAACATATGCTTTAGTAATTCACACCCATAGAATAACTTGTTCTATGAATTTGGCAGAAAATTAGCGTAGTTTGAATATAGATGAACGAACATTTCCTGTCTTACCGATATCAAGTGTTTGCATCTCAAATTTTTGACCTATGCAGGAAACCAAAGAATTGAACGCCTTGTTCACACTAATAGATGATCCTGATGAGGAGGTATATACAACCGTATCAAGCAAGATCATCGGTTATGGTAAAGGAATTATTCCTAATCTCGAAAATCTTTGGGAAACTACCTTAAGTCCGGACGTGCAGGAAAGAGTAGAAATGCTTATTCACAGGCTTCATTATACAGATCTCACGAATGATATAAAAGAATGGAGAGACGGTGCTTATCATGATCTGTTGGTTGGAGCGATGCTGGTTAGTAAATTTCAATATCCCGATCTGCATACTACACCTGTATTGCAGGAAATAGAAAAGATCCGTAGGAATATCTGGCTCGAATTAAACAGCTTCCTCACTCCTCTTGAGCAGGCAAATGTTTTATCCAGCATCATTTATAATTATTACAATCTAAAGGGTAATGAGGTTAATTATCAAAACCCTGATGAATTCTTTGTTCATAAAGTAATTGAAAGCAAAAAAGGAAATACAATTTCCAACGGAATCGTTTACCAGGTAATGTGTGAGTTACTCGATATTCCTATTAAAGTGATCAACATCCCCAAACAATTCATCCTTGCATTTTTTCACAGCGATTACGATCCATCTAAACACCATAATCCGCAACAGAAAATACATTTTTATATTGATGTGGTGAATGGTGGCATTTTCACCAATAAAGAAGTAGATAGTTATTTTAAAAGGATTGATGTTCATCCTGCAGCATCATTCTTTAAACCGTTAACACATAAGCGAATCATCCAGGTATTGATAGAAGAGTTGGCCAAATGCTTCGATTCTGATCGTGATGCTTATAAAAAAGATGAATTACTTCAATTAGCCGGTTTGTTAGACGATTAATCGTCTTCTTTTCTAATATTTTCCTGATACAAACCACTTGCGAAGCCAGTGTTTCTTGGCTGTTTCTGGAAAAATGCATAAATTTTCTCTTGCATTTTCACCAAAACCAAGAACATACTGCCTTATGAAGTATTCTGCCGTTCAGAATTTTATCAACGGAAAATTTGTTGCTGCCTCTTCCGATAAAACGTTAGATGTAATTTCTCCAGTTGATGGAACATTGCTTTCTACAGTTCCGATGTCAACGAATAATGATCTTAATGCTGCAGTAAAAGCGGCGAAAGCTGCGTTTCCATCATGGAGTAAAACACCTATAAAAGAAAGAGTACAGGTTTTCTTTCGCTATAAAACCCTTCTCGAAAAACATCTACAGGAATTAGCCGAATTATGTACTGAAGAAAATGGAAAGACTATTGGCGAATCCATCGCTGAAATAGAAAAGTGCATTGAACTTACAGAGTTTGCTACCTCTCTCCCACAATTAGTAACAGGTGAAATTCTGGAAGTAAGTAAAGGTGTTGAATGCAGAACTGAACATGTGCCTTTAGGAGTGGTTGCCTCTATCGTTCCCTTCAACTTTCCTGCAATGGTTCCTAACTGGACTTTGCCTAATGCAATTGCTCTTGGTAATTGTATGATCATGAAGCCATCAGAAAAAGTGCCTTTGTGTTGCGGCAAAATTGCCGAGTTGTTAAAAGAAGCCGGATTACCTGATGGCGTTTTCAATATTGTTCATGGAGATGTCGAGATCGTTGAAGCTATTTGTGATCATCCACATATTGAAGCAGTTTCATTTGTTGGATCAACAAAAGTTGCTAAGATTGTTTACCAGCGAGCAACCCATAATTACAAAAGAGCATTGGCTTTGGGTGGAGCAAAAAATCATTTAATGGTTTTGCCGGATGCTATTCCCGGAATGACGGCACAAAATGTTGCAGCAAGTATGAGTGGTTGTGCCGGACAAAGATGTATGGCAGCATCTGCAATGATCGGTGTAGGTGATATTGATAACATCATTGATAAAATATGTGATGAAGCCAGAAAAATTGTTCCGGGAGAAAACCTTGGAGCAGTCATCAACAAAGAATCGCAGGAAAGAATTGAAAGATACATCACCGAAGCCGAGCAACTTGGAGCAAAGGTTTTGGTTGATGGCAGAAATACTAAAGTCAGCGGTAAAGAAAAAGGAACTTATGTTGGTCCAACAGTAATTGATTGGGTAAAGCCTGATATGGCTGTTGCAACGGAAGAAATTTTTGGTCCTGTTATCAGCATCATGCGAACGAAAACTGTTGATGAGGCTTTAGCCATTGAAAATGCGAATCCTTACGGTAATGCTGCAAGTGTGTTCACGCAAAATGGTGGAGCGGCCCGTTACATTATGGAAAGAGCCAGTGCAGGAATGATTGGAGTGAACGTTGGTGTACCTGTTCCCCGTGAGCCTTTTAGTTTTGGTGGATGGAATGAAAGCAAGTTTGGTGTGGGTGATATTACAGGTAAAAGCTCGATTGAATTCTGGACGAAGTTGAAGAAGAGTACAACAAAATGGAATCCTGAGGCTGGGGTGAATTGGATGAGTTGATGAATGTAACGTTTAGAGTTATGAGTCATTAATTATTTAGCCCGCTGAGGTATTTCATGGCATCATCCGTTGTGTCACTCACTTGTACAGTTGGAACATTTGGCAGCTAAAATAAATATGTGGTCACAAATTGTGACCTCAAATAAAAATGGAATAATAGAATAAAGTTCGGGTTCATAAATAGTGCAGGTCATGCCTAAATCTAAAAAGCAAATACAATCCTCTTTACCAGACCAGGTAGTAATGAATAAAATCTACATGATCCGTGGTCAAAATGTAATGCTTGATTTCGATCTTGCCGAATTATATCATGTGGAGACAGGACAATTAAAAAGACAAGTAAGAAGAAATATAGACCGTTTCCCTTCAGACTTTATGTTTGAGCTTACGCCAGATGAATTTAAAGATTTGAGAAGCCAATTTGGCACCTCAAGTTGGGGAGGCATCAGATATATGCCGATGGCTTTTACTGAGCAAGGTGTCTCCATGCTTTCAGGAGTATTAAATAGTAAAGTTGCCATCCAGGTGCACATTCAGATCATCAGGATATTCACTAAAATGAAAGAAATGCTGGTGACCAACAAAGAGATTTTACTGAAGGTTGAAAAGATGGAGTTAGAAGTAACAAATAATAAGAAAGACATTGCCACAATATTCAAAGCTTTAAGGCAATTGCTGAATCCACCACAACAGCAGCGGAAACGATTTGGATTTAAGCCTGATGAATAATGTTCAGAAAGTACAAGTGAGTGACACAACGGACGACGCTATGGAAAATCAAAAGTTGGCATCATAAAAAATAAACTCATGTTAGAAACACTGATCTCAAAATCGAACACCAAAGAAATTATCCAGGATAATCTTGATTATACTTTGTTTAGCTGGAGTAAACAAAGTGGATTGAACCCGATTGCTGTTCAACATGCAAAAGGTGTTTATTTATACGATTATGATGGCAAACCATACCTCGATTTTTCGAGTGGACTGATGAATGTGAATATTGGTCATGGTAACCAACGTGTAACTGATGCTGTGGTGAAACAAATGCAGGAAGTGGCTTATGTTACTCCGAGTTGTGTTACAAAAGTTCGTGGTGACCTGGGAAAGAAACTGGCTGAGATTTGTCCAGGTGATCTGAACAAAGCATTCTTCACTTTGTGTGGAGCAACTTCAATTGAAAATGCCATTAAACTTGCGAGATTATATACAGGTCGTCACAAGATATTAACCCGATATCAATCTTATCATGGTTCATCTTACGGAGCAATGAGTGCCAGCGGTGATCCTCGACGATTACCTATGGATGGACAGCAGGCTCCCAACTTTGTTCACTTCGATCTTCCTTATGCATACAGATATGAATATAGTGAAGAGCATTTGTTGAAAGATTCGGTGGCTTCTCTGGAAAGAATCATTGCTTATGAAAGTCCGAATAACATAGCTGCAATTTTATTAGAAGGTGAAAGTGGTTCTTCAGGATGTTTACAATACCCGGTAGGTTATTTAAAAGCAGTAAGGGAAATATGTAACAAGCATGGCATTTTATTGATCGCCGATGAAGTGATGAGTGGCTTTGGCAGAACAGGAAAATGGTTTGGATTTGAAAATCATGATATCATTCCGGATATGATCTGTATGGCAAAAGGTCTTACCTGTGGTTACCTGCCTTTTGGTTGTTTAATGGTGAGTGATAAGATAGCATCTAAGTTTGATGACCAGGTTTTGCCATTGGGTCTTACTTACTCAGCTCATCCTGTTAGTTGTGCTGCAGCTTTGGAAACATTACAGATCTATGAAGATGAAAATCTGATAGAAAATACAAGAGAGATGAGCAAGTATCTTGATCAACAGGTTGAGAAACTAAAACAAAAACATCCATCCATCGGTGACTGGCGAAATACAGGATTGTTGGGTTGCATTGAACTGGTGAAGAACAGGGAGACCAAAGAACCCATGGCACCTTTTAATGCTGGTGCTGCGGATATGGCTGTGATGAATAAAGTAGCAGCAAAGATCAGAGAGTTAGGCATGTACACTTTTGTGAGATGGAGTTATGTTTTTATTGCTCCACCATTATGTGTAACAAAAGAACAGATTGATGAGGGATTGGCAATAATTAGTGAAGCAATCAAGATCGCAGATGAAGTAATTGAACACGGATGACACGGATTGGATGGATTAGTGGGATTTCTTTATAAACCATCAATGATAAGATGAAACATCAGGAAATAACTGAAAGAATTATCAAAGCGTTTTACAAGGTGTATAATACACTGGGTTACGGCTTTCTAGAAAGAGTTTACGAGAATGCTTTGTATATCGAGTTAGCTCTTGATGGTTTTACTGTAGACCGACAGAAGAAAATTCACGTGTACTATTTTGGTCAGCACGTTGGAGAGTATTTCGCTGACATTATTGTGGATGATTTAATAATAATAGAGCTTAAAGCTAATGATGCTCTTATTGAAGAACATGAGAGCCAGTTGATCAATTATCTAAAAGCCACAGAAGTTGAGGTTGGCTTGTTACTAAATTTTGGAAAAAAGCCTGAGGTAAGAAGAAAAATATTTGATAACGATATGAAACGAATGTTTACAGAAATAAATCTGTGAAAATCCATTCAATCCGTGTCATCCGTGTTCCATCAAAACTCATATCATGCAAGAAAACCAAAACATACAATCTTCATCTCTATATAGCGAGGACCTTGCTCCAATCCCGAAAAGCAAACGTACATGGGGCACATGGAACTATGCTGCACTATGGATAAGCATGAGTTTGTGCATTCCAACTTATATGCTGGCAAGTTCATTAATTGGCGGTGGTATGAATTGGTGGCAGGCAATTGCAACAATATTTCTTGGCAATACGATTGTACTTATTCCAATGATATTAAATGGTCATGCCGGTGCTAAATACGGCATTCCATTTCCTGTTTTTGCAAGAGCAAGCTTTGGAACTTCAGGTGCAAACATTCCTGCAATACTAAGAGCCATTGTTGCATGTGGATGGTTTGGTATTCAAACATGGATCGGCGGATTTGCTATTTATCAAATGATGAGGCTTTGGTTTCCTTCTTTAGAAACATTGCCACAAGTTTTTCCTGTATCGCTTGGTTTGCAGACTGGTCCTGCAATTTGCTTTCTATTGTTCTGGTTGTTGAATATGTGGGTTGTGTATTTAGGTGTGGAAAGCATCAGGAAATTATTAGTGTTTAAAGCTATCTTCTTACCTGTTGCTGCATTGGCTTTATTGTTCTGGGCAATCAATGCAGGAGGTGGTTTAGGTCCTATATTGAATGAGCCATCCAAGTTTGCAACAAGCGGAGAATTCTGGAATTTCTTCTTTCCTGCACTAACAGGGATGGTGGGTTTTTGGGCAACACTCTCACTCAATATTCCTGACTTCACCCGTTATGCAAAAAGTCAGAAAGCTCAAATTAATGGACAGGCAATTGGATTGCCTCCTTCCATGACGTTGTTTGCATTCATTGGTGTGGTAGTTACATCTGCCACTGTAATTATATACGGACAAACAATCTGGGATCCTGTGGTGCTTGCCGGAAAATTCAGCAGTAAATTATTGGTGAGTATTGCAATGATCGCAGTGGCTATTTCAACACTTGCAACAAACATTGCAGCGAACATTGTTAGTCCTGCAAATGATTTTGCCAACCTTGCTCCAAAGAAAATTTCCTTTAAAACCGGTGGATTGATCACAGGCATTCTTGGTATTCTCATCTTGCCATGGAAATTAATTGCTGATCCTACAGGCTACATTTTTACATGGTTGGTTGGCTATTCAAGTTTGTTGGGTCCTGTTGGTGGTATTATGATAGTTGATTATTATTTCGTTCGTAAACAACATCTCAACGTAAGAGAATTATACAATCACAAAGGAAGATATAGATATACCTCAGGCTTCAATCAGAAAGCGATCATTGCATTGTTGTTGGGAGTACTTCCCAATGTGCCAGGCTTTTTGTTGACGATTAAACTAATTAGTGCAGATGCATTTCCAACCTGGGTTTCGCATTTATACAATTATGCCTGGTTTGTTGGATTTTTTGTCAGTGGCATTGCATACTTACTGATGATGAAGAAAGTTGTTTTGATTGAAGAAGAAGCTGAGCCATTAACTGTTCCTGAAATTGCTACCCCTTAATATTAATCTGCATGTCTATATTAATTAAAAACGGAAGAATTATTACTGCTACAGACGATTATGTAGCTGATATTTTTATTGAAAATGAAACGATAAAAACAATCGGTAAAGATTTATCAGTAAAAGCTTCTACAGAAATTGATGCTTCAGGTAAACTTGTTTTTCCCGGTGGAATTGATCCGCATGTTCATTTGGACATGCCTTTCATGGGAACTTTCTCCAGCGATAATTATGAAACCGGTACAAGAGCTGCTTTGTTTGGTGGAACAACAATGGTGATTGATTTTGTTCTGCAGAAACAAGGCAATTCTCTTCAATCTGCTTTAGATGAATGGAACAGCAGGGCTAAAGGAAACTGTGTAGGTGATTACAGTTTTCACATGGCTGTCACAGACTTTAATGATGATACGAAGAAAGAAATAAAGCACATGATCGAAGAAGAAGGAATTGTTTCCTTTAAAACGTTCATGGCGTATAAAGGTGCTTTGATGATTGATGACAGGCAAATGATCGGTTTAATGGAAGAAGTGAAAAAGCATGGTGGATTGATCAACGTTCATGCAACAAATGGCGATATGATCGATTATCTCATTGCCAAGCATAAAGCAGAAGGAAAGCTCTCTCCATTATATCATTATTTATCTCAACCTGAAGTAACAGAAGCAGAGGCATCGGAAAGATTTGTGGAGATGGCAGGTTATACTGGCTGTCCGGGTTATATCGTTCATCTTACTTGTGAAGGTGCTTTGAATGCTGTTCGTAATGCTACTGCAAAAAATAAAAAAGTATTTGTTGAAACCTGTATTCAATATTTAATTCTTGATGCTTCTTTATATGAGAAAGATTTTGAAGGAGCAAAATGGGTGATGAGTCCACCACTTCGAGAAAAGAAAGATCAGCAAACACTTTGGGCTGGAATCAATCAGGGATTGGTACAAGTTGTTGCAACAGATCATTGTCCGTTTATGTGGGAACAAAAATTAATGGGTGAGAAAGACTTCTCTAAAATTCCAAACGGACATCCAGCAATTGAAAATCGAATGGAATTATTATTCAGTGAAGGTGTTGTAGAAGGCAAGATCACTTTGAATAAATATGTTGAAGTGGCTTGCACCAATCCAGCAAAGATCTTTGGCATGTTTCCAAGAAAAGGAACAATTGCAGTTGGCAGTGATGCAGATATAGTCATCTTCGATCCGAATGAAAAGCATACCATCTCAGCCAAAACACATCATATGAATGTTGATTACTCAGGATACGAGGGCTGGGAAACAACCGGAAAAGTGAAAACTGTTTTGTTGAGAGGACAAATTGCAATTGATGACAACAAATGCCTTCTACATAAAGGTTACGGGCAATTTATTAAACGTAAAAAAGTCAGTCAAATAATTTAAATTGTATGTCTGCTTTGTCGCCCAAAATTCGGAACGATGAAGTGATTGCGACGCAACAGACGATGCTATAAAAACCAAAGCCGGTATCATAACAAAACCTACAAACTGAAAACTATAAACTAACGACTATGCCAAGAATCATCAAGTCAGGACTCATACAAATGTCTCTTCCAAAAACGGAAGGGGAAGGAACAATACAGGAAATTGTTGATGCTATGGTGCAGAAACACATTCCTTTCATTGAAGAAGCAGGACAAAAAGGTGTGCAGATACTTTGCTTACAGGAAATTTTTAATACGCCTTATTTCTGTCCGGGCCAGGATAAAAAATGGTATGAAAGTGCAGAAACAGTTCCTGGTCCAACAACTGAAATGATGGCTGAGTATGCAAAGAAATATAACATGGTCATCATCGTTCCGATTTATGAAAAAGAACAAGCTGGTGTGTTATATAATACTGCTGCAGTGATCGATGCCGATGGAACTTATCTAGGCAAGTATCGCAAAAATCATATTCCGCATACCAGTGGTTTCTGGGAGAAATTTTTCTTCAAGCCTGGCAACTTAGGTTATCCTGTTTTTCAAACGAAGTATGCAAAAGTTGGTGTGTACATCTGTTACGATCGCCACTTTCCTGATGGTGCAAGATGTTTGGGTTTGAATGGTGCAGAGATCGTTTACAATCCTTCTGCAACGGTTGCAGGGTTGAGTCAGTATTTATGGCAACTCGAACAACCTGCACATGCTGCTGCCAATGGATATTTTATGGGTTGCATCAATCGTGTGGGTGAAGAAAAGCCATGGAATCTTGGCAAGTTTTACGGTACCTCATATTTCGTTGATCCCCGTGGACAAATTTTCGCCAAAGCCAGTGAAGACAAAGATGAGTTGCTGATCGCTGAATTTGATTTGGACATGATCGATGAAGTGAGAGGTATTTGGCAATTTTTCAGAGATAGAAGACCGGAAACTTATTCGAAATTAACCGAGTTGTAATTTTTGTTAACAAGCGATAATGCTACTATGTAGCTGTCGTTGCGTCGCACTTTTGTACTTTTTGAACAATACTGAGCAATGATAGAACACAGATAACACGGATAAGACAGATTAACACAGATTAATCCGTGAAAATCCATTCAATCAGTGTCATCCGTGTTCCATAAACAAAGCCTATGGCAATCAAATCTAACAGACTAACAGCTGAGCAATACGAACAAAACTTCAGCGACATACATCCTCCTTTCGATAACAAAGAGGCTGCAATGGTGGAAGCCAATCGTTGTTTGTTTTGCTATGATGCTCCTTGTATCAAAAGCTGCCCTACAAGTATCAACATTCCAAAGTTCATCAAGCAAATCACTACAGATAATCTCAAAGGTTCTGCACATACAATATTTCAATCCAACATTTTTGGTGGTGGTTGTTCTAAAGTTTGTCCTGTAGAAAAATTATGCGAAGGAAGTTGTGTTTACAATCTGATGCATGAACCTCCCATTCCAATTGCCAAACTGCAACGTTATTCTACCGAACCAGCGATCAGCAACAAATGGAAATTGTTTGAGAGAAAATCATCTAACGGATTAAAAGTAGCAATCATTGGTGCAGGACCAGCAGGATTGAGTTGTGCTCATGTACTTTCAAGAGAAGGAATTGATGTTACAGTTTATGAGAAAGAAAGCAAAGGTGGTGGATTGATGACTTATGGGATTGCTGCATACAAAGTAACACCAGAGTTCTGCAAAGATGAAGTGGATTATATTACTTCATTAGGTGGTATTGAAATTAAATACAACCAAACATTAGGAACAGACATAACACTCGAACAGTTGCAATCAGATTATGATGCTGTTTATCTGGCAATCGGTGTTGGTTTAGCTAACAAACTCAATATTCCAGGAGAAGAATTAGAAGGTGTGGAAGATGCCATTTCATTTATCTATAATCTTAGAAGTAATCCAGTTAATGAAATTGCTGTAGGTGATAAAGTAGCAGTCATCGGAATGGGAATGACAGCAATTGATGCTGCAACACAGTCAAAACGTTTGGGTGCAAAAGAAGTTACAATGGTGTATCGCAGAACTGAAGCTCAAAAGAACTGTACGCAACATGAACTGGATATTGCTTTACTGGATGGTTGTAAAATGCAATGGCTTGCTGCTCCAAAAGAAATTCTTGGTGAAAACGGAAAAGTAAAAGCCCTGGTTTGTAATGTAATGAAACTTGGTGTTCCTGATGCTTCAGGAAAACCTTCACCGGAACCAACAGGTGAAACGATCACTTTAGAAGTTGATATGGTGATAAAAGCTACAGGACAAAATCCTTTTGCTTCTTTAGTGAATTCAATGCAGTTAAAAAATAACAGAGGTAAAATTGAAGTCAATGATAAATCCATCACCAACATAGCAGGTGTATTTGCAGGTGGTGATTGTGTAAATGGCGGTAGAGAAGTTGTTGATGCAGTGCAGGCGGGAAAAGATGGAGCAAAAGCAATATTGCAATATTTAGCAGCTGGCATTAACGGCAATAAACTGCATAATGCTACCAGAATTGTAGCAGGAAAACCGATAGCAATTGAACAAATTGTTCCGGAAAAATAATTTCAAAAACCACAAAGAAGCATTTCACGCAAAGGCGCAAAGATTTAAAGACGCAAAGATTTAAAATTGGAAGTAGGAAAGGAAATATTATCAGAGAATGAGATAGCCAAAATGGCTGTTGATCTGTGCTTTCGTTTGCATAAGCAATATGGACCTGGTTTGTTTGAATCTGTATATGAAGAATTGTTTTGTTATGAATGGTCTAAAACAGGAATTCCATTTCAAAGACAACAAGCTATCCCTTTAGTTCACAAAAACATCCATTTAGAAATAGGATTTAAAGCAGATGTAATCATTAACAACAAAGTAATTGTTGAATTGAAATCTGTAGAAGCCCTTGCTCCCGTGCACTTTAAACAAGTTCAGACTTATTTAAAACTTACAGACTGCAAACTTGGATTGCTAATAAATTTCAATGTTAACCTGATAAAAGATGGTATCCATCGTATCGTAAATAATTTATAACCTAAGCAAAACTCTTTGCGACCTTGCTCCTTAGCGTCTTTGCGTGAAACCAAATTATATGGCTGACATCAGTTGTAATTTCCTCGGAATAAAATCTCCCAACCCATTCTGGTTGGCAAGTGCTCCACCAACAGACAAAAAGTATAATGTGCTCAGAGCTTTTGAAGCCGGTTGGGGTGGTGTTGTCTGGAAAACATTAGGCAGCCAGGTGAAGAATGTTTCATCCCGTTATTCTGCAGTGAATTTCAATAACACGAGGATGATGGGCTTCAATAATATTGAGCTCATCAGCGACAGACCTCTTGATATTAACCTCAAAGAAATTGCCGAGTGTGTAAAATTGTTTCCTGATCGTGCAATGATCGTTTCACTCATGGCAGATAATGATAGAAAGAGTTGGCATGAACTCATTGCTAAAGTTGAAGATACCGGTGCTCATGGATTTGAACTCAACTTCGGTTGTCCTCATGGAATGACAGAAAGAGGAATGGGTGCATCGGTTGGACAAGATCCTGAGATCGCTAAAATGGTAGTGGAATGGGTGATGGAGAAAGCAACGATTCCTGTGATTACTAAACTTACTCCAAATGTACATTCAGTTGTGCCTACCGGTAAAGCTGTTGTCGAAGCAGGCACCAATGCATTGTCTCTCATCAACACTATTCAATCAGTAACAGGAATCGATCTGGATACATTTGTTCCTAATCCTTATGTAGCAGGCAAATCTGTATTTGGGGGTTATTGTGGTCCTGCTGTTAAACCGATTGCTTTAAAGTTCTTAACTACTGTCAGTCAAAATGAAGTAACCAGGAAAGTTCCGGTAAGTGGCATTGGTGGCATCAGCACATGGAAAGATGCTGTTGAGTTTATGTTGCTTGGCTGTACATCAGTTCAGGTTTGCACTGCAGCAATGAAACACGGCTTTAGAATTGTAGAAGATATGTGTGAAGGACTGAATAACTGGATGGATGAAAAAGGCTTTGCAACCATCTATGATTTCATTGGCAAATCTGTTCCTACAATGACGAAGTGGGAAGAGCTTGATATCAACTATCACCACATAGCAAAGATCAACCAGGATAAATGTATTCACTGTGGATTGTGTTATATAGCCTGTGAAGACACATCACATCAATCTATTAATCTTGATTACGGCAATCCTTACAACACCTATTCAGTGAAGGAAGAAGAATGTGTTGGTTGTAATTTATGCAAGCTGGTTTGTCCTGTTGATAATTGCATTACTATGGAAGAACATCGTGTGGCACCTGAATATATTAATTGGATACAGTTCCAGGAAAAAGGTCTTGCCTTAAACGATCATTGATATTGATCATTTGTATGAACTATACGAGTACGGAAATGCTTTACTCGTAATACCTCTTTGCTTATTGGGGTTTGGTGACATATAAATATTCAGCTTCCCTCCTTTCATTATATCGTCATGATCTATCCAGTTGTTACTCCAGGCGTTTTCATTCAATGAAACTTTCTGCAGGTACTTATTCTCTGAAGAACTATTCGGAGCAGAGATGACAAACTGCTTTCCATTCTCCAGCTTCAATGTAACCTTCTTGAATAACGGTGTCCCCAATACATACTGGTCTGTTGTAGGACAAACAGGATAAAATCCTAATGCACTAAATACATACCATGCTGAAGTTTGCCCGTTATCTTCATCGCCACAATATCCATCTGGTGTTGGTTTATATAACTTGTTCATCACTTCCCTCAACCAATATTGCGATTTCCATGGTTGCGATGTATAGTTATATAAGTAGATCATATGCTGAATTGGCTGATTGCCGTGTGCATATTGTCCCATGTTGGTGATCTGCATTTCTCTTATTTCATGTATCACTCCTTTGTAATAACTTTCATCATATACGGGTGGCATGTTGAACACAGAATCCAGCATTGCCACAAACATTTTATCTCCACCCATCAATTGTTTCAATCCTGCGATATCATGAAACACACTCCAGCTGTAATGCCAGCTATTCCCTTCGGTAAATGCATCGCCCCATTTAAATGGATTGAAAGGTGATTGAAAACTTCCATCTTTATTCTTTCCTCTCATCAAGTTAAACTCCTTACTATAAAGATGACGATAGTTTTGTGATCGTTTTTCATATAATGCAATTTCATCCTTCGGACGATTAAGCTTCTTCGCCAGTTGATAAATTGCAAAATCATCATAAGCATATTCTAATGTACGGGCTGCACTTTCATTAATGTTTACATCTGCAGGCACATACCCAAGTGTGGTGTAATACGATGCACCTTTTCTTGCCACAGCATCCATCGGACCTTCGTTATTAGCACCTTTCAACAAAGCTGCATATAAGGTATCAATGCTGTTTACTTTTACTCCTTTGATATATGCATCTGCCACAACCGAAGCTGAGTTATTACCGATCATAATATTGGCATAACCAGGGCTTGACCATTCAGGCAACCATCCACCTTCTTTGTAAGCATTTGCTAAACCTTCCTGCATTTCTTTATTGATGGAAGGATACATGAGATTTAAAAAAGGATATAATGCACGGAATGTATCCCAGAAACCGGTTCCGCCAAACATATAACCATTGTACACTTTGCCATCATACGGACTATAATGAACGATAGATCCTGCAGCATCTATCTCGTATAATCGTTGAGGAAACTGCACCATTCGATAAAGGCATGAGTAAAACGTTTTTAATTGCTCTTCTGTTCCACCTTCAACAATCACCTGGCCCAATCTTTTATTCCATTCTCTTTTTGCCTTTGATTTAGTTGTTTCGAAATTGTCATTTTGCAACTCATTACGAAGATTTAATTCTGCCTGTTCAAAACTGATGAATGATGAAGCGATTTTCACATTAACCTTCTCGCCTTTTCGTGTTTTAAATCCAACAACAGCTCCTGAATGATCTGCAGATAATTCCAGCGAATCTTTCAATGTACTGTCTCTCCATGTGTAGGCATTTGTAAAAGATCTGTCGAACTGCATTACAAAATAGTTTCTGAAGTTTGGAAGTTTGCCCCTGCTATATCTTGTTGAATAACCAATTACTTTATTTTGTTGTGGAATGATCTTAATATAAGATCCTCGGTCAAATGCATCGATCACTATAAAAGCACTATCTGTTGCAGGAAATGTAAAACGAAACTGTGCAGCTCTTTCCGTTGGAGTTAATTCTGTTGTAACATCTGCATCTGCTAAATATACACTGTAGTAGTATGGTTTAGCGATTTCTGTTTTATGCGAGAACCAACTGGTTCTATCATCCTGCCTAAACTTTAAACCAATCACAGGCATAATAGCAAACTGGCCATAATCATTCATCCATGGTGATGGTTGGTGTGTTTGCTTAAAGCCATTGATCTTATCAGCACTATACTGATACTGCCAACCATTACCCATTTTATTGGTTTGCGGTGTCCAGAAATTCATGCCCCAGGGAACACAAACAGCCGGATAAGTATTACCATTAGATAGGCTATACTTTGAATCGGTACCCATTAAAGGATTAACATATTCTACCGGATCAAAAGCTTGTTGAGAAAAGCCTGGTAAGGATGATATTATAACGATGATAGTAAAGATGAAACGCATGTATCAAAGCTAATGAAACATTAACATCATCGTTCAGCAATGATTACGGCTTAAATCAGAACAAAGTATCTACAGCATAGATATTGCCTTCAGAATCTTGGATAGCGTAGAGACTAAGTTCATATTTTATCATTGGATCATTTCTATGATATAATGCTGCAATGAAATATTGCGTAAGCATATATTCATCGCCTTCACTTATTCCGCCGTACAATACAGATTGTTGAATAGGCTTTGATTTAAATTTCGAAAGAAAGGAAACATATTTTTTGTATGTATCCTCATTAGTGAAGCCAAGTTTTACAACCAGGAATCTCCTGCCTCCTTTATCAAATGGTGTCCTTATTAAAGAAAGTGTTTCAAACTTGCTTAATGCTTCATTCGAAGCTGTATCAATTAGTCGCCTGGTAAAAATGCTGTCGGCTTTTGTAGTTGATCGTTGATGCAGTGAAAAACCTGCCATTGACGCAAATTCTTTATCCGTTAATGTATCATTCAGCCATAACTCAAGATGATCGTATAAATAATCAATCTCATAATGATACAAGCCATTTTTCACTGCTGCAATAAATTTTAATTTGTCTTCAAGCATTTCCAACACTGCTGCTCTGTTCTTTGTTAAAGAAGCTTTCATCTTTGATTGATTGGCGTAAACCACTATGGAATCATAAGTTGATCTGGCAAATTCATAATTCTTGTGCCTATAGTAATGATTGTAAAGATTGATGTACTTATGCATCATGTACTGTGGCAAATTAATTTGCTGCAACAAACTCATTAGCTTTATAGAATCTGTTTTAAATCTTTTCTGCAATGAATAGGCTTGCAGCATTGCATTGTGTTGTTTTTTCTCTGATAATAACTTTTGTGTAGTTGTTTTCCAGAATGAAACCTCTTTATATAAAAAAGAATCGGTGCTGTTAGTTAAAATATTAAACAAAGAATCTGCTTTCTCAAATTCATTATACTCCAAAAAATATAATCCTTTAAAAAAAGTTGTGTATTGAAGCGGAAATCCGTCTATTCTCTCAAAATAAGTAGATGAATCATGTGCCTCCAGTTCTTCAATCACTCTAAAAAAACGATACGGTTCAGTTTTCTGGTTACTGTAAGCTGTGGTGTAATGCTTTAATCTTTCAGCAGCTTCAACCGATAATATTGGCTGATCATTTACTGCTTTTCCCTTCGATTTCTTCGTAAGAAACAATGTTCCATTTTGCCAGGTTGTAAATGATGGAACAGGATAGATCCCATCTTTCCTGATAAACGTGTCAAGAAATGACTCTTGAGCGAATACTGAAGCAGAGAAAGATAACAACAGGATAAAAATAAAACTAATGGGTTTCATAGAAGTTAAAGACGGAAGATACATACTAATGCTACACGTACCAGACCAATTGTGCATACAACGATAAATAGATAATTAAACTTTATTGTTAAAATTTATCAATGGTAGTAACCTATCACACTTTGAACCGTTACTTTATCTGCACCCAAATAACTACTCATGAGAGGCCGTTGCTCACTATTCCTGCTATCAATTTTATGCTTTAATGCATATTCACAAAACCCTGTGGCACCTAAAACCTTACCGGCACAAAGAACTACTGCAGCCATCAAAATTGATGGTTTATTAAATGATTCAGCATGGAAAACAGCTCCTGCAGCATTAGGATATACAGAGTTTCGCCCTACTCCTTTCAAGGTTGAAGATCATGAATTACGTACTGAAGTTTACATGCTATATAATGATGAAGGTATTTTTCTTGGTGGTTATTGTCATGAAAGAACAAAGGACAGCATTGCAGCAGAAGTAAATGGTCGTGATGGTTTTGGTAATAATGATTTTGTAGGTTTTATCTTCGATACTTACAAAGACAAATTAAACGGGTTCGAATATTTTGTTACACCTCATGGTGAACAAATGGATGCCAAGATGACGAACAATGGCGAAGACTTTTCATGGAATGCAGTATGGCAAAGTGCTGCACAAATTCACAATGACGGATGGAGCTTTGAGATATTTCTTCCGTTTGCAGCTATACGTTTTAGTAAAGCGAACATACAGGATTGGGGCTTGAATATCACACGCCGAAGACAAAAAACAAGTCAGCAGGTAACATGGAATCCGATTGATCCGAATGTGAATGGCTTTCTTACACAAGAGGGATATTGGACAGGCCTTGAGAACATCAAACCACCATTACGTCTTCAATTCTCACCTTATTTATCTTACTATGTAAATCATTATCCTGCAAATGTTACCGGAATAAGTAATTGGACATCTTCTGTAAACGGAGGAATGGATCTGAAATATGGCATCAACCAGGCGATAACTTTAGACATGACGCTGATACCTGATTTTGGACAAGTACAAAGCGATAACCGTGTATTAAATCTTTCTCCTTTTGAAGTAAGATTCAATGAAAATAGGCCATTCTTTACCGAAGGATTGGAATTATTTAATAAGGGCGGTTTTTTCTATTCTCGTCGTGTTGGCGGAAGACCGATGCATTTTTATAATGTAAACGATGGATTAGCCATTAACGAAAAAGTGATAAAAAATCCGGAGGAAACAAAACTCATTAACGCAACCAAAATATCCGGTCGTTTAAAAGGTGGGTTGGGTATTGGTTTTTTTAATGCAGTTGCCAATTCACAACATGCAATTATTTCAGACGATAAAGGGAATGAAAGAAAAGTTGAGACAAATCCGCTTACAAATTATAATATCATAGTGCTTGATCAGACTCTCAAAAACAATTCAAGCATCAGTTTTATAAATACCAGTGTATTAAGAAGTGGAGATGATTATGATGCTACCGTTACAGCGGGACTTTTTGATTTCTATGACAAGAAAAATACCTGGAATGTTGGTGGTAAAGTAGCAGTTAGTAATCTTACAAATTTTCTTCCGCAAGGAAGATCATTAACAGGTTATAGTCATACTGCATACTTCGGCAAAGCCAGTGGAAGATTCCGGTTCAATTACTACCAGGAATTGGCTGATGAAAAATTTAATAGTAATGATCTCGGTTATTTTACAAACAATAATTATTTCAATCACTCTTTATGGGCAGGATATAACTGGGTTAAACCGACTAATTGGTACAATAGGATCAACATTAACTTCAATGTTTTCTATTCACAAATGTTTAAACCTCTCACCTACCAAAATGCAAATATCAATGCAAATGTAAATGGTCAATTAAAGAATTTATGGCATCCTGGCTTTGGTATTGGTTATGAACCAAAAACAAAGAATTTTTATGAGCCTCGTGTACCAGGAAGAGTATTTAATGGCTGGGGAAATTGGTTTACAAACTTCTGGCTGGAAACAAATAGTGCAAAAAAATACAGTGGATATGTTGAGTTTTTATATGTTGACAGAGATATGTTCAAATCGAAAAGATACATGATGTATTTCCAGCATAACTATCGCTTTAACCAGAAAATGTCAATTTCACATGTGTTGCGACTGGAACCGCAAACTAACAACGTAGGATTTGCTACAAAAGATCCAATTACTAAGGATATCATTTTTTCAAGAAGAGATGTGGCAACTATTGAGAATTCAATCAACATGAAATATAGCTTCAATCCAATGATGGTTTTCACAACACGGGTTCGTCATTACTGGAGCAGGGTTAATATGAAAGAACTATATACGTTATTGCCGAATGGTGATCTCCAGCCTAATTCAACATTCACAAATGCGGAAGCACCGAATTATAATGATTTTATTGTTGAAGCCCAATTTAATTGGCAGTTTGCTCCGGGAAGTTTCATTAACCTGATGTATAAGAACAATACCAGCATGTTTGAAGGAGTGCCTTTTGGAAAAACGAATGGAGATAGTTACTTTACAAATTTCAGCAGAACATTGGAAGCACCCCAGAATAACAATCTTTCAATAAGGATCATCTACTTTCTTGATTATTTAGAGATGAAGAAAAAGTTAAGAAAGAAATGATTTAGCTTGTTGGGGTAAAGGAAAATTTGTGAATGATAATCTCGACTTCTCTTGCATTGCTAGGTGGTTTACCTCTGAATAGCCAAAGGTTCAGATATAATGGCATAGGTTTGTTCGTGATAATCCTTTTTCGTTTACAACGGGCAATATGATAGGCAAATTTATCATCCGACCTGAAACCATGTAAAGACAAGAATTGAATCTCTGAATCCGAACGAATCATTCTTTGTGTTGTATGAGTACCTTCTAACCTGATGGTATTTTCTGAAGACCACTTACCTGCTTTTATTCCTTCCTTAGGCCATACTGAATAAGTAAGATTAGTTCCTCCATTATCACCCCATTTCGAATATTCAATATCTATTTCATCATGCATATCTACACCGGAATATTGGAAAATTCCAAACACCACATTCTTATCCAGCTGATCTATATGACCTTCTACAAAAAACTCGTAGGTTCCGGTTCCAAACATCTGTTGTGAAATAATCTCTGCAGCAGACCATAATCCTGTTGCTTCGTTTTTTGTAAGCCGCAGATGCAATTTTCCTTCCTGGTCTACGAAAGCATTTTGATTATTCCAGAAATTGGGCCCGGGTGCAACAGGTTGATTAGCATTACTGACCAACCATGTATATCCGGCAAAATGAATTTGCTTTGAAGAAGCATCAGATTTCCTAGGTACAAGCATCGTACGATGTGGTTTTTGAACGCAGGAGCAAATAACTATTGCAATACAAGCGATGAATAGTATGGTAGTGATATTCTTCATTTGATCAATCAGCAAACTTCCTTTTTCAGCTTGGATTGTAAAATAATATTTCTATAAAGCGTATAAGAACATATAATTATTTAATAAATACAGCAAGAAACGATTAGTGAATGATAATTTTTTGGAAGATAAGATCGCAACCCATTATTTTGCACCCGGAGAGCTGGCAGAGTGGTCGATTGCGGCAGTCTTGAAAACTGTTGACTGTAACAGGTCCGGGGGTTCGAATCCCTCGCTCTCCGCTGGATGACCTGCAACCATATGTTTGCAGGTTTTTTTATTACACTTCAGTTATTAGAAGCTGGTGAGAATAACGTTAATGATAATTTAGAATAACTAACCTAACATTGAAAGTCACTAACCCGGAAATTAATCAGGCTTAATATTAATGCCCGAACGCTGCAATTATTTAGTCAAACTAAACAAGTGTATTCAATAATTCATTAAGATCTGCTTCTGTTTTGATAACAACTTCTCTTGCTTTACTACCCTGGTTTGGGCCTACAACACCTGCAGATTCTAATTGATCCATTAATCTTCCTGCACGATTATAACCTAGTTTCATTCGACGCTGAATAAGAGATGTGCTTCCCATTTGGCTGCTCACAATTAACCGTGCTGCATCTTCAAACAAAGGATCTTTATCATTCATATCAAAATCTCTGCTCTCCATTTCTTTTTCATCTACATATTCTGGAAGCAAAAATGCCTGAGGATATCCACGTTGATCACCAATAAACTGGCAAATATTTTCTACTTCAGGTGTATCAACAAAAGCACATTGCAATCTGGTGATCTCTCCGTTATAACTTACCAGCATATCTCCTTTTCCGATTAATTGTTCTGCTCCACCGGCATCTAAAATTGTTCGGCTGTCGATCTTTGATGATACTTTAAATGCAATTCTCGCCGGGAAATTTGCTTTAATGGTACCGGTGATAATATTTACTGATGGACGTTGTGTTGCAATAATCAAATGAATACCTACAGCTCTTGCCAACTGTGCCAAACGAGCAATTGGCATTTCGATTTCTTTACCTGCTGTCATAATAAGATCTGCAAACTCATCTACCACAAGTACGATGAAAGGAAGGTATTGATGACCTTTCTCAGGATTTAGCTTACGTGAAGTGAATTTATCATTGTACTCTTTTATGTTCCTGCATCCTGCTTCTTTTAAAAGATCGTAACGATTATCCATTTCTATACAAAGTGCATTGAGTGTATTGATCACTTTCTTTGTATCGGTAATGATGGATTCATCTTCACCAGGCAATTTTGCTAAGAAATGTTTTTCAATAACACGATACAAACTCAACTCTACTTTCTTAGGGTCGACCAAAACAAACTTCAGTTGTGATGGATGTTTTTTATATAATAACGAAACAAGCAATGCATTAACACCAACTGATTTACCCTGACCAGTAGCTCCAGCTACCAAAAGGTGAGGCATGCTGGCAAGATCAACTATGAAATTTTCATTGTCAATCTTTTTACCAATGGCGATTGGAAGAGAAAAATTGTTGTTCTGAAACTTATCTGAAGCAAGTAATGTTTTCATACTCACTACTGTCTTCTTTACGTTTGGAACTTCAATACCGATTGTTCCTTTGCCTGGTATTGGAGCAATGATACGAATTCCTAATGCGGCAAGACTTAATGCAATATCATCTTCAAGGTTTTTGATTCGGCTGATACGAACACCTGGAGCCGGAACGATTTCATATAATGTAACGGTTGGTCCTACTGTGGCGGCAATTTTTTGGATATGTATATCGTAATTCTTAAGCGTAGCAATGATCTGGTTCTTGTGTGTTTCTAATTCTTCTGCATTATGAACGATCTTTTCGCTACCATGTTGTTCTAAAAGATCGAGAGACGGATATTTATAATCACGCAGATCAAGAATGGGATCATATTTAGAAACCGGTTGTGCCTTTACGGGGATTTCTTCTTCCGGTATCTCTTCTTCTTCAACACCTTCGTTTATCAATAGTTCAAGGCCTGTTTCTTCATCCGTTGATTCCGCTTCTTCAACTTCCTCGTCAATTTCTTCTTCGATCACAGCTTCAGGGTCTTCTGCTATTTCATTTCCAACATTCAATACACCTTTATCCGTTTCATCTTCTACCGTGTCATTTACCTTTAAATCAAAGTTTGTTAGTTCACTTGCTACAGCTTCTTCCTGGGGCATCATTACAAATACACCTTTGCCTTCACCTTTCAATTTATTACTGCTGGTAGGTTCAGCTTCTTCTGTTATAGGAGACAAAGTACCATCGGCATACAGATCATTTATTGATCTTCCATTCTGTGAAGGTTCGAGAGTTTCTACTGGTTCATCTTCAACCGCTGTCAACACTAATTCTTCACCTGTTTCAGGATTGATCTTTACTTCATCCAATAAAACATCATCAACAACAGGTATAATTCTTTTGGGCTTTGGTTTTGGCTCCGGCCATTTGAATGTTGGATTGAATCTCCATATCACATAACTGAAAGCAGCTACCATTAACATTGCACCTGTTCCTACCCTTCCGATCCATTTGTTGAACCATTCACATAACATCTCTCCTACGGCACCGCCAAATGAAAAATCAGAGTTAGCTGCAATAAATGCTAACGCCATGCTCAGAATCACTAATCCCACAATAACATAGCGGATATTGCGTACAAGATTGAAAATTTTCTTCTCAAACAAAAGATTAACTCCTAAAACAAAAAAGAAAGTGCAAAGCAAATAAGATGCAATTCCAAAACCTTTATAGAAAAAAAGATGTGCAGTATAAGCACCTAATACACCCAAAAGATTGCTTACTCTTACATCATCTACTGCAAATATTTTAATACCAAACTGATGTACTTTATCCTGGTCTTCCTGCCAGGTAAACAAGTAAGATGTAAATGCAACAAAGAGGAAAATGCAGAAAAGCAAGCTGATGGCACCAAGGATTTTCCAGGTACGTTCATCCTTCACAACTTCTTCAACAGTAACTTCTACAGGCTTATCTTCAGTAAGCTGCTCAGGATCAGGTGGAGGCGGTGCTTTCTTTTTTAAT
The DNA here is from genome assembly GCA_023386555.1 of Bacteroidota bacterium. GTDB lineage: Bacteria > Bacteroidota > Bacteroidia > Chitinophagales > Chitinophagaceae > JAEZDC01. Next base: position 80,340 of record JAEWJK010000009.1, on the reverse strand, counting down.
CTGTTGGCCATAACGATTTTCCCGTTATCAAAATTACTCTAAACCTAAGGCAGATAGGCATTGCAGCCTCACATGTGGATTACTATTGAACAAGTAGTTCCCTTAAGAATGACAAGTGGATAACTCTTTATTCAAAAAAGAAATAAATAGCATTGCCGGAAAGCTGTAAATAAAAAAGGTTTCAAATATTCTTGAAACCTTTTGTTGTGATTCGGATTGGATTCGAACCAATGACCTACTGCTTAGAAGGCAGTTGCTCTATCCAGCTGAGCTACCGAACCAATTTTATCGGGTGGCAAAATAAAGGAAAAATCTTTTCCTAGCCAACTCAAATAACATCCATTATTTTGTATGCTGTAAGCAAAACACTGCTTTTCAAATTCTTAATGTAGATATAGATGGATGTGAAAATAGAACCCGGTTGGAAAAAGGTGCTCAGGGAAGAATTTGAGAAACCATATTTCGCAGAAATAGCCAACTTTTTGAAAACAGAAAAATCACAGGGGAAAATCATATATCCACCAGGACCACAGATATTTAATGCATTTGATACAACACCATTTGAGATAGTAAAGGTGGTATTACTTGGTCAGGATCCTTATCATGGACCAGGACAAGCAATGGGATTATCGTTTTCTGTTCCTGATGGAATAAAACCTCCTCCATCGTTGGTAAATATTTTTAAAGAATTGCATACTGATGTGGGTATTGCCATTCCAAAAACAGGTAATCTAACAAAATGGGCAGAGCAAGGTGTTTTATTATTGAATGCATCGTTAACGGTTAGAGTGAATGAACCAAATAGCCATGCTAAAATAGGCTGGCATAGTTTCACTGATGCAGTAATTCGAAAAGTAGCTGAACATAAAAAGAATATCGTTTTTCTTTTATGGGGAGCTTTTGCAAGACAAAAACAGGTGTTTATTGATTCCAATAAACACCTCGTGCTGCAAACTGCACATCCATCACCGTTTAGTGCTGATAAGTTTTATGGATGTAAGCACTTTAGTAAAACGAATAATTATCTTGTATATAATGGTACTGATCCGATAAACTGGTCACTCGATTAATATGAAATTTTTGAAAGAAATATTTGGGAGAATCTGGGCTTTATGGGGAATAATAACATTCATTATTACTTTCCTTATCATTTTTATTCCTTCAATGCTAACGTACTTGATTCCGGGTAAAAAAGGTCAACACATATTCATCATCATCTCACGGATATGGATGAGAGTTTGGTTGTTTTTAATTGCTTGCCCTTTAAAAGTAAAAGGTCAAAACAATTTCAGAAAAGGAGAAACTTACGTGGTAACCTGTAATCATAATTCTTTAATGGATATTCCACTCTCCTGCCCTTTTATTCCAGGAGCCAATAAAACAATTGCAAAAAGTTCTTTTACAAAAGTGCCTTTATTTGGATTTTTCTATGCGAAAGGATCTGTTTTAGTGAATAGAAAAAGTGATGAAAGCAGGAGAAGAAGTTTTATTGAAATGAAAGAAACTTTACAAAAAGGAATGCACATGAGTATTTACCCTGAAGGCACACGAAACAGAACGGATGAGCCTTTGAAATCATTTCATGATGGTGCGTTTAAATTGGCTGTTGAAACCGGCAAACCAATCATTCCTACAGTAATATTCAACACTAAGAAGGTTTTGCCTTTACACAAAGCTTTTTACTTTATGCCGCATCGGTTAGGCATTCATTTTCTGCCGGAAATTTCTTCAACAAACAAAACAGCAAAGGATCTGAAACAAGAAGTTTTTGATATAATGTGGAATTATTATTTGCAAAACAAATAGCATGAATTTTATTATACTTCATACTGAAAGATTATTGCTTAGAGAAATGACTCCACAGGTTTACGATCATGTGTTTAATACTTACACAGATGATGAATTGAAATTTTTTTATGGCCTAAAAACAGATGAGGATTTGTTACAGAAGAAGACCACATATAAAAATGGGTTGACTATGTTCAACAAGAGCTTTCTTTACTTTCAATTACTAAAGAAGGATACCAATGAAAATGTTGGATGGTGTGGCTATCACACTTACTATACACAGCATGCAAGAGCAGAATTAGGTTATGTATTAACAGCTGAAAATGAAAGAGAGAAAGGCTTAATGAAAGAAGCTTTACCACAAATTATTAGATATGGATTTGAGAAAATGAACCTTCACAGAATTGAAGCTTTTGTAGGTCCAAACAATGTTCCTTCGTTGAAATTAATTGAACACATTGGTTTTAGAAAAGAAGGACATTTGAAAGAGCATTACTTTAAAAATGGAGTTGCAGAAGATTCTATACTATTTGGGTTACTGAAGGCCGAATACAAATGAAGGTTCAATTATTGTCCTTGAAAAGCTCTGGTTCGATTGATCCTAAGATCTCTCAGCAAACCTGATTTTGGATTAAGTGTAATTGTAAAAGCCTTCCAGGGTCCTGCTGGTGTAATATTTATAGCAAGTTGCCAGCAATGCATATCACGGGTTACAAACATGCTAAGTGTTTGTATTTTCTTGGTCCGGAAATCGAAATATGTATTACCACCGATCTTCCATTTGGGTGATAAACTAAAATCGCCATTCAAATAAATATTAGCAGAAGTTTGCGTAACAAACTTTCCGGCGGTAAAGTCATAACCCCTATTGAAGTTTAATGAGAAAGATGTTTGTATTGTCCACGGAATATCAAAGTCAGTAAACTCTGCAGGGTTGCTTCTCATATACTCCAGCATTTGCTGTTGCTCATCAGGATTGATATATTGACCATTATCAATTTTATTTTGCTTATCATCAGCTTTTTTACTCTGGAAACTAGCAGAAGCAGCAATGCTTCCTCTTGTTATTGTTCCAAATCCTCTTCTGTTACTAGTCCATGCAAGTTCTTTTGTTCTAAAGCCCTGGGCATTTATTTTATAAGGATCAAGAACTGCATTAGCTGTTATATTAATTTTCTCAAACAAAGTACTTCGAACATAAAAATCAATAGTTGACCATTGAAAGCTATCCACGGCGAGATTATAACCACCATTAAATCCAAAACCATCTATTAAACGGATTTTCCTTGTTGCTGGCTCAGCAGAATCACCCACAACATTTTTATCTCTTACTTTCATCTCAAGAAGATTATCTACCCCAAAATTGATTCCGCCAAAACGGCCTTCATTGAAACCACCAAACAACCCATTTGAAAATTGGGAATACCTGATTGAATTACCATTGGTATCTACCTGTACACTTTTGAAATATTGTTTTGCCAGGTCTGGTTTGTAACTTATGCCCAGAGTGGGCCTTATTTCATGACGAAGAGCCTGTAATGATCCTGTTTTTTTAAACTGGTATGTTCCAAATATCCTGGTGTTTGCAGACAGCCCAATAGAAACATCTCTTGGTGTATAAAATCCTTTTGCGTAAAATGTATCTACTTTTTGATTCGCAGCATTCCATTCATAAGTAACACTTCTTCCCATCCATCTTTCTTCGTAGCTGATACTTGGTGATAATGTAACAGGTCCTAAAGCAGGTAAGGCCAATGCTATTGGAATTCTATGATTGATACCCCATTGTAAAGTATCAAACAACCTTCTTGTATTGATTGCACTATCATAAAAAGAAATTTGGTTTTGCAATGTACCATCATAAGCAATACCTAATTTCTCATACCATTTCTCAGCACCAACTCTATTCTTATTTTGAAAAGGATAAAAAGTAAGTACACTGTAGTTCACAGATGGCAATCTTAAGTTTACCAGCCTTGATAAATTGTTCTGATCATGATTAGCTGCTATCGTTAAATTTGTTTTATCTGTTGTTTTGCTCCACTGAATAGTAGAATTGAGTTGATTTTGGAAATTAACCGTATTATTATTGGGCACAAATTGATTGAACTTAGTACTTCCTGCATGTACACTTGCAGAGAAATTGGTTCCAGGTCTTGCTTTACCATCTCTTGCATGGTACCAGGTTACCATAAAACCGTCGTTTACAGTAAACTCATCTTTAAAATTCCCAAGGCTATTATTTAGTGTTTTAGCATGTTGCAGCGACAAGGTCAGGTTTCCATTGTACTTATACCTTTTGAAGTACTTGGGTGCTAACATTAAATTCCATCCACCATAACTATAAATATTTGTTCTTGCAGTAATGTCTATATAATCATTCAACACCTTATAATAACCCAGTCCTTCAATCCCCAAACCAAATCCTTCATTTGCTGTAAACTGAGGTGCAAGAATTCCTGAATGACGACCACGTTTCATTGGATACAAACCAAAAGGTAAATATATTGGTACAGGCACACCTTCAAATTCAGGATGAGCAGGACCAGATACAGCCAGCTTACCAGTGATCAGCTTCATCTTTTTTGTACGAAAAGCAAAGTGAGGAGTATCGAGGTTACAAGTAGTAAACACATTTTTGAAAGCATAAACAACATTATCTCCATCTTCTGATAATGTTTTAGCTACACCTGTATTTACGAATATCTCTCCTTCATTATAAAATGTATTCTTGGTAAGTCCCTTTCTTGTTTTAAGATTGTATATGATGGTATCGCTGATAGAAGTGGATCCGTCTTGTACTAATGTGGGTTTATCAAGTGGATTGTTACCTGTATCCCTTGCTCCATACGCTACAACGGTTTGTGTATTCTGATCATAACGGATAAAGCCGGCATCAAGTTCTAGATCGGCATATTCTGTATGAGCTTTTCCATACAGGTAAAATTGCTTAGTAGGAATTATTAACACTCCTGAATCAACTGCCGAGTATGTAATTGGTGCATTAAGTGAATCTTTAGAGATCTTTAAAGAGTCAAGACTAAACACCTGGACTTTTGAAGTGTCTCTTCTTTTAGGAATAGTATCATTGTTGCTAATGACAGCTGACCTAAGGGAACTGATTGAAGGAGTAGTATCAGTGAAATCTGTTAACGAAGTGAAAAAAAATGATATGTCTTTATGCGAAGCGTTGATTTGTAGCGTTAATAGAGAAAGTATCGAGATGATAAGCCCGGCAAAAATTGTTTTTACGCTAACTTTACAACGATAACTCATAAGTAGAATTTCCAAAAATAGGTGGAATAGAATAAACGAATTGTGAATATACCCTTAATGCTAAAAAGAACTATGCTAAGAAAATTCATCCTGTTAAGTTTTTCATTCGCTCTTTTTGTGGGCCTTACTTCCTATGTTACATCTTCATCATTTAAATCTGTACCGGCTTTACGAAAAATAATTATTGATGCAGGTCATGGTGGACATGATGGTGGTGCAGCAGGTAAGTTTTCAAGAGAAAAAGATGTTTCATTAGCGGTGTCACTTAAACTTGGTCAACTAATATCACAAGAAATACCGGAAGTGGAAGTTGTATTTACCAGAACATCAGATATATATCAGCATCCAACTGTAAAAGCCAATATTGCCAACCAGTCAAAAGGAGATCTTTTTATTTCAATTCATTGTAACAGTGCTGCTCCTACAAGACATAGAGAGTTTACCGGCTACAAAACCGTTACTACAGGTAAAGGAAAAAAGAAAAAAACCAAAAAAGTACCACAATATCGAACATGGACAAGTCCAAGTACTGCAAAAGGCACTGAAACATATATCTGGGGAATTAATAAAAATGATTTCAAAGAAAAAGTGATCAAAGAAAACGAAGCATTGTATTTAGATAGTACCCTTGCTCAACAAGTCTCAGATTTCGATCCTAATGATCCCGAAAAACTTATTTTGTATTCACTCAAAACAAAACAATACTTCAAGCGTAGCGCAAATCTTGCTATGACAATTGAGGATGAATTTAAAAAAACGGGCAGGATCAGCCGTGAGGCAAGACAAAGACAGGTTCCTATTTGGGTGTTGCAGGCTGTAGCAATGCCAAGTGTTCTGGTGGAACTCGGATTCATTTCCAATCCTGAAGAGGAAGAATACATGAACAGCGATGCAGGCCAGGCAGAAATGACCACAGCTATTATCAGGGCTATTAAACGATACAAACATTCTTTAGAAAATCAACTAATTGAAACTGGCAAATAGCAGAAATTGGCCTCATCTTAGTAGTAATATCCTAAACCTTACATTTGTTGGGATGAAACAATTATAAACAAATGAGTTTCACCGGACATTTTAAACAGCTAAATACCAGAAATGAAGATTTCGAATGAGACGAAAGTAGGTGCTCTTACATCTATTGCAATTGTTTTTCTCATACTTGGATTTAATTTTTTGAAAGGCAAAAGCCTTTTTAAGCATGGTACTTTTATTTATGCAAAATTCCCCGATGCAAAAAGATTGAAGCCTTCGTTTGAAGTTTGGGCCAATGGATACCAGATCGGTAATGTATATGAAGTAAGTCCTACAGAAAATCTAAACGAAACGATGGTTACCATTAAGCTGAATGATGATTATGAACTTCCAAAAAATTCAGTTGCCGCCATTGAAGAATCTGTGTTATCCAGTCCAAGTATTCAAATAACACTTGGAGATAGAAAAGAACTTTTGGAATCGGGCGATACCATTCTCACCATTTCTAATAAAGGATTGATGGGGAACTTACAGGATAAAGTAGGTCCATTGTCAGACCGGTTAACAAGTGCTGCAAGTTCTTTAGATTCTTTGTTGAAAAACTTTAATGAAACATTGAATCCTGCAGCAAGAGCCAATTTGCAAAGCACTATGGCAAACCTGCAAAGAATATCTTCCAGCATGATTGTTTCATCGGCAGCGTTACAAAGAATGATGTCGGAGCAGGGAAGTCTTGCAAGATCATTAGACAATGTAAATGCATTCACCACTAATCTGGCAGGAAACAATGATAAGATCAATACCACTTTATCTAATCTTCAAAAAACATCTGCAAGTTTAGCAGAAGCTGATCTGAAAGGTACTGTTGCACAATTACAAGCTACAGTTGAAAAATTAAATGCTTCAATAGCCAAGATAGATTCAAAAGAAGGATCAATTGGATTGTTGTTAAACGATAAGCAATTTTATAATAATCTTGTGAACACCAGCAGAAGTGCCAATATTTTATTGGACGATCTTCGTGTAAATCCAAAACGTTATGTAAATCTTTCGTTCTCTGTTTTTGGAGGTGGTAAGAAATCACAAGGTGATTATTTAAAACAACCTTTGCAACAGCCGGGAGATACGCTTACAAGCAAATAATGCCAACACGTTTTCTCACATACTTTTTTCTCTTGCTTAGTTTGTTGGTTACAGCAAACGTTTCTGCACAGGTGGTAATAGCTCCTTCATCTAATTCCGTTCTGGAAATCTTGGACGCAGATAGATACAATTTTGAAAAGAGAGATTCTACCAATTATATTTCGTTAGGCGGTAATGTAAGACTCAAGAAAGAAAATACATTGTTTTTTTGTGATAGTGCCGTGGTAAATCAACAACAAAATATTGTTGAGGCCTTTGGCAAAGTTCACATCAACGATGCTGATAGTGTGCATACCTATTCTGATTATATGCGTTATGTGGGAAGAGAAAGAAAAGCCTACCTGAGAAACAATGTGCGTTTAACAGATAAGAAAAGTACGCTAACTACCAACGAACTTGAGTATGAAATCAATACTAAGATCGGTACTTATTATAAAGGTGGAAAGATCGTAACCGGGAAATCAGTTTTAAATAGTGTTGAAGGAATTTACTATGGTGATACGAAAGATTCCTACTTTAAAAAAAATGTGGTTCTTGTTGATCCTGAGTACAGGATAACAACAGATACTCTTTTATACAATCTTGAAACAGAAGTAGCAAGATTTGTTACCAATACACTCATCGTTAGTAAAGACAGGACTGTAAAAACAAAGGAAGGTTATTATGATCAGAAGAACAGGAAAGCTTTGTTTACAAAACGCTCACAGGTAACAGACAAAGATTCTGATCTTATTGCCGATAATATTGCATTCGATGATCGGTCTGGTTTTGGCCAGGCACAAGGTGATGCTGAATACCGAACAAGAGATTCTGGCAATAGAACAACTTTGTTAGCAGATGATATTAAGTTTAACAGAAATGCAAGTTCATTCATCGCTTCTTTAAAGCCATTAATGATAATCGAGCAGAATAATGATTCCATTTTTATTGCTGCAGATACCCTTTACTCGGCTAAGTTGAGTGATCTTAAGAAAGAAAGAAATATACCCATCATCCGTGATTCTGCTTACTTAATTTCTGTAGCAGAACAACAAAAAAAAGACACAAATTCTAACCGGTTTTTTGAAGCTTACTTCAACGTAAGAATTTATACAGATTCAATGCAGGCTGTAGGTGATAGTTTATTTTATTCATTCCAGGATTCTGCTTTTCGATTGTTCAAAGACCCTGTGGTATGGACTGAAAATAATCAATTGACAGGTGATACGATCTATCTTTTTACCATCAATAAAAAACCGGAAAGATTACAGGTATTTGAAAATGGTTTAGCCATTAGCAAGGTGCAAGGTGAATATTACAACCAGATAAAAGGCAATACCATTAACGGCTATTTTAAAGAAGGCAACATAGATAATTTTCGAGTCAAAGGCAGTGCCGCCAGTATTTATTATTTAGTTGATGATGACAGTGCTTTTATTGGTGTAGATCAATCCACAGCAGATATTATAGATATGTATTTTCTTGAGAAAAAGCCCCAGAAAGTTGTATTCAGAAATGATTTTAAAGGCACAACTTTCCCAATGAAACAGGTAAATCATTCAGAGATAAGATTAAGAGGCTTCAGGTGGTTGAATGATCGCAGGCCAAAAAGTTGGCAGGAGCTATTGAAGTAATTCCATCTCGTTCAGTTTCATAAAAGTTTTTATCTTTCCCACTTTAACTTTCTAACATGCTTAAAAAGGAAAGGCAAGCTTACATCACACAACAGTTAAATATTCACAATAAAGTATTGTCTTCAGACCTTAGTATTCAACTAAACGTTTCAGAAGATACGGTAAGGCGAGATCTAAATGAACTATCAGAAGAAGGTAAACTGTTGAAAGTTCATGGTGGTGCATTATCTACAGGTTTTCATTTTACATTACAAAATCATAATGTCTATTCAATAAAAGAAAAACAGGTAATTGCCAGGAAAGCAATTAGCCTGATCAAAGACGGTATGGTAATTCTACTTTCCGGAGGAACAACCATTAGAGAACTGGTTAATCACTTACCGGCTGAATTAAATGCAACATTTATAACCGTAAGTCTTCCAATAGCACTGGAATTATTGAACCACCAGAACAGTGAGGTTATATTTTTAGGAAATAAGCTTTCAAAAAGTGCACAGATATCCGTGGGAGCTGAAGTAATAAAAAAACTTGCCCACATTAAAGCCGATATCTGTTTTCTGGGAACAAATAGTATTGATATAGATGGAGTTTCTGATATGGAGTGGGAAGTGATAGAAGTGAAAAAGGCTATGCTGGAATCTGCTGATATGAAAGTATCGTTGGCTATTTCAGAAAAACTCAATTCTAATCAACGATTTAAAGTTTGCAGCCTCGGGAATATAAATTATTTAATAACAGAATTAGACCCTTCTGATCCAAAATTACAGGCTTATAAAGAAAAAATTGGATTGCTATAACCCTCCATTTATTTCAGAATCCCAGCAATTTATACAGAATTTATGCAGGGTTCTCTCTCTCATTGGTTGTAATAAAATAAAAAATCATTCATTTATTGCTGAAATTAAATAGATTTGAATTCAGATTTCTGCGTATTTCAACATCCCTTTGCGGTTTTTTGCAGAAATCTGTATATCTAACCATACTAAAAACCAAACAATCTGTTTATGAGACGATTTGCTTGCGTCTGGCTTTTAGCAGTTTTTTCACTGCTAACGCAAACCTCCTTTGCACAGGAAAAAAACATTACAGGAACCGTCACCAGTGATGATGGTAACCCACTTCCGGGTGTAACAGTTACAAACAAAACAACAAAAAAGAAAACAACTACTAATGAAGCAGGTGTTTTCAGCATTAAAGCAAACAATGGCAATACCATTAGCTTTAGCTATGTAGGCTATGCACAGCAAGATGTTGTTGTAGGAGCTGCTACAAATTTGAATATTCGTTTAGCTACCGACCCAAATGCTACCCTAACAGAAGTAATTGTAAATACTTCTATGGGTATAAAAAAATCAAAGAGAGAACTTGGTTACAGTGTTACTGAAGTTAAGGGTTCGGAAGTAGCTCAAACACAACGTGACAATATGCTGATGGCTTTAGCAGGAAGAGTTCCCGGAGCAAATATTACCGCTACCAGTGGTATGCCTGGATCTTCAGTTGCCATTCAATTACGTGGTGTTACTTCATTAACAAGTAACAATAGCCCATTGTTTGTAATTGATGGAGTACCGGTTGATAATAAAACAATGCATTCAAACAACCTCGTAACATTAACCGAAAACAGAACGATTGATTTCTCTAACAGAATAAGTGATCTAAATCCTGATGATATAGAAAGCATCACTGTGCTTAAAGGTCCTGAAGCTTCGGCGCTTTATGGATTAGATGCAGGTAATGGCGTTATTATGATCACCACCAAAAAAGGTAGACAAGGTTCTGGCAGAGTCTCTTACAGTGCTAATTTTACATTAGAGAAAGTGCAGCGTTTACCAGAAATGCAGCAGGTATACAACCAGGGTTCGAATGGAATATTGAATGAAAATGTACTCACTTATTTCGGACCAAAATACCCTGCAGGAACAACTTATTTTGATAACATCAACAACTTCTTTGAAACCGGAAAAGCACAAAGACACAATATTAGTGTTGATGGTGGTACACAGAATACTACTTACCGCTTTTCTGCGGCTTATTCTACAAGAGAAGGTGTTATTCCCACCACTAAATACGACAGATTTAACCTAGGTCTGGCCGGTACACAAAAAATAGGAAACTATCTTACATTAGAAACCAATCTATCTTACATCAATTCAAAAAACAGAAAAGTTTCAAAAGGGAATAATAGTTTCTTATTAGGTTTAATGCAATGGCCTGCAGATGTTGATGTAACGGACTATCTCACAGCAGGTGGAACAAGAAAAAAGTTTACTACATTGGGTACAGAGATTGAAAATCCATTCTTCGACGTTAACAAGAATAAATTAGGAGATGAAACCAATCGTTTCATTGGTAACTTCAATTTAAATGCGGTTGTTACTTCATGGCTATCCTTAACAGGAAGAATGGGATGGGATGCATACACTACTAACATGAGTGTACTTTATCATCCTGAATCTAACAGGGGAATTTCTCTGAATGGTTCATTAGATCACGCTATAGATAAAACAAGATTCTTAAACCTTCAGTACTTTGCTACTGCTAAAAGAGATTTCCTTGGTAACAGGTTAAAAGCCACCGTTAGATTAGGTGGAGCTAATTATGATAATGCAAGCCACATTTTAGCTACAAGAGGTACGGGTTTCCTCGATCCGAATTTTAATTCGATGAATAATACCACTACAACCACTCAAAGATCTAAGATGACATCAACCACACTACGAAGAGTGAGTGCTTTTGGTGAAATAACTTTAGGATGGCAGGATTATCTGTTTTATACTTATTCCGGTAGAAACGATTGGACTTCTACCCTACCTATAGAAAATGCAAGTTTCTACTATGATGCGCATACTTTAAGTTTTGTATTTTCTGATCTGTTAGACAAAAAAGTAGGTGATTGGTTCAGCTATGGTAAGCTACGTTTTGCTTTAGCTAAAACTGGTAAAGACGCTCCCGTTTACAGAGTTAAGCCTGGCTATGAACCTCAGACAACTACAGGTGGTGGTTTTTCTTATGGTTTTACAGGTCCAAATCCGAACCTTGTACCGGAATTCATTTCTTCATTTGAAGTAGGTACCGAGTTAGCATTCTTTAAAAACAGAATGAATGTTGACTTTGCTTATTACAAGAAAACAAGTAAAGACCAAATCTTAAATAACCTAAGAGCAAGTTATGGTACAGGATTTATCCTGGCCACAATGAATGGTGGCGAATTATGGAATAAAGGGATAGAAGTAACCGTATCTGGTATTCCTGTTGCTACTCAAAATTTCAGATGGAATACATCAGTAAACTATACTAAGATTAACAGTAAGCTTGTACAGTTGTCTGATCAAATACCTGAGTTTTATGATTCAGATACATGGCTTTTTGGCAACACTCGTAATGGTGTAAGATTAAACGGTCCTCTAACTACATTTACTGGGCAAAGTTTCCAACGTAATGCTGCTGGCGACATTCTTATCAGTCCTTCAACAGGTCTTCCATTAACAGAAACCGCCTGGAAAATTGTTGGAGACAGACAACCAGACTTTATGATGGGCTTCAGTAATTCATTTACGTACAAAGATCTTACCATCAGTTTCTTGTTTGATATAAGAAAAGGTGGTGATGTATTTAATGCTACCGAAGCGTTCCTGTTTAGAAATGGTTTAAGTAAGAAAACTTTGGATAGAGAAAATCCAAGAGTATTTGAAGGTGTATTAAAAGATGGTCTTGAAAATACAGCTACACCTACCAGAAATAATATACAGATCAATCCTTACCTAAACAATAACTTTTACTTGTCTACCAGTATTCCTGATGAACAGTTTATTGAGCAAGATATTGACTGGCTACGTTTAAGAGACTTAACCATCAGTTATAACTTGTCAAAAAAACTTTTAAGTAGACAAAATATTGTGAAGACTGCACGAATTTTTGCTACAGGAACTGACTTGTTTATGATCACGAATTATTCAGGTGGCGATCCTGGTGTTAATGGAACGAGTCCTGCACAAGGTGGTAGTGGTGGTTCTGGTTTTGATTATGGCAATCTTCCTTTACCTCGAGTATTCAATTTTGGCTTAACAGTTACATTCTAAAAAAATTCAATAATGAAAAAAGCATTATATACTTTCATAACCGCATCACTTCTGTTTACAACAGTTGGGTGTAAAAAATACCTGGATGTAAATTCCGATCCTAATAATCCAACCAGCGTTGAAGCAGCTTTGTTGCTTCCATCAATTTTACAGAATTTCTCCCATGGTATTCAGATCGATAATAGATACATAGCCAGATATGTACAACAATGGCATTATGGTGCTGCTATTAATGACCAATGGGATCAACATGGTTATACTCGTAGCAACGACAGAGGTGGTGCCATGTTCAGATCTGTATATTGGAGAGGCGGCTATAACTTGATTAATCTTATTAAAGATGCTGAAGAAAACGAGAAATGGGATTATGCTGGTGTTGGATATGCTCTTCAGGCTTATGGTTGGCAAACCCTAACTGATATTCATGGTGAAATCATTTTAGATTCTGCATTCACTGTTGGTAAAACAGCCTTTTCTTATACAAAAGAAGAAAAAGTTTACATGACAGTTAGAGAACTCTGTAAAAAAGCACTGGAGAATTTAAACAGGGCTGATGGAAAAGTTTCTGTACAATCATTAGGTAGAGGAGACCAGATATATAAAGGTGACAGATCTAAGTGGATCAAGTTTGTTTATGGAATACTTGCAAGGAACTATAATCACCTAAGTAAAAAGTCTACGCTTTACAAACCTGATTCAGTGGTCTATTTTGTAGACCAGTCTTTTGCCAGCAATGCTGATGATGCATTTACACCTTCAGAGGCTGCAGCTCCACCAAATGATGTTAGTCCTTACGGCCAGTCAAGAAGTGTTATTTCAGGAGAGGAAGCATTTGATGATGTTGGACAATCATGGTATTCAATAGTACTAATGGATAGTACAAATTTTGGTGGTGTTAAAATAACCGATCCTCGTAGAGATATTTTACTACAAACAAGTGTTGATGGAAAGTACAGAGGACTAAATCCTGCAAAAGGCGCTGTTGAAATTAGCAATGTTAACGAACGAGTAAGAAACTTCTACGGATTAACAATGGGAACTCAGCCATCACTTACTCAGCCTGGTAAATATCTGTATAGAAATGAAGCCCCTGTGCCAATTATGACATATGCTGAACTTCAATTCATAAAAGCAGAAGCCCAATTTCGTATGGGTGATGTAAATGCCAGAAATACTTATATAAATGCAATTAAAGCAAGTATAGATTTTGTTGGAACTGTAAACAATTACTCAAAGCTTTCCTATGTTCCGGGTGCTGGCACTTCTAGTATCACAACTGCAGCAAGAGATGCTTACGCCAATAATCCTAACATCTCTCCTGCTACTATTACTTTAAGCCATATTATGAGACAAAAATGGATTGCATTATATGGTTGGGGTGCACATGAAGTTTGGTCAGATATGAGACGCTATGATTATGATCCTTTAATTTATCCTGGTTTAACACTTCCAACACCATTGTTTGTTGATAATAATAATAAGGTGGTTCAAAGACTAAGAATGAGATTTAATTCTGAATATGTTTGGAACCAGGCAGCATTGGCCGAAATCGGAGGGCTTGATGCTGACTTCCACACAAAACCTATATGGCAGTTTCTACCTTAAAACATAATCTTTATGAAAAAAATATTTGTTCTATTTATACTCGTAGCGGTTGGCATAACAGCTTGTGAGAAGAATTCTGGTTATGTAGATAGCTCTTTAGCTGCAACCGGAGCAAGAGTTAAGTTTGTTCATGCTTCTCATAATGCACCATCCGTTATATTTTACGGAAAAGACACAACACTTAAGTTTTCAAGTGGCACACCAACAACTACAAATATTATACAGGGCACTGCTTATGCTGCAACATACCCTGTTAATGACTATGGTTTGCTGCCTGCCTACAATGATCAATTGCAGATAAGAATACCTCCAAATTCTCCAGTTGATCCAAACATTTTTAAGGCTGTAGGCTCTTTAAATGTTGAACATGATAAAAATTATAGTGTTTTTCTGGTTGATGAATATCCAACTGTTAATACAATAGTGCTCAACGACAACATTTCTAATTTCAATACCATAGGTGATAGTATGTATAGAGCACGACTTGTTAATGCTACAGTTGGTTCAACGGCTTATGATGTTTTTTCAGTAAAACAAAATGCCGTAATTATTAGCAACGTGGCTTATAAATCAGGTTCTGATTTTGTTGAGTTAAAGATACCTTCAAGTTTACCGGATGAGATACAAGTAAGATTAGCAGGTACATCAACAATTGTAGCCAGAATCACATCATTTACGCCAACACAAAAAAGAACTTATACTTGGTTTTCGAGGGGAAAAACAGGTGGTACTGGAACAGCAGTTCCGGCGCTTAGTTTTTATACTAACCAATAATCTATTGATTTTTATACAAAGGCTGTCAATATTGGCAGCCTTTTTTTTTATCCAAAAAACAAGTAACATAGGAAGATCGAAGTGATAATTCCAACCAGGTCAGCTAATAACATTGCTCCTACAGAATAACGGGTATTCTTAACACCCACAGCTCCAAAATAAACTGCGATCACATAAAATGTAGTATCGGAAGAGCCTTGTAAAACACAGGCCAATCTTCCTGCAAAAGAATCAGGACCAAAGTTGGTCATCGTATCAATCATCATTCCTCTTGCACCGCTTCCACTCAATGGTTTAATTAATGCCGTCGGAATACCATCAACAAATCTTGTATCAGTTCCTAATGCAACAAACAAACTCTTCATCGCATTGATCACAACATCAAATGTTCCGCTGGTACGTAACATGCTAATAGCAACTAACATCCCTACTAAGTATGGAATAATTCTCACAGCAGTTTCAAATCCACCTTTGGCTCCATCAATAAATGCATCAAACACATTTATCTTCTTATATACTCCTCCTAAAATGATCAGCAACAAGATCAGTAGCAAAATTCCATTGCCTAAAATTCCTGAAACAACTTCTACCCTAGATGTTGCAAGACTTGTTAGCCAGAGTACCAGCAAAGCTATGACTGCTGAAATACCAAGCACCCAACTCATTATCACCGGCTGAAAAACATTGATCTTTTGTTTAAATGAAACAATGAACATGGCAGCCATCGTAGCAACAAATGTTGCTATCATACAGGGAATAAATATATCAGTCGGATTTTCTGCTTTCAACACTGCTCTTGCTGCAATGATGCTAACTGGGATTAATGTAAGTCCTGATGCATGTAAACACAAAAACATCACCTGTGCATTAGAAGCTTTTTCTTTATCCGGATTGATCTCCTGCAAACTCTCCATTGCTTTAATACCAAAAGGTGTTGCGGCATTATCAAGTCCCAATAAATTAGCAGAGAAATTCATCATCATATGGCCCATGGCCGGATGATTTTTTGGTAACTCCGGAAAAAGTTTAGAGAAAAAAGGGCCAATGATCTTCGACAATAAACGTATCCCTCCTGCCCTTTCTGCTATACTCATAAAACCCATAAATAAAGCCATGATACCGATCAATCCAATACTGATGTTCACTGCCGTTTTACAGGTTTCAATAATACCGTCTGCATTTTTGGTGAGTTTTGATTGGATGGAGCGATATGTATAAACTTTTATGTTGGGATATTGCGTTTGAAAAGTAGCAGCATTCTGTTCCGTTTCTGCAATCAAAACAGTGGGTGCATTGGCAGAATCTGAAGGGACATATCCATAAGCCTTAATATATGTTTGAAATGCCTCTGAAGAACTAAAACCTGCATTCTGTGCAGAACCTGAAAGTGTATAATACACCGGATCGTAAGCATCGCTGGATTTACCAACAACCATCCTGCTAAATATCTTTTCATCACCACCGATCATTTTAAATAATGCCACGCCAATAGCTATAATAATAAATGCCGACCATATTCTGCTGAGTGCCATAGAAATGTTTAAGACGGAAAGTTAGAATATCAGCTGTAAAATCCACAATCTCTTTTCAACTATATTTGCCGCCAATTTTATTATGGTCAATAAACTTCTGAACGTTGAAGTGAGTGACACAACGAAGATGATAAGAGACCTGAAGCTGGTCAACTATAAATTTTAAATATCAAACCTCAAATCATAACATGGCATTACAAGCAGGGATAGTGGGATTACCGAATGTGGGAAAGTCAACTTTATTTAATGCAGTGAGCAATAGCGCCAAAGCACAAGCCAGCAATTATCGTTTTTGCACTATCGAACCGAATGTTGGTTTAGTAGATGTACCTGATGAACGATTGAATAAACTGGCTGAATTGGTGAAACCGGATAGAATTGTTCCTACACAATTAGAGATTGTTGACATTGCAGGTCTTGTTAGAGGTGCCAGTAAAGGTGAAGGTTTGGGTAATAAATTTCTTGGTAACATTCGTGAGGTAGATGCTATCATTCATGTGATCCGTTGTTTTGAAGACGAAAATGTATTGAGAGAAGAAGGTGCCATTAATCCTGTAAGCGATAAAGAGATCATTGATACTGAGTTGCAATTAAAAGATCTTGACAGTGTAGAAAAGAAAATGCAGAAAGCAGAGAAAATGTCAAGGGTTGATCCGAAAGCAAAAGTGGAACTGGAAATATTGGTTCGTTGTAAAGAACATCTTGAGAAAGGAAAAAGCATTCGTTCACTTGGATTAACAAAACAGGAACGTGTAGCAATTGCTGATCTTTTCTTATTGACTGAAAAGCCGGTTTTATATGTGGCCAATGTTGATGAAACCAACATGCACACCGGAAACAAATATTCACAAGCTTTGGCCGATGCAGTGAAAGATGAAGGTGCTGAAGTGATAGTGATGTGCAACAATCTTGAAGCACAGATAGCTGAGATGGAGAATGAAGAAGACAAGCAGATGTTCATGGAAGAATATGAAATGAAAGAACCTGCTTTAAATAGGTTGATACAAAGAGCATACAAACTCCTGAACCTTGAAACATATTTCACTGCAGGTGTACAGGAAGTGAGAGCCTGGACAATTCAGAAAGGATGGAAAGCACCACAGGCTGCAAGCGTTATTCATACCGATTTTGAAAAAGGATTCATCAAAGCTGAAGTGATCGCTTATAACGATTACGTACAATACGGCTCAGAATCAGCCTGCCGGGATGCAGGAAGATTGAGAATTGAAGGCAAAGAATATCTTGTACAGGATGGAGATGTAATGCACTTCAGGTTTAATGTGTAATCGCAACTCACCGTTGAATTTTATCTTTGCTGCATGAACTATCAACAAACAGTTGATTATTTATTTACCATGCTTCCGATGTTCAGCAGAATTGGTGCTGCTGCCATAAAAAAAGATCTCACTAATACAATCAAGCTTTGTCATGCATTAGGTGATCCGCAAAATAAATTTCGATCAATACATATTGCAGGAACAAATGGCAAAGGTTCTACCAGTCACATGCTGGCTGCTATTCTGCAAACAGCAGGTTATAAAACAGGGTTGTATACGTCACCACACTTACATGATTTCAGGGAAAGGATCAAAGTGAATGGTGAAATGTGTGATGAACAATTTGTGATCGGCTTTGTAGAAAAGATAAAACCGTTGATCACTGAAATTGAACCATCTTTTTTTGAGATCACTGTTGCAATGGCGTTTGAATATTTTGCACAGCAAAAAGTTGACATTGCCATTATTGAAACAGGATTAGGTGGAAGGTTGGACAGTACAAACATTATCACACCCGAATTATGCATTATCACAAATATTGGTTGGGACCATATGCAACTATTGGGTGACTCATTGGATAAAATAGCTTTTGAAAAAGCAGGCATCATTAAAAAAAATATACCTGTTGTTATTGGTGAAACGAAAGATGAAACCAAAGATGTTTTTACCACGCAGGCAAAACAAAAAGCTGCCCCTATATTTTTTGCAGATGCTGATAAATACATAGACGAGTTTACTTACGAAAATGGATTTCTGAAAGTTACTGTGGATGATAAAGCTAAAGATGAGAAGCCAAATTTTCTGCTGGACCTAAATGGCCTTTACCAACGAAAGAATTTATTAACGGTACTTGAAGCTTTGCATCAACTACAATTAATGGGATGGAACATTTCTTCAACACAGGTTCATAATGCATTAAAGCAGGTAAAAAAACTCACAGGGTTACATGGAAGATGGGAAACGGTTCGTCAAAATCCCAGGATCGTTATTGATGTAGCCCACAATGTTGACGCAATAAAGGAGCTGCTTCAACAGTTAGAATTTGAAACGTATAGTCATCTGCACTTCATTCTTGGAATGGTAAAGGATAAAGATGTAACACAGGTGTTAGCACTGCTTCCAAAATATGCCAGTTATCATTTTACCCAAGCTCAGATTCCCAGGGCATTAGATGCACAAGAACTACAGCAAAAAGCAGAAGCAGTTGGATTGAAAGGCAAATGTTTTACTGAGGTAAATATAGCTATCAAGGATATACTTATACATGCAAAAGATGATGATCTGATCGTCGTTTGCGGAAGTGTATTTCTTGTGGCTGAAGTAAAGATATAAGTCGTCATTGCGAGGCACGAAGCAATCTCCCAAATAAAACAACGAAGTCCATATCCCAACTTTCACATTATCTTTTATGCAATTTTATTCAATCATCTATCTTAGCAAAAAACAATATCAATGCGAACTGTTTGTACCCTGATTACTGTTTCATCTCTCCTGCTCCACTCCTGCACTGCATCAAGATTTTCTTCGGAAGGAAAGCCTGACCAGGCAAAAATGTTTATTGAACAGAAAAAGGATCCCATCGATTTTGGCAAACTGCAACATCAAAACATGTTGTCTTTCGAAGAACGACAAACAAGAGCAATATTTGCTCCGATGGTTGGTGCAATTACAAAACTTGGTGTTGATGCAGTAAAAAAGATGATCGCTAACGACAAGAAAAAATATACGGCAGAATATAAAATGGCATTGACTGATATGGTCTTTTACGATCAGTTATCAACTGCAAGTCCGTTTGATCCTGTAGGAATGCAATTCAATGGTTTTACTTTGGTAAGAACATTCAAAAATGAAAATGGAAATTTAGATACAGCTTTAGTCGCAGAATTTGAGTTAGATAAAACAAGTCCATACGAGATACTTAACAACTCAATCTTTCGACTAAAACTAAAAGATCTGAAGTTGAATTATGCAAAAGCAAAGATTGCTAAGAATGGTCCTAAGAAATTGAATATGGATTTTGACATCACCTTCAAAACATCTTATGTGAATGAGCAGGGTGTATTGTTTGATAATGTTACATTAGGAAAATTTGTATTCATGTTAAGAGATGCTCCATTGGAAAAATCTGATCCTGAATATGCATCTTATTATGAAAAACTAAAGGGAAAATCCATTGAAGGAAGAAGTTTCATTGTTCCAAGATCTTTTGGATATTATATTAATGAAGATGGTAAGCCGGAAAAAGCTTTCAGCCAGGGAGCTTATTCAATACAAGTGAATGTGAGAGAAAGTTCTAAAAATAGTTTCGTAAACACTTTGCTGATCGATAACTCCAACCAAATACTTGAGGCTGCAGGGAAAGGAATTAATGATTTAGTTCCAAATGATAAAGGCTCATCCAACTCCGGCAAGAAAAAGAACTAATAAAAAAGCTCCATAACTTGGAGCTTTTTAAATTTAAATACTACTCAAAAGATTATCTTCTTTTTCTGCCATTGACAAACTGCATTTACCTCTCATATTCTGATGTAGTAAGTATTTTCTTTTGAACTGCCAGTTGATCTTTCGCTGAGTTCCATCGCTATTACTACTTACAAGTCTTACTGTAAAATCAACTTCAAAAGGGTGAACATCGCTGTCTATTTTACCGAAACTTGCATCAGTATTCTTATAACTTTCTAATGACTGGATATTATTATAAGTTATTGTTATACTGTCATACTCTGAAAAATCTGCATCAAACTCTTCTTTGATTTTTTGTTTTACAATGTCTGCAGTTGGAGAACAACTCATACTTACATCTTTAACCATCATTGCTGAGGTTAATGGCTGAAGCTGTTTTCTCATCCAACGTTCTTCTTTTGCAAAAGGTATTCTATATGTCTGCTTTTCTTTTGTTTTGATGGTGTATTCTTTCTTTTCAATATCTACATCTGCTATATTCCCTGTAACCCATGCAAATTCACCATCGTCATTAAGATGTTTGTTTATTTCAACACTTTCGCCTTTCTTAAAAACCTGGGCTTGTGTATTAAAAGCAAAGAACATCACTAAACCTGCCAGCACAATCTTTTTCATCATCTATTGTTTTACGTCCATACATAATGGTTAAATCCTATGCCAAAAAATGCTAACAGAATGTGTGGAAAACAACAATCAAGTATCAATCAATCCTTTTGTTCCATACTTTTGATCTAAACGACTGATTATGCATGTTCCTACTATGGCTGAGATGATGTCAAACGGCGAAACTCCGGAAGTTTTATTTTGGGTTGGATGTTCAGGTAGTTATGATCAGAGAGCACAAAAAATAACAAAAGCCTTTGCTACTATACTTACAAAAGTGGGGATTAAATTCGCAATACTTGGTAAAGAAGAAGCCTGTACCGGAGATCCTGCCAGAAGAGCCGGCAATGAATTTCTGTTCCAGATGATGGCTTATAATAACATCCAGATATTAAATGGATACGGCATCAAAAAGATCGTTACTGCCTGTCCGCATTGCTTTAATATTTTTAAGAATGAGTATCCTGAATTAGGCGGCAATTATGAAGTGATTCATCATACTGTTTTATTGCAGGAATTGATCAATGAAGGACGAATCAAATTGAAAGATGCTGCAGAATTCAAAGGCAAAAAGATAACGTACCATGATAGCTGTTATTTAGGAAGAGCCAATGGAATTTATGAAGCTCCCAGGAAAGTATTAGAAGCCTTGGATGCAGAGTTGGTTGAAATGAAACGTTGCAAAAAGAACGGACTTTGTTGTGGTGCCGGTGGTGCAAATATGTTTAAAGAAGAAGAACCAGGGGATAAGAGAATTAATATTGAAAGAGCTGATGAAGCACTTGGTGTAACTCCAAATGTTATCGCTGCAGCTTGTCCGTTTTGTAATACAATGCTAACTGATGGAGTAAAGAACAGGGAAAAAGAAAATGAAGTAGCTGTTTTAGACATTGCAGAAATTGTAGCAGCAAGTATGGCTTAGAACCGAGTAATCAGTTCTGTAGCTTCTTCCATTTTATTTGTTGGAACAGGCACACGTATCTCTTCTGAAGT
Organism: Bacteroidota bacterium; assembly: GCA_023386555.1. GTDB lineage: Bacteria > Bacteroidota > Bacteroidia > Chitinophagales > Chitinophagaceae > JAEZDC01. The sequence goes on along the minus strand of JAEWJK010000009.1, from coordinate 58,222 downwards.
AATGCCTTTTCTGGTATTCCATTCATAAACAAATTCAAGAACATTGATGTTCTGTTCCTGTATCAATTCTACTTTTTTCAACCAGTATAAATTATCCCTAAAGGAGTTTACTTTTCCATTAATAATTACCGCACGATTGGTAATAGTCACATGATTGTTCTCAGCTTTACCAATTGCATTCTTGGCTATATAAGATTTTCCAAGCCAATAGATAATTGAAAATGCCACACTGATCAATATTGCTTCTAACCAGCTTGTAGTGCGTAGAATTTTTAGTGTAATTGAACCCAGAACAGTGAGCATAATTGCCTCTATCATTATACTTGATTTTCTTCTGCTGCTCTCCCATTTCATAAACCTGCTCCATTCTTCTTTTGAATACTGCCAACGGCCTAATATCAACACTTCATCATTACTGATTGAAGTATCAGCTGTTCTCTCATTGCCACCACCTATTTTATTTTCACTGGCATTCATAGATGCTTTGATCTGTAAAGCCGCATCCCTATCAAAGTTTTTAGCATCGTTCAGGTTTTTTATACCGGAATAAATGAATACACCTGCAAATACTAAAGAAACAACTCCTCCCAAAGACAATATATCCGGAAAACTGAACATTAATCCAATGCCAAAACAGAAAAATATAAAAGCAATCATAAATAATAGAATGGCAGAGATGTAAGTGCCTCCTATCCTGGTTTGTTGATCCATGTTGTGTTAACTTTGCACCATGAATGTAGCATACCAGCATTTAATTCCGGAAGATTTTAATGAAAACTCCAGGGTTTGGATCTATCAGAGTAATCGTTTGTTCTTTTTAAGTGAAGCACTTGAGATAGAAGAAATGCTGGAAGATTTTATCGGTAAGTGGAATAGTCATGGTGCACCGATAAAAGGTTATGCGAACCTGTTGTTCGGACAATTTCTTGTTTTTATTGCTGATGAAACTGCTACAGGTGTTAGTGGATGCAGCACTGACAGTTCAGTAAGAGTAGTGAAAGAAATTGAGCAGAAGTTTAAAGTGAACATGTTCGATAGAGAGTTTCTTGCCTTTGTTATTAAGGATAAAATTCAGATGCTGCCTTTGAATCAATTGAAATATGCAGTTGAAAATAACTTCATCACTCCCGATACGATATACTTCAATAATCTTGTAAATAATAAAAAAGAGTTATTAAATAACTGGATGATACCGGTTAAGGATAGCTGGCTGAAGAAAAAAATTGAACAATATAGTGTTGCTCAATAACTGTCCTGTTCTTCTGTATCAAGCTCATTCAGTTTTTTAAACAGGTGAATGCAATAAACCAATGCACCCAGGCTTGCCATCGATCCTAAAATGGCCCAGCCACTTTCTAAACGAATAGCGTTGCCAATAATGTAACTGTTGAAACCGATAACCAGGATGATAATGCTGGTCTGCAGGATGTTATGATAGATTCGCATATGTTAAGATTTGGTGAAGGTGTTCAGCTGTGATGCATGGACTTTTAAATTCCATAAGACAACTTGTTTTTTCTGCTGAATTAATTTTCACAGTACAAGTCCCGATGTAAAATCGGGATTCCGACATTAAGTCGGAAAGATGCGACGCAAGATGTTTCATAGCAATACTGTCGCTCATGCCCCAAACTTCTTTCAGTTATCCACAAATGCAATGTGTTTTAACAAAACAGCGGTAAGCTATTATGTAATTTCCACATCTATCTCATCGTTACTGTATAATATATACTTTGCTATGGCACAATCTTATTTCATGACAGTAGACCAGTTCGAACAACAAAAGAATATGAAGGCAGGAGCTTATACTGCTGCCATTATTGTTGCACTAGCTATCTTCCTGTTTCTTGTTTCGTGGCAGTTACCCCAGATTGCAAATCCTGATCCTCCGTTAGAGTTACAAGGTATTGAAGTGAACCTTGGTACTGATGAGACTGGTTTCGGAACAGATCAGCCGTTGTTACCTGGTGATCCTGCACCGGAAGCCAATTCAGCACCTCCACAGACTGCAATGAACAATGCAGGAGATGATGCACCGGATGATGCTGACTCTGATGTACCTGTGGTAAAGAATGACGTTAAGAATGTAAACACAAAACCTACAGAGGCAACTAAAGTAGCAGCTTCTGTCACCAAACCTGTTACCAATCCAACTCCTGCACCGCCAAAACCGAAAGCAGTGTTTAATGGTAAAACTTCACCTGGTGCAACAGGAACTGGTGGTAATGGTGCCGATAGTTATTACAAAGGTAGCAACCAGGGAATAGCTGGTGGTAAAGGTGACCAGGGAAAACCTGGTGGTGATCCGAACAGTGATAGTTATACAGGTGATGGAAGAGGAAATGGTGGAATTCGTATAAAAAACGGTTTAGATGGAAGAAGGATCACTGGAAGTTATTCATTTGAAGATGAGTTCAACCAGAATGCAGTTGTTGCAGTTGATGTTGTGGTGAACGAAGCTGGTAATGTAATTAGTGCAACGGTAAGTACAAAAGGAACAACTACAACCAATGCAAATATTAGAAGTATTGCGATTAGGAAAGCCAAACAAATAAAGTTTACAGCAGGTAAAGAAGAACAAAGAGGAACATTAATGTTCGACTTTAAATTAAACGGTTAACAGTTAGTTTTGGATTATATGAGCAAGCCGGTCTTTCCAGACTGGCTTTTTTATTTAACGAACTTCAGTTTTTCATGGCATCACCTCTTGTGTCACTCACTTGTACGTTCAAATCTTTGGTCATCAATTTCAACTCCTAATCCGGCATTATTGGTAATAGATACTCTTCCGTTTTCAATAATAAGGCCGTTAGCAATATCTTCTGCTAATAACAATGGGCCATCACAATCAATATAATCTAACTGCGGCAAAAAATGAGCAATAGCCGCAGATCCAATTGTTGATTCGTTCATGCTTCCCATCATCACTTTCATACCCAATGATCGTGCTTGTTCAATCATTCTCAATGCAGGTGTTGGTCCGCTGCACTTCGTTAGTTTAATATTGATACCATGAAAATGCTGATGGCATTTTTCAACATCATTTTCAAACACACAACTCTCGTCTGCAATTAGCGGTAAAGATGATTGCTTAAACAATACTTTCATTCCTTCCCAATTGTCTTTAGCCAAAGGTTGTTCAACCAACTCCACTCCAAGTGCTGCCAGTTGAGGTATCAATACAAGAGCTTCATCTAATGTCCATCCTGCATTGGCATCTACTCTTAAAACTGCATCTGTATGTTCACGTAAAGCTTCAACGATCTTTATGTCTTCGGGTGTTCCTAATTTTATCTTATAGATTGGCCATGGTTTTGTTTTCATCTTTTCCACCATCTTATCAATAGTATCTATACCAATTGTATAATCAGTCAGCACATCATTTTTCCATTCTGTTTCCCAGATCTCATATAATGGTTTCTGTTGCATTTTTCCGTACATATCCCAGGCAGCCATATCCAATGCACAAACAAGAAAAGGATTTGCAGGATACAAATGATGCAGGTAATGCCAGTAACGGTCAGGATGAGTGAAAGCAAACTTCTCAACAAACATTTTCTTTCGCTCAAGATCAGCAACCATCTGCTCAGTAGTGATGTTATAATACTTTATTGCAGGAGCTTCTCCATAGCCTTTAAATGGTCCTAACGAGAGCTCAACAACCAATGTTGGCTGATGTGTTTTTGTTCTGCCACCGGAAATAGTGAACGGGTGTACAAAAGGAAATTCGAATGTTTTATATCTAAGCTTCAAAGTATAAAATTAATAACCTGTCAGGTTTGAGTAATTATGCTAGATGTTTGGACCATTAACCTGACAGGTTCATTAAATGATCTGTTAAAATAAAAAAGCCATCACAAAGATGGCTTAGAATTTAATTCCTTCCGGCTGATTGAAGATGTTCTTTCAATTCCGCATTAAATGCGTCTGCTTTTAAAAGATCTTCAATAGTTATATGCATTCTGTAATTCCAGTAATGTTGTGGATTAGCAGGAAGATTGATCCTTTCTTCAGATGGATCTTCTCTTCTTAAATCAGCATCAATTCCCATCAGGTCCTGCAACTGAAATATACTCCACATAGCAGGTGAATAAAGATGTTGCATTACGATAGCCTTATTGATCCATGGTTCGCAGTAATAAGGAGCTTCACCAGGTTGATGCAATTCGTTGTTGTAGAATTTCTGTGTGTTGCTTCTGTCTTCTTCCCACCAGCTACGAACAGTGCTCATATCATGTGTAGACGGAGTTACTACACTTAAATAAGGTGCATCAGCAGGATTGAAGAATTGTTTCTTCACAGCTTTCGGCATTCGTTGAATTTCGAGGCTGAGTATTCCAAGCTGCTTCATTACGTTCGGCACACAATGAGGCACCAAACCAAGATCTTCACCACAAACCAGCATATTCGTTGCTCTTTTTAAACCAGGAAGCTTCTGCATAGCTTCGATCTCCCAATGATGGTCTTGTCTTTCAAAGAAGTAATTTACATACAGTTGTTTTAACTGGTACTGTGTATGTGCATCCAGATATTTGAACGATAATGTATCCTCCATTCCAAAACGGAAATGAAATCTTGTTCCACCTGAACCTTCTTCTTCAAAAAGAATTACGTTAGAGATCAGATCGAATAAACCTTCTTTTAATTGCTGATCATCTTTATCAGCAAAATACTTTTCTACTTTTCGCTGCGTATCAAATTCATCCTTCATCACATAATGGTCAAAACCATCATAAACCAAATACTTTTCTTTCACCTCAGCAGTCTGGGGTCCAAACATTTCATTCAAAACCTGGTCGTTGATGAATGGTCTGCAATAACGCAGGTAATCGAAATAGATGTTTCTTTCGCTGAATTCTTTTACATCCACCGGTACTGCAGGAACAAAACGACCCATGATACCTTCAACAGCATCTAAAGGAATACTCCAGATACGGAAGAAGCCCAGTATGTGATCAATTCTAAAGGCATCAAAATAATAACTCATCTGGTGAAAGCGATCTTTCCACCATTTAAAACCATCCTGCTTCATTTTTTCCCAGTTATAAGTTGGGAAACCCCAGTTTTGTCCTTTTACAGCAAAATCATCTGGTGGTGCTCCGGCCTGAACATCTAAATGATATAATTCTGGTTGCTGCCATGCATCAGCACCAAAACGATATACACCAATTGGTATATCACCTTTTACAATAATATTATTTGCATGGGCATATTCGGTAGCCTCTTTTAGCTGCAAATGCAAATGATATTGCACAAAAAAATGAATATTGATCTTATCATGAGCAACACTTCCTTCCTTAGCTAAAGAAGAAATATCGGCTTCATTATATTGGTTGTGTGCAGGCCATTGATTAAAATCCGAAGTTCCGTATTCATCTTTTAAATAACAGAATACTGCATAAGGAACCAACCAATGTTCATTGTCTTTGAAGAATGATTTAAAGCCTTCCGTTTTAAAAGTGACGGCTTTTTGTAAAGGATATATCTGTTCAATATAATTCCATTTCTGCTTTATAACCTCAGCATAATCTACCGTTGAAGATGCATTTAATTCCTTTCTTTTACTCTCCAGTTTTTGCAATAGTTTCTGATTTTTTGCATCCGTTGCCTTCGCAAGATCAAGAAACATTGGGTGAAGTGCAAACGCAGAAATAGCTGCATAAGGATATGAATCTTTCCAGGTGTGTGTGGCTGAAGTATCATTGACTGGTAGCAACTGGATCATTTTAAAACCAGATTGCTTTGCCCAATCAACCAATAACTTTATATCAGTAAACTCTCCTACTCCAAAACTTCTTTCTGTTCGTAAACTAAAAACAGGAATAGCAACACCGGCACCTTTCCATATATCGTTTGGTAAAATAACAAATCCATCATTAACACAAACCTGTTGATCAGTTGCCGCTACCTGTACAAATCTGTTCTTACCGGATTCATATCTAATGAATTTCTTTTCCGCAACATTATAAACGCCATACTTGTATTCAATTACAAAATCATGTTTTGTTAGATCAATATTTATTGACCATGCATCTTCTTCTGTTTTTTTATTGAGAAGTATAGGAGATGCGGTATTCCAGTTGCCAAGAGCATTTCCACTACCAAGTAAGCACACTACTTCGTTTTGTTTGAGCAAAGGAGCTTTTACAACAAATCGGTGAGTAAAATTTTTAGCTGTCTTTTTATTGCTATGAGATAGTTCTTGGAGCAACACAGATTTAAACGGCTCTGTATAAAATACATTCTCAAAATAACCGGCATGATTCCATGAGTCAACTACAAGGATATAGGTTTTATTGAATGAGGGTAATTCGATCGATTTCGTCCCCCAATCATAATCGAAACTTCCATCTTCCTGGCGTAACAGGTATTGATAACTGATCTTCTCTTTTTGTGAGAGTGGGAATTTGATTGTAACATTCCAGTGCTGATCATCCAGGTATTCTAAAGGAATTGCTTTATCAATATCTGAATTACCAAGCGTTTCAGAATTCCCGGTGATAAAAATGGACTGACCGAATTTCGTATGAAATCTCAGCCTGAACTCAACAGTAATAGATGGTGAAATTGTTTCTGATTTAACGGAAGCTGCTTTTTTAACTGCTTTTTTGGGAGTAACTTTTTTTGCCGCAGCTTTTTTCACTTCAGCCTGGCTGGTTTTAAGAGGTGTTTTAGCAATCGGTTTTTGGGATTTTTTATTGCTAATGTTGCTTCCTTTCTTTTGTAAATTTTTCTCTTGAGAACCTGTAATTTCAGCCGGTGATTTTACATTCACCTTCTTTTCTGTAGAAGTTTTTTTTGATGGCAAGATGCAGCATTTTTAGTTGATACAAAGTAAATGAAAGAATGTGTAAATAAAACACATTAAAATGCATTCTTTAAAATAATCTAATAGGAAAAATCAACTAACTCCACCCGAAATTCCTACCATTGGTAGCATCCATTTCCATTTCAGTATCAGTAAAATCTTCACCGTTTAAACCGAGTTTCTTTTTTATAGTTCCCGCTGAATATTTCAATCTTCTTCTTGTTTCGTGACCTGCTGTGGGTGCAAGAATTAAACCCAGACCAACTCCAATTGCCAATCCTGCTAGTGTATATAATAAGATATTTGTCGTTTTCATCAATACTGGTGTTTATTAATTAGGAAATTCTTTTTTCAGAAATTTCAATCAGTTGTAAAATCCTGTTGCGTAAATCAGGATTCAATCCTTCAACATCTTCTGTAAGCATTTGTTTTACATCTTCAACCGTATGCCCACTTCTTGTTGCAAAACCCATTATTCTTTTGCGAATATTCTCAGCCGTATCAATTACTGCTTTTCTATTATCCGCTCCACATTTGGGTGACAATAAAGTACCAATCGCCACACCAGAAACCAAAGCAGTAAATCCTGTAAATATTATCTTATATGCACTTCCTGTCATAACAACTCTTTTTTAATAATTCACGAATACAATGCCAGAAAGATTGTATTTACAAGCACAAAAAAGCCGCAGATAAAATACCTGCGGCTGTTGGGTTTTCATAGATCAGGTAGTTGCATTATCTGCATTTGCTGCCTTGCGTTCGTTATATTCAGCCCATGGATCTTCATCCAGGTCTGGCTTGCCCCAAAGTTTTCTCCATTGATTTTTTGTACCACTTGCTATGTTTCTTCTTGCATCACTTCCACTTACCGGTGCTAATAGTAAACCTATTGCAACACCTGCAACCAAACCTGCTAATGTGCCTATGAGTAACTTTTGCATACACTTGTTTTTATTAGTGATTGATTACACATGAAATTCCAAAAATGCTGCCAGATGGGAAGTAAAAAAGTTACAGCAGCAGTAATTAAAAAAACATCAAAAAAGAAATGACGGTTATAGTGGAATATTTTATCCCAATCGAATGTCCGCAAAGCTTTTACATAAGCAGCTTATATGGCCATTAATATCTTAATTGTCAGAAGAGTCTCTTTTAAAACGGTCTTTCACCTTATCTCGAACATCTTTGTATTTTTCTTTGGCAGAATCTCCCCAATTTTCTAAAGTTGTATCAGCTTTCCGCACAAATGAATCGAACCTGGTTGCAGAATCTTTTTTATTTTCTTCATCTACGTTGATGTTGCATGATAATAAAAGTAATATCATTCCACCGGTTAAAGTCTTTTTCATACATGGATACTTTAATCTTTTTTAGGCTTTCCAGGGACAAAGCTTCCTATAGGTGCTGTATACCATGCTTTAACCTGGTAGGTAAGCCTGCCTGCTGCAATTGCCGGATCTGCTTGCAACAGCTTTTCAACTTCGTCCTTACTTTCCGCATCAAATATGAAAATACCACGCCATTCTCCAGGTTCTCCAAAAGGGCCGGCAACTTTTATTTTACCTTCATAATATAAACGGTCAATATTATCCAAATGTCCTTTTTGAAGGTTGGCAGCTGTTGTAGAGTCATGTGTACGATTTGGGCCAGTCATTAACATTACAAACCAGTATTTACGTATTTGCTCTATTGGCTTTTTCTCTTCTTTTTGTTGTGCAAAAACAGGAGAACCAAGGATCAGCATTAATACCAGGAACAATAACTTTTTCATTGCGGACAATTTATGTGTAAATAAAAAGAAAAACTCCTAACCTGAGAGGCTTATTTTTGTGGCTGGTTACCATATAGGCATATATAGCTACTTAGTTGAACTGAAGAAGAAAAGATTCAGGAAGTACAAGAGTGCACTTCGATAAACTCAGTGTTAACTCCAATTGAAGTTTGATAGTAGCAATGCCCCTTGGTTAATAATTCAAAATATTAAACATTAAATTTCAAATTTTCCGATGGCTGCCAAAACTGATACTTTTCAATCTCCTGATTATTACGGTATAGATGAATTACTGACGGATGAACACAAGCATGTTCGTGAAGCGGTTCGTAACTATGTAAAGAAAGACATCTCACCTATTATTGAAGATTATGCACAGAGAGCTGAATTTCCTCAGCAGATCGTAAAACAAATGGGTGATCTTGGTGTATTTGGTCCGACTGTGCCTGAAGAATATGGTGGTGGTGGATTAGATTATATTTCTTATGGCCTGATGATGCAGGAATTAGAAAGAGGAGACAGTGGTGTACGTTCAACAGCATCTGTACAAGGTTCTTTGGTGATGTATCCCATCTACGCTTATGGCAGTGAAGAACAGAAAAGAAAATATTTACCAAAGCTTGCCAGTGGTGAATGGTTAGGTTGTTTTGGATTAACAGAACCAGATCATGGAAGTAATCCTGCTGGCATGCTGACGAATTTTAAAGATGCAGATGATCATGTAATATTAAATGGCGCTAAAATGTGGATCAGCAATGCACCATTTTCTCAGGTAGCTGTTGTTTGGGCCAAGAATGAAGAAGGTGTGATTCATGGATTGATACTGGAAAGAGGTATGGAAGGTTTTACAACTCCAACTACTCACGGAAAATGGAGTTTAAGGGCATCAGCAACAGGTGAACTGGTATTTGATAATGTAAAAGTGCCTAAGGAGAATATTTTCCCTAACGTAAAAGGTTTGAAAGGACCGCTTGGTTGTTTAACAAAAGCTCGTTATGGAATTGCCTGGGGTGCATTAGGTGGAGCAATGGATTGTTACGATACTGCTTTGCAATACAGCAAACAAAGAGAACAGTTTGGTAAACCAATTGGCGGATTTCAATTGCAGCAAAAGAAATTGGCCGAAATGATCACCGAGATCACCAAAGCACAATTAATGGTTTGGCGTTTAGGTGTGTTGATGAATGAAGGAAAAGCAACACCACAACAGGTTTCCATGGCTAAAAGAAACAGTTGTGAAATTGCAACGAACATTGCAAGAGACGCAAGACAAATGTTGGGCGGAATGGGTATTACCGGTGAATACAGCATTATGCGACACATGATGAATTTAGAAAGTGTAATAACATATGAAGGAACACATGATGTGCATTTGCTGATAACGGGAATGGATATTACAGGAATGAACGCTTTTAGTTAGCAGCACAATATATACTCCCAACAATGAAAATTTTTCTCATCGGTATGATGGGTAGTGGCAAAAGCTATTGGATGAATAAATTATCCGCCCGATTCAAATTGCCAAAGTACGATCTTGATCAGCTGATTGAAAATGTTGAGGATAGAACTATTGCTCAAATTTTCAAAGAAAGTGGTGAAGATCATTTCAGGAAAATGGAATCGATCGTGTTGAAATGGTTTGCCGACAAAGATGAATTTATATTGGCAACAGGTGGTGGCACTCCCTGTTATCACAACAATATGGATTGGATGAACGAGCAGGGCATTACCATTTTCCTTGATGAACCGATAGATGTTTTAGCAGATAGATTAACACCTGAGAAACGTCATCGTCCATTGATATCAAAATTGAGTGATAAAAAACTGAAATCATACCTGGAAGAAAAAATTAATGAAAGAAATGCTATTTACACAAAAGCAAAGTATGTATTGAAAGGAGATGATATTAGCGAACAAAACTTGCTTTCACTGATCAATAAAAACACTCATGCATAGAGGATACTTAACCACTGCTTTTATTCTTGCAGCCATCACAGTTGCCTTAGGAGCTTTTGGTGCACATAAACTACAGGATATTGCTCCGGAAAAAGCAGTGAAGACTTTTGAAACTGCTGTGCGTTACCAGTTCTATCATGTAATTGCTTTAGCAATAGCAGGAATTTTATACAAGTCATACACCAATAAATGGATCAAAACTTCAGGTACCTTTTTTTTGCTTGGTATATTTCTTTTTAGCGGATCTCTTTATCTGTTAACGTTGAGTATCGCAATAAAATCTGCAGACTTTAATTGGGTTGGACCTATTACACCCGTTGGTGGTATATTCTTTATTCTCGGATGGATTTATCTTGCTGTTGGAGTTAGAACCGAAAAAACCACACGAACGTATGCTGATAAGAATCGTTAAGATGACTTTTAACCCCGAAGCAGTTGAAAAATTTATTCAACTATTCAACGATAAAAAGAATACGATTCGAAATTTCCCAGGCTGCACCCATCTTGAACTCTGGCAGGATAAAAATCAAACTAATATATATTTTACCTACAGCCATTGGACAGACGAAGATGCTTTAAATCACTACCGTTATTCCGAATTCTTTAAAGAAACCTGGACACTTACAAAGCAACTTTTCGCAGCAAAAGCCGAAGCATACAGCATTAACCAAGTGGTTGTTGAGCCATAAACTCTGTTATCTTTATCCTGATGATAAGGCTTCTACAACTACTATATTCCATCTATGCGTTTTTACTCTTTATTGTATGTGTTATCATCGCTTTTCCATTAACACTTATCTGTAGTTTTTTTGGTAAAGTATATGGCGGTAATATGATGTACAAATGTTATGCATTCCTGTTTCGTTGCTGGTACCTTCTTATTGGTGTATGGCACAAAGACCTTTATGAGGCACCCGATAACAAAAACAGGCAATACATTTTTGTTGCAAATCATATTTCTTACATGGATATTCCCCCTGTGTTATTAGCCATCCATCAGCCAATAAGAATTTTGGGCAAATACGAAATGGTGAAGATTCCAATCTTTGGATGGATATATCGTATTGCGGTAGTATTAGTAGATAGAAGTAGCCCTGAAGCAAGAGCAAGAAGTGTAAGAGCTTTAAAATCTGCTCTCAAGAAAAATATTTCCATCTTCATTTTTCCTGAAGGAACTTTCAACGAAACCAGTAAACCGCTGAAAGATTTTTACGATGGTGCCTTTCGCTTGGCAATAGAAATGCAAACACCCATCAAACCTTTGTTATTCATCGATACATTTGATAGACTTGATTATCGTAGTTTCCTGAATCTTACACCAGGGCCAAATCGTGTAGTTCATCTTGCCGAAGTAAGTGTTGAAGGTCTCACCATGCATAATGTAAAAGAACTGAAGCAAAAAGTACATGCAATAATGGATGCTGGTATGAGAAGATATCGGAATTATGATACCAGCTCTTCCATTTCATAGCATCTTCGTTGCGTCGCAATCACTTCATCGTTCTGTTTCCTTAGCAGCTTTTCTTACACTTCATCGTTATCTTCGTAACAATCATGAACACTTCAGAAAATACGGAACCATTTAACACATCTTCCGAAAATCAGCTTTACGCTGAAGTGATCATTCCCTTAGCCTTACCTAAAAATTATACATGGGAAATTCCTGTTCAATTTCATCAGTCAATCAAACCTGGTATTCGGGTTGAAGTAATACTTGGTAAGAATAAAAAATATTCAGGTCTCGTAAAAAAAATATCCTCTGAAAAACCTGATTCATTCAAGCCAAAAGAAATACTGAATGTTTTAGATGCAGATCCTTTGGTATTCGAACAACAACTTTTACTCTGGCAATGGATAGCACATTATTATATGTGCAGCGAAGGAGAAGTAATGCAGGCCGCTGTTCCTGCAAACCTGAAATTATCCAGCGAAACAATTCTCATCTGGAATGACGAATTTGGAGAAGATTATACTGGTTTAAGCGATGATGAATTTGTAATTGCCGAAGCACTTGAATTAAAAAAGGAATTGCGGTTAAGCGAAGTACAACAGATTCTCGACGCTTCTCATGTATATCCGGTAATAAAAAAACTCATAGAAAAAAATGTTTGCCATGTCTGGGAAAACCTGCAGGAAAAATATAAAGAGAAAAAAGAGACATACATACGGCTAAATCCAACCTATAATAACGATGAGAAATTATCAGAGCTCTTAAACAACTGGAATAAAGCCCCAAAACAAATGGAATTGCTGCTCTCCTATCTGCATCTGATAAAAACACAAGGCGAAGTAACTCAACCTGAATTATTAAAAAAGTCAAATGCCTCTGCAGCTCAATTAAAAGGACTTGTTGATAAGGGAATACTCATCATCGAAAGAAGAGCAACTGATAGAATACGAAGTCTGCCTAAGGATCTAAATATGGATTTTACTTTATCTGCTGCACAAGAAACTGCATTGGATGAAGTGAAACAAATTTTTTCTGAGAAACAAGTTTGTTTACTGCACGGAGTAACATCCAGTGGCAAAACACAGATATACATCAACCTAATCGAAGAAAATATAAAGCAGGGTAAACAGGTTTTATACATGCTGCCAGAAATTGCTTTAACAGCCCAGGTAATTAGAAGATTGCAAAAGCATTTTGGTGGACATATCGCTATTTATCACTCTAAGTTTAATCCAAACGAAAGAGTTGAAATATGGAATAAGGTAAAATCAGGTGATATAAAAGCAGTATTAGGAGCAAGATCATCTTTGTTTCTTCCTTTTAAAGAACTCGGATTGATCATTATTGATGAAGAACATGATGCTTCATTTAAGCAACAAGATCCTGCACCAAGATATCATGGAAGAGATGCAGCTATTTATTATGCATCTTTATTCAAAGCAAAAGTGTTGTTAGGTAGTGCAACACCATCAATAGAAAGTTATTTCAATTGCAAGCAACATAAATATGGACTTGTAAAATTGAATGAAAGATTCGGCCAGGTTGAAATGCCAGTGCTTGATTTAATTGATGTAAAAACTGTCGCCAATAAACAGAAAGGAAAGATCGCTGTAACTCCACAACTAATTGAAAGCATTCAAAAAAGCCTTGTCGAAAAAAAACAGGTAATACTTTTTCAAAACAGAAGAGGTTATTCTCCTTATATGATCTGTGGAGTTTGTGGCTGGATACCACAATGCCAGCATTGCAATGTGTCTCTCACTTATCACAAAGCAAAAAATAAATTAACCTGTCATTATTGTGGCAGCATGTATCCTGTTTTACAAACTTGTGCAGCATGTGGAAGTCATAGCTTTTTTCAAAAGAATTTTGGAACAGAGAAGATCGAAGAATTGATTGCTGAGCAATTTCCGCATGCAAGAATTTCAAGAATGGATTATGACAGCATAAAAGGTAAACATGATCATGATGCTTTGATAAAATTATTTGAGCAACAAAAGATAGATATCCTTGTCGGCACACAAATGGTAGTAAAAGGTCTCGATTTTGAACATGTGAATCTCGTTGGAATCTTAGATGCTGATGGTATTTTAAATTTCACCGATTTCCGTGTAAATGAAAGAGCCTATCAGTTGATGGAACAGGTTAGTGGAAGAGCCGGAAGAAAAGATGGAAAGGGAAAAGTTTTAGTCCAGGTTAGTAATACAACTCATCCTGTATTACAATTTGTACAACAGCATAATTTTGACAAACTGTATGATTTTGAATTGGATAATAGGAAGCAGTTTTTCTATCCTCCATTTTCAAGATTGATACAAATAACTTTCAGGCACAAGGAACAACATATTGCAGAAGAAGCTGCAAATATTATGTTACAAGGTTTAAAGCCTGGCTTTGGCAATTATATTTCTGGTCCGGCAGAACCTTTAGTGAATAAAGTGCGGAACCAATATTTGCAGGAGTTGTTATTGAAACTTCCGAAAGATTCTCAATTGATCGACAGGTGTAAAAATGAAATTGAACAACAGATAGTGATCATTCAGACCAATAAAAGATACAGGCAGGTGAATATTATTCCTGATGTTGATCCGATTTGATGTGAATGGTCAATGGTGAATAGTGAAAAGCAAGTACAAGTGAGTGACACAACGAAGTTTCATAGTAGTAATACAGCTGATCAAATAAAAATGAACATACAACATAATAAATCATTAAAAGGCTACAACACTTTCGGCATTGATGTATCAGCAAGATCATTTGCATTTTTTTCAACTGTTGATGAATTGCAGGAAGGGTTAAAAGTTTCCAATTCACCATTGATATTAGGTGGTGGAAGTAATATTCTATTCACTAAAGATTATGACGGGCTAGTTTTAAAAAATGAGTTGAAAGGAATTGAAGTTGTAAAAGAAGACCATGATCATTACTATGTGAAAGCTGCAGCTGGAGAAAACTGGCATCAGTTTGTAATGTTTTGTGTGAAGCATAATTATGCAGGACTTGAAAACTTAAGTCTCATACCTGGAAATACTGGAGCAAGCCCCATGCAGAATATTGGAGCTTATGGTGTAGAGATAAAAGATGTATTTCATAAATTAGAAGCGTTTCATATAAACGAAAGATCAGTACAAACATTCTCGGCATCAGATTGTGAATTTGGCTACAGGGAAAGTGTTTTCAAAAGAAAATATAAGAATCAATTTGTGATCTTGAATGTTACTTACCGTTTAAATAAAAAACCATCATTCAACACTTCGTATGGAGCAATTGAACAGGAGTTGGAAAAGATGGGAACCAACGAAATAAATATACAGTCGATATCACAGGCTGTAATAAATATTCGATCATCAAAATTACCAGATCCAAAAAAGATTGGAAATGCAGGAAGTTTTTTCAAAAATCCAACATTGCCTAAAGAAGAATTAACTCGATTACAATCTATTGATGATACAATTCCTTTTTATAATGTTGGCGATACACATATAAAAATTCCTGCCGGTTGGCTGATTGAAAATTTAGGATGGAAAGGTTATCGAAAAGGTGATGTTGGTTGTCATGCTAAACAAGCCTTAGTATTGGTGAACTATGGTAATGCAAAAGGAAAAGAAATATATGATCTGTCAGCAGAAATTCTAAACAGTGTAAAAGAGAAGTTCGGTATCGATTTAGAGAGAGAGGTTAACATCATTTAACTTTTTGGTGAGCAGCACAAGAACATATATTTGAGTCTTCAAAACCAAAACTAAACATCTATGAAAAAATTAGGTTCACTATTATTATTCTCACTTGTTATCTCTTTCGCATCACAAGCACAGACTGCTGCTAAATCTGTATATGCAGAGTTAGGAGGCCCTGGTGTAGTTTCCTTCAACTTCGACACACGTTTTTCTAAAAGCGATAAAGGCATTGGAGGAAGAATCGGTGTGGGTGGATTTACATTCAGAGATTGGTTTGATGATGGAAAAACCACAGTGATATTTGTACCTATCGGTATTAATTATCTTTTAGGAAAAGACGGAAAGAATTATTTTGAAATGGGAGCAAGCATTACTCCAACCTTTACATCTTATACAGGCTCTGCAACGTCTGACGATGAGACTTTCAGCACCACTTTTGGAAACTTATTATTCGGTTATCGTCTTCAACCCAAAAATGGCGGATTCACTTTCAGGGGATTTATTAGTCCACTTATTTCCAGAGAAGGATTTATTCCGTACTATGGAGGTATCTCATTAGGTTATGCTTTCTAAAAAAATTATCATTAAAAGGAAGGCGATCTAAATTAGATCGCCTTTTTTATTTGTAATCATCTTCATCAAAATCATCATCACCTTCTTCATCACTGAAATCCATTTGACTAAAATTCATCATACTTCCAACGAGATCTTTAAACTGTATCCTGCCTTCTATTGTTTTCTTACTTATAAGAGAATATGAAGAAAGTCCATGCAACACAAACTCCATTAGTAAAGCCATTTCTGTTTCGTTTGCTTTGGGATAAAATTTCTTTACAAAAGCATATAGCCCATCCACACTATACAAAGCAGCAATCTTATCTGCATCTTTCATATCGACTAACAGATCAAGATGATTACCTGCATCAAACCATTTTGTAATGGATCTATATGGATTCTCTTCTACCCTTTCCTGTTGTGAAGGTTTTCCTGTATTTCGTTTCTTTTTTTGTGCTTCAGGATTCGGAAAATATTGAATGAATTGTGATCTGATAGATCGATCTAATAAATTCACCGCTACCTGGTAAGGACCTTCCTGTTCACCTTCATACACCAATTCAATTTTCCCGGTGATAGAAGGAATCACTCCAACAAGATCACTCAACCAAACCTGTGTTTGCTTTTCATTGAAGATGATCGCTCTTCTTTCTGCAGCACTCACAGCATTCTCGTACGCAGCAATGGTAAGCCTAGCACTCACACCACTTTTCTTGTCAACATATTCATTGCTTCTTGCTTCAAAAGCTACATTCTCCAACAAACGTTTTACAATATCACTGATAATTACTCTTTCCGCCTGCTCAGAAAGAATATTAGCTTCCTGTTCCGTTATCGCTAAAGATGTTTCAATGTTCTTTGGATAGTGCGTTAATATCTGGCTTTGAATTCTATCTTTTAATGGAGTAACAATACTTCCCCTGTTGGTGTAATCTTCAGGATTGGCAGTGAAGACAAACATGATATCTAATGGCATTCTCAATTTAAAACCACGTATCTGTATATCACCTTCTTCTAAAATATTGAACAAAGCCACCTGAATTCTTGCCTGCAGATCAGGAATTTCATTGATCACAAATATGCTCCTGTTGCTTCTTGGAATGATGCCATAATGAATCACACGTTCATCTGCAAAACTCAATCGAAGGTTGGCTGCTTTTATCGGATCAATATCACCAATTAGATCTGCAACACTCACATCAGGTGTTGCCAGTTTCTCTCCATAACGCTCACTTCTATGCAGCCACTGTATAGGAGTTTCATCTGCATGTTCAGCAATTTGATCCTTCCCAAATTTGCTTAGCGGATTAAAAGGATCATCATTCACTTCACTACCTGCAATCACCGGAATATATTCATCCAGCAACTCAGTCATCTGTCTTGCCATTCTTGTTTTTGCTTGTCCACGTAAACCCAAAAACAAAATGTTGTGGCGACTCAATAATGCTCTTTCAGTATCGGGAATAACTGTTTCTTCGTAACCAATGATTCCAGTGAAAGGATTTTCTTTCGTTTTGATCTTATCAATCAAATTTTTCCTGATCTCATCTTTTATTGGCAGGCTTTTGTAACCTGCTTTTTTTAACTCACCTAAGGTCTTTATCTTTTGAATGTTCATTTTTATTTAGTCGGCTTTTGTAGTTCTATGTTGCTTCTGTTGCGTCGCACCCTTGTACAACATAACAATTATCAGCTAGTGCATTGCAGGACCATCAAAAACTATTTCGGAGATAACAGTATCATCATATTGGCTTCCTTTATATACACTTAATATCTTCAGTTTAATAAGGTAATTCTCGCTTCTTTTTGGGAACCATTGCTTTACATTAAACTCTTGTCCGTTTGTAACATCTTTCAGATTGAAAATAGCAATTGGTCTTTCATCTATAAAAAGTTGTAGTTGTTTAACTCTATTATTTTTCTTCCATAAATCAAGATCCTTTTGGTAACCATTATAAATGATGATCTTTTCCATTGGCCAGGCATTCTCTATCATTCTAAATGCAATCCATTCACCTACTCCACTACCAATTTTGCCTTCGGCCCAGGCAAAATCAAGTGTTTCTTCTGAGATATTATCAGCTTTCAAATTCGCATTCAAAGATGATGAACTCCAGATACTGTCTGGACCACCATTCTCATAATAACAACAACCATAACCTGATCCGACATAATAATATGCACCTTTTTCAAGAAATACATCCAATGCTGCTCCTCCATCAGATTCACCTCCAATAGCATCAAGAAAATTTGATTCGCCAGTAGTGAGTTTGATATTATTATTCCATTTTTCTTGGATGATTTTATATATAATTGAAGCTTTTTTTATAGAATCTCTCCCTCGCTGTGTAAGATCTATTTGAGGCAGTAGATCAGGGTGAAGTTGCTTCAAGGGCTGACTAAAAGCATTAAAAGTCATTAAAAGAAAAATTGCAGTTAGTTTCATTTAATAAACCGTTTTTCGTTTACCACTTTCAAAATCTTTAAAAATAAATGCACCAAGTTTATCAAGACTTGCAAAGAATGCTTTGCCATTATTCATTTCTGTAAACTCTTGCACAAATTTTTGAAGATATGGATCAGAAGCTATCATGAATGTTGTAATTGGAATCTTCAACTTTTTACATTGTGCAGCCAGGTTGATACACCTGTTCACCACTTTTCTATCCAAACCAAAACTGTTTTTATAGTACTTGCCTCCTATTTTCAAACAGGTTGGTTTTCCATCAGTGATCATGAAGATCTGTTTGTTGGGATTTTTTCTTCTTCGCAAAATATCCATAGCCAATTCAAGTCCTGCAACAGTATTAGTATGATATGGACCAACTTGCAAATATGGTAGATCTTTAATCTCAATCTGCCACGCATCATTCCCAAACACAACAATATCCAATGTGTCCTTGGGATATTTTGTTGTGATCAATTCACTCAAAGCCATGGCTACTTTTTTTGCAGGAGTAATTCTATCCTCACCGTACAAGATCATTGAGTGAGAAATATCGATCATCAACACTGTAGATGTTTGTGTTTTGAAATCGGTTTCCCTGATCTGCAGATCATCTTCTCTCATGCTAAAACTTTCTATCCCATGATTGATCTGTGCATTACGAATGCTTTCGGTAAAATCTATCTGCTCTAACATATCACCAAACTGGAAAGGACGAGTTTCAGGATTGATCTCATCTCCTTGTCCCGGTTTAAAAGTCTGATGATTCCCTGATCTAGTTTTTTTAAGCTTTCCGAAAATTTCTTCTAAACTTCTTTTACGAATACTTTGTTCCGATTTTGATGTGATGGAAAAATCTCCGTTCACCGGATTCTCTTCCATGTAACCATTCTGCTTCAGGTCTTCAATAAAATCACCCATTCCGTAATCATTATCGGTAAACTTGTATTGTTTATCAAGTTCATTCATCCATTGTAAAGCTTCAGCTGCATCTCCATTTGTGTAGGTGAGTAGTTGCATAAACACATCAAGCATCTGCTCGAACCTGGATTTACCATTGCTGTTTGGATCAAACTTTATAAAACGGTGTCCTATCATGTTTCGACAAAAGAGATTTGATAATGGTGTTAGTCACTTAGTAAGTGAACAGTCATCAATGTAAGCTACTCAAAAACTTGTTACAGTAATATTAACGGCAGGAAGATGAAAAAAGTTCTCCATTTGTCGAAAGAAAAATCCCGTCGTTATGACGGGATTTAAATTTATCTTCTTTGATTAGTATCATTACTTATCGTTGTGCCTTGTTCACCAGGTTGTGGTCTTGGTGTTTCATAGAACTTTTCTCTTTCTTCTAGCTGTTGCAGCAATCCTTTTGCTCTTTGAAGATCCTGCTCCATATTCTCAGCTTTTCTTCCTTCCAATGATTCATAGAAAGTGATCTGCTGTCTGAGATCTTTTTTTACCTGGGCAGCTACTTTCTTTGCAAGCACTTTATGATCTGCTGCATAAGCTGCTTCCATAAAGAATATAGAAGTTTGGTTATGCTGATTGTTTCTTCCGCTCATCCCATAAGCGAAATTCGTTTCATGTAACATCTTATCAGCCCTGTCAAGCACTTTTCTTGCTTCTTCTTTCCTGTTTTCTTGCACTAATTCGTAAGCAAGTTCAGTATGTGCCTGCCTGATAGTTAACAAATGTCTCCTGTTTTCTTCATCAAAATAAACACCCGGAATATCGGCATTACCTGATCTCCAAACATTCTCATTGGTCATCAGGCTTAACATCTTATCGGTGTTATAAGGATCGTTCTCAACAGGCACCAATCTATAACTTAATCCATCTCTCCTGATGAACTTACCAAAACCTAATTCATCGAATGGATTGGTGAAATAGATTGGTCTCTTCCATCCATTTTCTGCATTAGCTGCAATTACACTCAAAACTGCAAGATCATTTTTAAGAATGCTGTTTCTTGGAAGATCAAATTTCAGTTGATCAACAACCCCTGTATCTTTTGCACTTACAGTTCCATTTGCTAAAACAGCTTGTTTATCTACAGGAAGAAATACTTTATGCACCGGGAAAGTATTCAGAGATTGTTCTCCTCTTTGTTCTTTACGACTGATATCATCACTGCCGATATAATTCTTCATCATGTCATACAGTTCATAATATCTGTCATCAGGGATAGCAGTATTGGCTTTAAATACAACATAATCTCTATTGCTTCCCTGAATCTGTTCTGGTGAATAGATCACATCAATCGGAGCACTTTCATTTACCTTGTAACGAAGCTGGTTGATGTACCAATCGATTCCTAATAAGCTATAATTGATTACACGAACATCCGGCCTGATGCCTTCTACTTCCTGTGCATACCAGAGAGGATATGTATCATTATCGCCGAAGGAGAAAACAATAGCATTTGGAGCACAGCTCTCCAGATAATTTCTTGCAAGGTCTCTTGCTATCACTTTATTACTTCTGTCATGATCATCCCATTCCTGTGAAGCCATTAATACAGGTGCTGCCAATAAACATAAAACCACACTTAAATTAGCGATCATCTTAGGATTTTTCAATGTCATGAACATGTATGGCAATCCAGCTCCTACAATTGCAAACAAGATGAAGAATCCAACAGCGAATAAAGGACTGCTTCCTGCAGCTAATGCAGCAATCAGCATTATCAAGCCGATCACTCCACCAACCATCAGGTTTTCTTTAACCAGTTGTTTGTATTTTCTAATTCCGATTTCTATGAAAGCCAAAACAGCAAGACCGATCCATATTGCAAAAGCATAGAACGATCCTACGTAAGCGTAATCTCGTTCTCTTGGTTGATAACCAGCCTGGTTCAAGTACAACACAATAGCAAAGCCCGTGAAGAAGAAAAGAAGAAAGCTCACTACAAAATCACTTCCGCTTTTCCTGTATTGATATATCATACCAATCAAACCAAGAATAAATGGCAACATGAACATTTTATTGTTAGCCTTGTTGTTCTTCATACTATCCGGCATCAAACTTTGATCTCCATACAAGGCTTTATCCATGAAAGGAACACCTGTTATCCAGTTACCATCACGAACATTACCACTGAATACTCCCTGCACATCATTTTGTTTACCGCTGAAGTTCCACATGAAGTAACGGATGTACATCCAATACACCTGGTAGCTGGTAAAGAATTTTATATTATCAGCAAAAGTTGGTGCTCTTTCATAACCTTCCTGTGTTTTACCTATTCCTAAGAAGTATGCATAGTAATCAGCATGGTTCTGATCGTTACTGGCATCCCAAACTCTTGGAAACACCATTTTATCTTTAGGCATGTACACATAAGCATTGTCTTTTCCAACCTCAATGTATTTACCTGTTTTATCATCCTTTTGATATTTTGTTCCTTTATCTCTCATTGCTACTGGGTCACCTGTAAATTTTTGTCCGTATAGCAATGGGAAATCTCCATACTGTTCACGACCTAAATAACCAACAAGGCTGTTCGGATTGTCAACATTATACATGTCTACTGCAGGATCTGCACTACTTCTGATCATGGTGGTGATGTAAGTGCTGTAACCAATTAACATGAATACAAAACACCATAACCCTAAACGAAGGAAAGGCCAGTTTCTTTTGGAGGCGAAACGTAATCCTAACCACGTTAACACTGCAAGTAAGATAAAGAAGAAAGCAAACCCACTGAAGAAAGGCATGTTCATAGTATTGACAAACATCCTGTCGAAAGCACCGGCCATTTTAATTGAGTATTGTATCACGCCAACCTGTACAATACCGGTAAGCACACAACCAAGAATAAAGAAGATATACATTCCGCCATATTCTTCTTTTCTTTTGGTGTTCATGCTCTCTACCAGATAGAGTAAACCAATAGCTGCTCCAATTCCTAAAATACAAAGACCGGCTAATGTTGAATCTGAGATAGAAGCATCATCACCGAAAGCATTTCTCAACTGACTTTCATACGGCTCTAATACAGCTTGTTCTGCTTTAGCTGCGATAACAGCAAAGATTGTAGCAAGTGCTCCTCCAATGATCACCAACCAGACAAACCATTTCCTTATCTCTTTATAATTGAACTGGTTTCTTTTTCTGAAATAATACACCAATACAATAGCCGGGATCGTCAATAGGTTCAATAAGTGAACACCGATAGATAATCCCATCATGAAAAAGATGAAAACAATCCATTTATCTGCTGACTTAGGTAAGGTTGGATTCAGTTGTTCTTCTTCAGCAGCATGATCCCATTTAAGTATAGCCCAGAATACAAGAGCAGTAAAGAAAGATGATAATGCATACACCTCACCTTCTACAGCACTATACCAGAATGAATCTGAAAAAGTATAAGCCAAAGCACCTACTGCACCTGAACCCATAATACCAACGATCTGTGTTGCAGAAAGATCTTTTGAGCCATCAGTATTCCAGCTAAGTGTTATTCTTCTTGCGAAGTGAGTGATGGTCCAAAAAAGAAATAAAATTGTAAAACCACTTGCCAGAGCATTCATTATGTTCACGGCATTGGCTGCAGTTAAAGGATCGTCTCCAAAAAGTATAATGAAGAATCGACCAAGCAATACAAACATCGGAGCTCCTGGTGGATGCGGAATCTGTAATTTATAAGCTGAAGCAATGAATTCACCGGTATCCCACAAACTTCCAGTGGCTTCGGCAGTGAGTATGTACACCAGACAAGCAATAATGCAAACAACCCAACCAGTAATGTTATTGACTCTTCTAAACTGCATATTATGTTTTGGTTTTAAAGACTGGCGAAACTACCTGAAAATGCCTGAAAAAGCAAAATCATCCCAGCCCTAAAATGTGAATAGTGAATAGTAAAAGTGTTAAAGTATAAGTTATTGGACAAAGGTTAGACTGCTAATGAAACTCTGTTGTCAAAATTGATGAGGAGGTTCACCGAATCTAAAATATTAAATAAAATGTTGAGATAATCACTTAGACCTTTAGCACTATATTGAACTTATTTGTTTCTGCGAATTCCATTGGACATATTAGAAGTATAGGTGCTATCCGGCTTTATCATTGGCATATTATCCATCTGAAGAATATAAATATCATGTCCTTTACCATTATTCCCAATCAATTTTGGTTCAGGTAGTTTTTGTGTAATTGCATTTGGCATTGGACTGTTATTATACGATGCTTTTAAAGAATCTAACCGATTCTTTAAATCTTCTATTCTGATTACAGGAACTGAATTTTTATTCTTTTCCTTCTTCCATAAATCCAGGTCAAATTGCTGGGCAGTAACAGCATTGGTTGTAAATAGGATGGATATAAGAACACAGTATTTCATAGACTCTAAAATACAAATTTTCCTTATCAGGCCCATTATATATGCTGCCATTTGTATAAAAGTACAAGAGTGCGACGCAACGAAAGCTGAGTTTTTGTTTGCCGCTGATGCAATAAAAATCCCATCAACAAAAGCTGATGGGATTACATTCTTTATCGGACGTGAGTTTCTAGGAACCCATTTATTGAATTATGACTACTTTATAGGAGCTGCAAACCCGATAGAATATGAAAGATGATTCGCTGATTGATCTGTTACTCTCATTTTGTACAATCCTTGCGTAAACAGGAATGCATCACTTTTACCAAGATTTACCTGGAATCCCATTCCTACAGGTATATGAGCAGCAAAATGGCTTCCCTGATACATAGAAGCACCTACACCAGCTACCGCATAAGGTACGAAACAGAAATTATCAGTTAATAATTTAAGATTAACGGCTGCATCTAATTCAACTAGTAATGCATCGTTAGAAGCCATAGCCTTGTTGCGAAAAGGATATTTTACAAAGCTTCCGGCTAAAGTACCAGAAAAATCAAGGTGATTAGTTATGCCTTGTAAATACTGAACGCTTAATCCATATGACATTTCGCTGAACTGAGCCCAGTTTTTATCTTTCAAGACACCGGCCAATGAATGATTTTCTAAACGCTGTGCTGTAGTAAAATCATTTAAAATGAAATTTACAGCCAGAAGGGAGGCTTTCTTTTGATCTTTATGCTGTGCAAAAGAGGCAGTACTTAACAGGCCAAGAACTATTAATACTAAAGTGCATTGTTTCATAAAGCAGATTTTGGTACGACAAATTTAACGGGCTAAGTCAATATTCAAAAAATAATAACTCACCAGTTTTCACCATTCTACTTTTTAGTGCCTTTGGGAACTCTTACCAATTGAACTTTTGTAAGTCCGCTTTTCATAAAGCCGAGGATCTTTGCAGCAGACCGACTAAGGTCAATAACACGTCCTTTGGCTGCCATTCGTCTAGCCATTCTATCATTAATTCGAACAACAACAGAACGACCATTTCTAAGATTGGTAACTCTTACCCAGGTATTAAGCTTATAAAAATTACTTGCTCCGGTAAGCTTACTGTGCAGATACATTTCTCCGGTAGCAGTTTTGGAACTGTCGAAATGAGGACTATAATAACTTGCAATACCATACAATGTATCCAAATCTTGCCCTAAGGTGTCTTTCTGTCCAATAGCAGAAGAACTGATAACAATAAATAGAAGAAGGAGGATCCTTTTCATACAAATTCATTTTTGTAATTTGAGCACCTTCCATCTCAAGGTCCAATGAAACAAAATCAAATAAAATTTTTCTTACTCACCATTCTGATCGTCACGTTGCAAAGTTGTGGCTTAACCGGCAATAATGCTTCAAAAACGGCTAGCCGTCTTCATATCATTGCCGATTATAAAACATATCAAGCTGAAATTCAATATGATAGTAATAATAAAATGGTATACTTAACAAACTATTTGCAGCCTTTAATTACAGATTGGAAGTACGCAACTACAGATAATTTTACCA
The DNA here is from genome assembly GCA_023386555.1 of Bacteroidota bacterium. Classification (GTDB taxonomy): domain Bacteria; phylum Bacteroidota; class Bacteroidia; order Chitinophagales; family Chitinophagaceae; genus JAEZDC01. The sequence goes on along the minus strand of JAEWJK010000009.1, from coordinate 32,670 downwards.
AACAAGTACTTTATACCAATCCTGATGCTTTTTTACGATTACCCGCAGCCGAAGCTTTACAACTTATCAATACCGAATTAAAACGCCAAAATATTGGTCTCAAGCTATATGATGCTTATAGACCTTACAGCGTAACGCTAAAAATGTGGGAAATAGTGCCTGATGAAAGGTATGCAGCCAACCCTGCAAAAGGTAGTGGACATAATCGTGGTATTGCAGTTGACTTAACGCTGATAGATCTTACCACAGGTAAAGAATTAGAAATGCCCACAGGTTATGATGATTTTTCTGAAAAATCACATCATGGCTATTTGCAATTAGATTCGACAGTTATTGCCAACCGGAATTTACTGAGAACTGTGATGGAAAAACATGGTTTTAAGGCTTTGGAAACAGAATGGTGGCATTATTACTGGAATGATGGAAAAAAATATTCTTTGATGAATTTCAGCTTTGATCAATTAAGGGAGATTGTAAAAAACAATTAGTTAATCAACTAAATAACTTTGGGCATCGTCTGTTGTGTCACTCACTTGTACAGTTGGAAGTTAATGGAGCCATTAACCTGTCAGGTTTTGCCCCTGCAAGATTTGCAATCTGCTCTCAACAACTTTATTATTACTCATTTAACCTGACAGGTTTTCAACAGACATCACTCCTATAACAGCATCCAGGTTAATTGTTCCATACACATGTGGAAATTCTTCGTTGACTGAAGGTGCTAATTCAAACTTCCATTCATTCTCCAACTTATCTGTGTCAATTACCAGTTTCAGCAGATTTGTTTTGCCAGCAAAATAACGTTGCAATACACCATTCACCTGTTGTTCGGTGCTGCAGTGGATAAAACCTTCATGCTGTAAAGATGCAGCTTCATAGTAGCCATTAAAATTTGCCTGCTTCCATTCCGGTATTGTAGTAATGTGATATATGATCATTGCAATACACGTTTAATTTTTTGTTCCAACAACATCAGGTCGGCCAGAACAATAGCTGTTACAGCTTCAACAACTACAGGAACCCTTAATGCAATGCAAAGATCATGACGACCTTTTACCGAGAATTCTTCAATATTTCCCGTTGTTGTATTCAAACTCTGCTGCGGTTTTGGTGTAGAAGAAGTGGGTTTTACAGCAACACGGAAGATCAATTCATTTCCATTCGTTAATCCACCAACCACACCACCAGCATGATTGGATTTTGTGGTTCCATCAGTATTTACAATAGCATCGTTATGTTCGCTACCGAACATTTTAGCCGCAGCAAATCCAGCTCCGAATTCAATTCCCTTAACTGCAGGAATGGCAAATACGATGTGAGCAATCAGTGATTCTACAGAATCAAAAAATGGTTCACCTAAGCCAACCGGTAAGCCTGAAACCTTGCATTCAATAATGCCACCAACAGAATCTTTTGCATCAATTGCTTTTTGTAAGCCTTGTTCAATGCCAGGCTCACCTCCTATTTCCAGTATGTTGGCTTCAATCTTAATTTCATTCAGCAATTTTTTAGCGATCACTCCTGCTGCAACCATTGCAACAGTTAGTCTTCCGCTGAAATGTCCGCTACCACGATAATCTTCAAAGCTTCCAAACTTTTTATGTGCTACAAAATCTGCATGCCCTGGTCGTGGAATATCTCTCAGTTTCTCATAATCTTCCGACCGAACATTCTTATTCTCGAATAAAATGGTAATCGGTGCTCCTGTCGTGATGTTATTAAAAATACCGCTTTTGAATATCGGCGTGTCTTCTTCTTTCCGTGGTGTAGTTCCTTTCTGGATACCACCTTTTCTTCTTTCTATATCGGCTGAAAAATCTTGTCGGATCAAGGACAAACCAGCAGGACAACCATCAATAGTCACACCAACACATTCACCATGTGATTCTCCGAAAATATGAATGCGAAATATTCTGCCGAATGAATTCAAAGTCTGAAAGTATTATCAGTGGTAAATGGCTTTAAAGATAAGTCAGCATTCAATGACTTCAAATTGTCCCAGAATTCCGGGTAAGATTTTTTTACTGCATCAGCACCTTTTATCTGTATTGGAACATTTGCATGTAAGCCTGCTATTGCACAGGCCATTGCAATACGATGATCGTTATGCGAGTTTAGTTGTGGATCCTTTACAATTATCGTTTCATTTCCATGAATCAGCATTGTATCAGCTTTCAATTCAATTTTAGTATTCAGCTTTGCAAATTCTTGCTGTAATGTTACTCCTCTATCGCTTTCCTTAAACTTCAATCGTTGCAATCCATGAATCTTTGATAGTCCTTTGCAATTTGCAGCCAAAGCAACTAAAGGTGGAAAAAGATCAGGACAATCTGTAGCATCAAACTCAAAAGGATGTAAACTATGATGCGACACTTTGATCGAGTCAACATCTTCTACCACATCTGCTCCAACCATTGATAAAACTTCCGATATTTTTTTATCAGCCTGGAAAGATTCACGCAACAAACCTCTTATGGTTACATTTCCTTTTATGGCTGCCGCAACGAGGAAAAAGGAAGCCCCACTCCAATCACCTTCTATCGTATAGCTAATAGTTAATGGTTGATCAACTTTGGAAGAATCATCGAAATAAAAATCACTATAGTTCTCGTTTAGCGGTGTTTTTAAACCAAAGTCATTCATGATCTGCAGTGTGAGATCTATATATGGTTTACTAACAAGATCATTTACCTTAATTGAAACATTCTTTGCATTTGCAGCTGAATAAGCAAATAACAACCCGGTAAGAAATTGTGAACTAATCGATCCATCTACAGTAATATTTCTTGGTTGTAAAGGTCCTTTTATATGCAAAGGAAGCTTACCATTATTTGACTTTACCTCTACGTTTAACAATGGAAAAACTTCTTCGAAGAAATTCATCGGCCGATCTAACAAACTTCCCTCTCCGGCAATAACAATTTCTTTATTACTAAGTGCAGCGATAGGTGTAAACATTCTTACAGCCAAACCGCTTTCTTCAAAATTCAATTTTGATGAAGAAGGAACAATTCCTTTACTCTCTATTTCAACACGATGATCTTCTTCTTTAATATTTGCACCTAACTGTCTGATGATATTAAGAGATGACTTATCATCATTTGAATAACCCGGATTATGAATGACCGTTCTTCCTTTTCTGATCAATGCAGCAGCACAAACCCTTTGCATCACACTTTTAGATGCCGGCGCATAAATAGTTCCTGATAAGACAGATGGTTGGATAGATACGATCACGATATAGCTGAAATAAATTGTTCTAATTTATCAATAGAAACAGGTTTAATAACTCCTTTTCCAATTCTTTGCAATAGAATATAACTGATCACATCACCTTGCTTTTTTTTATCCATCTTTAAAACATCAAATACTTTTTTGTGATTGAAAGATGCATAAGTTGGCAACCCATATTGTTCTAAAAGATCAATCAACTGTTCAGCCTGCTTAAAACCCAGAAATTGCTCAGAAAATTTTGCAGCATAAGTCATTCCGATGCTGATTGCTTGTCCATGACTTAATTCGTATTGATTTTCCAAAGCATGGCCTAATGTATGTCCGAAATTGAGCAGTTTTCTTTCACCTTGTTCAAACTCATCTTTCTGTATTATTTTGATCTTCAGCAAAGCATTTTTCCTGATAAGTTCAGCTAATGTTTTCTTTTTTTTCTGATACGTTTCAACAGAACCTGCCTGCAATGAACGAAACATAGCAGCATCTTTTATACATGCATGTTTAATGATCTCGGCAAAGCCGTTTTTCCACTCATTAACAGGAAGTGAGTTAAGTAAATTGTAATCGTGCAGAATAAAGTTGGGTTGACGAATTGAACCAATGATGTTCTTATAAACACCTACGTCAACTCCGTTCTTTCCCCCGATACTGGCATCCACCATTGCAAGAATAGTTGTGGGAACAAAGCCAAAACTTATTCCTCTCATATAAATGGAAGCCACATAACCGGTAAGATCAGTTATTACTCCACCACCCACACCAATCAGAATTGTTTTTCTATCTGCCTGCAATTCGATCAGCTGATCAATGATAGTATCTGCAGTTTGCTGTACTTTATATTCTTCACCAGGCTTTAGGACAATCGTATTCCAGTTTTTGAACTTAGTTTGATGAGCATTGAATACATTTTCATCTGTTATGATCACAGCATTTTTCTGATCAACAATGGTTTTTAGTTTAGAGAATGATCCATTGAAGTAAAAGTCGGTCGAAGAAAAGGAAAATTTGTAGGTTGATCTATTCATGTGGTCAGACAAATGTTAGCAAAGATGCAAAGAATTACTTCAGTACAAGTGAGTACCTCAGCATATCTACTCAATTGTTGGTTTCGGTGAATCTCCTTCGTCGATTTGACACAACGAAGATGCCATGAAATGCGAAAGCGGATTACCAATTATCGCTCTAACTATTCATGATCTTCGTCTGGTGATGAATGCTTTCCATGTGTACTGCATCGAAATATTTTACAATAAATTCTCTGGTTAATCCAAGCTGATCTGCTTTGGCCAATGCTCTTTCAAGGATATCGTTCCAACGTTTTGTTTGCAATACAGTAACACCATTATCTTTTTTGTACATTCCAATCTTATCAGCTAATTTCATTCTTTGACTAAGTAATTGCAATAGTTCATCATCTAACTGGTCTATCTGGTGTCTTAATTTTTCTAATGCTGATAAAAAAGCTGTTTCATCGGTTGATTCTACTCTCCATTGAATTTTATTCAGCAGATCATTCAACGTCTCAGGAGTAATTTGTTGGAAAGCATCACTCCAGCCATTATCAGGATCGATGTGAGATTCAATCATCAATCCATTATAACCAAGATCAATACTTTTTTGGGAAACATTAAGCAAAATATCTCTTCGTCCACTAATGTGTGATGGATCACAAATGAGTAACATATCCGGATTTCGCCGTTTCATTTCAATAGCGAGATGCCACATAGGTGCATTGCGATATTCTGTATTACCATACGAACTGAAGCCACGATGCACCAATCCAATTTGCTGTATACCTGCTTTGGTAACACGTTCTACTGCTCCTGTCCAGAGATCAAGATCTGGATTAATAGGATTCTTGATCAACACCGGAACATCAACACCTTTCAATGCATCAGCAACTTCCTGAACGCTGAAAGGATTAACTGTGGTTCTGGCACCGATCCAAAGTACATCTACCTGATGTTGCAAAGCATCTTCCACTTGTTTACCGGTGGCAACTTCAACAGATGTAGGTAAACCTGTTTGTTTTTTTGCCTCAAGCAACCATGGAAGACCTTTTACACCAACACCTTCAAAACTACCGGGACGAGTTCTTGGCTTCCAGATACCGGCTCTGAGGAGATCAACTTTTCCTGTAGCAGCCAGTCGTTGAGCTGTTGCTAAAACCTGCTCTTCGGTTTCTGCACTGCAAGGACCGGAAATGATTAATGGTCGTTTATTCCAAACTTGTTGTAGCTGTTCTTTCAATTTGTCAGGAAATTTTTCAAATGAATTACCTGCTGTTAGCATCGTTCATCCTGATCTTTCTGCCTTTGAAGTTTTTACCGTCGATCGATTTGATCATTTGCTTTGCAGCTTTTGGGTCGATTTCAATCCAGCTGTTCATTTCCTTCATATCGATTCTACCGAGCACTTCTTTTTTCAAATCACTCATATCTAAAATGAACTGGAGAAAACTCGCTTTGTAAAAACCATCTTTTGTTCCAAGGTTGACAAACAAACGAGAAAAATTCCCGTTCGATTGACGACTACGATCACTTCTTTCAAATCGTTCTCCTCTTTCACTACGGCCATCTCTTCTTCTGTCATCTCTGCCGGCAACTTCTCTTCTATCTTTTTTCTGTTCTCTTACATTGAGATCCCCTGAATTTTCATAGTATTTCAGGAATCGATCAAATTCCAATGCAGCTACTCTTTGCAGAACTTCTTCTTTTGTTACATCTGCAAATTTCTCCTGTAACATTGGCAGGTATGTTTCATAATCGCCATGAGAAATATCAGTACTTAATAACTTATCCATAAAGTAGAAAAACTGCTTGCGACAAACATCTTTTCCGCTCGGAATTTCAAGTTTATGAAAAGGTTGCTGAACGATCTTTTCAATCATTCTTAGTTTGTATGTTTCTCTTGAATGGACAAGACTCATACAAATTCCGGTGCTTCCTGCTCTACCAGTTCTTCCACTACGGTGAGTGTACACTTCAACATCATCAGGTAATTCGTAGTTAATAACGTGTGTGATCTCTTTAACATCAATACCTCTTGCGGCAACATCTGTGGCAATTAAAAGCTGAAGGGTTCTGTCACGAAAAGCATTCATCACTTTATCACGTTGTGCCTGTGTGAGATCTCCATGCAGGGCATCAATATCATAACCTTCACGAGTAAGTTTTTCGGAAATATCCTGTGCATCTAACTTAGTCCTGGTAAAGATTATACCGTAGATACCAGGATTAAAATCGATCAAACGTTTTAAAGCTTCATACCTGTGTTGAGCTTGTATAACATAATACTGATGATCGATGCTTTTACTTCCGGTGTTGGCCTTCCCTACTGTTACTTCAAAAGGTGATTCCATATAACGCTTACTCACTCTTCTGATTTCTGGCGGCATTGTAGCACTGAACAACCATGTTGCTTCACGGTTGGGTGTATTCTGAAGAATGAATTCAATGTCGTCCTGGAAACCCATGTTCAACATTTCATCTGCTTCATCTAATACAACGTATTTTATTTCTTCCAGGTTAATGGCTTTACGTTCAATCAGGTCAATCAATCTTCCGGGTGTAGCCGCAACGATCTGTACACCTCTTCTCAGGTCTCTGATCTGCATACTGATAGAAGTACCACCGTATACAGCCACTATCTGCATGCCTGTAATATATTTTTTGAATTTCTCCAGGTCAGCAACGATCTGCATGCACAATTCTCTTGTCGGGCAGATTACTAATGCCTGTGGAAATTTCTGTTTTACATCCATTAATTGCAGCAGGGGTAATCCAAAGGCTGCTGTTTTTCCTGTACCTGTCTGAGCTAATCCCACGAAATCTTTTGTTCCACTCAAAAGAACAGGAATAGCTTTTTCCTGAATTGGACTTGGGTTAACAAAACCCAAAGCATCGGTAGCCTTTACCAACTTCTCGTCCAATCCCAATTCACTAAATGTTGTCATGTATCCTTTTAATTTGCGGCAAAGGTACTTAAATCAGTTCCTTGCACTGTGTTGATATTGTTATTATAAGCTGCTTATATAGAATTTCCCTATAAATCTGAGGTTAATCTGAAAGGAAAGCGAAGAATTTCCGGGAATTTGAAAAGTGTAATAAAAGAAAAAAGCCTTTCCGTGGAAACGGAACGGCCTCTAACGATTGCTTGCCATATGAAAAATCTTTAATGCTATTATAACGGCAAGCTGTTGCTAATAGCTCTGATAAATTACTTAGTAGTATCAGCAGAGATTGTAGTAGTATCAGCAGACATTGTTGTTGTGTCTGGAGTTACCATTACAGGAGTTGTGTCAGTTACAACAGTTGTTGTATCTTCTGTAGTTGCATCATCTGCGTTGTTGCAAGCTGTCATAACACCAGCTACTGCCAAGATTGCTAAAAACTTTTTCATTGTACAATGTGTTTTTGTGAGTGAATTTCAACTTAATACCACAACGGCATAAAAGGTAACCCGGCTAAATTCAACTTTTTTTAAATTTATTTTTGACGGTTCTTTGGGTTACTTTATACACATTCTGGTATTAAATAGGGATTAGTGAAAGCCGAATACAACGAACAATTATTACTTAAAGGACTGGCTAGCAACGATTCAAAGGCTATAGAGACTATCTATAAAGAGAATTACAACGTTGTTCTGGCTTTGATCATCAACAATAATGGCTCTGCTGATGATGCAAGAGATATTTTCCAGGAAGCCATGATAGCTCTTTATGAAAAGGCCCAGAGCGAAAATTTCGTTTTAACCTGTAAGATCCAGACCTATCTATATTCTGTATGTAGAAGGTTATGGCTAAAACGATTACAGCAGAATGGCAGGTATCAATTCCAGGTAGAAGGCTTGGCCGAAACGGTTGCTGTGGAAGAAGACATTGAGGAGCATGAGCGGAAAAATGCCGAATATGCTATAATGGATAGAACATTAAGCAGTTTGGGTGAACCCTGCAAAAGTCTTTTAGAAGCTTATTACCTTCAGAAAAAAGATATGCAGCAGATAGCAAAAGAGTTCAAGTACACAAATGCTGATAACGCAAAGAATCAGAAGTACAAATGCCTGATGCGATTGAAAAAGTTATTCTTTGCCCAGTATAATATAGGAGAGTGATTATATGGATGACATTTTACTTTTAGAAGCAATCGAAAATTACCTCAGCGGCAAAATGAGCCGTGAAGAGAGAGAATATTTCGAGAATCTTCGTAAAACTACCCCTGAGGTTGACCAAATGGTGGTGGAACATAGCATGTTCCTTCAGCAGATGGATACCTATGCAGCACATCGTAACCTTAAACACAGCATTCATGAAGCTCACATCAAGCTGTTGGAAAAAGGTGAGATCAGCGAAAATCCTGCACAAACAACAAAAGCTAAAGTGATACAGCTTTGGCAGCGTTACAAAAGAGTTACCGCTATCGCAGCTTCTGTTGGTGGTGTAATTGCTTTAATGATAAGCGTTATTGTTGTTGCCGTATCTCCTACTCCAAACAGCAAAGCAGTTCAGGAATTGAATCGTAAGGTGAACAATCTTGAAAGAAAGACTGATGCTATTAATACAGAAGTAAGAAAATCGAAGATACCGGTTGATATCACTCAAACGACTGATGGTTCAGGGTTTCTTATTGATACAAAAGGTTATTTAATTACCAATGCACACGTTTTACGTGGAGTTTCAAGAGCAGTAGTGGTAAATAATAAAGGTCAACAGTTCAATGCCAGGATCATTTCAATTGACGAGGCAAAAGATCTTGCACTCTTAAAAATAGAAGATGATGAGTTTGTGAGACCTTCTTCTATTCCTTACAGTTTCAAAAGAAATGCAACCGATCTTGGAGAGAACATTTACACATTAGGTTATCCAACAAACGAAATAACTTATAACGAAGGTTACTTAAGTGCCAGAACAGGATACAACGGAGATACCATCACTTATCAAATGTCTTTAGCAGCAAATCCTGGTAACTCAGGTGGTCCCGTTTTGAACAGAAATGGTGAGATTATTGGTGTACTCAGTGCAAGACAAACTCAAGCAGTTGGAGTGGTATTTGCCATTAAGACAAAAGGCATTAATCAATTCATTGACAATATCAAGAAAGCAGATACGGCTTTAGATAAGATCAAATTGCCTACAGGTTCTAACTTAAAAGGTAAAGAAAGAACCCAGCAGATCAAACAACTGGAAGACTATGTTTACCAGGTAAAAGCATTCTAATTAAAACTGTAATGTCCTAAAATAAGTTGATAGATTTAAAAAAGTTCCGATCGCCTCTGGTAATCGGAACTTTTTTTTTGGTACCTGGCTATACAATTTTATGAAGCAGTATCAGCAGCGATCAATTATTCTTCTCTAAGACATAGGTTATACATAGGATAAACATCGGATATACATGGAATATCTCTACTGCCTGTTAAAAGTTCAGGGGAAGTAATATTGAACTATGCATGACTTAGCTATGGGTATTTGTGGGTATGCTATGCTGTACAAACAACCCACTTCTTAGTATCAAGACCAAAGACTATTAGGATATTCCTGCTGATCTACTAACCTGGTTACACTAGCCTGAACAGAAGGTGCATCTTCTTTATACGTAACGCCAAACCATTGTGCAGTTGTAGGAATTACTTTGATAGTTCCTTTACCTGATTTAGTGAACTCATCTGCAACAATAGGAATAAAGAACTCAGATTTTGGAGCTGATATATTCTGATCAAGAAATTCGTTGAACTGTTGTTCCATTATTTCAAAAACATCTGGATGAAAGCCCCAGAAGTTCATACTTACGCTGCTGTTCTCATCTACTTCATGCAAACCATTTTCATCTTCATAAGTGATCTTTCCATTCTCATTCCGGTAGATCTTTGTTCTTTCTGCAATAGAAACAAGATTATTATTTGAATCTACTTCACAAACACCACGGCTCACACTACCATTTTCGCTTAGTGTTCTTTTCAATTCGTAACCCACAATGCAATATTTATCAGGAGCACATTCATGCTTCAAAAATTCATACGCTTTTACAAAAGCATCTCGTCCATAAAAATCATCTGCATTTATCACAGCAAAAGGCTCATTCACTTTGCCTTTGCAACACAACACAGCATGAGCTGTTCCCCAAGGCTTGGTTCTATCAGCAGGAATTTCCCTGTCACCAACAAACGATTCTAACTTCTGGAAAACATAATCGGTAGCAATTTTACCTTTTAACTTTGGTTCAAACTTAGCTTTGAAAGCTTCTGCAAAATCTTCACGAATAATGAATACCACTTTACCAAATCCTGCACGAATAGCATCATAGATAGAATAATCCATAATAGTTTCGCCGGAAGGACCAAAAGATTCTACCTGTTTCATACTTCCGTAACGGCTTGCCATTCCTGCAGCTAAGATTACCAATGTTGGTTGCATACTGTTGTTCTATTTTTGTGGCTGCGAAGCTATTAAACCATCGCTATTCAGCCAATTTATAATGTTAAACGTCAACACTATACAAATACAAAGCCTTAAATGCGATTGGTGGAAAAATATTCAGGTTGATGTGCTTCGATTAGACCAATTGCATCCTGTTGTAAGCGGAAATAAATGGTTTAAATTAAAGTTCTATCTGGCAGAAGCAAAGACTTTGGGCAAAAAAACTATTGCCACTTTTGGAGGAGCATTTTCAAATCACATTGTAGCCACTGCATTTGCCTGCAAAGAATCCGGATTACAGGGTATTGGTTTTATAAGAGGTGAAAAACCTCCACAATTATCAGCCTCACTACAGGAAGCTGAAGAGCATGGAATGAAGCTCATTTATGTGAATCGTGAAGTTTACAGAAATAAAGAACATATTGTTAATGAATATGCTGATGAAAGCTGGTATTGGGTGAATGAAGGTGGTTATGGTGTAAATGGAATGTTAGGTGCAAAAGAAATACTTAAATCAACCGATACATCATCTTATTCGCATATTATCTGTGCATGTGGAACCGGAACAACTTTAGCTGGATTGGTTGAAGCTGCATTACCGCACCAAACATGTATTGGCATCAGTGTTTTAAAAGGTTATGTGAATCTTAGAAATGATGTTATGGAAATACTGCAAGCCAAGCATCAGGATAAAAGTTTTCAGCTGTTTCATGATTACCATTTTGGCGGATATGCAAAACATCCGAAAGAGTTGATTGATTTTATGAATGAACTATGGAGAAGAGAACAACTTGCAACAGATATTGTTTATACCGGCAAACTGGTATTTGCAGTGAAGGATCTAATGGATAAAAACTATTTTTCAAACAATGATAAGCTGCTGGTGATTCATAGTGGTGGATTACAAGGCAACAGAAGTTTACCAGCTGGTACATTAGAATTTTTATAACAGGCATGCAGTTATATTTGTGTCAATCTATATATATGAAGCGGATATTGTTTTTGAGCGTGGCTTTAGCATTCTTTGGTTTTACAGCAAAAGCACAGGATACATTACCTGATTTTACATTGAGGGATTTGGGAAATAACAGAATCCAGATCAGCTGGATCAATCCGTTTGAAACTGTTGTGCAGTTAAGTGTGCAACGATCTTTCGACAGCAGCAGGAATTTCAAGACCATATTCTCGCCTTCTTCACCTGCATCAAAACAGAATGGATACTTAGATACTAAAGCCCCAATGGGTGCTCCGTCTTACTATAGAATTTATTATGTGCTGGCTGGTGGAACATACTTCTTTACCCCCTCAAAAAAATCTGCTACAGGTGTTGCTTTAGATGCCGGTGCAGGAATTGAACCGGGAGAATTGATCACCATACGTTTAAGAGATGCGATTATTGGGCAGTTAACTACTACTCAGTACAGACATTTTCGTGATTCCATGATGTATCAAACAAAAGATACATTGTATGCTGTTGGTCCGAATGAAATTGTGATAAAACCTTATGCAGCTAAACAAATGTGGAAACCATCACAATATATATTTTCCAGCAGGGATGGATTTGTGAACATCAAACTTCCTTTTGTGGCTACCAGAAAATACAAAATATTATTCTTTGAAGAAGATGGTACACCGTTATTTGAGATTGCCAATGTAAAAGAGCCTTCATTGATTATTGATAAAGCAAATTTCATTCATGCAGGATGGTTCTTATTTGATCTGTATGAAGATGGGGTTCTGAAAGAAAGGAATAAATTTTATGTGGCGAGAGACTTCTGAAGCCAGGAATTAATTCGAATTACACTAATTACATGAATTGAGATGTTATGCTGAGGCTTTCATAGCATGTTGCACAATTTCACATTCAAATATCTTTTCAAAGTTGTGTTTTACTTTTTCTTTCACGTCATCCATCGGAACTTTCCTGGCTAATTCTTTTTCTAAAGATGTTACCTGTTTATTCTGAATGCCACAAGGAATGATGTTATTGAAATAGCTTAAATCCGTATTCACATTCAGTGCAAAGCCATGCATTGTGATCCACCTGCTGCATTTAATTCCCATTGCACAGATCTTTCTTTCTTTTCCCTTCACACCAGGCTCTATCCAAACTCCTGTTTCACCTTTGCTTCTTTCGCCAATCAATCCATATTCGGCCATTGTAAGTATAATCACTTCTTCAAGGCTTCTTAAATACCAGCCAATGTCAGTTTTAAATTTATCAAGATCAAGAATCGGATAACCCACTAACTGTTCAGGACCATGAAACGTAATATCTCCTCCTCTGTTTATATGAAAGAATTCAATGCCCTTGATCTTTAGTTCCTGCTCACTCATCAATATATTATCTTCATTGCCACTTTTACCTAATGTATAAACTGGTGGATGCTCGACAAAGAGTAGATAGTTTTGAGTTGACGGTTGACGGTTGACGGTTGACGGTTGAGTGAATTCCTGTGTTTCTAATTGCCGAAGAATTGTTTTTACATCTATGTTCTTTTTTAGAAGCGATTCCTGGTAGTCCCAGGTTTCTTTATAAGCCTTCCTTCCTAAATCCTCGAAAATTACCTGCTGCATGGAACAAAGATAGTTTGCAGTTTTGAGTTTATAGTTTGTAGTTATTTGTACAATTCGCTGTAATTCGTGTAATTCGTGTTATGAATGAGCCTGAATTACCAATTGAGGAATCAGCAGATGAACTTTACGAACGAAGAACTTTTACCATAGATAAAGGCCAGGAACCTTTGCGTATAGATAAATGGATACAGATACGAACAGAAAACATTACAAGAAACAAAATACAACAAGGAATTGAGGCAGGATTTTTAACGGTGAATGGCAAGCCGGTAAAATCAAATTATAAAGTAAAGCCGGGTGATGAGATCATCTTGTTGAGTCTTTCAAATCCTGATGCGTCAGAAATAAAAGCGGAGCCAATTCCACTGAATATTGTTTATGAAGATGATGCTATCATGATCATTAACAAAGCACCGAATATGGTGGTACATCCTGGTGTGGGTAATTTTTCCGGAACGATGTTGAACGGTGTGGCATATCATCTTCGTCAGCAAAATCCGAATGTTGATGAAGACAGCTTACCAAGGTTTGGATTGGTGCATCGAATTGATAAGAACACGACAGGTCTTGTAGTATTGGCAAAAACTGCTGATGCTGCGGCTCATCTTGCAAAGCAATTCTCTAATCACACAGTAGACAGAAAATATGTTGCATTGGTTTGGGGAGATATGGAACAGGATGAAGGCAGAATCGAAGCTCATATTGCACGTCACCAGCAATTCAGAAAGCAGTTTCATGCTTACCCGGAAGGTGAAATTGGTAAACATGCCATCACACATTATAAAGTAATTGAACGGTTTAACTATGTAACATTAGTTGAATGTGTTTTGGAAACAGGACGAACTCACCAGATCCGTGTACACATGAAACACATTGGTCATACACTTTTCAATGATTTTGAATATGGTGGCGACAGGATTTTAAAAGGAACGATATACACAAAATATAAGCAGTTCGTTGACAACTGTTTCGAGGTTTGCCCACGTTGTGCTTTACATGCTAAAACATTGGGTTTCACTCATCCTGTAACGAATAAGAAAGTATTGTTTGAAAGTGAAATGCCACAGGATATGACACAGGTTATTGACAAATGGAGGAGATATGTAAAGGCTAAAACAGATTAATTTCTTAATTTACGGCCTTGCATACTTATCGATGAGAAAATTTTTAAGCCTACTGGCACTTGTTTGTATTCTGGTTATAGATGTTAGCGGACAAACTTACACACTCAATAGTACCACAAACGGTACAACCGTAAGTACCTGCTCAGGAACATTTGTAGATAACGGCGGAACTAGTGGAAATTATAGCGCAAACAGAGCAGATACCATTACTTTCCAGCCATCTACTCCAGGCAAAAAAATGAGAGCGTTGTTCACTCTTATTTATATGGAGATCGGGGATAGCTTAGTGATCTATGATGGTCAAAATACCTCGGCACCAATATTAGCAGTATTTGATTTTACAAATGCTATTGGAGGCTCTGTGGTTGCACTGAATGCTTCAGGATCGCTAACTTTTCGTTTTAAATCTGATGGTATTGTTCAGGATAAAGGATGGGAAGCTACTTTAAGCTGTGCTGAACCTTGTCAGTCTTTTACCGGGGGTTTTACAACAACTCCTGCAGCGGATGCCAACGGTTTTGTGAATGTTTGTCTTGGTGATTTTATTACGTTAAACGCAAACATTAATTATCCAAACAATAACGTTAATTACAGTCAATCAAATGCCACTTCCAATTTCAGGTGGAGAACCGGGTTTTCAAATGATACTTCTGGTTATGGATTAACTACTATCACTAAAAGAGTAACTCAATTTGCAGGATATAATGTAAGACTTACTGTGACTGATGCTAATGGCTGTAACAGTGATACGGTTTTAAAAGTAAAAGTGAGAACTTCCGGAAAACCAAATTTCAAGATTTCCCAACCACCTGCAAATTGCATGGCCGATACAACAACTTTTACGTCTAACTATGAATTAGCTAAAGGATCTTACACTATTCCTCCATTCTCGGGAAAAGATTTCTTCCTGCATGATGGCACTGGTGTGACTTTTACAGATACCATACGTATAACAGATTTTGCTCCCGGACAAACATTAACAAACATCAATCATTTCCTTGGTGTTTTTATGAGCCTGGAGCACTCTTATATGGGTGATCTGGAGATAAAACTGGAAGCCCCCAATCATACATTTATTACCTTAAAACAATATCCGGGAGGTGCCGGAACTTTTCTAGGTGAACCTGTGGACAATGAAGGCAATCCTGCTGCAAAAGGTGTAGGTTATTTATATGGTTTCACCCCAAATCCGACCTTCGGAACCATGGTTGCTGAAGCCGGCTCACATAATCATACTTTTACAGATGCTTTAGGTCAGGTTTATAATAATGTAAGCTATTTACCTGCTGGAAATTATACTCCATTCCAAAGCTTAAATGGCATGCTAGGCACTTCTTTAAATGGTAACTGGATATTGCACATAAAAGATAACCTGGCTATTGACAATGGAAATATTTTCAATTGGAGAATCAATTTTGCGAGTAGCCTTTATCCAACAAACCTCCAGGAAACCTATCAAATACCTTTAAAAAGCCTTGCCTGGACACCAGTAGCACCAACAACTCTGCTAACAGGAAACATTTTATCTGCTACTAACACATCTTCATTGCAAGTTGCTCCAACAGCAACCGGATGGAATTATTTCAAACTTAGAATCACAGATAGCGCAAATTGTTTTTACGATTCTACTGTAAGAGTGAATGTAAACCCAAGACCCATCAAACCAAATCTGGGTGACGATAAGATCATGTGTGCCGCACAAACTTTTAATCTTGCTGTTCAAAATTTCGTTGGGGGACAACAATATACATGGAACACAGGTGGAGTTGGTCCGAACATCAACGTTAACCAGTTAGGCACTTATATCGTAACAGCAAACAATGTACAGGGATGTAAAAACAGGGATACGATTCTTGTAAAAGTAGAACCTGATATGTTGGTAGACCTTGGAGCCGATAAAATGTTCTGTGCTTCGGGTACAAATAGTTTACAGGCAAACGTTAGCAATAACCTCGTAAGTTTTGCATGGGAAGATGGAAGCAGTGCTCTTTCCCGAAACATTACTTCGGCAGGATTATACTGGCTCGAAGGAACTTCTGCTGCCGGATGTAAAACAAGAGACACCGTTATTATAACAGACAACCCAATCAACACCTGGCAAATGCCATCCGACATCAGTACTTGTGGAAGTCAGCAATTGGTTTCTATTACCAATGCACCATCGGGTACAGATTTTATATGGCATGACAACAGTACAGGCTCTGATCATTTGTTTACTACATCAGGTAATTTTATAACTACAGCAACCTATTCAGGTTGTGCCAAACAAGATGATATCAATATTGCGTTGAATCCTTTTCCAACAGTGAACTTAGGTGCAGATACCATGTTCTGTGCTTCGAGTCCTAATGTACTGGAGTCAACAACATCAGGAACCATTAATGCTTTTGAATGGAATAATGGCAGCACCTCACCTACTCTTGCTATTAACGGAACAGGAACGTACTGGCTTGAAGTAACTTCAGACTTGGGCTGCAAATCAAGAGATTCAATTGATGTAATAAATAATCCGATCAATAACTGGCAAACTCCTGCTGATGTAAATGTTTGCGGCATCAGTCACCTTGTTACGCTAGATAATTATCCTGCAGGCACCACATTCACCTGGGATGATGCATCAACTTCAGTAAATCGTTTATTCAATACTTCAGGCTTATACAGTGTAACAGCAAATTATATCGGATGTTTAAAGCAGGATGGAATTGACATTGGCATTCATCCTTTACCAAATGTTAACCTCGGAACAGATACTATGTTCTGTGCTTCCAATCCGAATATATTGCAGTCTAACATCAGTGGTAATGTTTCATCGCTTCAATGGAATACAGGTGCTGCATCTGCAACACTTCCAATTACAGCTTCAGGAATTTATTGGTTAGAGGCAACAACAATCAATGGATGTAAGCATAGAGATTCAATTATCATTTCAGAAAATCCTATCAATAGCTGGCAAACTCCGGTTGATCTGAGTATTTGTGATGAAAGCACTTATACAGTTGTGTTGGATAATTATCCATCAGGTACAAATTTCACCTGGTTCAATGGTACCAAACAACCAGAACTGGAAGTAAATACGGCAGGTAATTATGGTGTTACTGCTGATTATATTGGTTGTTTGAAACAAGATGATATAGCCATTGGACTAAAGCCAATACCTGTAGTGGAAATTGGAAGAGATACCACTTTGTGTTATGGCTTTACTGTTCCTTTAAAAGTGAGTTACCCCGGAGCCAGTTATGAATGGAGCAATGGCAGAAGAGATAGTACCATAATAGCCAATAAGCAAGATGTTTATTGGGTAGAAACAACTTTAAACGGTTGCACTTATACTGATAGTCTGAGTGTGTATTATGTAGATTGCAGTTGTAACACCTCTGTTCCGAATGCATTTTCACCTAATGGTGATGGAATAAATGACCAGTTAAGAGTGCATATTGAGTGTTTACCAAGAAAATTCCAGTTCAGCATATTCAACCGATATGGCCAACCTGTTTTTGAAACCAGAGATCTGAAGCAGGGCTGGGATGGAAAGATCAAAGGCAACGATGCACCTATAGGAACATATTATTACATTCTTACCTACTTTAATGAAAGCCTGCAGCGAGATGAATTGTACAAAGGTTATGTGGTATTGGTGAAATAAGCTGCATTCGTTGACTTTCAATTAGTTCAATAAAGAACTTCGTGTAGAAGTGTGCGACGCAACAGGAGCTTTATAGCAGTAATAGCCTCTGGATCATCGTTATGTAAGTTTTAAAATAAGCTCACGTCAATAGTCACAACGGTGGATAAGTCAGAAAAAGCAGATGATTGGTTTAGTGCTAAATTTGACGTCCCATCTAAATCAAAATAAAAAATTTATACTATGGCTTTAGAATTTACTGATGCTAACTTTCAAACGGAGGTATTAGACAGCGACAAATTAAGTGTGATTGATTTCTGGGCTGAATGGTGTGGCCCTTGCCGTGCTATCGGACCAGTTATTGAAGAGCTTTCAAAAGAATATGATGGTAAGGTAAAGGTGGGTAAGGTTAATGTAGATCATAATCCGAATGTGAGTATGAATTATGGCATTACTTCGATTCCAGCGATCCTTTTTATCAAAGGTGGTAAAGTAGTAGATAAGCAGATTGGTGCTGTACCAAAATCGGTTTTAGATAAAAAGATACAGGCTAATTTATAATAAGCTAAAAGGTTAGTAAGTGAAAATCCCGCATCAGCGGGATTTTTTATCGCATTAATACAACTGTT
The DNA here is from genome assembly GCA_023386555.1 of Bacteroidota bacterium. GTDB lineage: Bacteria > Bacteroidota > Bacteroidia > Chitinophagales > Chitinophagaceae > JAEZDC01. The sequence goes on along the minus strand of JAEWJK010000009.1, from coordinate 14,076 downwards.
CCTTTCTTAAATACATCACCACAGGCTGTTGTAGCTTTTATCTGGTAAACATATGTTCCAGAAGGTTGTGCAATGCCTTTGTAAGTTCCGTCCCAACACTTCTGATCATTTGTAGTTACAAATATTCTTTCACCCCATCGGTTATAAATTGAGAAATTAAGGTTCTGAACAACACCCCAATATTTTATTCCGAAACAATCATTTTTGCCATCGTTATTCGGCGTAAATGCATTTGGCATATTGTATCCACCTGATACCGGATTAAATGCTACAAGCACATTTACCGAATCGACAGCCTCACATCCTGCAGCATTTGTTACTCTTACAACATAAGTAGTAGATTCTGCAGGAGTAACCGTTGGGTTAGCTGTATTTGCTGCAGTGATATTTATTTGTGGGCTCCAGGAATAGCTGACACCACCTGTTGCCGTTAAAGTTGTTGATCCGTTTGAACAATCAATATCATTAGACTTTGAAACGGTGACAGCAGGACGATCATTAACTGTTACTATTGAATGAAGTGTATCGCTGATACTGCAAAAATTATGATGCACTGCAACAGAAAACTGCTGCGTGGTTGCAGGTTGTACTGTTGTAGAAGCATTAGTTGGTGACGTAATATTTGAACCTGCAAACCAGTTGTAAACATCTGCTCCGCTAGCGGTAAGAGCAGTTGAATTTCCTTTACAAATTCCAATTGCTGATGGGGTTATTGTAAAAACAGGTTTCGGTGTCCAGCCAACATTGATCGAATCAATTTTATTACATCCATTAACGCCTGTAACTGTTACAAAATATTTCGTGGCAGCATTTGGAGATGCAACAGGGTTTGAAATATTAACATTATTCAATCCGGTTGATGGAGACCAGTTATATGTTACTCCCCCATTGGCTGATAATTGTGCCTGCCCGTCATTACAAATTGTAGTGTCGCTACTTTTTGATACAACCGGTGAAGGTTTTATATCTATGGTAACTGAGTCTTTGGCACTACATGCACCATTTGATACGGTAAGAATATATTTTGTTAGCACAGTAGGTGATGCAAGTGGATTTGCAATTGATGCATTGGATAATCCTGAAACCGGAGACCAGCTATAACTTGTAGCACCTGTTGCCGTGGTGGTAAGTAAAGTTTGAACTCCTGAACAAATCGATGTATCTGATCTGGTATCTACCACAGGTACATCAAGCACTGATACAGTTATGGAATCTATAGATTTACATCCATTGGTCCCGGTAACTTCAATATAATATTTGTTAGTAGCAGAGGGATTTGCTGAAGGATTACTGATTGATGGATCACTTAATCCTGCAGTGGGTGTCCAGCTATATTGAGCAGCGTTTGGGGCCGTAGCAGAAATAACTACCGGACCACTTCCCACACAAAAAGAAGTATCATCATCAGCCGTAATTACAGGGCTTGATTTCATTGTAATGGTAACAGAATCTTTACCACTGCATCCCGGAAGATCATAGCCTGTAACAATATATTTTGTTGTAGTGGTTGGAGTAGCAACAGGATTTGCCACGGTGGAATTCGATAATCCACCTACAGGTGACCATGTAAAGTTTGTTGCTCCTATTGCATTAAGCGTAATTGATTCTCCCGGACAAATAGAAATATTAGGAGTAACATCGATAGCAGGAGGATCTGTGACAGTTATTTTAATTGAATCTTGTTTAAGAAACACCTGGGCAAAGGATATATCGTCTATAGCAAAATCATTTCCATCAGCTATTGTGTTATTATTTACGATAGTAATTATGGCAGATGTATTATTTCCGGAATTCCAGGTAGTATAAAACTGGCTCCATTGACAAGCTACATTACCTGCATTAATATTGTTTCCTAAAACATTACCATTGATTGAAAATCGAAGCCTTGCAGGATTTAATGCAGCCAAAGATTGTATCCATGTACTGAATGCATAATTAGTATTGGGTGTAACGGTTACAGTTTGAGACCAAACTTTGGCACCAACTAAGGGAGATCCATTAACCATCATCATGCTACCCGTTCCTGTAGTATGCTCTGTGCAAGAGTTAAAGTTTACATTCCAAGCAAAAGAGTTATTCGATACCCAATAAACCCCTTGAGTTGTATTTGGAAATTGAGGTGTGTAATCAGAAGTAAAACCGGAATTACCATTAGAAAAATCTCCATTTACAACCAGGTTATTTCCTATAGATTGAGACGTAAAGTAATATGTTGTTGTATTTTGAGGTGCTGCCACAGGATTTGCAATATTGGTATTGCTTAACCCAGGTTCAGTACCCCAACAAAAGTTCAAAGCCGGAAAGGTATTAAGGGGAACAGAACTTCCTCGGCAGATTGTTGTATCTGCCCTGGTAATTAAACTGTCTTGCTGAACAATAACAGGGATGGTTTTAGTAACGCTATCCAAACAACCTGACGATGTTTGAACCCTTAGTTTAACATTGTAATTACCATAGTTTGCATAAGTCACGGTAGGATTTGCATTACCTGTATTTGTGGTATTGTTTCCAAAATCCCAGAAGACTGAAGTGGTTCCAGGTGTAACATTTGAGAATTGAATTGTTTTAGGATTGCAGGAGTTTTGAGTGTAGTTGAAATCAGCAGAAGATGATGTGGGGAAGTTATCATACAAAGCATTTACTTCATCCTGATTTAATGGCCTGTTGTACCATCTTATATCATCCATTTTTCCTTTAAATGGTATAAGATCTCCAGACCACCAGTTTCCAAATCTTAATTCACTCAAACATGTGGTGAGCATTCCAGAAAAAGGTGCAGTAACATTTTGTCTTAAAACTCCATCAATATAAATTCTATGCCTCGAGGTTCCTGGAGCAATTCCTTCAAATACAATTACAACAAAATACCATTTGGTTTTACAAATTATATTACCCGTATTAATATAACTAGAGGATGTTACATTAGAACAATTTGACGAGTTACCAACAATGTTTGATCCGATACCTGGAAATGGTGGGTAGTTTATAAAAAACTGATATTGAGCTCCATTATTTCCACCGGTAAAATCTCTTTTGCCAACCAGATTTTGTAACGCATCTGTTTCGGATTGAAACCAAAGAGCCAAACTAAAACTCGATGTGGAGAAACCTCCATTGTCTGGTACACGGATATAATCATTTACTCCATCGAATGAATATGCACTATTAGAATTACCAAATCTGTCAGTTGTCAAAGTAACTCCATTCATAGCTTGTCCATGACGATTATTTCCAGATACATCATTGGAATTACCACTAAAATTATACTGGGCCACTAACCCATTCGTAAGATTAACCTGTGCTGAAGATTTCTCAATAGATGAAATCAATAATAAGATGATAAATAATAGCTTAATTTTCCGGGTTAAAAATTGAAACATTACCTCTAAACAGTTATAAAGTACCGTTCGAATGTATCTAAAAAATCTAGCATTGCAAGTATCGAAAAATGTCTTAATCCGTTTTCCTAAGAAAACGTTCAGATTAATAGAATACTTTAAAGAATATAATAGATTTAAAGCGTCCAAAGACAAACGATTCGAAATTTCCTTTAGGGATATTTACCCTTGTTTAACAGACAAGCTTAGAACAACCCCTTTCGATCATCATTATACCTATCATCCTGCCTGGGCTGCAAGGATATTAGCCAAAACACAGCCAAAACTACACGTAGATTTTTCTTCTATTGTTTACTTTGGAACAATGCTTTCTGCATTTATTCCTGTAAAATTTTACGACTACAGACCTGCTAACATTCAACTAAAGGGATGGGAAGGAAGATTTGCTGACTTATGTAAGCTTGAGATAGAAGATGAATCATTTTCATCGGTATCATGCATGCATACGGTTGAACATATAGGTTTAGGAAGATATGGAGACCCTATAGATGCCGAAGGAGATATTAAAGCAATTAAGGAAATTATCAGGATTACCAAACCGGGAGGAGATATATTGTTTGTTACTCCGGTTGGCAAACCAAGAATTGAGTTCAATGCTCACAGAATATATAGCTATGAACTAATATTGCAGGAATTTACCAACTGTAAACTTGAAGAATTTTCACTAATACCAGATACTGGTAGCTTAATAGAAAATGCCGATCCAAATTTGGTTATTGAACAGAATTATGGTTGCGGATGCTTTTGGTTCAAAAAAATATAATATGGGTTTATTTGCAAAAATTATAAGTTACACTCCTTTTCATAAATATTACAAAGAGTATAATCATAAAAAATGGAAAGTAGCTAATGATGTTATGGAAAGGGAATTATTTCCCAAAAGGATAGCTTTTTATAAACAGTTTATTCAACCAGGCGATCAAGTGTTTGATGTTGGAGCAAATATTGGCAACAGGACTGAGGTGTTTCTAAAGTGTAATGCAAAAGTGATTGCAGTGGAGCCACAACCTGCATGTGTTGAAATTCTGAAGAATAAATTCAACAATAGAATTACCATTGAACAAGTCGGAATAAGTAATGCTGAAGGTGAACTGGAAATGTATATAGCAACAGATACGACAGCATCAACATTCGACAGTAAGTTTATTACAGATACAAAAGAGAAATTCAAATACACAGAATGGAAGGACACAATCAAAGTACCTGTTACAACATTAGAAAATCTAATTATTAAATACGGTTTTCCTCAATTCTGCAAGATTGATGTGGAAGGATTCGAACCCCAAGTATTGAAGGGTTTAAAATCTATTATTCCTTACATTTCATTTGAATATGCTGTGCCGGAAAGAAAACAGGCGGCTTTGGATTGTATTCAACTGCTGCACAATCTATCTGAGAATGGTATGTTTAATTACAGTGTAAGAGAATCCATGACCTGGGCTTTGCATGATTGGATGAATTATACAGATTTCACAGAGCATGTTCGGTTAGCAGAATTTGATAAAACATTATTTGGAGATATTTATTTTAAAAGCTGAATACAATGTTCAATGTAGGAACAAACAATGAGTCAGTGAGAGTTGAGTGGATTGAAAAAACACTTAAAAAAATTCCTCCAGGTTCTAAAATATTAGATGCCGGTGCAGGTGAATGTCAGTTTAAAAGGTTTTGTTCACATTTAAAATATGTATCTCAGGATTTTGGTCAGTATACCGGTGAAGGAAACGTTGGAATGCAAACAGGAACCTGGGATAATTCTAAACTTGATATAATTAGTGATATAACTGCTATTCCCGTTGAAGATGCCTCATTTGATGCTGTTATGTGTACTGAAGTATTGGAACATGTACCGGATCCGGTAGCAGCACTGAAAGAAATGAATAGAATACTGAAACCCGGAGGCCATTTACTTATTACTGCTCCATTCGCAAGTTTAACTCACTTTGCTCCATATCATTTTGCATCGGGATTAAGCAGGTTCTTTTATGAACATCATCTGGGTAAACTAGGATATAATATTGCCGACATGAAAATGAATGGTAATTATTTTGAGTATTTAGGCCAGGAAGTACGAAGAATTAAAAATGTAAGTACTCAATATTCAAAAGGCTATAATATTATTGATAAAATAATTACTCATTTATTATTGTACTCACTACAGAAGCTAAGTAAGAAAGGCGATGCTTCAAAGGAACTTCTTTGTTATGGCATTCATGTTTTCGCTATAAAGAAATAAGAGGCAGTAGACTGCCTCTTATTTACAACCTGGATAGCTTCTATTATTTAATGAATTTTATTACTATTTGCTCCTTCGCTGTATGTATTCGAGTAAAATAATTTCCACTGCTTAAAAAACTTACATTTAGTGTAAAAGATGTAATGCCTTCCGTTAGTGATAATTTCTTTACCATGTAAATCTTACCATCTAATCCTAAAATTGACAATGTTGCATCTGTCTTTTGCTCTGCTGATATTCTTACATTTAAAACATCTGCTACAATACTAGGAAAAATTTCTGCCCCTAATATTGATTCATTATTTATTAATCTTATTGAACTAAATTCGACTTTTCCATCTTTATCAACAATCTTTAATCGATAATAATTAGATGATTTCAAAGGAAGATTATCGCTAAACACATATGTTTTTTGTTCGCTACCTATTTGTGAATTAATAGTTCCAAGCGTAACAAAATCTCTACCATTACTACTTCGCTGTATTTCAAAATAACCCACATTTATTTCGTTAGCTGTTTTCCATTGTAATTGGTTGACTCTTCCATTTCTTTTTGCGGTAAAATTGAGCAGAGTAAGTGGAAGTATAGCCGGCATTTCAACTATAGTTTGTTCTACATTAGTTTCAACAGGAAGATTAAAGTCAAAATATATAGAAACCCTGTTTGTAATAATATCACCCGCAGCTAAACTTGATTTTGGCTTAATCTTAAATACAATATAGCCATGGCTTAAAGGTTCATTCTTATTGCTATCTACAAGGTTTATACCTGTAAAATGCCATGAACATTTGTTTCCGTCAACTTGAAAAAACTGGTAATCATGGCTTACCGATATTATCTCTAATGTGTTCCAGTCTAAATTATTACTTAAAGTATCTCTTATAATAATATTGAATGCGGTATCAGTTCCTGTGTTTTGAAATCTTATAGTATAATGAAGGAAATCTCTTTCTGCTACCTGGGTAGTAGTAATTTTACCACCGTGATTTTCACGTTTATCGTTAGGATCATAAGAGCCTGTTACAACTTGCTTCAAAGCGAATACATTATCACTAGCTGTTGAGTCGTCTATAATGGGATAAATAATTGTGCTGGATGATAAGGTGTCTGCAAAATTAAGCACAGGTGGAGTGACCGCTTTAAAATATAAAATAATACTTCCAACTGATAACGGGGCTACATTAGTAAAGTTCCATTTAAGCGTATCGCCGTTAACAGTTAAAGGATCAATGGAAGCCGAATCGAAACTTAATCTACCATCTTTAATAAAATGTAATGATGCTGAGTTTATGATTTCTGTGCCTTTGTTTGCATAAACCAGTTTGTAATACACCGGGAATCCTGGTCTGGCAGGTGACAAGGCAAAGGCTGCTACAGCTAAATCTTTAATTCCAGGTATTGGTTGAGCAGCAAATGATACACTGTCTGTATTCATATAGGTGGAAAAGTTCGTTGTATCAGAACCCGGTACTATTGTATAATAAGGAACCTGTAAACCCGGAGTAGTAATATATTGACCGGTATCAATTGCAAAAGCAAATCTTCCATTAGATGAAATGGTAATAACAGTATCTTCTGTATTCTTAATGGATATAAGTTTCGCTCCGATAAAATATGGTTCATTACTATCCTTGATTCCATCTGAATTCCTATCGATAAAAACGCTACCTTTTACGATGTTTCTTACATTCAGATCATAATATTTAGCGATAAATACATCCCGATTAATTCCACCCGGGAGATAATATTTACCTGAAGATGGATCAAAATCAACATTTGAATGGGTATAAAATCCGGTTACCGTAATAACATCTTTTGAATCAGCATGAATACCATATACTGCATCATCACCAGTTGAGCCTATTTTAAAAGCACTTACATATTCTCCGTCAAATGTATATTGAGCAATAAATCCGTCGGTACTGTCATTTGCACTGGTAAGTGCATGGGTAGCTGAGGAAGGATCAAAATCAACGGTTTTAGAAAAGTAACCCACCAGAACAAATCCATCTGATCGTATTGCCATATCATATCCTATGTCCGATCCCAGGCCACCTACCTTTTTCGCAAACATATAAGCACCTGTACTATCATACTTAGCCATAAAAATATCGTAAGTAGTTCCGGTAGTACTTAATAAAGTTGTGGCTGTACCAGGATTAAAATCTACGTTATTGCTACTGAAGTAACCGGAAATATAAACATTAGCAGCATTATCTAATACAATAGATACGGGATAATCACAATTACTACCGCCTACTTTAAAACCCCACTTATAATCTCCGGCTGCAGATAACTTTAGAAGATAAATGTCACCACATCCTGCAGATGCAACCGTATTGGTACCAGTACCAGGGTTAAGATCAACAGAGCCATCGAAATGACCAACTGCATAAATATTATTTGCATTATCAATGGCAATATCTCTAACCTGGCCACTAACAGTTGATGCCCCTCCTATTCCCTTAGCCCAAACGTAATTGCCGGCAGAAGTATATTTTGCAATAAATGATTCAATAACTCCAGCTGCAGATAAAGCTGCAACATTTGCGGAAGGATCAAAATCTACATTTAATCCACGAAAATTTCCTGCTAAAATTACATCCCCCTGTTTATCTACTTTTACAGCTAATCCTGCATCATTAACAAACGGCCCTCCTATTCCAAATGCCCAGCTATAATTAAGATCATTCGTATACTTTGCAAGAAAAATTTCTCCGTCGTATCCCATATCATTACCACTATGCCCATTACTAATCACATTAGCTATGTTTGTAGGTGAGGGATTAAAGTCTACTGTTCCACGAAACCATCCGGTAACATAAATATTTCCTGTATCGTCAATTGCTATTGATGTAGCCTGGTCATTCTGTGATCCTCCTACACTTATTGCATTCAGAAATATTCCGTAAGCATCATACTTTGCAATAAATACGTCCCAGCTTCCAGAACTATTAAGATTAAAAGTTGCCTGTGATGGGTCTACATCTAAATTATTTCCCTGGAAAGAACCCACAACAAACATATTGCCCTGAGCATCATAAACTATTTTTCTACCGTATTCTTCCCCTGTATTTCCAAAACCAAAAGCCCTTTGAAGTTTCTGTGCCTCCGATACCAGACTAAAAGTAATAAGTATTGAAAACAGGAATATAAATTTCATAAGCAGTTTTTACATATCTAAAATACAGAATTTTTCTGGTAACGATTAGTTACCCCAAACTACAAACAACTCCCGATCATCCTGAATAGATGTTCCGGTTTTTACTTTTGATTCTGAAATTTTCCTGATACCATTTACCCAGGAATAATTTTTCAGAAACACTTCATCATTCAATTCAAGCGGCTCAGCTTTTGTTTTTGGATGATAATGTACATGCATTCTGAACTTTCCATTGGGTTTCAGTATCCTTTGGAGTTCTCTAGCAGTAGCTGCAAAATCATTTACATGATCAATAGCATTTACTGAAACAATAGCATCGAAAAATTTATCTTCAAAAGGAGTGCTTTCAGCCTGGGAGCACACAAATCTTCCTCTTGCTTCATAACAATGGAGTGGATAGCCAGCAGAAACATAACTATCAATTAGTGGATCAAGACTGTAAACATCACAATCTTTAAAACATAAAGCACTTGGAAACGGACCTGAACCCACATCCAACACTTTCATCCCGGCAAATGCATTGTCAGGTAATTGCAAATCTCTTTTATATTTTTCCTTCTGATGAATTTCAAAAAAAGTAAGTAGTGCAGCCACCTCTGGTTTATGGGATATAACTTTCTGATCTGCTCTTGGGGAAGAATGACCATATAATTGATCTATCTCTCCATTAAACCATTTTAAATACAAGTTTATTTGTCTTCTCCAAAATTTGATCTCAGCAAATTCTTTGTCTTTTCCATTAAGCAGATATATCAATCTTTCAATCTTTCTTTTGAAGAAACTTTCCATTTTTTAAAATTATACTGGCAAATTTGCAACATTTATTTGCCTTTCTCAAATGATACTTGTAGAACTTAATGGTGGATTAGGAAATCAGCTTTTTCAATATGCAGCAGGTTTAAGTCTTGCATTGCACCATAATGTTGAGCTTAAAGTTAATACTACTTCATTTAGCGAACCAAATGCTATCGTTGGTACACAAAGACATTTCGAATTAGGAAATTTCGAATATGCACCTGCTGTAGCATCAAAAGATGAGATAGATGATTTTCTCAATCAATCTAAACTTGATAATTATTTTGAAAAAATATTGCCTTTTTACAGAAGAAGAATTTACAAAGAAAGACGTGTAAGCTTTGATAAAAATTTTTACCACAGTAAAAAAAACATCTATCTAAAAGGAAACAGGCAGAGTGAAAAATACTTTATACGGCACAGTACTTATATACGAGAAAAACTGAAGTTTAAAGGATTCGTTATTGAAAAAGTGGAGAAGTATGGAATAGCATTTCGTAACACCGAATCGGTAGCAATACATATAAGAAGGGGTGATTATCTTACCGATATTGCTATGGATGTTTTAGGACTGATTCCAATTGATCATTATCTGAAAGCATTTGAATACCTGAGCAGCCAAATACAAATTCAAAAAGCGTATATTTTTTCAGATGATATTGAGTGGGCAGAAAAAAATCTTCGATTGAATGTAGATACAGAATATGTTTCTGGAAAAATTACCTCCACCTCTATAGAAGATTTCTATCTCATTTCGCAATGCAAACACCAGATTATCGCCAATAGTTCTTTCTCGTGGTGGGCAGCATGGCTAAACCCAAATCCCAACAAGATTGTTATTGCTCCTAAAAAATGGTTTAATAATGCTCCTTACGATACTAAAGATCTTATTCCGGAGAGCTGGATAAAAATGTAAAAAGCCGGACTACTCCGGCTTTTTATTTAATGACTTACTGTTGCTGCTTCCATTGCTTTTCGATCATGTTTATGTTTGAAGAGTACCATAAATAGAACTGCAACTATCAATGCATATACAGCAAATGCTAACCAGATGCTATGCCAGTCTTTATCTCCTCCTTCGAGTGTATAATATTTATCAATTGCCCATCCACTGATCATACTTCCTAAAAACGCTCCGGCTCCATTCGTCATCATCATGAACAAACCTTGGGCACTACTTCTGATAGCCGGATCAGTAGTTTGTTCAACGAATAATGATCCTGAGATATTAAAGAAGTCGAACGCCATTCCATATACAATACACGATAAAATGATCATCCATAAACCATCAGCAGGATTTCCATAAGCAAATAATCCAAATCGTAATACCCAGGCCAACATCGAAAACAACATCACCTGTTTAATACCAAATCGCTTCAGGAAAAAAGGAATGGTGAGTATGAATAATGTTTCTGATATCTGCGAAATAGACATAATGATCGTAGAATATTTCACCACAAATGATTCTGGTCCGTATTCGGGTACCTTCTTAAAATCATCTAAAAAAGTGTCGCCGTACATATTAGTTAACTGTAATGCACCACCCAGTAACATGGAGAATAAAAAGAACAAAGCCATTTTGTATTTCGAGAACAATGTAAATGCCTGCAATCCTAATTGTTCTATGATGCCTGCATTTTTTGCAATAGACCTTTGTGGTGGACATTTTGGTAGTGTAAAAGAATATAATCCCAAAGCTATCGCAGCAACACCACCAATGATAAACTGGTTAGCATTTGCTTTACTGCCACTGAGGTTGGTAAACCACATGGCTACGATGAAACCGATTGTTCCCCAAACTCTTATTGGCGGAAACACTTTCACCACATCATAATTCTCTCTTTTCAGTATAGTATATGCAATCGAGTTTGATAAAGAGATTGTTGGCATATAACAGATCATGGCAGCGAACATTACATAATACAAAGTGTTGGCTTCTGTAACCTGTGGCACATACAATAAAATAGCTCCGTATAAAACATGCAGCACACCATATAATCGTTCTGCATTCATCCATTTATCGGCGATAATTCCAGTAATGGCAGGCATAAAAAGAGATGACAAAGCAAGCGTTCCGAAAATAGCTCCGAAAGTTGCACCGGCACCTTCAACTTGTCCCATCGGACTGCTGAAGAAATAGGTTGCAATCGTTATCAGCCAGGCTCCCCATACAAAAAATTGAAAGAAGCTCATCACTGTCAGCCGAAACTTAATATTCATGCGAGTTAGATTTTGGTAGCGAAAGATAAAACGTTTTATGATAGCTGAAACATTGTTTATTAACATGATGTTATAAGTGGCTTAACGACTGACGAGCCTCATGTTTTATCGCTTGTATACCTGTAGCTTTGCCCAAAATTTTGCGAGATGAATGTAGTGGCTCCGATAGACAAAATCATAGCAGAAGTAAAGAACAAACAATTACAGGCAATAGGTGAGAAAGTACTTGCTGGTAACCGTTTAACACCTGAAGATGGTTTGATCTTATTTGAAAAAGGTACGCTCTCCTATCTTGGTGCTTTGGCTAACTATGTTCGTGAAAAGAAACATGGTAATAAAACTTACTTTAATCGCAATTTTCATATCGAGCCAACGAATGTTTGTGTGTTCAGCTGCAAGTTCTGCTCCTATTCAAGATTGTATGCCCATAAAGAAGAAGGCTGGGAACTTACGATGGAACAGATGATGGACATTGTAAAAAGTTATGATGGAAAGCCGATCACTGAAGTACATATTGTAGGTGGTGTACATCCGAAAATGAATATCCATTTTTTTGCAGATTTATTGAAGCAGATCAAGCAGCACCGCCCTGATCTTCACATCAAAGGTTTTACTGCAGTTGAACTGGATTATATGTTCCGCAAAGCAAAGATGACTACTGAAGAAGGAATGAAGTATTTGCATGATGCTGGTTTGGATTCTTTACCTGGTGGTGGAGCTGAGATATTTGATCCTGCAATTCGTCAGCAGATATGCGATGATAAAGTAGATGGTAAAGGCTGGCTCGACATTCATAAAGCAGCTCACCTACTTGGAATGCATAGTAATGCAACAATGTTGTACGGACATCTCGAAGATTTTGTTCATCGTGTAGACCACATGGAACAATTAAGAAGATTACAAGATGAAACAGGTGGCTTCAACACTTTTATTCCACTCAAGTTCAGGAATCATGATAATGAAATGAGCCATATACCTGAAGTGTCTGTTATTGAAGACATGAAAGTATATGCTGTGGCAAGATTGTATATGGATAACTTCCCTCACATCAAAGCTTACTGGCCAATGTTAGGCAGACAAAATGCACAGCTGAGTTTGAGTTTTGGTGTAAATGATATTGATGGAACCATTGATGACTCTACGAAGATCTATTCAATGGCCGGCAGTGAAGAACAGAATCCTGCTATGAGTACTGCAGAATTGGTTACCCTGATCAAACAGGTAAAACGCCAGCCAATAGAAAGAGACACATTGTATAAAGAGATAAGAGATTATAGCAATGTTGATGTGAAAGAAATTGAAGCCGATCCTTTGTTGAATTGATATTTGTTAGCCAACATTTTTCTATATAGCATCTTCGTTGTGTCACTTTCCGACGTAAAGTCGGAATCCTGATTTTACATCGGGACTTGTACAACATATCTTTATTGAGCAAGTTGAACAATTAAGCATGACATTAAAGAGAATAACATTCATTATTAGCATTATTGCTTTTGCATATTTCTTGTTTTTGCTAATCATGTTCCAAACAGGAACTGAGTTTCCTGTAATTGCTGGCGTTATTCATGAATTAATTATGTTATCATTAATTGTGGCTACACCTGTGTTCTTTATAGTCTCGCTTGTACAAGTTATAAAAGAAAGAATCAATATTAGATCAACCTACTTTTACTCATTGCTGATCTTCCTTGCCGCAATAATTGCTTTTGCCTTAGTAATGAGTGGTTATGCTGCCATTGAGAGTGATCTGGAGATAAAATAATATCCATAAAAAACCCTGACCAAGGGATCAGGGTTTATTTTATTTCAAAGTTTATGCTGTTACTGTTTCATAAACTTCATTACAGGAGATTCACAATCATCATCGCAGATTACCTTCATCAGGTAGCTGCCTTGTGCTAACTGGCTTGTTATAACTGAAACCAGAGTAGTTCCAGACTGTAGCTGTTCATTACGTTTCATTAATATTCTGCCGCTGATATCTGTTACCACGAGGGTTACTCTTTTTGCAACAGATGATTCTATACGAACATTTACTTCATTCTGTGCCGGGTTAGGATAAAGACTGCTGATGAATACACCATTGACCTTCTCACCTTTCAGCAAAACAATATTGGAATAATTCACCTTACCATCCTTATCTGTTTGCTTTAAACGGTAGTAGTTGTTGCCAGCCAATGGTCGTGCATCAGTATAATTATAATCCAGCAATGCAGTGCTATTACCTTGTTCTGCTTTACTATTTACAAAAGCGATGCTGCTGA